>NZ_JAFELM010000003.1 GCF_016890225.1 Bacillus suaedaesalsae | reverse complement strand
GTCACACCCGTTCCCATTCCGAACACGGAAGTTAAGCTCTTCAGCGCCGATGGTAGTTGGGACTTTGTCCCTGTGAGAGTAGGACGTCGCCAAGCTTATTGATTATTCCACCATAGCTCAGCGGTAGAGCATTCGGCTGTTAACCGAAGGGTCGTAGGTTCGAATCCTACTGGTGGAGCCATGCTTCCATAGCTCAGCAGGTAGAGCACTTCCATGGTAAGGAAGAGGTCACCGGTTCGAGTCCGGTTGGAAGCTTCGTTATTACTAAATCTGGCCCATTGGTCAAGCGGTTAAGACACCGCCCTTTCACGGCGGTAACACGGGTTCGAATCCCGTATGGGTCATCAGTTGGGAGAAGTAAAAGAAAGGGTAACCTTGATCTTTTACCTCTCTCTTTCCTTTAATGGAATACACATACATAACATCTATTGGGCTATAGCCAAGCGGTAAGGCATCGCACTTTGACTGCGACATGCGTTGGTTCAAATCCAGCTAGCCCAGCCATTTTCGAGCCATTAGCTCAGTTGGTAGAGCATCTGACTTTTAATCAGAGGGTCGAAGGTTCGAGTCCTTCATGGCTCATCATAAAAAGAGGGCGAAATTCATATTTCGCTCTCTTTTTATTTATATAGGAATGGTATTTAAAGGTAAAAAGTGAAATATTTTGTATTACTCGAGAAAACAATAAATTTTCCTCAAAAATGAAAAGTCCGCCAGAATCCTCTCGTGATGACAAGACCAAAACTTCTTCTATAGTTTTTCCGTATATATATACATGAATTTGTTGAGTTGAGTCATTTAAATCATTCACGTTACAATAAATACAGGAGAATAAGGGGAGGTAGAATTATGGAGAGAAAGAATATATCAATTATAGGGGTACCGATGGATTTAGGCCAAGCTCGTCGTGGAGTAGATATGGGGCCAAGTGCGATCCGTTACGCAGGTGTAGTTGAGCGTTTAGAAGAATTAAACTATGAAATTAATGACCTTGGGGATGTTCAAATCGGTAGTCCACAGAGGTTAAACGAGGAATCTGTTGACAACTTAAGAAATTTGAAAGCGGTTGCGGAGGCAAGTGAAGCGCTAGCGAATGTAGTGGATCAAACCATTCATAATGGTAGTTTTCCTCTAGTACTTGGTGGAGATCATAGTATTGCAATTGGAACGCTAGCAGGTGTTTCGAAACATTACAAAAATCTAGGTGTAATCTGGTATGATGCACATGGAGATTTAAATACAGCAGAAACCTCTCCATCTGGAAATATTCACGGTATGCCATTAGCAGTAAGTTTAGGATTAGGTCATCCGACACTAACAAAAATTGGTGGATATGAGCAAAAGGTGAAGCCTGAAAATATCGTAATTATCGGTGCTAGATCTTTAGATGATGGCGAGAAAGAATTAATTAAGGAAAAAGGAATTAAAGTATACAGCATGCACGAAATTGATCGTATGGGAATGACGGCCGTTATGGAAGAGACGATTGCGTATCTTTCAGAACGTACAGATGGCGTTCATCTTTCACTAGATTTAGATGGACTTGATCCACATGATGCACCAGGTGTAGGTACACCGGTAATTGGTGGTATCAGCTATCGTGAAAGTCATCTCGCAATGGAAATGCTTGAGGAATCAGGGTTAATCACCTCGGCTGAGTTTGTAGAGGTTAATCCAATTTTAGATGATAAGAACAAAACAGCTTCAGTAGCGGTAGCGCTAATGGGGTCGTTGTTTGGGGAAAAATTAGTATAACAACATAAAAACAGTAGACGAATATTATCGTCTACTGTTTTCTTTATATAACTCAAATTGATTTAACATCTGATCAAGCGCTGTACTCGCTTGGACAACCTCAGGAGAACTAAAGCTGTAATTCGAAGCTAATCTGATTAATTCTTTTCTTTGATTTTCGATTTTATTAATGAGTAAGTTCAAAGTCTTCATGCTTTCTCCTCCTCATATGTACATTTGTACATTGTCTATATTATCTTATAGCCATTTTTTAACTTTTTTAAACATTGTACGATTTTTTTGCTAAAATAAAATATATAAAAAAAATAATGAAACCTTTTTATTAGATGATACGTATAAAAGGGATAGCCGCTTCATGCGCGGGGGGCGAATATGGAGACAATAGTAAAAAATCGAATACGACAGGTGAAAAACGGGGATCAAAATGCTTTTAGTGAGATCGTTGAGCTATATAAAGACAAGGTCTATATTCTTTGTTATCGAATGTTAGGAAACAGTCATGAGGCTGAGGATATAGCGCAGGAAGCCTTTATTCGTGCATATATAAACATTGATAGTTACAATATTGATAAAAAGTTTTCAACTTGGCTATATCGAATTGCAACTAATCTATCGATCGATCGTATAAGAAAGAAGAAACCTGACTTTTATTTAGATGCAGAAGTAAAAGGAACAGAAGGGTTGACGATGTATTCGCAAGTAGCATCAGATACGCCACTACCTGAAGAAGAAGTAGAGAGTCTAGAGTTACAACAAAGTGTACAAGAAGAAATATTAAAGTTACCAGAAAAATATAGAGCGGTTATTGTAATGAAGTATATAGAGGAGCTTTCGTTAAAGGAAATAAGTGACATTTTAGGTTTGCCAATAAGTACAATCAAAACGAGAATTCACAGGGGAAGAGAAGCACTCCGAAAACAATTAAGAGAAGTTTAATTTGAGGTGAAAAAACATGAAATGTGAACCGAAGTATATCGAATACATGCATGATTACTTAGATGAGGATTTAACAGAGGAACACGAACGTGAACTGCGAGATCACCTCGTTAAATGTTCGGAATGTCAACAGCATTTTCACGAGCTGAAGAAGACCATTGCTTTAGTACAAAGTACGTCGCACATACAAGCACCATCTGATTTTACCTCAAAAGTAATGCAAAGATTACCTGAGGAAAAGAAAATCGTTCAAGTAAAGCGTTGGATGAGAATTCACCCACTTGTTACAGCCGCAGCAGTATTTTTTGTATTAATGTTTGGTGGTATGTATCAAATGTGGAATGAAGATCAGGAGCTTGCTGTCTCAAAACAGCCAAATATTCGTATAGAGGATAACATCGTAATCGTACCTGAGGGAAAGGTAGTGGATGGTGATCTATTCGTTCGTAACGGGGATGTACGTATCGAAGGTGAAGTAAAAGGAAATGTGACCGTTATTAATGGCAAACAATACTTAGCTTCAGCAGGTAGTGTAACTGGTGAAATTAAAGAAATAGATCAAATGTTTGAATGGATCTGGTTCCATATCAAACAAGGAGTAAAAGAAACAACAGAATTTTTTAATCGTTCACATGAAAATTAGCCATCGAATCTAGATGGCTTTTTCTGTCTTGGTACGATTGTGGTATAATGGGTAAGTTAGCTAAGAAATGAAAAACTAGGTAATATGCCTTGTATAAGGGTATGACTAGAGTTTTTATATAATAGGGAATTGAAATAACTACAAAGGAAGTGTAAGAATGCTTTTTGAAGAATTCCCAATTCTACATTACCTTGGTAACGCCATCGACATTCTCCTAGTATGGTATGTGATTTATAAATTAATCATGGTCATACGAGGAACGAAAGCTGTGCAGTTATTAAAGGGAATCGTAGTTATTGTGATTGTACGAATACTTAGTAGCTTCTTTGGTTTACATACCTTGCAATGGCTTATGGACCAAGCGTTGACTTGGGGTTTCCTGGCCGTCATCATAATTTTCCAACCTGAGTTACGTCGTGCGCTTGAACAACTAGGAAGAGGGAAAATCTTCTCAAGAAGTACGGTAAACGAGGAAGAGGAACAAACACAGCTAGTAGAAGCAATTGTAAAGGCAACATCATATATGGCCAAGCGTCGAATCGGTGCCTTGTTATCAATTGAGCGTGAAACCGGTATGAGTGATTATATCGAAACGGGTATTCCGCTAAATGCAAAGCTGACATCGGAGTTATTGATAAATATCTTTATTCCAAATACACCACTTCATGATGGAGCCGTTATTGTGCAGAAGCATCAAGTATCAGCAGCCGCGTGTTACTTGCCTCTTTCCGAAAGTCCATTTATTTCAAAGGAATTAGGTACGAGACACCGAGCAGCTTTAGGAATAAGTGAAGTGACAGATAGTCTTACGATTGTTGTCTCAGAAGAAACCGGTAGCGTATCATTAACAAAAAATGGTGAGTTACATAGAGACTTATCTCCTGAAATGGTAAGTGAATTGCTGTCAAAAGAGATAGTGAACGCAAACAAAACTTCTTCTTCAGCTCGTTGGAATTGGATGGTGAAGAAAAATGGATAAGTTCATGGATAATCACTGGGTTGTTAGAGTCATTGCTCTATTATTTGCTCTCATGCTATACACATCCGTTAACATGGGTACACAATCTAAGCAAGTCGATACACCATTTAGCTTACCTCTAATGACAACGGAGAATGAGACTCTTACAGAGATTCCTTTATCGGTTTATTATGACCGAGATAACTATGTAGTCTCTGGCTTGCCTCAAACAGTTAACGTTACATTAGAAGGGCCGCGTAGTTCAGTACAACCAATTAAATTACAACGTTCAATCGAACCATATATTGATCTTGAAAAGTTAAAACCAGGGACACATGAACTAAAAGTACTGTATGAGGATATAAATGATAGTGTGAAAGTTACAATTGATCCAGCAGTTATTACATTAACCATTCATGAAAAGGTGGAAAAGGAATTTTCAGTAGAAGTAGATTATATTCATGAGTTAAATGATGGATACGCTTTAGACGAACCTATTGTAAATCCGAAAAATGTAAAAGTAATTGGTGCAAAAGAACAGGTTGAACAAATTGCTTTAGTAAAAGCAATTGTAGATCTGAAAGGTGCAGATGAGAAAATTAAACAAGAAGCACCTGTTGCTGTATATGATAGTGAAGGAAATCGTCTAGCGGTGGAAGTCGTACCTGCAGTTGTCGATGTAGAAGTTTCAATTATAAGTCCTAATAAGGTTGTTCCGATTTCATTTGTTCCAAAGGGAAAAGTAGAAGATGGTTACAGTTTAATTGGATTAGAAACTGCTGTAAAAGACATCACCATATTTGGTGCTAAAAAAGATATAGATAAAATTCAGGCGATTGAAAATATAGAAGTAGACGTAGAAGGAATTAGTGAGAGTACAACAATTGAAGTTGAAATTCCTGTTCCTAAGGGTTTAAAACAAATAACACCAACGAAAATTCCAGTTCAAGTAACTGTCGAAAAAAATGAATTACAGACTATAACAAACCTTCCCATAAAAGTGATAGGTATACCGAATTCTTTAAAGGCTATATTCCTTACTCCTGCTGAGGGAGTAGTAAATATTGAAATAGTAGGTGCGCCAACGCTCTTAAAGGATATCGATGAATCAGATTTTGATATATATATTGATGTAAATAACTTAGGCAGTGGTGAACATAAGGTAGATATTCAGGTGAACGGTCCAGAAGACTTAAACTGGACGTTAGCGACGAAAACTGCCACTGTACAAATTTCAAACGAATAAAAAAAATTCTTGAAGAGTTCATGAAGGAGCGACATAGATAATGGGTAAATATTTTGGTACTGATGGAGTACGTGGAATTGCAAATAGTGAGTTAACTCCTGAGCTAGCGTTTAAAGTAGGTCGTTTTGGTGGTTATGTATTAACAAAGGATCAAGCTCGTCCAAAAATTTTAATTGGCCGTGATACACGTATTTCTGGACATATGTTAGAAGGTGCATTAGTTGCAGGCTTGCTATCAATTGGTGCAGAAGTGATGCGTCTCGGTGTAATTTCAACTCCAGGTGTTTCTTATTTAACTAAAGCAATTGGTGCAAAAGCAGGCGTAATGATTTCCGCATCACATAATCCAGTTCAAGATAACGGTATTAAGTTTTTTGGACCAGACGGGTTTAAACTTTCTGATGAACAGGAACAAGAAATTGAAGATTTACTTGACCAAGAAGTAGATACATTGCCACGACCAATTGGTGGGGACTTAGGACAAGTTAGTGACTACTTTGAAGGTGGCCAAAAGTATCTGCAATACTTAAAACAGACAGTCGATGATGATTTCTCTGGGATACATGTCGCTTTAGACTGTGCCCACGGAGCAACTTCATCACTTGCGATGCATTTATTTGCTGACTTAGATGCAGATATTTCTACGATGGGGTGTTCACCTAACGGATTAAACATTAATGATGGGGTAGGTTCAACACATCCAGAAAAGCTAGCTGCAATGGTAGTAGAAAAAGGTGCTGACGTGGGGCTTGCTTTTGACGGAGATGGAGACAGACTAATTGCTGTTGACGAGAAAGGTCAAATTGTAGACGGTGACCAAATCATGTTTATTTGTGCAAAATACTTTAAACAAACTTCACAGCTAAAGCATCAAACAGTTGTGTCTACAGTTATGAGTAACTTAGGCTTTTATAAAGGTTTAGAAGAAAATGAAATCAAGACAGCTCAAACGGCTGTTGGTGACCGTTATGTTGTTGAAGAAATGAAAAAGAATGGATACAACTTAGGTGGAGAGCAATCAGGACATATTATTTTTCTTGATTATAATACGACCGGTGATGGTATGTTATCAGCATTACAGCTAGTAAATATTATGAAGATGACGAAAAAGTCATTATCTCAACTAGCGGGTGAAATGAAAAAGTTTCCTCAACGATTAGTGAACATCAAGGTTCGTGATAAGCACGAAGTAATGAGTAACAATGAGGTTGTTCAAGCAATTAAAGAAGCAGAAGCTGAAATGAATGGAAACGGTCGTATTTTAGTTCGTCCATCTGGAACGGAGCCGCTTGTCCGAGTTATGGCAGAAGCTCCAACAGAGGAAATGTGCCGTGAAGTGGTTGACCGTATCGCTTCGGTTGTCACAAAAGAAATGGGAATAGAATAATCTAATAACATACTATTTCTCTAAATATGCATAAGTGGATAAAGCCGCTTATGCATATTTTAAATTTAGAAAAATAGTAAAAAAATGGTTTATAATTGACGAAGTTATCAATTGTGTGTATGATTAACTTTGTGATTTTAACATCAAACTATAGAAAGGTGGATTGTAGGTTATTGTTTACTGAAGCGCCTGAACTAACCTTGAGCGAGTAAAGGTTAGTTGACGAGGAGGAGGTTTATCGAGTTATCGGCGGATGCCTCCCGGCTGACCCTAGTCACAGCCGAAAGTCTTTACGAAAACAGAGAGGTGACTTTCTGCACAAACGTAAGGATTTGACCTTAAAATCACACTATTTTAAGAAACAGGGGCATGGGGCCCCAGTCTTCCATGCCCCTCTAGGGAGGAAGTACACTATGTGCGGAATTGTAGGTTATATTGGTAAAGAAGATTCAAAAGAGATATTATTACGTGGTTTAGAAAAACTTGAATATCGTGGGTACGACTCAGCTGGTATCGCTGTAGCAAATGAAAATGGTGTTCATGTTTTTAAAGAAAAAGGTCGTATTGCATCTTTACGTGAAAGTGTAGATGCAAATGTAGTAGCACCAGTAGGGATTGGTCATACTCGTTGGGCAACTCACGGTGTACCTAGTAAAGTAAACTCACATCCACATCAAAGTAGCTCACAGCGTTTTACGCTTGTTCATAATGGAGTGATTGAAAACTACGATCACATTAAGCGTGACTATCTACAAGGAGTTACGTTCCAAAGTGAAACTGATACTGAGGTTGTTGTTCAGTTAATCGAGAAGTTTGTAAAAGAAGGTCAAGGAGTGGAAGAAGCATTCCGTGGTGCCTTAAAGCTTCTAAAGGGATCTTATGCAATTGGTCTATTAGATGAACAAAACCCAGATATTATTTTTGTAGCAAAAAATAAGAGTCCATTACTTGTTGGTTTAGGTGAAGGCTTCAACGTTGTGGCAAGTGATGCTATGGCAATGATTCAAGTAACAAACCAATATGTAGAGTTAATAGATAAAGAAATCGTAATTGTAACTCGTGAATCTGTAACGATTAAAAACCTAGAGGGAACAGTAGTTGAGCGTGCTCCTTACACAGCAGAGCTTGATATGAGCGATATTGAAAAAGGAACATACCCGCACTACATGTTAAAAGAGATCGATGAGCAACCACTTGTCATTCGTAAAATTATTTCTAACTACCAAAATGAAAACGGCGAACTAACCGTTGATGGTGATGTTCGTCAAGCGATGGTCGATACAGACCGTATTTATATTATCGCAGCGGGAACTAGCTATCATGCTGGTTTAGTTGGCAAGCAATATATCGAAAAGCTAGCGAAAATTCCTGTAGAAGTTCATATCTCAAGTGAATTTTCTTATAATATGCCGTTGTTATCTGAAAAGCCTTTATTTGTGTTTATTTCACAAAGTGGTGAAACAGCAGATAGCCGTGCGGTATTAGTTCAAGTAAAAGAAATGGGCTTTAAGTCATTAACGATTACAAACGTAAAAGGCTCCACACTTTCTCGTGAAGCTGACTATACGTTACTTCTTCATGCAGGTCCTGAAATTGCCGTTGCTTCTACAAAAGCATATACTGCGCAAATTTCTGTATTAGCGATTCTAGCTAGAGATGCTGCAAGAGCAAAAGGAATTGAAGTTGATTTTGACTTAAGCAAGGAATTAGGAATTGTTGCTTCTGTTATGGAAACACTATGTGACGACAAGGAAGAAATGGAGCAAATCGCACGCGAATACCTTGCAACAACACGTAACTGCTTCTTTATCGGACGCGGAATTGACTATTATGTTGGAATGGAAGGAGCTCTTAAATTAAAAGAGATCTCTTACATCCAAGCTGAAGGCTTTGCAGGTGGAGAATTAAAGCATGGTACAATCGCATTAATTGAAGATGGTACTCCAGTCATTTCAATTGCAACACAAGAAATCGTGAACTTAGGTATTAGAGGAAACGTAAAAGAAGTTGTAGCTCGAGGAGCTAACCCTTGTATTATTTCAATGAAGGGGCTAGAAGAAGCAGATGACCGTTATGTGGTTCCTGCAGTACATGAACTATTAACACCACTTGTATCTGTTATCCCAGTTCAATTAATTTCATACTACGCGGCACTTCATAGAGAATGTGACGTAGATAAGCCAAGAAATTTAGCGAAAAGTGTAACAGTAGAATAACTATAGAAAAACCTGAGCCGATTAATTGTGATTTACAATATAAAATGTCACAGATTATAAGATGATTTGTCATAGAATTATAATAAGAAATGTCATAAGACCAGTATTAACGGAACCTAGTTAATACTGGTCTTTTATTATTATTTCATCAAACTTAATATTAATTCAATTGGCAAGTTGGACAAGAATTAATTAATAAATTATAGTATATCTAATTATGTTATATTTTGTCATAATTTAGTTGTGTTCAATGGGAGGTGGCCGTTGAGTTTTGAAAAATAAAAATTGGAGTTCAGAGGATGTTTTATATATAGCGAAAAGAGAAGTTAATAATAAACAGAGTAAATATATAAAACATATTAGTGGTTATTTACATAGCCATAAGATGAATCGAAGAGTAGGGTATGAATCATTATGGGGAGAATGTTTATTTTATTACATAATAGAGCTTGATACAGGAACAATTAGATATTATGAACAACCTATAGAAGTTCCAGTTAAAGCTTTTAATGATGAAACAAAGCAATTAGATGAGTGGTATCACATTCCCGATGTCTTAGTCTTTAGGGAAGGAGAAAAACCTCATCTTTATCAGATAAAGGGGACTGAAAAAAAAGCATGGCAATTGCCTCATATACATACAGCTTGTCATAATTATGCTTCTAAAAATAATAGGGAGTATTCATTAATTGCTCCTAAAAGTGAACTTCCAGAAGTAATAAAATCCAATATGTTATTTCTTTGGAATTTCATAAAAATAAGGAAGAATTATGAACCATGGATAAAGGAAATTGAAGATAAAGTTTTAAATATATCCGAGATAACAGTATTAGATTTAGCAAAAAGTTTTTCTGCAAAAGTTGATTATCGTTTAATCTTACCTATTATTTGGCACTTAGTGAGTGTTGGGCGATTAAACACCGATATAAATAAACCCCTTGACCAACATAGCCTAGTAGTTATTGGTAACATCTCTTTCCAGATAGAGAGATATATTTCGTTGGAGGAAAAGATATGAAACTTATTCAATTAAAAATAAATGATGAATTTACATATTTTGGTTTGAAACACTCAGTTTTTTCTATTAAGCCTCCCAAAATATTGATACAAAGAATAGAGGGGGACAGACAAGTATATGAAGTGGAATATTTATCCTTAGTTTCAGATCCAAGCTTTTCACCTAGTGATGTTATTAAACAAAAAATAAGGAAAGAATCAAATAAAGTTCAGAGAAACAACACCGCATATTTAGACATGCTTCCTGAAAATAAAAGGGAAATTGTTTCAAAGAAGTATGAGATGATTAAACCTATTTTAATGTTAGAAAAAGTTAAAGAGGGAGATTTACTCTCTAGTATTACTTTCAAAGAGGTTTATAAAGATTTGTTAAAAAAAGAAGAGTCATTATCGAATATAACCAAAGAACTGCTTTATAACAGAATTTCTAAAACTCAGATGCAGTTTTGTCAGTATTAAAGAATAGCATTGAAGCAGAAATAGCTCCAATGGTTAAGGCTAGACCAGCAATTTTTAACCCTTTGTTCATTTCTGAAATCCCCTCTTAATCTATTAGATTGGTAATGTATTTAGTAACATTGTAAAAGGTTAAATTTACTCGAGTAATTTAGACAATAATTTACATGTTATAACACGATTATAAATTCCAATAACTTGAAAAGTAAACAGAAAAATGGAAATTGAAAGTTGGGAAAATTATACCGTTTTACCCTGTTTAAAGTAGCGTTTTTGGGGGTATGTTTCCCAACTTTTTTATGAAGGATTTATGTTAGCTATGAAGAATTAATATAGATTAATTACTTTTAAATTGAGTAAGACTTCACAGTTATTAGGGGGTTGGTTATTATTAAGAACTTATTTATTATTGCAACATTGGTAACGGTCTTAACAGGATGTCAATCAGATTTAGGAAAAGTTGTTAAAGGGAACATAACAGATAACCCTGAAAATATTGACGCATTGAATGTATTTGTTAATAAGGTTACAATGAAAGATAAAGCTAAAATTACAGTCTTAGGAAATGGTATTGAAGGACAAGAAGCTGAGGAAGTTCTAACTTTTAATGGTAAAGAAATCAAAGTGCATAGAACTATTGATGATAAATTTATTGAAGAATTTAATTGTTCTGGAATTCAAGTAAATGAGGAGGAGGAAGGAACAATAGTTTATACTTTACAAGAATGTAGTTGGGAAGAAAAGAACCAAGTTATGGACTACCCATTACTATCTGTAAAAGAGTAACTATAAATATATGAATATAAAGATTTTTAATTGCTAAATTGCTGATTTGAAGTTTTAGCACCCTATGGGATGCATATTTGACTTAGAAGACTCAGAAGCGAATAAATACGGTGCATGATCCAGGAAGGATTTATGCACCATTTTATTGATAAATTATGCTGGATAAAAATACTTTGCAATTGATTCTAATTCAAATTCAACATATACATTAAACAAAGAAATTGGTGTAATAAAAGGATTAGAACCAACATCTATTCCTCAAGAAAGTCTTACATTAAATTGCTAAGACGAAGGTACAAGAATATATTCATCAATAGAAGACAATGATATCCTGCTAGTTGATACAAATGAAAATGGTGTCTACGAGTATTTTAAGAAGCTGAAATAATCATAAAGTCTTACTTAACTAAAGGAGAAGTTTAGTGGAAGAAGGAAAATGAATAAATAAGGCGAATACCTTCTTAATACATATAGGAGATTATAGAAATGAATTTAATTAAAGGTTTACTATTTTGTGTTTTAATAACACTGATTTATATTGCATATCAGTTAACTATGATTAGGGATTTTATTGATTAATTTCTATTTAAACAAACAGGCTGCGGAAGCAGCTATTTCTTTTTGGACTAACGGGGAAGGATAGTGATTGGTTTGGAAAGTCAATAGACTCACTTTTTACTTCGATGCCGAGTTCTTTTAATACGAGTTTAGGAGGATTGGCTTTTTCTCTTTTTCTTTTAAATTTTTTATACGTTTAATCATTTGCTAGTTCCAACCACTATGGTTTATCTGTAGTGATTGCGTTGAGTTCAAACCCACTATTTTTGGCAGTACCATACCAGTGTTTTTACCATCGTGACTGAAAATAAAATCATCAACTATCTCTACATGTACTGAAAGTACTATAGCAAAACAGCTATCTTCATCAATCGGTCAAGCTTCTGCGCTTTGAAAACCTTATTGACTGGCATTTTAGCGTTTTAGTAAATTCAATGTACTGATTTATTTTATTTAGTTAGATTGGTCCTCACATGTCTTCTTTTAAACAGTACAGCTAATTGAATGGGTAAATTAAGTTAACTCGGAATACGGTGATCTACCAATAAGTAAACAATAAATTATAAATCATTTTTAATAATATTGGTATTGGGAAAGTTCATTAGAAATATAGTGAATAATCAATTCTAAATTACACCAATTTTCCCAATACACAGATAAGTATTACTTTGGTAGCATTAGATTGTAGGGATAAATTACCAATTTTATTCAAAAATAAAGGTGGGATATATATATAGTGGTTAATTGTAAATTTCTATTAGAATTTTATTAGATATTGCTTACTGATTAAAACCATATTCACCAAAAATCTCTTCTTAGAAGGAAAGCCTCTTAAAAAGTCGCAATTTTCACAAAGTTCTAGTTATTCATTTACAAAGTTTGAAAATGTTGCTAGATTATTAATGTCATCCAATAAATTAATGTGACTTAATTTCAAAAATGGTGGAAGGTGGTTGATTATTATTAAAAGGGCAGCTAAATTTTTTCAGTGGGTTGGCACCATAATTAGTTATGTGGTACTGATTTTGGTGGGGAGTCACTATCCAATAGCCAAAAGTACCCTAGTTACAATTATAATTGTTTCTACAATATTGGCGATTATTGGTACGTTCTTAGGTGATAGGAATATAATCGCCATTATATCTCTTATCACTCTATTATTAGCAGTGCTAATTTATTTCTACATTGGCAATGGAATACTATTTAAAATATCTGTGTTTGCTAGTTTAATATTTGTTATGGTTGATATTTATGTAAAAAACAGGTCTAGACCTCAGTCATAATTTCAAATGATGGGAGAGAAAAGAAAAAATGATAAAACGAGTAGTTTTTTGTATATTAGTTTTTGGATTAGTTTTTTCAAGCTTTAACTTTAATACAGTGGCTGCAAAAACGAAAAAAAATGATCCAAATAATGATGTCACAATAATAGATAACATAAAATATACGGTTATTGTAGATGAAAATGGAGAAAATATGCTCCAATTAAAGAATCTTCTTACTGGTGAAGTAGAATTTATTAAAACAGTTATTGAAGATAATGCACATACAAATTATGTTCTTTCGAGTGAAGGTGAAGTTATCCATAAAGTACAGTATTTTGAGGAAGAGGACAAACTTTATATCGATGAGGAACTTATGGGTGACGGTGGACAATCTTTAGCATCAATTGAAGACTCAGGTCCTGAATATGCAGCTTATGATCCAGGAGGTGCCGGTTCTAGCTGGAAATACCTTTCAACAACTTATGGTAGTAACGCAGAGAAGTTAACTCATCAATCGATAATGGTAGGTTTTGTTTCTGCAGCACTTATGTTACCTGCTTGGTATCAATTAGTTACTAATACTGTAAATGCTTTATGGTCTGCAGAAGTAACACAAATATGGTATAAGAGATATAACTATGTTGACGCATATGCAAACTATACTACATGTAGAAGAGCTAATAAAACTTATTTCTACCGTTACTCAAATTACACTGGGTACCTCTATAATACTAATCTAATAGTTCAACCAATTGATCCTTGTAATTCAGGTTATTAATTTTAAATTAATATCATTATTTTTAAGGATTAACAAAACTTAATATAAACTATTATTAGTAGTTACATCCTTGTGAAAAGTTTAATAACTAAAAAGGGAATCACTTATTTAATTAGTGGTTCCCTTTTACTATTGGACAAGATATAAAGAATCAATGAAAAAAGTTTAAGTAACGGGATGCAAGTAGCAAATTAATTTAAACGGAGTCTTTTGTATTTACAAAAGATATGGTTCAAAGATTGTGAAACCTTTCGCTTCAACTAACGGGGGCTATAGTTAAAGAAGGAATTTTGGTTTTAAAAAGGAATGTCTCCAAAAAAGAGACACTCCTATTTTATTTATTAAATAATTTACACTCTTAGGGTTAGGTCAGTTTAAGGAGACACAGGAATTCAAAACAGATGGAGCATTTATTTATATTGGACTGGTTCCATTAACAAAGCAGTTTAAGAACCTTGGGTATCTAATGTTGAAACCAATGAGTTAATGGAAACGAAAGTTCCATTGGTTTTTGCTGCTGGAGACATTCGAGAAAAGACTCTTAGACAAATTGTTACTGCAACCGGTTGATAGTAGTATAGCTGCACAGCAATCTCAACATTTTGTTGAAAGATTGTTAGAGACCATAAAGGAATAGAAGAATTAATATAAACCTTGTAAGGTATTTGCCTTAGAAGGTTTTATTAATTTTCAATTAAATAAAAGTCATATTAGTTGAAACTAAAACTCTTTGAAGAATGTAATAAACTTTGTTAAGGAAGAAAGGACTAAGATTAATGAAGAATTCTGTAAATAGGTAATTGAAAAAAAATATGCTGTGTAACCTCTAATAAGAGAACTCTTAATACATGAAAATGAATATTGTTATTTATATTGGTAAAAATATCCTCAAACAAGCGAGTATTTGGGGGTATATATATCAATACTTTTACTATTAGAATTAAACCACAACCAAACGAATCGCTTTTAAGTTATCTCGTTAGGTTATCTAATGCAAATGGGACAACCTTACATAGACTCATTAATAGTCTAAGTTGGAATACTAATAAATATTTTCAAGATGAAATGAAAATATTAATTGATTATTCCCCCTATAGCCATCCATGAAGCGCAAAAACCAGCGCTTCACCACAGAGAATGAAAATGGTTTTTTACTGTCAATACTGATTCTACGGCTGGGAGAGGAAGG
>NZ_JAFELM010000002.1 GCF_016890225.1 Bacillus suaedaesalsae | reverse complement strand
TACTTGCTGGCTATCTATTAAATAGATAGTTTTTAAAAATTTTGCGTTGGTTAGAAACCAACACGCTTGACGTTTTGTTTAGTTTTCAAAGAACTCTATCGCGTTTAAGCGACTTTATTAATTTACCATAAAAAACTTTGCGTTGTCAACAACTTTTTTCATTTAATATTTCATGAAGTAGAAGCGACGTTTTTTAATATATCATGGGTTTTTAGAAATTGCAACATAGAATTTTAAGGGGAAGAATTCCCCATTTTTACCTTCTATACGAATATCCCTATATTCCTCAACAAATAGAGATTATGTCTAGCGAAGTTATTTATAGTTTCGTACTGGCTTATTTTTTGTTCTCATATACTTTGTGCATTCAGTTGGAGATGCTACTCTTCTAAAAAGGCGGAACAAAATCTGATATCTTTCTTCCATTGCTCTTTTTACAATGTGATCAATCCTTGAGTCTTGTAAATCATGTAGAATTTCATCCATTTCTCTTTTCAACAGATATTCCAATTCTTTTATTTCCTTCTGATTTACTAAAAATCCTATCAATGATGTCACCCTCTTAAATAATTTATTCTAGTTATTACCAAAAACATGGTTTTTATGAAATTTTTTCTTTTTGGTACAGTTTTGCTCATAAAACGTACAAGCGTGCATACATATTTCTCAAGAGACTAGTCCTAGGAGGATGGGTATGAATTTTTTCTTTATACTTAATGGAAAGCGGATTAAACATTTAATGATCATTATCATTGCAGCGTTTTTCACTGCAGGAATTTTATTCGTTGAAGGAGCACTTACTGAACCAGTTTTTTCAACAAAGGATGGCCCGAGAGCGATTTACAAAGGGGAAGGGAAGGATAAAAAGGTTGCACTCACCTTTGATATTAGCTGGGGGGATGAAAATGCCCTTCCTATTTTAGATGCTCTTAAGACAAACAACATTAAAGGGGCCACTTTCTTCCTCTCTGCTTCTTGGGCAGAACGTCACCCCGATGTAGTAAAGCGAATTGTTGATGATGGTCATGAAATTGGAAGTATGGGTTATCAATGGAAGAATTATACATCCATGGAGGAACAAAAGATTAAGCAGGATATATTAAAAGCTCAAGAAGTCTTTACGACTTTAGGAGTAAAGGACGTCAAGCTATTACGTCCACCAACTGGTAATTTCGATGAGAAGGTTTTAAAAATTGCCGATAGAATTGGATATACTGTTGTCCATTGGAGCATTAACTCCGAGGATTGGACGAATCCTGGTACTGAAAAAATTATTGAGAAGGTAGAAGACATGAAATCAGGGGACATCGTTTTGCTTCATGCTTCCGATTCTGCAAAGCAAACCGTAAAAGCAATTCCTCAAATCTCTAAGATCATTAGTAACAAGGGCTTCAAAAATTATTCGGTATCGGAGCTAATCGCTAATACTGAAGCTAATACAAAGGAAGTCAACTAATTGAAAGAAAAAAGCTGACAAGGTTACTTGTCAGCTTTACTTATTAAGCGATGTAATAGTAATAGTTGGTAACTGTTACACACTAATATCGGAAATAGCATTAAATATAACCAACTCTCTTCATTTGCTCGAAGTGCTGGTACCCACTCTATAGATGTGACAACAATCATAAAGAATAAAGCAGGAATAAATGCTTGTTTATTTGTTTCTTTACTTTTAATGTAAGCTACGATCAGGCTGTAAAGTAAGATAAAGACCGGAAATGCAAAATACGATAATAGCCCGTCTCCTTTATCTGCAAACCATTGATAACGAAAATATACTAAATCAAATAATACAAATGCAATTAGTAATATTTGAACTGGATTCCATAAGCCTTTAAATATCCCAAGTCCAAAACGATGGACTGTTAAATAAGCAAAGAATCCCATCTGGCTTATAACACTAAATATAAATCCAACACCTAATAACCATAAGGTTACCGATAAAATCTCACTCATATTCAATTCTAGAAATAATACTTTGTATTCAGACCACTTTATTAAAAATCCTATAATAACAGTACTGAGCCCTCCAACTAATAATGTTGATAAGAAGAGCTTCACCAAATTGCGGCTTTTCACGTAGTTTCCTCCTAACAGTTAATCCATTCTGATTTTACCAACCGCCTTTAGAAAAAGCCAGTAATTCTAATTTGATATGAATAATTTACTTAAAAAAATTCATATTAAGGATAGGAGAAAGTTAGAAAGGAGAATTATGCTATGATGGGCATGTCTAAATGGCTCCTTCTTTTCGTAAGCTTAACCCTCCTTGTGTCATGTGGTACATCAGGTGCACAAAGTAGCGGAGAAGTGGATTACGAAGAAACGAAAAAAATGGTTGTAGATATTTTAAAAACAGATGAAGGCAAAAAAGCACTTCAAGAGGTTATGGAAGATGACAAAATGAAACAATCACTTGTCATGGATCAAGGAGTTGTGACAAACACCATTCAAACAACTCTCACCTCTGAACAAGGCTCTAACTTCTGGACAAAGACGTTCGAGGATCCAAAGTTCTCTGAAACGTTTGCAAAAAGCATGCAAGCAGAGCATGAAAAATTAATAAAAGGATTAATGAAAGACCCTGAATATCAAAAATTAATGATGGATTTAATGAAGAATCCAGAAGTAGAAGAGCAAATGCTAAATGTCTTAAAAAGCACCGAGTACCGTGCTCACCTTCAGCAAGTCATCACCGAGACATTTGAAAGCCCACTTTTCAAAGCTAAATTACTTGATGTTTTAACAAAGGCCGCTGAAAAAATGTCACAAACAGGTGGAGATAAACAAGAAGGTGGAGATGAAAAAGGATCAGCAGATAGTGCATAAAAAGCGCCCAAATTTTGGGCGCTTTTTTCTTATGCTAATTCAGTTATGTTCTTTGCAATATCCAAATAAATCTTTCCTAATTTGTGTTCCTCCGCATAAATGGAAGGAGCAAAGTCTTCTTCATTCCAATCTGGTTGCTGAAGTGGCAGCTGTCCTAACACTTTTGTTTGAAGTTCATCAGCAAGTTTTTGGCCGCCGCCTTTACCGAATACATATTCCTTTTCTCCAGTTACTTTACTTTCAAAATAAGACATGTTTTCAATTACACCTAAAATCTCATGCTCTGTACGTAGTGCCATTGCACCCGCTCTCGCAGCAACGAATGCTGCTGTAGGATGTGGCGTTGTGACAATTATTTCTTTACATACTGGTAGCATTGTATGAATATCTAGTGCAACGTCACCAGTTCCAGGAGGTAAGTCTAATAATAAATAATCTAAATCTCCCCACTCGATGTCGTTAAAGAAATTATGAAGCATTTTCCCAAGCATTGGACCTCTCCAAATGACAGGTGCATTATCTTCAACAAAGAATCCCATAGAAATAACCTTTACACCAAATCTTTCAACAGGAATAATCTTTTCTCCTCTTACAACTGGACGTTTCGTAATCCCCATCATATCAGGAACACTAAATCCGTAAATATCTGCATCAATGATTCCAACCTTTTTCCCTAAACGTGCAAGTGCAACGGAAAGGTTCACGGATACAGTTGATTTTCCAACTCCACCTTTACCACTAGCGATCGCAATGAACGTAGTCTTATTTCCAGGAGATAGTAAGCCTTGGTCTGTACTTCCCTCGTTTGAAGCAAATTGTGCTAATACTTCTTGTGGTAGGTCGGTAAAGCGGATCCCTACTGTTTCCGCGCCCGCTTCTTTAAGTGCTTGCACAATTGCAGATTGTAACGTCATTTGTTCTGCTGTACCGGTTTTGGCAATTCCAACCTTTACTGAGACATGCTTTTTTTCTTCTTTTACTGAAATCTCGAGGATTCCATTTGTTTCTTCTAAAGACTTATGTAAAAATGGGTCGACCATTTTTGATAGTATTGAACTTACTCTTTCTTCTGTTAACATGTATGACACCCCTACTGAATTCGTTTTCATCGTTAGTATACCATAATTATTCTAATATATCTGTTTTCTCGTGTTTTGCTCAGAAAAACATGATTGCTGCCTGGATCTTAAACAAAAAAAACCTTCAATTAACTTGAAGGATCTGGTTCATTCGTATAGTAACGTAAAATACCTTTATAAATAGAGGCTGCCATTTGCTCTTGATAACTTTCCTTTTGGAGAAGTTTTCTTTCAGTAGGGTTTGATAAGAATCCCACCTCTACAAGAGCACCTGGAATTTGCGCTTTTTTTAATAAGTAAATACCGCTTATAGGCTTTGCCGTACGGCTTGTATTTTCTAAGTTTCTTGTAACCTCGGTTTGAATAAAGGTCGCTAACCGTTTATTCTCTTCTAAAGATCCATAATAAAACGTTTGTGCCCCGCTCCATCTCTCAGAGGGGATGGCATTTAGATGTAACGTTACAAAGGAACTCGCTTCTGATTCATTAATAAACGTTACTCGATTTCTCAAGTCTTCTACTTTTCGATTTCGTATCCCTTTAGTATCCGGACTTGCGAGATCATCACTATTTTCACGTGTCATTAAAACAACTGCTCCTTGTTCCTGAAGATAATCCTTCAGCTTTAAGGAAATGTTCAAGGCAATATCTCGTTCAAAGACATGTTCACCATAAGATGCTCCACCGTCTGGTCCACCATGCCCTGGATCAATGACAATAATTTCTCCACTTAGAGGGAGATTCCAAGACTTCCATGAATCATTACTAACAAATTGATATTGAATAATGAGTATAAGTGCAAGAATTCCTACTCCAGTGCCAATATATTTTAGTTTTTCCCTCACCATCACTTTCTCCCTCCTGTATTACCCTAATACAATATATGGGACAAGTGAGAGAAATATGATTTTTGAAGAAGTTTTATTCCATGATTAAGGCAGTTTTCATAATCAACCTTGCTATTAATCAAAATTCGGACTCATTGAATAGGCAATACAAATAGAATATACTTGCTAATGATCAAAAAGATGCCACTAAACCTTTTCATCCATACGTATTTATTGACTTGTACGAAAAACCCAATCTAGGTTAAACAGTCCTAATTAATGAAGGCGTAATTTATGCCTCATTACAGCTTTATCAAAACCTTCACTAATCCACTTTGATACAAATTGCTCGCATGCATAATACAAGGATTCACTTACAAAGTCGTTATCCCCCATATTTCCCCAATACTGAAGATACTCATATAATGTATCAATTAGATATTTCTCTTCATAGTAACAACGCATCCTAATACTTTCAAATGATTCACCGTAATGACCGATTCTCCCGAAGCTCGCACCTAGGAGGTATGCCTCGATTGCTACATCCACTCCACCATCCTCAATAGCTTTAGAAAACATTGCACCATTTAAAAAAGGTTGAAAGTATACATTTACTTCTTTTATCAATTTCTCTAATGAAAGTTCTCTTAGAACTTTTCGTTCAAACTTCACTTGTTTCTCTTTTCTTTTTTCTTTAAAGTTCATAATTACTGTAGCCATTGTCCTTCCTCCTCTTTGACTAATCGTTATACTTATGATGCACGAAATCTAAAAAGGGTTGAATGGCAAATTTATCACATCATACCAGTTGAATTTTTTATAAATTGAAGATTACTAAGAAAAATAAAAAAAGCCCTAAAATGGGCACTAATTCTTAACGTTTTGGTAAATTTCTTCTTTAGAATGAAATCCGTCAGCTATGATTGTCTCGTTAATGTTCGATTGATCAACTGCAATAGGTAACAGTAATAAAGATGGCACTTCAATTTTACCGTTATTCATCGTATGAGTTGTCGTAATTTCCTCACCCTTTGCTAGCTTGACTGCTAAATTAGCCGCTTCTTCTGATAATGCTTTAATCGGTTTATATACAGTCATCGTTTGAGTTCCTTCTACAATCCTTTGCGCTGCAGCAAGGTCTGCATCTTGTCCAGCAACTGGGATTTTCCCAAGTAATCCTTGTGCTGCTAGTGCTCTTATTACTCCACCTGCCGTGGCATCATTCGCAGCAATTACTGCATCAATTTGATTATTGTTGGCTCTTAATGCGGCAAGCATGTTTTCATAGGCGTTCGCCGGCGTCCAATCCTTTGTCCACTGATCGTAAACAACGGAAATGTCACCTTTATTGATTAAAGGTTGAAGTACATTAAATACACCCTTTTTAAATAAATGTGCATTGTAATCCGTTTCAGCTCCACCTATATATACATACTTTCCTTTTGGCACTAGATTTGTAATGGCTTCTGCTTGCAGTTCTCCTACCTTTTCATTATCAAAGGAAACATATAAATCAATATTAGCGTTTTTCACTAATCGGTCATAGGCAATCACTTTAATTCCTGCCAAGTGGGCTTTACTCACAATTGCAGCTGTCGCCTCTGCGTTATGAGGAACAATTACGAGTAGATCTACTCCTTGATTAATGAGTGTCTCAGCTTGAGCAATTTGAACAGCATCATCACCTTTTGCTGCCATAATCTCAACATCTGCTCCTAATGCTTCTACCGATTGTTTAAACAACTCCCTGTCTTTTAGCCATCTTTCTTCAAGTAACGTATCCATTGAAAACCCTATTTTTATTTTCTCATCTACATTTACCTTATCTTCTTGTGTTTTTATAGAAGGACTAGAAAATTCCGTTTGTTTTGGTTTACTTTCACACGCTACAAGGAAAAAAAGTAAACCTATTGCTATTAATAAGAATTTAATTGTTTTTCTCATCTCGTTTTACTTCACCTTCTCACCTTTTACTTAAAAGTGATTTTTTATATTCCATCGGAGAGGTTCCAACCATTTTTTTAAACACTCTACTAAAGTAGTTCGGTTCATGGTACCCTACCTCAAATGTAATTTCCTTAATGCTTTTTTCCGTATCAGTCATTAATTTTTTGGCTTTTTCTATGCGACACTCTGTTAAAAAATCAATGTAGTTAATCCCCAGTCTTTCCTTGAACAATTTACTTATATAGATTGGACTTAAGCCCACATTTTTCCCGAGCATATCTAATGAGATGTCTTCATGGGAGTGTTCAATTATATATTTTTTAATTGAATGAATCGTATCTGCTTCTTGATGGTCTCGATAGTTACTATACGCTTCCTTCATTCTTGAAACTAACAAGCTTGTCTCGGCTCGCAATTCTCTTCCATTATTAACGTGAAAAGAAAATAACGGAGTATCCATTTCTACCCCCATCTCACTAATGATACGAGACGCATCCCATAACAACTCGAGGACACGTTGTTGAATTTCTAGAAGTGGTACATTTTTATTTTCGTAATGTTGGATAACATTCAGGATATATAGAAATACGTCCTCCCATTTTCCTAATCGAATATTATCGTACAAGCCCTTCTGCTTGGTTTTATGTACTCCTGACATATTTGATGGACGTAGGTCCTGATAAAATCTATATTTAGAAGGTATTGCTGTATCTGTAGTTGCAAGTAATGACTCTTGATAAGACTGTCTTATTCCATCCATTGAATAGCAAACATTTCCGATACCTATAAACCAATTGTCGTTCTCTTCTTTCTTCGCAACTGAACGGATTTCAATTGCCAGCGAAATAGCTTGTGAACGGAACGACTTCTCCTTATCACGAAAAACAATAAGTGGTAACTGCCTGCCGTAAAGCGCTCCTACCCAGCATCGTTTTGTAATCCGTACTTTTTCTTTTATTAAGGAATAGTACTTTTCTGATCCGGGAGGTAAAAAAACAACAATCACAAACTTTTCATCGCTTGTTTCACTACCTAGCATCTCGACCAACATATCTAAATGAACTTCATGAACATGATCGAATAGTAATTGTGTGACGATGTCTGTTTCAACAAGCTGTAATGTTTTGTGCAATGCAGCCTGTTGTATTTTTTCTCTAGCCATTACAAGTTTTTCTTCTTCACATTGTTTAATGACTTTAGCAACCGTTGCGACGATTTCATTTGCTTTGCTGGGCTTTAATAAAAAATCCTTTACCCCTAGCTTAATAGCTTGTCTTGCGTAATTAAAAGAATCGTATGCGGTAATCATGACAAATTTAATGGCAGGATATGTTGAACTAATTCGTTCAATCGTTTCTAGCCCATTAAGCCCTGGCATCTTAATATCCATTAGTATTAAATCAGGATGAAACTCTTCCACTATTTCAAGAGCTTGAGTTCCATTTTTCGCTTGCTTAATCACAAGCTCAGGAAATGCTCGTTGTAAAATAGCTTGAAGTCCTTCCCGCTCTATCTGTTCGTCATCTACTATCAAGAGCTTCATCATCATATGAGATTCCCCTTGTTTTTGGTATTTTCAACGTGATTTTTGTTCCTTGGCCATCACTACTCTTAATGTCAATTACGTCCTGTATTCCGTAATAAATTCGGATTCTCTTTACGACATTTATAAAGCCAATACCAGCATTCTCATTTTCTCTCTCGTGAGGTGTTTCCTCTAACATATGCCAAATGTTTTGTTCTGATATCCCGTTTCCATCATCTTCAATCTCGATTAATACTAATTCTTCTGCATCTATGATTCGGAACCAAATTGATCCACCTTCTTCTTTTGGCTCGATTGCATGAATGACTGCATTCTCGACAATTGGTTGTATCGTCAAACTGGGAATCAAATAATCTAGACAAGAATGATCCACTTCCATATAAAATTGAAGACGGTCTGTGAATCTTGCCTTTTGAATGTCCATATACTTTTTGATAACGGTCACTTCGTCACTAATTGTGACAGATCGATCAATTCGTTTTAAATTGTAACGAAGAAGATCAGCTACACTCACCAGTAAGTCACTCATTTCCTCAGAACCTTCTAAATATGCCTTTTTGGAAAGAGTATTTAACGTATTAAACAAAAAGTGAGGATTAATTTGATTTTGCAAAGTACGCAATTGGCTTTCTTTTAACATCAATTTATTTTGTTGCAATTCTCTCTCTAGGTCAGCCTTCTCCTGTATTTCCGAAATGAGATTAATAATGTTCATGCGCATCCGGTCAAACGTTTTTGCCAGGAACGAAATCTCATCGTTTGAAGAAACCTCAATTTGGAGGTCAAATCTTCCATTTGAAAGTTCGTTTGCTGCTTGCGTTAGCTTCGACACTGGTCTCGTAATACTTAATGAAAACCAGTAGGTAACTAACAATAATATCAATGTAATTAAAAGCATAACCCAAATTCCAAGTTTTTTAATTTCGACCGACTGCTCAATAAATCCTCGATAAAAACGGTCATATGTTTTAATCTCTTTATCTAATAACGTTAAAGACATCTCAGATATATAAGTGGAAATTCTGTTCGCTTCAGAAAATTCTTTTGCTGACGCTTCTGTCTCATTTTCTGAATGAAATAAAAGCGCCCTCTCTGTTGTCTCTATTAAGCTATCTATGAGGTTCATATAATTCGTTAAGGAAAAATCATTCTCTTCATGACGTAATGCATAAACCTTTTGTTTGATAGATCGAATGTTTTCTTTACTATTAATTAATTGTTCTAAATTTGTAGACGAAGGCAAAATCAAGTAATTGTTAAGATCCATCACAAGCTGTTGACTTGAAACCGTGACCTCGTTTAGTTCTAAGTAGCGTTGAAGGATCTCATTATATTGATTTTGTGTTTTTTGATTATAGTAAGTGAGTGTGACCCAGATAACGGCCATAATCAATAACACAACCGTAGTGAGCAACCATATTTTTCTCTGAATTGTATTCATTACTTATTCATCGCCTTCAATATTCTAATATCTGTAAGGTAACCATTCATATCTAAAGGAACCGTTTCGCCTTTTAACCACTTCATCGTCAAACTAACACTAATCTGCCCCATCCTCTCAGGAGATTGCTCAATCATGCCATCTAATTTTCCTTGGCTAAGCAACGATAGTGATTCCGGTCCATCATCAAATGAATAAATAAAATATGGCTCAATTTGAGAACGCTTACTTATTTCTTGTATCATAGCCCCTGTATTATTCGCATTGATGGCAATAAACGCATCCGCATCAGGAGTTCGATTCAAGAGGTCTCTTGTTGTAACAATCACCTGTTCTCGTGTATCTTCTGTTTCTGCGTACACCGTATCGATATTCGAGTATTTCTTTAAAATTTCCTGAATACCTTGTAAACGTTGTTTTTGGTAAAATTCTTGATTACTGTCACCTAATAAAACAACTTTTCCCGCTTCCCCCATGTCTGATACTAACTGCTGGGCAATCATTTTACCGGCTGAATATTGATCAGATCCCACATAGGTTCTTCTTAGACTTTTTTCAATCGGAACATCATTTGCTACCGTGATAATCGGAATTCCATAAAACGCTGCTTTCACTTTCGTTAAATTAATAAACTCATCTGTATCTGAACCTTGCACAATAATGCCGTCTACTTTTGAGTGAATGGCAATATCAATCTTCTTTAAGAATTCTTCTTGATTTTTTCCGTAACTTCCCCAAACCTCAAAGCTAACGCCTTCTTTTTCTGCTTGCTCTCGTGCTCCTAGTCCAACAAGGTCCCAAAATGGTGTTTCTAATTCTTGAGTGATTAATACCAGACGATATTGATCTTCTTTTTCACTTATCTTTTTTGGTAATTCCCATTCTGGACGGAATACCTTCTCAGCGGAAACTACAGTAAAATAACACAGCACTAAGCATGAAATGGATAAAAGTATAATGCCTAATTTTCGCAACAGATAGTTCTCCTTTTTTCGAGGCACTTATTCACTAAAGCAATGGAGATTCCACTTATATTGACCTTAAAAGATGCCCTGAATTTTGATATTATCTCTATTAATATAGTTTTCATCATATCATCTACCGGGAATTGTTCAATACTAAGAGAATTGAAAAAGAATGAGAGACTTTTTGGTGTCGCTCATTCTTCTGTATAACAATTAAGGAATACGTTAGCCTCTCTTTTTTCGCGTCATGACATCAAAGATAACCGCCCCAGCAAGTACGCCACCGCGAATCATATATTGATAGGAAATACCGACACCTAGCAAGTTCATTCCACTTGATAGAGAAGCCATGACAATCGCACCAATGATTGCTCCTGTGACTTTTCCAACTCCACCGGCTGATGATACACCACCTACATATGCTGCAGCGATTGCATCAAGTTCAAATAAAGTACCTGCAGTTGTCGTGGCAGATTGTAGACGTGCTGTAAAAAGTATACCTGACAGTGCTGATAACATTCCCATTGAACCAAATACAATATACGTAATCTTCTTTACATTAATCCCACTTAAATGAGCTGCTTCAGGATTACTTCCCACTGCATAAATATGTCTTCCTAGTACAGTTTTTGTTGTAAGGAAATGATAGATTACAACGACTAATACCATAATCACAACTGTCCATGAAAATCCATTGTATCCTGCTAAAATCCAAGTAATATACGCAATAATTGCTGAAACGAATACGAGCTTTGATACAAATATCCCTTTTGATACAACGTCAAATTGGTATTTTATCTTATTTTTTCTGTTTGAAATTTCGCTAAAGATATAAAGTACAATACAAACTGCTCCAACAAGTAATGATAGTAAGTGCAATCCATTTACTTGCATTAACGAGGGAATGAATCCATTTCCAATTGCATTAAAGTGTTCATCCTTAATAATAATCGTTCCTGTTTTTTCCGTAACTTGTAATAATGCACCTCTGAATATCAACATTCCAGCTAATGTCGCAACAAAGGATGGAATTCCAATTTGAGCAACTAGCACGCCATTAAACATACCGATAACAATACCTAATACAAGAATGATCGGGATCGTTAAGTAGAAAGGTACTCCCAATCCAGTAAGGAGTATCGCCGCTATCGCACCTAAAAATCCTGCAGCAAATCCCACAGATAAGTCGATGTGCCTGATGACAATAACTAGTGTCATCCCTACCGCTAATACGGCAATGTAACCCGTAGAATCTAGTAAATTACTGATATTACGTGATGACATAAAGAGACCGTTTGTCATAATTGTAAATGTAAGCATAATAACAACTAAGGCAATATACATACCATATTCACGGATATTAACTTTAAATAATGTCTTTGCTTCATGAATAAAATTCATAGGTTTCAACCTCCTATTGCGTAGCAAGCTGCATAATATTTTCTTGATTTGCCTCTTCAATCGGTAACTCGCCTTTAATTTCTCCTTCGGCCATTACGTAAATCCGATCACTCATACCTAGCACTTCTCCAAGTTCTGAGGAAATCATAATAATACTTAGCCCTTCGCTAATTAACTCATTCATAATTGTATAGATCTCAAATTTAGCTCCTACGTCAATACCCCGCGTCGGTTCATCTAATATTAGTAACTTCGGTCCAACAAACATCCACTTTCCAAGTGATACCTTTTGTTGATTTCCACCACTTAAATTCCCAACAAACTGTTCTAACGATGGAGCTTTAATATTCAACGATGATTTATAATCATTCGCAATTTTCACTTCTTCATTTTCATTAATCACGCCATTTAGCGAAGAAATTCCTTTTAGATTTGCTGTCGTAATATTACTTTTAATATCTTGTATTAAAAATAATCCATTTCCTTTGCGATCTTCAGTTACATATGCGATACCCGCTTTAATCGCATCACTTGGATGGCTAAACTTTCTCGGATGTCCATCTACCACCAGCTCACCTTGAAGCTTATATGACTTTGTGTTTCCAAAAATACTTAGCGCAAGCTCTGTTCTACCCGAGCCCATTAATCCTGCAATCCCTATAATTTCGCCTTTTTTCACATGAAGATTTGCATTCTTTACAACGTGACGACCTAGCTCTGCATCGTAGGCAGACCAGTTTTTTAATTCCAAAATTGAATCTCCAAATTTTTTGTTTTTTCTTTTAGGATAAATATCATTAATTTCACGACCAACCATGTTTTTTATGATATTGGTTTCTGTAACCTCACCCTTTGTAGAATCAAGCGTACAAATCGTTTTTCCATCACGAAGGATTGTTGCTTTATCTGCGATTGAAATGACTTCTTTTAATTTATGCGAAATCATTATACAAGTAATTCCTTGCTTCTTCAGTTCTTTCAGTAGCTCTAGCAAATTCTCACTGTCATCTTCATTCAATGCCGCCGTTGGTTCATCCAATATGAGAAGCTGCACTTCTTTACTTAACGCCTTTGCAATTTCTACTAATTGCTGTTTCCCAACACCTAATTCTTTTACAAGTGTTTCTGGATTAACATTGAGCTTTACTTTTTGCAGCATTTCTTTTGCTTGTACGATCGTCTGGTTCCAATCAACAAACGCCCCACGCTTCACTTCATTTCCAGCATAAATATTTTCATAAACAGTTAGATCAGGAAATAGCGCAAGCTCTTGATAGATGATCGCGATACCCGCTTTTACACTATCACTAATTTTATTGAACTGTTGAACATTGCCATCAAACACAATATCCCCTTGATACGTCCCATATGGATATACACCACTTAACACTTTCATCAGTGTTGATTTACCAGCCCCATTTTCGCCAATTAAACAGTGGATTTCGCCTTTTCGTACTTTGAAATTGACATTGGTGATTGCTTTTACCCCAACAAACTCCTTTGAAATGTCATTCATCTCTAGAATATACTCACTCATCATCGGCCCCCCTTGCTACACAAACTTTTGTCAATTGCGAAATAGTGATAGAGTCATCTATCACTATTTCGTACTGGCATTAAATTATAGACCTGTAAACTCGTCAGCTTTGTAGTACTCAGAATCGATTAGTTCCTTTTGAACATTTTCCTTGTCTACTACAATTACATCCGTTTGTTTTGCTTTTACTTCAACTTTTCCGTTATCGTATGAACCTGTAGTTTCTGGAGTTTTTCCATCGAGTACATCTACTGCCATTCCCATAGCATCTGTAACTAGTGTACGTACATCTTTAAACACAGTCATTGATTGTTTGCTATCAAGGATATATTGAATCGAAGCTTTTTCAGCGTCTTGCCCCGTTACTGTAAAACTTGAAACTGCATTATCAGACGCAAATACATCAGCGATTGAACGAGCCGTTCCGTCATTTGGTGCAAGAACTGCTACATCACCCTTCATATCAGAAGATACAGCAGTTAAGTGAGTTTGAGCTTTGTTTTTCGCTTCATTTGCATCCCAGTTCGTTGTCACTTGCCCAATAATCTTACTTAATTGATCACGTGATAGTTCAGCTGTATCTTTTAAGCTTTCTGCTTCACTTGAATTTGCAATTTTGAATGTACCGTCTGCAATTTTTGGTTGCAAGACACTCCAAGCACCTTGGAAAAATAGGAATGCATTATTGTCAGATGCTGCACCTGCGTATAGGTATAACGGTACTCCTTTTCCACTTGCATGATCAATTAAGTACTGTGCTTGTGCTGCACCTACAGCCAGGCTATCAAATGTAACATAGTAATCAACTGCATCTGTGTTCGTAATTAAACGGTCATATGAAATAACAGTGATTCCTTCTTTTTTCGCGGCTTCTACAGAAGCTGCAGCTGCATCCCCATCGTGCGGACAAATGATTAGTACATCAATCCCTTTATTAATTAACGTTTCAACGTTTTCTTTTTCTTTAGCAGATGAACCTTGGCTAAATAAAATTTCAGTTGTGTAGTCTGTTCCGGAAAGTGCTTCTTTAAAACGCTCCTCGTCTTGTACCCATCTTGGTTCGTCTTTTGTCGGTAACACAATTCCTACACTCACTTCACCACCACTTGTATTACAACCTGCGAAGAACACCGTAATCATCATAGCCATTAACATAAGCGATATTGCTTTCCATGTTTTCTTCATGCTTATCCCCCTTAAAAAATGTATTTATCTATTACATGTTTAATTTTAGTGTGAATTGCTACATAGTTGAAAGCGCTATCATTAGCACGATTTTAATATCGTCTATACTTTTTTAGCATTTTTAGGGAATTCTAGAAATTAGGGGATGTAAAGAGTAAAATGCATAAAAAAAAGACCCCCAACCAATTGGTTGAGAGCCTTTGAAGCGTATAAAATTAACGCTTTGAGAACTGAGGCGCACGACGAGCACCTTTAAGACCGTATTTCTTACGTTCTTTCATACGTGCATCACGAGTTAAGAATCCAGCGCGCTTTAAAGTAGTACGGAATTCCGGGTCAACTAATAGTAACGCACGAGCGATACCATGACGGATTGCTCCAGCTTGACCAGTATAACCGCCACCTTTAACACTTACTAGAACATCATAGCTTCCTAAAGTTTCAGTAGCTACTAGAGGTTGCTTAACAACTTCTCTTAGTGCTGGTAGTGGTAAATAGTTTTCAAATTCACGTTCATTAATTACTACACGTCCGTTACCAGGAACTAAACGTACACGAGCTACGGAGCTCTTACGACGTCCAGTACCGTAATATTGTACCTGTGCCAATAGAAAAACCTCCTCTTATTATCCGCGAAGTTCGTAAACTTCTGGCTTTTGTGCTTGGTGTGAGTGTTCGCTTCCAACTACAACGTGAAGCTTCTTACCCATTTGACGTCCTAATGGACCTTTTGGTAGCATACCTTTAATTGCAAGTTCTAACATTTGAACTGGGTAGTTTGTACGCATTTCAAGTGCAGTTCTTTGCTTTAATCCGCCTGGGTGCATGCTGTGACGGTAGTAAATTTTATCAGTTAATTTCTTACCAGTTAATTCAATCTTTTCAGCATTGATGATGATTACGTGATCACCAGTGTCGATATGTGGTGTATAAGTTGGCTTATGCTTACCACGTAGAATAGATGCTACTTCTGTAGATAGACGACCTAAAGTCTTACCTTCAGCGTCTACTACGTACCATTTACGTTCAACTTCACTTGGCTTTGCCATATAAGTAGTACGCATGCTTTTCCCTCCTAGTAAATAAAAAAGTCATTTTTTAAGATTTTAAATCTATTTTTATTTCATCACAGATAAGTTCCGGGGCTTATTTGTGGGGTTTAAAAATAGTACCATACGTTATAATATAACTTGTGAGTCACAATGTCAAGAGGATGTTACACCAGGATTAGTTGTCATAATATACTTTCCATAAATATAATCCTGTACCAGGTACTGTTTTCCCAGCTTTTTGACGATTTTTCGCCTCTAAAATTTCCAATATTTCTATAGGTTTTTTCATGCCTTGACCTACTTCTAGCAAGGTTCCTACCATAATCCGAATCATATTATATAAAAAACCATCCCCAACAAAACGGAATATTAATTCACCATTTTTATCTTCGAAAAACTCTATTTCATATATGGTCCGAACCTTGTCTTCCACTTCTGTTTTTGCAGAGCAAAATGAAGTGAAATCATGTGTTCCAACTAAATACTTGATCGCTTCTTTTATAGACAGATAATCGAGTGTATATGGAAAGTGATATAGATAATTCCTAGTAAACACATCTCGATCTTGATTCGTTTCGATTTTATAACGATATTCCTTTTTTTTCACATCGAATCTAGCATGAAAGTCATTCGTAACTACTTGAGCATGCCCAATGGCAATATCATTAGGAAGAAGCGAATTTAAAGCAATTTTCCACTTGCTTGCTGGGATCTTATAAGGTGAATCAAAATGTATGACTTGTCCGACTGCATGAACTCCTGCGTCGGTTCTTCCCGAAGCATAAATACGAATATCGCTTCCTTTATGCATGTTCTTCAATGCGCCTTCAATTTCTGACTGGACAGTCCGTTGATTAGGTTGTACCTGATACCCGAAAAATGCAGATCCATCATATGAAATAATCATTTTTATCCTTTGCATATACTCACCTTTTTAAGAACGAATAACGAACAGTAGGGCAGTTAACAATATAATGCTAATTAAAAACAATGTGTCAGATGTCTTCCACTTTAATTCTCTAAATTTCGTACGACCTTCTCCGCCTCGATATCCCCTAGCTTCCATGGCATTTGCTAATTCCTCTGCTCTACGGAATGAATTTATAAAGAGTGGGACTAGTAATGGGACGATTGCCTTCAATCGATCCCGGATCGGGCCACCGGAAAAATCAACTCCACGTGCAATTTGAGCTTTCATAATCTTGTCTGTTTCTTGCATTAATGTTGGAATGAAACGTAGTGATATAGACATCATTAAGGCTAATTCATGGACGGGTAGCCCAATACGTTTAAAGGGTTGTAATAAGCTTTCCATACCATCGGTGACCTCAATTGGTGTCGTTGTTAACGTTAATAAAGAAGTCATCATGATAAGTAGCAGAAATCGTATGGAAATATAAATTCCTTGTCTTAACCCCTCTTCATAAACCGTGAAAAGACGAGCATCCCATAATAGTTCTCCTTCTTTTGTCATCAAAATATGAAGAACAAACGTAAACAATATAATCCATAAGATTGGTTTTAAACCTTTCAAAATGTATGAGAACGGTACTTTTGTTAGCAATGTTATCACAATTGTATAAACAGCAAGTAAGCTATAACTCAGAGTGTTATTTCCTAAAAATACAACCATAACGAAAATAAAAATTAGTAATAACTTCGACCTTGGATCCATATTGTGGATAGTCGAATCTCTTGGAATGTATTTTCCGATTAGCACATTATCCATTAAACTCATACTTTCCCCTCCTTTTCGAGGAATTGAAAGATAGAGTCAACCATATCTTCAACTGTAAGGAAAGAACCCTCTATTTTCTTGCCAGAAATTAATTCTAACTTTTCCTTGAAACGATATGTTTCTGGCACATCTAATCCAACAGATTGCAAAATATCACCTTGTGAGAAAATGTTATCTGGAGTCCCTTTTAGTAATATTTTTCCCTGTTCCATTACAACGATTTGGTCTGCATAACTGGCTGCATCCTCCATACTATGAGTGACAAGTATTGTGGTTAACTTCTTGTCTTCATGTAAAGATGCGAACATATTCATAATTTCTTTTCGGCCACGAGGATCTAGACCTGCGGTCGGTTCATCTAAAATAATGATATCAGGTTCCATAGCAAGAACACCTGCAATTGCCACACGTCTCATCTGACCACCACTTAATTCAAATGGAGAGCGTTGCAGAAGCTCCTCAGGTAACCCTACTAATAAAAGAGACTCCTTTGCCCTCTGTTTAGCTACATCCTCTGAAATACCAAAATTCATCGGCCCAAAGCAGATATCTTTTTCAACGGTTTCTTCAAACAACTGATGTTCTGGGAATTGAAAAACCATTCCTACCTTTTTTCGTAAAGGTTTAAGTTGCTTTTCCTTTCCCGTTGCTGTTATTGTATAGTCACCGACTGTTACCTTGCCTTCTGATGGCTTTAATAAAGCGTTTAAGTGCTGTATAATGGTTGACTTCCCCGAACCAGTATGACCAATGAAAGCCACAAAAGATCCTTTTTCAATCTCTAAATCTATTTCATGGAGGGCTAATCGTTCAAAGGGGGACTTTTCCTGATAGATGTGTGTTAATTTTTCTACCTTTATTTCCATAACTCTTTAATCAACCCTTCCTCTGTAAGTGGTGAGTTGTGAAGAGAAAGGCCCTTATCTTTTAACAGTTTATAAACTTTTGTTGGAAATGGTATATCTAGTCCAATCTCCTCAAGTTCTACATCTAACTGAAAAATATCAGATGGAGTTCCTTCTGCAAATACGTTCCCTTTGTTTAACACAATGATTCGATCAGCTTTTGCTGCTTCCTCTAAATCATGAGTAATAGAAATTACAGTAATATGCTTATTTATTCGAATTTCATTGACAGTTTGTATTACTTCATGACGACCTTTAGGATCAAGCATCGAAGTTGCCTCATCTAACAAAATAATAGATGGCTCGATTGCTAGAATACTTGCAATCGCTACTCTTTGCTTTTGTCCTCCTGATAAATGGTGCGGCTCTTGATCAAGAAACTGATGCATATTCACTAATGATAAACTACTGTCTATCCGCTTAATCATTTCCTCACGAGCGACTCCCTTATTTTCTAAACCAAAAGCCACATCATCCTTTACCGTCGTACCAACAAATTGGTTATCAGGATTTTGAAAAACCATTCCAATATGATTTCTAAAGTCCCACACGGTATCCTCTGTTAACATGATGTCGTCCATCAATCGAATCTCCCCACTAGTAGGAAGCATTAATCCACTAAGTAGCTTAGCTATGGTAGATTTACCAGAACCGTTATGTCCAACAATCGCTAACCATTCACCTTTTCTTACAGAAAACGAAACGTCTTGTAGTGCATATTGTTCTTGATTTGGATATTGAAAGGAAATCCCTTCAACTGAAACTAAATTCTCCTCCATGAATTCTCCCCTCCAGGCTCATCTAGTCTTGTCTCTGCTCTTCTTTTAAATCAATACAAAAAAGGGCTTAGATCCAGTTACTTGAACTGTTCCGCCCTTTCAGTAGTCATGTGTATTAAATTACACCAATTCAATAATTACCATTGGTGCACCGTCACCACGACGAGGTCCAAGCTTCATGATACGAGTATATCCACCTTGACGTTCTGCAAAACGAGGTGCGATATCACCGAATAGCTTTTGAATAGCGTCTTGGTTAGTTTCTTCATTCGCTACTTCATGACGGATGTAAGCAGCAGCTTGACGACGTGCATGAAGATCGCCACGCTTACCTAGAGTGATCATCTTTTCTACAACTGATTTTAGTTCTTTCGCTCTAGCTTCAGTTGTTTCGATGCGCTCGTTAATAATTAAGTCAGTAGCTAAGTCACGTAGTAAAGCTTTACGCTGAGCACTAGTACGTCCTAGTTTTTGATATCCCATCGGAAGTTCCCTCCTTTTGTTGAAATGTTTCTGTATATCTTAACAAGAAGATGGTGAGTATAAGGCTTCTAGCAATTTAATGATAGTAAGTATCGATTAATCGTCCTTACGAAGACCTAACCCTAATTCTTCTAGCTTATGTTTAACTTCCTCTAAAGACTTACGTCCAAGATTACGAACCTTCATCATATCTTCTTCAGTTTTATGTGCAAGTTCTTGTACGGTATTAATACCAGCACGCTTTAGGCAATTGTAAGAACGGACAGATAAGTCTAACTCTTCAATTGTCATTTCAAGCACTTTTTCTTTTTGGTCTTCTTCTTTCTCAACCATGATTTCAGCATTTTGTGCCTCATCCGTTAGACCAACGAAGATATTTAAGTGTTCTGTTAAAATTTTCGCACCAAGTGCAACTGCCTCTTTTGGTCCGATGCTTCCATCAGTCCAAACATCAAGAGTTAACTTATCAAAGTTAGACACTTGACCTACACGTGTGTTTTCTACTTGGTAGGTCACACGAGAGACAGGTGTATAAATCGAATCAATTGGAATAACACCTATGGGCTGGTCTTCTCTTTTATTTAAATCAGCTGGTGTATAGCCTCTACCACGTCTTGCAGTTAAACGCATACGAAGTGTAGCATCTTTTGCTAAAGTGGCAATGTGAAGATCAGGGTTTAAAATCTCTACATCACTATCATGAGTAATGTCCGCAGCTGTGATAATACGTTCACCCGTCACATCAATCTCAAGAGTCTTCTCGTCGTCAGAATAAATCTTGAGAGCAAGCTTCTTAAGATTCAAGATGATGGTTGTAACATCTTCTACGACACCTTCGATAGTTGAGAACTCATGCAGTACACCATCTATTTGAATAGCGGATACAGCAGCACCAGGTAGTGAAGATAATAGTATACGACGTAAGGAGTTACCCAAAGTTGTACCATATCCACGCTCAAGTGGTTCCACGACAAATTTACCGTATTTGGCATCATCGCTGATTTCAACCGTTTCGATTTTTGGTTTTTCAATTTCGATCATTATAAACCCTCCTTCAAAACGTCGAAACCTCGGCTAGACTTATAGAGTCTAACCGAAATTCCCCATTAGGCAGTTCCCGTTTTGTATGCACAACAACTTGATCAATGTTTTCAAACATTTTTTTATACAAAATTATCGTATCATATCCCATTATTGACAGGGTTTCAAATTCTATACCAATAAAATTATACGCGACGACGTTTTGGTGGACGGCAACCATTGTGAGGTACTGGAGTAACGTCTTTGATTGCTGTTACTTCAAGACCTGCTGCTTGAAGAGCACGAATCGCAGCTTCACGTCCAGCTCCAGGGCCTTTAACTGTAACTTCAAGAGTTTTTAAACCGTGTTCCATTGCAGTCTTAGCAGCTGTTTCAGCAGCCATTTGAGATGCGAATGGAGTAGATTTACGAGAACCTTTGAAGCCTAGTGCACCAGCGCTTGACCATGATAATGCATTACCATGTGAGTCAGTAATAGTTACGATTGTGTTATTGAATGTAGAACGGATATGTGCAATACCAGTCTCGACATTCTTTTTAACACGACGCTTACGTGTATTAGTTTTACGAGCCATTCTGGTTTCCTCCTTTACTATTTCTTCTTGTTAGCTACTGTACGACGTGGACCCTTACGAGTACGTGCGTTGTTCTTAGTATTTTGACCGCGAACTGGTAAGCTACGACGGTGACGAAGACCGCGGAATGCACCGATTTCAATTAGACGCTTAATGTTTAAAGAAACTTCACGACGAAGATCCCCTTCAACTTTTAAGCTGTCAATTGCTTCACGGATTTTACCTAATTCATCTTCTGTTAGATCACGAACACGAGTTTCTTCTGAAACACCAGCTTCAGCAAGAACTTTTTGTGCTGTTGATTTTCCGATACCGAATATATAAGTTAAGGAAATTACAACACGCTTATCACGTGGTATATCAACACCTGCAATACGTGCCATTAATTAAGCACCTCCTTCTAGATTAACCTTGTTTTTGCTTATGTTTTGGATTTTCACAAATAACCATTACTTTACCTCTACGGCGAATAACTTTACATTTTTCGCAGATCGGCTTTACGGATGGTCTTACTTTCATCTTTTAAACCTCCTTGATATTACGGAGTGCTGGATAATTTTTTTATTTAAAGCGGTACGTTATACGACCACGTGTTAAATCATATGGCGACAATTCAACTGTTACTTTATCACCAGGTAAGATACGGATGAAGTGCATACGAATTTTACCTGATACGTGAGCTAGCACAACATGACCATTTTCCAGCTCAACTTTAAACATTGCATTCGGTAATGTATCGATTATAGTACCTTCTACTTCAATTACATCTTCTTTTGCCATTAACAAGCTCTCCCTTCTTCAAATCAGCAACCTATTCCCCAGTAACTCCTAGAAAAGCATCATGTACCTTTCCGAATTTCACTCGGGTCTGATTGACTAATACTGTTCTGAACTTCCGGAGAAACGTTATCAAGTAATTCAAGATAGCTATTCACACTAGGCTTTTGTTAGAATTTCAAAACCTTCTTCTGTAATCGCAATGGTATGCTCAAAATGAGCACAATTTTGTCCATCAACAGTTACAACTGTCCAGTCATCTTCTAACGTTCTAACATAGCGGCTACCTGCATTCACCATTGGTTCAATTGCAAGAACCATGCCCGGCTTTAACCTCGGTCCCTTGTTAGGAGGTCCATAGTGAGGTATTTGAGGATCTTCATGCAGTTCCTGGCCAATACCGTGACCTACATATTCACGAACAACTGAGAAGTTGTTTGCTTCCACATAGACTTGAATTGCATGAGAGATATTCGTTAAACGAACACCAGCTTTTGCTTCTTTTAAACCTTGATAAAGTGATTCTTCAGTAACCTCTAGTAAACGCCTGTCATCATCTGATATAGTTCCTACACCGTATGTCCAAGCTGAGTCACCGTGATAGCCATTATAGTTTGCACCGATATCAATACTAATGATATCTCCATCTTTCAGGATGCGGTCTCCTGGAATTCCATGAACGAGTTCTTCATTCACAGATGCACATATACTTCCGCGAAATCCATTATACCCTTTAAAGGATGGTGTCGCACCATATTTACGAATAATTCCTTCTGCAATTGCATCCAGTTCCTTAGTCGTAACTCCTGGTTGTATATGGTTGATTAACTCTTGATGAGTTAATGCAACTATTTTTCCAGCTTCACGCATGATGTCGATTTCGCGCGGGGTTTTACAAATGATCATTTGTTTAGTCCCTTTAATAGTTCATCGATGTTTACATATACTTGGTCTATCTCTTGCTCACCATCGATTGTACGAAGATATCCTTTTGCTTGATAGAAATCAAGTAAAGGTTTCATTTGTTTTGTATTCACTTCAAGACGATTACCAACAGTTTCTGCATTATCGTCTGCACGTTGATACAATTCTCCGCCACACTTATCACAAACACCTTCGTTTGCAGGTGGGTTAAAGATTAAATGATATGTTGCTCCACAATTCTTACAAATTCTTCGACCTGTAAGACGATCCAATAGAAGACTTTGGTCTACATGGATGTGTAGTACATAATCTAGCGTACGTTCTAAGTCAGAAAGCATAACTTCTAGTGCTTCGGCTTGAGCTACTGTGCGCGGAAAACCATCTAAAAGGAAGCCCTTTTTACAGTCATCTTTGCCTAAGCGTTCACGAACAATACCTATTGTTACTTCATCTGGTACTAATTGTCCCTGATCCATAAACGATTTTGCCTTTAAGCCAAGCTCAGTACCTTCACTCATTGCAGCTCTAAACATATCACCTGTTGAGATGTGAGGAATGTTATAGTTTTCTACAATTTGCTCTGCTTGAGTACCTTTACCAGCACCAGGCAAACCCATTAATATTAAATTCATTTCAAATTTACCTCCTAAGTTACATGAGACAGTAGGAAGGAAAATCCTTACTCTACTGTTTCATAAATCCTTTGTAGTGTCTCTTCACAAGCTGGCTCTCTAATTGTTTCATCGTGTCAAGTGCAACACCAACAACGATTAGCAAACTAGTTCCTCCAATTTGTGCTGATTGTGGTAAATCTGCAATATTAATGAAGAATACAGGTAAGACAGAAATAAGTGCCAAGAAAAGTGAACCTACAAAAGTTAAACGATATAGAATCTTCGTAATAAACTCCTGTGTGCTTCTTCCTGGGCGAATGCCTGGAATATAGCCACCTTGCTTCTTAAGGTTATCTGCCATTTGTTCAGGGTTAACTTGGACAAATGTATAGAAATAAGAGAAGGCAATAATTAATGCAACATATACAATCATACCGATTGGCTTTGTATAATCAAATGTATTTTGAATCCATGTAGTCACATCATTAGTTCCAAAGAACGAAGCAATCGTTGGTGGAGTAATGATAAATGAAACGGCAAAGATTACTGGAATAACACCTGCAGCATTAACCTTTAAAGGAATATGTGTGGATTGTCCCCCTACAGGGCTTTTTCCAACTAATTTCTTCGCGTATTGAACTGGAATCTTACGAAGAGCTTGTTGAATGAAAATAACACCCACAACAATAGCTAAAACAGCAATCAAAATTAGTACAACTGTTACGATATTTAAGAACAATTGATCTCCTGCATCTTGGATTTGCTGTGCATAAATTTGGTTAACTGTTGTTGGAATAGCTGCAACGATACCTGCGAAGATCAGGATTGAAATCCCGTTTCCTACTCCCTTAGAAGTGATTTGTTCACCAAGCCACATTAAGAAAGCTGTACCAGCAGTCAACACAGTTGCGATAAATAAATAAGTTAAAGGGCTTGGATTTTCAATTAATTGTCCGCCAGCAAGATTGTTAAATCCAATTGACATACCAATTGCTTGAATGAATCCAAGAACAATGGTTCCATAACGGGTAAACTGAGCTAGTTTACGTCGCCCTACTTCACCTTGCTTTGCCCACTCTGTGAACTTTGGAACAACATCCATCTGCAGTAGTTGAACAATGATGGATGCTGTAATGTAAGGCATAATACCCATAGCAAAGATTGAGAAGTTTTGTAGGGCGCCTCCACCAAATGTGTTCAGTAATCCAAACACATCATATTCATCTTGAAACTTAAGAAATTCTGTATTAACCCCAGGAACAGGTATAAATGTTCCAAGACGGAAGATAACAAGCATTAAAAGAGTGAAAACAATTTTACTACGTAAATCACTCACGCGCATAAGATTGGAGATTGTCTGAAACATTAAACCACCTCAGTTTTACCGCCAATAGCTTCGATCGCCTCTTTTGCTGAAGAAGAGAATTTATGAGCTTTGACAGTAAGTTTCTTGTCTAGCTTACCTTTTCCAAGGATTTTCACGCCAGCAGTATACTTGCTGATCACACCAGTTTCGATTAGTAATTCTGGTGTAACTTCTGTTCCTTCTTCAAACCTATTAAGAGTTTCTAAGTTTACAATTGTAAACTCCTTACGATTAATGTTAGTAAAACCACGCTTTGGAAGACGTTGGAATAAAGGCGTTTGACCACCTTCAAATCCAGGACGAACACCGCCGCCTGAACGTGCGTTTTGACCTTTGTGACCCTTACCTGCAGTCTTACCGTTACCTGACCCGATTCCGCGTCCAAGACGGTTACGTTCTTTACGAGAACCCTCAGTTGGTTTTAATTCATGAAGTTTCATTTGGGCACCTCCTTATTATAACAGTTTATATAATTATTGTTCTTTTACCGTAACAAGGTGAGAAACTTTGTTAATCATTCCGCGAATCGCAGCATTATCTTCGTGTACAACTGTTTGGTGTAATTTGTTTAAACCAAGAGTCTTCACTGTAACACGTTGACTTTCTGGACGACCAATTACACTGCGAGTGAGGGTAATTTCTAATTTTTTTGACATAATAATTCCCTCCTTATCCTAACAGTTCTTCTACCGTTTTACCACGTAGTTTTGCAACATCTTCAGCACGCTTTAAGCTCTTTAAACCGTTGATTGTTGCACGTACCATGTTAATTGGTGTGTTAGATCCTAGAGACTTAGAAAGGATATCACTTACACCAGCTAATTCTAGTACCGCACGAACAGGACCACCAGCAATAACTCCAGTACCTTCAGATGCAGGCTTCATTAAAATGTTACCAGCACCAAATTGTCCGATTACTTCGTGAGGAATTGTAGTACCAACCATTGGTACAGTAACTAAGTTTTTCTTAGCATCTTCGATAGCTTTACGGATTGCTTCAGGTACTTCTTGAGCTTTCCCTGTTCCAAATCCTACATTACCATTTTTATCGCCTACCACAACTAATGCAGCAAAGCGGAAACGACGTCCACCTTTAACTACTTTAGCTACACGGTTAACGGCAACTACACGTTCTTCTAGTTCCAATTTGTTTGGATCAATGCGACGCATGTATGTCCCTCCTTTTTATTAGAATTCAAGACCTGCTTCACGAGCAGCATCTGCTAAAGCTTTTACACGTCCATGGTATAAGTAACCACCACGGTCAAATACGATTGAAGAAACACCCTTCTCGATCGCACGCTTTGCTACTAGTTCACCTACTAGCTTAGCAGCTTCAACATTACCAGTTGAACTTGCAGATAATTCTTTATCTAAAGTTGATGCACTCGCAATAGTTACAGAGTTTGTGTCATCGATTACTTGTGCATAAATATGCTGATTAGAACGGAACACATTTAAACGCGGACGTTGTGCTGTACCTGTAAGCTTAGAGCGTACACGTGCATGTCTTTTCTTACGAGTCGCATTTTTATCTGGTTTCGTAATCATTTAGGTCACTCCTTTCTCTTACCTAATGGTAATTACTTCGCAGTCTTACCTTCTTTACGACGTACAAATTCACCTTCATAACGAATACCTTTACCTTTGTAAGGCTCTGGTGGACGAACGTCACGGATGTTAGCAGCAAGCGCACCAACACGCTCTTTATCTATACCTTTAACAATTACCTTTGTGTTTGCAGGAACTTCAATTTCAATTCCTTGTTCTGGTGTGATCTCTACTGGATGAGAGTACCCAACGTTTAATACAAGTTTGTTACCTTGCTTTGCAGCACGATATCCAACCCCGATTAATTCAAGGCCTCTTTCAAATCCTTTTGTTACACCTTCTACCATGTTAGATAGTAGAGCAGTAGTAGTACCATGTAGAGCTCTATGTTCTTTAATATCAGAAGGACGTGTAACTGTTAGTACGTTATCCTCTAATTTGATTACCATATCTGGATGGAATGTACGAGTTAATTCACCCTTTGGTCCTTTAACTGTAACTGTATTGTTGTTGTTAGTTAATGTTACACCAGCAGGGATCTCAACTGGTTTTTTACCGATACGAGACATTCTGTTTTCACCTCTCTTTTCTTACAAGTGATTACCAAACGTATGCGAGTACTTCTCCGCCAACTTGCTTTTGACGAGCTTCTTTATCAGTGATAACACCGTTAGAAGTTGAAACGATCGCGATACCTAAACCATTTAGTACACGAGGTACTTCATCAGCCTTTGCGTATACACGTAGACCAGGCTTACTAATTTTCTTTAATCCAGTAATAACGCGTTCGTTATTTGCACCGTACTTTAAGAAAATACGTAGGATACCTTGTTTGTTATCTTCTACGAATTCAACGTCACGTACGAAACCTTCGCGCTTTAAAATTTCAGCGATTTCTCTCTTCAATTTTGATGCTGGGATTTCTAGTTTTTCGTGACGTACCATGTTCGCATTACGAATGCGAGTAAGCATATCTGCAATTGGATCTGTCATGACCATTGAATTTTACCTCCTTCCCACCTTTAAGTATTACCAACTAGCCTTCTTTACACCTGGAATTTGCCCTTTATAAGCGAGCTCACGGAAACAAATACGGCAAAGCTTAAATTTACGTAGCACTGAGTGTGGACGTCCGCAACGTTCGCAACGTGTATACTCTTGTACTTTAAATTTTTGCTCGCGCTTTTGCTTTGCAATCATTGATTTTTTAGCCACAGTTTCGCCTCCTCTTCAATAGGCATTTATTACTTTTGGAACGGCATTCCAAATTGAGTTAATAGTTCACGTGCTTCTTCATCAGTATTAGCAGTAGTAACGATAACAATATCCATTCCACGAACTTTGCTTACTTTATCGTAATCAATTTCAGGGAAGATAATTTGTTCTTTTACACCAAGTGTATAGTTACCGCGACCATCGAAAGATTTCTTAGAAATACCACGGAAGTCACGTACACGTGGTAATGATACAGCGATTAACTTGTCTAAGAACTCATACATGCGTTCTCCACGTAGAGTAACTTTCGCACCAATCGGCATACCTTCACGTAAACGGAAACCAGCGATAGATTTCTTTGCTCTTGTTACTACAGGCTTTTGTCCTGAAAGTGTAGTTAATTCTTCAACAGCATTGTCTAATGCTTTAGCGTTTGCTACTGCATCACCAACACCCATGTTGATAACGATCTTTTCAAGTTTTGGAACTTGCATAACAGATTTATAGTTAAACTTGCTCATTAAAGCAGCTGTAACTTCGTTTTGATACTTTTCTTTTAGGCGGTTCATTCCGTTGACCTCCTTTCATACATTATTTATCTAAAGATTCACCAGAAACTTTTGCAATACGCACCTTTTTACCATCAACCACTTGATAGCCCACTCTTGTCGGAACACCGCTCTTTGGATCTAACGGCATTACATTAGATACATGAATCGGTGCTTCTTTGCTGATAATACCACCTTGAGGGTTAGCTTGTGATGGTTTTGAATGCTTCTTAACTATGTTAACTCCTTCAACTAGAACGCGATCCTTCTTTGGGAACGCCTCAAGGATAACTCCTTGCTTGCCCTTGTCTTTACCAGAGATAACTTGTACTTTATCGCCTTTTTTCACATGCATCGTTCGTGCACCTCCTCTTACAAGGCTTTAGTATTTTTAAAAATTATATTATAGAACTTCTGGAGCTAGTGAAACGATCTTCATGAAGTTGCTATCACGTAATTCACGTGCAACTGGTCCGAAGATACGTGTTCCACGAGGGCTCTTATCGTCACGGATGATTACACATGCGTTTTCATCAAAACGGATGTATGAACCATCTTTACGACGCATACCACTCTTCGTTCTTACTACAACAGCCTTTACAACGTCGCCCTTTTTAACAACGCCTCCTGGTGTTGCTTGTTTCACTGTTACAACGATTACGTCACCGATGTTAGCAGTTTTTCTACCAGAACCACCAAGTACTTTAATAGTTAGTACTTCACGTGCACCAGAGTTGTCAGCAACCTTCAAACGAGATTCTTGTTGAATCATACTATGAGACCTCCCTTCGGAATTAACATGATCCGAACATAAATTAGATAATTACGGCTTTCTCAACTACTTCTACTAAACGGAAACGCTTTGTAGCAGATAGAGGACGAGTTTCCATGATACGTACGATATCGCCCGTCTTTGCTTGGTTTAACTCATCATGAGCTTTAAACTTCTTAGAGTACTTTACACGCTTTCCGTATAGAGTGTGTTTCTTGTAAGTCTCTACTAGAACTGTGATTGTTTTATCCATTTTGTCAGATACAACACGTCCAGTGTAAACCTTACGTTGGTTACGCTCAGTCATTCAGCAAACCTCCTCTCAGGGTTGATTATTTAACGCTTAGCTCTCTTTCACGTACTACAGTTTTCATACGAGCGATTGATTTGCGTACTTCGCGAATGCGAGCTGTGTTTTCTAATTGACCAGTAGCTAATTGGAAGCGAAGATTAAATAATTCTTCCTTTAGTGATTTCACTTTTTGTTCAATTTCGGCAGTGGTTAGATCACGGATTTCATTAGCTTTCATTAGATTCACCACCAATTTCTTCACGTTTTACGAACTTAGTTTTGATTGGTAGTTTGTGAGAAGCAAGACGTAATGCTTCACGTGCGATTTCTTCAGAAACACCCGCGATTTCGAACATTACTTTTCCTGGCTTAACTACTGCTACCCATCCTTCAGGAGCCCCTTTACCGGAACCCATACGTACTTCAAGTGGTTTTGCTGTATAAGGCTTAGAAGGGAAAATCTTAATCCAAACCTTACCACCACGCTTCATATAACGAGTCATTGCGATACGTGCAGATTCGATTTGGCGGTTTGTGATCCAAGATGCTTCTAAAGCTTGTAATCCGAACTCACCAAAGTGTACTTCTGTACCACCTTTAGCACGACCACGCATTTTCCCGCGATGTTCTCTACGGTATTTTACACGTTTAGGTAATAACATTATTATTTTCCTCCTTCCGCTTTCTTTCTAGTAGGAAGAACTTCACCACGGTAAATCCATACTTTCACACCAAGCTTACCGTATGTTGTGTCAGCTTCTGCTGTAGCATAATCGATATCAGCGCGAAGTGTATGAAGTGGAACAGTTCCTTCACTATAAGACTCAGAACGAGCGATATCAGCACCACCAAGGCGACCAGATACCATTGTCTTGATACCTTTTGCTCCTGATCTCATAGCGCGTTGAATTGCTTGTTTTTGTGCACGACGGAATGATACACGGTTTTCAAGTTGACGAGCAATATTTTCAGCAACTAATTTTGCATCAACGTCTGCTCTTTTGATTTCCATGATATTAATATGAACACGCTTGTTAGTTAATTGGTTAAGTGCTTTACGAAGTGCTTCAACTTCAGTACCACCTTTACCAATTACCATACCTGGCTTCGCTGTGTGAACAGTTACGTTTACACGGTTAGCAGCACGCTCAATTTCAATTTTAGAAACTGATGCATCAGCTAGGCGCTTAGTTACATACTCACGGATTTTAATATCTTCATGTAATAGATCTGCATAATCTTTACCAGCGAACCATTTGGATTCCCAATCACGGATTACACCAATACGCAGACCGACCGGATTAACTTTTTGACCCACAGCTTATCCCTCCTTCTTTTCTGATAATACGATCGTAATGTGACTCGTACGTTTGTTAATTGCACTAGCACGACCCATTGCACGTGGACGGAAACGCTTCAGCGTTGGACCTTCGTCTACAAATGCTTGTGAAACCACTAGGTTATTAACATCCATTTCATAGTTATGTTCAGCATTCGCCATTGCAGAATTAAGAACCTTTTCTACAACTGGAGATGCAGATTTTGGTGTATGGCGTAAAATTGCGATTGCCTCGCCTACTTGCTTGCCTCGAATTAAATCTACTACTAAGCGAACTTTACGAGGAGCAATACGAACTGTTCTAGCTATTGCTTTCGCTTGCATCGAGATGCCTCCTCTCATTAACGTCTTGTTTTCTTATCGTCACTAACGTGACCTTTGTACGTACGTGTAGGTGCGAATTCACCTAGTTTATGTCCAACCATGTCCTCAGTCACATATACTGGTACATGTTTGCGGCCATCATATACAGCAATTGTGTGACCAATGAATTGAGGGAAAATAGTAGAACGACGAGACCAAGTTTTAATTACTTGCTTTTTCTCAGATTCATTCATTTTCTCAACCTTAATCATTAAGTGGTCATCCACAAAAGGTCCTTTTTTCAAGCTGCGACCCATATTTGAACCTCCCTTCGAAATTCACCTACGGTTCCAAAGAGAACCGCAAGTACAACTCCGTTATTTTTTACGACGACGAACGATAAACTTGTCAGACTTGTTCTTCTTCTTACGAGTCTTGAATCCAAGAGTTGGTTTACCCCAAGGAGTCATTGGAGACTTACGTCCGATAGGAGAACGTCCTTCACCACCACCGTGTGGGTGATCGTTAGGGTTCATTACAGATCCACGTACAGTTGGGCGCTTACCTAACCAACGAGAACGACCTGCTTTACCGATTTTGATTAGTTCATGTTGTTCATTACCTACTTGACCTACAGTAGCACGGCAAGTAGCTAGAATCATACGAACTTCACCAGAGTTTAAACGAACTAGTACATACTTTCCTTCTTTACCTAATACTTGTGCAGAAGTACCAGCAGAACGTACTAATTGTCCACCTTTACCTGGCTTAAGTTCGATGTTGTGGATAACTGTACCAACAGGGATATTTGCAAGTGGTAAAGCATTACCTACTTTAATATCTGCCTCAGTACCAGACATAATTTCTAGTCCTACTGTTAATCCTTTAGGAGCTAGGATATATCTCTTTTCTCCATCAACATAGTTAATTAATGCGATGTTCGCAGAACGGTTTGGATCATACTCGATTGTAGCAACGCGTCCTGGTATACCATCTTTATCGCGCTTAAAGTCGATAATACGGTATTGGCGCTTATGTCCACCACCTTGGTGACGAACAGTAATTTTACCTTGGTTGTTACGACCAGCTTTCTTGCTTAACGGAGCCAAAAGTGATTTTTCTGGCTTATCCGTAGTAATTTCAGCAAAATCAGATGCTGTCATATTACGTCGACCATTAGAGGTTGGTTTATACTTTTTAATCGCCATTTTGTTTTCCCTCCTTCTCTATGAAATTAAACTTCAAAGAATTCTATTTCTTTACTATCAGCAGTTAGCTTAACGATCGCTTTTCTACGACGTGGAGTGTATCCAGCGTGACGACCCATACGCTTGAACTTACCTTTATAGTTTTGAACGTTTACTTTTTCAACTTTAACGCTAAAGATTTCCTCAATAGCATGTTTAACTTCTGTCTTATTAGCGCGAAGATCTACTTCAAAAGTATACTTCTTTTCAGCCATTAAGTCAGCCGTTTGTTCCGTAATAACGGGGCGCTTAATAATATCACGAGGATCTTTCATTATGCAAGCACCTCCTCTACTTTTTCCACCGCTGCTTTAGTCATTAAAAGCTTATCGTGGTTAAGTACATCAAGAACGTTAATTCCATCAGCAGCAACAACAGTTACTCCAGGAATATTACGAGCAGATAATGCAACCGCTTCATTGAAGTCAGCAGTTACGATTAATGCCTTTCTTTCAACATTTAGACCAGTTAATACATTAGCCATTTCCTTTGTTTTTGGAGCAGCTAATGTTAGGTTATCTAGTACTAAGATGTTTTCTTCAAGCACTTTAGTAGATAAAGCAGATTTAATAGCTAAACGGCGTACTTTTTTAGGTAATTTGAAGCTGTAGCTTCTTGGAGTTGGACCGAATACGATACCACCACCACGCCATTGTGGAGAACGGATAGAACCTTGACGAGCACGACCAGTTCCCTTTTGACGCCATGGCTTACGACCACCACCACGTACTTCTGAACGATTTTTTACTTTATGAGATCCTTGACGTAAGGAAGCTCTTTGCATGATAACTGCATCAAATAGTACACTTTCGTTTGGTTCAATTCCGAATACAGAATCGTTTAATTCGATTTCTCCAACAGTTGAACCTGTTTGGTTATACAATGCAACTTTTGGCATTTGTACTCCTCCTTTCTCGTAAATATTTAGTTCGCTTTAACTGCGCTCTTTACAGTAACTAGAGATTTTTTAGCACCTGGTACGTTACCTTTAATTAATAATAGGTTACGTTCTACATCTACCTTAACAATCTCTAAGTTTTGTACAGTAATTCTTTCTCCACCCATTTGTCCAGGTAAAGCTTTACCTTTGAATACACGGTTTGGAGCAACTGGTCCCATTGAACCAGGACGACGATGATAACGAGAACCGTGGGACATTGGTCCACGAGATTGTCCATGGCGCTTAATTGTACCTTGGAAACCTTTCCCTTTCGAAATTCCTGTTACATCTACTGTTTCACCTTCTGTGAAAACATCTACCTTGACTTCCTGACCAACTTCTAATTCAGAAGTTCCTTTTAATTCACGGATGAAGCGCTTAGGTGCAGTGTTTGCCTTTCCTGCATGGCCCTTAGCTGGCTTGTTAGCGCGGTTTTCTTTTAGGTCATCAAAACCTAATTGAATAGCTTCATAACCATCAGTTTCAGCAGTCTTCTTTTGAAGAACTACGTTTGGAGCAGCTTCAACTACTGTTACAGCAACAAGGTCACCATTTTCAGTAAACACCTGCGTCATACCGATTTTTCTACCTAAGATTCCTTTGGTCATTAGTCACACCTCCTAAAATTCTATTAACTATTTTTGATTAAAGTTTAATTTCGATATCTACGCCAGATGGTAAGTCTAATCTCATTAGAGAATCAACTGTTTGAGGCGTTGGATTAATGATGTCGATTAAGCGCTTATGTGTACGCATTTCGAATTGCTCACGAGAATCCTTATATTTATGAACCGCACGTAAGATTGTGTAAATAGATTTCTCTGTTGGTAACGGAATCGGTCCTGAAACATTAGCACCAGAACGCTTTGCAGTTTCAACAATCTTTTCAGCAGATTGGTCTAGAATTCTGTGATCATACGCCTTTAAACGGATACGAATTTTTTCTTTTGCCATTATTTTCCCTCCTTTTCGCCTATTTTTTAAAATAGACAGTTCTCAGTGGAAATTTCCCTACACTCGCCATGGCAAAGCGGCCGGGTGTATCAGCAACCTTCCACATCATCGCAGTCAAAGACCAACATTGTCTATTATATATAAAATAATTAATGAATGCAACAAAAACATGAATAATTTCTGTTCTTAGCACCTTTGTTATTATACAATCTACTTTTATTTAAATCAACTACATCAAAAAGGTAAATAATTTCAGTTAACGTTTACATTTTTCCTTCTATATTAATAGGAAGAAATTTTGTTTAATTATCTTTATGTATATGTACTACTGTTTCTAAAGCACTTCGGTATTTTATCATATATAATTTATAGTTTCTTTAACATCATTGTCAAATTTCGCATACCGCCGATGCCAGGAGTCTTCTTCTTGTAAAACTCCTCCGCGGTCTTACGTTTTCGCCATAATCAAGAATATCAACTCTGTATTTTATCAAGTTCAATTCATAAAAAAACAGACCCACATAAGTGGATCTGTTTAAGTCAATTAATGATTATTCAGTAATTGTAGCAACTACTCCAGCACCTACAGTACGTCCACCTTCACGGATAGAGAACTTAGTACCTTCTTCAATTGCGATTGGAGCAATTAGTTCAACAGTCATTTCGATGTTGTCTCCAGGCATAACCATTTCTACACCTTCAGGTAGGTTACAAACACCAGTTACATCCGAAGTACGGAAGAAAAACTGTGGACGGTAGTTTGTGAAGAATGGAGTATGACGTCCACCTTCTTCTTTAGAAAGAACATAAACTTCCGCTTTGAACTTTGTGTGAGGTTTAACTGAACCTGGCTTAGCAAGTACTTGACCACGCTCAATTTCTTCACGAGATACACCACGAAGTAGTGCACCGATGTTGTCTCCAGCTTCTGCATAATCAAGAAGCTTACGGAACATTTCTACACCAGTAACAGTAGTAGACTTAGGCTCTTCAGTTAGACCAACGATCTCAACTACGTCACCAACTTTTACTTGTCCACGCTCTACACGTCCTGTAGCAACTGTACCACGACCTGTGATTGAGAATACATCCTCAACAGGCATCATGAATGGCTTATCAGTTTCACGCTCAGGGTTTGGAATGTAGCTGTCAACAGCATCCATTAATTCATAGATTTTCTCTTCCCATTCTGCTTCTCCTTCAAGAGCTTTAAGAGCAGATCCACGGATAACTGGAGTGTCATCACCAGGGAAGTTGTATTCTGTTAATAGGTCACGTACTTCCATTTCTACTAATTCTAATAATTCTTCGTCGTCTACCATATCACACTTGTTTAAGAATACTACAAGGTATGGTACACCTACTTGACGAGATAAAAGGATGTGCTCACGAGTTTGTGGCATTGGACCATCAGTAGCAGATACTACCAGGATACCACCGTCCATTTGAGCAGCACCAGTGATCATGTTCTTAACATAGTCAGCATGTCCTGGGCAGTCAACGTGTGCATAGTGACGAGTTTCAGTTTCGTACTCAACGTGTGCAGTTGAGATTGTGATACCACGCTCTCTTTCTTCTGGAGCAGCATCGATTTGATCATATGCCATTGCAGTTCCTCTTCCGTACTTCTTGTGAAGAGTTACAGTGATAGCAGCTGTTAATGTAGTTTTACCATGGTCAACGTGTCCGATTGTACCAATGTTAGCATGCGTTTTGGAACGGTCAAATTTCTCTTTACCCATTTCAAAATCCTCCTTAAAATTAAATGAATTTATACTAGTTATATAAGTATGTAATGCATGAAAGTGTCTGCACGAGGTACAGATTCACTTTCAAGACTTACATAAGTAGTTATACTTTAGAATGAGGTGAAAATCAATTATTCACCTTTATTTTTTTTGATAATTTCTTCTTGTACACTCTTTGGAACATCTTCATAGTGATCAAAGTGCATTGTAAACACACCACGACCTTGAGTGTTAGAACGTAGTGCAGTTGCATATCCGAACATTTCAGATAGTGGAACCATTGCACGTACTACTTGAGCGTTACCACGAGCTTCCATACCTTCTACGCGTCCACGACGAGCAGTGATACCACCCATGATATCTCCCATATATTCTTCTGGTATTACAACTTCGACTCTCATGATAGGCTCAAGTACTACTGGGCTACATTTTGAAGCCGCATTCTTAAGTGCCATTGAAGCAGCGATTTTAAACGCCATTTCTGAAGAGTCAACATCATGGTAAGATCCATCAAATAATCTTGCTTTGATATCTACTAATGGGAAGCCAGCTAATACACCGTTTTGCAATGCATCTTCTAGACCTGCTTGAACAGCTGGTACGTATTCACGAGGAACAGTACCACCAACAATTCCATTTTCGAATTCAAAACCTTTTCCTTCTTCGTTTGGTGAGAATTCAATCCAAACGTGTCCGTATTGCCCACGACCACCAGATTGACGTGCAAACTTACCTTCTACAGAAGCAGAACCACGGAAAGTTTCACGGTATGCAACTTGTGGCGCACCAACGTTAGCTTCAACCTTGAATTCACGTCTCATACGATCAACGATAATATCTAAGTGAAGTTCACCCATACCAGCGATGATTGTTTGACCTGTCTCTTGGTCAGTGTGTGCTCTGAACGTTGGGTCTTCCTCTTGAAGCTTTTGTAAGGCAGTTGTCATTTTGTCTTGGTCAGCTTTTGACTTCGGCTCAACTGATAACTGAATTACAGGCTCAGGGAAGTTCATAGATTCTAGGATAACTAGTGCTTTTTCGTCACATAGTGTATCTCCAGTAGTAGTATCTTTTAAACCTACAGCTGCAGCAATGTCACCAGCGTAAACCATTGAGATTTCTTCTCGGCTATTTGCATGCATTTGTAAGATACGACCGATACGCTCACGCTTACCTTTTGTTGAGTTTTGTACGTATGATCCCGAGCTCAATGTACCTGAGTACACACGGAAGAACGTTAATTTCCCAACGTAAGGGTCAGTCATTACCTTAAACGCTAGAGCTGAGAACGGCTCAGAGTCGCTTGAAGGACGTGTTACTTCTTCATCTGAATCCGGAAGTATACCTTTGATAGCTGGTACATCTAATGGAGATGGAAGATAGTCGATTACTGCATCTAACATTTTTTGAACACCTTTGTTTTTGAATGCAGATCCACAGATTACCGGGAAGAACTCAACGTTTACAACACCTTTACGAATCGCAGCTTTTAGCTCTTCGTTAGAGATTTCTTCTCCACCAAGGTATCTCTCCATTAATTCTTCATCAAGTTCTGCAACTGCTTCAATTAACTTTTCACGGTACTCATTTGCTTGGTCAATATATTCTTCTGGGATTTCACGAACTTCAATGTCAGTTCCTAAGTCATTACCGTAGAATGTTGCATTCATTTCTACAAGGTCAATGATTGCAGAGAACTGATCTTCAGCACCAATTGGTAATTGAATTGGAGCAGCATTAGCTTGAAGACGGTCATGGATCGTACCTACAGAATATAAGAAGTCAGCACCAATTTTGTCCATTTTGTTTACGAATACAACACGCGGTACTCCGTATGTTGTAGCTTGACGCCAAACTGTTTCAGTTTGTGGTTCAACTCCTGATTGTGCATCAAGTACAGCTACAGCGCCGTCTAATACACGAAGTGAACGTTCAACTTCTACAGTAAAGTCTACGTGTCCTGGAGTGTCGATAATGTTAACGCGGTGACCTTTCCACGATGCAGTTGTTGCTGCAGAAGTGATTGTAATACCACGTTCTTGCTCTTGCTCCATCCAGTCCATTTGAGACGCACCTTCATGTGTTTCACCAATCTTATGTATACGACCAGTGTAATAAAGGACACGTTCTGTAGTTGTTGTTTTACCAGCATCAATGTGTGCCATGATCCCGATATTACGAGTATTATCTAAGGAGAACTCTCTTGCCATTTGGTCTTTCTCCTTCCATTTAGAAGTTAGTTTTTTTGTGAGAATTTATCAAGAATCGAGGAAAAGAGCCAATGAATCAGAATTCGCAGCTCTTTACCTCTTTTGACTAAATTAATCCTACCAACGGTAGTGAGCAAATGCTTTGTTAGCTTCTGCCATTTTGTGCATATCTTCGCGCTTCTTAACTGAAGCACCAGTGTTATTAGCAGCATCTAGAATTTCGTTAGCTAAACGCTCTTCCATAGTCTTTTCTCCACGAAGACGTGAATAGTTAACTAGGTAGCGAAGACCTAAAGTCGTACGACGGTCTGGACGTACCTCGATAGGTACTTGGTAGTTTGCTCCACCAACACGACGTGCTTTTACTTCTAGAACTGGCATAACATTTTTCATAGCTTGTTCGAATACTTCCATCGGCTCCTTACCAGAGCGTTCTTTCACTAGTTCGAAAGCTTTATAAAGGATAGCTTGAGATTTACCTCTCTTACCATCGATCATCATGCGGTTGATTAAACGAGTTACAAGCTTTGATTTGTAAATCGGATCTGGCAATACGTCTCTCTTTGCAACAGGACCTTTACGTGGCATGTTATGTCCCCCTTTCCTATAATTTATTCATATTTAAACTCAAATTACTTCTTTGCAGCTTTTGGTCTCTTTGTTCCGTACTTAGAACGACCTTGCATACGCTTGTCTACACCAGCAGTGTCAAGTGCACCACGAACGATGTGATAACGTACCCCTGGTAAGTCTTTTACACGACCTCCACGGATAAGCACTACACTGTGTTCTTGTAGGTTGTGACCAATCCCCGGAATGTACGCAGTTACCTCGATTCCGTTAGTTAAACGTACACGAGCATATTTACGTAATGCTGAGTTTGGCTTCTTTGGTGTCATTGTACCTACACGAGTACAAACGCCACGTTTTTGTGGAGAAGATACGTTAGTTTGTACCTTCTTGAAACTGTTATAACCTTTATTTAGAGCAGGAGACTTTGATTTTTCAATCTTGCTCTCGCGTCCTTTACGAACTAATTGGTTAATAGTTGGCATGTTGTTTTCCTCCCTTCAAGTTTAATTCCACACACCCAGGTGGTTCATAACTGGGCAAAAACAAAGTTTTTGTAGAACAGCTCGAGACTGTTCCACAAAAACAGTTTTTAATTAGTAATCGCTACTGCAGCAGCGCCCACTTCGATTCCACAAGCTTTCCCAAGCTTCTTCATCGAATCAACTCTAGTAACAGGTATTCGTAGTTCTTCAGCGGTTTGTATCAACTTAACGATTACACGTTGATCCGCATCCTCTGCAACTACTACTTCTTTTACTTCGCTGTTTTTTAGGGCTTTTATGGCTTGCTTTGTTCCTACAATCACATGATAAGCCTGTGACACTTTTTCATAAGACATTTTTCATATCCTCCAAAGCAACAGGTTTTATAGGAGCACCTTCGATATAGTATCATTTTCTGCAAATCTTTGTCAACTATTTGTTGAAAAATATCCGCTCAAATTAAAAGGCTTTTTCAGTTTCCAACTCTGAGTTCGCTTCTTCCAACGCAGCTGCCTCTTCACTAGCTAACTGTGTAGCCGACACAGGACTCACCTTACGATAACGAGCCATACCTGTACCAGCAGGTACTAATTTACCAATAATTACATTCTCTTTTAGTCCTAGTAATTCATCACGCTTACCTTTAATCGCTGCATCAGTTAAGACACGAGTTGTTTCTTGGAATGATGCTGCAGATAAGAATGAATCCGTTTCAAGAGATGCTTTTGTAATACCAAGTAGTACTGGTCTACCCGTTGCAGGTTGCTTTCCATCAAGTAAAACCTGTTCGTTCGCTTGTGTAAATTGGTGAACTTCTAGTAATGATCCTGGTAATACATCTGTATCTCCAGCATCTGTTACTCGAATCTTTCGAAGCATTTGACGTACCATTACCTCAACGTGCTTATCCCCAATTTCTACCCCTTGCATACGGTAAACTTTTTGTACTTCTTTAAGTAGATATTCTTGAACTGCTGTAATATCTCTTACTTTTAACAATTCTTTCGGATCAATAGAACCTTCAGTTAACTCTTGGCCACGTTCAATCTTTTGGCCTTCAGTTACTTTAATACGTGCGCCATAAGGAGCCACATAAGTCTTACTTTCTACTTCACCTTGGATTGTAATTTCTTGCTTATCTCTAGAATCGCTAATCGCAGAAACAATACCGTCAATCTCAGAGATTGTTGCTTGCCCCTTTGGATTACGCGCTTCGAAAAGTTCTTGGATACGCGGTAAACCTTGTGTGATATCGTCTCCGGCAACCCCACCTGTATGGAAAGTACGCATCGTTAACTGAGTTCCTGGTTCACCGATTGATTGAGCTGCAATAATACCTACTGCTTCCCCTACTTCTACTTCAGAACCAGTTGCAAGGTTACGTCCGTAACACTTCTTACATACACCGTGACGAGTATTACATGTAAACGCTGATCGAATTCTTACTTCTTCGATGCCAGCTTCTGTAATAATACGAGCGATATCTTCCGTGATTAATCCGTTCTCTTCTACAAGAACTTCATTTGTTTCTGGGTGCTTAATTGCCTTACGTGCATATCGACCAAGTAATCGTTCGTCCAGTTTTTCAATTACTTCAGTACCATCTTTTAATGAAGCTACTACTAGACCACGGTCTGTTCCGCAATCGTCCTCACGAACAATTACATCCTGAGCAACATCAACGAGACGTCTTGTTAAGTAACCTGAGTCAGCTGTTTTTAGTGCTGTATCGGCAAGACCTTTACGCGCACCGTGTGTAGAGATAAAGTACTCAAGTACTGTTAGCCCTTCACGGAAACTTGATTTAATCGGAAGTTCAATGATACGACCAGCCGGGTTGGCCATCAGTCCACGCATACCAGCAAGTTGCGTAAAGTTTGATGCGTTACCACGGGCACCTGAATCACTCATCATGAAGATTGGATTCAGTTTCTCTAGTGATTCCATTAGTTTGCCTTGGATTACATCCTTAGCAGCACTCCAGATTGAGATAACACGATCATATCTTTCTTCATCCGTGATTAAACCACGTCTAAACTGCTTTAGAACTGTATCAACTTTACCTTGAGCTTCGTTAATAATAACTTCCTTCTCAGGTAATACGATAATGTCAGATACACCAACTGTAATACCAGCCTTTGTAGAATAACGGAATCCAAGGTCCTTCATTCTATCAAGCATCATAGAAGTATCAGTTATCTTAAAGCGCTTGAACACTTCAGCAATGACATTTCCTAAATACTTCTTTTTGAATGGTGTAATTTCTTCACGACTTTCGATTTCCTTCTTAATATCCGTACCTTTAGCAACAAAATATTTCTCAGGAGTTTCCTTCTCTAAGTTATATTGAGTTGGCTCGTTGATATAAGGGAAAGAAGCCGGCAAGATTTCATTGAATATTAACTTCCCAACAGTCGTTAATAACAACATGTTATTTCGCTCTTCATTGAATGTTTCGTTATTTAGCGAACCAGCATGAACAGCTACACGTGTATGAAGGTGTACATAACCATTTTGGTACGCAATTAACGCTTCATTTGTATCCTTAAAGACCATACCTTCACCAATTGCACCAGCTCTTTCAAGAGTTAAGTAATAGTTTCCTAGTACCATATCCTGTGACGGTGTAACAACTGGTTTACCATCTTTAGGGTTTAGAATGTTTTGAGCAGCAAGCATTAGTAAACGAGCTTCTGCTTGCGCTTCTGCAGATAGTGGTACGTGAACTGCCATTTGGTCTCCGTCAAAGTCAGCGTTATACGCTGTACATACTAACGGATGTAGACGAATTGCACGTCCTTCTACTAATGTTGGTTCGAACGCTTGAATTCCTAGTCTGTGAAGAGTAGGGGCACGATTCAGTAATACTGGGTGTTCTCTAATAACAGATTCCAGAACATCCCAAACATCAGGCTGAACGCGTTCAATTTTACGCTTCGCACTCTTAATGTTATGAGCTAAACCTCGCTCAACAAGTTCCTTCATAACGAATGGCTTAAATAGCTCTAGAGCCATTTCCTTAGGAAGTCCACATTGATACATTTTTAAGTTTGGTCCTACTACGATAACCGAACGACCTGAATAGTCAACACGCTTACCTAATAGGTTCTGACGGAAACGTCCTTGCTTCCCTTTCAGCATGTGAGAAAGAGATTTTAATGGTCTGTTACCAGGACCCGTTACAGGTCTACCACGACGACCGTTATCGATTAATGCATCAACAGCTTCTTGAAGCATACGTTTTTCGTTTTGAACGATAATGCTAGGAGCACCAAGATCAAGTAATCTCTTTAAACGGTTGTTACGGTTAATAACACGTCTATATAAATCGTTTAAGTCAGAAGTCGCAAAACGTCCACCGTCTAATTGAACCATTGGACGTAGTTCTGGTGGAATGACAGGAAGTACATCTAAAATCATCCATGATGGCTCATTCCCTGAGTTTCTGAATGCTTCTAGTACTTCTAGTCGCTTAATTGCTCTAGTACGACGTTGTCCTTGAGCTGTTTTAAGTTCTTCCTTTAATCCAGTTACTTCTTTTTCAAGTTCAATATCTTGCAATAGTTTCTTTACAGCCTCAGCTCCCATTGATGCTTGGAACGATTGACCATACTTTTCACGATATGCACGATATTCCTTCTCAGAAAGGAGTTGTTTTTTCTCTAACGGTGTGTCTCCTGTCTCTGTGACAACGTAAGAAGCAAAGTAAATCACTTCCTCTAAAGCACGTGGAGACATGTCTAACACTAGACCCATACGACTTGGAATTCCTTTGAAATACCAAATATGAGAAACTGGTGCAGCTAATTCAATGTGTCCCATTCGCTCACGACGAACTTTCGCACGAGTTACTTCTACACCACAACGATCACAAACTACACCTTTGTAACGAACACGCTTATATTTACCGCAATGACATTCCCAGTCCTTTGTAGGTCCAAAAATACGTTCGCAGAATAAGCCGTCCTTTTCTGGCTTTAGTGTACGGTAATTGATTGTTTCTGGCTTTTTAACTTCTCCAAATGACCATGAACGAATCTTGTCAGGTGAAGAAAGTCCAATTTTCATATACTCAAAATTATTGACATCTAGCAAGGGGCCTACCTCCCTTAATTTTAACGTCAGGTGCTTAGACTGACCTTATATGTGGAAATACTATTCAGTTCTAATACGAAAGGCTGCGGTTACTTTTTATATATGTAGTGATTTGAAAAGACTGGAAAGAGAAATCAATTCACTCGATTTCTCTTTACCCCATTCATTTCTTATTACTACGCTTTAAATTTCGTTTGCTTCTATATCAATATTTAACTTATCTGAAGACTGATCGTCGTCATCATCAAGGTCTCTCATTTCAATTTCCTTATCATCACTTGATAAGATCTTGACATCCATACCTAAACTTTGAAGTTCCTTAATTAATACCTTGAATGATTCAGGAACTCCCGGCTCTGGTACGTTTTCACCTTTAACGATTGCTTCGTATGTCTTCACACGTCCAACAACGTCATCAGACTTAACAGTAAGAATTTCTTGTAACGTGTATGCTGCACCGTATGCTTCAAGCGCCCATACCTCCATCTCTCCAAAACGCTGACCACCGAATTGTGCTTTACCACCAAGTGGTTGTTGCGTAACAAGTGAGTATGGTCCAGTTGAACGAGCATGCAATTTGTCATCAACCATGTGCGCAAGTTTGATCATATACATGACACCAACAGATACACGGTTATCAAACGGCTCACCCGTACGACCATCGTATAGGACTGTCTTAGCGTCACGTGACATACCTGCTTCTTGAAGCGTACCCCAAACATCTTCTTCACGCGCTCCGTCAAATACAGGAGAAGCAACATGGATACCAAGTTTTCTAGCTGCCATACCTAAATGCAACTCTAACACCTGACCGATATTCATACGTGATGGAACTCCTAGTGGATTTAACATGATATCAACTGGTGTACCATCTGGTAGGAAAGGCATTTCTTCTTCAGGTAAAATACGGGAGATAACCCCTTTATTACCGTGTCGACCTGCCATCTTATCTCCTTCAGAGATTTTACGCTTCTGAACGATATATGCGCGTACTAGTTGGTTAACACCAGGAGGTAACTCATCACCATCTTCACGGTTAAACACTTTTACATCTAGAACGATACCGCCTCCACCATGTGGAACACGCAGTGATGTATCACGCACTTCACGAGCCTTTTCTCCGAAGATTGCATGTAATAGACGTTCTTCAGCCGTTAGTTCAGTTACTCCCTTAGGTGTTACTTTCCCTACTAGTAAATCTCCGTCTTTTACTTCTGCACCGATACGGATAATTCCACGTTCGTCTAGGTTTTTCAATGCTTCTTCCCCAACGTTCGGAATATCACGCGTGATTTCTTCTGGTCCAAGCTTCGTATCACGAGCTTCTGATTCGTATTCTTCAATATGAACAGAAGTATATACATCATCTTTTACAAGACGCTCACTCATGATGATTGCATCCTCGTAGTTATAACCATCCCATGTCATGAATGCTACTAACACATTTCGTCCTAGTGCTAACTCACCTTTTTCCATAGATGGTCCGTCTGCTAAGATCTCACCTTTCACCACTTCGTCGCCCGCACTTACGATTGGACGTTGGTTGTAGCAAGTACCTTGATTTGAACGGATGAATTTCTGCAATTTATAACGATCTAAATCACCCTTAACTCGTTGCCCGTCTACTTCTGTATAGCGACGTACTAGAATTTCCTTCGCTTGTACCTTTTCAACGATACCTGGTTGTTTACAAATAACTGCAGCCCCTGAGTCTTTTCCAGATACGTATTCCATACCTGTACCAACAATTGGAGATTCAGGATTTAACAATGGTACTGCTTGACGTTGCATGTTCGCACCCATTAGCGCACGGTTTGAGTCATCGTTCTCTAAGAATGGAATACAAGCTGTTGCAGCAGATACTACTTGTTTTGGAGATACATCCATGTAGTCCACACGTTCTCTGTGAACAACTGTGTTTTCACCACGGAAACGTGCAACGATGTCTGTATCTACGAATGATCCATCTTCTGACAATCTAGCGTTTGCTTGAGCAACTACATAGTTATCTTCTTCATCTGCTGTTAAGTAGTCAATTTGACTCGTTACCTTACCAGTTTCCGGATCAACTTTTCGATACGGTGTCTCAATAAATCCGAATCTGTTTACCTTCGCATAACTAGATAAGGAGTTAATCAACCCGATATTTGGACCTTCAGGCGTTTCAATCGGACACATACGGCCATAGTGAGAGTAGTGAACGTCACGCACTTCGAAGCCAGCACGTTCACGAGTTAAACCACCAGGTCCTAATGCAGATAATCTACGCTTATGTGTTAATTCAGCTAATGGATTAGTTTGGTCCATGAACTGAGATAACTGCGAGCTACCAAAGAACTCCTTAATGGAGGCAATAACAGGACGAATGTTGATTAAAGCTTGTGGAGTAATAGCATTCGTGTCTTGAATAGACATTCTCTCTCTTACCACACGCTCCATTCTAGATAGGCCGATACGGAATTGGTTTTGAAGTAATTCACCAACAGAACGTAAACGACGGTTACCTAGGTGGTCAATATCATCTGTATCTCCCACTTTATATAACAAGTTAAAGAAATAGCTAATAGAAGCAATAATATCACCAGGTGTGATATTCTTAATACTTTCATCAATGTTTGCATTTCCTAAAACATTGATTACTCGGTCTCCTTCGCCTTCAACCGGAGCGTAAATTTTGATAGATTGTAATGTAATCTCATCTTGAATTACACCAGATGATGGACGAAGTGTTTCAAAGCCAATATTCTTTTCTAATGCAGGTAAAACACGGTCTAGCGTACGACGGTCAAGAACAGTACCCTTTTCTACTAAAATTTCACCTGTTTCAGGATCAACTAGAGAGTCTGCTAATCGTTGGTTGAATAAACGATTCTTAATATGTAATTTCTTATTAATCTTATAACGACCTACGTTAGCTAAATCATAACGCTTCGGATCAAAGAATCGTGATTCTAATAGATTCTTTGCATTTTCCACAGTCGGAGGCTCTCCCGGACGTAAGCGCTCATAGATTTCAAGCAACGCTTTCTCTGTGTTTTCAGTATTATCCTTATCAAGGGTATTACGTAAATACTCGTTATCCCCTAATAAATCTATGATTTCTTGATCAGAACCAAACCCTAAGGCACGCAAAAGAACCGTTACTGGTAGCTTTCGTGTACGATCGATACGAACATAGACGACGTCTTTAGCGTCTGTTTCATATTCAAGCCAAGCACCACGGTTTGGAATAACGGTAGCCGTGAATCCACGCTTTCCGTTCTTATCAATTTTTCCACTATAATACACACTAGGAGAACGAACAAGCTGAGAAACAATTACGCGTTCAGCACCATTGATGACAAACGTACCTGTTTCTGTCATTAATGGGAAATCCCCCATAAATACATCTTGCTCTTTAACTTCGCCTGTCTCTTTATTAAGTAGACGAACCTTCACCCTTAAAGGTGCAGAATATGTAACATCTCTCTCTTTCGATTCATCGACAGCATACTTCGGTTCACCTAGGCTGTAGTCTATAAACTCAAGTGATAAGTTCCCTGTAAAATCCTCAATCGGAGAAATGTCTTGAAACATTTCACGCAATCCCTCATCAAGAAACCATTGATATGAAGAGGTTTGAATTTCAATAAGATTTGGTAATTCTAGAACCTCACTAATACGAGCAAAGCTTCTGCGTTGGCGGTGGCGTCCGTACTGAACTAGTTGACCTGTCAACTGATTCACCCCTCAAATCAAGCGTATTTATTTCACAACAGATCCTTTTTTAAGCACCTGTAATGATGAACAATGAATAGAACTTTACTAGTTTTCACACACCATGAAAACTTAAGCAAACTACTAATTCGTAAGACAAAAAGAAAAATGGTTTTACTTTTAGAAAACCACATTTAAACTTGCGTCCTATTGAATTAGTTTTCCCTTGTTATTCAATTAATATACGTATTTTTTATATAAAATACACAAGGAAAAATTACATATTTGCATTATATAATGCTAACATAGGTAAAATTATCCGTCAATCATTTTGTCAAGAATTTTTTTATTATTTTTTTGCACAAATAATCAAATACCCTTTGCTTTTGGTGATGACTTCAACAGTTGTAAACATTGTTTTTAACTTTTCAATGGCAGATGGAGCACCCTGTTTCTTCTGGATCACAACCCACATCTCGCCACCTTTTATTAATTTGGCAAATCCACTCTCAAAGATTTCATGAACTGTTCTCTTCCCAGCACGTATTGGCGGATTAGTTAAGATTATTGCGTATTCATCATGATCGACATTCTTCAAAGCATCACTGTAAAAAACACTTACATTATGTATTTCATTCAATTCAGCATTTTTCTTCGCTAGTGTAATAGCTCGTTCGTTCACATCGACCATATCTACTTTTCTATTCGGAAATTCTTTCGCAATCGATAAACCAATTGGTCCATACCCACAACCGACATCTAGTATTTTTCCATCAACACCAGGCATCACAAATGTCTCAATCAACAATCTTGAGCCGTAGTCAATTTCACTTTTCGAAAATACACCTTGATCAGTAATAAAAGAAAAAGCTGTTCCCCTTAGCGTATATTGAAGTCTTTGAGGTTTACTTTCTACTGACGGATTTTGAGAATAATAATGTTCACTCATAACTATCCCCCTTTCTCCAACTAGTATCATCATTCACTTTCAGAAATAAACGATAAAATTATTATTTAATGATATAAAAATAAGCTCGCTATAATAGCGAGCTCATTTTAACTAACATTACTTAACTTCAACGTTAGCTCCAACTTCTTCAAGTTTAGCTTTCATTTCTTCAGCTTCTTCTTTGGAAATTCCCTCTTTAAGAGCTTTTGGAGTGTTGTCAACTAAGTCTTTAGCTTCTTTTAATCCAAGACCAGTGATTTCACGAACAACCTTGATAACCTTAATCTTTTGGTCACCAGCGCTTGCTAATACTACGTCAAATTCAGTCTTTTCTTCAACAGCAGCAGCACCAGCACCTGCCATTGCTACTGGAGCAGCAGCAGTTACACCAAATTCTTCTTCGATAGCTTTTACTAAGTCGTTAAGTTCTAAAACAGTCATGTTTTTAACTGCTTCAATGATTTGTTCTTTAGTCATGAGAAATATCCTCCTTTTATTTTTAAGCGTTAGTTTTGGTTATGCATATTGTAAATCTAGATTACGCGCCTTGTTCTTCTTTTTGATCTGCAACAGCTTTTGCAGCAAGAGCAAGATTGCGAATTGGTGCTTGTAGCACACTAAGCAACATAGAAAGTAAACCTTCGCGAGAAGGAAGTTCAGCAAGAGCCTTAACTTCTTCTACTGTCGCAATGTTACCTTCGATAACACCAGCTTTAATTTCTAACTTTTCGTTTTTCTTAGCGAATTCGTTAAGAATCTTAGCAGGAGCTATAACATCTTCACCACCAAATGCAATTGCGTTTGGACCAGTTAAGAATTCGTTAAGCCCTTCTAATCCAGCATCAGTAGCTGCACGGCGAGTCATAGTGTTTTTGTACACTTTGAAATCAATACCAGCTTCACGAAGCTGTTTACGTAATTCAGTTACTTGAGAAACTGTTAAACCACGGTAGTCTACAACGATTGTTGATTTGCTATCACGAAGTTTGTCAGCAATTTCAGTTACTACTTGTTTTTTAAGTTCAACTGCGCTGCTCATTCCTACACCTCCTGTTAGTTACTTTCATCAATACCGATCAATGTGGTGTATTAAAAAACCTCTACATCTAACAGACATAGAGGTAATAATCGATAGCAAATAAATTTGCATCTTTTATCTAATCACCTCGGTAGGTTATTAAGCTATAAAGATAGCACCTACTGTCTACGGTATAAATGATTTGTTTGAAACAACATTTTATATAATACAGCGTATTACGCTATATGTCAATATGGTTAATTTTGCAAGCTTATTTTACTGGAGTAAATGTAGAAGAGTCTACTCGTACACCAGGACCCATTGTAGAACTTAACGCAACGTTCTTCACATAAGTACCTTTAGCTGCAGCTGGCTTAACTTTCATAAGTGTTTCATAAACAGTTGCGAAGTTTTCAACAAGCTTTTGGTCGTCGAAAGAAACTTTCCCAACTGGAACATGAATGATACCCGCTTTATCAACACGGTATTCAACCTTACCAGCTTTAATTTCGTTAACTGCTTTTGTTACATCAAATGTAACTGTACCAGTCTTAGGGTTTGGCATTAAACCTTTAGGTCCTAATACACGACCAAGCTTACCAACTTCACCCATCATATCAGGTGTAGCAACGATTACATCAAACTCAAACCAACCTTGGTTGATTTTGTTAATGTAGTCTGCATCTCCTACATAATCAGCTCCAGCAGCTTCTGCTTCTTTCGCCTTTTCACCCTTCGCGAATACTAATACGCGTTGAGTTTTACCAGTACCATTTGGTAGTACTACTGCACCACGAATTTGTTGGTCAGCTTTCTTAGGATCTACCCCTAAACGGAAAGCTGCTTCTACAGTAGCATCAAATTTAGCAACACTTGTCTTTTTTACAAGTTCAACCGCTTCAGCTACAGCGTATGCTTTGTTACGGTCTACAAGCTTAGCAGCTTCTAAATACTTCTTACCTCTTTTAGCCATTTTCATTTCCTCCTATATTGTGGTTTTAACGGAATAACCTCCCACGAATAAAGGTTGCGAACATGGAAACTGTCCAAAATCCGCAACCCCGGCCATCCATAAGCGAGTCATAGGATTAGTCTTCGATGACAATACCCATGCTGCGTGCTGTACCTTCTACCATTCTCATAGCAGCTTCAACGCTTGCTGCATTTAAGTCAGGCATTTTTTGTTCAGCAATTTCGCGTACTTTATCACGCTTAACTGTTGCAACTTTCTTTTTGTTTGGTTCACCAGAACCAGACTGAATTCCAGCTACTACTTTTAACAATACTGCAGCAGGTGGAGTTTTTGTAATAAATGTAAATGAACGGTCTTCAAATACCGTAATTTCAACAGGAATAATTAATCCAGCTTGATCAGCCGTACGCGCATTGAATTCTTTACAGAATCCCATGATGTTAACACCTGCTTGACCTAGTGCTGGTCCAACTGGTGGTGCTGGGTTCGCTTTACCGGCAGGAATTTGAAGCTTTACAATTTTAATAACTTTTTTAGCCACGAGACACACCTCCTTAAAGTCCGTGATGTGGTAATAGGGCTCTGCCCTCCCACTCATCCTTCTTTATTAAATAAAGAATCTATAGTCCTCTAGTAGAAGACATACTGACCTATGCAATGTTACCACTTTTCATTCGCGATTTCAAGTTTTATTTATAATTTTTCAATTTGTGAGAAGTCTAGCTCAACTGGCGTTTCACGTCCGAACATATTTACATGTACTTTTGCTTTTTGCTTCACTTTGTCAATCTCTTCGATTGAGCCTGTGAAGTTAGCAAATGGACCTTCTGTTACCCTTACACTTTCCTTCAATTCAAAATCAACATCAATCCTCGTTTGTTCCATACCCATGCGTTTAAGAATAAACGCAATTTCTTCTGGTTGAAGAGGAGTTGGTTTAGAACCAGAGCCTGCAGAGCCAACGAAACCTGTAACACCTGGCGTATTACGAACAACATACCAAGAGTCATCAGTTACAATAATCTCAACTAATACATAGCCTGGGAATACTTTCTTTTTTGTTACTTTCTTTTTACCGTTTTTGATCTCTGTTTCTTCTTCTTCTGGTACGATTACACGGAAGATCTTATCTTGCATTCCCATTGATTCAACACGCTTCTCAAGGTTTGCTTTTACCTTGTTCTCATAGCCAGAATATGTATGAATAACATACCATTGTTTTTCCATGCTAGTTTGGACGCTTGTCCTTCCCTCCCGAAATATAAAGTCTACATATTTGAATTTCTTGTTCGTCATTAAAAAGACAAATTAAAAAACCCGCTGAACGGGTTTTTTTAACAACTTCCTTTAATATCCACCATTATACCATGAATGTATAAGGATTATTCAAGTATTAAACGAATTAATTCAGAAATTCCTAAATCTACGATAGCGAAGAAAATTGCTACGAATGTAACTGTAGATACTACAGTAATTGTATAACGAGTTAGTTCTCTTCTCTTCGGCCAGCTAACCTTCTTCATTTCACGAACTACATTACGAAAAAACTTCGTCAAACGTTGCATCTTCATACCCCCAACTTAAAAGCGAAACTCTATGTAAAAAAGAGTTCGTTATTTTGTCTCCTTATGCACTGTATGCGAATTGCACACTTTACAAAATTTATTAACTTCTAGTCTCTCATTTTGGTTATCTTTTTTCATTGTACTGTAATTGCGACTAAAACAAACTTCACAAGCTAGTACTACTTTTTTACGCATGTTGAATGCACCTCTTACTTAGACTATTTCTTTCTCTAAGTCTATAAAAATGTATCACAGTAAGAAAATATATGTCAACAAGCCTTTTATTTACAGGGAGATCTCCCGTAATTCTAAATATCGCTCTAGTTTTCGTTTGACGCGTTGGAGTGCATTGTCAATTGATTTCACATGCCTATTTAATTCTTCAGATATTTCTTGATAGGATTGTCCATCCAAATAAAGTGCCAGAACTTTCCTCTCTAGATCACTTAAGAGCTCCGCCATTTTCACTTCAATATCATCAAATTCTTCTTGATTGATAATCAGTTCCTCAGGGTCTGTAACTCTAGCTCCAGAAATTACATCCATAAGTGTACGGTCCGACTCTTCGTCATATATAGGCTTGTCTAAAGAAACGTAAGAATTTAAAGGGATATGCTTCTGTCTTGTTGCGGTTTTAATAGCTGTAATAATTTGTCTTGTTATACAAAGCTCTGCAAACGCCTTAAAAGAAGATAGTTTGTCCTCTTTAAAATCTCGAATCGCCTTATATAATCCTATCATTCCTTCTTGAATGATGTCTTCGCGATCTGCACCAATAAGGAAATACGACCGTGCTTTTGAACGCACAAAGTTTCGATACTTGTTTATTAAGTACTCAAGGGCTTCTGAGTCACCTTGGTGTACATAATCAACAACTACTTCATCTTCTAAAACATCAAACTTCATGTTGTCATTTTCCTTGAGGTATGAATTCACTCCTATCCCTCCGGACTCAAGCAGTAGATAGAAATATTATACAGTAGTATTTAATAGAGCGTCAACCGGTCATCGGTCTCCTCTGCGCCATTTTTCAAAAATTTCTGCAAGTTCTTCTGATAATTGGATGCGTGATGAAGGTTTTTTTTCATGTTCTGTTTTTACTTTTGATTGGATTCTTTTTTCGACTGCACTCATTTCATTATATAGCTCACGTGCTGATTTACGTAGTGCTCCTTGTCCAAAAATCACCCATTGCTCTGTAAAATCAGATGTCGCTACGTGAATTTGTGTCTTCACATTTTTCAACTCTTTTGCGAGTTTTTCAATTCGTTCGTCTGCTGTTTCACTTTCTCGTGTAAAGACAATCTCGACTTTATGATTTTTATTCTTTTTCTCAATCCCCTTCACAAGGTGTGCATCAAATACAATGATGACACGATACCCAGAATATGCCTGATACTCTGCCATCTTCTGAATTAATGCATCTCTTGCTGCAGAAAGGTCTTTTATTTTTAATTCTCGTAAATCTGGCCAAGCTCCAATAATATTGTATCCGTCTACAAGAAGTACATCCATATACCTCATTCTCCAAGAGGTTGTCTTTTACGAAGGACCTCATACATAAGTAAGCTTCCCGCTACTGATGCATTAAGTGATGTCACCTTTCCAACCATTGGTAACTGAACTAAAAAGTCGCATTTCTCTTTAACAAGTCGACTCATTCCTTTTCCTTCGGAGCCAATGACAATTCCTAAAGGCAGCGTTGCATCCATTTGTCTGTAGTCTAGTTTTCCAGATGCATCTGTACCGACAATCCATACGCCTCTTTCCTTTAACTCCTCAATCGTACGAGCCATATTTGTTACACGGACGACAGGTATATACTCAATTGCTCCAGTGGAAGCTTTTGCAACTGTAGCCGTTAATCCAACTGCTCTACGTTTAGGGATAATTACTCCGTGTGCTCCTGCTGCATCCGCAGTACGGAGGATTGACCCAAGATTATGCGGATCTTCAATTTCATCTAATAAAAGGAAAAAAGGGTCTTGACCTCTTTTATTAGCTAGCGTAAACAAGTCATCCAACTCTGAGTATTTATATGCTGCCACTTGTGCAACTATCCCCTGGTGGTTCCCTTCTGCTAATTGGTCTAACTTTTTTCTTGGCGCAAACTGGACAATTACTCCCGACTCCTTAGCGAGTGTCAAAACTTGTTGAGTTTGTCCTTTTTGTGCACCTTCTGCAACCCATATTTTATTAATGTCACGTCCTGATTTTAATGCTTCTATAACAGCATTTTTACCCATTACCATTTCTTCTGACATTTAATTTCCTCCTCTCTCTTCAATTAATTGAATGGACTTTTTCATTAGATATTCCAGTCGTTCATCATTCTCGGATAAATAGTGGTAGCCTAATAATGCTTCAAACGCAGTACTGTATCTGTACGTTTGTACGTCAGTATTTTTTGGGGTAGAGCCTGATTTTGCATTTCTTCCGCGTTTCACAACCACTTCTTCTCTTTCATCTAATTCGTTCTGATTCATTAGTTCATGAACAATGTAAGATTGCGCTTTAGCCGATACAAACTTTGTAGACTCTCGGTGCAACTGATTTGGTCTTACGCTACCCTTTAATAAGAGGTGATGCCGCACTTTTGCTTCATAAATGGCATCACCCATATATGCTAACGCTAAGCTATTTAATAACTCAGGGTTTATCTCCTTATATGAAACCATACATTAACCTCTTTTCCATCTTGGACCTTGAGGTGTATCTTCAATAATGATGTTCATATCTTTCAATTGATCACGGATTTGATCAGCCAGAGCAAAGTCTCTGTTTTTACGTGCTTCGATACGCTTTTGCATAAGGCTTTCGATTTCTTCGTCTAGAAATTCAATTTGTCGCTCTAGCGTCATACCAAGTACATCCATTAATTCTTCAAATAAAGAAGTAAATAAGGCGATAACTTCCTCTGAAGTATTGCTTTCCATTAAATATATATTTGCTTGTTTCGCAAGTTCAAATAAGACAGTGACTGCGTTCGCTGTATTAAAATCATCATCCATTTCCTTTATAAAGGATTCTCGAATTTCTTGCAGCCTTTTCCCCCAAACTTCTGTATCCTGAGTTAAGTTTGTACTAGATTGACTTCTATGCTTTAAATTTTCATATGCAGTTACTAGCCGCTCATAGCCGTTTTGTGCACTATCAACTAACTCCTGGCTAAAGTTAATCGGATGGCGGTATTGAACAGATAACATAAAGAATCGTAATACTTGTGGGTTAATTTTTTCAATAATGTCATGTACAAGAATAAAGTTACCTAGTGATTTTGACATTTTTTCATTATCAATATTAATATACCCATTATGCATCCAATACGTTGCAAACGTTTTTTCATTTAAAGCCTCAGATTGGGCAATTTCATTTTCATGATGTGGAAAGGTTAAATCCTGTCCTCCTGCATGTATATCAATCGTATCGCCTAAATATTTCTTTGCCATTGCAGAGCATTCAATGTGCCAGCCTGGTCTTCCTTTACCCCAAGGGCTCTCCCAGAAGATTTCCCCTTCCTTTGCTGCTTTCCAAAGCACGAAGTCCAATGGGTCCTGTTTCTTTTCCCCAACCTCTATTCTCGCACCCGAACGCAGGTCATCGATAGATTGATGTGAAAGTTTCCCATAGCCTTTAAAGGAGCGAGTCTTATAGTACACATCTCCTCCCGCTTCATACGCATAACCTTTCTCAATGAGCTTTTCGATAAACTCTACTATTATATCCATACTTTCTGTTACCCGAGGGTGATGATCTGCCTGTTTGCATCCTAATGCAGAAACGTCTTCATAATATGCCTTAATAAAACGATCTGCGATAGTGGGTACATCTTCTCCTAATTCATTAGCAGCACGGATTAACTTATCATCCACATCTGTGAAGTTTGAGATAAATTGAACATCATATCCGCGATATTCTAAATATCTTCTTACCGTATCAAACACAATGGCAGGTCTAGCATTTCCAATATGAATGTAATTGTAAACAGTAGGTCCACATACATACATTTTTACTTTACCTTCTTCTAATGGCTTAAAAGGTTCTTTACTTCGTGTTAACGTGTTATAAAGTTGAATTGCCATTTTTACATCTTCCTTTCCTTTAACTGATGTAATTCATTTCTTAATTCTCTTATCTCAAGCTCTAGTTCTTTCATTCGATCAGAAACTGGATCTGGTAAATTCGAATGATCTAAATCCTTCTTGATTTTCACACCATTTTGAATAACGATCTTCCCCGGTATTCCAACAACGGTTGAGTTATCTGGTACATCGTTAAGTACGACAGAACCTGCTCCTACTTTAGAGTTCTCTCCAATTGTAATGGAACCTAATACCTTTGCCCCGGATGCGATTAACGCATGGTCTTTAATCGTAGGATGACGTTTTCCTTTTTCTTTCCCTGTTCCACCTAATGTAACACCTTGGAAAATCGTTACATTATCTCCGATTTCGCACGTCTCACCAATTACAATTCCCATTCCATGGTCTATAAAAAGCTTCCGTCCGATTTTCGCTCCTGGATGAATCTCAATTCCAGTAAAAAAGCGACTAATTTGCGAAATGCTTCTTGCAATAAAGTACATTCTTCGTTTATAAAAAGCATGCGCAATTCGATGTGACCATATAGCATGTAAACCCGAATACGTTAAAGCTACTTCGAAGGCATTTCTAGCTGCAGGGTCTTGTTCAAAAACGATGTTTATATCTTCTTTCAGTATTCGAACCCATTTAAACAAGCTGACTCACTCCCTTATTTAAGCGTTTTATTAGAAAGACTTGGATAACACCAAGTCCTTGGACGCAAGTGGTGGCTTAGTCTTTTTTATGCGTTAAGAAAGCAATAATTTTTCTTATTTAGCCATATAAAAAACGCCTCTGTGCATAACACACAGAGACGCTTATATCGCGCGGTTCCACTCTGTTTAGGCATATAGTCTTTTCATGCCTCAACTTTGACTCCTGTAACGGTGAGTAACCGCTTCTACCTACTAAATCGTTTCAATAGAAGGCTCCGAGGTGCAATTCAGTAGCATCGTTCTTGAACCACTTTCAGCCGGTGATGGTTCTCTCTGATAAAGAACAGACATGTACTTACTTTCCTCTTCAACACTTTACGTCTTTGTATATCTTACTATATTACATAAATATCAAATTGTTAATTAATTAGACTTTCTAATTGCTTCGTAACCTTTTCTTTTCCTAATAATGCAATGGCTTTTGGTAAATCGGGACCGTGTGTTTGACCAGTAATCGCAACACGTATTGGCATGAAAAGCTTTTTCCCCTTTTGACCAGTTGCCTTCTGCGTCGCTTTAATTGCAAGTTTTATTTCTTCTGCTCCGAATACTTCCAATACCTTTATTTCATTAAAGAATGCTTTCATCACTTCTGGTACTTGCTCTTCTGCTAGAACAGCCTTTGCTTCTTCATCATACTCTACTTCTCCTTTGAAGAAAAGTTCTGATAGTTCTACAATCTCTGCACCGTAGCTCATTTGTTCTTGGTATAGTGCAACAAGATCACTTGCCCATTGCAGCTCTTCTTCAGAAGGATTTTCACTTACTTTACCCGCTTTCACTAAGTGAGGTAATGCAAGTTCGACTACTTTATCAACCTCAAGTTTTTTTATATATTGATTGTTCATCCATGCTAATTTTTGTGTATCGAATACAGCTGGTGATTTTGATAAACGAGCAGGGTCGAACATTTCAATAAACTGCTCTTTATTGAAAATCTCTTCTTCTCCCACCGGTGACCAGCCCAGTAATCCAATAAAGTTAAATAATGTTTCAGGTAAGTAACCCAGCTCTTCATACTGCTCAATGAATTGAATAATACTTTCATCACGCTTACTTAGCTTTTTACGTTGCTCATTCACAATCAAAGTCATGTGTCCAAATGTCGGAATATTCCAATCGAAAGCTTCGTAAATCATTATTTGCTTTGGTGTATTCGAGATGTGATCTTCTCCTCGTAATACATGCGTGATTTTCATTAAGTGATCATCTACAGCTACCGCAAAGTTATAGGTCGGTGTTCCATCTTTTTTTATAATAACGTAGTCACCCATACCGTCTGATTCAAAGCTAATGTCACCTTTAACCATATCATTAAAGCGATATACTTTTCCCTCAGGAACACGGAAACGAATAGAAGGTCGTCTTCCTTCCTTTTCATAGGATTCTCTTTCTTCTTGTGTTAAGTTACGGTGTTTCCCTGAATAACGAGGCATCTCATTACGTGCAATTTGTTCTTCTCTTTCTCTTTCTATCTCTTCTTCCGTGCAATAACACTTATAAGCAAGACCTTTCTCAAGGAGCTCTTCGTAATACTTTTTGTATAGGTCATTACGCTCTGACTGTCTATATGGACCATATTCTCCACCAACATCTGTGCTTTCGTCCCAGTCCACACCTAACCATTTTAAGTAATGTAACTGACTTTCTTCTCCGCCCTCAATGTTGCGCTTTTGGTCTGTATCTTCAATTCGAATAATAAATTTACCATTTTGGTTGCGAGCAAATAAGTAATTGAAAATTGCAGTTCTAGCATTACCAATATGTAAATGGCCAGTTGGACTTGGCGCATAGCGAACACGTACTTCATTTAACATACAACAAACACCATCCTATTAAACTTTTTATCCTATAAGCTTTTCTCTCTTATAATCATGCTTATTTTAACACCACATGCATAAGGTTGCCTATCTTTTTTGACTTGTTAACACCATATATGACCTAGCTTTTTTATGCGTTACTATCACGAAGTACATTCCGCATTCTTTTTCTGTATTAAGATGACTGCTTGAGAAGCAATGCCTTCACCTCTACCAGTGAAGCCTAGCTTTTCTGTTGTTGTTGCTTTTACATTAACTTGTCCAGGAGTAGCATGTAGCAAATCAGCGATTCTCTTTTTCATATCTTCTATGTAAGGTGCCATTTTAGGCTTTTGAGCGATAATCGTACAATCAACATTTGTTAGCTCATAGCCTCGCCCCTCAACTAAATCCCAAACGTGAGATAGTAGCTTGGCAGAGTCAGCTCCTTTAAAGGCAGGATCTGTATCTGGAAAATGCTTACCGATATCCCCTTCTCCAATCGCCCCTAAACAAGCATCCGCAATTGTATGTAATAATACATCAGCATCTGAATGGCCAATTAAACCTTTTTCATACGGGATTGTAATACCTCCAATAATTAAAGGCACTCCTTCGCCAAGTTGATGCACATCAAAACCTTGTCCAATACGGAACATGTATAATCCCCCTTATTTTTGTTGATTATTTAAAATTGATTCTCCATAAACGATATCTTCTGGTGTAGTAAGCTTAATATTTTCGTAATCACCTGACACGACCGCAATTGGTTTATGTAACCTTTCCACTAAACTCGCTTCGTCCGTTCCTAAAAAGTTTGTTTGAAAAGCATGCTCATAGGCTTGTCTTAATAGTTGAACATGAAAAGCTTGTGGGGTCTGAACTGCCCACAAGCTTGAACGCTCTACTGTTTCTTCAACAAGACCATTGTTCACTTTTTTAATCGTATCCTTTACTGGTACAGCCAAAATAGCTGCACTTGTTTCAGATGCCTTTTTTACAAGTTCTTGTATCTTCTCAATTGTAATAAATGGTCTCGCCCCATCGTGGACTAATACAAGACTATTCGCACCTTCAACCTTCATAAGACCATTATAAACACTATCTTGCCTCTCAGCTCCACCAGGTATAAGCTGTTTTACCTTTTGAATCTTAAAAGAGCACAGTAATTCTTTGAAATATTCTCGCTCCATCTCATTTATTACTAATATAATCTCGTTACAATGTGGATCCTGTTCAAATACACTTAGTGTATGAATAATAACAGGTTTATCTCCTAACATGATAAATTGCTTGTTTTTACCGGCGTTCATTCGTTTTCCTGAACCTGCTGCAGGTATGATAACCGTATACTCCATTGTGCCTCCAACTTACAGTGCTTTTTCTAATAACTTCGGCTTCGCAAAGATCATTCTCCCTGCAGACGTCTGAAGCACACTTGTTACGAGTACATCAATTCGTTTGCCGATATAATCTCGACCATCTTCTACAACAATCATCGTACCGTCGTCTAGATAAGCAACACCTTGATTGTATTCTTTCCCATCCTTAATCACTTGAACGTTTAATTCTTCACCGGGTAATACTACTGGTTTTACGGCATTCGCTAGATCATTAATATTAAGAACCCCAACATTTTGCAGTTCACAAACTTTATTTAAATTAAAGTCATTTGTCACAACAATACCTGATGTTAATTTCGCAAGCTTTACTAATTTGCTATCTACTTCTTGAATTTCTTCAAAATCACCTTCATAAATTTCAACCTTAATAGAAAGCTCTTTTTGAATACGATTTAAAATATCTAACCCTCTGCGCCCACGATTACGCTTTAGCACATCTGAAGAGTCTGCAATATGCTGTAATTCTTCAAGAACAAATTGTGGAATGACAATTGTTCCTTCAAGGAAACCAGTTTGACAAATATCGGCAACTCTTCCATCAATAATAACACTAGTATCTAGTATCTTTAATGTACCTTTCTCCAGCTCATCTTCCTCAGCGTCTTTCTTTTTCGATTTGCCTGAAACAGTAAATACATTAATGAGTTCATCGCGCTTTTTAAACCCAACTTGAAAACCTAAATATCCAAGTAAAAGTGTTAATAATATAGGAATGACCGTATTGACTAATGGAAAATCAATCGTCTTAATTGGAATCGCAATTAAAAATGCAATAATTAATCCAAAGATTAGTCCCAGGCCACCAAATAATACTTCTGCAACAGAAGCTTTTACAAGTACTTCTTCAGTCCATTTTACAAAATCTACGACAAAATCCACTAACCAAAATGTGATAAGGAAGAATACAATTGCCCCTAAACCTGCCCTAACATAGGGCGAATCTAGAAAAGGTAAGTTATTAATTTCTAATAAAGAAAATAAGGACGGAATAAAAAAGATACCAAGCGTACCACCAACTAACAAGAAACTTAATTGCACAATTCGTTTAATCATAGATTCACCTCCTACTATTTCATTATAAACACTTTGAGAGCTTTGAAACCTAATATTACAAGGGTTTTAAATAAATGTTTTTGTTTTGACATGAATTTGTAAATAATTTGTACGAAAAAACAGTTTTAGTCAATTTTTACCAATTAATATATCAAACATTAGTAGTTCATGTCAAAGAATATGAGGTATCAATTAACCTTTACATTTGACGATCAATTAAATGTTGCTCTTGCAGTCTTTCTAGACCTCGTCTAATTTTCCGAGCACGTACTTCTCCGATCCCTTCGACACGATCTAATTCTTCTATTGTAGCTTTGACGATGGAATGGAAATTTTTAAATGTACCAATCAAATTATCAATAATCGGCATCGGTAGCCGTGGAATTTTATATAGCATTCGATAACCTCTTGGTGCAACTAGCTCTTCAACATTTACAGATGTAGTATACCCCAATAAACGTAAAATTACTGAGTCATCCAAAAGATCTGTATTGGCTAATTCCTGTAGTCTCTTCAACACCGCTATGTAATCTGAATGTGGTTGGCAAGAGTAATCTCTTATGAGTAAAATTGCTTCTTCTTCTATGTTTGAAAGCAATTCAGTTAATTGTAATCGAATTAATCTTCCTTCTGTCCCTAGTTCATTAATATAACTTAGAATCTCATTTTTAATACGTAGGACCATCTCAATTCGATGTAAAACTTGTAGCACTTCTGAAAGAGTTACAAGTTCCTCGAATTCAAGTGCTCCTAAATTCGTTATGCCCTGTTTAAGAACCATTTTATATTTCTCTAATGTTTGAATCGCTTGATTTGCTTTTGTTAAAATTACCCCAATATCTTTTAGTGCATAACGTAAATCACCTTTATACAATGTGATAACATTTCTGCGCTCGGAAATAGCAATCACAAGGCACCCTGTTTGTTTAGCCACTCTTTCTGCAGTCCGATGCCTCATCCCTGTTTCCGAGGAAATAATACTTGAGTCTGGCACAAGCTGAGCATTCGCAAAGAGGATTTTGCTACCCGTCTCATTTAAGATGATAGCTCCATCCATTTTTGCTAATTCATATAGGTTTGCTGGTGAAAAGGGGCAATTAATCGTGAAGCCTCCGTCCACGAGCGAACGGACTTCCTCATTATGTCCCATTACAATTAAGCCCCCTGTCTTAGAGCGTAGAACATTTTCAATTCCATCACGAATTGGAGTTCCAGGTGCAATTAATTGTAATATTTCTGCCTTTATCACCGCGCTTGGCCTATATTCCATTCCTCTAGCCTCCTAAGGTAACTTTTAATGCCTCCCCAACATGATCCACACCAACTACTTCAATACCTGCTGGAACACTCCAGTTCCCCATATTTTTCTTAGGGATAATGACTCTCTTAAATCCAAGCTTTGCTGCTTCCTGCACACGTTGCTCTATTCTCGATACCCTTCTTACCTCTCCTGTTAAACCTACTTCTCCAATTAATACATCTGTAGCAGAAGATACTTGATCTCGAAAGCTTGATGCAATACTAACAGCAACAGCTAAGTCTATAGCTGGTTCATCTAATTTGACGCCTCCAGCAACCTTTAAATAGGCATCTTGATTTTGCAATAATAACCCTACCCGCTTCTCTAGTACCGCCATTAATAAAGAAACACGGTTCACATCTAATCCTGTAGCCATACGCCTTGGATTCCCAAAGCTTGTTGGAGAAACAAGCGCTTGAATTTCAACAAGTACCGGTCTAGTTCCTTCCATGGATGCCACAACAGTAGAACCCGATGCACCCTTAGAACGTTCTTCCAAAAAGATTTCAGACGGATTATGAACTTCCTCCAGACCTTCCTCTTTCATTTCAAAAATACCCATTTCATTAGTTGAACCAAAACGGTTCTTGACTGCTCTAAGTATTCTATATGAGTGATGGCGTTCTCCCTCAAAATATAAAACGCTATCTACCATGTGTTCTAATAGACGTGGTCCTGCGATATTTCCTTCCTTCGTTACGTGACCAACAATAAAAATCGCAATACCCTTGGACTTTGCAAGTCTCATTAACTCTGCTGTACATTCACGCACTTGTGACACACTTCCTGGTGCAGACTGCACTTCCGGATGATATATAGTTTGAATGGAATCAATGACGACAAACGATGGAGAAATCTCTTCAATAGCTTTTGTAATAAACTCAAGATCTGTTTCTGCTAATACATATAACGCATCAGAGGAAACACTGAGGCGGTCTGCTCGCAGCTTCGTTTGCTTAACTGATTCTTCCCCAGATATATATAGAACACCTTGGTCTTTGGAGGATAAATATGAGGATATTTGAAGAAGTAATGTTGATTTACCTATTCCAGGGTCTCCTCCGATCAGTACTAATGAACCTCGTACAATTCCTCCACCTAATACTCGATTAAATTCATTATTATCTGTTTTAATTCTTGGTTCTTGAATCGTTTCTACTTCCTTAAGCTTTACTGGCTTTGCATTCCCCTCATTCATAGAGGCAGTAAACGTCAACTTACGAGAAGACTTACTAGGCTCAAGCTCCTCTGTTAAGGTATTCCACGCCCCACATCCAGGACATTTCCCCATCCATTTCGGTGATTCGTATCCACATGCCTGGCATGTGAACTTTGTTTTTCTCTTTACCATATAAATCTTAATCTCCTAACCATTGTATTCATAGACTCATGATATCATAATCTTTCTTTTTAGGATTTTACAGTTTGAAGTCAGCTTTCATTTGAAAAAAGAGGGCAAAATGCCCTCTTTTCCCTTTTCCTTTACACTGTTGTCTTCTCAACAGTTCGTACTACAAACTCATTATCCTCAACTGTTAGTTCCACACGTTGACCTTTCTCAATCGTACCTTTTAGCAGTTCTTCTGATAATCGGTCTTCTACGTTTTTCTGGATAGACCTACGTAATGGACGTGCACCATATTCTAAATCTGTTCCTTCTTCAGCAAGCTTATCAATTGCGCTATCTGTTACAATTAAATCAATTTGCTGCTCTGTTAAACGCTTTTGTAATTGCTGAACCATAAGCGTTACAATTTCCTTTAAGTGTTTCTTCTCTAACGAGTGGAACACAATCATTTCATCAATACGATTTAAGAACTCAGGGCGGAATGCCTTTTTTAGCTCTTCCATTACTTTCCCCTTCATATCCTTATAATCTTGGTTTTCATCTTGAATATTGAAGCCTACGTACTTATTACGTTTAAGTGTGTCTGCCCCTACATTAGAGGTCATAATGACAATCGTATTTCTAAAGTCTACGACGCGTCCTTTAGAATCTGTCAGTCTGCCATCTTCTAATACTTGAAGTAATATATTAAATACATCTGGATGTGCTTTCTCTACTTCATCTAAAAGTACAACTGAGTATGGTTTTCTTCTAACCTTCTCTGTTAACTGGCCACCTTCCTCATACCCTACATAACCAGGAGGTGATCCTACTAATCGAGAAGTAGAATGCTTCTCCATATACTCAGACATATCAATACGAATCATTGCATCCTCATCACCGAACATCGCTTCTGCCAATGTGCGAGCAAGTTCAGTTTTACCAATACCAGTTGGCCCTAAGAAAATAAATGATCCTATTGGACGCTTCGGATCTTTTAATCCAGCACGAGCACGGCGAACGGCTTTTGATACTGCAATTACAGCTTCATCCTGTCCAATTACTCTGGAGTGAAGAATTTCTTCTAACTTTAATAATTTTTCAGTTTCAGATTCTGCCAGTTTTGAAACTGGAATTCGAGTCCAGCTTGCGACAACTAAAGCGATATCTTCTGTTGTAACCTCTGAATTTTCTTGCCCTTGCTTTTCTTTCCAAGACTTTTTCGTCTCATCTAATTGTTCGCGTAGCTTTTGCTCTGAATCACGTAGAGATGCTGCCTTTTCGAATTCTTGACTTTGGACAGCCGCATCCTTCTCTTTTCTTACTTCATCAAGCTTTAGTTCCAGCTCTTTTAAGTTAGGAGGCGTTGTATAGGAACGTAAGCGTACCTTAGAGGCAGCTTCATCAATTAAGTCAATTGCTTTATCTGGCAGGAATCTGTCTGTAATATAACGATCAGATAGCTTTACCGCTTCTATAATTGCCTCATCCGTAATGGATACACGGTGATGAGCTTCATAACGATCTCGAAGACCTTTTAAAATTTGAATGGACTCTTCTAATGTCGGCTCATCCACCTGGATTGGTTGGAATCTTCGCTCAAGAGCCGCATCCTTTTCAATATACTTACGGTACTCATCTAACGTTGTTGCACCAATACATTGAAGCTCGCCTCTTGCAAGCGATGGCTTTAAGATGTTAGAAGCATCAATTGCCCCTTCTGCTCCACCTGCACCAATTAATGTATGAAGCTCATCAATGAATAAAATGATGTTTCCGGCTTGGCGAATTTCATCCATTACTTTCTTCAAACGGTCTTCGAACTCACCGCGATACTTAGTACCAGCGACAACTGTCCCCATATCAAGTGTCATTACGCGCTTATCACGTAAAATTTCAGGTACTTCATTGTTTACGATTTGTTGTGCTAACCCTTCTGCTATTGCCGTTTTACCAACACCAGGTTCACCAATTAACACAGGATTGTTTTTGGTACGACGGCTAAGTACTTCTATTACACGCTGTATTTCTTTACTTCGTCCGATAACTGGATCTAAGCTACCTTCCCTAGCGATTGATGTTAAATCTCTTGCTAAACTATCTAGAGTAGGTGTATTCGCATGTACAGAAGAGCCACCTTGGTGAGAGCCTGAAGAAGATTCATTACTTCCTAGTAACTGAAGTACTTGTTGACGTGCCTTATTTAAGCTAACACCTAAATTATTTAGCACTCTTGCAGCTACACCTTCTCCTTCACGGATTAACCCAAGCAAGATATGTTCTGTGCCTACATATGAATGGCCAAGCTTTCTTGCTTCATCCATTGATAGCTCGATTACTTTTTTTGCTCTAGGTGTATAGTGAATGGTTTGAGTTGCATCTTGCCCTCGACCAATTAATGTTTCTACTTCTTTTTGAATCTTCTCTGGGCTCAGTCCTAAAGCTTGAAGTGCTTTTGCTGCAATTCCTTCACCTTCACGAACTAACCCTAATAAAATATGTTCTGTCCCAATATTATTATGTCCTAGACGAACAGCTTCCTCTTGAGCTAAGGCTAATACCTTTTGAGCACGTTCTGTAAAACGTCCAAACATCATATCGTTTTGCCTCCTTCGTCATCCACGTTATCACGATTTTCCATTATTAATCTTTCTCTTATTAATGTAGCTCTTCGAATGTCACGCTCATTTGGCCTTAGTGCACCACCTGCAGATTGTTGCAGAAAACCTGGCTGTGTTAAAATCATTAGTTCATTAAGTATATTACGTGAAATATTTTTTATGAAGCCTAAATCAATACCCAGGCGTACATCCGATAAGCAGCGAGCTGCTTCTTTTGATTCAATGATTCTACTATGGGCTAGTACTCCAAAAGAACGGTGAACTCTATCTTCCAGATGTATGCCTGATGTCTTCATTAGTGTCTCTCTCGCCGATCTCTCTTGAACAATGAGCTGGCTGACAACAGAATTCAAATCTTCTACAATATCTTCTTCAGCTTTTCCTAGTGTAATTTGATTGGATATTTGGAAGATATTACCTAATGCTTCACTGCCCTCACCATAGATCCCTCTTACGACAAGTCCTAATTGATTAATAGCAGGAACAATTCTACTCATTTGGCCAGTCATGACTAAGGCCGGCAAATGCATCATGACAGATGCTCTCATCCCTGTACCTACATTAGTTGGACAGCTTGTAAGGTAACCACTTTTTTCATCAAATGCATAATCAATATGCTCTTCTAACCAATCATCTAGCCCACTCGCAACTTTCAACGCTTCAGTAAGTTGAAAACCAGGAAATAAGCATTGAATCCGAATATGGTCCTCTTCATTAATCATGATACTTACTTCTTCATTTTCAGATAGCACACATGCACCAAATGCCGAGTCTTCGGCTAACTGAGGACTAATAAGATGTTTCTCAACTAGAACTCTTTTTTCGATAGGTTGGAGTTCATCCATTTTAAGTATCTCGAACTTCAAATCAGAGTCATAGCTTTTACCAACAAAGGTCTTATTAAATCTCTCTACAATTTCTTTTGACTCGTCATTTGTTGCGATGCTCGGAAATTGATAGGCATCTATATTACGTGCAAGTCTTATACGACTGCTTAATACAATGTCTGAATCAGGACCTTCCGTTTCCATCCAAGGACTAATTGCTTGCTTAATAAATTTTTGAAGTGACATGATTACTGTCCCTCCCCTTGCTGAACATTAAGCTTGGTTTCTAGTTCTCTAATTTGATCACGTATCGTTGCTGCCTGTTCAAATTCCTCTTTCGATATAAGCTCTCTTAATTGTTCACGTAAATGTTTAATTTCTTTTTGTACGTGAATTGTACCACCTATCCGCTTCGGAATTTTACCAGTATGACTTGTATTTCCACTATGCAATCGTCTTAATATCGGTTCTAGTTGCTGATTAAATGATTTATAACAATTAGAGCAACCAAACTTCCCAATTTTCGCAAACTGTTCAAAAGTCATATTACAACGTTCACAATGTAATACTTCTTCTTGAGAGAATGCACTTTGTGTTTTTTCCTTAAATGGTTGGTCGAAATTTAATAGTCCTGCCAACAAATGATTAAATGAGAAACCACCATCTGAAAACATCGATAGTTCACCTTTCTCCTTTGCACATTGATCACATAAATTAATTTCTGATTTTTCTCCATTTATGATTTTAGTAAAATGAAACTTCGCGGGTCTTTGCCCACAATCCTGACAAATCATATGCTCACCTCTCCAAAACTCGAACATATTAAATTATTTATATCTTAATGTACTTAACATTGATTTTAATAATCGTGAACGCAACTCATCTCGCTCAGGTAAGTTCATATATAATACAGAACGATCCATCACACTTAACATAATCTTTGCTTCACGTGCTGAAATGATATCCTCTTCTATTAATCGCAGAATGATGCCCTCAGCGTTTGATTGAGATAAATGTTGAGCAATTAATTGAAGGATTTGGTCGATTAAATGAGTTCGGTCATGTGCTTTAACCTTTACAATTCGGATATAGCCGCCTCCACCTCTTTTACTCTCAACAATATATCCTCTTTCAAGAGTAAAACGAGTATTAATCACATAATTTATTTGAGAAGGAACACATTGAAATTTATCCGCAATCTCACTACGTTTAATTTCAATAGCCTTTTCCTTACTAACATCCAATACCTGCTTTAAATAATGCTCTATAATGTCGGATATGTTACGCACTCGCCCCACCTCTCTGACTTTGACTATCTTTGACTATAATATTATTATATATAGCTCATAATAAAATTTCAACTCTGCCAACTCATATCCTCTCTCTATACTAGCCAAAAAAAGAAAAAAACATGATGACACTTTATAAATTTGTAAAACTTTCTACGCCATTTATGAAAAATAATTGTTGTACAAGTTTCATTTCACTTCGTTTATCAATACTAAAGCTTATGATAAATTCGCTAAAGTCATCTTTAGCTTTTATATTATGTATCTGACCTTTATATTCTTGAACAAGAGTTAATACCTGCCTTAAGCATTCTTTATTTGTTACGGTTACTTCTAATTTTTCTTTTTTTCTTCTTTGGATAACAGAACTCTCAAACTTATTTAATGCAATCAATATCAACAAAATAAGTATGGTTGTTACAACAGCAACTGAATATAACCCAGCTCCAATAATTAGACCCAATCCTGCCACGACCCAAATGGAAGCCGCAGTCGTTAATCCTCTTACTGTTGAATCCTTTACTAAAATCGTACCTGCTCCTAAAAATCCAATACCACTAATAACGTATGCTGGAATGCGCGCTGGATCAAATCGTATATTCTCCTCTTCAAGAAACGGATCAAACCCATATAATGATAAAACCATCATTAAACAAGAACCTACTCCAACTAGTAAATGCGTACGAAAACCTGCAGGGTGCTGATTGATCTCTCTTTCAAAACCTATTAATCCGCATAGTAATACGGCTAGTACTAAACGTCCCATAATAATGGGAAGCTCTGGATGGAAAGCTACTTGAATCATCCATGAATCCCCCTTTACTGTATTACCACATCCTATCGTTTATAGACTTCTTTTATGACTGACAATGCTCTTAAGAAGATGTACAAAAGCTTTTTTTACCTCATACAACTAATATTAGAGCAACCAACTGGTTACTCCAAAAACGTACAGTTAAAACTTCTTCAAAAAAGCTATTTCGGACAAGAAAAAAGAGTAACTGATATACAGTTACTCTTTTTCTTATTGTTTGGCGACGTCCTACCTCTCACAGGGACTTGCGTACCAAATACCATCGCCGCTCGAGCTGGTTCGGACAAAATTGAGCGACGAATCTCTTCGTCAGCTTCATTCGTTCAGATCCTCACGTACAGTTGTACGCTCTGTTCTTGCTTGCACAGGATGTGCTGACTTCTGCGTTGCGGACAGGACGTGCGCGCCTTTAGCAGAAGTTCCTTCTCTTCTCGACCTTCTTGCTCCTTTTTATCCTCACTTTATTGTCTACTTCAAACTTTTTCATCGTGACGGACTAGAAAAAACCAACAAAAAAAGAGTAACTGATCAACAGCTACTCTTTCTCTATTTTGCTTGGCGACGTCCTACTCTCACAGGGACAAAGTCCCAACTACCATCGGCGCTGAAGAGCTTAACTTCCGTGTTCGGAATGGGAACGGGTG
>NZ_JAFELM010000001.1 GCF_016890225.1 Bacillus suaedaesalsae | reverse complement strand
ACAAATGGTACGAAAAAAGTATAATATTTAATAGGTAGAATAATTTAGATATTACTCGCCTTTGAGGATGATTTATTTAGTTATGTCCCAGCCTCATTTTTTCATTTTTATAGATACTTCGTATATACTAAAAAGAGGATTAGACTACTATAACAATGAATAGGTTATGGAGGAAATACATATGAAGCTAATAATCGGATTAGGAAATCCGGGAAGAGAGTATGCACAAACGAGACATAATGTCGGATTTATTGCAATCGATGAGCTAGCACATCGTCATCATATCCCTTTAGATAAGGAGAAATTCAAAGGTGTATTTGGTACAGGAATGATTAATGGAGAAAAAATCATACTTTTAAAGCCGTTAACATATATGAATTTATCGGGTGAATCTGTTCGTCCACTGATGGACTATTATGATATTGATCCAGAAGATATTGTTGTAATTTATGATGACTTAGATCTTCCAGTTGGAAAAGTACGTCTTCGTGCGAAAGGAAGCGCCGGAGGCCATAATGGAATGAAGTCAATCATTCAACATTTAGGAATGCAGGAATTCAAACGTATACGAATTGGTATCGACAGACCGAAGAACGGCATGAAAGTACCGGACTACGTTTTAGGAAGGTTTACACAAGAAGAAGTTCCTTTCGTTGTGGAGTCTATAAAAATAACAGCGGATGCATGTGAGAAATGGACTGCCGATTCGTTTATTGATGTGATGAATCAGTTTAATAGATAGATTCAAGGTATTTTTGATTTTTTTGGCACATAGATTAGGAATAAGATACTTCTGATGCGTTCATACTATTAGTAAAGTTCGCAGGAGGTAAAGGGATGTCCATACATTATAATTGTAGACACTGTGGTGTGAATATCGGTTCAATTGATAGAATGTCCGTACATAGTGAAGAACTTGGTTTTCATCAACTAAGTGATGAAGAACGTTTAGATATGATTAATTATCAGGAAAATGGAGAAATACACGTGAAATCAATTTGTGAAGACTGCCAAGAGGCTTTAGATCGTAATCCACATTATCATGAGAATCAAACTTTTATACAATAAGCTTTGGGTAACTTGCCAAAGCATTTTTCTGTTTCCACATACATAAGAGTATTATTCGAGAGGAGGGGTTGGTATTGTTAGGTTTACAACAAATTTTCAAAGATAACGTGGATGTGCAAACAATTATTACAGGTATAAATGGAAATCTAAAAGAGCAATTAGTAGCTGGTTTATCAGGTTCAGCAAGAACAGTACTAATGTCCTCTTTATATTCTGAGTTAAAAAGGCCTCAGTTAATTGTGACGCATAACTTATATCAAGCTCAAAAGCTATATGATGATTTAATAGAATTACTTCCAGAGGATGAAGTCTTTTTATATCCAGTAAATGAATTAATTGCAGCTGAGATAGGCATTGCGAGTCCTGAGTTAAAAAGCCAACGAATTGAACTTTTGAATTATTGGAGCAGTCAGGAAAAAGGTGTCATGATCGCACCCATTGCCGGGTTAAGACGTTTACTTCCGAGTAAGGAAAAGTGGAAAAATGCCCAGCAAACGATTCAAGTTGGGGATGACATCTCAATCGAAAACTTATCGGAACAACTCGTAAAGTTTGGTTATGAGAGAGGCTCAATGGTCTCAACACCTGGAGAGTTTAGTATAAGAGGCGGCATTATTGATATTTATCCATTAACAGAAGAGAATCCAGTCCGAATTGAGTTATTCGACACTGAAGTTGATTCAATTCGAACATTTGAAATTGACTCGCAGCGTTCAAAGGATAAGCTAGAGGTATTTACTTTTGGTCCAGCAACAGAAATTTTACTAGATAAGGTAGAGTTAATGAATGGTGCTGAAAAGCTGGAAAAAGGACTTGCCGTATCATTAAAAAAGATGAAGGACGAAAAAGCAAAGAAGCTATTAGCTCAGAATATTTCCTTCGAATTAGAGGCCATTAAAAATGGACAAATTCCTCAGCAAATGTTTAAGTATCTATCATTGTTTTATGAAAATCCTGCTAGTTTACTAGATTATTTGCCCCAAGATGGAATTGTCATTGTGGATGAAGTCTCAAGAGTGCAGGAAATGTCTGATACACTTGATAAGGAAGAAATGGATTGGCATACATCCTTATTATCAGAAGGACTTGTGATTCATGAGTTGGAATACTCACACTCATTCTTCCCACTCATGCATAGAGCGAATAATAGTATTGTGTATATGTCATTGTTTTTACGTCATGTACCTCATACCAACCCGCAAAATATTATCAACATGTCGTGTAAGGCAATGCAATCCTTTCACGGACAAATCAATGTGTTAAAAAGTGAGTTAGAACGCTGGAGAAAACAACAATACGCTATTGTTTTTTTAGGAGCGACTCATGAACGAGTGAAGAAGTTAGATCGTGTATTAGCAGACTATGAAATTGATGCTGTGACAATTGGCAAAAATGACCCACTAGTAAGCGGGAGAGTGCAAATTATTCCTGGAGCTTTACATGATGGCTTCGAATTTCCGATGCAAAAAATTGCTATTATTACAGAAGAAGAGTTATTTAAGAAGCAAGCTCCAAAACGGTCGCAAAAGAAACAAAAGTTATCAAATGCAGAACGAATTAAAAACTACTCGGAGTTAAAAGTAGGCGATTATGTTGTACATGTTAATCACGGGATTGGGAAGTATCTAGGCATTGAAACACTAGAGATTAATGGTATACATAAAGACTACATTCATATTAAATATCAAGGAAATGATAAGCTTTATGTTCCTATTGACCAAATCGATCAAGTACAAAAATATGTAGCTTCTGAAGGAAAAGAACCGAAAGTATATAAGCTTGGTGGAACAGATTGGAAGAAGGTAAAAAAGAAGGTTGAATCGTCTGTACAAGATATAGCAGATGATTTAATTAAGTTATATGCCGAAAGAGAAGCGAGCAAAGGCTACGCTTTCTCAAATGATAATGACCTGCAACGTGAATTCGAAACATCGTTTCCTTATAGGGAAACTGAGGACCAGCTTCGTTCGATTGAAGAGATTAAGCAAGATATGGAACGAGAACGTCCAATGGATCGTTTGCTATGTGGGGACGTTGGTTATGGAAAGACAGAAGTAGCAATCAGAGCTGCATTTAAAGCCATTACAGACGGAAAGCAAGTTGCATTTTTAGTACCAACAACCATTCTTGCACAACAACACTTTGAAACGATTAAGGAACGTTTTCAAGATTATCCAATTAATATTGGTCTTTTAAGTCGTTTCAGAAGTAAAAAACAACAAACTGAAACGATAAAAGGACTGAAGCAAGGGTCGATTGATATCGTAGTGGGAACACACCGATTATTATCAAAAGACATTGAGTATAAAGATTTAGGATTGTTAATCATTGATGAAGAGCAACGCTTTGGTGTAACACATAAAGAAAAAATTAAACAATTAAAAGCAAACGTTGACGTTTTAACTTTAACAGCTACACCTATACCAAGAACATTACATATGTCGATGCTAGGTGTCCGTGATTTATCTGTTATTGAAACTCCTCCTGAGAACCGTTTTCCTGTACAAACGTATGTAATGGAATATAACGGAGCATTTGTGCGAGAGGCAATTGAACGGGAAATGGCAAGGGGAGGACAAGTGTATTTCCTATACAACCGCGTGGAGGATATTGAGCGGAAAGTAGATGAAATTTCCATGCTTGTACCAGATGCGAAAGTGATTTACGCACACGGAAAAATGAACGAAAATGAATTAGAATCCGTAATGTTAACCTTCCTTCAAGGCGAAGCAGATGTGTTAGTAAGCACGACAATTATTGAGACAGGGGTAGATATACCAAATGTGAATACATTAATTGTCTATGATGCAGATAAAATGGGATTGTCTCAGTTGTATCAGCTTAGAGGACGCGTAGGCCGTTCGAACCGAATTGCATATGCCTATTTCACCTATCAGCGAGATAAAGTGCTAACAGAAGTAGCTGAAAAGAGATTACAAGCAATCAAAGAGTTTACAGAGTTGGGCTCTGGATTTAAAATTGCGATGCGTGATCTATCCATACGTGGAGCAGGAAACTTACTAGGTGCTCAGCAACACGGATTTATTGATTCAGTTGGATTTGATTTGTATTCACAAATGCTGAAAGAGGCAATTGATCAGCGAAGAGGATTGCCTGAAGAGCAAGAAAAGCTTAAAAATGTTGAAATAGATGTGGACTTAGATGCATACATTCCTGAAGCATATATAAAAGATGGTCGGCAAAAGATTGAAATCTATAAACGTTTTAAAGGAATTAGTTCAAACGAAGAGCTATTAGAGCTTCAAGAAGAGTTAATGGACCGTTTTGGTGATTATCCATTAGAGGTTGATTATTTAATTAAAATAACACTTCTTAAGTTACATGCGCTGAATGCAAATATAGAGACTATTAAGCAAGTGAAAAATGAAGTTATTTTATTTATGACTGAGGAATTCAGCAACATGATTGATGGTGGCAAATTGTTCATGGTTGCCAATCAAATAGGTTCAAATATCAATTTAGGGTTAGAAAACAATAAAATTAAAATTGTCGTTAATACAAATGGTTTAACTGTAGATCAATGGATTACTTCAGCCAACACGTTATTAAATGAAGTGCCTCTTCTTATTAAGGAAGAATTTGCTCAAAGTGCAAACTAAAATTTACTATGAAAATTAGTAAGTTATTCCATTTAATGATTTTTTCTAGTTGCCAGTGTATAGAACTTTCTGTGTGAAGGATACTAAACTCAACAGAAGGTGATTTAACCAAAAATGGAAATTCAATTTCTTAATCACCACTATTTTAATCATCAAATGAAAGTGAGGCATCTTTAGATGAAAGCAACTGGTATAGTTCGTCGAATTGATGATTTAGGACGTGTGGTCATTCCTAAAGAAATAAGAAGGACACTTCGAATTCGTGAAGGAGATCCACTAGAAATCTTTGTAGACCGTGATGGAGAAGTGATTTTAAAAAAGTATTCACCTATTAGTGAGCTAAGTGATTTTGCAAAAGAGTATGCAGAGGCATTATATGATAGCTTGGGACATACCATTTTAATTTGTGATCGTGATGCATTTATTGCGATGGCAGGTGGTTCGAAAAAAGAATACTTAAACAAAAATATAAGTGACCAAATTGAGAAGGTAATGGAAGATCGTAGCTCAATTCTAGAAACAACGGAAAAGCAAGTAGCTATTGTAGAAGGAATCGATGAGGCGGTAACTTCTTATACAGTAGCACCAATTATAGCAAATGGAGACCCAATTGGTGCAGTCGTAATTATGTCAAAAGAACGTACACTTGGAGAAGTGGAGCAAAAGGCAGTTGAAACAGCTGCTGGATTCTTAGCTAGACAAATGGAGCAATAATAAAGGAATGGGACAGCCACGGCTGTCCCATTTACTTTTTTTAGCAGATAAATATGATATAATACTCTCGCAACTTACTTGGAAGGGAAACTGCCTTATGCAAGGTTTACATACTAAAAAGCATACGTTCATACAGGGAGCACTGTTATTGACATTTGCTGGGATTTTAACGAAGATTCTTAGTGCAGTGTACCGTGTCCCTTATCAAAACATTGCGGGGGACATAGGCTTTTATATTTATCAGCAAGTGTACCCGTTTTATGGGATTGCCATTGCGTTATCGCTAAATGGATTTCCGATTGTGATATCAAAGATTATTTCGGAACAAAAAGGAACGAACAAAAATGAACAATTTACTTTAATATATAGTTTTTTAACTTTATTTTTTTTCGGTTTCATTTCATTTTTTCTTATATTTGTTTTTGCATCACCTTTAGCAAGCCTAATGGGAGATTCTTTATTAATTGAACCAATCAAAATGGTTTCATTTAGCTTTCTCTTATTACCTTTTATCTCAATATTTAGAGGGTACTTTCAAGGTTATGAATATATGCTTCCAACTGCACTATCACAAATTTCTGAGCAGTTTATCCGTGTGAGTAGCATCCTGATTTTAGCGTTCGTACTTGTCAAAGCAGGTTATGATTATTATGTAATTGGAACAGGTGCTGTTATTGGATCTATTATTGGGGGAGTAGCCGGACTTATCGTACTTTTATTCTTTCGTAAAAAGTTAATGCATCATTTTTCATGGAAACATTACAAGGATGCCTTTCAAATGAAGAATGTACGTGCTTTTCCATTTAAGAAAGTGGTGCTTTCGAGTATTACGATTAGTACGACAGGTTTGACGTTAGTTTTATTACAGCTTGTCGACTCTTTTACTCTATATTCACTTCTTGTTCAATCAGGAGTAGATGCAACAGAAGCAAAGTTTGCAAAAGGAGTATTTGATCGGGGTCAGCCATTAATACAGTTAGGTGTTGTTTTAGCTACATCGTTATCTTTAACACTAGTTCCTACAATTTCTAGTGCGGTAAAACGTAATAAACATGAGGATATTTTGAAAATGTCGCGGTTATCGTTAAAGATAAGTGTAGTAATTGGTACGGGAGCATCACTTGGATTGCTATCGATTATGAAATATACAAACTTTATGTTGTTTACCAATATGGTAGGGAGCACAGTTTTATCTGTGTTAAGTCTAAGTGTTTTATTATTATCAATAAGTTTAACAGCCTCTGCCGTTTTACAAGGGCTAGGCTATGTGACACATACTGCACTTATTGTGTTGGTGGGCTTCTTTATAAAAGTGATAGTTAATCAACTCTTAATTCCTCATTATGGAACGATGGGAGCAGCAATTTCATCTGTTATTGCAATTGGGGTTATTTTATTAACTACTCTTGTATTCCTAGTTAAAAAGCTGAATACAAAGAATTTGATAACATATCGTTTCGTTTTAAAGACACTCATTGCTGGTCTTGGCATGATCATAACAATAAAGCTATATGAACTCATTTATTTTCAATTACTGGTGGATGAAGTAACACGTTTAAGCAGTTCGGTGTATGCATTAAGTGCTGTTTTAGTTGGTGGGGCTTTATTTATCGGACTCACCTATCAATTAAAAATCATACACAAAGATGAGATTATAGGTTGGAAAAGAAAAAAGGAGGAAGAAATGTGAGTCATACCATTTTTGTATTAGGACTTGGAGCGGGAGAAATTGGTCAACTTTCTTTAGATATGTATAAAAAAATTAAACAGTGTTCTCATCTTTTTGTTAGAACGAAGAATCATCCTATCATTGCAGATTTAACTACTGAAGGAGTAACGATCTCTTCGTTTGATGAAATATATGAGAAACATGACCAGTTTGAAAAGGTTTATGAAGAAATTGTCGAGCTGCTATGTCATAAAGCGTTAAGTGATGATGTCTACTATGCGGTACCAGGACATCCACTAGTAGCAGAAAAAACAGTTCAACTATTGATAGAAAAAAGAAATGAAGGGTTTCAAGTTGTTATTGAAGGCGGAAATAGCTTTATCGATCCAATGATAACAGCACTTGAAATTGATCCGATTGAAGGTTTTCAATTGGTAGACGCAACTTCATTTTCATCTGCGGAATTGCAGCTGACACAACATATGGTAATTTGTCAGGTATACGATCAGTTAGTTGCTTCGGATGTAAAGCTTTCCTTGATGGAACGATTACCTGATGACTATGAAGTAGTTGTTGTAACTGCAGCGGGAACATCACAGCAACAAATTAGGAATGTACCATTATATGAGCTTGATCATGGAATAAATATAAATAACTTAACGACGATATATGTTCCTCCAGTAAAAGAAAAGGAAATGTTATACCGCGAATTCCAAACCTTAAAGAAGGTTATTGCTGACCTGCGAGGTCCAAATGGATGCCCTTGGGATAGAGAACAAACACACCGATCATTAAAACCATACTTAATTGAAGAAGCGTATGAAGTGTTAGAGGCAATCGATGAGGAGGATGACGATCACTTAGTTGAAGAGCTAGGAGACGTATTACTTCAAGTAATGCTACATGCACAAATTGGAGAAGATGAAGGTTGGTTTACGATTGAAGATGTAATCGAAGAAGTGACAGAAAAAATGATTCGAAGGCATCCGCATGTTTTTGGTGATGCAAATGCATCCACAAGCTTAGATGTTAGTGAAATTTGGGGAGAGATGAAGAGACAGGAAAAAGATCAAGATGGTTCAAAATCGATTTTTTCAGATCTTGCGAAAAGTTTCCCAGGGTTACTAATGGCATTCAAAATACAAAAGCGTGCAGCTAAAGTTGGATTTGATTGGGACAATCCTACCCCGATTTGGGAAAAGATTGAGGAAGAAATCGAGGAATTTAAAAAAGAAATTGCAGATCATGCACCTGTTGAAGAAGCAGCCAAGGAATTTGGAGACATTTTATTTGCGCTTGTTAACATTGGTAGGTTCTATGGAATTGACCCGGAAGTTGCGATTACCCAAACGAATCAAAAGTTTATAAAAAGGTTTCAGTTTATGGAGACGAGAATAATGGAGCAAAAACTCGAGATGAACGAACTTTCTTTAAATGAATTGGATAAGTTTTGGGAAGAAGCAAAGAAATACGAAAAATATAGATAAGGTAGGTTCGAATATATGAGACTAGATAAATTTTTAAAGGTTTCTCGTTTAATAAAGCGCCGGACATTAGCGAAGGAAGTCGCAGATCAAGGAAGAATAGCCATAAATGGTGTTGAGGGAAAAGCAAGCTCAAATGTAAAAGTAGGAGATACGTTAACCATTAGATTCGGCCAAAAACTAGTCACTGTTCAAATTGATACGATTCAAGAAAATTCAAGAAAAGAAGAAGCAGCTCAAATGTACTCAGTATTAAAAGAAGAAAAGTTGACCGATCAAGAAAACTTCTAGCCCGTTTGACAGCTTGTTCTAAATCACAAATTCCTCACATACAATTTTTATAAAATGTATTACGCATGAACTTACTTCATGGTCATACAAAGTCATTTAATGGTGGGGGATGAAGAGATGAGTCAATATTATGACATGGGGACGCAGAACAAAGGAACTGCACCTGAACATGATGTTATAATGAGGGGTAGAAGACTTTTAGACATAACAGGTGTCAAGCAAGTAGAAAGCTTTGACAACGAAGAATTTTTACTTGAAACAGTGATGGGTATGCTAGCGATTCGTGGACAAGGACTTCAAATGAAAAACCTTGATGTGGATAAGGGTATTGTTTCAATTAAAGGGAGAATCTTTGATATTGTCTATTTAGATGAACAGCATGGGGAGAAGGCTAAAGGTCTCTTTAGCAAGTTATTCAAATGAGTTTAAGTGTTCAATTTTATACGATGCTTGCCATGTTTGGTATGGGAAGCTGGGTTGGGGCAGCGCTAGACACATACGGTCGCTTTTTACAGCGACCGAAGCGTGCGCGCTGGCTATTATTTATAAATGATCTTAGCTTTTGGATTGTACAAGGCCTCATTATATTTTATGTACTTCTACTTGTGAACGAAGGCGAATTGCGCTTCTATGTATTTTTAGCACTTTTATGTGGCTATGCTGCTTATCAAAGTATATTTAAATCTTTCTATATGAATTTCCTGGAGCATCTGATAAGATTTGTAATAAGAACTTATCAATTTATCGCTAAGCTTATTACAACACTTGTCATTAAACCAATACGCTATTTAATCCATTTATTAGTCGTTCTATTAATTACACTATGGGGCGTACTATTAGTGATTCTAAAGTTCTTATTAAATGTCGTTTATTTACCTTTAAAGTGGATAAGCCTCGTAGTTTGGAAACTATTGCCGAAAAAGGTAAAAATGTTTTTTAATGACGTTGCAGGATTTTTAATAAAGATAAAGAATTTCAAGAATATAGGGCATAAATGGCTAGCATTTATAAAGAAGTGGTGGCAAAACTTTCGCAGTTAGGAGGATGAAAACGAGCATGAATACTCGTAGTAGAGAGAAAATAAAACATATCCAGTCAGACTATCAAAAAGTTGTCGCTCAGCGAGAAAAGCTCGTTTCACATCGCCGAAAAGGACTAATCAGAAGGTTTGCCGTTTTCGGAATCATAACTGCGATTACGGGATATTTTATGATTTCAACTTTTTTCTCACAAAATGCTGCTTATGAAAATAAACTAGCAGAGAAGGAACAGTTAAAACATGAGCTAGTTCAGATGCAAAAAGAACAAGGTAAGTTAGAGGAAGAGATCGTGAAGCTTAATGACGACGAATATATTGCGAAAATCGCAAGACGTGATTATTTCTTGTCAGATGAAAACGAGATCATCTTCTCTATCCCTGAGGAAGATGAGTAATATTGACACTTTATTTTCCAATTGGGTATAATGAAAGCAATTTGATTTTTGATTTATTTTAAGGAGGAGCAATTTTTTTATGTCAATTGAAGTAGGCAGCAAGTTACAAGGTAAGGTAACAGGCATTACGAATTTTGGAGCGTTTGTGGAGCTGCCAGGTGGCTCAACAGGTCTTGTTCATATTAGTGAGGTTGCAGACAACTATGTGAAAGATATTAACGAGCACCTTAAGGTAGGGGACGAAGTAGAAGTTAAAGTTATTAATGTTGAGAAAGATGGCAAAATTGGACTTTCTATTAAGAAAGCAAAAGAAAGACCACCTCAACAACCTACTTCTAGACCAAGCTCACAACGCCCTCGTAATTCAGGCCGTCAAGGTGGAGGATATCGAGATCAACGTGAACAAGAAACGTTTGAACAAAAAATGAATCGTTTCCTAAAAGACAGTGAAGATCGATTATCATCAATTAAGCGCAACACAGAGTCAAAACGCGGTGGGCGTGGAGCGAGACGCGGTTAATAACTTGCTGACTATATAATATATATTGATAAAGAGCTGCTAATAAGTAGCTCTTTTTATTGAAGAAAAAATTACCATCTATTCATGCTAATCGTTTTCATGATTTCTCGACAAAAAAATTATTGACATTTCCCTCTGTCGATTATAATATAGCAAATGTACTTCTTTTACATTTTGCAATATGGCGGTGTAGCTCAGCTGGCTAGAGCGTACGGTTCATACCCGTGAGGTCGTGGGTTCGACTCCCTCCGCCGCTATACCTAAAAAGGCTGTATCTATATAGATACAGCCTTTTTTTATTGTTTTCAATGAACGCATGAACGTGTAAAAATTTTCCCTTCCATGTTTAGTTTCGGAGAAAATAGTCGAACGATTTTATAAGCTTGTCTCGTTCTTTTGACAAATTCCTGCGGTTCCACTCGTTATAATTACAACCAACTATTATATTCGTTGGGGGAGATATTTATGCACGAAACAGGAAGGGATGTTACAGAGGTCGCTTACGCAGAAGTAGCAATAGTGGATCGGGTGCAAAATACTTTATCTCAATCCATGACAAAACTGAAGCAAAAAACAGAAATTCTTTTCTTCCAAAAAGGATTACTTATTATGATCATAGGTTTTTTATTAGGAAGGGCGTTAATATTAGAACAAATTATGCCGTTTGCTATTCCGTTTTTTGCTGCAGTTTTTACGATGAAACGAGAGAAGTCTGTTCTAGCTCTTATTACACTAACAGCTGGAGCTGCAACCGTTGGATGGATGAATGCAGGAATTGTTTTTGTATCAATCCTAATCTTTTTAACTTTGCGAGCAATCTATAACCGGTTTAATCCTTCTTTAATGAAGGCAGTACCGTATATCGTTTTTGCATCGAGCCTCATAGCTAATTTAACCATCCACGCTATCGTCCTAAAGGAATTAAGTTTGTACCACCTTTCTATGATAGCGGTAGAAGCGGGATTAAGTTTTATTTTGACGATGATATTTTTACAAAGTGTACCACTTATTAGTTTAAAACGCAGAAAGCAAGCGTTGAAAACAGAAGAGATTATCTCAGTCATTATTTTATTGGCAACAATTTTAACAGGTACGATGGGCTGGTCACTATATGATTTATCAGTTGAACATGTGTTTTCTCGCTATTTAGTCTTACTTTTTGCATTTTGTGCTGGTGCGACGATTGGCTCGACTGTTGGAGTTGTTACGGGGTTAATATTAAGCTTGGCAAATGTTTCAAGTTTGTACCAAATGAGTTTGTTAGCATTTTCTGGTTTACTAGGCGGTTTACTTAAGGAAGGTAAGAAGTTTGGGGTCGGAGTAGGATTGTTAATTGGAACAATGTTAATTGGTTTATATGGAAGCGACCAAACAAACCTCATGAATACTGTATTTGAATCATTAGTTGCTATTATGCTGTTTTTCCTAACGCCACAATCCATGATTAGTAAGATTGCTAAATTCATACCGGGAACTGCAGAGCATGCAGCTGAACAGCAGCAATATGCAAGAAAAGTTCGGGATGTGACAGCAAATCGTGTTGAGCAGTTTTCAAGTGTGTTTCAAGCCTTATCAAAAAGTTTTTCACAAAATATACTTGTTCCAGAAGATACAGATGATGAAAGAGAAATAGATTATTTCTTGAGTAATGTCACCGAAAAAACATGCCAGACATGCTTCAAAAAGGAAATGTGCTGGTCGAAAAACTTCAATACAACTTATGATTACATGCACACGATTATGCAGGAATGTGACGATTTATCATCACCCAAAAATACAAGTCTAAAAAGAGAATGGGAGAGATATTGTATAAAGTCAGCTAAGGTTGTTGATGCCATTCAGCATGAGTTAACGTATTATCAAGCAAATCAGAAGTTGAAAAAGCAAGTAAAGGAAAGTAGACGTTTAGTAGCTGATCAGCTGTTGGGCGTTTCTCAAGTCATGGGTGATTTTGCGAAAGAGATACAAAGAGAGAGAGAAAATCATTCGATTCAAGAAGAGCAAATACTAGATGCTCTAAGAGAATTTGGTATTGAAATTGGCCACGCGGATATTTATAGCTTAGAACAGGGAAATGTCGATATTGAAATGAGCATGCCTAATTGTAATGGAAGAGGCGAATGTGAGAAGCTAATTGCGCCAATTTTATCTGATATCCTGCAAGAAACGATAGTTGTGAAAAGAGAAGAGTGTGCTGCATATCCAAATGGAAACTGCTATGTTAGCTTTGGCTCGGCGAAAACGTATGTTATTGAAACGGGGATTGCCAATGCTGCAATGGGTGGAGGTTTAGTATCTGGAGATAGTTACTCTACAATGGAGCTTGGTGCAGGGAAGTATGCAATTGCTATTAGTGATGGCATGGGCAATGGAGAGCGTGCACATTTAGAGAGTAATGAAACATTAATGCTATTACAAAAGATACTTCAAAGTGGAATAGAAGAAAAAGTAGCCATTAAATCAGTTAACTCTGTCTTATCACTCCGAACAACAGATGAAATCTTTACGACACTTGATTTAGCAATGATTGATTTGCAAGATGCAAGTGCGAGATTTCTTAAGATCGGCTCAACACCGAGTTTTGTAAAACGAGGGGATCGAGTTCTAAAAATTGAAGCAAGTAATTTACCGATGGGAATTATTCAAGAGTTTGACGTAGATGTAGTAAGTGAACAATTAAAGGCGGGTGACCTTCTTGTCATGATGAGTGATGGTATTTTCGAGGGTCCAAAGCATGTAGAGAATTATGAAATGTGGATGAAGCGAAAAATAAATGAAATTGAAACAGAAGAACCACAAGAAGTAGCAGACATTATTATGGAGGAAGTCATTCGCTCACGAGGTGGTCAGATTGAAGACGATATGACCATCGTCGTGGCGAAAGTAAAACGCAACCTACCAAAATGGGCAGCAATTCCACTTCACCGTAAGAAGGTTATGTGAGTAAGATGACTTTAGGTATTGATATCTATTATTCTATGAGGGATCCGGCTAAAGGGGTTTACGGCCTGCATGCAGCCGTCAGACACCTGCATATTCTGTGCAAGCGTGGATAGTGAGTACCCTCCTCGGAAATCAACAATATTGAACAGAAACAAGTTTAAAAAAAATAATAGAAACGTATAAAAGGCACTCATTCCGTCCATGATGGTAATACTATTTAACCTGGAGGGGATGAAGCATGAAAAAAGGTACAGTTAAGCAGATTCTATTAATTACTGACGGTTGTTCGAATCAAGGGGAAGATCCAATTGCAATGGCAGCTCTTGCAAGAGAAGAAGGAATTACAGTCAATGTTATTGGAGTAATGGAACAAGATACAATTGATGAAAAAGGTATGCAGGAAATAGAAGGGATTGCAATGTCTGGTGGTGGTGTAAGTCAGGTTGTATACGCGCAGCAGCTATCTCAAACTGTTCAGATGGTAACTAGAAAAGGTATGACACAAACACTTCAAGGTGTGGTTAATAATGAATTAAAGCAAATACTAGGCTCTAATACATCGATGGAAGACTTGCCACCTGAAAAACGTGGAGAAGTGATGGAAATCGTTGACGAGCTTGGAGAAACAGTAGAATTAGAGGTGCTAGTATTAGTAGATACTAGCGCTAGTATGAAGTACAAGCTCCCAACTGTAAAAGAGGCATTACTAGACTTGTCTATTAGTCTTAATGCACGTATGGGAGATAATAGATTCTCTGTATTCGTATTTCCTGGGAAACGAAAAGAAGTAGAAAAGATACTAGATTGGACGCCTAGACTTGAATCTCTATCTTCTGTATTTCCGAAATTAACATCTGGAGGAATTACCCCAACGGGTCCTGCGATTCGTGAAGCACTATCGCACTTTGAGAAGAAACGATCATTAAGGAGTTTGATTTCCCGTGATGAACAATACATTGAAGAATCCGGCATGTAAAGCTTCTTCCGGAACTGTAATAACTGGAAAGTGGCATAAACAGTCCTACCGAATTTTAAAGCCATTAGGATACGGTGCAAATGGATATGTATATTTAGCGAGTAGTACTGCAGGGTTAGTTGCAATTAAGCTAAGTGATAATAATATGTCAATTACATCAGAGGTAAATGTATTACGACACTTTTCAAAGGTCCAAGAGTCTACACTTGGACCTTCTTTGCTAGATGTAGATGATTGGTTTCGTCCGGAATTAGGTAAGACAATTCCTTTTTATGTAATGGAATATGTTAAGGGGGAAAGCTTTTTAACATTTGTAAATGGAAGAGGGAGTGAATGGATTGGCATTCTTTCTTCTCAACTTCTACAAGATTTAGATAAATTACATTCAGCTGGTTGGGTATTTGGTGATTTGAAGCCTGACAATTTACTCGTGACGGGGCCACCTCCTAAGGTAAGATGGTTAGATGTTGGTGGAGTGACAGTGCAAGGTCGATCAATAAAGGAGTTCACAGAGTTTTTTGATCGAGGATACTGGGGGATGGGGACAAGGGTTGCAGAACCATCTTATGATATATTTGCTGTAGCTATGATAATGATCAATGCTTCATTGCAAAAGCGATTTAATAAAAGCGCCTCTGGTGGAGCCGGGCAATTAAAGGGTATTATTACAAGTACTTCCTCCTTGCAGAGGTTTGAGGATGTTCTTATGTATGCAATTGAAGGTAAATATACAAACGCATTAGATATGAGGAAAGATGTGATTGCAGCTATGAGTAATACTCGTACTGCAACACCAAAGTCTCAGTCTAATAGTAGACCAACTAAGCAACCGAAGCATACTGCCACAATGACGAGAAAAGGGCAGAAGATTGTAAAGAAGAAAAAAGGAAAAAAAGGTGCATTGGAGACGATTCTCATTTTTGTCTTTTTATTAGGTGCATATTTTCTATATGTATACGGGCAATTAATTTAACTTGGTGTAAAACAAAACAAATGATACGATAAATTTATGAGTAAAATTAAAAGAACGGAACGGTCTAGGCTATGATTGAAAAGGTAAAAAATTTCATAAGGAAACATCAATTACTTCCTTCAGATGTGACAATTGTTGTAGGTGTATCTGGTGGTCCAGATTCTCTTGCATTATTACATTTTCTCCACTCTATTAAAGAAAGAGAAGGGTGGCATATTGTAGCGGCACATGTCGACCATATGTTTAGAGGCAGACAATCAGAAGCTGAAATGAATTTCGTAAAGAATTATTGTAATCAGCACCAAATTCCTTGTGAAGCAACACAAATAAACGTGACAGAATACCAAGTGAACAAGAATCTATCTAGTCAAGTTGCAGCAAGAGAATGTCGATATCTCTTCTTTGCTGAAGTACTGAAAAAATACGATGCAAGCTATTTAGCATTAGCCCAACACGGTGATGACCAAGTTGAAACAATTCTAATGAGGTTGTTACGTGGAGCAACAGGGAAATCAGTGGCGGGAATCCAAGCAAAACGCAGCTTTGAAAATGGCTATGTGATCCGGCCTTTTTTGTCTGTCACGAAACAGGAAATATTACACTATTGTGAAGTGAATCACCTTGAGCCAAGGTTTGATCCTTCCAACGAAAAAGAAACATACACAAGAAATAGAATTAGGAAAGTGCTTTTACCTTTCTTAAAAAGCGAGAATCCAAACGTCCATACTCTGTTTCAACAGTTTAGTGAGAGACAACTAGAAGATCAAGCATATTTAGAGGAATTAACAATCAAAAGTATGAATACAGTTATTAAAAGGAAAAGTGCCATGGAATTGATCATCTCGATCCCAGATTTCTGTAATCAGCCTATTCCTTTACAAAGAAGAGGACTTCAACTAATATTAAACTATCTTTATAATGTTTTGCCGAATTCTTTAAGTTCTTTACATATTGAACAAATTTTTCATTTAATTACCAGCGGCCATCCTTCAGGGTATTTGACCTTCCCTAAAGGATTAATTGTGAAACGATCTTATGATTTTTGTATGTTTACGTTCCAAGAGGAAAAAGTAAATACATACTCGTATTTTTTGCACAAAGAGGACAAGGTATTGCTTCCTAACGGAGATGAGATGTTGGCGGTTGAAACGACTGAGTATCCGAAGGAATTAAACCTCAACATGTTCATTGTGAATCCTTTGGAAATTGAGTTTCCTTTATTAGTTAGAAGCCGCAGGCAGGGAGACAAAATTCAATTAAAAGGTATGAACGGATCGAGAAAATTAAAAGATATCTTTATTGATGCAAAAATACCGATTCACAATCGAGATTCATGGCCTGTTGTTGAGGATAGTGAAGGAAGAGTTCTTTGGTTACCAGGGCTTAAGAAATCGAGGTTTGAAACACCAGAGAACACGCAGTTATCATACATAGTATTGCAGTATAAAAGGCGATGAACATCTAGGAGGACCGTTAGTTATGCATGGAGAAATTGAAAAAGTTCTAATTTCAGAAGAAGAAATTCAAGCAAAAGCGAATGAACTAGGAGAAATACTTACGAAGGATTATGCAGACAAGTTCCCGTTAGCAATTGGCGTATTAAAGGGTGCAATGCCATTCATGGGTGATTTACTAAAACGAGTAAATACACACCTAGAGATGGATTTTATGGATGTGTCTAGTTACGGCAATTCAACCGTTTCTTCAGGGGAAGTAAAAATCATTAAAGATTTAAATACGTCTGTTGAAGGAAGAGACATTCTGATTATTGAAGATATTATCGACAGTGGTTTAACTTTAAGCTATTTAGTGGAATTATTTAAATACCGTAAAGCGAAGTCCATTAAGATTGTTACTCTTCTTGATAAACCAACAGGAAGAAAAGTGGATATAAAAGCTGACTATATCGGATTTATCGTTCCAGATGAGTTTGTAGTTGGATACGGTCTTGATTATGCAGAGAGATATCGTAACCTGCCTTATATAGGAGTTTTAAAGCCAGAAGTGTATCAAAATGCATAATGTGTAAAGTTTTGCGTATTTTAAAAGAGTTAGGACAAATGTAATCATTTGTAATGATTTATATCATTATGATAGTATTTTTAATATAGTTGTTCGCTGTGGGAGGAGGAAAGAGATGAATCGGATCTTCCGTAATACCATCTTTTATTTATTAATCTTTTTAGTTGTAATTGGGGTCGTTAGCTTCTTCAATGGTTCAGGTCAAAAAACTGAGGAATTAGACTATACTCAGTTGACTCAGTACATAGAAAAGGGAGAAGTTAAAAATATAACCATTCAGCCTAGACTTGCTGTATTAGAAGTACGTGGTCAGCTGAAGAGTTATAAGGAAGAGCAGTTTTTTGTAGCACATATCTTGAATAATAGTCCACAGATGGCTGAACATGTGGAAAACTTAGCTCGATCTGCAAAGGTTAAGATTATACCTGCAGAGGAAACTAGCGGATGGGTAACGTTCTTTACGTCAATCATTCCATTTGTCATCATCTTCATTTTATTCTTCTTTCTATTAAACCAAGCTCAAGGCGGCGGAAGTCGCGTAATGAACTTCGGTAAAAGTAAAGCAAAGCTTTATAGTGAAGAGAAGAAAAAGGTACGCTTTAAGGATGTAGCAGGAGCGGATGAAGAAAAGCAAGAATTAGTAGAAGTAGTTGAATTCTTGAAAGATCCGCGAAAGTTCGCTGAATTAGGCGCGAGAATTCCAAAGGGGATTTTATTAGTTGGACCTCCGGGAACTGGTAAAACGCTACTTGCACGAGCAGTTGCAGGGGAAGCAGGGGTGCCGTTCTTCTCAATCAGTGGTTCAGACTTCGTAGAAATGTTTGTCGGTGTTGGTGCTTCGCGTGTACGAGACTTATTCGAAAATGCAAAGAAGAACGCACCGTGTATTATCTTCATTGATGAAATCGATGCTGTTGGTCGTCAACGTGGCGCTGGTCTTGGCGGAGGTCATGATGAAAGAGAACAAACATTGAACCAATTATTAGTTGAAATGGATGGCTTCGGAGCAAACGAAGGAATTATTATTGTTGCTGCGACAAACCGACCAGATATTCTAGATCCTGCATTATTACGTCCTGGACGTTTTGACAGACAAATTACGGTAGATCGCCCAGATTTAAAAGGCCGTGAAGCAGTATTGCGTGTACATGCACGCAACAAGCCTTTGTCAGAAAAGGTTGATTTAAAAGCGATTGCAGCCCGTACACCAGGTTTCTCAGGTGCAGATTTAGAAAACCTTCTAAATGAAGCAGCATTAGTTGCTGCACGTCATAATAAGAAACAAATTGAAATTGATGATCTTGATGAAGCAACTGACCGTGTCATTGCAGGACCTGCAAAGAAAAGTCGTGTTATTTCCAAGAAAGAACGTAATATTGTTGCTTATCATGAGGCTGGACATACAGTAATCGGTTTAGTTCTTGATGAAGCAGATACTGTTCATAAAGTAACAATTGTACCGAGAGGGCAGGCTGGTGGTTATGCAGTCATGCTTCCAAAAGAAGACCGTTACTTTATGACAAAACCAGAATTACTAGATAAGATCACGGGATTATTAGGTGGTCGTGTGGCAGAGGAAATCGTATTTGGTGAAGTAAGTACTGGAGCTCACAACGATTTCCAACGAGCTACTGGTATTGCTCGTAAGATGGTCACGGAATACGGTATGAGTGACAAGCTTGGACCAATGCAGTTTGGTCAAGCGCAAGGTGGTCAGGTATTCCTAGGCAGAGATATTCATAATGAGCAAAACTACAGTGAAAAGATTGCCTATGAAATCGATACCGAAATTCAAACATTTATCAAAAATTCTTATGAACGAGCAAGACAAATTTTAACAGACAACCGAGATAAACTAGAGCTTGTTGCTCAAACGTTATTAGAGGTTGAAACGTTAGATGCAGCTCAAATTAAGCATCTATTTGAGAACGGAAAGCTTCCTGAAAGCAGTGAGCCCGATGCAACAACTGAATCGGAATCAGAAGCTGTAAAACCAACTACTGAAACAAAATCAGAAGATGTAAAGGTGAACATTAACACGAAGAAGGAAGACGAAGAAGAAAAGTAGAAGTTAAGGCTTATGCCTTAACTTCTTTTTTTGTTGATAATTTAACTGATGTTGATTGTTTGGAAAGGGCGAGACTACTTAGGAAGCAGGGTACAGGTGAGACCACACAGGAGCAGGAACAATGTGACCAAGTGGCTCAAGCCCTCTCTGCGGAAAGCGAGTGCCTTCCACGAAAATCAACAATATTATTTAACCGCCCCTTTTCGTAATAAAACCCATCGATTACGAAAACTGTCTTAGAGACTGAAGTTATGGTAAGATGAAGGGTGATTGGCAATAATTAAAATAGAGAAAACTAGAAGGTGATACGATGATTTTTGTGTTAGATGTAGGGAATACAAATACAGTACTCGGAGTATATGACCAAGATACATTAAAATATCATTGGAGAATCGAAACAAACCGTAATAAAACAGAAGATGAATATGGAATGCTTATTAAATCATTACTTGCACATGAAAACATTTCCTACTCAGATATAACAGGGATTATTATTTCATCTGTTGTTCCACCGATCATGTTTGCCCTAGAAAGAATGTGTAAAAAATATTTCAACTTAAATCCGCTTGTTGTCGGACCTGGTATTAAAACAGGCTTAAATATAAAGTATGAAAATCCTCGTGAGGTTGGTGCTGACCGTATTGTAAATGCAGTTGCAGGAATTGCTCAATATGGTAGTCCATTAATTATTGTAGATTTCGGGACAGCAACGACGTATTGCTACATAAACGAAGACAAAGAGTACATGGGTGGCGCAATTGCACCAGGGGTTAACATTTCAACAGAAGCCCTTTATTCAAAAGCGGCAAAACTTCCTCGTATTGAAATTGCTAGACCGGAAACAATTATTGGGAAAAACACAGTCACAGCAATGCAAGCAGGAATTGTGTATGGATATGTTGGACAAGTTGAGGGAATTGTACGACGTATGAAGGATGAATCCGGTACAAATCCTAGAGTTATTGCAACAGGTGGATTAGCTTCGTTAATTTCAAACGAATCAAACATTATTGATATTATTGATCCATTCTTAACATTAAAGGGGTTACATTTAATTTATTTACGCAACCAAAAGAACGACTAGAAAAGGGGTATGTAACTTGTCAGATTATTTAATTCGAGCACTTGCATATGATGCACAAGTACGTGCGTTTGCAGTACGTTCAACAGAAACAGTAAGTGAAGCACAACAACGCCACGATACGTGGCCAACTGCTTCAGCAGCTCTAGGTCGCGCAATGACTGCTGGCGTAATGATGGGTGCAATGTTAAAAGGAAATGATAAACTTACAATAAAAATTGAAGGTGGCGGACCTATCGGAGCTATTATTGTAGATAGTGATGGAACAGGCCGTGTTCGTGGTTATGTAACAAATCCACATGTGGATTTTGAATTGAATCAACACGGAAAGCTTGATGTAGCTAGAGCAGTTGGTCGAGATGGTAATTTATCGGTTGTAAAGGACCTTGGATTACGTGAACATTTTAGCGGACAAACACCGATAGTTTCTGGTGAACTGGGAGAAGACTTTACATATTACTTTGCGACTTCGGAACAAACAAATTCATCCGTTGGAGTGGGTGTACTAGTTAATCCCGATAAATCAATTTTAGCTTCGGGTGGATTTATCATTCAGCTGTTACCAGGTGTTACGGAGGAAACGATCTCAAGTATTGAAAAACGATTACAAACAATCGAGCCAATCTCTAAACTTGTACAAAGAGGTTTAACACCTGAAGAAATTCTTAAAGAAGTATTAGGCGAAGGGAACGTAAAGGTATTAGATAAAATGCCGATATCCTTCCATTGTCCGTGCTCAAAAGAAAGAATAGAAAGTGCAATTAAGAGCTTAGGTAAGGAAGAAATTGAAGATATGATTGAGAAAGATGGAAAAGCAGAAGCGCAATGTCATTTCTGTAACGAATCTTATCATATAAGTAAAGAAGAGCTTATATCTTTATTACCACAAGACTAGGAAGTATGGGGAGAGTTGAACGTGGCGAACAAAGGGGTATGGATAGTAGTATTTGTTTTAGTTGTAACAAACTGCTTAACACTTGCAATGTGGTTTAACAAGGAAAAAGTTGAAGTTCCTGCATCTGTAGAAACAGCATCTTCTACAGATGAGGTGGTAGCAACTGTTGGGGAACATAATATTACGAGACAAGAGTGGTTACATCAACTAGAAAAGCTTTATGGAAAAGATACGCTTCGTGAGGTTATAAATCGTGAAGTGATATATCAACTTGCTGATAAATATAATATAAAAGTTAGCGATGAGGTTATCGAGCAAGAATTAACAATGATCAAAGCAATGTATAACGCAGCTGATCATGAAACTCTAACAGATGAAGAAGAGTGGAGAAAGCAAATTGAATATAACTTATTGTTAGAAGAGATGTTAACGAAAGACGTTACAATTCTAGATGGAGATATTCAAAAGTTCTTTAAGGAAAATGAAAGTCTATATAAAATTCCTACTACGTATCATTTATCACATATTACGGTGAAGACAAAGGAAGAAGCAGATCAAGTAGTGGAAGAACTAAAAAACGGCTCTGATTTTGCTGTATTAGCGATGGAGAAATCAACTGATGAATTTTCATCTAACCAAGGTGGAGATTTAGGTTATTTATCAAAGGAAAGTGGTTTCTTACCTGAGAGATATATGGATTTGTTATCTTCACTGAAGCCTGCATCTTTCGAAGGTCCGATTCAAGTAGGAGATGAATATGCAATTGTATATTTACATGAAGTGATTGAAGGCAAGGAATACTCTTATGAGGATGTGAAAGATCACATTAGAAGACAGCTTGCACTTGGTCAAATTGAAGGAAGAGTGACTGCTGAGCAATTTTGGAATGAGATAGACGTAGAATGGTTTTATGAGGATGCGAAATAATTGACATTTCTCACATCCTTATACGATAATCTTTATATAACCTATAAAAATACTTGGTATTAGGGAGTGAGAGGAATGAGGGTAGCAAACTCAATTAATGAATTAATTGGTGAAACACCAGTTGTAAAGTTAAACAGATTAATCGACGAAGATATGGCAGATGTTTATTTAAAGCTTGAATATATGAATCCCGGGAGTAGTGTAAAAGACCGTATAGCATTGGCGATGGTTGAAACGGCAGAGAAGAACGGTACGTTAAAGCCAGGAGATACAATCATTGAACCTACCAGTGGTAATACTGGAATCGGATTAGCGATGGTTGCAGCTGCAAAAGGATATAAACTTATTGTTTCGATGCCTGAGACGATGAGTATGGAAAGACGGAACCTACTGCGTGCTTATGGAGCAGAGATTGAACTTACTCCTGGCTCAGAAGGAATGAACGGGGCTGTAAAAAGAGCAGAAGAACTTGCAAATGAAAAAGGGTACTTCATGCCTCAACAGTTTAAAAATGAGGCGAATCCAGAGGTGCATCGCTTAACAACTGGCCCAGAGATTGTAAAGCAAATGGGTGAACAGTTAGATGCGTTTATCGCAGGAATCGGAACAGGTGGAACCATCACAGGTGCTGGGGAAGTGTTAAAGCAAAACTATCCCAACATTAAGTTATATGCTGTAGAACCAGCTGACTCACCAATTTTAGCGGGAGGCAAACCAGGTCCTCATAAAATCCAAGGAATTGGCGCTAACTTCGTTCCGGATGTATTAAATACTTCCGTCTATGATGAAATTATTCATGTAAAGAATGAAGAAGCATTTGACTATGCAAGACGTGCTGCACGCCAAGAAGGAATCCTCGGTGGAATTTCCTCGGGTGCTGCAATCTTCGCAGCACTAAAAGTTGCAAAAGAACTAGGAAAAGGCAAAAAAGTAATGGCCATCATCCCAAGTAACGGCGAAAGATATTTAAGCACACCATTATACCAATTCGAAGAATAACAAAAAGTAGAACAACCTTTTGGATTAAGGTTGTTCTTTTTTTGGTTTTATGGTGCCAGGTACTTGTCGAATTTTCTTTATCCTAAAGATATAGATGTGGTATTACGATGAATCGTGTAAAATAATTGTTAGTACTAGAAATAATCTATAAGGATGTGGGGAAATGGGGAAAAAGTATCCATTTTACATTAAAATCAATATGAACAAAGATAAATGGTTTCCTCAGTTTCGCTTGTTAAGTAAAAATTATACTCATGCTGCGCTCCTAGAGAGTGGACGTGGTGGTAAGTATAGTATTATGGGTTTTGAGCCGGTTGCAATTATGAACGGAAAAAATAACAAGTTGCATATAACAATGAATGAAAATACTACGACAATCGAGGGAAATCCATTACATGAAATGGGAAAATGGATGGAGCAGTTCCAAATAGAACAAAATCCTGAGCTACCAGATTTTCAAAGTGGTGCAATTGGCTTTATTAGCTACGATTATGCTAGATACATTGAAAAATTGCCGAGCATCTCTGAAGACGATCTAAATACTCCAGATTTATATTTTATGATTTTTGATGAAGTCTTTATATACGAACACGAAAATGAGGCATTGTACATCGTTACATGCATGGATGAAGACCTTGGGAAGGTGGCTCATCACAGACTAAATCAATTGAAAGACCAATGGTTGCAAGCTGATGATCCAAACCATAGTGAACATGCACAAAAATCTATACAAAATGATCTTCACGTATCGTTAACGGATGAAGAATTTAAAAATGCAGTAAATAAAGTTCAAGAATATATATCACAAGGTGATATTTTTCAAGTCAACTTATCTGTTAGACAATCTCAAAAGCTTCATGTAGAACCAATTGATGTATATAGCTCACTGCGAGATATCAATCCGTCTCCCTACATGGCCTATATTCATACACCTGACTTTCAAATTGTATCTGGTTCCCCTGAATTGCTTGTGAAAAAGTCGGGGAAGGTGTTAAGCACTAGACCGATTGCGGGGACACGTTCAAGAGGTATTAATGAAGAGGAAGATGAAAAGCTTGCGAAAGAGCTCATTGAAAATGAAAAGGAACGAGCAGAGCATGTCATGTTAGTGGATTTAGAAAGAAATGACCTAGGAAAGGTATGCAAGTACGGAACCGTAGAAGTAGATGAATTTATGGTCATTGAGCGCTACTCTCATGTAATGCATATTGTATCCAATGTAAAGGGTGAACTAGCGGATCAATATGATGCATATGATGTAATCGATGCTGTATTTCCAGGAGGAACAATCACAGGTGCTCCGAAAGTTAGAACGATGGAAATTATCGAAGAATTAGAGCCGGTTAGACGTGGAATTTATACAGGCTCAATTGGTTGGATTGGTTATAATGGAGATATGGAGTTAAACATCACAATTCGAACGATGATGGTTTCTAATGATCAAGCATATATCCAAGCTGGAGCAGGAGTAGTCATTGATTCAAACCCATCTTATGAATACAAAGAGTCCTTGAAAAAGGCAAAAGCTTTATGGAGAGCAAAAGAAGTAGCAGAAGAGAATGTGAAGGTAACAATTAGCTGAGTAGAGGAGAGAAGAGAAGATGATTTTAATGATTGATAACTATGATTCTTTTACATTTAATTTAGTTCAATATTTAGGTGAACTAGGACAAGAGCTTGTCGTAAGAAGGAACGATAAAATTAAAATCGAGGAAATTGAACAATTAGCTCCCAAATTTTTAATGATTTCACCTGGACCGTGCAGTCCGAATGAAGCTGGAATTAGTCTCGAGGCAATCTCCTATTTTGCTGGGAAGATACCGATTTTCGGTGTTTGTCTTGGTCATCAATCGATTGCTCAAGTATTCGGAGGAGAAGTAGTCAGAGCAGAGCGATTAATGCACGGCAAAACATCACCGATTTATCATGATGGCAAAACAATCTATAACGGATTAGAACAACCTTTTACAGCTACCAGATATCACTCACTTATTGTAAAAAAAGATACATTACCAGATGTATTAGAAGTTACAGCCTGGACAGAAGAAGAGGAAATAATGGGATTGCGCCATAAAACGTTACCTATTGAAGGTGTTCAATTCCATCCGGAATCCATCATGACATCTGCTGGGAAAATTCTTTTACAAAACTTTATCGAAACATATGGGGGAACGAAAATTACGTCATGTACATCTATTTAAATGGCCAAATTGTATCGGACGAGGAAGCGAAAATCTCCGTTTTTGATCATGGATATATGTATGGCCTTGGTTTATTCGAGACATTTCGGGTGTACCAAGGCCACCCTTTTTTGCTTTTTGAACATTTAGATCGACTTCGAAAGGGATTAAAAGAATTACAGATCAACTGGGCGATGACCAACGAACAAGTTTATAAAATAGTAAATGACTTACTTGAAAAAAATAATCTACAGGATGCTTACATGAGGTTGAATATTTCCGCTGGGGATGAGGGGTTGGGATTAACAACAGAGCCGTATGAACAACCAACAATGATTATGTACATAAAATCAATCCCACCTAAGAGTGTAGAGAAGAAAGGTAAGATCCTTAAAACGATTCGCAACACACCTGAAGGTACAGAACGTTTAAAATCACATCATTACTTGAATAATATTCTTGGAAAACGAGAACTTGGACAAGCAGTTGACATAGAAGGAATTTTTCTAACGAAAGAAGGCTATATTGCTGAGGGTGTTGTTTCAAATATATTCTGGGTGAAGAACGATATAGTTTATACACCTTCTACTGAAACAGGTATATTAAACGGAATTACGAGGAAGTTTATCTTAAGCTTGTTACGAGAAAAAGCTATTCCTTATATAGAAGGGTTTTATAAACTGGAGGATATACTAGCTGGGGAAGAAGTATTCATTACAAACTCTATACAAGAGATTGTATCTCTCACTCAAGTGAATGATACGAAGTTCCCGGGTGGAAACGGAAAGTTCGTTAAATTATTAATGACCGATTATAACAAATGGAAAGGAACCCTTCTTTCCTTAAGAGAGTTACGAGAGGATTGATTGAATGAAATATTCAACCATTACATGTGATCAGTACAATTTAGATGTAAATCAGAAGACGTTGATTATGGGTATTTTAAATGTAACACCAGACTCCTTTTCAGATGGTGGTAGTTATAATCAAATTTCAAATGCGATTGAACATGCAAAAGAGATGATTGAAGAGGGTGCAGATATCATTGATATTGGCGGAGAATCTACTAGACCTGGCTATACAGTAGTCTCAGCCGAAGAAGAGATTAAACGAACAATACCTGTTATTAAGGAACTGGCAAAACAAATTAACGTTCCAATCTCCATTGATACATACAAATCTGAGGTGGCAAAACAAGCAGTAGAAGCAGGAGCGCATATCATTAATGATATATGGGGAGCAAAAGCGGATCCCAAAATGGCTAAGCTAGCTGCTCATTACAACGTACCAATCATCTTAATGCATAATCGGGATAACAAAAACTATACGAACTTAATGAACGATGTAATCACTGATTTAATAGAAAGTATTGAAATTTGCAAGAACGCCGGAGTAAAAGACGAACAAATCATACTAGACCCAGGCATCGGTTTTGCTAAAAACTTTGAAATGAATATAGAAGTTATGCAAAATCTAGATCGAATTTCTGATCTTGGTTACCCTGTTTTATTAGGAACATCAAGAAAATCATTTATCGGTCAAATCTTAGATGTACCTCCAATTGAAAGAATGGAAGGAACAGGGGCTACAGTTTGTCTTGGTATACAAAAGGGTTGTCATATTATGCGTGTGCATGATGTGAAATCAATTTCTAAAATGACAAAGGTCATGGATGTATTAGTAGGGAAAGGGGAGAATAGCTCATGGATAAAATAGAACTGAATGAGATGCTATTTTATGGTTACCACGGAGTCCTTCCAGAGGAGACGAAGATCGGACAACGCTTCAATGTCAGCTTATCCTTATCCATTGATCTATCAAAAGCGGGTAAAAGCGATAATCTTCAAGACACAGTTAATTATGCAGAAGTATATACTCTTTGCCGAAAGATTGTAGAGGGAGAACCGAAGAAGCTAGTAGAAGCAGTAGCAGAATCAATTTGTGAACAAGTCCTAGCTACGTTCCCTTTAATTCAAGAATGCACAATAAAACTAGTAAAGCCGGATCCGCCAATTCCAGGATATTATAAATCGGTGAGTATTGTATTAACGAGAGGTAGAATATGAACAATCGAGCTTTTATCGGCTTAGGATCAAATATTCAAGATAGACTAGGGTTCTTAAGAATTGCCATTCAAACATTATCTGAGCATCCGGAAATCCAAGTAGTAAATTATTCCTCTATTTATGATACAGATCCTGTGGGATATACAGATCAAGATTCATTTTTAAATATGGTAGTGGAAATTAACACCAACTTACCACCCGATGAATTGCTTAAAACTATATTAGAAGTAGAACGACAGCTTGGTAGGAAAAGGGAACTAAAATGGGGACCGCGAACTTTAGACCTTGACATTTTGATGTATAACCAAGAAAATATTGAGGATGAAGAGCTAATCGTACCTCACCCTAGAATGAGTGAGAGAGCATTTGTTATGATACCGCTTATGGAGATTGATCCTGAGCTTTCAATAAAGGGAGTTATGATCGGGCATATAGTAAATGAACTAAAAGATAGAGAAGGGGTTCAAATATGGAAGCAGAAAAGTGGGGAAGACGTATTCGAGCTTTTCGCAAACTAAAGGGATTTACCCAAGAAAGCTTTGCGAAGAATATCGGCATTTCTGTATCTATTCTCGGAGAGGTTGAACGGGGAAATCGCACGCCGAGTGAAGAGCTTCTTAATGAAGTGGCAAAAGTGTTAAACGTTACAGTTGATGACCTTGCACCTAAAGAATAGTAAACAGGAGGTAGTACGATGTTAAAAATCGGTAACATCCAAATGAAAAACCAAGTTGTACTAGCTCCAATGGCTGGAGTTTGTAATGCTGCATTCCGTCTTACTGTAAAGGAATTCGGAGCAGGGTTAGTATGTGCAGAAATGGTTAGTGATAAAGCAATACTTTATAAAAATGCTAAAACAATGGGTATGTTATATATCGATGAGCAAGAAAAGCCATTAAGCTTACAAATTTTCGGTGGAGAAAAAGATACGTTAGTAGAAGCAGCTAAGTTTGTTGATAAAAACACAACGGCAGACATTATCGATATCAACATGGGTTGTCCTGTACCCAAAATCACAAAGTGTGATGCTGGTGCAAAATGGCTGCTAGATCCGAATAAGATTTACGAAATGGTAGCAGCTGTAGCGAATGCCGTTGATAAGCCAGTTACGGTTAAAATGCGTATGGGCTGGGATGATGACCATATTTACGCTGTAGAGAATGCTAGAGCGGTAGAACGCGCAGGTGGTCAAGCGGTTGCTCTTCATGGAAGAACAAGAGTTCAGATGTACGAAGGTAAAGCAAACTGGGATATCATCAAAGAAGTAAAACAATCAGTCAACATTCCAGTAATCGGAAATGGTGACATACAAACACCACAAGATGCAAAAAGAATGTTAGAGGAAACAGGTGTTGACGGAGTCATGATCGGTCGTGCAGCATTAGGAAACCCTTGGATGATTTATCAAACAGTTAAGTATCTAGAAACAGGAGAGTTAATTGATGAACCTTCTGTACGCGAGAAAATAGACGTTTGTCTATTACACTTAGATCGTTTAATTGGATTAAAAGGTGAAAAGGTAGCGGTTAGAGAAATGAGAAAGCATGCTGCTTGGTACTTAAAAGGTATCAGAGGGAATGCGAAGGTTCGTAACGGAATTAACGAAATGAATACAAGAAGCGACTTAGCTAGCTTGCTATTTCAACTTGTAGAAGAAACAGAAGTAAACGCAGAAAAACAAATCAACGTTGGCTAATACGTTGACTTCACTTCTAGACTAACCTATAATACCCATAAAGAAGAGTAGTACTGCCAGTGTATAACTGGCAGTTTTTATTCATTTATAAACGATAAACAGAACTTAATAATCGTAATCATGTGCTAACCTATAGAGAGGGAAACGAACCTTCTCTAAAGAATAGTTTATATACTAAAAGCTTGGAGTGAGACTGATGAGTTTTGAAGAATTGAATGACCAGTTAAAGGTACGTAGAGAGAAATTACATAAGCTCCGTGAAAAAGGATTAGATCCATTTGGTAAGAGATTTGATCGTACACATACATCAAAAGAATTATTAGAGCAATATGGAAATAAAACAAAAGAAGAACTAGATGAGCTAGCTATTAAAACGACTATTGCAGGGCGTATTATGACAAAGCGTGGAAAAGGAAAAGCGGGATTCACGCACATTCAAGATTTAACAGGAAAGATTCAGCTTTATGTAAGACAAGATGCAGTTGGAGAAGAAGCGTATGAAGTATTTGATACAGCTGACCTTGGTGATATCGTAGGTGTAACGGGCACGGTATTCAAAACACAAGTAGGCGAATTATCAATTAAAGTAGGTTTTTTTGAACTGTTAACGAAATCATTAAAGCCACTTCCTGAAAAGTACCACGGTTTAAAAGATGTTGAACAACGTTACCGTCAACGTTACCTAGATTTAATCATGAATCCAGAAAGCCGTGATACGTTTATTACGAGAAGTAAAATCATCCAATCGATGAGAAGATACCTGGACGATCAAGGATACTTAGAAGTGGAAACACCAACGATGCATTCCATTGCAGGTGGTGCATCTGCTCGTCCATTCATCACCCATCACAACGCTCTAGATATGACCCTTTATATGCGTATCGCAATTGAACTTCATCTAAAACGACTAATTGTTGGTGGTTTAGAAAAAGTATATGAAATTGGGCGTGTATTTAGAAACGAAGGAATTTCAACAAGACATAATCCAGAGTTCACAATGCTTGAACTGTATGCTGCATATGCAGACTTCCAGGATATTATGATACTTACTGAGAATGTAATTGCTCATATTGCTAAGGAAGTATTAGGTACAACAACGGTTACGTATGGTGAACACACAGTAAACTTAGAGCCACAGTGGAAGAGATTGCACATGGTAGATGCTGTTAAAGAATATACAGGTGTAGATTTCTGGAAAGAGATGTCGGTAGAAGAAGCAAGACAATTAGCAAAAGACCATGGTATCCAAATTACAGAACACATGTTATATGGACATATAGTTAACGAATTCTTCGAGCAAAAGGTAGAGGAAAACTTAATTCAGCCAACTTTCATTTATGGACATCCAGTTGAAATTTCACCTCTTGCAAAGAAAAATCCGGAAGATCCGAGATTCACAGACCGTTTCGAATTATTCATTGTTGCAAGAGAACATGCAAATGCATTTACTGAGCTTAATGATCCAATCGATCAAAAGGAACGCTTTGAAGCACAATTAAAAGAAAAAGAGCAAGGGAACGATGAAGCACATGAAATGGATGAAGATTTCATCGAAGCATTAGAATACGGTATGCCACCAACAGGTGGTCTAGGTATTGGAATCGATCGTTTAGTAATGCTATTAACGAACTCTCCTTCTATTAGAGACGTTCTATTATTCCCGCAAATGAGACATAAGGAAACAAATAAATCAGAGTAATGCTAAAAGCCCTGCTATAATTGCAGGGCTTTTTATTGTTTATTTGTTAACTATATAATGGAGTCTTAAGTAAATCCTGATGAAAAATACGCTTAAGAATAAGATACTTAACTGGGATATTATACTAGTTGCAATTAGGTTGTATACTTGGTATATTTAATCTCGTTCTCGAAAAAAATATAACGTCTTTAAAACAGAAAAAACTTTAAAAAAAAGGTTGACCTTCGAAATGTAAGGTGTTATATTTATAAAGTCGCTTTTGGGCGATTGATAAAAAAGTTCTTTGAAAACTAAACAAAACGTCAAGCGTGTTGGTTTAATACCAACGCAAAATTTTTAAAAACTATCTATTTAATAGATAGCCAGCAAGTA
>NZ_JAFELM010000040.1 GCF_016890225.1 Bacillus suaedaesalsae | reverse complement strand
GGAAGCATTCCTGTAATGATTAAAAATGGCATTTGAACATAAAAATAACCTCTTGGTATGATATAAGTGTCCTAAGCTTGCCGGCAAAAAGGACAAATCATATATTCCAGGAGGCTTTCAAAATGAATTATAACCAAAATAATAAGATTGCTCAAATTACTTCTCAAACACTAATTATAGGTGTTGATATTGCGAAATTCAAGCACGTAGCTCGTGCGCAGGACTATAGAGGTTTGGAGTTTGGTAAACCTCTATACTTTGGAAATGCGAGAGATAGTTTTGATAGATTTGTTGAATGGATTAAAGAGATACAGGATCAACAAAACATGAATAAAGTAATCATTGGTGTTGAACCTACTGGACACTACTGGCTAAATTTAGCCCATTATCTAAAGGGTACTGACTTCAAGTTAGTAGTTGTCAATCCAGCTCATGTTAAGAAGACAAAGGAATTAGATGATAATTCCCCAACTAAGAATGATGTGAAAGATGCAAAGGTCATTGCCCAATTAGTGAAAGACGGAAGATACGCTGAACCTAATATTCCAGAAGGAATATATGCCGATCTTAGAATCGCTAGAAAAATACGCGATCAATTATCCGTCGACCTACAAGCGGTACAAGGGCAAATTCACAATTGGATTGACCGATATTTCCCTGAATTCCTAACAGTCTTTAAAGATTGGGAGGGGCTTTCTGCTCTACAAATATTAAAGCTAAATCTACTACCACATGAGTTAGCTGAACTCCCTGATCAAGAGTTATTAGCTCATATTAGGAAAGCTGCAAAACGTGCAGTGGGTATAAGTAGAATAAAAGAATTAAAGAAGGTGGCCGGCGTTTCAATCGGAATCCGTGAGGGTTCAGATTTGGCCAAATTAGAGTTAAGCACGTTGTTAGATAAGTATGAACTCATTACTAAAAAGTTTGAACAACTAGAGGTTAAAAGGGACGAGCTATTAGAACAAATACCAGGAGTGCACCAAATGCTAGCGATTACTGGGATAGGAAAAGATACGATAGCTGGGTTCTTTGCAGAGATTGGAGATTTACGTTATTACTCACATCCAAGGCAAATCATTAAACTTGCAGGATTAAGCTTGATGGAACACACATCAGGAAAACATAAGGGACAAACCAGAATAACCAAAAGAGGCAGGAGAAACCTAAGAGCCCTTTTGTTTAGAGTCATTATGCCCCTTGTAGCTAAGAATTCTGCTTTTAAAGCCTTACATGAATACTATACAAAGCGACCTGATAATCCATTAAAAAAGATGCAGTCACTGATCGCTTTATGTAATAAATTGATACGAGTGTTATTTGCAATAGGTAAGAAACAATTTGTGTTTAGTGAAGAAAGAATGTTGAAGGATATTCCTCATATGGCTGAATTGCCAAAAGTAGCTTAGAATTCTCGATATAACGTATAAATCATGCTTTTATAGTAGTTAATCTCAATAATTAATAGACATTTGAAGCACGGATTAGTCAGTAAAACAACTAAAATACGGACATAGATCCTGTCGGGAAGCATAACTGACATCTACCTCATGGAAAGGTTGGACGAAGGAATTTTGGAGCATAGACTCTGTGAGATATGGGAGGGTTGACCTCCATGAGAAATGTAGACATCCACCAGTGCGACCATACTTTAACTGGATTTCCACCTTTTGGATTAAGGTGGCTTGGGTACCTACAGTCTTTTTTGCTTCTCAACTCCAAAATTTAACTAAAATACAACTTTATCCCATGTTATTAAAGTCTATTAAATATGGATGACTATGAAATCGTGAGAAAAAACGAGAAATCGAGAGATTTACCTTTCTATATAGAGGGAGGATAGTTGAAGAAGATATGATAGACAAAACAATAGAATTATAAAAAAAAGAGTATTAGACAGAGGTGAATTCCCAAGTGAATGATTTATTAAAAGAATTTATGGATGAACCTTGGTGGTTAATTGATAGTAAAATGTCAGCAACTCTTGATGAGGAGTTAAAAAAAGAAATTTCACCAGATCACATCTTATTCGGATTAAAAGCTGAAGCGGTGGCTAGAAGAGAAGATAATGATGATGTTGTATATTGGATAAGTGAGATACAAAAATATGCTGTTGTTCATTTAACTTATTCAAAAGAAGCATCTAACGAATTTCCTCTTACAAATTTGTTTACTTTAAGTGAATTAAAAAAACATTGTAAAAACGTTTCGAAATTTTATTAAGCTAAAGTGGACGTGAGTCAATATACTAGCATCAAAGAGGAGGGTTAATATTGCTTTATGATGACTTTAGTCAATTCTTTTTAAGTTTACTGATTTGGTGGGGATTCTTACTTGTTTTCCAACGACTTTACTATCGTTATCCTCAAAAGAACACTTGGAAAAAAGACATTGTACTAACTTTAATTCAGAGTCTAATTGTACTATGTATTTTATTACCTATTTTATCTTTCTTACTTAAATAACAAATTTATTTTACAAACTGATGCGTTGATCTAAGCAGGATTGACGCTTTTTTTATAGAATTTATTGAACTAATGGAGAAGTATCTAGAAGTAGTTAATGATTTAATATGGAAAATTGACAATTTAAAATAGTGGGTGATTATTATTTCTAAAGAAGATAAGTTCATGAATAAATGGAGAGAAACTCGAAAAAAAGGTAAATGGAAGTTTATTCTCTTCCAAGGTATTTTTTTAGGTGGGATAGGCTTTACATTAGGAAAAGTAGGTTTAGACTTTTTCATAGATAGAGAGCTCGGAAATATACAAGAGTATATAATAACTGCAATAATATTCGGTATTTTTTTTGGAACAGGTACTTGGTTATATACAGAAAATCGATATAAAAAGTACACAGCAAATAAATAATATTAATCAACTAAAGGATGCGTTGATCCATGCAGAATTTTCGCATCAACTTCTTGAAGTAAAGAGAGAAGAATAGCAAAAGAAGATACTATTTAATTTAAGAAGTGGAGTAACCGTTCAGATTGTCTTTACGGAGGATTATAATGTTTAAGAAGTATAATAGAGTTTTATTTACAACAGTATATTTGGTTATCGTTTTAACTGTTAAATACTTTTATGATTTAAGCAATATGACTTTAACTATCTTATTTGCAATCTTCCTTTCTTTATTATGCATATACGAAATAGCCAAATTAAAATCTGATGAAACGAAAAATAAGGAATAAGCTCTTATTCAACAAACGGGGAAGGTTAGGTAAAGAGGAATAAAAAGTAGAAACTATGAAATATACATGTCCTTGCTGCGGCTATAAAACATTAGATGAAGAACCACCTGGAACCTATGATATTTGTAGTATTTGTTTTTGGGAAGACGATGGAATTCAGTTTGAAGATCCAGATTATGAAGGTGGGGCTAATATACCTTCATTAAGGCAAGCTCAAAAGAATTAAATTGAGTATGGGGCTTGCGAAGAAAGGTGTATCGAATTTGTAAAAAAACCTAATGAAAAAGACGAAAAGGATCCTATGTGGAGACCTTTATAATTTTAACGTTATACAGCTTTAGGGCAGGATAATTTAAAGTAATTTGAATAAAAAATGCAGTAAGCCAAGAAGGTTTGCTGCATTTTTTGTTGAACATAATAATCACAAAGAAAAAGGAACTTTATATAAAGGGGAAAGGTATGTCAAAGTTTAAATTTGTTTTTAGAATAGAAGATAATTGTAATGTTTTAGAGGTATTTAAGGAAAAACTTGAAGAGTATCACATTTGGGGACTACTAAATATACTAGTCGATAATGTCTCTTACTTTCAAAACCTCAAGACATCTTATATAAACGAATTTTACCGTGGTACATCGTCTATTTCCCAAGAAGGAATTACAGTCCCGATATTCCCTTTCGTTGAGGCAATTTTAGATTCGATAGATCAAATCAATAATGGGGCAAAGAAAGTGATTATAAGTGAACACACTGGTCAAATTAGTAAATCAATTGTATGTGAAATAAATAGTGAAACTATAAAATTTGCTATATTAAATGGCTTGTTTTGCGAAGATGATGAAAATACTTGGTACGATGGAAAAAAGGTCTCAAAAATACATAGCTCCAAAATTAGTATTGTAGACAAGAAGAATTTTATTGAGGGTTCTATCGAGAGTATTAAGGAATTTCTTTTATTCTTATTAGATAAATTCCCAGGATTAGAGGAAATACATCAATTTAATAAATTGTTAAAACAGTTGAAAATCGAATCCCGTGATTAACGGATTTTCTTTCACTAAAGGAAAAGGTTAAAAAGAAATATATATTAATGAATATTAAATAAATTACAATAGTTTATCAAAAGGAGTTAAAGCAATGCTTGGTATAGGTGTTGAGATTTTAAGAGAACGTAGTCATTCTTTTTCATATAATGTTGAAAAAAATAGAATCGAATTTTTCAATATTGGTTTAGGTGATGAATTTAAGTTGGTAACAGACTTACTAGGAAATCCCAAAAACTCAACAAAGTTGAAGACGAAAGAGAAACATAGCTTCTACTTATTAGACCATTCAACATTTAGTTCAATAGCTGCTACTATCTCAACTAAAAAAGATACGATTATTTCAATAAAATACGAATATCAATTAGATGATGAAAGGCGTGTAATCCAGAAAGGGTTACAGCAATTCACTGGCGAAGTATATAGGCTAAATGAAGACCCAGACAATGATGCTTTTGTATTTAGATGCACAAATGGGATAGACCTTGTTGAGACGTATTTGTTTAGTTCTGAGATAGAAACTAGGGTGCAATATGTTCTTCAACAAAACAATAATGAAATAAAATTAAATAAGTTACTCGATTCAAAATTCACATTATCTTCTATGGATACTTATTTGCAAACACCTTAAGTTTTTTTAAAACAGGGAAACCTTAAGTAAATGGTTTCCCTTTAATTGGTCAATTGATCAACACTAAAGAACAACAGAGTTTGGATTCAGTCCAAATAAAGAATGATACATAGATATAGTAAATAGTATGTTGAAACAGGAGCATAAAGAAAGTTGAGTAATTTTATGGAGGCTGCTAAGTTGGATACAACTATAACTTTTGAGGAAGGAAAACGGTATAGGGTTGAGATATTCCTTAATGTTCCTATTGACGAGTATGATAAGGTTTATTCAGGAGAGTCATTTAGTAAACAATGGGAGTACGAAAAGAATAATAAATTTTTTAGACCATTTAAATTAATTTCTTTCTCGACAAATGATAGCGAGAACAGGATTACTATTGATATTGAAGTAGTAAAAACAAAGAACGAAACAGACATTGCAAGGATGTATCTAGAGCATCTTAGTATTTATTTTAATCATAATAATGACGAGTTAAAAAAGATAAATATAATTCAAATTTAATTAACAATAATTAAATATAATAACTGAATTCAGTTTAATTTTTTGTAGGAGGATCTAATTGGGTACAAAGTTTAATAACATTTTAATCAAAACAGATGACTTTGAAGAGTATAAACAACAAATTAAAAGTGAACTGAAAAAATATGAACTAAAGGCAAATCCATTAGGCTATATCTTTAATAAATACTATTATAAAACTTACAATGATTATACAGTTTTATTAGGTTCGTCTTATTCAATTGATATGTTTCAAGTATCAAGGCTTATTAATAAAGCTATAACTGGATGTGTTACATTAGCATTTAATTATTTTGATGATGATCTACTTGAAATACAAATGATTATGCAGGGAAATGAAGTTGCATTCCTTTCTTATGGAGATGAGTATTATTTCTCAAATGATGAGAAGGGAAGCATCAGATATATAGAAAATGAATTTGGTATTACAATTCCTCTTGAAGTCATGAACAGTGAGGATTTAGAGGAGATTATTACTGAATTTGAGAAACAACTAAATCTATCCCGATGGATAAGTGGTGAATGGAAAGAAGAATTAGGTGAATATACGAAGTTGTAACCCCAAAAAAGAGCTGAAACATACAGCTCTTTTTATTTAAATTAATAACTTTGTGAAACCCTTCACTTAAACTAACGGGGGCTTTAGTTAAAGAAGAGACGATTAGTATGAAATATAAAAAAAGCAAGGATAATCTAAAGTTTCCTTGCTTTTTCCTTAGCTATTTTAGTGTTTAATACCTTGCTAATTGTCCTGTTATTTACACTGTAATTGACGTGTTTTTTAGTTTTCACTCCTTGTGGTGAACCCGAACTATTAAGTGAAAGATGCATTTAAATATCGACTAATAGTTTGGGTTTATCATTGGTTGAAATATTTATGTCCCTGCCTCCTATAAATACTTCTCCTTAAAGGTCGGACTTAACTCGCTCCACACATCAAACATATTGCCATCTATATCATAAAAAACAAAGTTGTTTCCAGCGTGTCCACGATCTTCTATCTCTCCAACTCTTACCTCATTCTTCATAAGGTCTTGTTGGTATTTTGTAAGAGCTTCCAGTCCATCGACTTCAAACGTTAAAGAAAAACGTTCTTTGCCCTCATAATCTATAAAGTTAGCACTTTGACCATCACGTGATTTTACAAGAAAGAATGCTTGATTGGCTAAATCTAAAATTGCTTTGTCAGCATCGATATAGTTCAATACTGCGCCAAGTTTGTTTACATACCAGTCAGCGCTTTCCCCAACATTTGTAACAGGAATATACGTTGTCCCAACTCGTAATACAGTCACTTTATTCTCTCCCTATCGTTGATTTTATTTTGTTTTTCACCTTCATCTATGTATTCAAAGAATCCGATTCGATTACCCCATGGGTCTGAAAAGGTTGCCCATTTTACGGGAACTTCTTCTCTTGACTGAATATCGAAGAATTCGATACCAAATTCCTTTACCATCCGATCTCGCTCTTCTTCGATCGAAAATACCCCTAAACGAAGTGGACCACTATTTCCAGAAGGATGGCCATGAGCGATTTGTAGCCAGCAACCAGGTAGTAACTCCCACTCAGCAAATCCGTCATGAGCGGTAAAATCAGGTTTACGATTTAAGAGTATTGAATACCAAGTGACGCCACTCTTAAAGTCAGCGACTTGAAACTGAAACGTCATTTCATAAACCATGAAAATCACCTGCCTTTATTTTCATTGCTTTTCTTCCGTATTTGTTTTTCTACATAATATGCGAGAAATGCAATTCCCACTAACCCAATTGCGCCAAAGATTACGGCAATAATATCAGGGGTAGTAGTTTTCCGGTTAATGAACATGGAGAAAAAATTAAATCCAATAATAACAAGTGCTAACCAATGCGAATACCTACTAAAGAAATGCTTCATATTGAACCACCTTTTTTTGAAAAAAACACCCAAAGGGGTGCTTTAATTAGTGCTGTACGCTAGATTCATTCGACCCTTTTGCAGCATCGACCATTAACACGACAGCAGTGACAATGTGCATAATCATGCCAACGACTGGAATCCATCCGATTGCAGATGTGACAATTCCTAAAATGCTACCATGTTTCTTTTCGTTTTCTTTTGAACAAAGAACTAATGTGACAATATGTAAAATTAACATAAAGAATAATGGCGTCCATGCTAGTGATAAAACAACTGCTCCACCTATAACCGGAATACCTAAAAATGCTTCTAAACCACCTGAAACCCATTTCAAAATCGTCGAAGTCTTCAACTTTTTCCCTCCTTTTATTAGTAGATTATCATGAAAATAGGAAAAAAGAACGATTATTTATTGAAAAAAACAATCCATGTAATAAATGTTCCAATAAGAACAATTCCCCATAAAAGTGCGATATAGCGTGGCTTCGTTTTCGGTTCAGTTACAGCATACATAAACAAACCAGAAACAAAAGACCATGTACTTAATAAAAGAGCACCTGTAATAAATAAAACAAGCCCTTTCATAAAGGATGCTGCATCGAAGCTTTGAACAAAAAGAAACGCAGGAACCGCTAGCGCAAATGGTGTCCAAATCAGAAAAATAATAGACTGAAGTAAAAATACAGAAAAGAAATGCTTCAGCTTATCGTTGATACGAATATTTGGTACCGCAATAATCTTTTCTTTCAGTGGTGTAATGTAATCCAAAAAAATCCCCCCGATATCTCTATATATTTAAATAGTAACAATAGAAAAATGAGAAGTTTGTAGAATGGTGTCGACTGTATGAATTTTCCAAAATCTGAAAATATAATACTTTGGAACTAGTTATAATAAGCCTTTTGAAGAATGGTATTCCACGTCCATGTTTGGCACACTTATATGTAAACCATTTCTGGTTTGCCCAAATTGGTTAGTGCTTTGCCATTCGACCAGTTTGGGTTTTTCTATGAAATCGTAACAAAATAAGGTACGATAGTAATTGACTGAATATTAAAATAAAGTGTGGGGGAGATGGCTTTGAAGAGCTTTTCACTACTACCTAAAACCGAACGTCCTTCAAGGTTATATATTTTAACAATCTCGATAATAGGCTGGCTTTATGTTCTGTATCAAACAACACAGATTGATCCAATTAAAGAGCTTTGGATTTTCTCTCTATTCATCCTATTAATTGGAATTTGTGAGTACTTTCCAATGCCAGTATGGAAAGGGTTTTCGACCATCAGCTTTCCAGTTGTGTATGTTTTATATTTTATTTATGGATTGCCGCTTGCAATGGTAAGTTATGCGCTTATCATCTTTATTGGCAACCTCATTGACCGGAGACCCTTTCGAATCGTAAGCTTCAATCCGGCACAATTGGTGTTAAGCTTTACACTTGCTGTTGGGTTAGCTAGTGCAATTGTGGATGTCTTTGTGAATGTGAATCAGTTTTTTACATACGTAAGTGAACTTTTCCTCATGACCTTTTTCTTTTATGTAATTAATAACTTATTGGTAGATATTGTATTGTTACTTCGCCCGCAGCCCTATACATTTCAGGACTGGAAACAAAAATTTCTATCAGAACTTAGCAGTAGCATCATCGCTTTTTCGTACGGCTGCTTTTTCTTAATATTAGGAAGCCAAAACCGTGGAGAAATTGATGTGTTTTCTTTCTTCTTTTTCTTCTCACCATTAATTGGATTGGCCCTGTTAACTTCAGCAATTATGAAAATAAAAAAAGAACGAGTTCGATTAAAGGCTTTATTTTCGTTAACGACAGCATTAAATAAGCTATTACCAACAACTGAATGGCTGGATGACTTTAAAGCCAGCTTTCATGAAATTATTGATGTAGAAGCGTCATTATTATGGACATATGAAAATGGCAACTGGACGATGAACTTCGGTGATGGTGGCATTGCAGCTAATGGAAATGTTACGGACGAAATGAGTCAAATGTTTAAGGAATTAAAAAGGCCATATAGTATAGTAGATAATAGAAGGGAAAAAGGACCGGCAGATGGATTTTTTGCTAGTAATCTACGAAGCTTTATATATGCTCCATTAGTAATAGATCAAGAAACGCTCGGTGTACTAATCGTCGCGAGAAGCAGGAGAAAAAGCTTCAATGCAGATGACCTTAGAACAATCGCAACGATTGCCAATCAACTTGCAGTTATCATGAAAACAAGAATGCTTATTAGGGATAATGAGAAACGTAGTTTATTAGAAGAACGCAATCGCATTGCTCGTGATATACATGATGGTGTTGCCCAAACGATTGCAGGGGCGTTAATGAAGCTAGAGACAGCGCAGCGTAAGTGGGAGAAATCACCAGAGGAAACATACGCACTCCTAACAGATAGTATGGATAAATTACGAGGTAGTTTAAAACAAGTTCGTCAATCAATATATGCACTGAGACCGTATCCAACAGAACGAGTCGGACTTCAGAATGCGATAAAGAAGCGAATAAAAGCTTTCGAAATCGAAACAGGACTTGATTTCACGTTTGAAGAAAGAGGGAAAGTCGAGCATATCAGCTCAATGGTTGAAAAAATACTATTCGACACCTTTCAGGAAAGTGTACAAAATACAGTGAAGCATGCAAAAGCAACAAAGGTAGAAGTTTTATTAAGTCATCAAAAGGAACATATATTATTAAAAATAAAAGATAACGGAGTAGGATTTTCATTATTAGAAGCAATGAAAAAAGCACAAAGAGAACCACATTTCGGAATTATCCAAATGAATGATGCAGTGGAAAAGATAGGTGCGTCCTTACAAATTGATAGTAAACAGGAAGCAGGAACAGAGATATCGGTTGTCGTACCAAAGATGGGTGTTGAAGGGGGAATAGAAGATGATCAAGCTCATGCTAGTGGATGACCATGCCATTTTACGGGATGGTCTAAGGAATTTGTTAGAAATAGAAGAGGATATCCAAGTAGTCGGTGAAGCTGTTTCTGGTGAAGATGCAATCGGGAACATTGGAGAATGTAACCCTGATGTTGTGCTCATGGATATTAATATGCCTCGAATGAACGGTGTGGAAGTAACCGGGATATTAAAGAAGCTATATCCTGAAATTAAAATTCTCGTGTTAACGATGCATAACCATGATGAATACTTCTTAGCAGCCATTCGAGAAGGGGCAGATGGATATTTGTTAAAGGATGCTCCGTTTGACCAAGTCATCGACGCGATTCGCTCGGTAGCCCGTGGAGAAAGTGTCATCCATCCCTCGATGACGAAGAAACTATTAAACTTACATCAACAAAAGAAACAAGAAGAGAATGAAAATGCGTTAACAGAGCGTGAAAAAGAAGTGCTTCAATGTTTAGTAGAAGGACTAAGTAATAAGGAAATTGCAGATAAACTATTTATTAGTGATAAAACAGTCAAAATTCATGTAAGCAAAATCTTTAAAAAGCTAAATGTAAAAAGCCGTTCGCAGGTTGTCATTTATGCTGTGCAGCATCAGTTAGTAAATTTTCCAGAGTAGGTACGTTCCAAAGGAAATGCCTAATCATTTTAACTCAGTAATGAAATAAAGAAAACGCTTCGGGTTATTTTCACGAAGCGTTTTTTCAGGCTAAGGCAATTTAATTAATGTTTCATATTTATAACAGAGGAATCCTCTGTTTTCTCTTTTGATAAAAACCAGCCAGCTAAAGCAATTAAGATCAGCACGACATAAAACGTAATTTTCCATTCAGGTGACTTCGCAAATCCCTCCGGTAAAATAGCTAGTTCAGGGTGAGATAATGTATATACAGACAGTTTCACACCAACCCAACCTACAATCGTAAAGGCAGCGATTTCTAGGCCAGGTTTTTTATGGAGTAACGTAACAAAGAAATTAGCTGCAAAGCGCATGATGATTAATCCTATTAATCCTCCTGCAAAGATGACTAGGAACTTACCCCCATCCAGTCCTCCTATTTGAGGAAGGTTTGTATTTGGTAAAGTCACGGCTAATGCAACTGCTGCTAGGATTGAATCAACAGCAAATGCAATATCTGCTAATTCTACTTTAAAAACAGTCGACCAAAAACCAGACTTCTTTTTCTCTTTATCATCCTCTAGACTTTCTTTCTCTCTTTTTACAATGAGCTTTCTGAATATATGGTTAAGGGCAATGAATAGAAGGTAGAGAGCTCCGATCGCTTGAACCTGCCATACATTGACAAGAAAGGAGATGACAAATAATGAACCAAATCTAAAAACAAATGCCCCGGCTAGACCGTAAAATAATGCTCTTTTCCTCTGCTCTTCAGGTAGATGTTTAACCATAATCGCTAAAACAAGAGCATTATCAGCTGCTAATAGTCCTTCAATGGCAATTAATAGTAATAAAACCCATCCGTATTCTACCAACATTGATATTTCCAATGATTGAATCCTCCTTTAAGGTCATATTGTCTAAACAGCATGCTTTTCGCTATTGTTACTAATTTTTTCTTCTACTCGTTTTTCAATCTTTTCGATCTGCAATTTATCATGCAGTAACTCTTCTTTATTTTTCTTCATAAGCTGACTTAATGTCAGTTTTACTTTTCTCATTTTTGTTTTCTCCTCTCACCTTGTTTAACAGCCCATATACGTAAAAAAACCTTTACCAAAATGGTAAAGGTCATAAAAATAATAAAGACCTTTACTCATTCAAGTAAAGGTCTTGCTAACAACATCACGTTGCCAACAAAGCCGGGAGAACTAGTTCTCCGAAATGACGACTCTGCTGTAAAAGCTACTCCCCTTAGGAGATATATTCGAACTGTATAAGAGTATAGTAATTCATTGCATGATTTTAGTCAATTGTTATTAATACCCTGCTCATATAAATAATGAAATAATTAATAATTTTGACACAATTGTTGAATCGATTTTTCAACGAAGGTGCTCATGGACCAAGAGAAATTTCGGGCGTACTACTACTTAAGTAGTACAGAAAATAGTACATCCGTAAAATGAACTTACACCATTAGGAGAATAGATACCCCCTTACCCGTGATAGATAATAAGTAATAGATAGAAAATTCGGAAATAGGAGGGTTTTTGTGAAAATTAAAGCTTTTTTACTATCACTTGTTTTAATGGTTGCGACTTTTTTCTCGGTAATTCCTACCTCTAATGCGGAAATTCAAGTAGGAGAAGTGAAAGTTGATCCTGATTTAAATGGACTATTAGAAACAGCGCTAGACCCGATTGAGATTATTGTTACGTTTAAGGGTGATGGAGCGCCAAGCAGTACGCAACTAAAGCTACTTGAGGATTTAGGTATTACAAAGGGAGTAACATTTGAAAACCTGCCAATTGCTGGTGCCGTTGCGACAGTAAGTCAAATTAAAGAACTTGCAAAAAATCCTGAAGTTTATTCCATTTATGATAATGAGAAAATCACATACGAAAATGAAACGGGTACAGAACTTACAGGAGTTGATCAAGTACGAAAAAGTGATACATTTCGCAATTTAAATGGTGGTACTCCAGTATCTGGAAAAGGAGTTGGTGTTGTCGTTAACGACAGTGGTGTTGACGGTACACATCCAGACTTACAATTCGGAGAACATGTTGTGCAAAACGTCATGGCTTCTATTAATCTTCACGCTCTTGATAGCATGTTACCAATCACGTACTTAGAAAATGTACCGAATACGGACAGTACAGGCGGTCATGGTACTCACGTAGCAGGAATTGTTGGTGGAACGGGCGAGATGTCAGGAGGCAAATACGAAGGTGTAGCACCTGGTGCAGACATTATCGGCTATGGTTCTGGAGCTGCAGTCGCCATTATTGATACAATTGGTGCATTTGATTATGCACTTACACATCAAAGTGAGTATAACATCCGTGTGATAACGAACTCATGGGGTTCAACAAGTGATGTTGGAAAAGATTTTGATCCGTTTGACCCAATTAATATTGCGACAAAGAAGCTATATGATCGTGGAATTGTAACAGTTTTCTCTGCGGGGAATTCAGGACCAGGCGAAGCGACAATTACGGGTAACTATAAAAAGGCACCATGGGTAATTACAGTTGCAGCCGGAACAAAGCAAGGAAAGCTCACTGATTTTTCTTCACGTGGAGTGGCAGAAAAAGGTGGAGAAGTGATCGTTGATGGTGAAACGTTTAAGTGGGAAGACAGACCGACGATCACAGCACCTGGAGAAGGCATTATTTCGACTAGAGTCGTGGCCCCTGTATCGAGTTTAGGGATTACGGATGACGTAAATACTATTGATCCTGCACACCTACCTTATTACACAACGATGAGCGGGACCTCAATGGCAGCTCCCCATGTAGCAGGAATGGTTGCGTTAATACTTGAAGCAAATCCATTATTATCACCGAAAGAAGTGAAAGACATTATCCAAAATACAGCAACAAATATGTCTGGCTATGAAGTGTGGGAAGTAGGCGCAGGTTATGCAAATGCCTATGCAGCCGTAGACGCAGCTTTTACATCACGTAATTATGGAACGACAGTAAACATGAATCAAACATTTAACGCAAAAGTAGAATCGGGCACGAACAGAACTCCATTCACGATTGATTATAGTCCGTTAAATTTAACGGGAAACACGTATGAATTCGAAGTTGGGGAAGGCGTAACAGAAGTCACAGCCAGAATGAATGCCACCGGGCTATTAGGGCAAACGGGCAATCCAGTCAACTTAGTATTAGTCGCTCCAGATGGAACGGAGACAAGTTCAGGTGTCTCTGTATTATTCCCTCTATATACTGACCGGACTGCACAAGTGACTTCTCCGATGGCTGGGAAGTGGCAGGTAAAGTTAGAGGGGGTAAATGGGTTAGCCTTACCTGAAACGATAAAAGGAGAAGTTTCCTTGAAAAAGGCAGGAGCATTTACTGGTCTGAATGATATTGCCGGGCATCCGGCTGAAGATGCGATTAAGGCAGCCGTGAATGAAAGATTAGTAGATAGCTTTGCAGATGGTAATTTCCGTCCGAACGATACGTTAACACGTATTGATTTTGCGAAATATTTAACAATGGGTGCAGGAGTTCGTCAATACCTGCCGTTATCTGGTGTATCTAGCTTTACAGATGTAAAGGGAACGGATGTGGCTTTTGCCGAAGCGGTAGCAGCAAAAGGAGCAGCTCTTCGTGACACGGGTTATAAAGGAAAGGGAGTAATACTTCCAACTGCTGATGGAAAGTTTTCACCAAAACAATCGGTATCACGAGCAGAGCTAGCATACAGCTTGGTCCAAAACCTAGGCTTACATCAAGAAGCAGAAGCGAGAAATGGAGACAATTTAACTGTTTTATATAATGGTCAAAGAGTAGCAATAAGTGATGCATCACAAGTTCCAGCACATTTACGTGGCTACGTCCAGTTAGCATTAGATTTAAATATCCTAAATGCCTATTTTCATGTAACACAAGGACCATACGACCTAGTGCCAACGGTAACCGCTACATTCAAACCAACTAACACCGTAACACGAGCTGACTACGCAGTCGCGATCACTAGATACCACGCCGCATACTAATAAAAGAAAAACGAATTAATAGGAAGGCACAAGAGGGTTGGCTTTGATAACCTCTTGTGCCTTTTATTATCCAAGTAGTGGGTCCTGTCCCTTCATCACTTTAAAGTGATGGGGGACAGGCCCCCACTACTTTAAAGTACTAAAGCATACTACTTTTGTATGAAGTAAATTAGTACTGTTGGAAGCCTTAGATTACAACCTTTGTGGAATAGGCTAATAGATATGTAACTTGAGATAATAGTAGTAAGAAAATATGTAAGTGAGAGGGGATTGGGTATGAAGAAGTTAACGAGTATTGTGTTGGCGTTGCTCATGGTCGTATCATTAGCGTTTTCTGCAACGCCAAAGGCTGTCGATGCATCCGTAGGAGTTGTAGTAGATGATTTGTTAGAAAAGGCACTTTCAACGAAGGAAGGTCCTTATGAGGTCATTGTGACGTTTAAAGCGGACGGTGCCCCAACTTCTAATCAGCTGAATTTATTAGAAAAACTAGGGATTAAAACAGGAGTTACGTTGAAGTCACTGCCAATGGTCGGGATTGTCGCAACTCAATCTCATATTGAACAACTAAGAAATAGTGACGAAGTCCTTTCGATCTATTTAAATAAAAAACTTGAATTTGTAAATGATGTGTCAACTCAAGTAACAGGTGTAGATAAAGTGCGTACAGATGACTCAATGAGAAAACAAAACGGTGGTCTACCTGTGACAGGAAAAGGAATCGGAGTGGTTGTCAACGATAGCGGGGTAGACGGAACACATAAGGATCTTGAATATGGACGTAACCTTGTTCAAAACGTTCTTGGAAGTACGAACTTAGCCAGTATTACAGAAGGACTTGTTCCGGTTTCCTATACAGAAGGTGTTGTAAATACAGACACAAACTCAGGACACGGAACTCACGTAGCAGGCTCAGTTGGTGGAACGGGTGCAATGTCAGCTGGAAAGCATGAAGGAGTAGCACCAGGGGCAGACTTGATTGGATATGGTTCTGGAGGAGCACTGCTTGTACTTGATGGAATTGGTGGTTTTGACTATGCAATTACACATCAAGCTGAATACAACATTCGAGTAATCACAAACTCATGGGGAAGTTCAGGTGACTTTGATCCCTATAACCCTATTAACATAGCAAGTAAAGCAGCATATGACCGCGGAATAACGGTTCTATTTGCAGCAGGAAACGAAGGACCTGGTGAAAACACACATAATCCATATGCAAAAGCACCTTGGGTCATATCTGTTGCAGCAGGTGAAAAAGATGGTACATTAGCAGACTTTTCATCAAGAGGAACAAAGGGAGTAGGCGGCACGTTTACGATGGATGGGAAGGAATGGACGTGGGAGGATCGCCCTACTGTTACAGCACCGGGTGTTGACATTATTTCAACGAAGACTCTGTCTCCTTTAACATTGCTCGCTGCACAGACAGACGCAGAGATGATTGAAACAGCCTATTTACCTTATTATACAGTGATGAGTGGAACTTCAATGGCAACACCTCATACTGCTGGAATTGTCGCGTTACTACTAGAAGCGAACCCACAGCTATCTCCAGATGAAATTAAACAAATTTTACAAGATACAGCAACAAACATGCCAGGCTATGAGTCGTGGGAAGTAGGGGCAGGTTATGTTAATGCATATGCAGCAGTTGATAAAGCTTTTTCAAATAAAAATTACGGTGAAACCGTTAATATAAATCAAGAATTTACAAGTAATGTAGAGAGTGAAACGGTAAGAAACGATTTTTCAGTAGAGTATAATCCGTTAACACTTCTATCACAAAATGCTTACACATTTACGGTTGAAGAAGGCGTAGCAAGCTTAGTTGCTAAGGTAAACGGGGAAGGATTAATTGGGGAAGGAAATCCAATTAATCTTGTACTAGTAGCCCCAGATGGTACAGAGTATAGCTCTGGAGTTAGTTTATTATTTGCTCTTTATTACGACCGTACCGTTTCCGTTACAAGTCCAATGCCTGGAACGTGGAAAGCCGAGATTCGAGGATTAAAGGGTGCAGCAGAAAATCCAGTGGCAATCGCTACTCCAGAAGTAGTGGAAGGAACACTCGCTTTTACAAAAGTAAGTGGGTTTACAGGATTAAATGATCTAAAGAGTCATCCCGCAGCCGAAGCGATTAAAGCAGCAGTAAGTGAACGGTTAGTAGATGGATACAGCAATGGCAGTTTTAAGCCTGACGCTAAATTAAAACGAAGTGAATTAGCTCAGTACCTAGTAATGGGGGCTGAAATTCGCCAAGCACTGCCAGCTTCTCCAACGTTTTCAGATGTATCAACTGAAGATGCCGCATTCGTAGAAGCAGTAACAGCAAAGGGAGCTGCCTTCCGTGATCAGAAGAATATTTTTAAAGGAGTAATGCTACCAAAGGCAAATGGCACATTTGCTCCAAATGAAAGTGTAACAAGAATGGAGCTTGCCTACTCACTTGTTCAAGCATTAGGCTTGCAAAATGAAGCTGCTGATGTAACTGGGGAACTTACTGTGCAATATGGAGATACGAGGTTAAAAATAGAAGATGAACAAAACATTCCAGATGAATTAAAAGGATACGTTCAACTCGCACTAGACTTAAACATTCTTAACGCCTACTTCAATGTTACCCAAGGACCATACGACCTAAAGCCAACGGTCCACGCAACCTTCGCACCAACGAAGGAAGTAACAAGAGGTGACTATGCAGTTGCGGTGACAAGATATTATAATGCCTATTTAAAATAAGAATGTAATGAGTGGGGGCCAGTCCCCCGTTGCT
>NZ_JAFELM010000046.1 GCF_016890225.1 Bacillus suaedaesalsae | reverse complement strand
AATCCGACAACCTTTACTGACCCAAGTGGACATTGTATCATGGAAGATCCTGACTCAAGAGATTGTTATTTCCCACCACCAGGTGGAGATGATGACGATGACAGTGGATCAGGTTCTGGAGGAAGTTCAGGTGGATCAGGTTCAGGATCTGGAGGTAGTTCAGGAGGTTCTGGTGGATATGAACCACCACCGCCGCCACCACCACCGACATTTGAAGAAATCTTAGCAATGCGTACCGGAAATTACAATAAACTGGCTGGATATATGTCCAACCATTTTGGTGGATATTATTCTAGTAAATCTCTAAGTAAGAACTATATCTTTGGTAGTAGTGGATCCTCTTATGGATTTGATGTAAAATCTAGCTTTGGATTCGGTAAATTCAAGTTTAAAAAGGCAAAGATGCCATCCACGAACTTCATGAAACAAGCAGGATCCATAGGCTTAGATATGATTCCTGTCGTTGGAAACATCAAGAGTGGACTTGAAGCAATCATGGGTAGAGACCTTGTCACAGGTCAAAAACTATCTACAGCTGACCGAATTATTGCAGCAGCAGGTATCTTTACAGGTGGAGCAGGAAAAGTTGCACTTAAAGGGGCTAAGGCTGGGTTAGGTTTTGCGCAAGGGGCGAAACTTGCTAAGGGTACTAATAATCCAATAGTAAAGAGTAGAGCAAAAATTGGACAAGAAGCTCATAGGCAATTGGAAGCGGAAGGAATTGACAAATGGATACCAGAGCAAACAATCACTTTACCAAATGGAAAAGTTGTCCGAAAAGATGGTGTGAGTAGAACAAATCCTAATTTAGTAAGAATTATAAAACCAGATACTCCTTCAGGGATAAGGTCTGCAAACAAAAGAGCAAAATTGATGAGGGATTTTGGTTATGAAACTCAAATAGATTTATATAATCCGTTAGACGCAAGGTTTCAACCTGGAAGCCCAACATATATCGGTCCAAGGTTGAAATAGAAGGGAATGTTGGTATGAAAGAATTATTGCAAAAAATTAGTCCAGAATTGAAAACTTTTGGCTATAAGAAAAAGGGCAGTAATTTTTGGAAAATCGAAAATGGTTTCTATAAAATAATTAATTTTCAAAAAGGGTTACATGGTGGACAATATTATTTTATTAATGTTGGTATTCACCCTAATGGTATGCCTCAACTTATCTCTAATCAATTATTAGTATTAGAACAACCCAAAGAAAATGAGTGCATAATAAGACAAAGAGTAGAACAAATAATAGAAAGTAAAGAAATGAATGCTTTTAAGGAGGGGTTAGTTTCATTAGATGATGAAAGAACTACGGAGAACTTTATTAAAATTATCCCAGAAATAGAAAAGTGGAGTTTACAATATGGGACATATGAAGAGCTAATTGGTATAAGTGAAAAAGAAATTTATGATTTACTAAATGCTTCTCCTATATTAAAAAAGAAAGCATTCGTTTTTTTACAATTGTTTTGTGAAATAAAATTAAACAATAAAGAAGGAGCGAATGAAGCATTCGATAAATATAAAAAAGAAAATGTAAATGGTCTGAATTTTGATGAACTAGATAACTATTTAGGATCATTAATTGAGAAAATTAATTAATATGTCTAAGATTGATTAAATTAAAACTTTATGTAGCCTTTAAGGTAGAAACAATCTCCTTAAAGGCTTTTTTTATTAAAAACTCTTTACTTGTGATGGGAAGAGTTATGGAAAGAAAGCGATTGTATTATATTTATATCAGATCCTAATAAGAGATTTCATCTAGTTATTTCCAATGATGATTTTGGAAGTACAGTAAGGTTTTATGCATTAAGGGATGAAGAAATTCCCTGGATAGATATTCATAATTTAGAGAGTTATAAAGAAGAAGGAATATTATTAAAAGAAACTTAATTCAGCCATTTAGGAAGTAAGATAAATTTAGGTTGCACATTTAAAAAAATTAATTTATGACCTTGAGGAGATTACTTCAAGGTCTTCTTTTATTGGGATGAGGAAAAACGTATGTTTTTTTAAAAAAATAGTGGAAATTCTGGTGATACTAATAGAAACCTTTATCCAACATCAAATACGATTACACCACAGACAACCGTCTAAAAGGTGTCTATTACCCAGATGGTTCACAGGTTGAGTTTAAATATGATGCACTAGGCCGAAAAGTAAGCAGAGAACAAGCCTACTACGATGTAAACCTACCTGGAAAGGGCAAAGGAAAAGGTCCTGAAAATGCATTAGAAAATGGAAACGGTGAAAAGAACGGACTGAAGAAAAAGTTCGGAGAAGCATTATACACTGAAACCACCCAATACATGTACGATGGTATGAACGTATTCAAGGAATACGGTGAAAACGGACAACCTTTAGCTCAGTACTACATGGGTAACGACCAAGTCATCGCTCGTAAGATGTTTGGCAACCATGGCCGTAAACAAGAAGGCTATGAAGGAAACATCCGTACACGTGGTGGATTACTGTACTACCACCAAGATGCACAAGGCAACATCATGGATGTATCCGACCGAATCGGAGAGCAAATCACGAAGTACCGTTATGATGCATTTGGAAACCTATTTACTCATATGGCAGCACCATATAACGCCGTTGGTTTCACTGGTAAGTCCTATGACGCAAAAGCAAGCTTGATAGACTTCAGCGCAAGATGGTATAGTCCGAATGAAGGGCGCTTTACGACGGAGGATACGATTGGTGGTTGGAGTGATATACCGGCGAGCTTGAATGGTTATAGCTATGCGCATAACAATCCGACAACGTTTACGGATCCAAGTGGACACTGTATCATGGAAGATCATGACTCAAGAGATTGTTATTTCCCACCACCAGGTGGAGATGATGACGATGACAGTGGCTCAGGTTCTGGAGGAAGTTCGGGTGGATCTGGCTCAGGATCTGGAGGGAGTTCAGGAGGTTCCGGTGGATATGAACCACCACCACCACCGCCGCCACCACCACCGACATTTGAAGAAATTTTAGCTATGCGTACCGGCAATTACAATAAACTGGCTGGTTATATGTCCAACCATTTTGGTGGATATTATTCTAGTAAATCGCTAAGTAAGAACCATATCTTTGGTAGTAGTGGGTCCTCTTATGGATTTGATGTAAAATCTAGCTTTGGATTTGGTAAATTCAAGTTTAAGAAGGCAAAGATGCCATCCACGAACTTCATGAAACAAGCAGGATCAATTGGCTTAGATATGATTCCTGTAGTCGGAAACATCAAGAGTGGACTTGAAGCAATCATGGGTAGAGACCTTGTCACAGGTCAAAAACTATCTAAAGCTGACCGAATTATTGCAGCCGCAGGTATCTTTACAGGTGGAGCAGGGAAAGTTGCACTTAAAGGAGCTAAGGCTGGGTTAGGTATTGCGCAAGGGGCAAAACTTGCTAAAGGTACGGATAAGATTGATAAGACATATAGCCGTCCGTCTGGTTATAGAAAAGGCGTTAGGGATGAAGCTTGGGAAAAAGCTAAAGGTGCAGACGGTGAAGTGAGAGACCCAGGAAATGGAAAGATAATGAATAAAGAAGAACCATGGGATATGGGCCATAAACCAGGATACGAATTTAGAAAGCATCAAAAAAGTGCACAAGAAAGAGGCATTTCAAGAAAACAGTTTCTAGATGAACACAATAATCCAGACCACTATCGACCTGAGTTACCTTCTACTAATAGAAGTCATAAAGGTGAAGACTTGACTGACAATTATTTTGGAGATTAAGATTGTAATGAGGTATTAGGAGGGGTATTATGAGTATTTCAAGTGAAAATAAAATAATTGCAAAGTCAGCTTTACAAGCTTTTGGGGGTAAACCGCAAGTTTCAAAATACTGGGATGAAAGTAATGTAAGTAATATTGATATGCTTTCAACCGCTGATAGACCTTATGAAGGTATTACATCATACTCAACAATTGGACTCTCCGACCATTCAATTGAATATACTGTTGATGGAACTCCTTTACGAATAGAAATTGTTGGAGCTAGTGCATCAGAGTATAAGCATTTTCCTAATGTGTTGGCAACCTGTGCTTTTTGTATTATAAATTCAAACTTTTTAGTGTCTCATGGTAAAGTTTTTCGAGATATAATAAAGATGTATTATCCTAATAGCGAAATGAAACATGTTCTATTTGTATCACCATTTTTGTGGGAAGATTTAAAGACGCTTGTTTTTCCAAACAAGAAAGTAGCTTGGTTACTCACTGTTCCAATTTCTGAGAATGAGTATATATTTGCCCAAGAAAAAGGAACAGATTCATTAGAGGAATTATTTGAAGAGAATGAGATAGATATATTTGATTTAGAACGAAAATCTATATTGTGACTTTCTGTAATTAACCTTGATTGGCTAAATGCCTTTCAAGGTTTCTTTTAATTGAAGGACTACATTCTACTACGATGCAAACGGAAACCTTGTTCAAAAAGAAACAAAAGAAGGTTTCGTTAAATACGATTACACCACTGACAACCGTCTAAAAGGTGTCTACTACCCAGACGGATCGCAAGTGGAATTCAAGTACGATGCATTAGGCCGAAAAGTAAGCCGTGAACAATCTTACTATGATGTAAACCTACCTGGAAAAGGAAAAGGCCCTGAACATGCATTAGAAAATGGGAACGGTGAAAAGAACGGACTGAAGAAAAAGTTCGGAGAAGCATTATACACTGAAACCACCCAATATATGTACGATGGCATGAACGTATTCAAGGAATACGGTGAAAACGGACAACCATTAGCCCAGTACTACATGGGTAATGATCAAGTCATCGCCCGTAAGATGTTTGGCTACCATGGCCGTAAACAAGAAGGCTATGAAGGCAACATCCGTACACGTGGTGGATTACTGTACTACCACCAAGATGCGCAAGGAAACATTATGGATGTATCCGACCGAATTGGTGAACAAATCACGAAATACCGTTATGATGCATTTGGAAACCTATTTACGCATATGGCAGCACCATACAACGCAGTTGGTTTCACTGGAAAGTCCTACGACGCAAAAGCTAGCTTGATAGACTTCAGTGCAAGATGGTATAGTCCGAATGAAGGGCGTTTTATCACTGAGGATACGTTTGGTGGTTGGAGTGATATTCCAGCAAGCTTGAATGGTTATAGCTACGCGCATAACAATCC
>NZ_JAFELM010000045.1 GCF_016890225.1 Bacillus suaedaesalsae | reverse complement strand
GCCTGCCAATTTTTGCTTTATACGCTTGTTATTATAATAATAGATATAGTCTTCAATTCTCTTTTTTAATTCCTCAAATGAGCACAGTGCTTCTCCATAATACATTTCCTGTTTCATTAACCCGAAAAAATTTTCCATAGGTGAATTATCTAAACAGTTTCCCTTTCGAGACATACTCTGGAACACCTTGTATTCCTTGAGGGTACTTACCCATTGAATATGTTGATACTGCCATCCTTGATCAGAATGTATAGTAGTTCTGAACTTTGAATCTTTAACTATTTCTAGTGCTTCCCCGAGAGGTCTGAGCACTAATTCTAAGGTTGGACGCATACTTATCCCATATGAAAGAACTTCACCGTTGAACATATCCATAATTGGATTTAGATATAGTTTTACATTGTCTGAACACTTGAATTCTGTGATATCAGTGGTTAACTTTTGATGATAAACATTTGTGTAAAAACGACGATTGATAAGGTTTTTGGCAACATTTCCAGTGGTTCCTCTGTACGAACTATACTTACGTGATTTTCGCCCAAACTTATCTGCTTTGAGTCCAAGTTCATCCATGATTCGTTGAACTTTTTTATGATTGACCTTAACCCCGCGATTCTTCAATTCTAGTTTGATACGACGGTACCCATAATTGCCATTATTTTCGTCAAAAATGGATTGAATACTTTCCTCCAGCCCCTGGTCTGGGTTTTCCTTCTTCATCATTTTAATATGATAATGATAGGAGGACTCGGGAATGCCAACTATTTGTAAAACATCTTTTAGTTTGAAGGTTTCTTTGAGTTCGAGTGATAGCGCTGCTTGTGCTTTTCGAGATAGTTTTCCGGATCCATCTGAAAAGCTCGTAACTTTTTTAAGTATTCTACCTCTAAACGAAGAAGCTCGTTTTCCCGTTCCAATTTTTGTTCGTATGTCATTTCTTTTTCTTCGGTGTGTTTATTTTTTCTATTCTTAGCTTTATCAGACATGGATGGCCGTCCTTTCGGTCTATCCAGGGCTTCAGGACCCCCCTCGAGAAATGCCTTCTTCCAAGAGGCTATCATAGGAGTGTTTGTTAGCCCAAATTTAAGGGCTGTTTCAGTTTCTGAAGAACCTGTTCTCTGCATAAAGCTTAATACATCTAGCTTAAATTGAACAGAATATGTTTCCTTATTTTTCTTCTTCATTAAGCCTTCCACACCAAATCTCTCGTATATTTTTACCCATCTCAAAATTGGTGTACTGTCCTTCATACCATACTTTTTAGCCAAAAGGTTATATCCCAATTTCCCCTTTTGATACTCTTTGACTAGGTTTAACTTAAATTTTTCACTGTATTTAGCCATAAAAATACACCCCGAAAATTAGATTTTACTCTAACTTTTGGGGTGCAGTACAGAATTAGCTTCTGCTTTTTGAAATTGCATAATTATTATTGCTCTGAATTTTGTCTGCCTGTAGGATGTGTTGCCTTTTCCATTTCTTCAGCAGCCATCACATTTTTTGTATTAATCGCGTCGTTACCTGGTTTTCCTTTTTGACCGTTTTGCTTAGATTTTGCCATGATCTCACCTTCCTTTCCCATATCCTGTTATTAAGCTTTCCAACTGAAATGGAATTATGTAATGATAAAAAATACATGCCTTTCGTGATAAAAAGAAAAAGCAAGTCAGTGATTACTGACTTGCTTGGACTAAACGATCATATTTACTCTCAATGTGCCTCGAAATATGTGGACGGATAATATCAACCGCCTTCTTAATACCTTCTAAATCAATACCAGTTTCAATACCCATTTGATGAAGCATAAACACAACATCTTCCGTTGCGACATTTCCAGTTGCGCCCTTCGCAAATGGACAGCCACCTAGACCACCAGCCGATGTATCAAAACGAGAAATACCAGCTTGGAGGGCAGCAAAAACATTTGCTAACGCCATACCCCTTGTATCATGAAAGTGTGCTGTAACTAAGGTATCTGGAAATTCTTCTTTTAATCTAGAAAAAAGCTCATAGCTTTCTTTGGGATTTGCCATTCCAATCGTATCAGCTACACTTAGCTCATCTACACCATATTCTACGAACGAAGAACATAAATTTACAACGTCCTCCACATTCATTTTTCCTTCATACGGACAATAAAAAGAAGTAGAAATACAGGCACGGACGAAAATATCTTTATCCTTTAATTCCTTAATAACGGGTTGCAATTCAAGTAAACTTTCAGAAGTAGTTTTATTTATGTTTTTCTTATTGAATGTGTCACTAACACCAACGAATACTGCAACAGCCATACAGTTTGATTCAAGTGCCATGTCTACTCCTTTACGATTTGGGGCAAGGACGATGTTGCGCGAAGAGTCTTGAACTGCTGCGACAATCTCCTTTGCATCCTTCATTTGTGGTACCCACTTTGGAGAGACAAAGCTCGTAAGTTCTATTTCATTTATTCCAGACGCCTTCAGAGCATGAATAAACTCAATCTTTACATCTGTTGGAACTAAGCTTTTATCGTTTTGCAATCCGTCCCTTGGTCCCACTTCAATGATTGTTGCGTGTTTAGGTAAATTCACGGGTATTCCTCCTGTCACAAAATCAATCTATCTCCTATTCTATTCAATCCTAAATGTGAAAAGCAAGAATAATAGAAAAGTTGACAAAATTAAAGGAATTTTGCCACTTTACTAGAAGTAAATATAGGTGTAGATGGTTTTATTAAGGAGGACAAAAAATGAGTTCAAAAGAAGTAGTTATTGTTAGTGCTGTACGTACCGCTATTGGAAGCTTTAATGGTTCACTTGCTTCTGTAAAGGCGACAACACTTGGAGCAACTGTCATCAAAGAAGCTTTATCACGTGCAGGATTAGCAGCTGATCAAGTAGATGAAGTTATTATGGGGAATGTTTTGCAAGCTGGTTTAGGTCAAAATCCTGCCAGACAAGCAGCAATTGAAGCAGGTTTACCAGTGGAAACCCCTTCAATGACAATTAACAAAGTATGTGGTTCAGGCTTAAAGGCTGTACATTTAGCAACTCAAGCAATTTTGGCAGGAGATGCAGACATTGTCGTTGCAGGTGGAATGGAAAATATGAGCCAAGCTCCATATATACTTAGAGGAGCTCGTGACGGCTTTAAAATGGGAGATCAAAAGCTAGTAGATAGTATGATTCATGACGGGTTATGGTGTGCGTTTAACGATTATCACATGGGAATTACAGCCGAAAACCTTTGTGATCAATATTCTATTTCTAGAGAAGAACAAGATACATTTGCTGCATTAAGTCAACAAAAAGCAGTTGCTGCAATAGAAGCAGGAAGGTTTAATGATGAAATTGTACCTGTCGAAATTAAGACACGTAAAGAAACAATTGTATTTGATACAGATGAGTATCCAAAACCAAATTCATCTGCTGAAAAATTAGGTGGTTTACGTCCAGCCTTCAAAAAAGATGGCTCTGTAACAGCTGGTAATGCATCTGGAATTAATGATGGAGCAGCAGTAGTTATAGTGATGAGCAAGGAAAAGGCTGAAACACTGGGAATTATACCATTAGTAACGATTAAAGCGAACGCTAGTGGTGGAGTAGATCCTTCCACAATGGGTATAGGACCTGTACCAGCAGTGAATAAAGCACTTGAAAAGGCATCTATGTCATTAGCTGATATTGAATTAATTGAAGCAAACGAAGCGTTCGCAGCTCAATCTTTAGCAGTAGACCGTGAACTTCAGTTTAACAAGGAAATTTTAAATGTAAATGGTGGAGCGATCGCACTAGGACATCCAATTGGAGCGAGTGGAACAAGAATTTTAGTTACACTTATCCATGAAATGAAAAAGAGGAATGCAAAAACAGGACTCGCAACCTTATGTATTGGTGGAGGCCAAGGGGTAGCTACTTTACTTGAAAATGTATAAAACGAAAGCGGTTACACAAAAGGAGAGGTGAGCGTATGAAGCAAATATATACTTCTTTTCAAGAGGCAGTGCAGGATATTAAAGACGGTTCAACAATCATGGTTGGGGGCTTTGGATTATGTGGGATTCCTGAAAATTTAATTTTAGCTTTAGTTGAATCAGGAGTTAAGGATTTAACGGTTATTTCTAATAATTGTGGAGTAGACGATTGGGGTCTTGGTTTATTAATGAAAAATAAACAAATCAAGAAAATGATCGGCTCTTATGTTGGGGAAAACAAAGAGTTTGAACGCCAGGTGTTATCAGGTGAAATCGAAGTTGAATTAGTTCCACAGGGTACTTTAGCGGAAAAGATTCGAGCGGGTGGAGCGGGAATTCCAGCTTTTTATACACCAGCTGGAGTTGGAACACCGATTGCAGAAGGTAAAGAAACAAGAGTATATAATGGAAAAGAATATTTACTTGAGGAAGCGTATACAGCTGACTTCAGCTTAGTTCGCGCTTGGAAAGCTGATAAGATGGGGAACTTGATTTATAACAAAACGGCCCAAAACTTTAACCCTATGATTGCTACAGCAGGCAAAATCACAATAGCTGAAGTGGAAGAGCTTTATGAAATTGGAGAGCTGGCTCCAGATCAAATTCATACACCGAGTGTCTATGTTCAAGCCCTTATCGTAGGAAATCAAGAAAAACGAATTGAACGTAAAACGGTGAAAAACTAGGGAGGAGGGTACATATGTCAAATATCCGTGAAAGAATTGCCAAGCGAGCAGAAAAGGAAATTGAAAGTGGTTATTATGTAAATCTTGGTATCGGTATGCCAACATTAGTAGCAAACTTTATTTCGGAACATAAACAAGTTGTGTTGCAGTCTGAAAATGGATTACTTGGAATCGGACCATACCCAACTGAAGAAGGTGTGGATGCAGACTTAATTAATGCTGGAAAAGAAACAGTAACCACAATTCCAGGAGCTGCTTATTTCAACAGTGCAGAATCATTTGCCATGATCCGAGGTGGTCATATTAACATTGCGATTCTTGGGGGCATGGAAGTATCTGAGCATGGTGACCTAGCGAACTGGATGATTCCAGGAAAAATGATTAAAGGAATGGGCGGAGCAATGGATCTCGTTCATGGTGCACAAAAGATCATTGTGATCATGGAACACGTGAATCGTGATGGCGCACCGAAAATATTAAAGGAATGTACCCTACCTCTAACAGGTAAAGGTGTTGTGAATCGAATCATCACCGATCGTGCTGTGATTGATGTGACAGAAAATGGCTTGAAGCTTGTTGAAGTTGCAGAAGGTTATTCAGTTGAAGACATCCAGAACTCAACAGGGACAGAACTAATCCTTGATGAAAATGTGAAACTGAATAGTTTTTAACCTCTATTCAACTCACTTCTTTGATATAATAATTTCATCTGAAAGGGTGAAATATAATGGCAAAGAAACGAAACAAAGGGCATCAGCAGACGAAAAAAGTAGAAGACGATAAGCTTTTACTTCAAGAACGGCTCCAAGGTGATTTAGTTGAAAAACTAAAAGCAAAACAAAAATCACTTCGTGAAGACCAAGAGCGGAAACAAGAAGAAGAACTTGCACGAAGAAGAGAAGAAGCAAGACTCCGAGAAAAAAATAAATCGTTTGAAGAGTTATTGAACGAAAGCTCAATGGATTGGAATAAATACAAATAATTAAACAAGCAGACACTATTTTTATATAGTGTCTGCTTCTGCGTTACTTTCGGTTTTCCGGGACTTCTGTTGTATCAAAATTGGCTGCAAGTTGAGTTAAGTTATCCAGTATGTCATGTCCTGTTAATGGCAAACCATGTCCTGTAATCGCAACAGTAGCATTCAATCCAGCGAGTTTCTTGACAGAGTTTGATGCTAAGCTCCAATCTATTGTGAAATAAGCTGGCGGTCCATGAATTTCTTGCTTTTGTGTAAGTACATCATATAACGATTCTTGTTCCACCGTTACAAATGCATCACCTGCAATTAATGCACCATCTCTTTCGCGGTAAAGAGAAATATGTCCAGGTGTATGACCTGGTGTGGAAAGGTACTTCCAATCTGGTAAAACTGGAATTGATCCATCTTCTGGTAATAATTGCAGTGAATCTGCGATATCAATGCTATGTCTTGGGAAGAATGGAGACATTTTCGCTACAAGTCCTTCTACCTCTGTGTTAGGAGGAGGGTAATCTTCTTTTCCAGTTAGAAAAGGTTCCTCTAGCTTGTGAGCGAAAACTGTGACATTCCATTTTTTGATTAAAGCTTTTAAAGCACCGATATGGTCAAAGTGTCCATGTGTTAATACAATTCCCTTACATTTCGCATTCTGCCCAAAACGGTTTTCAACTTCAGCTAATATCATATCCTCGGAATCAGGCATACCAGCATCAACCAATATAAATTCCTTCGTGTTTGGGTTACCGATAAAGACAATATTGACGATTTGAACAGGAAAACAATATAAGTCTGGCAGCACCTCAATTCCTATTCCACTCGTAATACTTGTTAATGGCATTTTAGACACAATCATACCTCCAATTTATGTTCTAGAAATAGTATGGTTGGGGAAGTAATAAAATATGTTTTAAATGAAGGTTGTTTTCGCATAGATTGTTGTTATTAGGACTAGTCAAGAAAAACATAATAGTAAGATTAAGTGGCATCCTTTCTCAAATGTTAATGGTCCATTTTTTAGACCTATTTAAAATGCCAGGAATTTGATTAAATGAACATTGTTTACGAAGAGAGACTAATTGAAAGGGGTACAGAATGAGGAAAATCGAAGTAGTTCCATACCAGGAAAATTGGAGGAACTTATATCATACCGAGGAACAACTCTTAAGAAACGTTCTAGGTGAACAGTTATCCCAAATTCACCATATTGGAAGTACGTCTATACCTAGAATGATGGCAAAACCTATAATCGATATATTAATTGAAGTAAATAACATCGATAAAGTGGATTCATTCAATCATATATTTATTAAAATCGGCTACGAACCAAAAGGTGAAAATGGAATTAAGAATCGTCGTTATTTCCAGAAAGGAGGAAATGACCGTACTCATCATGTTCATATTTTTCCTGCAGGACATTCAGAAGTTACAAGACACTTAGCTTTTAGAGATTATTTGATTGCACATCCTACTGAAGCAAAGAGATATGAAGAGTTGAAACGAAAACTAGCATCCCAATACATTCACAATCCAAATTTATATAGTGAAGGGAAAAATGAGTTAGTTAAAGAATTAGATAAGAAAGCAAAAAAGTGGTACGAGTAAAGTACCACTTTATCTATGTTGTTGATATTGATCTGCACGTATAATTTCTTTAATTCCGTTGACCTCTTCATCAGTTAGAGGAGCAGACATAGCAGATTTAACATTATCTTCTACCTGCTCGATTGAGCTCGCCCCTGGAATGACAGCTGCTACTGCTTGCTGATACAAACAATATCGAAGGGCATATTCCTGCAGATGTCTCTCCCCTAGAGATTTTTGTAGTGCTTCAATGCTTTGGGTTAATTCCTGATTCGATAAATGTAAATAGCCGTTTGTTGATATTTTCTCCCGCCATTTATCTGTTAAAAGTCCTTTTGCCAATGGACCTCTTGCTATTACACTTACGCTATTTTCAGAAAGCAAGTTGATGATTTCTTCTTCGGGTCTCTGATCTAAGATACTATATTGCATCATTACACTAATTATTGATGATTTCTTTACATACTCACGGATCACATTTGGACGTATCGATGAAATACCGTAATATCTGATCATTCCTTCTTTCTTTAACTCCTCAAATGCCTCAATTGTTTCGTCAATTGGGTCTTCAATGGTTCCGCCATGCAACTGATATAAATCTATATAATCAGTACCAAGCCGGAATAGGCTATCTTTTACAGCCTTTTTTATATAAGCTTTGCTCGGATCCCAGCTCCAGCCCTCTTTGTCATGATCAAACTTATTGCCAACTTTAGTGGCAACAATTACTTCGCTTCGTCTATGTTTAATTGCAGAACCGACAACTTCTTCATTTACACCAAAATCATATAAATCTGCTGTATCTAAATAGTTAATTCCTAAATCAAGAGAACGGTCAATAATTGCCCTTGCTTTATTCTTTTCCGTTCCAAGCGACATACAACCTAATCCGATTTCACTTACTAATAAATCAGAGTTACCAATTGTTCGATAGTTCATGTAATCCCTCCCGTACCACTTTTATCATATCAAAAATTACAATTAATATTAGTCATAAAAATTTATTTTTCATTAAGTAGGACAAACTATTAACAAACAACAGAGAGGAGTTTTTATATGGATTATAAGCAAAGAGATCAATTGCTCGCTGATTTTATTCATTCACTTGAACCGATGTTAGAGAAGTATGATTTAGATGATATAGGTATTTACGAAGAAGAAGGACAAGGCTCGAATTATTTTATGGGGTACACCATTCGCAAAGATGGGAAGGCCTTTATGATTAACCGTCCATACGTAAAAAACGAAAACAAAGAGCTAGCTTTGGAAAAGGATGAATGGACGATTCAAACTGATGAAGGCGATGAAGTGAAAGGAATTCAGTCGATGGAAGAAGTGTTTGAGAAAATCAATAATGGGATATTGCATTGAAATGAGCCAGTAGTATAACTGGTTCATTTCTAATCTAGTTGTTTATCCGGAAATGGAATAACTTTACTACGTTTTTTAGAGGCAACCCTTTCATTTTTAATCCAATCAGAAACCGTTACATAATCTTTACCATACTCTTTTAGCTTTTTTCTAATTTCCCATGACTTTCCAACTAAAGCAACACTAGATTCTTGTATATAGATTTTCAAGCCGCACACCCTCCTAACTAACTATGATAGAATGTATGAAGAGCTTGAAAAAGATAGAACGAGGAGAGAGAAAAATGAACAAATTTGAAGAAAATACTCTATCATCTCAAACCATTTTTCAAGGTAGAGTCATTGACTTAATTGTAGAAGAAGTGCAATTACCAGATGGCAAAACTAGTAATCGTGAAATTGTGAAACATCCCGGTGCAGTTGCTATAATTCCAATTACAGCTGAAGGGAAAATTATTTTGGTTGAGCAATTTCGAAAGGCATTAGAGCGATCAATCATTGAGATTCCTGCAGGGAAGCTTGAAAAAGGTGAACAGCCAGAACATACAGCAATAAGAGAATTAGAGGAAGAAACAGGTTACAATTGCAAATCTCTTACTCATCTGATTTCCTTTTACACGTCTCCAGGATTCGCAGACGAAATCATTCATCTTTATATAGCTGAGGGACTAACAAAGAAACAAGATAAACTAGATCTTGATGAAGATGAATTTGTTGAAGTAATGGAAGTATCTTTAGAAGAAGCTGTCCAGTTAGTAAAAGAACAAAAAATTTATGATGCGAAAACAGCTTATGCTATTCAATATTTACAAATGAAAAGGGTAGTTGAACAAAGATAATGGAAGAGTATTTTGCAGACTTACATATACATATCGGAAGAACGGCTTCTGGGAAACCAGTTAAAATTACAGGTGCTAGGTCGCTAACTATTGAAAATATATTAAAAGAATCTACAAATGTAAAGGGCATCGACATAATAGGGGTTATCGACTGTCATGTCCCGGAAGTGTTAAGTGAGCTACAAGCACTTATACATACAGGCGATGTCGTCGAGTTAGATGAGGGAGGATTACGTTTCCAACATGTAACACTCATTCTCGGTAGTGAGATAGAAATTTATGATGAACATTGTAAAGGTCCCATTCATGTTTTAGCTTTTATCCCAACGATCTCCAAAATGCTTGAGTTTTCTTCATGGATGTCTGATCGAATGAAAAACATTACGTTAAGCTCACAACGAATGTATGAAACAGGGAGAAACCTTCAAGAAAAAGTGAGGGAACTTAATGGGCTATTTATTCCAGCGCATATTTTCACTCCTTATAAAAGTTTATATGGAAGAGGCGTGACGGCTACTCTTGAAGAAGTGTTCCATCCTGATTATATTGATGCAGTTGAACTAGGTTTAAGCTCAGATACAAATATGGCCGATCAGATTGAAGAACTTCATCGATATAGTTTTGTTACGAATTCAGATGCCCATTCATTACCGAAGATTGGACGAGAATATCAAAAAATTAAAATGAAGACTCCATCTTTTGAAGAACTAAGAAAGGCTCTGCACGGAACTGATGGTAGGGAAATTGTTGCCAATTACGGTTTAGATCCGAAGCTTGGTAAATATCATCGTACAACGTGTGACGATTGCTTAACCATCTTAGAAGATACAACGGAAGCATGTTCGAATTGTGGGAAAAGTAAAGTTATAAAAGGGGTTTATGATCGTTTACTCGAGTTAAAGACTCATTCCGGTGATAACCAATCTCGCCCTCCATATATCCATCAAGTTCCTCTTGAATTTATCCCGGGACTTGGTAAAAAAACGATGTTAAAGCTTCGTGATTATTTTAAAACAGAGATGAATATCATACACGAAGCACCAGAAGAAGCACTTCGATCATTGCTGTCAGAAACGGTTGCTGAATCGATAATAAGAGCAAGAAAAGGAACGCTTTCTTTCCAAGAAGGCGGAGGCGGTAAATATGGGAAGGTTAATGTGTTTTAAGTAGAAAGCCCCGTTGGTAGGGGCTTATTTAATTTTAGCAAAAACGCAGGTATCTCTTAACTGTTTTCCTTTCACATCATAAGCGTCATTTCGAAGAATTCCCTCTAAATCAAAGCCGAGTCGTTCTGCCACTGCACGGCTTCTTATGTTTTCAGTGTCACAACGAATTTCAACACGCCTTGCTTCAAGTTCCTTGAAAGCAAACTTTGTAATTCCTTCTACGGCTTCAGTCATATAACCCTTTCCACTATGACGAGTATCAATCCAGTAGCCAATCTCAAACTTACGTACCTCCCAATTAATACGGTGCAATCCTGAAGAGGCGATAAAGTCTCCTGTTTCCTTATGGAAAACTAGTAATCTTAAATCCTCTCTTTTTAAGAACTCTGCATGTGATTCGCGAAGGTTAACTTCGGTTTCTTCCTCGGTTTGCTCCTTTTGGGCGAACGGTAGCCATTCCCTCAATTCATTACGGGAAGCTACAATAGCATCATAAACAACCTTTCCATCACCAGGTAAAGGCCAACGAATTAAAAGACGGTCAGTCGTAAATTCAGTGGGGAAATCTAGCATAATCGGGTTCATCTTTGTTCACACTCCTCAGCTTTTTGAGAGTATATCATATTCTTTACTATATGTGGAAATATTTTCTTCTAGTAAATGGTCATAGATTTCATTTTTCCTCATAGAATCAAGTAAGAGTTCCTTACTAGATTATAAATATACATGTTAGGTGACAATTTGATTCACCAAGCATTTAACAGAATAATATCAAGTTACTTAGAGAAAACAATATAGGAGGATGAAACAATGCGAAAACAATCTTGGAAACATAAAATAGCGCAGCACTTAAAAGACCACTCGTCCATATATTTATTTATCACAGTATTATTTATGATGGGAATTGTTTTTGGGGCGATTGTTGTTAACAGTTTAAGTATTAGTCAGAAGACAGATTTATATTTATATATAAGTCGCTTCTTTGGACAAGTTTCTAATGGAGAGCTTACGAATTCCAATGAAGTATTTATTCAGAGCTATCTTCATCATATTAAGTATGTTGTCTTAATGTGGATTCTAGGAATCTCGATTATTGGTCTACCAGTAATATTAATATTATTATTTTTAAAAGGGATCGTGGTAGGATTCACTGTCGGTTTTCTTGTGAATCAGCTTGGCTGGGAAGGGTTTTTACTTTCATTTGTGTCGGTTTTACCACAAAATTTAATCATAATTCCTGCATTTATCATAACTGGTACAGTAGCAGTTTCTTTCTCTTTACGATTAATCGGACAAATATTAGTAAAGCGAGCGAATATGCCGTTTATGCAGTTTTTTGTTAGATACACTGCCGTAGCAGTTGTTGTGTGTTTATTTATTTTAGTTGCATCTGCTTTCGAAGCATATAGTTCACCTATTTTAATGAAACAAGTTGTTCAAATTATCAATAAATAATTATTATTAAATAAAAATATCTCTAAATATCAGATGATAATTATTTTATTTTGACACTTTCCTCTCATTTGCTATAATTAGGTAGTGAAGGGCGAGGGAGGGAATTTATTTCATGGAAAATAGAATCGACCGGATAAAAAAGCATTTGCATTCTTCCAGTTACAAACTTACTCCTCAACGTGAGGCAACGGTTAGGGTGCTCCTAGAACATGAGGAAGATCATTTAAGCGCGGAAGATGTGTACCTCCTCGTTAAGGAAAAATCTCCTGAAATTGGACTAGCTACTGTATACCGTACGTTAGAATTATTAACAGAACTAAAAGTAGTAGATAAAATTAATTTCGGAGACGGAGTTTCTAGATACGATCTTAGACAAGAGGGAGCTGCACATTTCCATCACCATCTGGTATGTATGGAATGCGGGGCTGTTGATGAAATTCAAGATGACTTATTAGAGGATGTTGAACAAATCGTAGAACGCGATTGGAACTTTAAAATAAAAGATCATCGTCTTACTTTCCATGGTATTTGTTATCGCTGCCATGATAAAGTAGATGCGGAAGAAGAATAATAGTATGTAAAGAGGCTGGGACATAGTATTTCAGCCAATGATAGACCCGACTATTAGGCAATAGCTTTTACCTAATAGTTCGGGTCTTTATTTGTTGCTTTTAATAGATTTGTTTGATTTCGCATACTATTTTAAAAACTAGTGGAATGGAGCGGAAGACACTCGACTCCTGCGGGAAGTAGAGGAAAGGCTGAGACCCCGCAGGCGTAGCCGAGGAGGCTCAGCTTCCTCCCCGCGGAAAGCGAGTGTCTGCAGCGCAATGGAACGAACTAGTTCTTCCACTTAACTGATTAATAAATAACAAAGGGTACGAAAAAAGTATAATATCCAATAGGTAGAATAATTTAGATGTTTTTCGCATTTGAGGATGATTTTTTAGTTATGTCCCAGCCTCTTTACTCATAATTTATTTCAAATACTTTAGACACCAACGGATCATCACGTATGTTGCATTCTAAAGTAATCAAAATCGGATGGTCTGGTGTATTAGGGTATTTTGCCTATCATCAGTAAATTGAACTGTATAATTCACCAATATTTATTGAATAGACAAAATCCATTAATTTATGTATAAAGTTTGTCCTTCTTGGCATATCTTCTAATAAAGAAGAGAAGGTGTATTGGGGGCAATGACATGAAAACGTGGCTTCAACTAGTATTAAATACATTAAAAGTGTTCCTATTGTTTACGGGATGTACAATTATGTTTTATTATGGACTTATGTGGATTAATCAGGAGTATCAAAATTATCATCGCTATGATGAGCCAAAAGGTTCTGCCATCAAGGTAACAGCAAGTCTGACTGAGCCTGAATCTACACTGATTGACCGCTTAATGTTATTTTATAAGTCCGGGGAGTAGAATAAATTGAATGATCAATTACAAGATTTCTTACACTATTTAGTCGTAGAACGAGGACTATCTGACAATACAATTACTTCATATAAACGGGACTTGAAGAAATATATTCAATTTCAAGAAGAAGTAGAGAAGCTTCAATCTTTTGAGGAAGTGACACGCCTACATATTATAAACTTCCTAAAGCATATTAAGGAACTAGGACATTCATCAAGAACAATTGCTAGACATATTGCTTCGATTAGATCGTTTCACCAGTTTTTATTACGAGACAGAGCTGTTTCACACGATCCGTCCGTTCATATTGAAACACCACAGCCTGAACGTACGTTACCGAAAGTATTATCAATGGCTGAGGTTGAGCAGTTATTAGATTCTCCGAGTCTTGATACTGCATTTGGACTTCGTGATAAGGCGATGATTGAAGTTCTATATGCTACCGGAATTCGTGTTTCGGAATTAATTGGGCTAAATTTAGGGGATATCCATTTAACGATGGGCTTCTTAAGATGTATAGGAAAAGGAAACAAGGAACGAATTATACCAATTGGCCGAGCTGCAACCGAATCTCTTGAACAATATATGAATCAAGCAAGAGGCAAGCTAGTCGGTAAAACCAAAACAGATGCATTATTTTTAAATCATCATGGAAATCGACTATCACGACAAGGGTTTTGGAAAATTTTAAAGAGACTGACGGAAGTAGCAAATATTAAAAAGGAACTAACTCCTCATACGTTAAGACATTCTTTTGCCACTCATTTATTAGAGAATGGGGCAGACTTAAGGGCTGTTCAAGAGATGTTAGGACATGCAGATATATCAACGACACAAATTTATACACATGTTACAAAAGCTAGATTAAAAGACGTATATAAAAGCTTTCACCCAAGAGCGTAGTAGAGAAGAGGATTCTCTACTTTTTTTATGTTATAGATTGATAGTTTCCTGAATCAACGTTATACTTTAGTTGTCTGACCTCTGACGTTATTAAACTTGAAAGTTACATAGTAATTGGAATAATGAATGGGAATAATACAAAAACTAAAGAAGTTACTTAAGGAGGTAAAACATGAGTAAGTATCCTTTTAATCGGATTTTTTTAATTGTAATGGATTCAGTAGGTATTGGTGAAGCACCGGATGCAAATAAATTTAATGATGTTGGATCAGATACATTAGGACATATTGCTGAGCATCGAAATGGGTTACACATGCCTAATATGGCAAAGCTCGGTTTAAGTAATATTACAGAAATTAAAGGCATTGAAAAAGCAATGAAACCCCTTGCTTATTATACGAAGATGGAAGAGTCTTCAAATGGTAAGGATACAATGACAGGTCATTGGGAAATCATGGGCTTACATATTGAAACACCCTTTAGGACGTTCCCAAATGGTTTTCCAGATGAATTAATTCAAGATCTAGAAACGAAAACAGGACGCAAAATAATAGGAAATAAGCCTGCTTCTGGCACTGAAATATTAGATGAGTTGGGCAAAGAGCACATGGAAACAGGTGCGTTAATTGTCTATACATCCGCTGACTCTGTATTGCAGATTGCAGCTCATGAAGAAATCGTTCCATTAGATGAATTATATGAAATTTGTGAGTATGCTAGAAAAATTACGTTAGACGAAAAGTATATGGTTGGTCGTATTATCGCTCGTCCTTTTGAAGGGGAACCGGGTAATTTTAAAAGAACGGCGAATAGACATGACTATGCATTAAAACCTTTTGGACGCACAGTTATGAATGAATTGGCTGACAATCATTTAGATGTCATTGCTATTGGGAAAATTTCTGATATCTATGACAATGAAGGCGTAACTAAAACGTTACGAACAAAGTCCAATATGGATGGCATGGATAAGCTAAACGAGACAGTCGCAATGGATTTTACTGGCCTAAGTTTCTTAAATTTAGTAGATTTTGATGCGTTATTCGGACATAGAAGAGATCCGGATGGATACGGCTTGGCATTAGAAGAATACGATGCTCGTTTACCAGAAGTGCTTAACAACTTAAGAAATGATGATCTCTTAATCATCACAGCTGACCATGGAAATGATCCGGTTCATCATGGAACTGATCATACGCGTGAATATGTTCCATTACTAGTATATAGTCCATCCTTTAACGGTGGAAAAGAATTGCCAATCCGTTCTACTTTTGCTGATATTGGTGCATCTATTGCAGAAAATTTCAATGTGACCTTGCCAAAGCACGGCACAAGCTTCTTAAACGAATTAAAATAGGGGGAGATTTAAATGGAAAAAATTCAAATTGAACGTGCCGCTTCTTATATTAAAGATAAATTAACTTCTGGACCTAAGATTGGATTAATATTAGGTTCTGGTCTTGGGGTGTTAGCTGAAGAAATTCAAAACCCAATCACATTGCCTTATCATGAAATACCGGAATTTCCTGTTTCAACAGTAGAAGGACACGCAGGTCAACTTGTCATTGGGGAGTTAGAAGGAATACAAGTAGTTGCCATGCAAGGAAGATTCCATTTCTATGAAGGATATTCATTAGATAAAGTGACGTTCCCTGTACGCGTTATGAAGGAAATTGGTGTAGAAACAGTAATCGTAACGAATGCAGCAGGTGGAGTAAATACTTCATTTAAAGCTGGAGATTTAATGTTAATTACTGACCATATTAATAACATGGGGCAAAACCCTCTAATTGGTCCGAATAATCCTGAATTTGGCGTTCGTTTTCCTGATATGTCTGCTGCTTACTGCCCTAAACTACGTGCAAAAGCAAAAGACGTTGCATCAAGCTTAGGTATATCTTTACAAGAGGGAGTTTACGTTGGTAACACTGGTCCTTCCTATGAAACTCCAGCAGAGGTTCGCATGATCCGTACACTTGGTGGAGACGCGGTTGGTATGTCTACCGTTCCAGAGGTTATCGTTGCACGTCATGCTGGCTTAACCGTTTTAGGGATATCTTGTATCTCGAACATGGCAGCGGGAATTTTAGATCAGCCATTAACCCATGATGAAGTGATGGAAACGACAGAAATGGTAAAAACAAGCTTCCTATCACTTGTAAAAGGAACGGTTAAGGAGATCGGGGGAAACAATTAATGGAGAACGTTTATGGGAAAATGAGAGAAGCGGTTGAGTATATTGAAAGTCAAACAAAGCTTAAGCCAGAATTCGGGCTTATCTTAGGCTCTGGACTTGGGGAATTAGCTGATGAAATTGAAGATGCTATAAAAATTGATTACGAGAACATTCCGAACTTTCCAATTTCAACGGTTGAAGGACATGCAGGGAAGCTAGTAGTTGGTAAACTATTAGGAAAAAATGTTATTGCGATGCAAGGTCGGTTTCATTACTATGAAGGCTATTCAATGCAAGAAGTCACATTCCCTGTTCGTGTAATGAAAGGATTAGGTGTTCATTCAATCGTCGTAACAAATGCTTGTGGTGGAATGAATAAAGACTTTGTACCTGGTGATTTAATGTTAATTGAGGATCACTTAAATATGACAGGGGCAAATCCGTTAATTGGTCCAAACGAAGCAAACTTCGGTCCTCGTTTCCCAGATATGAGCCGCGCCTATTCACCAGAATACATCAAGAAGGCTAAAAAAGTTGCACAAACCTTAAATATAAATGTCCAACAAGGTGTATATGCTGGAATAACAGGACCTACATACATGACACCAGCAGAATTAATCATGCTTCGCAACTTAGGTGCAGATACGATTGGGATGTCCACAGTACCTGAAGTAATTGTAGCGAGTCATATGGGATTAAAGGTATTAGGAATATCATGTGTAACAGATATGGCGATCGGTGAAGAACTAGAGCCATTAACTCACGACCAAGTTGTAGAAGTAGCTAACCGAGCAAAGCCGAAATTCATTAGCTTAGTAAAAGAATTTTTAGCGGTTGTTTAATCAGTCAAAAAAAATGAGGTGTTTGACTAATGAGAATGGTTGATATTATTGAAAAGAAGAGAGACGGAGAAGCTCTTACAAAAGATGAGATTAATTTCGTCATTCAAGGATATACAAACGGAGAAATTCCTGATTATCAGATGAGTGCTTTTTCGATGGCGATTTATTTTCAAGATATGTCGCCTGAAGAGCGTGCCTATCTAACTATGGCTATGGTTGAATCTGGAGACCAAATTGATCTATCCATGATTGATGGGATAAAAGTAGATAAGCATAGTACAGGTGGAGTAGGCGATACGACAACATTAGTATTAGGACCACTGGTGGCAGCAGTTGGTGTTCCGGTAGCTAAGATGTCTGGACGTGGTTTAGGTCATACTGGTGGAACAATCGATAAATTGGAAGCGGTAGATGGATTTACAGTTGAAATTTCGAATGAAAAATTTATTGACTTAGTGAATGAACATAAAATAGCAATTATTGGACAAAGTGGAAACTTAACACCTGCTGATAAAAAGCTTTATGCATTGCGTGATGTAACCGCAACAGTAAATGCCATTCCACTAATTGCAAGTTCAATTATGAGTAAGAAAATTGCCGCAGGTGCAGATGCTATCGTACTTGATGTAAAAACAGGTGCTGGAGCCTTTATGAAAGATCTAGAAGGTTCTAAGCAACTAGCTCAGGCGATGGTTGAAATTGGTAATAACGTTGGACGGAAAACGATGGCGATTATATCTGACATGAGCCAACCTTTAGGGTTTGCGATAGGTAACTCATTAGAAGTTAAAGAAGCAATCGACACCTTGCAAGGAAAAGGACCAAAAGACTTAGAAGAGCTTTGCTTAACACTTGGAAGTTACATGGTTTATTTAGCTAATGAAGCTTCTTCACTTGAAGAAGCCCGTCAAAAGTTAGTAGACGTAATGAATAACGGAAAAGCACTTGAAACTTTTAAAATCTTCTTAACTAATCAAGGTGGAGATGCTTCGGTAGTTGACAATCCAGAGAAGCTTCCTCAAGCCAGCTATATTATAGAAGTTCCTGCTCAAGCGGACGGTCATGTATCCGAAATTATTGCCGATGAAATTGGAACAGCTGCAATGATTTTAGGAGCTGGAAGAGCAACGAAGGAATCTACAATTGATTTGGCAGTAGGTTTAGTCTTAAATAAGAAAGTCGGAGATTCTGTATCAAAAGGAGAATCTCTTGTTACCATCCATAGTAACTCAGAAAATGTGGAGGAAATAAAGAACCGAATTTATGAATCCATTTCAATATCTGATACCAAGGTAGATGCACCAACATTAATTTATACGACAATTACTTCTTAAACTGGGGAAATCTCCCCGGTTTTTCTTTATCTCCTAGACTTTCTCCTCCACTCTTAATGGTCTCAAAAGAAAAAATTGGATATTCTTCCAAAATTCCTGTATAAATGTCATCTGTTTTGAAAATAATGACAGGTATAAAGAATGGAGGGTTTCTGTAATGATGAAAAAACTTTTACACCGTATTGTATACATCTCTATTGCGTTATCATTGTTTTTACCCACTTTTGCAATGGCTGAAGAATCTGAATTGAACTTAGCTGCGGATGCAAAATCTGCAATCCTGATTGAACGTGATACTGGAACAGTTCTTTATGATAAGAATAGTAATGAAAAGCTTCCACCAGCAAGTATGACGAAGATTATGACAATGATTTTAATTATGGAGGCTATTGATAAAGGGAATTTAATGCTAGATGAAAAGGTTCGAACTAGTGAATATGCCGCTTCAATGGGAGGTTCTCAAATCTTCCTAGAGCCAGGTGAGGAAATGACAGTTGAGCAAATGTTAAAAGGAATTGCCATAGCATCTGGTAATGATGCATCTGTTGCAATGGCTGAAAGAATTGCAGGATCAGAAGAGAACTTCGTCAAAATGATGAATGAAAAAGTGAAGGAACTTGATTTGAAGGATACTCACTTTGTCAATCCAACCGGTCTACCTGCAAAGGATCATTACAGTACCGCTCATGACATGGCGTTAATGGCGAAAGAACTATTAAAATACGAGATGATCACAAAGTTTACTAGCCTATATGAAGATTATTTGCGCGAAGGAACTGACAAGAAGTTTTGGCTTGTTAATACAAATCGTTTAGTAAAGTTTTATCCGGGAGTAGACGGATTGAAGACGGGATATACAAGCGAAGCGAAGTATTGCTTAACTGCTACAGCGAAGAAAGATAATATGCGTGTCATTGCAGTAGTTATGGGTGCCTCCACTCCGAAAGACCGTAACGCACAAGTAACAAAGATGTTAGATTATGCATTCAGCCAATACAAAACACATCCAATGTTAGAACGTTCTGCAGTCGTTTCTAAGGTGAAAGTTAGTAAAGGCGCAACAAAGACAGTAGATGCCGTTACATCAGAGAGCATTTCAATATTAACAAAAAAAGGTGAAGCGGTGGATGATGTTACTCAAGAAATCGTTTTAAAGGAGGATCTAAAAGCTCCTGTTAAAAAAGGCGATGAAATTGGACAATTAATATTAAAGAAAGACGATAAGGTAATGATTGATAGTAAACTTGTAGCAGCAAAAGATGTTGAGATGGCATCTTGGTGGCAATTATTTAAACGTACCGTTGGTTTATTCACGAAAACTTCCTAATATGTTGACTAATTTAGGCGAAAAAGCACTAGTTTTGTCAGGTGGGAAGGAATTTGACATCTTTTATAGAAATTGACTCACTAGCTTAAATTAAGGAGGAATAGGTAGTGAGTCTTTCCATCGACTTAGAAGTTAAACACAACGTACTATGCATCCGTCTTGTAGGAGAGTTAGATCATCATACAGCGGAAGAGTTGCGTACAAGAGTTACAGATTCATTAGAAAAGAATTCAATTAATCACATCATATTAAATTTAGAGCATCTTTCTTTTATGGACAGCTCTGGTTTAGGTGTTATTTTAGGACGTTATAAGCAAATTAAAAACGCGGGTGGAGAGATGGTAGTTTGTTCAATCTCACCTGCTGTAAAACGGTTGTTTGACATGTCAGGTTTATTTAAAATTATTCGCTTAGAAGAAAGCGAACAGTTTGCACTCCAAACATTGGGGGTGGCCTAACATGAGAAACGAAATGCATATTCAATTTTCTGCTCTTAGCCAAAACGAGTCATTTGCTCGTGTTACAGTAGCTGCTTTTATTACTCAACTTGACCCAACCATGGATGAGCTAACCGAGATTAAAACAGTTGTATCAGAAGCAGTTACAAATGCGATTATTCATGGTTATGAGAATGATCCAAAAGGAATTGTTTATATCTCCGTTGTATTAGACGAAAATACTGTTCATCTTACAATTCGTGATGAAGGTATTGGAATTTACGATGTAGAAGAAGCTCGTCAGCCATTATTTACAACAAAGCCTGAGCTTGAGCGTTCTGGAATGGGCTTTACCATCATGGAGAACTTTATGGATGATTTTGATATTGATTCTCATGAAACAAGAGGAACTACCATCCGTCTAACTAAGCATTTAACGAACAGCAAAGCGCTTTGTAATTAAGGGAGAATGGTGTATGGATGTGGAGGTCAAGAAAGAGAAGAACGAAACATACTTAAAAGATCATGAAGTAAAAGAATTAATTAAGCGAAGTCAAACTGGTGAGCAAGCAGCTAGGGACTTAATCATTCAAAAAAACATGCGTTTAGTATGGTCAGTGGTTCAGCGCTTCTTAAATAGAGGCTATGAGCCTGATGATTTGTTCCAAATTGGGTGTATTGGTCTCCTCAAATCGGTAGATAAATTTGACCTGACTTTTGACGTGAAATTCTCAACGTACGCAGTACCGATGATTATTGGAGAAATTCAACGATTTATCCGTGATGACGGAACGGTAAAGGTGAGTCGATCGTTAAAAGAAACAGGAAATAAAATTAGAAAAGCAAAGGACGAACTATCAAAAATTCTTGGAAGAGTTCCGACGATTCACGAGATTGCGGAGAAATTAGAAATAACTCCGGAAGATGTTGTTCTTGCTCAAGAAGCGAGTCGTGCTCCATCTTCGATACATGAGACAGTGTATGAAAATGATGGAGATCCGATTACACTTTTAGACCAGATTGCGGACGAAACCGAGACAGGGTGGTTCGATAAGATAGCACTTAAAGAAGCGATTAGAGACTTGGATGATCGGGAAAGACTTATTGTGTACTTGCGATACTACAAAGATCAAACACAATCAGAAGTCGCCTCCCGTTTAGGGATATCACAAGTTCAAGTTTCAAGGCTAGAAAAGAAAATACTACAACAAATGAAAGATCGAATGGGCGTTTAATCCCATTCGATCTTTTTTAATGTTTCCATGCTTTATCACTTTAAAGGAGTGGGGGCCTGTCCCCCACTCCCTTAAAGTGATAAAGCGAAAAGCTTGGTAATTAATGGAGTCTTCGCCATTTGAGAATCAGAGAATCTGTTAACAAGCATACTACATCTACAAGGAAATTCTTGTGTAGGATGTGAGAACGATGGAAGAAACTTTATATATTAGAATGCGCCACAAGATCTTAGTCAAACCTAATCACACCGTAACCATCGGAAATCTTGCGCAGATTATTTCAAGTGAATCGTTAAAAGAAAAAATCGAAAATATGGTCGTTTATCATGTCAATATGAGTGATAAGAACATTGTTGTTATTGATGTGATGACAGTTATTGATAAAATTCACTCCACATACCCTGCTATTGATATTCAGTCCATTGGACCGACACAATCTATTGTCGAAATCGAGTATAGGAAACGGAAGTTCTCACTAGTGTACTTCATTGGTGTTTGGCTACTCCTTTTTATCGGTGCGGCACTTACCATTATGAACTTTCATGAAGATGTTAGTATGAGAGAAGTACATCAACGAATTTACTTTATCATTACAGGTAAACACAATGAAAAACCATTATTACTTCAGATACCTTACTCGTTTGGTCTTGGTCTTGGTATGATTTTATTTTTTAACCATTTATTTAAGAAGCGTATTAATGAAGAACCAAGTCCACTTGAAGTTGAAATGTTTAACTATCAACAAGATTTAGACCGATACGTCATGCTTAAAGAAAACAAAGAAAGTGTAAAGAAGTTACACGATGGTAATTAAATATCTCCTCGTCATATTTATCGGTCTTGCAGGTGGTCTCGCTGTTGGTGCAGGAATTGTTGCCTTTTTATCGGTACTAGGAATTATACCAAGACTAACACAACTTACAAAAACAGTAGCCTATGTACAAGGTTATGAATGGGGAATAGTTGGAGGAGCAATAATTGGTGGGATTCTAAGCTTGAGAGACTATAGTTTCTTTATGTCATCCTATTGGCTAATTCCACTTGGAGCAATGTATGGAATATTTGTAGGTATGTTAGCTGCCGCATTAACAGAAGTGTTAAATGTTTTTCCAATCCTTTCAAAACGCATGGGTATTTATGATCGAATTATCATTTTACTCATGGCAATCGTAATGGGAAAAATTGTAGGTTCACTTTATCATTGGATTTATTTTGTGGATTTATAGAAAGGAGAGAGACGCTTTGGGTAAGAGGACTACAATGAAAAAGGATTACTTAAAGCAAATAAAATCTTTTCACCCCAAAACACCGTATATTTCAAACTGTATAAAGGCCTTCATAGTGGGAGGTTTAATTTGTACACTAGGACAAGTCATTCAAAATTTTTTTATTGACGTATTTGACTTTACAGAAAAAAGTGCGGGTAATCCAACCGTCGCTACGTTAATACTCCTATCATCTATATTAACTGGCTTAGGTATTTACGATAAAATTGGGCAGTTTGCTGGAGCGGGATCTGCTGTTCCAGTGACAGGCTTTGCTAACTCCATGACGAGTGCAGCATTAGAACATCGTAGTGAAGGAATTGTTTTAGGTGTTGCTACGAACATGTTTAAATTAGCTGGGAATGTCATAGTATTTGGAGTTGTGTCTGCCTATATTGTCGGCATTATTAGATATATCATTCGATTCGTTTTCTAAGAAAGATTTGGCTATCCTGGAGGGAAGAGTATGAAGCTAGCTGGAAGACAAACATGGTTGTTTCAAGATGACATTTTTGTTCAATCCACCGGCACAGCAGTTGGTCCAATGGAGTCGAATGGACCCCTAAGTTCTTATTACGATAAAACTTTTAATGACTTATATTGTGGGGAAGAAAACTGGGAGCTTGCGGAAAGACGTCTAATGAATGAGGCGATTGAGTTAAGTTTGTCAAAAGTAAATGCCACAAAAGAAGACGTTGATTTACTTCTAGCGGGAGATTTACTTAATCAAAATGTAACCAGTAATTATGTAGCTAGAACACAGCAAATACCATTCTTATGTATGTTTGGAGCCTGTTCAACTTCAATGGAAACACTGGCGGTAGGATCAGCGTTACTTGATGGTGGTTTTGCTAATCAAGTGATTGCTGCAACAAGTAGTCATAATGCTACTGCAGAACGGCAATTTAGAAATCCAACGGAATATGGTGGACAAAAACCGGATACAGCTACTTTCACGGTTACAGGTGCTGGCTCAATTATGATTTCAAAAAAGAAAAGTCCGATTAAAATAACAAGTGCCACGATTGGAAAGGTGATCGATTACGGTGTAACAAATCCAAACGATATGGGATCGGCAATGGCACCAGCTGCAGCAGATACAATTAAACAACATCTACTCGATTTAAATCGGACACCAGAAGATTATGACTTAATTGTAACAGGTGATTTATCCTCTGTTGGTTCTCCCATTCTTAGAGAATTATTATTAGAAGACGAAATAGACATTTCCGCTGTTCATAATGATTGTGGATTAATGGTGTATTCACCTGATCAAGAAGTATTTGCTGGAGGTAGTGGCTGCGGCTGCTCTGCAGTTGTAACATATTCTTATCTTTTAGATCAAATCAAAGTTGGTAAATATAAACGTATTTTCGTGGTTGCGACAGGTGCCTTATTAAATCCAATTATGATTCAACAAAAAGAAACGATACCTACCATTGCTCATGGTGTTGTGTTCGAAGCAAATCAAGAAGGTGAGAATTCATGGAATACGTAACTGCATTTTTAGTTGGCGGTGCTATATGTATTATTGGTCAGTTGCTTTTAGATTTCGCTAAACTAACACCAGCTCATGTAATGAGTATTTTTGTCGTAACGGGAGCGGTTTTAGATGGTTTTGGAATTTACGACAAGCTGATTGAATTTGCAGGAGCAGGGGCTACTGTACCAATCACAAGCTTTGGACATTCCTTGCTTCATGGTGCAATGGAACAAGCAGATGAACATGGATTTGTAGGAATAGGAATGGGAATATTCGAGCTAACGAGTGCAGGTATTTCTTCTGCAATACTATTTTCTTTTATCATAGCCCTAATCTTTAAGCCGAAAGGATAATGAGGATGGAGAAGAAGAGAAAGGTTATTCTTGTAACAGATGGTGATGAATATGCATTGAGAGCGGTCCAACATGCGGCGACAAGCATTGGTGGACGTTGCATTTCGCAATCACAAGGTAATCCCTCCCTGCTTTCTGGAAAAAAGCTAGTAAACCTTATCTTACAAACTCCATATGATCCTGTTTTCGTTTTATTTGATGACTGTGGCTACATTGGCGAGGGAGCAGGAGAACGTGCCTTGATATACGTTGCGAATCACAGGCAAATTGAGGTTCTAGGGGTTATTGCTGTTGCCTCAAATTCCCACCAAGATGAATGGTCAAAGATTGATGTATGCATTGATCGATTTGGAGAATTAACAGAGTTTGGCATTGACAAAAATGGACTACAGGAACTAGAAGTTGGCAGAATAAATGGAGACACAGTATATTGTCTAGATCAATTAAATGTACCAATTATTGTTGGGATAGGTGACATTGGCAAGATGGCAGGAAAAGATGATATTTCAAAAGGATGTCCAATTACGATGAAGGCAGTTGAAATCATCCTAGAAAGGAATGGACTTAATGAGCGAGAAATCGAAAAGTAATGAACCGATATCTCCAAAACTTGCGGCTAATGAGCAATATTTAAAAGACCGCGTAGGTTTTGGTACTAGCTTTGATTTAGGGATACGGAAATTTAAAATATTAGGAACTAATATTAATATGCTCTTTATAAGCGGGCTAGTTGATTCACAATTTATAGTTGACATACTTAGAGAACTTGTTGACCTGAATGAAAAAGAAAAAGCGAATGGTAACGCTATAGGTGTACTTGAAAACCGTATTAATCATCAACAGGTTGCTGTAATTCGAAATCTTGATGAGGTTGTGGATCAAGTACTTTCTGGTTTAGTTGTATTTTTAGTAGAGGGTGAAGAAAAAGGATTAGTAGTTGACCTTAGAAGCTATCCAGGTCGTTCGCCACAAGAACCAGATACCGAGAAAGTAATTAGGGGAGCAAGAGATGGTTACACTGAAAATTTGATAGTCAATACAGCATTAACGAGAAGAAGAATAAGAGATGAACGACTACGAAACGAGATATTAAAAGTTGGTGAACGCTCGAAGACTGATGTATGTATTTCTTATATATCTGATGTTGCAGACCCGGATCTTGTTGATATTATAAAAAAGGAAATCCAAAGCATTGAAACAGATGGATTAACGATGGCAGATAAGACAGTAGAAGAATTTATCGTTAAACAAGGCTATAATCCATATCCACTAGTTCGTTACACGGAAAGACCTGACGTTGCTGCGGCACATCTATTAGAAGGACATGTCATTATTATGGTAGATACATCACCAAGTGTCATTATTACGCCAACAACGATGTTTCATCATGTTCAGCATGCAGAGGAATATCGTCAAGCTCCATCAGTTGGAACGTTTGTTAGATGGGTCCGTTTTCTTGGTATTATTGCATCTTTATTCCTTTTACCTTTATGGCTATTATTCGTTCTTGAACCACATCTTTTACCTGAACCTATAAGCTTTATCGGACCAAACGAAAAGACGAATATCCCGATAATTGTTCAGATTTTCCTTGCTGATTTTGGTATAGAGTTTTTAAGAATGGCAGCCATCCATACTCCAACTCCATTATCAACAGCGATGGGGTTAATAGCAGCAGCGTTAATTGGACAGATCGCGATCGATGTAGGAATGTTCGTGCCTGAAGTCATCTTATATGTTGCTGTAGCCGCGATCGGATCGTTTACTACTCCAAGTTACGAGTTAAGTATTGCAAACAAAATGTCTAGACTAATTTTGTTAATACTAGTAGCTCTATTCCACGTGCCTGGTTTAATAGTAGGGTTTACGTTATATGTATTATTTCTAGCGAGTATTCGATCGCTCAATACACCATATTTATGGCCATTTTTACCATTTGAACCGATGGCGTTTTTGAAAATCGTGTTCAGACCTTCTGTGCCTGGCTCTAAATATCGTCCTAGCATTGTAAATGCAAAGAACCGTAAAAGACAGCCTGCTTAATCTATTGCATGAATTATCTAAATATGATATCGTTTGTTTAGCGAAGTAAAGTGCTAAACACTATAATTCATACAGTTAATAGCGATGAATCGCTATTAACTGTTTTTTTAAATTGATAATGAAGCTACACTTTGATTATGAGGAGAGAGTATGATGTTCTTACACGGTACGAGTACGGTAAATAATAAAGGTCACCTAGAAATTGGCGGAGTTGATACAATTGACTTGGCTACGAATTATGGAACACCGCTTTATGTTTATGACGTTGCCCTAATAAAGGAACGTGCTCAAGGTTTTATCAAAACTTTTGATAAATTAGGTGTAAAGGCTCAAGTCGCTTATGCTAGTAAAGCTTTCTCCTCAATCGCCGTGTTTCAACTTGTTGAAGAGGAAGGTTTAAGTCTAGATGTCGTTTCGGGTGGAGAATTATATACGGCCATTGCTGCCGGATTCCCAGTTGAACGTATTCACTTCCATGGTAATAATAAAAGTGTTCATGAAATCGAAATGGCTCTTCAAGCAGGAATTGGATGCTTCGTTGTTGATAACTTCTATGAGTTAACACTTTTAGAGGAAACGTGTAGACAACTGCAGAAAAAAGCAAAAATCCTTATTCGAATTACACCGGGAATCGAAGCCCATACACATGATTACATTTTAACTGGACAGGAAGATTCGAAGTTCGGTTTTGACTTGCAAAGTGGACAGGCTGATGAAGCATTGAAGTTAATTCAAACGTTTGATTTTGTCGAGCTACTAGGAATACACTCCCACATTGGTTCGCAAATTTTTGAAACAACAGGATTCATAATGGCTGCAGAGAAGCTATTTGAGAAAATTAATGATTGGAACATCAAGTTTAAGTACACTCCTAAAGTTGTAAACTTAGGTGGAGGATTTGGTATTCGCTATACTTCAGAAGATGATCCTATTCCTGTTTCTCGATATGTTGAGGAAATTGTGGCTGCAGTGAATGTGAAAGTAAAGGAATACAACCTTGAGATGCCTGAAATTTGGATTGAGCCAGGAAGATCTTTAGTTGGAGATGCTGGAACAACGTTATACTCAATTGGTTCAAGAAAAGAAGTACCGAATGTAAGAAAATATGTGGCAGTTGACGGTGGAATGAGTGACAATATTAGACCTGCATTATATGAAGCAAAGTACGAGGCAGTCATTGCGAATCGGATGAGAGATGAAAATGAAGAAGTCGTTTCAATAGCGGGTAAATGCTGTGAATCTGGAGATATGTTAATATGGGATCTTCCGTTACCTAAAAGTACTTCTGATGATATATTAGCTGTATTTTGTACAGGTGCCTACGGTTATTCCATGGCAAACAACTATAATCGCATCCCACGTCCAGCTGTTGTGTTTGTGGAAAATGGACAGGCTGAATTAGTAGTAAAACGTGAAAGCTATGAAGATTTAGTAAAATTAGATGTACCTTTAAAAAAAGTAATAAAACAAAAATAAGAGCCAACCGGCTCTTATTTTTTGTTTGGATTGCTTTCAGATCGTTACGAAAAAAATTAGTTAAATAGAGCTTTAATTGCATCAATAACACTAACTAAAAATTCTTGAAGTTTCGTTAAGAATGATTGACCTTCTTCAGATTGTAAGAAAGTTGTTAGCTTTTCTTTTGCAATATTTAATTGATCTCCTACTTGATTCCAATCAATATTTAATTCTTTCATCTTATTGAATAGGGCAATTAAGCTATTAATATCTTGTTCTGTTAATGTAACACCAAGCTCTGCTGCTGCTGCTTCGATAATTGCGCGCAATTCCGCATCTGTTTTTGGTGCGTTTTTCGCCATTTCTTCTTTAATTTTCGCCATTAGTGCAGCTGCTTCTTCTGTACCTAGCTTATCACCAAGTTCAGCCGTTTTAACCATTTCCTCATTGGCAACTTTTTTTACATCCTCAGGAATTGCTTCATCAGAAGATAACTCATAAGCCTTAATTAACCCTGTAAGGGCTGCTGTACCGGATACATCAAACGGTGCTGTGATGTAGATTGTCGCATCTTTTACACCAGCTGTAATAAGAGCGTTTGTATACATCGCATCTGTTACCCATGTGATGTTGTTCGTCTTTACTTTTAAACCTGAGTTTGGTTCATCTATAGTAATGATCGTAGATGAGATTGCACGAGAACCAATTTGTCCTTTTGGTATGAACTCACCTAAATATTTGTGTTCTTCGTCATTTGAAACTGTTACAACTTGAATATCAGCAGGTGCTTCCATTTCAGCTAACATTGCTGTCTTTTGTTCTTCAGTTAAGTTTTCACCAAGTGTTACAATTTTGTCTCCAACCGCTGCATCAGCCATTGCTGTAATTGGTAGTGTAAATAGTGATAAAAGTAATAGACCAATAAAAAACTTCTTTTTCAAGGATATCTCTCCTTTCAAATTTTCCACCTATACAGTATATACACGTTTTAGGGCAGAATATAAACCATAATTTACTATACCATAAAAAATAGTACCCGTGTCCTATAAAAGGATGTTAAGGTAAAAAATGTAAAAGACCGACTATTATGAATAGACGGTCTTTTGGTAAGTTATGATATAAAATTAAGCTTCAGTAATTTCTACTTTCTCCATTACATCACCATTTCTCATTGCTTTAACATGTTCCATTCCAGAAGTTACTTTACCGAAAACAGTATGAACACCGTTTAGATGTGGTTGTGGGTCATGAACGATAAAGAATTGACTTCCACCAGTGTCTTTACCAGCATGCGCCATTGATAATGATCCTTCAACGTGCTTATGAGGGTTTCCTTCTGTTTCACATTTAATAGTGTAACCAGGACCACCAGTACCAGTTCCATTTGGACATCCACCTTGGCTGACAAAGCCAGGAATAACGCGGTGGAAAGTTAACCCATTATAGTAACCTTCATTTGTTAGCTTTTCAAAGTTTGCAACTGTACCTGGTGCTTCATTTGGATAAAGTTCAAATTCAACTTTTTCTCCATTTTGTAAATGAATAGTCCCTTTTTTTGTAGACATAACGACATCTCCTTTTATGTATCAAAATTAAACAAGTTCTATCATACCATTTTTATATGTAAATGAAAAAGAGTATGGATTATTTATTCAGTTTAAATGGATAACAACTGTATAAACTAAACACTAGATTGAAGAGAAAAGGAGGGATATTTGTGGTAAAACGTAATGAAAAAACCTCAGAACAGGTAGACCAAAAAGCATTAGTGAACGAAAAAGCACATAGAGAAAACAAGCACATCCGCCAAGTTAGCCCAACTGGCGTTCCAAATCAATAAAAAGAGTCAAGGAGCCAAATGGCTTCTTTTTTGTAGGTGAAGTCTTACCCATCTCTAACATATAGCTTTTTGTATTGTGTATAATAGTTGGTTAAAAGATTAATTTAAATGATGTGGATCCACCAGTCTTTCCTCAGTCCAAAAGCTCAAACTAGACAACGAAGGAATGAATTATGCTATAATGATGAAAATTAAATAATTATCCTTCGGGGCAGGGTGAAATTCCCTACCGGCGGTGATGGGTCAATACGATCCAAAGCCCGTGAGCCTTTTATTTTATGTGTCATAAAGAGCTGATTTGGTGAAATTCCAAAGCCGACAGTATAGTCTGGATGGGAGAAGGATGTTAACGTAATAAGAGGTAGTACTATTTAAATAGTATGATTTTCTGTCACTTTGCTCATTTGTAATTTTATATACACATTTGAGGTTTATTTGACATGCACAGAAAACCTTTTATTTATACATACATCTAACTCCTTAGGAAAAACTCCTAAGGTTTTCTTTTTTTACCATATGCTTTTGAACTCATCAAATTAGTCAATAAGATAAAAGTGAATTATACAATTTTTGGAGGTTAAGCTATGACTGACAAAGAGTATATGCAGGTTGCTTTAACTCTAGCAAGAAGTGTGAAGGGGCAAACATCACCAAATCCTCCAGTTGGCTCTGTTGTTGTAAAAAATGGACGTATTATTGGAATGGGTGCTCATTTAAAAGCAGGTGAGGGACACGCAGAGGTTCAAGCGATTAAAATGGCAGGTGGAGAAGTTGAAGGAGCTACTGTTTATGTGACATTAGAGCCGTGCAGCCATTTCGGAAAAACCCCACCTTGCTCTAACCTTTTAATAGATAGTAGAGTTTCACGTGTTGTAGTTGCAACAACTGATCCTAATCCGTTAGTCGCTGGTAAGGGAATTGAACGTATTCGTAAAGCTGGTATTGAAGTTGAAGTTGGAGTTTTGCAAGAGGAAGCAAATGAGTTATATGAGATGTTCTTTTATTATATCTCAACGAAAAAACCATATGTAACTTTGAAAACAGCACTAACTCTAGATGGAAAAACTGCTTCTCATACTGGTAGCAGTCAATGGATTACTGGCGTGGAAGCAAGAGAAGATGTACATAAATATCGTCACACCCACGATGCCATATTAGTTGGTGTAAATACAGTGCTTAAGGATGATCCAAGCCTTACAACGAGGTTGCCTAATGGAGGATTACATCCAACTAGAATTGTGTTAGATCATCATTTGAGAACACCACTCGATGCTAAGCTGGTAAATGATCAAGAAAGTACAACATGGATAGTAGTTAACTCACATGTAACCGAAGAGCAAATGGCACCTTTCATTGATAGAGGAGTAAAAATTATTCAGCAAGCCGGTGAGAAAATAGATATACCTTCGTTATTAGAAAAGCTTGGTGAACTTTCCATTACGTCGATACTAGTCGAAGGCGGCTCTGAAGTGAATGGGAGTTTCTTGCAACATCATGCGTTTAATCAAGTTGTGACGTATATAGCCCCAAAACTAATTGGTGGAAAGCTTGCCCCAGGTTTTATAGGTGGGACAGGAATTGCAGATATGAATGATGCAGCACAATTACAATATAAATCAATTGAGCAACTGGGTGAAGATATAAAGATTGTCGCTGTTCCATATCACTCATAAAAGGGGAGGAACAATTGTGTTTACAGGTATTATAGAAGAAATAGGAATTGTTGAACGTATGGTTCAGCAAGGGGAAGCAATTGTTTTAACCATACAAGCAAATAAAATTTTAACAGATGTTCATCTGGGTGACAGTATTGCAGTTAACGGAGTCTGTCTAACTGTTACTTCTTTTACAAATCATCGTTTTTCAGTAGACATCATGCCAGAAACAGTTCGTTCCACATCGCTCCAACAATTACGTAAAGGTTCGAAAGTGAACTTAGAGCGAGCGATGTCAGCAAATGGACGCTTTGGTGGTCACTTTGTTTCAGGACATGTTGATGGCGTAGGGACAATTGTGAATAAAACGAGAGTATCAAACGCTATATACTATGAAATTGAGCTACCAGAGGAATTAAGTAGATTTGTTTTACTTAAAGGATCGATATGTGTAGACGGTACAAGTTTAACGGTGTTTGGTAAGGCCGATCGTTCCTTTACTATCTCACTTATTCCACATACACTATCTGAGACTATCATCGGTGCGAAAGATGCTGGAGATATAGTCAATCTTGAGTGTGATATGTTGGCAAAATATATTGAGCAGTTTGTCATGATGAGAGAAAGCAATACGAAAAAATCTAGTATATCGGAAGGTTTTTTAAAAGAACAAGGTTATATGTAGAAACATCGGAGAAGAGAGGTTGATGGAAATGTTCGATCGAATTGAAGAAGCAATATATGAATTAATGCAAGGAAATGTTGTTATTGTGTGTGATGATGAAGATCGAGAAAACGAAGGTGACTTTGTTGCAATAGCAGAAAAAACAACACCTGAAGTCATTAACTTCATGATTAAACATGGAAGAGGATTAGTGTGTGCACCAATTACGGAAGAAAACGCTAGAAGGCTGGATTTGCTACCAATGGTAAATCACAATACAGATCCTCACGGAACAGCCTTTACAGTAAGTGTAGATTACAAAACAACAACAACTGGCATAAGTGCGTTTGAACGTTCTGAGACGATTCAAAGACTTATTGATGCGAATGCAAAAGCCGGTGATTTTAAAAGGCCAGGACATATCTTTCCGTTAATCGCAAAAGATGGTGGAGTATTAAGAAGAGCGGGACATACCGAAGCTGCTGTGGATCTAGCAAGGCTTTGTGGATCAGCACCAGCAGGAGTTATTTGCGAAATTATAAATGAAGATGGGACAATGGCACGAGTTCCCGATTTACGTAAAATTGCTGATGAATTTGATATAAAGATGATTACAATAAAAGATTTAATATCTTATCGCAGAAAAAAAGAAAAATTAGTTAATCGTGAAGTTGAAGTAAATTTACCGAGTGAATTTGGTGAATTTAAAGCGGTTGGCTACTCAAGTGTCATTGATAAAAAAGAACATGTAGCCTTAGTAAAAGGTGAGTTTACTGAAGATGAGCCAGTTCTTGTTCGTGTTCATTCAGAGTGTTTAACAGGTGACGTATTTGGTTCAAACCGTTGTGACTGTGGTCCACAATTGCACGCAGCGCTTGCCCAAATTGAGAAAGAAGGCAAAGGTGTTCTCCTTTATATGCGCCAGGAAGGACGTGGTATTGGTCTAATTAATAAAATGCGCGCTTACAAGCTTCAAGAAGAAGGTTATGATACAGTAGAAGCTAATGAGGAGCTTGGATTTGCTCCAGATTTAAGAGACTATGGAATTGGTGCTCAAATCCTTAAGGATTTAGGTATAACCAAGATGAAGCTTTTAACAAATAACCCTAGAAAAATTGCAGGGCTTAATGGATATGGTCTTGAAGTAGTAGAGAGAGTAGCACTTCAATTGCCGTCGAAGAAAGAAAATGAAAGATATTTAAAGACAAAGCATGACAAATTGGGGCATATGCTACATTTTTAAAGTAATTCGTAGATTGCGTTAAAATACAGAGTTATGTATTATACAACATATATACATACGATAACATAGGGGGATCATATAAATTATGAGTAAAGTATTCGAAGGACATTTAGTTGGCACCGGGTTAAAAATTGGAGTAGTTGTAGGGCGTTTCAATGAGTTTATAACGAGCAGATTACTAAGCGGTGCTGAAGATGCATTTAAAAGACATGGTGTAAATGAAGATGATGTAGAAATCGCTTGGGTTCCTGGTGCTTTTGAAATTCCGTTTATTGCAAAGAAAATGGCAGAATCTAAGAAATATGATGCAGTCGTTACATTAGGGACTGTTATTCGTGGTTCTACTCCACACTTTGATTTCGTATGTAGTGAGGTTGCAAAGGGAGTAGCATCAACTTCGATGCATAGTGGAGTACCTGTAATTTTTGGAGTTATCACAACTGATACAATTGAGCAAGCCATAGAGAGAGCTGGTACAAAGGCAGGAAATAAAGGCTGGGAAGCAGCAGTTTCTGCAATTGAGATGGCTAATCTATCTCGTTCTTTTTAATGAATTGTAAATTAAATGTTATTCTTTAGAGAAAGCAGACTTGGTTGTCGATACGAGTAGTGCAACGGACAACCAACTTTCTTTAACTTGAAAAATGTTTAGTTATATAGTATAAAAGCTTTAAAAGTGTTCTATGATGTCTAACTAATAGAAAACATCAAGACGATGATAGAAATGTAAACGTGTTTTCCTAAAAAGAGGATATATCTATCATTTGAAAGTTATTTTAATAATGAGGGGTAACTATGTTAATTCGATACAAAAAGAATTTCGAAAAAATTGCAATGGGTCTTCTTTCTTTCATGCCTACAGAGAAGGATTTGAAGAAACTTCAACAGTCGATTAAGCAGTATGAGAGTGAGGAAAACTGGCAATTATTTCTTTGGAAAGAAGATGACATTATCGGGATCATAGGAATTTCCGCTCAAGATGATAATAAAGTTGAAATTCACCATATATGTGTTAATCCATCCCATCGTCAACAAGGGATTGGAAAGAAGATGGTAAAAGCACTTGGAGAATTATTAGTTGACAAAGAAATTGTTCCAACAGAGCAAACCGCAGCATTCTTTGAGAAGTGTGAAAAAAAAGAAGAATAGATCAAACATGGATGTCCTTAGATGGGCATCCATGTTTTTTGTTAGACTACAAGTTATATTTCCTTTGTTTCATCTTCTTTTGCTGTTCTCTTTCTTCAATAACATCTGATCTGTCACGAAGTTTATGCTTATTCACAATTAACTCATTGTTTAAATCACTGTCACTCAACCATGTTATATCTTTTTCTGAACAAAGATCTAAACAGAGTTTTAATAAAAGACTGTCTTTAATTGGAAGACTGATACTTCTGTAGGGTTCCTTTTTTTCTTGGCTAATCATTTGTTTGCGTATGAGTGCGAGGAGTGCGACATCATCCAATCCAAGCTTTAATATTGCTTCTTTTTCTTTTTCAAAGATTGATAATGCATTTTTCATCATTCTACGAGCGCCACCAAAGTTAGATCGTCGATGGTGATAAAGGGAAACAGCTACTTGGATAAATGCAACCCAATACTCCTTTCGCTTTCCTCTTTCGTCCTCTTTCCAATATTCCTCCAATATTTCATGACACTCAAAATAATCACGATCACCATGAAAATGAACAAGATACTCAATATAAGCACGAGGATACATTCTAATCACACCCTAACTTCACATATTCCTAATTTTGCTTAACTCTTAGTGTACCACAGAACTAATCATCTTTATCACGTTAAAGTGTTTGTGAATTGTTGACTTCGTTGTTTTGTTTACCAAGCTGAACCAATGATGATTAATAAAATAAACAGCACGATGATTAATACAAAGCCTTCATTTCCTTTTACTACGTCGCCCATGTTGTATTGCCTCCTTGTATATGTGTACATGGATAGTATATGCTGGGTGCACTTTACGGTATGGGCATGAGCCCTATTGATGTGTTTATGATGAAAAGAAAGGTTACACAATGATTATCACCGTGGAGTAAACCAAGTTTTTCTAATAAAATACTATTGGACTATGTCGAAATATGGAATATACTAAGTTTATTAGTGTAGGACGAATATGGTGGGATGAATGTGCAACAGTATAGTGTGAAACTGGATGCATTTGAAGGTCCTTTAGACCTTTTATTGCATTTAATAAATCGATATGAAATCGATATATATGATATACCGATGGCTGAATTAACAGAACAGTACTTATTGTATATATACGCCATGCAAGAACTGAAGCTCGATGTGGCCAGTGAGTATTTAGTAATGGCAGCAACATTATTAGAAATTAAAAGTAAAATGCTACTTCCTAAGAAAGAGGAAGAGCTTTTTGATGAGGATTTAGAACTGGAACTTGGTGATGATCCTCGTGAAGAATTAATGCAACGGTTAATTGAGTACCGAAAATATAAAGAAGCTGCTGATGATTTGAAGAGCTTGGAGGAAGAGCGAGGACAAATGTTCACGAGACCGCCAAGTGATTTAAGTGAGTTTAATAGTGATACCCAAGAAGCGCCGTTAGATGTCAATATATACGATATGTTAGGAGCAATGCAAAAACTCCTAAGACGTAAAAAACTACAACGACCGCTTCAAACAAAAATCACGAGACAAGAAATTCCAATAGATGTAAGAATGACACAGATTATTGATGAATTATCACAGCTTAAACCAAATGAAAGAAAGAATTTTCTACAATTGTTCCCATATGAAGACAAGGAGCATATAGTTGTAACTTTTCTTGCACTACTAGAGCTAATGAAAAAGAATACGATTATTCTTGATCAAGAAAATAACTTCTCAGATATCTTTTTATCATTAAAGTAGGCGGTATGAAATGAGACTCAGGGCCTAAAAGAGGGGAAGAGACATAATGGATATTCATAACTGGAAAGCTATCATTGAAGGACTATTATTTGCAGCAGGAGATGAAGGACTTACAACGAAGCAAATGTGTACGGTACTTGAACTGCATCCTGATACAGTGGTTGATATTATTTCAGAAATGCAGCTAGATTACGAGAAAGAAGATAGAGGCATCCGCATTGTTGAAATTGCAGGAACCTTCCAATTAGCAACAAAAAAAGAACATGCACCATACTTTAAAAAGCTAATGGAAAGCCCAACTCATAACACGTTATCACAGGCTGCTCTTGAAACATTGGCAATTGTTGCCTATAAGCAACCAATTACAAGAGCAGAAATTGAAGAAATTCGAGGAGTAAAGACAGAACGTCCACTTCAAACTCTTGTAACAAAGTTGCTTGTGAAAGAAGTCGGACGAGTAGAAGGTACTGGTAGAGCGATCTTATATGGAACAACAAAGGAATTTCTAGATTACTTTGGTTTAAAGTCTATTGAAGAACTGCCACCACTTCCTGAAAATACAACTGAAGAATACGTACAGGAAGAGGCCGATCTATTTTTTGAAAAATTTGCAGAAGCATTTGATGATATTTCATAGACATATGGTAAGATAGTAAAAAATACACATAGAAGGTGAGCGCATGCAAATTTTAGAATGCAAAGGGTATGAGCTTGAAAAAGCTCAACCTAATACCTCTGAAGATTTTTTTAATCGTTCAGAGGTCAGATTTGTTGAAGATGGAGAAGAGAAAACATTTCACCTTTTATACATTCGTTACTTTGATGAAGTGTTTTCACAATTTACTCCATTTCAAGAAGACCCAATATTTAATATTGCAGGTAAAGAGGTATTTTTCAAAGACATCGTTGCGATTGTGTGCCTAATTAAGAACCCAAGCTTCCGTCATCGCAAAAGAGTGTACATTAATACTCAAAAGGAATTTGAACAATATTTTTCAGAAATTAATGTAGATAAGCTCAAGGAATTAGTTGAAGGTGTCCTTCAACATGGAAAATACAACTTAGATTCACCACTATTATTCATTGAACAATCACATTAGACATACATATTGATAAGTAGATATTCGGGAGGAGAACAACATGGGGAATGATATCGTCCAAACTCAGGTCCAACAAGTAGAAGGATTTTTAAAAGAAACGGTCTTCCTAATCTCTGATTATCTAAACGAAGCGACTCTATCATCTATGAAAAAAGAAGGATTAGAGGAAAATGAAGAATATTATAAACAACTGCTATCAGGTCTTCGTCGTTTAGAAGTGTTTTGTTCAGAAGGACTTGATGCTTGTTCTGTTATTATGCGTAATTCTACATTCCGTAAGTCAACAGCAGAACAGACGCTTTATAAAATTTATCATCAATGCATTGAAGAGTTTTTCTCTCCGAAAAATGATACATGGTTTGAAAATAGTCGCTCGGCCTATACAGGTAAAAATGCAATAAAATTTAAAGAAGAAACTCCAGAATCAGTAAAGAATCTATTCTCAAAGCTAGAAGGACGATTCCAGGCGGTTCGTGAAGAATTAGAATATTACGAGACAGATTATCGTACAAAGATGATGCAGTCATAGTAGAAGGCTTATGTTCTGTAAACAATAATTTAAGTGAAGTTGCTTAATAGAAAGAGGTTGACTCACAAGGTCGTTAAATGACGACCTTTTAGAGTCAACTTTTTTTGTTGTTTTTGTAATAAAATGGTTATTTGGTTGTGGTGAATTAATATCAAAAAGGACGTTTTTTTTGAATTGTTTCTTTTCGTACTACTTTTTTATAGTATTCTACTAACTACTACATAGAGTAATGGAGCCGAAGGGCACAGAGATCATTTATAAAATTACAATAAATTACTTATTAGAAGGCTCTTTTCGTAAAGATTGTTGCTATTTGGATAGCTCTGCTAAAACATTGAGTTGATTGGAGCGGAAGGCACTCGACTCCTGCGGGAGATAGAGGGAATCGTGAGACCCCACAGGCGAAGCCGAGGAGGCTCACGTCCCTCCCCGCGGAAAGCGTGTGCCTGAAGCGGAAATCAACGGACCTAAAATAAATTCTTTTTTTGTAAAAATAGCAACAAAGTATGCGAAAACAGCCTATTAGAAAAACAAGGCTGCCCAAAAGTCATCTATTCCTGACTTTAGGTAGCCTCTTTTCTTATGATTTTGTTCTAGGTTTCGTTGGATCGCAATTCGGGTCTCTTACGACCTCTGTTGACTCTGCTAATTTTGTTAAGTAATAGCACTCTTCTCTTGCCATGTGATCGGCCATTAAAGGGGATAATATACTTAGCGTTTGCTTAGATAATTCTAATTCTTCAATCTCACGTAAAAACGCCTTAAAAATGGTCATTTCTAAATCAATTTGATGATGGAAACGAGCTAAAGCAGGAAAAGTAGATAAATTTGTCCTTAAATAACCAGCCATTTCAATTGCTTTTAAATAGAACTCTTCAAACTGTTTCGTAAATATCGAACTCTTTAATTTTAAATCTTTTTCTGTATGATCCAGTCGATCGTTAATAGCTCCTGCATGACCGGCAGCATCGATAAGCCATAGCAAATCATGATGGAGAGGATGTTCAATAGGTGGTACTTTATTTTCCAGATAGTATTTTAATAATCTTATAAATTCTTCCACTTCATTCACCATGTGGTTTATAAACGTCGGTGGTAAAGCAATTGTTACTTCTTTCAACAGTAACTTCTCTAATAGGGTTAACTTCAGTTTCCGTATTTCTAAACTTGATTGGTAAGCTTCTTGAAGTAATCTTGCAAGTTCTTCATCCGTTACATTTCGTTTGGACCGTATTAATAGTTCGTCAAAGGCACGAGTAAAATTATTTGCTTGGTTAATAAATTCTTTTTCTTTCGGGGCTAATGATTCACTTAAAAATCTACCATGATCGCCAAGCACCTGTAACCAAAAATGAAGCTCGAATAACGCGGAGTCTTTGTATGTTCTCAAGAGAGTAACCCTCCTCCTTCCAATAATACTTATGAGTAAAGATGACAGAAAATGTATGTACATCTTCAATAGGTAAAAGCACTTACCATCCTATTTCTTCATACGATAAAAGCGTGATAAAAGTGGAGGAGGAATAGGATGGATATCAAAGGGATTGAAAAGTACTTATACGATGTAAGTAACTGGGTGACTTCCGTATTATCTATTTTAGAACGAGATGGCTTGAGATCTGAGGATGAAAAACATCTTCATACGGAACTTATTGTTTTTTTAAACAAGTTAGAAGATGTTGTAACAAATCGACCAATTACGGTAGAAGAAGTTTCAGAATGTCAAAGAACAGCAAATGAGATTTTTTCCTTCTCACAAATTGTTTTTGATCTAGGAAGTGAAAGAATAAAAACACATAAACGTGTTCCTATCGGTGGACATACGTTGCCGCCTTTACCTTATCCTTACAATGCGTTAGAGCCTTACATTTCTGAAGAAATAATGCGATTACATCATGATATACACCATAAAAGCTATGTGGACGGTTTGAACAAAGCTGAAAAGATGATGGAAAAATCGCGTGCAACCAGTAATTATGACTTATTAAAGCACTGGGAGAGAGAAGCGGCTTTCCACGGTTCTGGTCATTATTTAAACACGATTTTTTGGAACGTCATGAAGCCAAATGGCGGGGGACTTCCAAGTGGCGGATTAGCATCTCAAATTCAGAAAGACTTTGGTAGCTTTAATCAATTCAAAGAACACTTTACAGAGGCGGCTAAAAAAGTGGAAGGTGTAGGCTGGTCATTATTAGTTTGGTCACCACGTGCTCAGCGGTTAGAGATTCTACAAACTGAAAAACACCAACTGATGACCCAATGGGACACCATACCATTACTCGTTTTAGATGTATGGGAACATGCCTATTATCTTCAATATAAAACAGCCAAAGATAAGTATATTAACAATTGGTGGAACATCGTTAATTGGGAGGAAGTAGAGAATCGATTTGAGGTAGCCTATAAATTAAAGTGGGATTCTTATTAAGGGAATATAGTATGCGGCAGATAACAATCGCTTTATATTTGATTAAGAAATGATAAAAAATATAACTTATGGGTCGTTGGAATCCAGTTCCAGCTCCAAGCCCACCTGATGTCAAATAACCAGGAGGGAGGAAAATGGAAGTGCTCCATTTTATTCTCTCCGGAACATTTGCTGTGCATGAAGCTAAACGGTGCGCCATGAGCCTTTAGTTCTTTATTAAGGCTGTTTTCTCATAGATTTTTGTTTATCGAACAAATCTAGAAACACATAATAAGTAAGGTTTTCGGGCATCTTTTCGTCAAAGATAATGGATGTTTCACCTGTAATGATCCATAAAGATGTGAGAATTAAATCAAGATCAAAAATGTTTACGAAAAGAGCCCTTAGTAAAGAAAGAAAAAATCTCCCCAGTAATAGGATGAAAATGTTTTTTTCATTCATAAGTGGACATGTCGTGCATAAACTTGTACAAAACATGGAATAGAAGCGGGGGAATACATAATGAGGATACAATCATCGCTCATATACATACTGCTTATGACAATTTTAATATCAATCATACCAGCAAACAAAGCGATGGCAGCACCAGGTGTAAGTGCAAATGCAGCAGTATTAATTGAACAAGAGTCAGGAAGAGTAATATTTGGGAAACATGAACATGAAAAAAGAAGAATTGCAAGTATTACGAAAATCATGACCGCTATTCTTGCAGTAGAGTCAGGAAAAATGGATGAGACCGTTACAGTAAGTAAAAATGCAGAGGGAACAGAGGGATCTTCTTTATACTTAATTGCCGGTGAGAAAATTAAGCTTCGTGACCTCGTGTATGGATTAATGCTGAGATCTGGTAATGATTCTGCTGTTGCAATTGCTGAACACGTTGGTGGCAGTGTTGAAGGTTTTTCTTATTTGATGAATCAAAAGGCTGAAGAAATAGGAATGAAGAACACAAATTTCCGAAATCCACACGGTCTTGATACACATGAAGATCATTATTCATCAGCATATGACATGGCGATTCTCACTAGATATGCGATGCTGAATAAAGAGTACGAAGAAATTGCAGGGACGAAAGTGCATAGGGCTCCACATCCAGAAGGGAAGTGGGATCGTGTTTGGAAAAACAAAAACAAACTTGTAACAGGGTTATATAAATATTCAACTGGTGGGAAAACAGGATACACGAAACGTGCAAAACGTACGTTAGTATCGACTGCTTCAAAAGATGGAATGAATTTAATCGCAGTTACATTAAATGCACCAGGTGACTGGAATGATCACATTGCAATGTTTGATTACACCTTTAAAAACTACGAGCTTGTTAAAGTGTTGGATAAAGGAGTAATTTCGAAAATTAAAGATCCGTTTTATAAAAATAAAGTGTATTACAATCATGACTTCTCATATCCGGTTTTAAAGGGTGAAGAGAGTAAATTTAAGGTGAAAATAAATTTATTAACAGCCAAAGAATCATGGAAATCTCCAGAAGATATACCGGTACCAGTTGGAAAAGCATTCATATATTTAGGTGACTCCGTTATAGGGGAACAGTCTATCTTCTTTGAAACAGAAAATATGCCACCTCCAAAGGAATCGTTCCTGGATATATTTAAAAACCTATTCTTTACGTTTATGGGTTTAGCCAGCCATGGTTAATATCATTTGGGTTGGTTTAGCGATTATAGGAATCATTTTCGCGATGATTAACGGAACGATGAAACAAATAAATGAGGCTGTGTTCACTGGAGCAGCGGAAGCTGTTACGATTTGTATCGGACTTATTAGTATCCTTGTCTTTTGGCTTGGTTTAATGAGAATTGCTCAAAATGCAGGATTATTAGAGGCGCTTGCTAAATTGTTTAGGCCGATTGTGAGTAGATTATTTCCTGAAGTGCCAAATAATCATCCAGCAATGGGGTATATTTTGTCCAATATGATTGCCAATATGTTTGGTTTAGGTAATGCGGCAACTCCTATGGGGATTAAGGCAATGGAACAGTTGAAGGAATTAAATGGTGGCAAAGATTCTGCTAGTCGATCCATGATTACCTTTCTAGCGATAAATACATCTAGTTTAACACTCATTCCAACGACGGTTATTGCGATTCGAATGCAATATGATTCCGCAAGCCCAACAGAAATTGTTGGAACAACCCTTATTGCTACGTTTCTCTCAACGATTGGAGCCGTAATGATTGACCGCTATTATTATCATAAGAGAACAAAGAAAGGGGATAATCGTAAATGACTATTATATCAGCTATATCGTTATGGTTAATCCCTATTATTATAGGCTTTGTACTCGTTTATGGAACAATCAAAAAAGTACCTACTTATGAGAGCTTTGTTGAAGGTGGAAAAGAGGGAATTACAATTGCTTTTTCAATCATTCCTTATTTAGTAGGGATGTTAGTAGCCATATCCATCTTTCGTGCATCTGGGGCAATGGAATTTTTTACTGGATTGATCAAGCCTTTCTTTGACATGATTGGTGTCCCAGTAGATATTGTACCTTTAGCTCTAATCAGGCCAATCTCTGGAACTGCTGCTCTAGGGATGACGAGTGATATAATAAGTACCTACGGACCAGATTCTTTTATCGGTAGGCTTGCATCTACTCTACAAGGAAGTACAGACACAACATTTTACGTATTAACTGTTTATTTTGGTGCAGTTGGCATAAAAAAAATGGGAGATGCCCTGAAAATTGGTTTACTTGCAGATGTAGTTGGAATCGTAGCTGCAATTGTTGTTTGTACATTAGTCTTTGCATAATTTGATCGTTATTCAAGCTCGTGATTCCTCACGGGCTTTTTTCTGTCCCAAAATATGATTCTTGTGTATTAAGTGTGGACAAGATAATATGTAGTGTGAGGTGAAAAAGAAATGGAACGTTTACAAAAGGTAATTGCACAAGCAGGTGTTGCATCGAGAAGAAAGGCTGAAGAGCTTATACTTGAAGGAAGAGTGACAGTGGATGGAAAGGTAGTTAAAGAACTTGGAACTAAAGTTTCTTCTAATAACAAGATTGAAGTAAATGGTATTCCTCTTGAAAGAGAAGAGCCAGTATATTTCTTATTATATAAGCCAACAGGCGTGATATCAGCCGTTTCTGATGATAAAGGAAGAAAGGTTGTTACAGATTTTTTTCCTTTAATAAAAGAACGTATCTATCCAATTGGACGCTTAGATTATGATACATCTGGTGTACTTCTATTAACGAATGACGGAGATTTTGCTAATCTCCTTATGCATCCAAAGCACGAAGTAGATAAGGTGTATATTGCGAAAGTAAAAGGAATTCCAACTAGAGAGCAGTTAAAGCTATTAGACAGAGGAATCCGTCTTGAAGATGGCTTAACCGCACCGGCTAAAACAAAATTAATAACTTTAGATAAAAAGAAAAACACATCAATTATACAAATCATCATCCATGAAGGCCGTAATAGACAAGTGAGAAGGATGTTTGAGGCAATTGGATGTCCAGTAATGAAGCTAAAACGTGAACGTTATGGCTTTTTAACGGTTCATGGGCTTAAGCCAGGTGAATCAAGAGAATTAACTCCTCATGAAGTAAAGCAACTACGTGCTCAATCTCAAGCTAGTAAATAAAAGGTTAACACGACTAAGAATGTCACATAAGATTCATATTCTTATTTTTGTAGCATCATTTTAGGATGCTATAATAATAGGGTATGACTATATAGGAATGGTGAAAATACTGTTCTTTTCTTCCAACAAACAAGGAGAGAGAGCTTATGAAACAAAAGAGGCTTTGGTTACGCACGAGTATATTAATACTGCTAGCAGGTGCTACAGTCTATACGTTGTATATTAACTTCTTCACTGAAAGAGAGAGAGTACGTGTTGGTAGTACAGCACCGAACTTTATTCTCCAGGATCTTGAAGGGAATAAGTTTGAGTTAGAAGACTACAGAGGTAAGGGAGTTTTCCTTAATTTTTGGGGGACATACTGTAAGCCGTGTGAAGCGGAAATGCCGTACATGAAAAACCAATATAAATATTTTAAAGATCAAGGTGTAGAAGTACTAGCACTCAATGTTGATGAACCTACGCTTGTGATACAAAAATTTGTAGACAGACACGGGCTAACATTCCCAGTGCCGGTTGATAAAGGACTGCAGGTCATGCATGAATACGGCGTGGGTCCGATTCCAACGACGTTTTTGATTGACAAAGATGGAGAAGTAGTCAAGATCATCACAGGTTCTATGACAGAAAAAATGGTGCATGATTATATGAATATGATCAAGCCATAGGATACAAGTAGGTGAAAGAATGAAAGACGTTAAATGTGAGTGTGGTCATATTAATCCGAATGGAACCGTACTGTGTGAATCATGTGGTAAACCAATTGGAGACGTAATGGATCAAAAATTAGTAGATATGCGGTATGACGGAAGTGCGAGACGTTCGCAAGTTTACAAAAAATCGATTATTGACAGAATTTGGAATTTCTTCTCTTCGGTTAAAGTTGGTGTTTGGCTAATTATTATTACACTCATAGCATCAGCTTTTGGGACAATTTATCCCCAGCATATGTACATACCACCGACAGTTAGTCCTTCAGAATATTATGAGGCTACATATGGCTGGACAGGAAAGTTATATTATTTACTAGGCTTTCATGATTTATATGCTTCCTGGTGGTATTTGTTGTTAGTAGCGAGTATAGGAATATCATTAGTCATTTGTTCGATTGACCGTGTAGTTCCCCTTTATCGTGCGTTGAAAAAACAAGGTGTCATTCGCCATGAAGGGTTTATGAAGCGTCAAAAGCTTTTTGGAGTATCAACTAGTCAGCAAATGAATCAAAACTTTGCGACAGCTGAAGCAAACTTGATTCAGCGTAGATATAAAGTACGTAAAGAAAATGGTCACTTATTTGCTGAAAAAAATCGTTTTTCTCGTTGGGGTCCTTATGTTAACCATATCGGACTGATTATCTTCTTAATTGGGGCAATGCTCCGCGCTGTACCAGCTATGTACACAGATGAGGTACTATGGATCAGAGAAGGAGAGACGAAACAAATTCCTGGCACAGAGGGAATGTATTACTTAAAGAGTGAAGCTTTTATTTTAGAAGTGTATGATAAAGAGAAGGATCCAGAAGTGTTTAATGAGGCGTTGGAACGTACAGGATCCGTTGTTAAAAACTATCAAACTGATTCGATTCTATATGAACGCCAAGGAGAGTATGTTCCAGGCGAAGAACCAGAGCTGAAAGAAGTAAAAACACATCCTATTCGTGTAAATGAACCTTTAAAGCACGAAGGATATGCACTCTATCAAGTAGATTATAAACTTAACGAACTAAGAACAATGAGCTTTAACTTAGTGAACAAAGCAAGTGAGACAGGTTTCGGTACATTTACAGTAGATTTGTTTAATCCAAGTGATCAATATGACTTAGGAAATGGCTATCGTGTAGAAGTATTAAGTTATTTTTCGGATTTTTATTTTGATGAAGAAGGAGTTCCTGCATCTAAATCTAAGGTGCCTAATAACCCAGCATTCTTCTTTAAAATGTTCACACCTGATACTCCGGATGGAGAAGTTAGCTTTGTAGCAATTAGAGAGAATAGTGAACCTCTTGGAGAAAATCAATATAAGATTCAGTTTGCAGGAATTGAAACTCAAAATGTTTCCGGTCTTACTGTTCGTAAAGACCATACTCTCTGGATTTTAGGAGTAGGTGGTGCAATCTTTATGATAGGTGTAATTCAAGGAATGTATTGGAATCATCGTCGTATTTGGATTAAGCAAATCGATAACGAAATTTGGGTCGCAGCACATACCAATAAAAATTGGTATGGTGTTAAGAAGGAATTGGAGTTTATTGTAAAAGGTACGGAAATTCAAGTGCCGATAGATCAATCTGAGACAAAAGTGTAAAGGGGGAGCCATAACGTGGTTGCACTTAGTAGTAATTTACTTTATGTATCCTTTGTATTATATTTAGTTGCTACCTTCTTCTTCGGTGGAGCAATTCGAGATAAGCAAAGTGAAACACGTATCAATAAGTGGAGCAAAATCGGTATTGTTGTAACAATTATCGGATTTATTTCACAATTAGGCTATTTCATCACAAGATGGATTGCTGCTGGACATGCTCCAGTAAGTAATCTATTTGAATTCACGACATTTTTCGGAATGGCATTAGTATTAGCATTTATCTTTATTTATTTCATTTACAAAAGCAGTGTATTAGGATTATTTACTTTACCTGTAGCAATATTAATCATTGCTTATGCTAGTATGTTTCCTCGTGATGTAGCACCATTGATTCCAGCACTACAAAGCGATTGGTTGCATATACACGTAACAACTGCTGCATTAGGTGAGGCAGTACTAGCAGTCAGTTTTGCATCTGGATTAATTTATTTAATTAGGGTAGTTGATCAATCAAAGGCTAGCTTACGTACATTTGGTTTAGAAGCTATTTTATATAGTATTCTAAGTGTTATTGGATTTATTGGTGTAACAATCGGGTTCTCAATGGCAGATTATGAAGCGAAATTTAATTGGGAAGATCCTAATCTAAAGCAAGAGATAGAGTTAGTATATAACCTTCCACCACTTGTTGGACCTGCTGGTGGAGATGAAATTTCGACTGATGCAATGCATCCGATTATGGACGCACCAAAATGGATGAAAGGTGAAGCAGCTCCTAAAAAGTTAAATACGCTTATTTTGTCAATTCTTTCTGGTTTAGTATTGTACGGTTTGATTAGACTTATATTAAGAAAACGTATTTCTGCGGCGCTTCAACCACTACTGAAGAATGTGAATCCCCAGCTTGTAGATGAGATCACATATCGATCTGTAGCAATTGGATTCCCAATTTTCACATTAGGAGCATTAATCTTTGCTATGATTTGGGCACAAATCGCTTGGACGCGTTTCTGGGGTTGGGATCCAAAGGAAGTGTGGGCATTAATAACTTGGTTATTTTATGCAGCTTTTCTTCATTTACGACTTTCACAAGGTTGGCATGGTGAGAGATCAGCATGGCTAGCAACACTTGGTTTTGCCATCATCATGTTTAACCTAGTAGTAGTAAACCTAGTAATTGCAGGCTTACACTCTTACGCCTAAAGAAAACAACATGACTATACAAACTTCGAGAATCTGCATACAGTTTAGATTTAAGAAAAACATAAAAAGCCTTCATGTAATGTGAAGGCTTTTTTTGAAAAAGAATAATAATGAGGTGTATTTGAATGAGTCAAGACGTAACGATTTTAGTTGTAGACGATGAGGAACGTATTAGAAGATTACTAAGAATGTACCTTGAAAGAGAAGGTTACATAATTGAGGAAGCAGAGGATGGTATCGAGGCTTTAGACAAAGCGTTAGAAAAAGAATACGACTTGATTCTTTTAGATGTGATGATGCCAGGTAAGGACGGAATTGAAGTTTGTAAAGACCTTCGTGAAAAGAAGGCAACACCGGTTATTATGTTGACAGCAAAAGGTGAAGAAGTGAATCGAGTTCAAGGATTCGAAGTTGGGACAGATGATTATATTGTCAAACCATTTAGTCCTAGAGAAGTAGTATTGCGTGTAAAAGCATTACTAAGAAGATCCTCGAAATCACATTTTGTTCAAAATGATAAATCATCAGTAGATGTACTTGTATTTCCACACTTAACTATCGATAATGATGCACACCGCGTTACTGCTGACGGTAAAGAGGTTAGTTTAACTCCAAAAGAGTACGAGTTATTATACTTCTTAGCTAAATCACCGGATAAGGTTTTTGACCGTGAACAGTTATTGAAGGAAGTGTGGCATTATGAATTTTTCGGTGATTTAAGAACTGTCGATACACATGTAAAACGGTTACGAGAAAAGTTAAATAAAGTTTCCGAAACAGCCGCAAAAATGATTATTACTGTTTGGGGAGTAGGCTATAAATTTGAGGTTATCGAAGAATGAAACTTTGGAATAGCGTTGTAGGAAAGCTTTGGATGACCATCTTAGTCCTTGTGTCATTCGTTCTTACAATTTTAACAATGATGTTATTGCAGTTTTTTGAACAATATCATGTGAACGAAGCTGAAGATGACTTGGAGCAGATTGCGAATAAAATAGCGTTTATACTTGAAGAACACGAAAATCAAGAGCTTGCTCGCTCCATTGCGTGGGAAGTCATTGATCCACTAACGAAAGTATTAATCGTTGAGGATGAAGACCATTATTGGTATTCGACGAGTGAAGAGGAATTGCCTGATCTTCCATTAACCGCAATAAAAGAAGATGAAGAACTTTCAAAAGTGATAACAAACAGTGAAGTTGTGATTAAGAAAGCGTCTAACACATTGCTATCGGAAGCTGAAAAAACGAATAACGAGGAAGTCATGATTGTTGGAGTACCATTTGAATCCAAAAATAATAAAGTTGGTGCTGTCTACCTCTACCAATCCCTAAATGTTATTCAACAAACAACAGAAAAAACAACTCAGTTAATCTTTTTAGCCGCGTTTATCGCATTTGTTTTAACAACCTTCTTTGCCTTTTTCCTCTCATCGAGGATTACTTTACCCTTAATCAAGATGCGTGAAGCAGCCTTTCAAATGGCAAAAGGTAGATTTGAAACCAGATTGCCAATTATGACTCGGGATGAAATTGGTGAGCTTGCCATTGCCTTTAACAAAATGGGAAAGCAGCTTAAGTTAAACCTTGACGCTTTGCGACAAGAAAAAGAACAGCTTTTCAGTATTTTGAGCAGTATGGCAGATGGGGTAATTACATTAAACAGAAGTGGAATTGTGCAAGTCTCCAATCCACCTGCCGAGCGATTTTTGCAAGCATGGTATTATGAACAAGGGATGCAAGACAATATTCCGCCTGAACTTAAAGAACTATTTAATAGAGTAGTATCATTTGAGAGTGAACAGTCGATTGAAATTACATTTCAAGGTAGAACATGGGTTATTGTGATGAGTCCTTTGTATAACGGTTCTCAAATTCGTGGGGCGGTTGCTGTATTACGAGATATGACTGAGGAACGTCGGCTTGATAAGCTAAGAAAAGACTTTATTGCGAATGTATCGCATGAACTTAGAACACCAATCTCTATGCTTCAAGGGTATAGTGAGGCAATTATTGACGATATTGCTGAGAGTGAACAAGAGAAAAAGGAGATAGCTGGCGTTATCTATGAAGAATCGCTTCGAATGGGCAGGCTAGTTAATGAGCTTCTTGATATTGCAAGAATAGAAGCAGGACATATTCAGTTACAAGAAGAAAATATTCAGCTTCAAGATTTTGTAGATAGAGTTGTTCGTAAATTTCAAGGCTTGGCAAAAGAAAAATCCATTTCATTATCAACTACCTGTTCAGATTGTAGTGGAACATTCACGTTTGACGTGGATCGAATGGAACAAGTGTTTACCAATTTAATTGATAATGCAATTAGACATACTGAACCATCGGGTGAAGTAGGAGTATATGTACAGTTACTTGAAGATGGATTAAAGGTAGATGTTCAGGACTCGGGCTCCGGAATACCAAATGAGGACTTACCTTTTGTGTTTGAACGCTTCTATAAAGCAGATAAGGCAAGGACAAGAGGGAAGTCAGGGACTGGTTTAGGTTTGGCTATCGTTAAAAATATCATCGATGCTCATCAAGGAACCATTTCGGTTCATAGCAAAATAAACGAAGGAACGACATTTTCTTTCTTTTTACCTCGAAAATAGAGAGATTTTCGCAGGTTGTGGCGAAGATTCTTGTTTCATAAGAAACATTTTTACCAATTCTAATATGTACAAAATAGGCTGTTCCATGCTTAGAACAGTCTATTTTCTTTTTTATAGTACAAGTTTTTACATTTTTATATATCATATGGTGACAGTTTTTCACATTAGGGTTATAATTACTTTGTCATAAAAAAATGAATAAGCAATAAACAGGTGTTAAGTTATCTTTAAGGAGATTCTTAACTTAAAAGGGAAGTTTGGTAAAAAGCCAACGCGGTCCCGCCACTGTAAATGGGAGCAACCTATATAAAGTCACTGTCTAAATAAGATGGGAAGACATAGGGAGCTATGATCATGAGCCAGGAAACCTGCCTGTTTTTCTGCACCATAAAAACCTACGCGGATAGGAAGGTGTTAAGACGAAATAGGAAAGCGTATGCCATTTCCTGAAATCTTGACAGCATATCCTCGTTTGAGGATTTTTTTTATGTAGTTTTTTACATAGAATAAGTTAGGGGAGAGAAGTATGAAGCTTAAGTTTAAGAGTGTGTTATCAATTTTACTAGCATTCGCATTAGTATTTGGGGTATACCAACCTATTGTACATGCGAATGATTTAAAAGAGACAATTACAGTTATCGGTTCAGGTAATTCTGGTACTCTAGTAACTGAAACAGAATTTACTTACCAAGAAAATATGACAGCCTTTGATGCACTTGTAAATACAGTGGGTCAAGATCAAGTAGAGTTCACACAGTATAGTTTCGGTAAAATGATTACAAGTATTATGGGAGTTGGAGGAGACCAGGATTCTTATTGGACCTTCTATATTAATGGTATTCAGGCTCAAGTTGGAGCAGATAGCTATAGAGTTCAAGACGGTGATGAACTAAGCTTTAACTATGTAAATTCAAAGGTAGCTTCTACGAGCGAGGCAATCTTGGAGGTTAGTAACAAAGAAGTAGGAGATGTATATAATCAAGCACTTGCTTTTATTAATGAACCAACTGCACTTGATTTGTTAATTGTTGCTCTTGGACATGAAAATGTACTTACTACTAAATATCCTTTTGGAGTAATGATTGATTCTATTAACGGTATATCAGCTACTAGTAGCAATTACTGGATGTTGTATATTAATGGTAAATCTGCTGATGTTGGAGCAGATGGCTATAAGATAAAGAATGGTGATACTATAAGCTTTAAATATGAATCATCTGGAGATCCGACTGAAGGGGAAGAAACTCCAACTACAGGTGATGTAAAACCAGTATCAACAGAAGAAATTAAAAAGAGTATAGATAATGTAACTACCTATATTGCAACAAATAATATAGGGGAGTGGGAAGCTGTTTCTCTAAAACAAGCAGGCAAAACAATTCCAGCTAGTTATTTAGAAAATATAAAAAAAGTTATTAAAGAAAAGCAGGGGAAATTTTCTAAGGTTACAGATACAGAAAGATATGTTCTAGGAATTCTAGCTGCTGGCGGAAATCCTTTAAATATTGAAGGATACAATCTTGTAGAGGCGATTTACAATGGTAACTTAACAAAGCAAGGTCTTAATGGTGTAACGTATGGCCTTATTGCATTAGACAGTGCAAACTTTGAAGTTCCTCAGTCTGCAACATGGACACGCGAAAAGCTAGTAAACCATTTATTGACAAACCAAAATTCAGATGGAGGTTGGTCTTGGGATGGTGGTAGCACCAGTGATTTAGATACGACTGGAATGGTACTTGCTGCATTGGCACCTTATAAAAATCAGTCACATGTAAAACAGCCAATTGAGAATGGTGTAAACTATTTATCAACTCAATATAAAGCTGGAAAAGTGGATAATAGTTCTACTGCAGCGCAGCTTGTTATTGCTTTATCAGCGTTGGGAATTGACTCAGCTGGTGCTTCATTTACAAAAGACCAAGCAGCTGCAAACACTGTTACAGCACAAGCTACTAGTACCGCGGAAAACTTAATTTCATATTTGGTTTCTTTCCAAAACAGTGATGGTGGCTTTGATTGGCAAGGAGGAGACACGAGTGATTCATTTTCTACAGCTCAAGCCGTTCAAGGGCTAGTATCTTATCAGTTATTCTTACAAGGTAAGGGATCACTCTATCAGTTGCCGTTACTTGATCAAGCACCACAAACACCAATTGAAGAAACTCCAATTAAGCAACCAAATTCAAACGAAGCTGGTGGTAAATTACTTCCGAACACTGCAACCAACACGTCTAATTTAATCGTAATTGGAATGCTTTTACTATGTATCGGAATAGTAAAGCAAATTGTGGATAGAAGAAAGAAGGCTTAATACATGAAAATTAAATCCTCCCTCTTGTTTATAGCAGGAGGGCTCTTTTTTATCATAGTAGCTGGATATCAGTATTTTGATAGCACTCATAAACAAGGTGAAGCTTTAGAGCAAGCTAAATTGATGCTTAGCAAAGGAAAAGGTACATCAGAAGAAGTAGAGCTAGAAGAAATTCCAACACTACAAGATAAGGATGTAATCGGTATTCTCAAACTTCCGACACTTAATGAAATATTACCTATCATAAAAGGAACTACAGAAGAAGCTTTGGATAAAGGTGTTGGCCATTATGAGGGCACAGCCCTGCCTGATGGAGAGGATCAAATTGTTTTATCGGGTCATCGTGATACAGTATTCAAGAGATTAGGGGAATTAGAGGTGGGAGATGAGTTAGAGGTTGAGATGTCTGATGGAACTTTTACCTACGTGATTGAAGAGACTTTTATTGTCGAAGCAGATGATAGGACAGTTATTAAGTCTACTTATCCTACAGAGCTTTTAACAGTCACTACTTGCTATCCATTTAATTTTGTCGGGGATGCGCCACAGAGATACATTGTGAATGCTAAAAGGAAGTTATAGGAGGATATACAATGAGAAAACATATAAAATTGCTTTCAATCATTCTCTTTTCTTTATTGATTGCTGTCTTTAATGGCTGTGAAAATAATCAGATGAGCACAGCAACTGACTCTTCAAAGGAGAAATCAGTTGAAGTAAAGGAAAAAGATGAAATAAAAGATACCAATGAAGGAAATATATCTGAGCAAGCAGATCTGTCACAAACTGAACAAACTCCATCTGTGCAGGCTAAGGAAGGAGCTAATAGTACAGATCAGCAAGCTGCAAATACACCTAAAGGAGAGTCGCCGAAATCAACGATCACTAAACCATCTAAACCTAATAGTGAGAGCAACACTGCCCCTTCCTCTCCAGCAGTGCAATCACCAAAAGTAGAAGAGAAAAAAGAAGAAAAACCGGTAACACCACCAGTAGAAGAGAAGAAGCCTGAGAATTTACTAACTGTTTCAACTGTAATTAAAGGACCTAAAGATGTGGGTACGATTGCAGGTTCGACTACAGTAGAGGTTAAAGAAGGTGCTACAATTCTCGATGTTTTACTTTTAGTAGCAAAAAATAAAGGTATTATGGTCGGTTATACTGGTAATGGTCCTACTGCTTATGTTGAAGGAATTCACAATATCTATGAATTCGATTATGGACCTAAAAGTGGTTGGACCTGCCAGAGAAATGGTGTAACGTTAGATAGAAGTGCAGATGCCATTCAAGTAAAAAATGGCGACCATATAGATTGGATTTATAAGGAAGATTAATTGGAGGAGTAAACATGTATTACAGCTTTGATCGCTTTCATCCCTTTGTAACGTTTCTTTATTATGTGGCTAGTATTACAGCGTTTACACTCTGCATGCATCCATTCTTCATAATTGTGGGTACAGCCATTATACTTCTACTAAATTTTGCACACGACCGAGGTCATGCGCTACGAAAATGGATTGCCTTTATTATAACTACCGGAGTTATTATATTTATCATGAATCCTCTCTTTAATGAGAGAGGGCTTCATGTAATGATGGTGTTATTTAACCATGTAATTACATTAGAAGCTATTATATACGGTTTTATGGCCGCATTTTCATTAATTGGTGTAACGATGATCTTTGTAAACTACAATGAAATTATGACCCCTAATAAACTCCTTTTTCTTTTTTCTAAATCTCTTCCTAAGTTCTCAATATTACTTATGTTAACACTCCGCTTTATTCCTTTGATGAGAAGAAGGCTAGAGGAAATTACTAATATCCAAAGGAGTAAAGGGATATCGTTAAGCAAAGGAAAATGGAAGGATAAAGTGTCTAATGGATTATCAATTGTTCAAGTATTAACGACTTTTTCTCTTGAGGAAGCAATACAGACTGCAGATTCAATGAATGCACGTGGATATGGAACGAATCAACACAGAACGAGCTACAATCATTTTATATTTAAGAAGAAGGATCTATTTCTAGCGATCATTGTTTTATCGCTGTTGCTAATGATCATTCTCGGACGTGTAAATGGAGCAGGACATTTAACAGTCTATCCGGTTATGGACCCACTGTTATTAAGTCTACATGAAGAAATTATTTTATTACTGTATAGTGTGTTACTAGGAATTCCAATTTTATTAAAAGCAGGGGGCTACTTAATTTGGCGCATATCAAAATAAACAATCTTTCTTTCACCTATCCAGAACAAGATAGTCCATCTCTCATTGATAATACTATTTCAATTGAGCATGGGGAATTTGTAGTCTTGTTTGGCCCTTCTGGTAGTGGGAAGAGTACTTTGTTACGATCGTTAAAAAAAGATATTACCCCACATGGTGTAACTTCTGGGGAAATTTTAATTGATGGAGTTTTGATACAGAAAATAGATTCATCAGATATAGGATACGTTTTTCAAGATCCTGAAAATCAAGTTGTAGCCGACGAAGTCATTCTTGAATTAGTTTTTGGGCTTGAAAACTTGGGGATGAAAACGAGCGAAATGAGAAACAAGGTAGCCGAAATGGTTCATTTTTTTGGTATTGAATCCTTAATTCATAGAAAAACACATGAATTGTCAGGTGGACAGAAGCAAATGGTAAACTTGGCTTCAATTTTATTAATGCAACCCAAGATATTGTTGTTGGATGAGCCGACTGCTCAACTTGACCCGGTAAGTGCTAAGGAATTTATTAATATTTTAGTTCACCTTAATGAAGAGTTTGGAATGACTATAATACTTGCAGAACATCGATTAGATGAGGTGTGTTCCTTGGCAGACAAAGTGATATTGATGGAACGAGGAAGAATCTCTGAACAAGGAGACCCAAGAGAGGTACTAAGAAAACTATGGAATACAGCAAATCAATCATTTATTCCGAGTATCCCTAAAGCCGCATTGGCTCTTTCGATGGTTATTAGTGAAAAGCTGTTACCACTGAATGTAAAGGAAGGCAGAGTATGGTTAAATGATGTATCCTTCAATCAGAATTTAGTACATGAAACTATACAAAATGCTGGAACGCCACACATTACCGCACAAAATATTTACTATCAATATTCAAAGGGTACACATGTTTTAAAGGAGCTGGATTTATCGGTAAACAAAGGAGAACTGTATGCTCTACTTGGTGGGAATGGAACTGGTAAATCAACACTATTACGAGTGTTAGCAGGAATTATCAAACAAAATCATGGAAAGGTGTTTCTTGATGGTAAGGCAGTATCCTTCAAAGGTGAATTTGATTTTGTTAAAAAAGTAGGTTATTTACCTCAAAGTCTTAAACCCTTCTTTATTCATGATACAGTTCAATTAGAAATATATGAAACAATGAAGCAATTTAATATTACAGATCAACAGAAGCTAAATGTGTTACTAGACCAATTGGACGTCCGTCATATACTTGATAAACATCCATACGATTTAAGTGGTGGAGAACTACAGAAGGCAGCACTAGTCTGTTTACTCGTAAGAGAACCGGAGTTGTTAATACTAGATGAACCGACAAAAGGTTTGGATGCTATATCCAAAGAAAGATTAGCTAGTATCTTAACAGAATTAACGAACAAAAACATAACCGTTCTTTTTTCAACACATGATGTTGAGTTTGCTGCCAGATATGCAACAAGATGTGGAATGTTGTTTGAAGGTCAAATAACATCTGAGGAAACTCCTAGGGAATTTTTTAAAGGGAACTTCTTTTATACTACAATGATTCAACGGTTACTAAGACATAAAAAGGATAATCAAATTGTCACACTCGAGGAGGCAATCTCAGCATGCTCACTAAAAACAGAGTAAGTCTCATTTTACTCTTACTCATTTTTATTTTTCTGTATCTTGCTCTTCAGTTAGAAGAACATTATTTATGGATAAGCTTTGGCTTTATTATTTTTACAATTCTATTGGTTCTTGTTCGCTTTGAACGCGGCTCATTAGAAGCTCGTGAAATTGTTTTATTGGCCATTTTAGCTGCAATTGCCGCTGTTGCCAGAATTCCTTTTGCTAGCATCCCAAGTGTGCAACCTACAACCTTTATAATCATGATGTCGGGTCTTGTTTTTGGTGCACAGAGTGGCTTTTTAATAGGTTTGGTTGCTGCTCTTGCATCTAATATGATTTTAGGTCAGGGACCTTGGACTCCATGGCAAATGGCAGCGTGGGGGATGGTAGGACTTACAGCAGGAATGTTGCGAAACACACCTTTATTAAGATATAAATGGGGAAAAGTATTGTTTGCTATAATTTGGGGATTCTTGTTTGGTTGGATCATGAATCTATGGGGGCTGCTTACAGTAACAGGTTCAGGGATGCCATTAGATCGTAATGTGTTTCTAACGTACTTTGCTGCTAGTGCATTGTTTGATACGATGCACGCTGCCTCTAATGTATTCTTCTTATTATTATTCGGTGATACTTGGATTAAAATATTATCCCGATTTAAGAAGAAATATGGATTACTTTATGAAGTGTAGTTTAAGATAAATACTTGTTCTTCAATTAAGGGGTAAGGTTACTTATCCTTTTTTTTATTTATTTTTTTAGTTTATGTTTAAGAGAAAGAAGACTCTCAATGTTTCTAAGAATGTTATGGTCATAGATTCATATCAAATGCTACAATATGGTGGACATCATAATTTTTTTACAAATTTTTGTAACCTATTTCATTATATAACGACTAATTTATTGTACGGGGAGGGTAAGGCATGAACACCGTATTTCAGGAGCTTTATGATAAGTACCACCAAGATTTATTTCAGTTCCTATTCTACATGGTTCGAAATCGTGAACAAGCTGAAGACTTAGTACAAGAGGTGTACATTAAGGTGTTAAAAGCGTATGAAAGATTTGAAGGGAAAAGCAGTGAAAAAACATGGCTTTTCTCCATTGCACGACATGTTGCAATTGACCATTTTCGTAAGCAAAAGGGCTGGAAGCAACGATTGATGGAAACATTTGATTGGAACACACAACAAGTAAAAGACAATCAACCTTTACCTGAAGAAATAACTTTACAAAATGAAGAAATAAAACAAATGTATTATTGCTTAGACCATGTCACAGTAGATCAAAGAGCAGTAATCTTATTAAGGTACATGCAATCATTATCTATTACAGAAACTGCGGAAGCATTAGGCTGGACAGAGAGCAAAGTGAAAACAACACAACATAGAGCATTAAAGCAACTTAAAGCCTACATGGAAGAACAAAGGGCAAAGGAGGGGAGTACAGATGAAAAAATCAGAGTGGAACGATAAGCAACTTGAAGAACTTCTAGAAAGCATGCCTAAAGTATCCGACCGTCAAAGTCCTGATGCCCTCTATCGTAAGATTCAAGCACGTTTACAAGAAGACGAAGTAAAATATACAAAGAAAAAGAAGACGTGGGTACTCCCAAGCATTGCAACTGTTGCTGCGTTATTCCTTATATTCCTAATCGGTTCAAATATGATGGACATTCAAAACCTTGGCAATGGAAGTAATGATAAATTACAAATGGAAAAGAGTGCAGTTCAAGATCCGGAAAAACCTGAATCTGAAGGCAGTATTGATTCTAGAGTAGCGGAGAATAGTGATGCTGCTGCTTTAAAAGATGATAGTGGAGAAGCTGAGCAAAAGAGCTTAATGATGAGTGTGGAGGAACAGACTGTTCCTTTGGTGAATGAAGTGACTGATGATCAGACTTTAATAACTGTAGGGGTTAAGGATGAGCAAGTGCAAATTGTATTTCCAGTCAGTTTTTTACACAGAAATAATGAGATTACGAAAACGGAGATGTTACAAGATATTATTTCTAGATTTCCAGAAGGTGAATTTGGTGTATTACACATAATTAGGGAATTCAAGTTCGAACAAATTACTGAAAGTGAAGTCAAAGTAATCGTCCCTAATAATCTAACTTTAAGCTCCCCAGGACAGGATATTAAAGAACCAATAATTGAAACATTAAGATGGATGGGGTATAAAAAAGCCCAAGTTGTTTATGAAGACGGTCGTCAAGTTGAAGATGCAATGTCAGGAGGAACTGTAGGTCCCATCGAAATACAAAGTCAAATGAAGGGATATGTGATTCACCGAACAACAACTAATAAAGTGTTTCTAGTACCAACATTATCCCCTAGTACTAGTTTTGAAAATGCTTTAGAAATAATGAGTCAGCCAGGATTTCAGATTGAACCTTCAATTGAACAAGGATTAATTAATAATGTAATAGTGGAAGATAAAACGGTCACAGTTAGTTTTACAAAAGAAATTGAGAACTCAATTCAAAATGATTTAATGATCAAAGCAATCTTACTATCTGCTAAAGAGTTCGGATATGAACAAGTAAAATTTGAAAATACCGTTGAACAAATCGGTGAGTATCCTTTAAAAGATCCAAAGGGTAATTCATTAGCAATAAGTGTACCAATCGCACCAAACTATATGGAAATCCCTAACAAATAATAGAGACTTTAAGTCTCTATTATTTTTTTTAGTTCTACTCGTTTGCATGTCCTCATAAGTTATAACGATAAACGATAGAGGAGGACAATCATGCTAGATTTATCAAGGCGTCTATTAATCGTAATTATAATGGGATTTTGTATTGCTTGTATGTTTTTAAGTGTGAAAACGGTAAAAGCGGAATCTAATTCTGTACATATATTATCAGAAACAAAGGAATGGGTATGGCCGATTGAAGAAGGCCGAATTAGTGATCATTTTGGTACGAGGCATGGAAGACATGATGGCTTAGATGTTGCAGCACCAAAGGGTACACCTATATATACGGTTGATGCTGGAACTGTAACAAAGTCTTATTATTCTTCCTCGTATGGGAATGTTATTTTTGTTATGCATCCGAATGGCTATGAGACGGTATATGCACATTTAAGCAAGCGTTTAGTAAAAGAAGGTGATATCGTCACCAAAGGCCAACAAATAGGGAAAGTCGGTAATACGGGTAGATCTAGAGGTGCTCACTTGCATTTTGAAGTGCATAAAGGAGAATGGAATATCAAAAAATCAAATGCAATCGATCCTCTCCATACTCTCGATGTATCGGTATTCATTGGTGAAGGTAAAGAAAAAAATGTATTGGCTGAAAAGAAACAGGAAGTAAAACTAGCAACTCTAGAAAAAATTTATAAGGAACAAAATGTATCTGACCTCATGCTAACTGACGATTCATCTAATCAACTACTCGCTAGCTCTGTAGTCGTTTCTAATGATCTGCAGGAAATTGATGTCATAGAGGAAGTGGAAAAGTTAATAGTATCTAGTGAAAAAGTAGTTACTCTTACTGTAGAAGAAAATATGACGCTGTGGCAATTAGCGAATCAATATCAAGTCACGATTGAATCGATTAAAATATGGAATCAATTACAATCTGACATGATCCAAATAGGTGAAAAGCTTATAATTTATCCTGATCTAGAAAAAGTGTACATAGTAGAATCGGGAGATACGCTCGAAATGATAGAGTCCAAAACAGGTGTATCTATTAACGAAATAAAAGAATTCAATAGCTTAGAGAATGACAATCTATATCCTAATCAAGTGTTATCGATTGTAAGTGAAAATCAACAATAAGCTTTTGTTTACGTATTGACTCACTTATAGAAGTTTGTAACGAATCTTAATAATATTGAACTCTGCTGCGCCTGTCCATTGACAAGGCGCTACAAGTCGTGCCAATTTTTATAAGTTTTTGCAAAATAAAAAACCTCTGATTTCACAGAGGTTTTTTACACGATACCGAGAATAAGTATACTATTCAAATTTTAAAGCGTCACCATCAAATGGCTCATCAGCAACTTTAATTGAGTCTGTTGGACAACCTTCAAAAGCATCCATCATATCCTCTACTAACACATCTGGAATTTCAACGATACCAGCATTGTCATCTAAAGTTACAAATGCAATACCTTCATCATCGTAATCATAAATGTCTGGTGCTGCTGCTCCACAAGCTCCACATGCGATACATGTTTCCTTATCAACGATTGTATACTTTGCCATCAAAAAAACCTCCTGAAAATTATTACACATTTAGTTTATGCTAGGATACCTAGTATTGGTGACCCATCTAAATTACATAATTGTAAAAAGTGAAATTTAGATAGTTTTTATTTCCACATTCATTATTGTAAAACTGTTTGGCCAACTTTTCAACAATAAACTCATTGAGAATGCTTATCACATAAGGGTTTACTCTATATTAATACCCTTAGACGCTATTTCTAAACTAACCTATATCGATCAAAATTTGCTAAAATGAAGTGTAGGACATGAAAGGGAGTATTCAAGTGAACTACTTTCCATTAGTAATTTTATACTGTATTAAAAAAAATAAAGGGGAAAGAAGTATCTCCTCGATTTATCATTTGTTAAAAGGAAAAAGGTCTGCACAAACCATTCAAGATGCAAAGCTTTATCAAACATTTCATTTGTTTGGTGTTTTTCCTTTACTCGATAGAAATGAACTTGAAGAAAATGTCTTCCTGTTGCAAAAGAAGTGTGCAATAGAAAGTGATTCAGACAACAGCTTTGTTATCACTAAGTATGGTGAGGAGTTACTGACTACTTTTTCTCTTCCTTCTTCACTTAACGGGTGGAAATACGCTCAAGAGACATCAATTTTTTGGGGGCGGTTGTCACTACTCGTTCAGGTTTGCTCAAACTTAATGAACCATGAAACACGTTATATTCCTATATCAAGAGATGTGCATCTTCTCCAATGGGTGAAAAAGTACCTAAATAATATGAGTTTCACAAGAAATGACTTTAGTCAGAAGCTCTATAACGAGTTTGTAAATGTTTTAGAAAACATGGATGAAGTAAGGGCTAGTATATTTGTCTCTAAATTAACAGGACATAACCGCATAGGCAGTACGAATGAACAGGTTGGTGAACAATTATCGTTAAGTTCGTTTGAAGTGTCTGTTTTATTTACTTCAACAATCCATCATATTTTAGCTTTAACCGAAAACGAGAAAAATAAATATCCATTGTTATCTAATATAATGGGAACAAGTCATAAAAAGTTAACCTTAACACAATCAACTGAAAAGACGTTTGAATTAGTGAATCAAGGATATAGCATTGAAGCAATTGCGAAGATACGTCAGTTAAAGAAAAATACAATTGAAGATCATATTGTTGAAATTGCATTATCTGATGAAGCTTTTGATATCTCACCCTATATTAAGTCTGATACATTTAAACAGATTGAAGAGTGTATTATGCGATTAAAGACAAATCAGCTTAAATTAATAAAAAATAGTCTAGAAATTCCTGTTGGTTACTTTGAAATACGATTAGCTTTAGCGAAAGTAGGTAGTACAAATGCAACTTGAGCAAATACTCTTGGACCGGTTTGGTTTTACCGCCTTTCGAGAAGGTCAAAAAAGTATTATTGAAGCAGTCCTAGATCAAAAGAATGTTGTTGCGATGCTCCCGACGGGTGCTGGAAAGTCACTATGCTACATTTTACCAGGTTATGTGTTGGAAGGAAGTGTAGTAATCGTTTCTCCTTTACTATCTCTCATGGAGGATCAAGTACAACAGCTACAAATGATAGGAGAAAAGAGAGTCATTGCGATTAACAGTTTTTTGAGTTATGAAGAGAGGATGACAACCCTACAATCGCTAGGAAAGTATAAATACATTTTTGTATCTCCTGAGATCCTTCAAAGCACAGCTTTGAAAAAACAATTGAAGAAAATAAAAGTTTCATTATTTGTCGTAGATGAAGCACATTGTATTTCTCAGTGGGGGCATGAATTTAGAACGGACTACCTAAAGCTAAATGAAGTGATAAAAGAACTAAGTACCCCGCCAGTTCTAGCGTTGACAGCTACTGCGACGAACAAAGTGATTTATGATATTGTAAGCTCATTAGGACTTGAGGATGTCTCTTATCATCTTCATTCTATTGATCGACCAAATATTGCGATTCATGTAGAAAAGTTAAACACGATTGAGGAAAAGAAAAGTAAACTTCTAGAGTGGGTAAAAACGTTACAAGGTCCCGGCATTATTTACTTTTCAAGTAGAAAGTGGTCAGAGCATATTAGTGCCTATTTAAAGGAAAATGGAATTAGCGGGGTATCTTATTATCACGGTGGGATGGAAGCGAGTGAACGAATACTTATTCAACAGCAATTCTTAAATGATCAAATCCAATTAATTTGTTGTACGAATGCATTTGGAATGGGAGTCAATAAACCGAATGTGAGGTACGTGATTCACTTTCATTATCCGAGCAATATGGAATCGTATTTGCAAGAAATAGGTCGCGCTGGAAGAGATGGGAAAAGTAGTATTGCCATACTTTTAGCCAGTCCTTCTGATGAAGAGATACCACAAGCATTAATTGGACAAGAGTTTCCTGCGATTGATGAGCTAGAACATTTATTGCATTTAATAAATGAACAGTATAGTCAAGGGTTAGCTGTAAATGAAGAGTATATACTGTCACGTTCTACACTCACGGAAACACAATGGAGATTTATAAAATACCAGCTAGAAGTAAATGGATGGTTGGAAGATTACGATATAATGCGCAAACTTGAAGTCGACATTATTATCAAATCAATTGAAACGGTTATTAAGAATAGGTTACTCTACAAGAAATCAAAGCTACATGAAATGAAAAGGTGGTTAGAGTCTATAACTTGTAGAAGAGAGGCATACCTTTCAATTTTCAATGAAACATTAACGAAATCTATAGATCAATGCTGTGACCTATGTTCGCTTCAATATGAGGGGTATACTAAATCTACAGAGTTCATAAATCCAGTACACTTTAAGGAATGGAAAAATGAATTACAACTAATTTTTAAAGTAGGTGGGAAAAGTGCAAAGTCAAGCTGATATGGTAAAACAACTTTCAGAACGAGAGCTGCTTTTCCACCTATATGTAACCCAACTTATCTTGATTATTACCTCTGCAGTTTTAAGTTTGTTTCTATTTCAGGATGTAAATGCCTTTCAGGCTATTTGGGAGCTGAATATAAGAGATATTTTGTTTTATGGAGGACTTACTGGCTCATTAGTCGTTATTATTGATTTCATCTTAATGAAGGTACTCCCAGAGCACTTTTTTGATGACGGTGGAATTAATGAAAAAGTGTTTCAGCATCGTTCTATTATTCATATATTCTTCTTGTCATGGATCATCGCTATTTCAGAAGAATGGTTATTTCGAGGGGTTATACAAACTCATTTCGGTCTTGTTTTTGCCAGTCTCGTCTTTGCGATGTTGCATGTTCGATATTTAAGAAGATGGTTTCTGTTCACAATTGTTATGACGTTAAGCTTTATTTTAGGTTTACTGTATGAATACACAGAAAGTCTTTGGGTAACAATCTTTGCGCATTTTTTAATTGATTTTATATTTGGGGTTAAAATACGACTAGACTATGTACGGAAGCAAAAGGGGTGACATACGTGTCCAATCCAAGGGATCCGAATGATCAAGCAAATCAACTAAGAGAAAAGATGAAGACAAAAATTAACCCAAAAGCTTCGTCGCAGGATGTTCTTGCACTTCCCCCAAGAAGCAAAGTTCATAATGTGAGAGATGAGAAAAAGAAGACAAAGGTAAAATTTAAGTACCCACTCGTACGGTTTTTAGCGTTCTTGTTTGTGTTATTACCTGTTGCTATTTTGGTTTATACATTTTATCTGAGCAGTGAGCTTCAAGAGAAGAAACAATTGCCGAAGAAGAGAGAACAATCTCCATATAAAGAGGAAATTTCAATAAATCTTAATAATGATGAAACAATTATACATTCTCAAGGCTATGAAGAAGAATCATCAGCTGTAAACGAAGAGGAATATAAAATCTTATTCCATACTGTTCAAGCAGAAGAAACCCTTTATACAATTTCACAACATTATTATAACAGTCGTGAAGGAGAGGCACTCATTAAAGAGTGGAATGATTTAGACACAAACGAAGTAACAAATGGACAAGTGTTAAAAATACCGTTGAAATAGTCCTTTTAGGGCTATTTTTTTATGAGTTGTTGCAATTTATATCAAAAAATTCTTTTAAAAAGCAATGATAACTTTTTTATACTATTTATTAGGACAAGTGAATATATGTTAGTAAAGTACGGTTTTTTTAGGAGGCTTACATTGTGGAACAATTTATTAAAGACTTTGGTAGTCATACAGATGAGCCGACAAAGGTAATGTTACAAAATGTGTATAACCATAAAAAGAAATTTGATAAATTTAAGCAAAAGTTAATTCTTTGTACATGGGGGTCTTTAGTCACTTTTCTTTTTCTATTTTTCTATATGAACTATTTTATAATCAAACCCAATGCAGCAAGTGCAGAGAAGATCTTTTTAGTGATTGTTCAAGATAGTTTGTTATTTTTACTAATCGGGATTTTGATTTTTATGAGCGGGTTAGGTACGTATTATAAAAAGAAAAAAGATAAACATGAAAAAGAGTATCAGGAACTGCGAAAAGAAATAGTAAGCAAAGCGCCTCTTCAATGGAGATATCCATTTGACTGGGAGAAGAGAAATGAAGTGTTTACAAAGATGAAGGAAATGAAAGATATTAATTTATATCATGAAAATAAATGAGGCTGGATTTGTTTGATTTTTCATACCATTTATAAATACTAGTGGAATGGAGCGGAAGACACTCGACTCCTGCGGGAAGTAGAGGAAAGGCTGAGACCCCGGAGGCGTAGCCGAGGAGGCTCAGCTTCCTCCCCGCGGAAAGCGAGTGTCTGCAGCGCAATGGAACAAATTAGTTCTTCTACTTAACTGATTAATAAATCAACAAAAGGTACGAAACAAGTATACTTAATAGGTAGAATAATTTATTCTACTTTGAGGATGATTATATTTAGTTTTCCAACAACAAATAAAGACCCGAACTATTAGGTAAAAAATCGTTCGGGTTTATCAATTGCTGAGTACTTAAGTCCCAACCTGAAAATTATAGATAATTAGAAGACTTTCTTTTTGCCTTGATCATCTTTTAATATTTCTACAGCTTCGCGGAATCTTTGTGAGTGAATGATCTCTCGTTCGCGTAAGTAGCGTAAACCGTCATTTAAATCAGGATCATCGCTCATATTAATAATCCATTGATAAGTGGCTCTAGCCTTTTCTTCAGCCGCAATATCTTCGTATAAATCAGCAATTGGGTCACCCTTAGCTTGAATATAAGACGCCGTCCAAGGAACACCAGCGGCATTATGATAGAAGAGAGCACTATCGTGATTTGCGTAATGGGCATCAAGACCTGCTGCCTTCATCATCTCTGGAGTTGCATCTTTTGTTAGCTTATAGATCATTGTTGCAATCATTTCAAGATGTGCAAACTCTTCAGTTCCAATGTCTGTTAATAACCCAATTACCTTATCAGGAATTGTATATCGTTGGTTTAAGTAGCGGAGTGCCGCTGCTAATTCTCCATCAGCGCCACCATATTGTTCAACTAAAAATTTTGCCAACATCGGATTACATGTACTTACTTTAACAGGATATTGTAGCTTCTTCTCGTATATCCACATTCTAAAGCTCCCCCCTTAATCAGTTTAAAGTTGCCAAGGCCAAGGACCGTCATCCCAATTCCATGGATATCCTGAATAACTATTTCCATACTGTTGAAGAGGTCCAAATTGTGATTCAATTTGCTTTTTTAATAGCCCTCTTTGTTTCGCAAACTGATTAAACTGCCTTATCGCTTCATAATCATTCGGATGAGTATCTAAATACAAAGTTAAGTCAACTAAAGCAAAATCAACTGCCTGTAAATCCTCCATCAACGCATAAAATTCTGGCGGAAGCTGTTTCACGTTAAGCATCCTCCCTTACAGGTTTTTCATATGGACTGAAGTAGGGATCATAAAAAATCGGCCACAACGTCCCTTTGCATAACGCTTCTTTTGGAGAATACTGTGGTAAGCCTTGTGGCTGAAATCCTACGTAAAGATTTGGCGGTGTCGAATATGTTTTTACTGGAATTGGCGGACATGGATCGAACGGACTCGCGTACGGATACCATTTTTTATAATGAGTAAACATAAAAATAAAACCTCCTATTCTTGATGAGATCATGATTTCGTGATGAAAAGGTTTTCTTCAATCATTGTATGGGCGAGTTTAATAAAAAATGTTTCAGTGTGAAAGGTTTTTTTGAGTGAATGTTGAATATAGTGAGTGTAAAGGAATTGAAAGAAAATGTTTTTGGGTATTGTTGATAAATAAGGGGAGTGTCATTATGTTCGTAAAAAGTATTATGATTGCAAATCACCACAGTTTTACTGTTGATTTTAATTCATCATTAAGTGATACGTTAAACTTTCTAGAAAAGCATGATGTTGATGGTATGCCAGTATTACAAGAGGGGAAGTATGCTGGTATCATTACAAGATTTCACGTATACGAAGAATTCTTTAAAAGTCCTCAAGATAAAGAAACATTCCTAGCAGAGAAAACTGCAGGTGAAGTTGCAACACGAAAAGATATTTATCTTAATGGGGAAGAGATTTTCGAAAATACGTTAGTTAAGCTAAAGGATACACCTTTATTAGCTGTTGTTGAAGAGGATTTAACATTCTTAGGGATTGTTACTCGTTCAGATGTTCTTGAACAATTCGAAAGTGCATTTGGCTTGCACCGTCCAGGAGTAAGAATTGCATTTACGTCTGTTGAAACAGAAGGCCGTATCGCTAGATTAGCTGAAATTGCTAAACATTATCATGAAAAGATTATCTCACTTGCAACGTTTGATGAAACAGATAAATTAGTTAGAAGAATTGTAATGAAGGTTGAAAAGAACGATAATATGGATAAATTCGTTAGCAAACTAGAAAGTGCTGGCTTCCGTGTCTTAGATATTCACGAAGATTAATTCGAAGTATCATCTTCATCCCTCTTGCCTCATACATGTAGGTAGGAGGGATTTTTATGTTTACTTATGTTCTATATAATTCAGCAGGTTTTATGTGCAGTTTACTTTCAGCTATCCTAATTCCACCCTTTTTATTTAATTACTCAACGCAATTTATTTCAGCAGTCATATTAGATCCTGCATCGTTTGTCATTGGGATGTTCTTTTTCTTAATCGGATTTCTTGCAAGTAGCGCACTATTTAGAAATAGTATTGAGTTACTATACGCTTATAGTAAAAAGGGAAATATAAGCCTTGGTGAGATTTTTGTTTCTTCCCTATATTTATTAAACTTTATTGTTTTATTTTTATTAAATTTTTCTGTTTTCCTGTTGTTTTTTCTAATGACCGTGATCTATGGTATGATTTCTATAAACTTAAAGAGACATTTATCGTATGAAAGAAGTAGGGAGGAACTATGACTTTATTCATAACCATCTTTATAGGAGCATGTTTATCCATGCTTCTACTTTTATATATGTATTTTGAGGCACATAAAAATGTAATAGTATCTTCTGAATTATACTTCAATGATTTTCCAGATAGTTTTGGGAAAATTAGAATCTATTTTATATCAGATATTCATAAGCGTGACATCTCTTCTTCGATGTTAAATTCGATTGTAGATAATGTAGATTTAGTGATTATCGGTGGAGATTTAACCGAGAAAAATGTTCCGTTCACAAGAGTAGAAGAAAATATCAAAAAGCTACGAGCGTTAGGACCTTGTTATTTTGTTTGGGGAAACAATGATTATGAAGTAGATTACAGGAAGCTTGACTCCATCCTGTTAAGTAATGGAGTCAAAATATTAGATAATACATCAGTAACATTTGAGTCAAGTACCGGTGAAAAAATTTGTTTGCTTGGAGTAGACGATATTGCTAAGGAACGGGACCGCTTAGATCTTGCAATCCTTGATTCGCATGACCCTAGTTTTAAAATTTTAGTCAGTCATAATCCACAAATTGTAAATCAATTGAAACTTGAATATCATATTCGACTAATTTTGAGTGGGCATACTCATGGTGGACAAATCCGCATAGGGAAATTCGGACCATACAAACGTGGAGGAGTTTTTACATACGGGCATTCAAAGCTTCTTATTAGTAATGGGTATGGAACAACCGCAATACCATTAAGGTTAGGAGCACCTGCTGAAACTCATTTACTAACCATTGCTCATAAAAAATAACTTGAAGCAGTGTTGAATCTAAATTGATACAATGAATATAAAAAAAATAATAAACAAAAGTTATACAAAGTTTACACACAACTGAAGTTGGGCTATACTTCTAACAAGAAAAAGTATTTAATGCCCTTTTGCAACAAGTTTTCGACGGTATTCTAAAGAATACAAACTTATGGTTGGGCATAGTATAGTAATTGTTTATTGGAGGACCAGTGTTATGTCAGAACCAAAAGGAAAATATAATATTAAAGCTGTATCACAAATGCTCGGTATTCAAGCTGGTACCCTTCGTGCATGGGAGAGAAGATATCATATCATCGCACCTGTTCGCAATGAAGCAGGACATCGTCTATACACGGAAGAGCACGTAAAACTACTAAAATGGCTTATCCAAAAAATAAACAAAGGGTTTACCATAAGCCAAGCCATAAACTTATTAGAAAATAGTGGCTTAATTACTGAGACATCCAATCACAGTGAATCAGAAGGCTATTTTGATGATGAACTTGCAGACAAGCTATTAGATGCTCTAATGCATTTTGATGAAAATAGTGCACATGAGTATTTAAATCAGGCCTTTAGCTTTTATTCAATCGATAAAGTGGTCATTGATATACTGGGAGCTGTCTTAGTTCGGACAGGGGATTTATGGGAGAGAAAGAAAATAACAAGTGCTCATGAGCATTTTGCTTCTTCTTTTCTCAGATCAAGAATTGGGAATATCATGCATTCACTACCTACAAACTCATACTTACCAAAAGTAGTGGCGGTCTGTGGACCGAATGAATTACATGAATTTGGCTTACTAATTTTCACCCTTTATCTCCGTAGAAAAGGATATGAAGTAGTCTATTTAGGTGGCAGTATAGCACCTGAGGATGTGGATATAGTGTTAAAAGAGGTAAATCCTAAGTTCCTCTTCTTATCGTGTACACTCGGTATGAATTTACCTGAAACCTTGATACTAGTTGATCGATTAATAAACGAATTTCCTACTGTCGAAATTGGAGTTGGAGGAAATGCTCTTCAATTTACAACACAAGATCAAAAGGATTTATATCAGAGGCACATAGTTGGAAATACAAAAGCTGAGTGGGATTCTTGGCTAGAATCTAGAATGTAGAAGAGAATTTGCGATGAACCATCTTACTATCTTCTCATATAGTATTAGTAAGGGTGTGGGAGTTGGTAGTAGGGAGGTTACCCAATGCGCTTAGAACGTTTAACCTACAATAAGATTAAAGTATTCCTCACATTTGATGACCTTTTGGAACGTGGATTAACGAAGGAAGATTTATGGCAGGATGCTCCAAAGGTTCAACAATTGTTTCAAGATATGATGGATGAAGCGAGTATTGAGCTTGGATTTGAAGTAGATGGCCCACTTGCTGTAGAGGTATATTCATTGCAAGCTCAAGGAATGGTTGTAATTGTTACAAAAGAGGGAGTACATCTTGAGGATGATGACGACTTCTTAGATGAATATATTGAAATGCAAGTAACAGTTGATGAGAGTTTGGATATTTTCTATGAATTTAATTCGTTTGAAGATGTTATCTCATTATCCAATCAATTGATTGCACTAGAAATTGAAGGAGGCTCATTATACTTCTTTCAAAATCACTATTATTTATTATTTCAAGATAGTGATATAACAGGTCGCTTAATTGATGATGTAATTCCAGTTTTAGCTGAATTCGGAAACTCGGCAACTGTTACAATTTATCGAGTATGTGAGTATGGTAAGGAAATAATGAGTGAAAATGCTGTTAAACAGATTTACACGCATTTTATAAAAAATCAATAACCTTTACAGTTTCCTATAGCTGTAAAGGTTTATTATTATCTCCCGAAAATGAATAAAAACGAAGATTGCTTGGTAAAATAGAAAAGGCAAAAACCGTTGTAAAAATACAAATTTTCTAAGTATTCAGTCCTCTTCTTCCTTGATGTATATATAATGAAATCGTTTACAAAAAACTTTCGAAAAGTTTATTTTTCTATCTTTGCATAAACTAATTGAAGGTGTATACTATGTACGGGTAGCTAGACAATACTTATTAGTTGAAAATTTTTGGGAGGTTTACAGATGGTAGCCGAAAAGAACACAGATCAATCTCATGATGGTGAAGATAAACTAGACGTTTTAAAATCAACTCAAACTGTCATACATAGTGCATTAGAAAAATTAGGATACCCAGAAGAAGTTTATGAACTATTAAAAGAACCGTTACGTTTAATGACTGTTAAGATTCCAGTAAGGATGGATGACGGTTCTGTTAAAATATTTACAGGATATAGAGCTCAACATAACGATGCAGTTGGACCTACAAAGGGTGGTATTCGTTTCCATCCGAACGTAACAGAAAAAGAAGTAAAAGCATTATCTATTTGGATGAGCTTAAAGTGTGGTATTGTCGATTTACCATACGGTGGTGGTAAAGGTGGAATTGTCTGTGATCCACGTGAGATGTCATTTAGAGAGCTTGAACGTTTAAGCCGTGGATATGTTCGAGCAATTAGCCAAATCGTTGGTCCAACAAAAGATATTCCAGCTCCAGACGTATTTACAAATTCACAAATTATGGCTTGGATGATGGATGAATATAGTCGAATCGATGAATTTAACTCACCTGGATTTATTACCGGTAAGCCGCTTGTACTTGGTGGTTCACATGGTCGTGAATCTGCAACGGCCAAAGGTGTTACGATTTGTATTAATGAAGCAGCTAAGAAAAAGGGAATCGATCTTGTAGGAGCTCGTGTTGTCGTACAAGGGTTCGGTAATGCTGGTAGTTTCTTAGCAAAATTCATGCACGATGCAGGAGCAAAGGTTATCGGTATTTCAGATGCTTACGGTGCACTTCATGATCCGAAGGGATTAGACATTGATTATTTATTAGATCGTAGAGATAGCTTTGGAACTGTAACAAAACTATTTAACAATACAATAACAAATAAAGAACTTCTTGAGCTTGATTGTGATATATTGGTTCCAGCTGCCATTGAGAATCAAATTACAGAAGAGAATGCACATAATATCCGTGCAACGATTGTAGTTGAAGCAGCTAATGGACCTACTACTTTAGAAGCGACTAAAATTCTTACTGAGCGTGGAATTCTGTTAGTTCCTGATGTACTTGCTAGTGCGGGTGGAGTTACGGTGTCTTACTTCGAATGGGTTCAAAATAACCAAGGTTATTACTGGACAGAAGAAGAAGTTGAAGAAAAGCTTGAAAAAGTGATGGTCAAATCATTTAATAACATTTATGATACTGCGCAGTCCCGCCGTGTTGACATGCGTTTAGCTGCCTATATGGTTGGTGTTCGTAAAATGGCTGAAGCTTCTCGTTTCAGAGGCTGGATTTAATTCTTTGCAATAACTTTAAATAAACCCTATCATAATTTGTATGATAGGGTTTTTGCTTTGTATTTTCTACAAAAAGAGGAGGACTAATATGCAGAGGGAAGATGTCATAATTATTGGTGGTGGTCCTTGCGGGTTAGCTGCAGCAATAGCTCTAAAGGAAGTCGGCTATTCTCCATTAATTATAGAAAAAGGAAACATCGTCAATGCGATTCATCATTATCCGACACATCAAATGTTTTTTAGTACAAGTGAAAAATTATCAATAGGAGACATACCATTTATAACTGAAAATCGAAAACCTCTACGTTCACAAGCACTAGCTTACTATAGAGAAGTTGTCAAGCGAAAAGAGCTTCGAATTCACTCTTATGAATTGGTTACACAAGTAAGAAAGGAAAACGAACTCTTTACAGTTTCAACTTCAAAAAACACATATGAAACGAAATATGTAGTAGTTGCGACTGGATACTATGATCATCCCAATCGTTTACATGTACCTGGTGAAGAGTTAGATAAAGTTTCTCATTATTTTAAAGAAGCACATCCTTATTTCGATAGGGACGTTGCCGTTATTGGTGGTAAGAATTCCTCTGTTGATGCAGCCCTAGAACTAGAAAAGGTAGGAGCTAGAGTTACTGTTTTATATCGGGGTAATTCATATTCACAAAGCATTAAACCATGGATTTTACCTGAGTTTGATTCATTAGTGCGAAATCAGCTTATTACAATGAAGTTTAACGCCAATGTAGTGAAAATAACTGAACAAGATCTAACTTATGAAGAAGATGGTAAGGAAACAACGATTAAAAATGATTTTGTGTTTGCTATGATTGGGTATCATCCAGACCATTCATTTTTACAATCTATGGGCATTGGGATTGATGAAGAGACAGGCAGACCAACTTATGATTCAAAAACAATGGAAACCAACGTTGAAGGAATTTATATTGCAGGTGTGATTGCTGCAGGTAATAATGCCAATGAAATATTCATTGAAAATGGCCGCTTTCACGGAGGGCTTATTGCATCGTCTATCAAAGAAAAAGACCCTATCCATTAAAATGGAAAAGGTCTTTTGGTTATTATTCTAAAAAAAGTTTTTGAAGCTCACTAAATTCTTTCGTTTTCTCTAATGCTACCATTAATTTGATTCGTGCTTTTTGACCACTTAAACCATTTGAGAAAATCACACCAAAATCTTTTAATTGTCTTCCTCCGCCATCATAGCTGTATGTGTCTTGTACAATTCCGTTAAAACAGCGTGAAACTAAAACAATTGGTATGTTGTGCTGAAGAAGTTCTTTTATTCCTGGAATCATTGCAGGTGGTAGGTTACCTTGTCCAAGTGCTTCGATTACGAGCCCGTTTATATTCATGCTTTTTAGACCGTACAAAAGTGTGGAGTCCATACCAGCATATGCTTTTATAAGCATGACCCGATTTTTAATTTCTTGGATATCATAATTTTCTCGATACATAGGATAGTGATGGAAGAACACGCCTCGTTTTGTTACAATTCCTATCGGCCCATATTGTGGGCTTTGGAATGTAGATACATTACTTGTATGTGTTTTTGTGACGTTTTTCGCCGTATGTATTTCGTCATTTAAGACAACGAGTACCCCTTTATTAGCGGCGTCATTACTAGCAGCTACTTTTACAGAAGATAGTAAATTGTATGGACCGTCAGACCCTATTTCATTACTAGATCTCATTGCACCAGTAATTACGATTGGAATACCTGCATTTAGTGTTAAATCTAAAAAGTATGCCGTTTCTTCAAGTGTGTCAGTACCGTGAGTAATAACAACACCATCAACTTGTTCTGTTTGAGATGCTTGTTCAATTCTTTTCTTTAATAAAAACATCTCTTTATGGGTGATATGAGGGGAAGGGAGTTGAAAAACTTCTTCCGACTCGATATTTGCAATTTGATTCAAAGAAGAAAGGGATTCCTGCAAAGGATTCTCACCCTCAGGGCTAACTGATCCTGTATTCTTATCTTCTTTCATTGCAATCGTTCCACCTGTATGAAGTAAAAGAATTCTTTTCATAAACCCTCCCATAATTTCCTAATAATTTCAAAATGATACATTCTCTTTTCCCAAATATCATGTTACGATAAGTTAGGAGTCTTGGCTAGAAAAAAATCACTCATTTTCAGATTAGAATAGAAATGAGGAATTAAATATGTTAAGTATCATAACAGCTGGTATTGCTCCAGGTGTTGCATTACTTTGTTACTTTTATTTAAAAGATGAATATGAAACAGAACCTATTTCTATGGTATTGCGAAACTTCATTATTGGAGCTATTTTAGTATTTCCAATTATGTTTATTCAATATGTCCTTGAGAAGGAAGGCATCTTTGTTTCGGGACTCATGCATGCCTTTTTCATAGCAGGATTTTTAGAAGAATATGCAAAATGGTTTATTGTGTTTTATGTCGCTTATAAACATGCGGAATTTAATGAAGTATATGATGGAATAGTATATGGGGCAGCTGTTTCACTAGGCTTTGCAAGCGCAGAAAATATATTGTATCTAATCGCACATGGAGTAGATTTTGCATTTGGTAGAGCACTATTACCTGTCTCAAGTCATGCACTATTTGGTGTAATAATGGGATATTATCTTGGTAAAGCCAAATTTTCAATTGGTAAAACAAAACTACAATTTATCATTTTATCTTTAAGTGTACCGTTTTTCTTACATGGTTTTTATGATTTTATTATCTATTCGATAAAAAAATGGGAGCTTTACATTGTACCTTTTATGATCTTTCTATGGTGGCTAGGACTTCGTAAAGCTAAGCTTGCTCGTAAATACCATGACTACGCAGGGAGTCATGTAAATCAGTAATTTACCTTTAATTAACAACTGTGCATTGTGCAGTTGTTTTTTTATTTTTGGCTGTGTGCACTATCTCTGTTAATTATGAAGCAGTAGTTGATTGAAGTAAAAACTCTCATTATTAATAACAACAGTATGAGAGAATAAGTCGCTTAATGATAGATAGAACTGTAAATCATAACTTCTCTGAATAAAATTATCTTCTTATACAGAAAATACTTGTAAGACATCTTAGAATTTGGTTAAGGAGGTAAAAGAAGATGAGGTTTCAATCTTTCTGGAGATTTCCTCTAGTTTTTGTCATTATTCTTTGTTTTGCCGTTACTCTTTTCCCAGCACAGCCTAGCTATGCATTTAGCGATCAAGTGATACAACGAGGCGCAACTGGAGAAGATGTAATAGAATTACAGGCTCGCTTGCAATATAACGGATACTATCACGGACCTATTGACGGTGTATTTGGTTGGTCAACGTATTGGTCTGTCCGTAATTTCCAAAAGGAGTTTGGTCTAGAAACGGTAGATGGTTTTGTAGGGCAAAAATCGAAAGATATGTTAATTAGAGCTACAAAGTATTATAAAGATTATGTTTATCAACAGATAAATCAAGGTAGACGTTTCACTCATTACGGGGGTATGCCGTTAAATATTCAAAGTGCCCCAAGCCAAGCAACCATAACGAAAGCTAGAAAAGCAGCAGAGCAAAACCGACAAACGGCATTAAACACTGCACAAAAGCAAGGAGCAAAGGCGCCATCTGGGCAGCAAATACAAAAAGGAAAAGCTCAAACGCCAACTCCACAAAAAGCACCAAACAAAACAATACAAAAGACAAATGAGCAACAAGCAGCTCAGCAAGGAACAAAAGCTCCCGAGCAACAAAAGCAACAAGGGCAACAAGGAACCCCAACTCCTGCTAAAACGCAAGGACAAAAAGGGGCAAAGACACCTGCTCAAAAGCAGGGACAACAAGGAACTCAAACACCAGCACAGCAACAAGGAACCCCAACTCCTAAGCAGGAGCAACCTGCGAAACAGGAACAGCCAAAACCAGCAGCGCCAGCACCAACGCCGAAAAAACAAGAAGCTGCACCTGAGGCACCAAAAGCTACTGCTGTAAACATGCCTAATGGATTCTCTCAAAATGATATTCAGCTATTAGCAAATGCCGTTTACGGTGAGGCAAGAGGGGAGGCGTATGTAGGGCAAGTTGCTATTGCGGCTGTTATATTAAACAGAATCAATAGTCCTACCTTCCCAGATACAGTATCAGGTGTAATTTTTGAACCAGGTGCGTTTACTGCGGTGGCAGATGGTCAAATTTGGTTAACTCCGAATGAACAAGCAAAAAAAGCTGTATTAGATGCGATTAATGGTTTTGATCCAACTGGAGAGGCTATGTATTATTTTAATCCTGATACAGCTACAAATAAATGGATTTGGAGTCGTCCTCAAATTAAACGAATCGGAAAACACATCTTCTGTAAATAGAGAGGTGAGATGATATGCTTAGAGGAATATTAATAGGAGTATTAGTCGTAGGGGTAGCAGGAACTGCCTACTGGGGCTACCAAGAACATATAGAAAAAAATGCAGTTTTAATACATGCAGAAAATAATTATCAACGCGCATTTCATGATTTGAGCTATCAAGTTGACTTGTTAAACGATAAAATCGGATCTACATTAGCAATGAACTCAAGGCAGCAACTATCTCCTTCCTTAGCTGAAGTGTGGAGAATTACGTCTGCAGCACATTCTGATGTAGGTCAGCTACCACTAACACTGTTACCGTTTAATAAGACGGAAGAGTTCTTAGCAAATGTCGGTGATTTTAGTTATCGTACTGCCATTCGTGACCTAGATAAAGAACCTCTTACAGATGACGAATATAAGACATTGCAAAGTCTTTATGAAAAGTCTGCTGATATTCAAAAAGAACTTAGAAAGGTACAACATCTTGTATTAGAAAATAATCTAAGATGGATGGATGTGCAGTTAGCGTTATCGACAGACGACCAACAGGACAATTCGATCATTGATGGTTTCAAAACGGTTGAGAAAAATGTAGAGGCATATTCAGAAGCTGATTTCGGTCCTTCTTTTACATCTATGAATAAAGAGGAAAAAGGATTTAAATATTTGACTGGAAATGATATTTCTAAACAACAGGCGATAAAAGTTGCACAAGATTTCCTTGGTTTACAGGGAAGTGAAGAAGTAAAAGTTACTGAAAACGGTAAAGGTTCGGATTATGGATTTTATAGTTTATCAATTCAAGATCCAAAATCAGAGGCAACGATCAATATGGATGTCACAAAAAAAGGTGGATATCCAATATGGGTGCTGAGAAGTCGTGACGTAAAGGAACGTAATATCAGTTTGAATGAAGCAATGGAAAACGCAAAAAAATATTTGAATGAACACAAATTTAAAAATCTAGAATTAAATGAAAGTGCACAGTTTGATAATATCGGTGTTTTTACCTTTTCTTCAGTCAAAGACAATGTGCTCATATATCCTGATACGGTTACGATGAAGGTAGCTTTGGATGATGGAAATGTTGTAGGCTTTTCTGCAAAAAATTACTTAATGGCACACCATGACAGAAAAATACCGAAACCAGCAATTTCAGTTGAAGAAGCAAGGAAGAAGATTAATCCCGGAGTAGAAGTAATGGAAAATCGATTGGCTATTATTATCAATGATCTTGAAAAAGAAGTTCTTTGTTACGAGTTTTTAGGGACAATTGATAATGATACGTATCGGATTTTCATAAATGCTGAAACTGGTCAAGAAGAAAAGGTTGAGAAATTTAAAAACCCAGAAACGGTATATAATAAAACAGATGTCTAAAAATGAGTAAGGAAAGGTCGTTTTATGACTTTTCCTTTTTCTTATTCCATGAGATAATAAGGACAAGTAATGGTGTAAAGTTAGTGAGGGGTTATCATGATTAACATAGGTGATACATTAATACTAGAGCCCAAATATTCTTCAGAACACGAAAAATATAAATGCAAACTAGTTGAGAGAAACGGAGAGCAGTTATATATTGACTATCCGGTTTCTATAAATACAGGGAAAACCGTATTCTTACTTGATGGAACACAGTTTAAAGGTTCTTTTGTAGGCAAAGATAACACCGTGTATTTGTTCGAAACTGAGGTACAAGGAAGAACAAAACAACAGATCCCAATGATTGCAATATCGTATCCAGGTAATGAGAACTTAATAAGAGTACAACGTCGTCAATATGTTAGGGTGGATACACCTGTAGACGTGGCAGTTCATCCAATAGAAGGCCAGTTTTCTCCGTTTGTGACGATCACATCAGATATTAGCGCTGGAGGAGCTGCACTAATTCTTCCTCCTAATGTAAAGTTAGAAAGCGACACAATAATAGATTTATGGGTTGTGCTCCCTATGCAATCTGGTGATTATCATAATCTAGTATTAAGGTCCAGAGTCATTCGAGTTATACCAGGTCAAAATGGAGAACGTGATAAAATGCCAATCGAATTTTTGAGCATAACAGAGAGTCAACGTCAGCTTCTAATTAGATTTTCTTTTGAAAGACAATTAAATTTAAAAAGAAAAGGCTTATAACAAGTATAAAAATACATTTTCCCCCTAAAACTATAATAGACTCGTGAAATGGGGGATTAGATGAAACGCTTTGAAAGTATTTTAGTTAAACTTGTAATCATTCAATTCATATTTTTAATTGTTGCGCAATTTGTCATGATGAACGGTCAGGTTTCTCCTTATTTATCAAAAGTAATTCAATATGAAGGGGTAACAAAAGATACGTACACGAAAATTGTAGAAACATTTAATCAGTAATTATGGTAAAATTGGAACGAACTGAGCTTATTAAATATGAGCTATCTGTATAAATAATAACAGCAGGTAGAACCTGCTTTTTTTCTTTTGGATTTGTTATTGTACGGTGTTGGTCTCGATAGAGAAAAAATTACTGCAGGCTTTTCATCACATTACAACAATGAAAAAACCCAATTGAATTTTAACAACATGTATTTGGGAGGAACTATGAGTAAAAAAATTTCAATCGCAATCGATGGACCAGCGGCTGCAGGTAAAAGTACTGTAGCAAAGAAAGTTGCAGAGAATTTATCATACATATATATTGATACAGGTGCGATGTATCGAGCTCTTACATATAAAGCATTAACTAATGAAGTAGACGTAGACGTACATAATGAAGAGCAACTTGCAAAAATGCTAAGGTCTACAACTATTAGCTTAAAGCCATCAGATAATGGCCAGTTAGTTTACCTGGATGAAGAAGATGTTACTGAAGAAATTCGTACGAATTCTGTAACAAATAATGTTTCATTTGTTGCGCAACATCGTCTAGTTCGAGAAGATATGGTTAAGAGACAACAAGATATGGCAACTGAGGGCGGAGTTGTAATGGATGGAAGAGACATTGGAACAGCGGTTCTTCCACATTCTGAAGTTAAAGTGTTTTTATTAGCTTCAGTAGATGAACGCGCACGACGAAGACATGAAGAAAACCTGAAAAAAGGATTTGAATCAGACTTAAATCAGCTAATACATGAAATTGAACAACGAGATAAAATTGATTCTGAAAGAGAAGTCTCTCCTTTAGTAAAGGCAGAGGATGCAGTCGAAATCGATACAACTTCTTTATCAATCGCACAAGTAGTAGACAAAATCATGACGTTAGCTCTTGAAAGGATTGGTACGGAGTGAACCTTTATAACCTAGGTAAAGCATTATGTAATGGTGTTTTACGCCCTTTGCATAGATTAGAAGTAATAGGAGCGGAGAATATTCCAACAACAGGGGGAGTATTACTATGCTCTAATCATATTGATAATCTTGACCCTCCTATTGTAGGGATTTCTTCTCCGAGAACGATACACTTCATGGCAAAAGAGGAGTTGTTCAGATTACCTATTTTAAAGTCAATCCTTCCTAGCATTAACGCATTTCCAGTTAAAAGGGGAATGAGCGATAAACAAGCGCTTAGAACAGGTCTTCAGGTTTTAAAAGATGGTAACGTTTTAGGATTATTCCCAGAAGGAACAAGAAGTAAAACAGGAGAACTAGGTCAAGGGTTATCTGGTGCGGGTTTTTTTGCCTTACGTACAGATGCAACAGTTGTACCGTGTGCGATTATTGGTCCCTACAAAATGTTTAAGCCACTAAAAGTAGTTTTTGGGAAACCATTAGACTTTCATGAACTTCGTGAAAGAAAAGCGACAGCAGATGAAGCTACGGAATCGATCATGAACTCAATTCAAGAGCTACTAGAAAAAAATAAGTAGTGGAAGGTATATTACTTGACAAAAAAATGTATTTATTAGAAGTTAGAATAAATGATCATTCATATCTACCCATCAAATAATTGTGTAACTTAACTAAGTAAGTCAGTTCATTAATAATGAGAAGGGTATTTACCTTCCTTTTTCATACATATAAAAAAGTGGAAAAATCATGCAACGATAAAACTGTTGTGGATTTAAGGAGGTATTTTCAAGTGGAAGAAATGAACCAAGAAGTTATGGATTTAAAAGCAATTGAAGTAGGAGATGTTGTTACAGGTACCGTAACAAAGGTAGAAGAGAAGCAAGTACTAGTAAACATTGGCTACAAATCAGACGGTATCGTACCCATTAGCGAACTATCAAGCGTACATATTGAATCAGCAGGTGAAGTTGTAAATGAAGGTGATTCATTACAACTTAAGGTAACAAAGATAGAAGACGATGCTGTTATTTTATCAAAACGTGCTGTGGACGCTGAAAATGCTTGGGAAGAGTTGGAATCGAAGCTTAACTCTGGAGAAGTGTTTGATGTAGTCGTGAAGGAAGTTGTGAAAGGTGGACTTGTTGTTGACCTTGGGGTAAGAGCTTTTATTCCAGCATCACTAGTCGAAGCACATTTTGTCGAGGATTTCTCTGATTATAACGGTAAAACACTTGCGGTTAAGTTAGTTGAACTTGATAAAGAAAAAAACCGTATCATTCTTTCCCATCGTGCAGTAGTGGAAGAGAAACAATCTGAGCAAAAGCGTAAAACAATAGGATCGCTTAAAGTTGGTCAAGTGTTGCAAGGAACTGTTCAACGTTTAACAGACTTTGGTGCTTTTGTGGATATTGGAGGAATTGATGGATTAGTTCATATTTCTCAATTATCACATGACCACGTAACTAAACCATCTGATGTTGTGGAAGAAGGTCAAAGCGTACAAGTAAAAGTGCTAAGTGTAGACCTTGATAATGAACGAATCTCATTATCAATTAAAGAAACGCAAGCAGGTCCATGGGAGCAATTGTCAAAGGAACTACAGGTTGGTTCTGTAGTAGAAGGAACAGTGAAGCGATTAGTGTCCTTCGGAGCATTTGTTGAACTATTCCCTGGTGTTGAAGGTTTAGTACACATCTCTCAAATTTCAAATAAACACATTGCTACTCCTCAAGAGGCACTGCAGCAAGGTGAAAAGGTAAAAGTGAAAGTCCTTGACATTAATGAAGATAATAAGCGTATTTCTTTAAGTATCCGTGAACTACTTGAGGAAGATGATAAGGCTGACTTCCTTGAATACCAACAAAAAGAAGAGGCTACTGGATTTAGCTTAGCTGATTTAATAGGTGATAAATTAAATAAATTGAAGTAATGGTGATACAATGAGCAGAGCTAGACGAAAGGTTGACCATATACAACATGCCGTGCAAACTGGTCAAAGTCGGTCACATGGATTTGAGGACATCCAATTCATCCATCAAAGTCTACCTAATTTGTCTGTCCATGATATATCTATTGCGAGTAAAATAGGCGAACTTTCCTTAAGTTCGCCTATAATTATAAATGCAATGACTGGTGGAGGCGGAAAGGAAACAGCTGAAATCAATCAACAACTTGCTTCAGTAGCAAAAGAGTGCGGTCTAGCTATGGCTGTTGGAAGTCAAATGTCTGCCTTAAAAGACCCTTCTGAGTGTTTCTCTTATGAAGTAGTAAGAAAAGAAAATCCTAATGGGATAATCTTTTCTAACCTTGGGAGCGAGGCAACAGTTGAGCAGGCGAAGAGAGCACTCGAAATGATTGAAGCGGATGGATTGCAAATCCATTTAAATGTTGTACAAGAACTTGTTATGCCAGAGGGAGACCGTGATTTCACAGGGGCACTGAAGAGAATTGAACAAATCGTTAATTCCGTAGGTGTTCCTGTAATTATAAAAGAAGTCGGATATGGTATGAGTAAAGAAACTGCGAAGAGACTGTCTGAAATAGGGGTAAGTATCATTGACGTCGGTGGATTTGGTGGGACAAACTTCTCGAAAATTGAAAATGAGAGAAGACAAAGACGTCTTCAATTTTTTGACGACTGGGGTATTCCAACGACGGTATCTCTAGTAGAAGTTGTTTCATCAGCTCCTACATTAACTGTGATTGCTTCTGGTGGGATTATGAATGCATTAGACGTTGTAAAGTCAATAAGGCTAGGTGCAAGTGGTGTAGGGATGGCAGGATATTTCTTGAAGCTACTTGTTCAAAAAGGAGTATTGTCGGTCATTGAAGAAGTTCATGATATCCATGAGGATATAAAGTACTTAATGGTAGCATTAGGAAAGAAGGATATACAAGCATTGAAAGAAGCGCCAATTATTATGAAAGGTGCTACGCATCACTGGCTATCTGAACGCGGGATTATTACTAAAAACATATAGTCACAGTAAAACAGCTCATTTATGTTGAGCTGTTTTTTTGATGAACGCTCTTTATCATGATTTTGATTTCCGTTCCAGCTGCAGCTTACCACGGGGCGCTCTGTGATTATCCTAGGGCCATTGTATTTGCGAGATCACCTGTCTAGCTGCTCTCGAAGGAGTCCATCACCTTCCGATAAACTCAACAATCACCAAAATCATCAACAATAATATTTAACACAACCTTGTTAATGAAAATAGACTAGCACCAACACGAATTCGATGTGGAGCTAGCCTATTGCTTTTTTTAGTTTAATGAAATGATCCCTTTTTCTCGTTTCTTGCTCTTGCTTCATCTGGACCTTCCATAGTTGTTGCACCAGGATAATTTAGTTGTTGATCACGATCTGATTCAACACGTTTAGAAGCCTTCAGTTTATTCTCTTGTCGATCCTTACCCACTTATATCCCTCCTAACCTTTTTCGTCTATCCCGTTCCAACTGGCGCAAACACCCCACTCCAAAATACAGGTTAATTCGACATGTTTAAGCAAGTGGTAAGCGCCAGTGAGAACCCGATTGCTTCAACTACCGACTAATGAGGAAGTGAATTCTCATTAGTTGAAGTTTCACTTTATTATCGTTACCTATTGTACGTTCCTACATTCCACATTTGAAACTGATTAATTTTCATGAAATGTAGTCATAATGGAAATGATAGGAGGGTGGACAATGGAAGGCATTTGGTTTTATTGGTTTACTTGGATTGGATGGATTATTGTAACGTTTTTTCATAAGAAGAATAGTACTAGAACTTATCTAACAATATTATTCCTATTCCTTATCATTACAGCAGATATTTCATGGGTGTTTATTAATTTTGAAATTACTCTCGGTTACATTACTTTATTTATCTCTGCTTTCATCTACTCCTCAAAGATACCAAATAAGAAACTCCCATACCTTCTTATTTGTACATTGATTCTGACAATGGCCTATGTATGCTTTTATTTATTTAGTTTATTTGATCCAGTTTGGGTACTATTTAATCCTAAGTTTATGCTAGGAGCATTGCTTACCTACATCGTTCTTCTCCTAATGAAAGAAAAGGAATTAAGGTTTCTTACATTTGCTTTCGGGGTTTGTTATGGAGAACTTGTTCATTTTTGTATTATGAAATATTATTCATTTCCATATATACTTGGTAGCCTGAGTTTCTTCGATGTAGCAGCTCTAGGGTTATTATTTATCTCAAGTTGGAATGGCTTAGAAATAGTAACATCTCATTTTAACCATAGTATGAATAAAACGAATAAGCGAAAGGCTGGGATATTATGAATGAGTACACATACCCAATTCTTTTTGGAGTTGTGATTGGTACTTTAACTAGATTGTATATGCTTCGGACAGATTATCGTCAATACCCTACCTATTTACATGGTAAGATTATTCATCTTGCACTTGGATTTATAGCAGCAGGACTCGGAACAGTTGCAGTACCATCCATAATGGAAGAGGACTTCACAGCCATTACATTTTTAACATTAGCAGCCTCTCAATTTCGAGAAGTTCGAAATATGGAGCGTAATACTTTAGCCCAACTTGATTCATTTGAACTAGTACCGAGAGGAAATACATACATAGAAGGAATTGCTGTTGCATTTGAAGGAAGAAATTATCTAGTTATTTTTACTTCGTTTATTTGTACTTTTAGCTACTTAGTGTGGAACATTTGGGTAGGAATAATTGCGGGAATTATCGCGTTGTTCATATCGAAGAAGTTAATGTCAGGTGGTAAGTTAAAAGACATTGTTGATATCGAACATGTTAAACCACATTTTGATGGTGCTGGATTATATGTGGATAACATTTATATTATGAATATTGGTATTCCAGAGAGACAAGAAGAAGTATTGAAATATGGGATGGGATTTGTTCTAAAACCTAAGAATTTTAATGTGAGAATGACCATTGCAAATCTCGGTCAAAGACAAGCGATTTTACATGATATCTCAACTGCATTGGGTGTTTACCGTGATTCGGGAACGCCTGCGCTAGTGCCATTAGCGAAGCGGGACTTAGATGATGGTCGTGTAGGAGTATTTGTATTACCACATGTGAAGGACGTCGAAAAGGCCATTGAAGTGATTGGTCAAGTTCCAACCCTTGAAAATGCCATACGTATGCCAACTGAATCGAAAGCAAATGAAAAGGGGAGAAAAATTAAGTGAATTTAGAGAAATATATATTAGCAGTTGTAACGACTGATTCAAGTAAAGTTACTGGCGGTACTGCCATATTTATTTGTAGTGAGACAAAAGAAATGGATGATTATGCAAAAAAATTAGAAGCCATCTTGGACGGAATTGCCCACAAAATTAGTGAGGATGTATATATCATCGTTAAGCATTAAAGGAAAAGATTGTTCTCCTTACACATTTTTGGTAGGATATAAAGGTTAGTATGGACAATCCCTTCTTCAAATAGAAGGGATTTCGTAGCATTCAATCTAAGTTTTTAGGGTGACTGCTGTTACAGAATAGAAAGGAAGTTATGTTATGCCAAAACCAGTTGTTGCGATAGTTGGTAGACCAAACGTAGGAAAATCAACTATTTTTAATAGAATTGTTGGTGAAAGAATATCTATAGTAGAGGATATTCCTGGAATTACAAGAGATAGAATTTATAGCTCGGGAGAATGGATAAACAAGGAATTTAATATCATTGATACTGGTGGAATTGAGATAGGTGATGCACCATTCTTAGCAGAGATCCGTCAACAAGCAGAAGTTGCAATTGATGAAGCGGATGTTATCATTTTCATGGTAAATGGCAGAGAAGGGGTAACTGCTGCGGATGAAGAAGTAGCGAAGATTCTTTATCGTTCTGATAAGCCTGTAGTATTAGCTGTTAATAAAATTGATAACCCGGAAATGCGCAGTGACATTTTTGATTTTTATGCACTAGGCTTTGGTGAGCCTATGCCAATCTCAGGTTCACATGGTCTTGGATTAGGGGATCTTCTTGATGCAGTATTTGGACACTTCCCACAACAAGAGGATGAAGAATATGACGAAAATACAATTAAGTTTTCTCTAATCGGAAGACCGAATGTAGGGAAATCCTCATTAGTTAATGCATTATTAGGAGAAGAGCGTGTAATCGTTAGTAATATTGCAGGTACGACTCGTGATGCAATTGACACTCCGTACTCAAAAGATGGCACTGACTATGTCATTATTGATACAGCGGGTATGAGAAAAAGAGGGAAAGTGTATGAAAGCACCGAAAAGTATAGTGTGCTACGTGCACTTAAGGCAATCGAACGCTCCGATGTGGTATTAGTTGTGTTAGATGGAGAAGAAGGTATTATTGAACAAGATAAAAAAATTGCAGGGTATGCTCATCAAGCGGGACGAGCTATTGTCATTGTCGTTAATAAATGGGACGCAGTTGAAAAAGATGAGAAGACGATGCAAGAATATGAAAAGAAAATCCGAGCTCATTTTCAATTTCTTGACTATGCTCCTATTGTGTTTCTCTCTGCAAAAACGAAAAGAAGAATTCAAACACTTCTTCCAGTTATTAATACAGCTGCTGAAAATCACAACTTACGCGTTCAAACGAATGTATTAAATGATATTATTCTTGATGCGGTAACGATGAACCCAGCACCAACAGATAACGGAAAGCGTTTAAAGGTTTATTACGCAACACAGGTTTCGGTAAAGCCACCAGCCTTTGCAGTTTTTGTTAACGAACCAGAGCTTATGCATTTTTCATATGAGCGATTCCTTGAAAATCAAATACGAGCAGCATTTGGATTTGTAGGGACTCCGATCAAAATTTTTGCAAGAGCACGTAAATAATTCTGTAGTGGAGGGATGATGGTGAAAAACGTAGCGGTTATAGGTGCAGGAAGCTGGGGAACGGCATTAGCAATGGTCTTAGCTGATAATGATTATACAGTTCGTTTATGGGCGCATAAAGAAGTGCAAATAAAGGAAATTAATGAAGCACATACAAACGAAAAGTACTTACCAGGTGTCACACTTCCTACTAACGTTATTGGGTACTCTTCTTTATCAGAAACGTTAAACGGAATTAGTACAATGATTCTTGCTGTACCAACGAAAGCAATCAGGGAAGTTCTAGGAAAAATACGAGAAACACAAACAGAGCCAATTACAATTGTACATGTTAGTAAAGGAATTGAGCCTGAAACATTTAAACGTGTATCGGAAGTGATTAAGGAGGAAATGCCTCTTCACTTATTAAAGGATGTTGTTGTACTTTCTGGACCAAGTCATGCAGAGGAAGTTAGCAGACGTCAGCCGACAACTGTAACGGTTGCCTGTGAGAATATGCAGGCTGCGGAAGAAATCCAGGATATGTTCATTAATGGAAACTTACGAGTTTATACGAATCCAGATGTTGTTGGAGTTGAAATTGGTGGTGCCTTGAAGAATATTATCGCGCTTGCTGCCGGGATTACGGATGGTCTTGGGTATGGAGATAATGCAAAGGCAGCATTAATCACTAGAGGTCTTGCGGAAATTGCAAGACTTGGTGTAGCGATGGGGGCTAATTCTTTAACATTCGCAGGTCTAACTGGTATAGGTGACTTAATTGTAACTTGTACAAGTGTGCATAGTCGTAACTGGAGAGCGGGAAATTTATTAGGTAAAGGTCACAGTCTAGATGAAGTGCTTGAGAACATGGGAATGGTGGTAGAAGGTGTTCGTACAACGAAAGCAGCCTACCAACTCGCAAAAAAGATGAATGTAAGTATGCCTATAACGAATGCGCTCTATGATGTGCTATTTAATAATAAAGATCCAAAAGAAGCAGTGGATTCCTTAATGGCTAGAGGGAAAACACACGAAATTGAGGACCTTGCATCTATTTTAGCAAAAGAATAGCGTACAAGTTCAATTTCCAAGCCTAAAAAACAATCACAGAATCTTCTTCTTTGCATACGATATGGTGAGTCATATGCGAAGGAGGAAGTAAGGATGAGTCTTTTTGACAATATTGAAAAGAAAACAAATATAAAAAAAGAGGATATCTTTAAAGTAGCAGATTCTGTGAAAGATGCTAATTTTCAAGATGAAAAAACAGTTCGTCAGTTAATTAAGCAAGTATCTGCTCTTGCAGGTAAGCCTGTATCAAAGGAAAAAGAGGATAAAATTGTGAAGGCAATTGTAAGCAATAATTTGCCAATGGATATGAATACAATTGGCAAAATGTTTAAAAAATAGGCCAATTACAATACGATCCGTGATGGAAATCACTTAAAGGGTCTATCCCTTTATTACTTACAGGAAAACTTGCAGTCCAGTTCAAATAAAGGATAAAAATAGTTTAGATATTTAGGCTTTTTGAAGATGCAAATGCAAGGCAAGATGCATAAGTTACTATGAAGCAAACTTTGAGTTGAGCTGAAAAGATGGGTTCATTTAGTCGATGGCTGAAGTAGGGTCGCCCCCCTTACTTCAGTTTTTTTGTGAATCTTAAAAGTTGTAGTTTTAAATAGCCTGAAACAAAGGGGGAAATTCTTTTTTCAAGTTTGTTTAGACTAAAGCGAACATAATTAGAAGTCCTACATAGTGAATGGAAGCTTATTTTATGGTATAATTTTGTCGATTCCTTAGAAGGAGTGAGAAAAATGTCATCAGGGTTAATTAAAATGTGGTTTTCTTTCGGTTCAATGGGTTTAATGTTTCTAGCGATTATAACCATCATGCTAAGTCGATATAAACTTAAAGGAATATTCAAATGGGTTACCAGCTTTTTAGCTTATAGTTTTATGATTATAGCCGGCCTCATTATGATTTTCGTTGTTTTAAGTGGACCTGTTAGTGAATAACTACATAAGCAAAAAGACAAGGCGGAAAAAAATGAAAAAAACTAGTATATTATTAATGTTTCTTACACTAATTTTGTCAGGGTGTCTATATCCAGAGGATCGCTTAACGCAAAAATCGATTCCGTATGAAGATCAATTACAGTCAGTTCAGAGAGCAGTTGATCGATTCAAGGAAGATAATGGTGGTATTATTCCGATTAAAGACCGTGATATGGAAACACCAATTTATCAGAAGTATCCAATTGATTTTGGGAAAATTACACCTCAATATATTCCCGAACCACCTTCAACAGCTTTTGAAAGTGGTGGGATATACCAGTATGTTCTAGTCGATGTTGAGGAAAATCCTACTGTTAAATTAATTGATTTACGATTAGTAGATAAAATTAGAGAGTTAAAATCAAGGATACTTGTGTATAAAAGATCAAACGGGTTTGCGCCATTTGATAAAGAATTATCCAATAATGTCTACTCATTAAATTATGAAAAGCTAGGTTTTGAAAACCCACCTACCGTTGAAAGTCCATATTCCAGTACAAGTCTTCCGTTCATTATTGATCATGATGGTGAAGTTTATATTGATTACTCAATTGACTTAAATACGTACCTTCAAAAGAAGGAATATGATTTTAAACCAGGTCAGGATATTCGTGATTTACTCGTACAGGAAAGTGTATTTGTACCAGCTTTTTCAGTTCCTTACTCTATTGAAAATAATGAACCTGTCTTTCATCATTCAAGTAAATCAAATTAATCTTCTGGACAAATAGTGTAGAAAGACTCATTAAACTTTAAAAAAATAGTCATGAACCCCTCATAAGAGAATAAACTCTTACAGAGGGGTTTTTGTTTTCTTCATTTAAGCCTCTTGCTAGTGCTTTGTTAAAGAATTGAAGCCCTATTTTTCTTGCGGCTTTAACATAGCAAAAATAGTAAAAAAGAAATTTTTCTAGAAAGATAGTCATATTTAAATAGGACAACATCATAAGATATACTGTCCTAGTTTTACTAATCATTTTTGGATAATTATATCCCAAGAGTTTGAAGATCGGGAGGGGATCACTTGGAAAAGGTAGATATTTTTAAGGATATCGCTGAGCGCACTGGTGGCGATATATATTTAGGAGTTGTGGGTGCAGTTCGAACAGGGAAATCTACTTTTATTAAAAAGTTCATGGAATTAGTAGTTTTACCTAACATTAAAAATGAAGCTGACAAAGCACGCGCACAAGATGAGTTACCTCAAAGTGCAGCCGGAAAGACAATCATGACTACGGAACCAAAATTTGTTCCAAATCAGGCTGTTGCACTTCATGTTTCAGAAGGTCTTGACGTAAATATTCGTCTAGTTGACTGTGTGGGATACACAGTTCCTGGAGCAAAAGGCTATGAAGATGAAAATGGTCCAAGAATGATTAACACGCCGTGGTATGAGGAGCCAATTCCTTTTCATGAAGCGGCAGAAATTGGGACGAGAAAAGTAATTCAAGAACATTCAACTATTGGTGTTGTAGTTACAACAGATGGTTCTATTGGGGAGATACCTCGTAGTGATTATTTAGAATCCGAAGAACGTGTCATTAATGAGCTTAAAGAAGTTGGTAAGCCGTTCATTATGGTTATTAATACAGTTCATCCACACCATCCTGAAACAGAACAATTACGTCAATCACTTGTTGAAAAGTATGATATTCCTGTTTTAGCGATGAGTGTAGAAAGTATGAGGGAAACAGATGTATTCAACGTACTTCGTGAAGCGTTATATGAGTTCCCAGTACTTGAAGTAAACGTAAACCTTCCTAGTTGGGTAATGGTACTTCGTGACAATCACTGGTTACGTGAAAGCTACCAAGAGGCTGTTCAAGATACAGTGAAGGATATTAAGCGCCTTCGTGATGTAGACCGAGTGGTAGGTCAATTCAGTGAGTATGACTTCATTGAACATGCAGGGCTAGCAGGAATTGAAATGGGTCAAGGTGTAGCAGAAATCGACCTTTATGCACCTGATGCTCTTTATGATCAAATCCTAAAAGAAGTAGTAGGAGTTGAAATTAGAGGGAAAGATCATTTACTACAATTAATGCAGGATTTTGCGTATGCAAAAGCAGAATATGACCAAGTAGCTGATGCGTTAAAAATGGTAAAGCAAACAGGTTATGGAATCGCTGCTCCAGCATTATCTGACATGGTTTTAGATGAGCCGGAAATCATCCGTCAAGGCTCAAGATTTGGTGTGAGACTGAAGGCAGTTGCTCCATCCATTCATATGATTAAGGTAGATGTAGAGTCTGAATTTGCACCAATTATTGGAACAGAAAAACAAAGCGAAGAGCTTGTGAGATACTTAATGCAAGACTTTGAAGATAACCCACTTTCAATTTGGAATTCGGATATCTTCGGACGTTCGCTAAGCTCTATTGTACGCGAAGGAATTTCAGCGAAACTTGCCTTAATGCCTGAAAATGCAAGATATAAGCTAAAAGAAACACTAGAAAGAATCATCAACGAAGGATCTGGTGGATTAATTGCTATCATCCTATAAAATTACATGACTCCGTTTCGGGGTCTTTTTTTTTGACTTTTAGTTGATAGTTGACCTTTTTTATCTTGATTTTTATTCCATGTGTAAGTAATAAGAACCTACGTGCGACTCTTCGGAGAAGTCTGTGAATTCAATTTAAGCGTGGTAAGAATGCCATTAGTGGAAATCACGTAATTGTAAACAGCAGCCTATCAACTTTCTCTCTCTTGAACTCCTTCAATTCATACTAATTTTACAGGTAGTATTGCCTATGAATTTAATTATAGTAGATACTAGTTTTTGTTGAAGTATGTCGAAAGCCTGCGAAACCTTGATACTGCTTGATTTGTGATACTTTTTATGATAATCTTTATTTCGTAACATAGATGAAATTCTTGCCAGTTCTTATGATGAACGATATTTTACAAGATATTAGGAAATATATCATATATTGGTGAAAATTGACTAAATATGAAATATTTCTATTAAAATGTATTGAAATATGTCAAAATATCGTTTAATATAAGCCTTGTCAATGATTTGCTTGTTACAACAAGTATAGAATGATTGAAATATGTGAAATAATGGTGGTAAGCTTTATTTTACATGAAGTTGACTGAAACTGTGTGAAACTAGATTTCACATATGTGAAAAAAATTCTTGTAACGTATTACTCTATCCTAGAGTAAAAACGTGCCCAATATTTCTTTTGGGAGGAGGTGAATGGCATGAACAAGACAGATTTAGTTAATGCAGTTGCTGAGGCAAGTGAACTTTCTAAGAAGGATGCTACAAAAGCAGTTGATGCTGTTTTTGATTCAATCTTAGAAGCACTTAAAAACGGTGATAAGATTCAACTAATTGGTTTTGGTAACTTCGAAGTTCGTGAGCGCGCTGCTCGTAAGGGACGTAACCCACAAACTGGTGAAGAAATCGAAATTGCTGCAAGTAAAGTTCCTGCATTCAAACCAGGAAAAGCACTTAAAGATGCAGTAAAATAATCCTTACATATAGGGAGAGAGAGTCGCACTGCGAGTGCGGCTCTTCTTTTTTGCTTATCTATACCACCTGTGCTAAAATTTAAACATACATGATAAATTTCCATAATCTATTAACTAAGATGCAATACATATAAACATTACAATTTTAATTGGGGGATCAACATGGCTAAAGTGAATCACGAACAAATAGAACAGGCTGTTCGTTTAATTTTAGAAGCAGTAGGAGAAGACCCAAATCGAGAAGGACTGCTAGATACACCTAAACGTGTAGCTAAAATGTACGCAGAGGTTTTTTCTGGCTTAAATGAAGATCCAAAGGAACACTTCCAAACGGTCTTCGGAGAAGATCATGAAGAGTTAGTTCTTGTAAAGGATATTCCCTTCTTTTCAATGTGTGAACATCATCTAGTACCATTCTTCGGGAAAGCACATGTTGCTTATATTCCTAAAGGTGGTAAAGTAACCGGACTTAGCAAGCTGGCTAGAGCGGTAGAAGCTGTTGCTAAACGTCCGCAACTTCAAGAACGAATTACATCAACTGTAGCTGATTCAATTATAGAGACTCTGGATCCACATGGAGTAATGGTTGTGGTCGAAGCTGAGCATATGTGTATGACGATGCGTGGAGTAAAGAAGCCAGGTGCGTCTACTGTCACAACAGCAGTACGAGGTGTGCTAAAAGACGATCAAGCTGCAAGAAGCGAAATCTTAACATTAATTAAACAATCATAATAACAGGAGATAAGGGGGCTTTTTATATGAAAGATGTACCCAATAATGACTTCTTTGTTATAAAAGCAAAAGAAAACGGTGTAAATGTGATAGGTTTAACACGGGGATCGGATACGAGATTTCATCACTCAGAGAAGTTAGATAAGGGTGAAGTAATGATTGCTCAATTTACTGAGCATACATCCGCTGTTAAAATTAGAGGAAAAGCAACAATTCAAACCGCTCATGGCGAAATGGATACCGAAGTAGAATAATTAATTTTATCAAGCAGGATCTCCTGCTTTTATTTTTGCCTAGATTTTTGCCTAGAAATTTAAAAATAATCACTTGTGTATAACTATGTGTGGTCGTTAGAATCGAGCTCCAGCACATAGCCCGCCTTTGGTCAAATAGAGAAGAAAAGGGAAGTACACCCTATTATTTTCTCCGGAACATTTGCTGTGCCTGAGGCTCGTGGTGCCCCGAGTCTTTTGTTCTTATCTTTATTAACTCTTCTAAGCTAAAGGAATACCTTTTTTTAATGACTATGTTATAATGAATGTTGCCGAAAAAATTAATAACAAAAAGAAATTATAACAATACTAACACTAAGTTAGTTTAGATTTAAATGGGGATAAAGGGTGATACATGTGAAGGACATCAATAGAATAAAGACAGATATGTTCAAACAAATAAATGAGTGTATTCACCATTCCTATCTAAAAAAGTATCTTCACGCACCAAAAGTGGACGAGGATAAATTAACTCTTCTCGTTGCAATGTGTAATGAGCTTAACGTGGAAGAGAAAGTACTACATACATATATCATTACTACGATGCTCGTACAAATTGCGTTAGATACGCATGAACTTGTTGCAGTCGGTAGTAATTCGAGTGATAAACAGCAAAAAGTACAACAGCTAACTGTATTAGCTGGAGACTATTTTAGCGGATTATATTATAAGCTGCTTGCAGATATTGAAGATACACAAATGATTAAGCTTCTCGCTGAAAGTATTAAGCTAATTAATGAACATAAAATTAGAGTTTATAGACATGATTTGACCTATCCAGAACCTTTATTTGATAGCATTAAAATAATTGAAGGTCAGCTTTTTAAGAATATTGCAAAGACATTTCAACTCTTATTTTGGGGAGAAATCATACCTGAAATCTTACTTTTAAAGAGACTGTATAAAGAACAGTCAGAACTATCTAGTAGTGGATATTCTGCTATTTCTTCCTACTTATTGAAAGAAACTTATGAAGTACAACCAAATATTCAATATTCTAGTCAAGAAATTGAACGTGAAATTCTTGAGAAATTTGAGGAAGCAATTTCAATAAGTAATAAGAAAATAACAAATCTTCTAGCTAGTCAAAATATCTCATCCACTCTTAAAGTAGAGATAACATCAATGATTAAAAAGTTTGTGAGTCAAGTTCATGTAATTGTGGAAGAAGGGTGAAAAATGCCAGAATCAAAAGAGCAAAGAGTACATCGTACCTTCGAAAAGATATCTGAAAAATATGATGTGATGAATTCAGTCATTAGCTTCCAACGCCATATTGCATGGCGAAAAAAGACGATGGAACTTATGGATGTAAAAAAAGGATCTTCTGCACTAGATGTTTGTTGCGGAACAGCTGATTGGACAATAGCTTTGGCAAATGCGGTAGGAACAGAAGGAAAGGTTATTGGCCTTGACTTTAGTGAAAATATGCTTAGTGTGGGAAAAGAAAAAGTAGCTCACTTAAATCTTGATCACATTGAATTAATACACGGCAATGCAATGTCATTACCTTTTGATGATAATTCCTTTGATTATGTTACGATCGGCTTTGGTCTTCGAAACGTACCGGATTATTTGCAAGTCTTACGTGAAATGTATCGCGTAGTAAAACCAGGTGGCATAGCGGTCTGCCTTGAAACTTCGCAACCAGAGCTTCCTGTTATTAAACAAGGCTATTACCTTTATTTTAGACACATCATGCCATTGTTTGGAAAGCTTATTGCAAAGAGTTACGAAGAATATTCATGGTTACAAGAATCGGCAAAGGATTTCCCTGGTATGAAAGAATTAGCTAAAATGTTTAAACAAGCAGGATTCCAGGAGGTTGATGTTAAGCCTCATACGTTCGGTGTAGCTGCAACTCATATTGGTTATAAGCAATAATAATTTTTAGATCTGAAAAATGTGAACTTAGGTGAAGGAAATGAAGCTAAATCGAATGTATTCATTTTTGAATTCGGATTTAGAGAAAATCGAAAATGAACTTCAACTTACAATTAAATCAGAACATTCTCTGCTCCAGGAAGCTTCATTACACACGTTACAAGCAGGCGGGAAAAGACTGCGTCCAGTTTTTGTATTATTAGCAGGTAAATTTGGACAATATGAGCTAAGTACGATTAAAAATGTGGCTGTGGCATTAGAACTCATTCATATGGCCTCTCTTGTTCATGATGATGTGATCGATGATGCAGATGTTAGGCGTGGACAGCCTACAATTAAAGCAAAATGGGATAATAAAATTGCGATGTACACAGGTGACTATATATTTGCTAGATCTCTTGAATTAATGACAAATATTGAGAACCCTGAAGCACACAAAATCCTTGCTCATACAATTGTAGAAGTCAGTCTTGGTGAAATTGAACAGATACGAGATAAATATAATTTTGATCAGAATTTCAAAACATATTTTAGGCGTATTAAAAGAAAGACAGCACTGTTAATTGCTGCAAGCTGTCAGTTGGGAGCAATTGCTTCAGATGTTCCTAAGCACCTTCATGAAAAACTCTATCTGTTCGGTTATTATGTAGGGATGGCATTTCAAATTACGGATGATATTTTGGATTTTGTAGCAACTGAAGAACAGTTGGGGAAGCCAGCAGGAAGTGATTTAATTCAAGGAAACATTACACTCCCTGTACTCCTAGCGATGAGAGATTCTGAGTTGAAAGAGCTCATTACTTCTGTGAATGAAGGAATGGATCCGAAAGAAATTGTGCAAATAATAGAAGCAATTAAAGCAAGTGGTAGTATCGAGCTATCTATTGAGTATAGTGATTGGTACTTAAAGAAGGCACTTTCTGTCATTAAAGAATTTCCATCTGGGAAAGCAAAACTTGCACTAACTAACATTGCAAAGTTTATCGGAAAACGAAAATTTTAATGTGTTAACCTCAGCCTGACGAAAATGTCATTTTGAGGTTTTTATTTGCTCAATATACGGTAAATGTATTTGCGTAAGCCTTAAAACAATGGTACTATTTGAGAGGGCTTACATTTGTGAGCTTATACATAATGTAACAGGAGTGGAGATTACAATGGAAAAAACGTTTCTAATGGTTAAGCCTGATGGCGTACAACGTAACCTTATCGGTGAGATTGTTGCTCGCTTTGAGAAAAAAGGATTCAAACTTGTAGGAGCTAAATTAATGAACATCCCTACAGAACTAGCTGAAACTCATTATGGCGAACATAAAGAGCGTCCATTTTTTGGTGAACTAGTTAGCTTCATTACATCTGGACCTGTTTTCGCAATGGTTTGGGAAGGTGAGAATGTGATCTCAACTGCTCGTCTTATGATGGGTGCTACAAATCCTAAGGAATCAGCACCAGGTACTATTCGTGGTGACTACGCAGTAACTGTTGGAAAAAACATTATCCACGGATCAGATTCACCTGAAAGCGCTGAGCGCGAAATCAATTTATTCTTTAACCAAGAAGAATTAGTTGATTACTCTAAGCTTATCAACGAGTGGACAATCTAATAGACGCTATTAGTAAAAACCAGTCAATCAGACTGGTTTTTTTTCTATTCCTTACATCCAAATATTCCTTACATACTTGATGTATGAATTAGCCTGATTTTCATGTATACTCAAGCTAATAAACTTACTAACGAAGATGAGGTAGCGCCATGAGTCAAGACTATGAGAAGTTCATACAAAATATCAAAAAGAAGACAGGTATTGATTTATCTCTATATAAAGAGGCTCAAATGAAAAGACGATTAACTTCGTTATATGAAAAAAAAGGATATAAAGACTTCGAAGAATACTACCAGCACATGACATCCAACCAGATGCTATTTGATGAGTTTTTAGACCGCATGACCATAAATGTCTCAGAGTTCTATCGAAACGGTAAACGGTGGGAAGTTCTCCAAGAAAAAATTATTCCTAAACTATTAGGTCAAAATAAGAAGTTGAAAGTTTGGAGTGCAGCGTGTTCTACCGGAGAAGAACCATACACAATCGCGATGGTATTATCGAACTTTATGCCGCTAAGCAGTATTTCCATTCATGCTAGTGACTTAGATGAAAATGCAATTGCTCGTGCAAAAAATGGTACGTATCCAGAACGATCTCTTCAAGAAGTACCAGCTGAAATGAAGAATAAATATTTTACAAAAGATGGTATGTTTTACAAAGTAGATGATGCAATAAAGAAAACCGTTACCTTTAAACAGGAAAACCTCCTAGCAGATTCCTTCGAACAAAACTATGATTTAATTGTTTGTCGTAATGTACTCATTTACTTTACTGAAGAAGCGAAAGACACCTTGTATAAGAAATTTAGTGATGCGTTGCGTCCGGGTGGGATATTATTTGTTGGAAGTACTGAACAAATTTTTAATCCCTCGAGCTATAACTTTGAAACAGAGGATACATTCTTTTACCGTAAACAATAAATCCACAAACTCAGTTTGTGGATTTTTTACATTATAATAGTAGCTTGTTTTCGGTGTTACTAGTATTTTGTCAGGTAAGTAGAATAGATACTTTCACAGTAGGCTTGGAGGCTTTAAAATACGGAGAGGTATTGACGTAAAGTCGGTTAAGTTGAACGTACTATCATCAAAATATAGCACGATAGACGTTCATTTCTTTCTTTGTCTACCTTGTGTATACTTTATAATATGAAAAAATATCTTCACTACAATATGAATTATGATATATTGTTACATAAAAGCTTTAAAGTGATAAAGGGGATGTGAAAAATGAGATATCTAACAGCAGGTGAGTCACATGGTCCACAATTAACTACCATTATAGAAGGTGTTCCTGCCGGAGTTCCTTTAACTGCAGAGGACATAAATGAGGAGTTAGCGCGAAGACAAAAAGGTCATGGTCGTGGCAGGAGAATGCAAATAGAAAAGGATCAGGTTCAGATCGTTAGTGGAGTACGCCATGGAGTAACACTTGGCTCTCCTATTGCATTAGTGGTTGAAAACAACGATTGGAAGCACTGGACGAACATTATGGGAATTGAACCTGTTGAAGAACAGTCAAATGAAGTAAAGCGAAAGGTATCCAGGCCCAGACCAGGACATGCAGATTTGAATGGTGCAATTAAATATGGTCATCGTGATATGAGAAATGTACTTGAACGTTCCTCTGCAAGAGAAACAACTGTAAGAGTGGCGGCTGGGGCAGTAGCCAAGAAAATATTAAGTGAATTAGGAATTAAGGTTGGTGGACATGTATTAGAAATTGGCGGAGTTAAAGCAAATCCACCGAATTATGAGACAATAGAACAGCTTCAAAAAAGAACGGAAGAATCTCCAGTTAGGTGCTTTGATCCTGAAGCGGAAATAAAAATGATGGAAGCAATTGATGATGCTAAGAAAAACGGTGATTCAATCGGTGGAATTGTCGAAGTAATCGTGGAAGGAGTACCTGTTGGTGTCGGGAGCTATGTACACTACGACCGAAAACTGGATGCGAAGATAGCAGCAGCAGTTATGAGTATTAATGCGTTTAAAGGTGTGGAGTTTGGAATTGGCTTTAAAGCAGCAGAAAAGCCGGGTAGTTTAGTTCATGATGAAATTATTTGGTCTGAAGAATATGGCTATTCACGCGCAACCAATAACCTAGGTGGATTTGAAGGCGGTATGACAACGGGTATGCCAATAGTTGTAAAAGGTGTCATGAAACCGATCCCTACCTTATATAAACCTTTAATGAGTATAGATATTGAGTCGAAAGAACCATTCGCAGCGAGTGTAGAACGTTCTGATAGCTGTGCTGTTCCGGCAGCGAGTGTAGTTGCTGAAAGTGTAGTTGCGTGGGAGGTAGCAGGTGCAATTGTAGAACAGTTTGGTCAGGATCGACTGGACCTTATTAAAGAGAACGTCCAAAAGATGAAAAATTGGGCGAGGGAATTTTAATGAATGAATTGTTAATACAGACAAATTCAAAGGAATATCCTTTAATAATAGGTGAAAATTTATTTCTGCAAAAGGATATTCTGTTACGTGCGATCGGTGAAAAGCCAACTTCTATACTGGTCATTACAGATGATCATATCTCTAGCCTATATCTTCAAAGGGTAGTTCATGCATTAGATGAAATTTCTCCTATATTTACAAAAGTAATAAGAAGTGGAGAAGCCTCTAAATCGTTTGACATGTATTACGAATGCCAAACCTTTGCTTTAGCAAAAGGACTTGATCGTAAGTCACTTATTATTGCACTAGGTGGTGGTGTAATTGGAGATTTAGCTGGATTTGTCGCTGCAACCTTTATGAGAGGAATTAGATTTATACAAATCCCAACTACAATATTAGCTCATGACAGTGCAGTGGGCGGTAAAGTCGCGATTAATCATCCACTAGGGAAAAATACAATCGGCGCCTTTCATCAACCAGAAGCTGTATTATACGATACAACCTTTCTTAAAACATTGCCTCCTGAAGAAAAGCGTTCTGGATTTGCTGAGATTATTAAGGAATCTTTAATTTTAGAAAAGAATTTTTATCAATGGTTAAAAACGTCTGTTCCAACATTAGATAGCCTTCACGGTTCAATATTACAAGAAGCATTGCTTAAGGGAATGAGAGTTAAAGCAACAATTGTTAGCCAAGATGAACGCGAAACAGGAATTCGAGCCTACTTAAATTTTGGTCATACACTTGGTCATGCACTAGAGTCTGTATTAGGATATGGAAAAATAAGTCACGGTGATGCTGTTGCAATTGGTATGATCTTCGCGATGAAGGTTAGTGAAAAACAATTGAATGTGACTTTACCCATCCGAGAAATGCAAAAATGGTTCAATGACATTGGCTTCCCGTTATTTCCAAAAGGTTTGTCTGCACATGATATCCTTGAAAGTATGAAAAAGGATAAAAAAGTTGTAAGAGGTAAAGTTCGGATGAATTTAATGAAGGAAATTGGAGCATTGGCAATTGAAGAGGTCGATGACGAGCTGTTACTCACCTTACTGAAACAAGAATGTGAGGAGGTAAACGTATGATCCGTGGAATAAGAGGCGCAACAACAGTGACCAGTAATTCTGAAGTTGAAATATTGAACCGGACAGAAGAACTAATTAGGGAAATGATCCAAGAAAACAGTGTAGAGCCTGCAGATATTGCTTCAATGATCATTTCCGTAACCGATGATATCAATGCAGTATTCCCTGCAAAGGCGCTAAGAGGAATAGTAGGCTTTACATTTGTTCCTGTTATGTGCGCGCGAGAGATACCTGTTCCAGGCTCTTTGCATTTGTGTATTCGTATTATGATGACTGTAAATACAACTGTAGCACCACATGAAGTGAAACATATATATCAATATGATGCTATTTCACTAAGACCTGATTTAAAATTGACAAATTAGGTTGAATTGTAATACTATTTAAAAAAGAGTATGTAAGAGTTGAGATTGTTAGTTGAGAAGAGACCGTAATAGGGTAGATGAGAATGAGTTGAGATAGTAGAGAAGAGCTGAGAAATAAGTATGAAATTCTACCCAAAGACAGGAAGTGTCTTTGGGTTTTCTATTTTTAGCAAAGGGAAATGTATTTTCTATACATTTCATCCCCTCTATTCTCCTCATTCTCCTGACAAAATGTTAGGAGGAGAGAGTATGTCCACACAAAATGAAGCCGCATTTCTTAAAGATTGCCTTCAGTACAATACCATACCCATAGTTAAAACGTTTTTTGTTGATACGTTAACTCCCATTCAGTTAATTCAAGTGCTTAAAGATGAAGCCGTGTATTTATTAGAAAGCAACGATGAGCAGTCACGGTGGTCCAATTATTCATTTATAGGATTATCTCCGTTTATGACAATCGAAGAAGAAAATCAACAACTACTTGTAAAAGATAAGCTTAATAAGGAGTTATACTCAGCAACTGGAGTAACAGAAGCCATTCAATATGTTAAGAAAGCATTAAAAATAAAGGAGCTAGATATAGATTTGCCCTTTAGAGGAGGTGCTGTTGGTTACATTGGCTATGATGCAATCACTTCAGTTGAACACGTTCCAAAACATAAAAACAATGATCTCAATTTAAAGACGCATCACTTACTCTTTTGTGAGACCATTCTTGTTTTCTCTCATTCTAGGAAGGAATTGACCTTTATTCACTACTTGCAGTTAAACGAATTAGAATCAATTGATCAGCGAAAAGAGAGTTATAGAAAAGCAATTGGAAATATTGATCGTTACTATAACCAGATTTGCAATTATCACTATCAATATGAACAGTTAACTAATCCACGTGACTTCAAAATTGAATTTTCAAAGTTTGCTTCCACATATAGCAAAGATACATTTATTGAACACGTAAACAAAATTAAAGAGTACATTTCTGCGGGGGATGTTTTTCAAACGGTATTATCTCAACGATTTGAGCTTCCTATTCAGACAACTGGCTTTGAACTTTATCGAGTATTAAGAGTAGTGAATCCATCTCCATATTTGTTCTATATAAATTTAAAAGAGTGTGAGATTGTAGGAAGTTCACCAGAGAGGTTGATTCAAGTTCATGATGGTCATTTAGAGATACATCCAATTGCTGGAACGAGGAGGAGAGGGAACTCACCAAAAGAAGACGAACAACTAGGTGAAGAATTATTAAAAGATAAGAAGGAGGAAGCAGAGCATTATATGCTTCTGGACCTCGCTAGAAATGATATAGGTCGAGTAGCTGAATATGGATCTGTAAAGGTTCCAGTTCAAAAAGAATTACACTACTTCTCTCATGTTATGCATCTAGTATCAAAGGTAACAGGACGACTCCAAAAAGAAGTAGCTACTGTAGATGCGTTATTAGCTTCGTTTCCAGCGGGTACCGTATCCGGTGCACCAAAGGTTAGAGCCATGCAGATTATACAAGAACTTGAACCTGTTGCCCGCAATATTTATGCAGGGACAATTGCATATATCGGATTTGATGGAAATATTGATTCATGTATTGCAATAAGAACAGCTGTCATTAAAGAGGAAAAAGCTTATGTTCAGGCAGGAGCAGGCATCGTGGCAGATTCTATCCCAGAACTAGAGTATAAGGAAACTTTAAATAAAGCGAGTGGAGTAATCAAGTCAATTTTAATAGCAGAGCAGATGTTTAGTAGAGAGGAGAAGGTACAGTGTTAAAAAGTTATTTGGAAGAAAGTTTACAAGGAAAAACACTTACTGAAGCAGAGGCAGAACAAGTAATGAACGAAATTATGAGTGGGAAAGCAACACCCAGCCAGATTGCTAGTTTAGTATCAATATTGCGATTTAGAGGAGAAACGGTTGAAGAGTTAACAGGGTTTGCGAAAACCATGAGGAAATATATGGATAAAGTAACAACTACATTTGAGGATGAGTGTATAGATACATGTGGAACTGGCGGTGATGGGGTATCTAGTTTTAATATTTCTACTGCTTCTGCAATTGTTGCCAGTTCACTCGGCATTAAGGTTGCCAAGCATGGAAATCGAGCTGTTTCTTCTAGAAGCGGTAGTGCAGATGTACTAGAATATCTAGGAATACCAATTCAGTCAACAATTGAGGAGGTACAACATTCCTTAGAGCATCATTCATTGTCATTTTTATTTGCTCCAATTTACCATGCAGCCATGAAGCATGCAGTAACTCCTAGGAAGGAGCTTGGTTTCCGTACAGTTTTTAACCTACTTGGTCCACTGGCAAATCCTACACTATGCAAAAGGCAAGTGATTGGAGTTTATGATACTAGGTTCGCATTGGACATGGCAGAAACGTTAAAGAAACTCGGCTCGACACATGTATTACTAGTCACTGGAAGAGATGGACTTGATGAACTGTCTGTGACAACGTACACAGATATCGTTGAATTAAAAAGAGGGGATATTACGACCTATACACTGCACCCTCATGATGTGGGATTAAATATCGGCAATTTAGATGATATACAGACAAACACTGTGGAGGAAAGTGCCTCATTAATTCTGCAGATTTTCAAAGGAAGTGCAAATGAGAGTGCACGAAACACGGTTCTGTTAAATGCAGGAGCAGCCATTTATGTGGCAGGAAGGGCGAGCTCCATTAAAGAAGGTGTTGAGATTGCACGTGAAGCAATTGATTCGTTAACGGTGCTTCATCATTTTAACTCACTAGTGAAAAATAGAGAGGAGCATCGTTATGCTTAATAAAATTATTGAAGTGAAAGTAGAGGAAATGAAAAACTTTGTACTTCCAGAACAACGGCAAGATTATAAGATTGTTTCCTTGTATGATGCATTGTCTTCACCAAACAGATCAGTCGGATTAATAGCCGAAGTTAAGAAAGCATCTCCATCAAAAGGTATTATACGTAAAGACTTCAATCCGTTGTCGATTGCTACAGATTATGTCTATGCTGGCGCAGATGCAATCAGTGTACTGACTGATGCGCCATTCTTTCAAGGTTCTAAAGAGTATCTATCGCAAATAAAGGAAGCAGTTGATGTCCCATTACTTCGAAAGGATTTCATTGTCGACAATAGGCAGATCCTTGAAAGTAAACACTTAGGGGCAGATGCCATATTGTTAATTGGAGAAGTACTTGAGCCATCGCGACTAGTTGAATTTTATATAGAAGCTGAAGAATTAGGTCTAGAATGCATTGTGGAAGTACATTCAATTGAGACAATAGAGAAGTTATTGAAACGATTTACTCCTAAGATTATTGGAATTAACAATAGGGACTTATCTTCCTTTCAAACTTCTATTGAACAAACAGAGGTCATTTCTAGCTATATTCCGCCAGAAAGCTTAATTGTTAGTGAAAGTGGAATATTCACTCATGCTGATATCGAGTATGTAAAGGAAAAAGGAGCAGATGCAGTATTAATAGGGGAAGCAATCATGAGGAAACAAGATGTAGTTTTAGCTATTAAAGAGTTATTCGGAGAAAATGCTCATGTCTAAACCTCTTTTAAAATATTGCGGTAATCGCTGTTTCGAAGATTGGTGTCTCGTGATGGAAAGTAAGGCAGATTTGATAGGTTTGATTTTTGCTGAAAGCAAGAGAAAGGTATCACCTGAAACTGTAGTGAAATGGATTGACGAGAAGCCTGTAACAGAAGGAAAAAAAATCGTTGGAGTATTTGTAAATGCAAGTTTATCCTATATCGAACATGTTGCATCATGTGTTCCACTAGATATCATTCAGTGTCATGGACGAGAATCAATTGAAGAATTATGCATGATTAAAGCGTTAACGAAACTTCCAGTTTGGAAAGCTATTCATCACGACATACATGCAATCTTGTGCATGAGGAATTTGAGAGGAATCGCAGATGGCTATGTAATTGATACAAAATCTATTAACTCATGGGGAGGAACAGGTGAATCGTTTGATTGGTCCGTTATACCAGAATACCAAAAAGAAGCGTTCGTACAAGAAGTTCCTTGCCTTATTGCAGGTGGTGTGAACCCAACTAACATTTCAAAACTATTAGCTCATCATGTGGATGGTATAGATATATCTTCAGGAATAGAATACGAAAATAGAAAAAATATAGAACGTATAAAACTCATAGATAAAGAGGTGGATTGCTATGTACACAACTTATCCAGATAAAAATGGTAGATTCGGCCAATTTGGTGGTAAATTCGTACCGGAAACACTGATGAACTCGCTGGAGGAAATTGAACAGGCACTAGAAGATGCGAATAATGATGAAGGCTTTAGAACGGAATATATAAGATTATTGAAACAATATTCAGGTAGACCGACAGCTTTAACATATGCAGATCATTTATCCTCTGTACTCGGTGGAGCAAAAATTTACTTTAAGAGAGAAGACCTGAATCATACAGGGGCTCATAAAATTAACAATGCAATTGGGCAAGCTCTGTTAGCCAAAAGGATGGGGAAACGAAAAATCATTGCAGAAACTGGAGCCGGTCAGCATGGAGTAGCAGCTGCAACAGTTGCGGCAAAGTTTGGTATGGAATGTATCGTTTTTATGGGAGAAGAGGATGTGAGGAGACAAGAGTTAAATGTGTTTCGAATGAAATTATTAGGAGCAACTGTCATCCCGGTAACAAGTGGTAATGCTACATTAAAGGATGCTACGAACGAAGCGATTCGATATTGGGTACAGCATTGTGAAGATCACTTTTATATGATTGGTTCTGTAGTTGGTCCACATCCATATCCCGAGATGGTACGGAATTTCCAACGAATTATAGGTGATGAAGCAAGAGAACAGTTTTTAACTCGAGAGGGGCAAATGCCTACAACTGTCATTGCTTGTGTAGGTGGTGGCAGTAATGCAGCAGGAATGTTTTATCCATTTTTAGCCGATGATGTTGAGTTAATCGGAGTAGAAGCAGCGGGTAAAGGTATAGATACAGCTTTACATGCAGCGACGATTACCAAGGGTACAATAGGCGTTATTCATGGCTCCCTAACTTATCTCCTGCAGGATGAAAATGGGCAGATTATTGAACCATACTCTATTTCTGCTGGGCTAGATTACCCTGGAGTTGGGCCAGAGCATGCATATTTTGCTAGTGTGAGCCGAGTCCAATACGAAAGTGTTACAGATGATGAAGCACTGTATGCACTACAATTCGTTACAAAAACAGAAGGAATCATACCAGCCATTGAATCCGCACATGCCTTGGCAAAGGCAATTGAAAAGGCAAAACACATGTCTACTCATGAATCAATATTAGTTTGTTTGTCAGGCAGAGGAGATAAAGACGTTCATACATTAATGGAACGATTAGGGGGGATTACATCATGAATACTCCACTGAAGCGTACGATACCGAAACAACAGTTTTTATTTATTCCTTTCATTATGGCAGGATTCCCTGATGAAGAAATAACAATTGAACTTGCGTTATCATTACAAGAGTTAGGGGCATCTGCAATAGAGCTGGGTGTTCCATATTCTGATCCTCTAGCTGATGGGCCGGTCATTCAACAGGCAGCTTCAAAATCACTAAAATCGGGCATGACAATACAGAGAGCCATGGAATTAGTCGGAAAAATGAGAAAAAAAGGGGTCGAAATTCCGGTTATCCTCTTTACCTATTATAATCCTGTGTTACAATTAGAAGAAAAATCCTTTTTCGCTTTAATGCACCAAAATGATATTGACGGTCTACTTATTCCAGATTTACCACATGAGGAAAGTCAGCATATGAGAAAGAGATGTAAACAGGAAAAAATTATGTACATTTCTTTAGTAGCCCCAACGTCAGATACTCGAATAGAACAGATTGCAACAGGAGCTGAAGGATTTCTATACTGTGTGTCTTCGCTCGGAGTCACAGGTGTGAGAAACGAATTACATAAAGACATTATTTCATTTTTAGCTACTGTAAAAAGACACTCTCCTATTCCAATTGCTGTTGGTTTTGGGATTTCGTCGGATACTCAAGTGAAAGAGCTTATGCCTTTATGTGATGGTGTTATTGTAGGTAGTGCGTTATTAAAGAAAATTGGTGAATTAGAAGATTTGCTTCTGAATCCTAAAACAAAGGATCAAGCAGTATACGAATTTAAGCAATTCGTGCTGTCTATTGTTACTCCCATCTCTTCTTAGAAAGGAATACAGATCATGATAATCAAACAACAACTTGAAACATTAACTCCTTATCAGCCTGGAAAGCCTATTGAGGAAGTTAAGGCAATGTACGGATTAGATAAGATTGTCAAGTTAGCATCAAACGAAAATCCATTTGGAAGTTCCCCTCAGGTTCAAAAAGCTATTCAAAAAAGTTTAAATGAGGTCACATTATATCCAGATGGATATGCTAGTCAATTGAGAGAGAAATTAGCTTTATTTTTGGACGTAGCTCCTAATCAACTTATTTTTGGAAATGGGTCAGATGAGGTTATTCAAATCTTGTGTCGTGCATTACTGTCTAGGGATACAAACACTGTAATGGCTACTCCGACGTTTCCACAATATAAGCATAATGCTGTCATTGAAGGAGCAGAAATAAGAGAGATTGAGTTATGTAATGGCCAGCACGATTTAGAAGGCATGCTTTCCGTAATAGATGAAAAAACCAGAATAGTTTGGGTATGTTCACCCAATAACCCTACCGGTACCCTTACTGATAAAAATAACTTGCTTTCTTTTATTGAAAAAGTACCTGCTACAACATTAATCGTCTTAGATGAGGCGTATTATGAATATGTTGAATCGAATTTGAAGTTAGATAGTGTTACATTACTAGATCAGTATAAAAATGTAATGATATTAAGAACCTTTTCTAAAATATATGGGTTAGCCAGCTTGAGAATTGGTTATGGAATTGGTAATGCTGAATTTATAAATGCTATTGAGACTGTAAGGGAACCTTTCAATACTTCTAGATTCGCACAGGCTGCAGCAATTGCAGCAATTTCTGATCAAGAATTCGTTGCAGCATGCAGAGAAAAAAACAGATTAGGATTACAACAGTTTATTCAATTTTGCGTGGAGAATGAATTAGCGTATTATCCGTCTCAAGGGAACTTTCTATTAATAGATTTCAAATCAATACAAGGAAATGAAGTATTTCAATATTTACTAGAGCGTGGGTTTATTGTTCGGTCAGGAAATGCACTTGGCTTCCCTACTTGTGTAAGAATTACAGTAGGAAGCACAGAAGATAACCAAAGCATCATTTCGTTATTAACTACGATGTTGAAAACAAAATTTCAAGTTTCATAATCTGGTCAAAAGGTGGGTACCTAACCTGCCTTTTTCTCTACATATTCAACTTCGAGGTGATAACATGAAGAAAAAAGTATTATTAATTGGTCTTGGATTAATTGGTGGCTCAATTGGTTTAGCGATTAGGCGGAATCAGGATGTCTTAATTAGTGGATATGATATCAAAGTAGAACAGGCAAGATTGGCAAAATCTCTGCATGTCATCGATGAAATAGCTGAGGACTATTTAGTAGAAGCAACTTCTGCTGATTTTATCATTATATCTACACCAGTTTCACAAACTGAGAAAATTATTCACGAGTTTTCAAAGCTTCAGTTGAGAACAGGTGTTGTCATCTCAGACGTTGGTAGTACGAAGTCACAAATTGTTGAGGCAAGTACTTGTTTATATCAGGAAAAAGTCTATTTTATTGGTGGTCATCCGATGGCTGGCTCACATAAATCAGGTGTTGGATCGTCCAAAGCACATCTTTTTGAGAATGCTTTTTACATCCTAACACCTACAGAACATACTCCGAGAGCATATGTTGAGTCGTTAAAGGAATTGCTAAGTGGGACAAAGGCAAATTTTATTGAAATGACTGCAAGAGAACATGATGAAATAGCAGGTCTCATTAGCCATTTTCCCCACATTATTGCAGCGAGTTTAGTGCATAACGTTGCAGGGTATGTAAATGAACGTCATAATATAAGTCGACTAGCTGCAGGTGGTTTTCGGGATATTACTAGAATTGCTTCCTCAAATCCAGCAATGTGGAGAGATATATTAATCCATAACAGAGAGCAGTTGTTAGCAATGTTTGATGCGTGGAAGGTAGAAATGGATCATGTTAAAGAAATGATAGAGAGTCTTAATGAAACGAGTATTTATCATTACTTTGAATCTGCAAAGGCCTTTCGAGATGGACTTCCACAAAAAGCAAAAGGAGCCATACCTGCTTTTTATGATCTTTTTGTAGATGTACCTGATTATCCGGGTGTAATATCAGAGGTAACAGGAGTCTTGGCCATTCAAGAGATAAGCATTACAAATATTCGTATTATCGAAGCAAGAGAAGATATTTATGGTGTTTTAAGACTTAGCTTTCAAACAGAAGAGGATAGAGAAGAAGCTAGACGTTGTTTAGAAGACGAAAACTATGAAACATACATATCAAGTTAGGAGGCAACCATGAAGAAGCTATCTTTGTATCATACACCTTTAAACGGAACAATCGAGGTTCCTGGTGATAAATCAATCTCCCATAGAGCGGTCATGTTTGGTTCTCTTGCTAATGGAGTGACACAGATTGAACATTTTTTACCAGGTGAGGACTGTCTTAGTACGATTTCATGCTTTCGCAAAATGGGGATTGACATTGTGCAATCACATGAAAATGTCAGTGTAACAGGTGCAGGCTGGAATGGAATTCAAGAACCGAAGGAAGTTTTAGATGTTGGGAATTCTGGTACAACAGCAAGACTATTATTAGGAATTTTAGCAGGACTACCAAATCATTCATGTCTGATCGGAGATGAATCAATTGGAAGGCGGCCAATGCGGAGGGTAACCGAACCATTAAGAGAGATGGGGGCCAAAATAGATGGCAGACAAGATGGACAATATACTCCAATCTCCATCCGTGGGGGAGGATTAAAAGGTATGCATTATCAATCTCCTATCGCAAGTGCACAAGTGAAGTCTGCCATTTTATTAGCGGGATTGAATGGTATAGGGGAAACGACAGTTACAGAGCCTCATCAATCTAGAGATCATACAGAAAGAATGCTTCTAGCGTTCGGAGCAGTAGTTGAAACGAATGAGAACACTGTTTCAGTGAAGGGCGGTCAATCATTAACAGCTACATCCATTTATGTACCTGGTGACATATCATCCGCTGCATTCTTTTTAGTTGCTGGAGCAATCACACCTGAAAGTAATATTACATTAAAAAATGTTGGTATTAATCCTACTAGGACTGGAGTTATTGATGTATTGCAACAGATGGGTGCATCTATTTCCATAACAAATCACCAAGAGAAAAACTTTGAGCCTTTTGCTGATCTTCATATTTCCACTTCAAACTTAAAAGGAATTGAAATTAGTGGAAGTTTAATACCAAGACTGATTGATGAGATTCCTATCATTGCATTGCTTGCAACACAAGCCGAAGGAACAACTATTATTAAAGATGCAAGTGAATTAAAGGTGAAGGAAACGAATCGAATCGATACGGTAGTAAATGAATTATCGAAATTAGGTGCTTCTATTGAAGCAACTGAAGACGGTATGATAATTCATGGTGGAGCAACTCTGTCAGGGAATACAGTAAATAGCTACGGAGATCACCGAATAGGCATGATGCTATCGATTGCCTCCTTTATAACAGAAGGAATTGTAGAAGTTGAAAACACAGAAGCAATAGCTGTGTCGTATCCAACATTTTTTGATGATATACAATCACTCACTAAACGGTAAAAGGATACAATTTATTGTCTTTCATATAGTCTATAGTATGCCTTTCGAATGGAATCGTTCGAAAGGCATTTTTAGTTTTCTTCGTTTTTATTACTTCAAGACCTCCCTGAGGCAATTACTTAAACATAATTGGTCATTGCAACGTCCATGAGGAACCTCTGCTAACTAACGGATCAATTAAGGTTACTCACGTCCTGTTTGAAACGCAGACTCCAACATCTCCGCCACTAGGAAGGATAACGAGCACTCTAAACGGGAATCAACTCTTATTAAAACTCAATTATTTCTAATCATACTTTTTCTATTTTCAACATAGCTTGTCTTAAGGAATTCGTTTTTGGTAGAGGCAAGTGTTGGGAGGATTTTGAATGACGTACGTAATCAATAATGCCAATGTAAAAAAGGAAAGTGAAATGATCACATGCTCTCTTTCCATTAAAGACAATAAGATTGAGTATATTAAATCACATATGAACAATGTGAACTTTATTAAGATGGATGTTTCCCCCTATTTATTAACTCCAGGTCACGTTATGCTAGATTTTAAAATTGAAAGATTAGCAAATATACAATCTTTTAAAGAGCATATGAAACAATTAGTCGGAAAAGGCTGTACAACTGCATTAGTTGGAGTTTCGGTTAAGTATGAGTCTGAACTTAAACAAAAAGTTATGAAAATACAACAGCAAATGATTAACAGTCCGATTGATTATTGTATTTGTGTAAAGATTCCTATTCGTGCTCTCACCCCATCTTTTATAAGGCAATGTAAAAGATTGAAAATCCCTGCAATATTTGTAGAGTTAAAAGAAGAGGAGTTGTACACAACTGTATGGGGATGGATTAGAGAAGCGTTATATCCTTATTTTCTTTCCGTAATCCCAATATGGACTCCTGATTATTCAAAAGGTAAGATAAAAAGATTAACAGCTGAATGGAAAGCTAGATTAGAAGAAGAGAAGATTCCTACTGTACCTAGTTGTCCAACTGAAGGAGAACCATTAGCCCTTAATGTTTTAAGGAAAATAGGTATCTCTCCAATAAAAGGTGAGCTGCGAATTGGTGGAGATGTCGATTATAATTTATATCAGCAAAAAAGCAGGGAATTTGCGAATCAGGAAGAAGTTAATTATGATATGGATAGACCTGTAATTACCGTGCATAAAGGCAGGAACATAAAGGTAGGTAACGAATTTTATATTAATCCAGGCTACGGTGATCAACTGTGCATTAAAGTGCCTGGTTTCTATTCTGCTACCTTTGAATAAATAAACTCATTAGATTAGGCAGCTCTCGAATAGATTGTTGTTTTTCAAAAAGTCTAGAGACACGTAATTAGATAGGGTTTCGGGGCATCTTTTCGTCAAAGAAATGAATTTATCATACATTTAAGATTTCAAAGTAATTATTAGGTAATTGCAACAAGGTTTACGAAAATGGCCTTAGATTAAGAGGGAAATAGGGGAGTAATATGAAATCGATACATGCAGCAATGGATCTTATAGAAAATGGAGATGTGGAAAAAGGCTTATCCGAGCTTGCAAGCATTATACCAAAAGCAAATGACGACGAACTATTTAGTATCGCAGAAACATACTATCAATATGGATTTTTAGAAGAGGCGAAAGATTTATTACGTAAGCTCCTAGAACGGTACCCTGGTGAGAGTGATTTAATTTTATTGCTGGCAGAAATCTTAATTGACTTAGATGAAGAAGAGCAGGCGATTAGTTTCCTTGGTACAGTAGAAAAAACAGACTCAGAATATCCAAGAGCGCTACTACTACTCGGAGACCTTTATCAAATGCAAGGTTTAGATGAAGTTGCCGAGCAAAAATTACTTCAAGCAAAGGAACTACTTCCAGACAATACAATTATCGATTTTGCGCTTGGTGAGTTTTATTCGGGAAGAGGTCAATACAAAAACAGTATTCCGTATTATAAATCAGTCTTAACCTCACAAGACACGGTAGGAGAAATAAATGTCGATTTAAGACTGGCAGAGTCCTATGCAGCAAGTGGATTATTTGAAGAAGCTTTTTCTCATTACGAAGCAGGACTTGAAGACAGGCTAGAGATTGATAGCTTGTTCGGCTATGCTTGTGCTTCTTACCAAGCGGAACAATACAAAACAACTATACACAAATTGATTCAATTAAAGGAAATGGATCCATCTTATAGTCCTTTATATATTGTGTTAGCTAAAGCTTATGAAGCGGAAGAGCTCTTACAAGAGGCGAATGAAGTAGTTAATGAAGGCTTGAAAATTGACGAATTTAATAAGGAACTTTTCATATATGGTGGAAAATTAGCAGTGAAGTTGCATGATCCATCAAGAGCGAAGGAATTACTCGAAACAGCTATTGAGCTAGACCATGAATCTGTTGAAGCGAGCTTCTTATTATCACGTCTTTATATGAATGAAGGTGCTTATGAGAAAGTAATTCCATTTATTGAAAAAGCGATGGAAAATGGTGACGAAGATCCCCAGATGATATGGGACTTGGCAACGGCTAAAAGGGAAGTCGAAGAATATTCAGATGCATTAAAACAATATTATGCAGCATATACTTTTTTTAAGGATCAACCGGATTTCCTAGAAGAATATGCACAGTTTCTAATTGAAGAGGGACAGCGAGACGAAGCTATTAAATTATATAAAGAAATTCTAACAATTGATCCATCAAGAATTGATATTGAAGAAGCAGTACTCCAATTAGAAAATGATTAATAACGATAACCTTTATCTTAAAAGCACAGAGGAGGGAAAACAAATGGCATCCCCTGTATCTGTTAACGAGAAGAAAGAGTTTGTGCGTTGGTTTTTAAATAATTTTCAATTAAAAAGAAGAGAATGCGTTTGGATTTTAAATTACTTAATGAGTCACGATCAATTAATGAAAAAAGTTCATTTCGTCGAGCAGGCTCAATATTGCCCTAAGGGAATTATCATGTCTACTCATTGTGTAGATGATGTACCGTTCCGATTCTATAAAGAAAACGTAATGACTACAGATGCGGAAAAATCGTTTCACGATATTCGATTAAATCGTGATGAAGATATTTATATTCAGTTAAACTTCCGTGAATCTTATCATTCCTCAAACTACGTTTTAGTGTTAGAAGACAATCCATTTATGCCAAAACATTTACAAATTAGTGAAAAGGATAAGGAACTGGCAGAAAAGTTCCTCGTCGAATCAATCTATACGTTTCAACGAGATAAGCTCATGAAATCGATTGATGAAGCGTTGGATAATCATGACCATGAGTCTTTTATACAACTAACAAAACAACTGAATAGTCTTCAATAGCACTCTATATCGATTCCCAAATGGGGTATCGGTAATAGAGTGTTTTTTTTGCTGCGAGAAATTTCTATATATGAAAGGAATAACATCAACATCAATAGAGGAAAAGATAACTTTTTACTATTTTCATAAGAATTGGTGCTATTTAATTAAAGGCTGTTTTCGTAAAGCTTGTTGCTTTTGCATATAAAATAAATTGCTATAGTGTAATGGAGCGGAAAATCTCAACTAAAACAACAAAGTATGCGAAAACAGCCTAATTAAATTAGGTGAGAGATTGTATTGGAGCGGAAGTAAGTGCCTTCAGCGAGAAGGAACGGACAGGCTACAGAGCTAAAACAACAATCTTTAGAAAGAAAAAACGTTATATTTTTACTCTGTTCACACCTTGGTTCAAAAAAGAACATTTTGTGAACAATATGGCTAGATTGGATTGAAAATGAAGTTTGCATTGTATTCTATAAGATGAAAAGAAAAAATGAATGTGGTTTAATGGAAATGGTAGTATTGGAGGTGAAATATATGAAGTGGATGACTACAGATGTTGATCTTTACATACAGTCTAAACAATATGTGGACACAGCGATAATTCCTCTCATTCCGGTTGATTTTTCAGAGGGAATGAAAAATAAAGTGCTTGAGGGTGAGTTTATTACTATATTAAGTAATGAAATTGAACGTCAATTCAAAGGGAGAATGTTTTTATTCCCACCTATTACATACTTAAGTGAAGAAACGAATTTATTTAACGATCTCGAAAGATTAAAAGATTGGAAGATGCTTGCAATAACTAAAGGATTTAAGCATGTAATATTTCTTACAAGCGATGCTGCTTGGAAAGAACATGAACAGGTTCTGGAATCTTCTCTAATTTGTCTATCACCTATCCCTCTTGAGCATGTAGATGGAAACCTAAAACAACAAATCATGACTGACCAAGTTCAAGCATTAGTACCATTATTGTTAAAAGCTTGGAGAAATTAACAAAATTTATACATATCTAATTCCGAATATGAAAATGATAATATTGACCTTAAAAGAATATTGATATAATATGAGTATGTCCTAGTTTTATAAGTGTTAAAGTATGTCCGAACGGACTTAGCTTCGTATAGAGGGGGGAAAATGATGAGTGAGAAAAAACATCGGGTTTCAAGACGTCAATTCTTAAACTATACCCTTACTGGTGTTGGTGGATTTATGGCGGCAGGAATGCTTATGCCTATGGTTCGATTTGCGTTGGATCCTGTTTTACGTCCGCAAGCTGAAACTGATTTAGTTGCAGTTGCTGATGTAGCTGATATAACTGCAGAACCTAAGCGATTTGACTATAAGATTGATCAAGTTGATGCTTGGTACAAATCTGAAGAACCAAAATCAGCTTGGGTGTATAAAGATGGCGATAAGGTTGTTGCTCTTTCACCTGTTTGTAAGCATCTAGGTTGTACGGTTAACTGGAACTCAGATCCAGGAAATCCAAATAGGTTCTTCTGTCCATGTCACTATGGAGCATATGAGAAGGATGGGAAAAACGTTCCAGGAACTCCACCTTTAGCACCATTAGATGTTTATGTTTCTGAAGTGAAAGACGGGAAATTATACTTAGGTAAAGCTAAGCCAAGAGGGGAGGCGTAATACATGTTAAACAAAATTTATGATTGGGTAGATGAACGTTTAGATATTACGCCGTTGTGGCGTGATATTGCGGACCATGAGGTTCCAGAACACGTTAACCCTGCACACCATTTCTCTGCATTTGTATACTGTTTTGGTGGTCTTACATTCTTTGTAACAGTTATACAAATTTTATCTGGTATGTTCTTAACAATGTACTATGTTCCAGATATCAAAAATGCTTGGGAATCAGTTTATTACCTGCAAAATGAAGTAGCATTCGGTGTTATTGTTCGTGGAATGCATCACTGGGGAGCAAGTTTGGTCATTGTTATGATGTTCCTACATACGCTTCGTGTGTTTTTCCAAGGGGCATATAAGAAGCCGCGTGAATTAAACTGGGTTGTCGGAGTTCTAATTTTCTTCGTAATGTTAGGACTAGGCTTTACTGGTTACCTACTACCTTGGGATATGAAGGCATTATTCGCTACTAAAGTAGGTTTAGAGATTGCAGCCGCAACACCATTCGTTGGAGATGCTGTAAAAACACTACTTGCTGGACATCCTGAAATCGTTGGTGCACAAACGTTAACTCGTTTCTTTGCAATCCACGTATTCTTCTTACCTGCTGCATTATTTGGTTTAATGGCGGCTCACTTTATGATGATTCGTAAGCAAGGTATTTCAGGACCGTTGTAAAATTAACAAAAATAAGAAATGTTGAAAATTAAATATCGAAAAAAATTTGAGAGAGAAACGAGAAACGATTGTTTGATTATTCTTTCACAGATTTTTTTCCACTCTACAAAAGGAGGGGAAATGAATGCATCGTGGAAAAGGTATGAAATTTGTTGGTGATTCGCGTGTTCCTGCTGAACGTAAGCCGAATATACCAAAGGATTATTCAGAGTATCCAGGTAAAACTGAGGCATTCTGGCCAAACTTCTTATTAAAGGAGTGGCTAGTAGGTTCTGTATTTTTAATTGGTTTTCTATCGTTAACAATTGCACATCAATCACCTTTAGAGCGTGTAGCTGATCCTACAGATACAGCGTACATTCCATTACCTGACTGGTATTTCTTATTCTTATATCAACTATTAAAGTATGAATTTGCAGCTGGACCTTACACTGTAATTGGCGCAATGGTTATGCCAGGTTTAGCATTTGGAGCTTTATTGTTAGCCCCATTCCTAGATCGTGGACCAGATCGTCGACCAGCTAAGCGTCCTATAGCAGTTGGTATGATGTTATTAGGAGTAGCAGCTACAATTTTCTTAACTTGGGAATCTGTTGCTACCCATGACTGGGAAGCAGCAGCACAGCAAGGTAAAATTGTAGAAGAGGTTCCAATTGATGTAGAAGCAGAAGGATATAAAATCCTAGAAGCAAATACATGTCTATCTTGTCATGGTGCCCAACTAACAGGTGGGGCAGGACCAAGCTTAATCGGTCTTGGTATGACTCCTGAAGAAATTGCGGACATCGCTGTTAATGGTCAAGGCGATATGCCGGGTGGTATTTTCAAAGGAACTGATGAAGAACTACAAAAGCTAGCAGAATTCGTTGCGAATATCGGTAACGAAGATGCTGAAGGTACAGAAGAATAATAATTGAAAGCTGACGAATTCGTCAGCTTTTTTACTATTCTTTTAAATTAGGTATAATGGTTGTAACTTGTCTGGTGGAGGGATATTAGTTGCTTAGAATTTTTCAGCACCTGTTAATTCAAAGATGGATGTTATGGATATTACTTTTCGTAAACCTAGCAGGAACGGTATACGGCTACTATTGGTACAGATTTCAGCTCGCTGATACACCACCGATTTTCCTGATTTTCGTTCCGGATAGTCCTACAGCTAGTTTGTTTTTTGTTTTTGTTTTACTTGCGTTCCTTAAGAAAAAGAATTGGCCACTTTTGGAAGCATTGGCAATTGTGACTTTATTTAAGTATGGAGTATGGGCAATTGTAATGAATCTAATGGTGCTAAATGTACGTGGTTATCTTCCATGGGAAGGGTATATGTTAATTTTCTCTCATGGAGCAATGGCTATACAGGGGTTATTGTTTTCTCCGTATTATCGAATAAAATGGTGGCATTTACTTCTTGTAGCTCTTTGGACGTTACATAATGATATCATCGATTACGTTTTCTTTATGTTCCCTAGATACAGCTTAGATGAATATATTCCGTATATTGGCTATTTTACGTTTTGGTTAAGTGTTGTTTCACTTTTTATTACTTACATACTGTGTGTTCGAAAAAATAGAACACAATTAAGTTTGTAAATGGTCTACTCTTGTCCACCTATTCATACACTTTAGTAGTAATAGGGGAGGGACAAGTATGAGTAGAATTAGATGGATCATAGTATTAACAATTGTTCTATTATGTGTAAAACCTTTATTTGGATACTCGGATCATACTTCACAACATACAGATAATTGGAAGAAGCTTGATAGTATCTCAGACCAAGCTTTACAACTAGTGAAACATCAAAAGTATGAAGAAGCTAAAAAACTTCTTTCTTATTTTTCCGATAAATTCTCCAATGAAATCATACAAGAAAAGTCTTTTTCAATGGATGAAATAAGGTTGATTACAACTACATATGAAGATGCAAAATTAGCCCTAACTTCTACATCGGCTTCTCATGAAGAGCGTGTTCAAGCTGTAACGAAATTTCGTTTAGTTGTTGACGCTGTAAACTCTGAATATCAGCCGTTATGGGCGGAGATGGAGTATTCGGTCATGACGACTTTTCAATCGATGAAGGAGTCAGTCAAAATTCAGGATAATGAAGCGTTTCAAATACGTTTAAATCAATTTATTACAAAGTATGAAGTCATTCATCCAAGTATTTTGTTAGATTTAGAAGTAACACAATCTGAAAAAATCGATAGCTTTGTCACGTTTTTAGATGAGTATCGTGATGAGTTCTTGAAAAATGATTCTCGTATGGAACATATGGAAACGATGGAAGAAGAACTAATTAAGATGTTTAAACAAATGAAGGAAGATGATGCTGACCCATCTCTTATTTGGGTGATGATTTCTACAGGAAGTATCATCGTGCTTACATTATCTTACGTTGGGTGGAGAAAGTATAAAGGTGACAAGGAAAAGCAAGCTGCTAAACGAAGACTAAATGATTGACACGCTATCATACCTTGCTTACAATAAAGGTATGTAAAACGTTTCAATGGAAGGAAGGAAAGTCATGTTCCTAATTTATTTTGTTCTTATTATTGCAATCCCTTTATTAGCACAAATGAAGGTGAAGAGCGCATATAAGAAATATTCTAAAGTTGCAGCTTCATCTGGTATGACTGGTGCACAGGTTGCAAGAAAAATTCTTGATGATAACGGGCTATATCATGTAGGTGTAGAAGAAACTCGTGGAGTTTTAACAGACCACTATGATCCACGCTCTAAAACAGTAAGATTATCAACTGACAATTATTATGGTAATTCAATTGCAGGGGCTGCGGTAGCTGCTCACGAAGTTGGGCATGCAATTCAAGACCAGCAGGATTATGCGTTCTTGAGATTCAGACATGCATTAGTTCCTGTAGCAAACATTGGCTCAAATTTTTCATGGATCCTGATATTAATCGGATTTTTTGCAAGTATGAGTGGATTGGTTCTTCTAGGTATCGCTTTTATGTCTGCTGCTGTATTGTTCCAACTTGTAACTCTTCCAGTTGAATTTGATGCTTCAAACCGTGCAATGAATGAAATTGTTTCTGCTGGTATCATTCGAAATGATGAAGAGCGTGAAACAAGAAAAGTACTAAACGCTGCTGCGTTAACATATGTAGCCGCTGCGTTAGTTGCCGTACTTGAATTAGTAAGATTGGTACTTATCTATACAGGTATGACAAGCGAAGAGTAACAACAAAAACCTACTCGGTTACCCAAGTAGGTTTTTGTTATTGTAGTGGTTTTTTATTCTCATCTAGTGTAAAACCTTCACCTAGTACGTCATGCACATCTAATACTGAAACGAATGCATGAGGATCTACAACTGTTATGATATTCTTTAACTTCACAATTTCATTACGGCCTACTACGCAGTATAATACTTCCTTATCTAGCTTTGAATATGAACCCATACCTTTTAGTATTGTCACACCACGTTCCATCTCTTTTAAAATCTTTTCTGCAATTTCTTCATTTTTCTCTGAGATGATCATCGCACCTTTACCGGAATATGCACCTTCTTGCATAAAGTCAATAAGCTTAGCACCTACAAAAACAGCAACTAACGTATACATACCTTTTTGAAGTGATAAATATGTAAGGACAGATAAAGAAATGACAAATATATCAAATAAAAACATTGTCTTTCCCATACTCCACCCAAGATATTTATGTGATAGGCGTGCAATAATATCAACGCCTCCTGTAGTACCACCATATCGGAAAATAATACCCAGACCAACTCCGATACACAATCCTGCAAACAGAGCAACGAGTAATAAATCATTTTCCAATTCAAGACTCACTGGGTACCGTTGAAAAATCCATAAAAACCCTGAAACACTAAATGTTCCAATTATTGTATAGATGAAGGAAGTTCGACCGAGAATTTTCCATCCTACAAAAAATAAAGGAATATTTAACAATAAATTTGTAATGGCTGGATCAAATTTAAATAGAAAAAATAGTAATAGCGTGATCCCTGTAAAACCACCTTCAGCTAGGTGAAATTGCATATTAAAATTAACGAGACCAAAGGAAAAGATACCGGCTCCTAGTAAAATAAAGAAGATATTAATGATTCTAATGTTTGCAAACAAATTTTGTCCCCCTGTTCTTGTAAAGTTTACACTCACAATTTCCAATTATATCCGATGTTGAAAATATGAACAATTAACTTTGTTACTTAATTATAATATTTGTCAAACTACGCTATTTTAGCTAACATGGAAGAAGAAAAATAAGAGGTGAGCTTACATGACTAAATCATTGCAAGAAATTCAAAAAGAAGTAGATGCTTATATAGGACAATTTAAAGAAGGGTATTTTAGTCCCTTAGCAATGCTTGCACGGTTAACAGAGGAGCTCGGTGAATTAGCTCGTGAAGTGAATCATTACTATGGAGAGAAACCAAAGAAGTCTTCTGAAGAAGATAAATCGATGGAGCAAGAAATTGGAGATATGCTATTTGTATTAACTTGTTTAGCAAATTCATTAAATATTGATTTAGAGGAATCACATAATCTCGTCATGAATAAATTCAAAACCCGTGATAAAGACCGTTGGACTAAAATAGACGAATAATAGGAGTGTAAAGATGATGACAATTAAAATAGTACTTGCAGGACCAAGAGGCAGAATGGGAAGAGAAGCACTTCAACTTATACATAATACACCACACTTTCAGTTGGTAGGAGCAATTGATCGAGTAAACGGTGGTAAAATGATATCAGAAGTCGAAGGATTACCAAATATAGATGCAAAGATTTATACTGATATTGAAGAGTGCATGCAAAAGGAAATGCCTGATGTACTTGTTGATTTAACGACACCGGAAATTGGGAGAAGACATACAAAATTAGCATTAGATTACGGGGTAAGGCCAGTAGTAGGAACAACTGGATTTACTAGCGAAGATCTTGAAGAATTACAACAAATAGCCGAGGATAAAGGAATTGGAGCAATCATTGCGCCAAACTTTGCAATTGGTGCTGTTTTAATGATGAAATTCTCTCAAATGGCAGCCAAGTATTTTCAGGATGTTGAAATTATCGAGCTTCACCATGATCAAAAGCTTGATGCACCGAGTGGAACGGGCATAAAAACAGCAGAGATGATTGCTGCTGTGAGAGAATCAAAGAAGCAAGGGCATCCAGAAGAAGTAGAACATATTAAAGGTGCAAGAGGTGCTGACTATGATGGAATTCGACTTCATAGTGTTCGTCTGCCTGGTTTAATTGCTCATCAAGAGGTTTTGTTTGGAGGAGACGGACAAGCACTAACTATAAGACACGACTCGTATAACCGGGCGTCATTTATGTCTGGAGTCAGGCTTGCTGTTGAAACAGTAATGAAAATTGATTTATTAGTATATGGACTGGAAAATATTATGGAATAGAGGACTAAACAAATGAAGATTGCTCTAATTGCACATGACAATAAAAAAGATGATCTCATCCAGTTTGCAACTGCGTATAAAGGAGTTTTTGAAGATCATGAATTATTTGCAACAGGCACTACAGGTTTAAGAATTATGGAAGCAACGGGTTTAACCATTACCAGATTTCAATCTGGTCCCCTGGGTGGAGACCAAGAAATAGGCGCGTTGATTGCCAAAAATGAAATGGATGCGGTTTTCTTCTTTAGAGATCCATTAACTCCACAACCTCATGAGCCAGATGTAACAGCGTTAGTAAGGCTTTGTGATGTATATAGCATCCCACTAGCAACAAATATGGGAACAGCAGAGATTCTTATCCATGGATTAGAACGTGGTGACCTTAAGTGGAGGAATATTATCCATGACCGAAAGTCAGAAAATAAATAATCATCAACTCGATATACTTGCGTTTGGTGCACATGCAGATGATGTAGAGATTGGGATGGCGGGGACGATTGCAAAGTATACAAAGAATGGCTGGAGAATTGGTATTTGTGATTTAACAAAGGCTGAACTATCTTCAAATGGTACTACTTTATTACGGTATGAAGAAGCAAAGAATGCAGCTAGTATATTAGGTGTTTCAATCCGAGAAAATTTACAATTTCCAGATCGTGGCTTATTTCTTCAGCAAGAATATATACGTAAAGTTTCATATGTCATAAGAAAATACAAACCTACATATATTTTTACACCGTATGAAATTGACCGCCATCCAGATCACGGAAACTGTACGAGTATAGTAGAGCAAGCGGTTTTTTCAGCGGGTATTAAAAATTATCAAGTGGACGAACAATTACCTGCGCACAAAGTTTCAAATGTGTTTTATTATTTTATTAATGGCTTCCATAAGTCTACATTTATGATTGACATAAGCGAAACGATTATAGAGAAAATACATTCGCTTGAGGCGTATAAAAGCCAATTTACTAAAACGACATATAGTGTTGATACTCCATTAGTAAATGGGTATGTCGAGTTAGTGAAAAATCGTGAGAGACTATTCGGAAGTGAAGTAGGAGTCGAATTTGCTGAAGGCTTTATTAGTAAAAAACCAATCCTACTTGGAGAGGGTTTGTTAGGGGAGAAACGATGAAACTCAAAATTGGTATCACGTGTTATCCAACAGTCGGGGGATCTGGTGTTATAGCAACAGAACTAGGGAAATTACTTGCAGAAAAAGGTCATGAAATTCACTTTATTTCATCAAGTTTACCGTTTAGGCTGAATAAAGTTTTTTGCAACATTTATTATCATGAAGTTCAAGTGAACCATTATTCTGTTTTTCAATACCCACCGTATGATTTGGCTTTAGCGAGTAAAATGGCAGAGGTAATTGATAGGGAAGAACTAGACTTATTACATGTTCACTACGCGGTCCCACATGCAGTGTGTGCTGTATTAGCTAGTCAAATGGCTAAACGAGACGTGAAGATTGTAACAACCTTACATGGCACAGATATAACCGTTTTAGGCTATGATCCTTCCATGAATGAATTGATTCGGTTTGGAATTGAAAAATCTGACGCAGTTACTGCTGTATCAAATCAGCTGATTGAACAGACGTATGAGCTGTTAGAACCCAATAAACAAATTGTGCCAGTATACAATTTTATTGATGAAAGAGTATATCATAAAAAGGATACATTCAATTTAAGGTCATCGTATGGAATACAACCTGATGAAAAAGTTATTATACATATTTCTAATTTTAGACAAGTAAAACGTGTTCCGGACGTTATATCAGTATTTGAGAAAATTCAAGAGCAAATTCCATCAAAACTTTTATTAGTTGGCGATGGACCAGAAGTGACTGTAGTCAATAAATTAGTTCGAGAGAACAATTTAATTGATAAAGTGTTGTTTTTAGGCAAACAAGATAATCTAGAAGAACTATATTCAATTAGTGACTTAAAACTTTTGCTGTCTGAGAAGGAGAGCTTTGGACTCGTTCTTCTAGAAGCAATGGCTTGTGGGGTTCCTTGTATTGGAACACGAGTAGGCGGAATTCCAGAAGTAATTGTTGACGGTGAAACCGGTTTTTTATGTGAGTTAGGTAATATAGATGAAATTTCAGATAAATCTATTATGCTTTTATCCGATACTATGTTACATGAGAAAATGGTGAAAAATTCTTTTATACGAGTTAAGGAAGTATTTGATTCATCGAATATTGTTAGTCAATATGAACAGTTATACTATGATACCTTAGGTGTTTAAGGGAAGTGTTGCTCACGTGAATACAATGTTCTTGAAAGCTGGCAATATTATAAAAAGACTCGAGGATCATGGCTTTGAGGCATATTTTGTCGGAGGCTCTATTAGAGATTACCTTTTAAATCGTCCGATTGGTGATATTGATATCGCTACTTCAGCATTGCCCAATGACGTTATAAACCTCTTTGAGAAGACTGTGCCTGTTGGCTTGCAGCACGGTACCGTAGTAGTCATACAAGATGGTGAATCTTATGAAGTAACGACCTTTCGAAAAGAAGAGGACTATTTAGATTATAGAAGACCAAGTCTTGTAAAGTTTGTTAGTTCTTTAAAGGAAGATTTGATGCGCCGGGACTTCACGATGAATGCGATCGCGATGAATCGTACTGGTAAAATTATTGATCTGTTCGAAGGTCAAAAAGCGATTGAGGAGAAGTCGATTCAAACTGTTGGTGAAGCCGATGAACGATTTAATGAGGATGCTTTACGGATGATGAGAGCACTTCGTTTTCAAAGTCAGTTAACATTTCAAATTGAGACGAGGACCCATCAAGCCATTACGAAACATGCTGCGTTACTTCAGCATGTTTCCGTTGAACGTATAACAGTTGAATTTGAAAAACTGATAAAAGGTAAATCATGTCACCAAGCCATTCAATCACTTGTTGCAACAGGCTTGGATATATACCTACCAAACTTGGAAGAAAAGAAAGAGAAATTATTAAAGTGGCCAGAGTTAAGCTACTCTTCCTTACAAACAAGATCTGAGCTGTGGGCGCTAGTTTGTTTATTACTTGAAGTAAGGGATACATTTACATTTTTGCAGCCGTGGAAGCTTCCTACGAAAGTTATGAAAGAAACAGCGGTTATCGTGGATGGTGTTAAAGAAATTCAATCTATAGGGTGGAAACCATTCTCCTTATATGAGAATGGTAAGGAAGTTAGCATCTTAATAGAGCGTGTTAATAGCATAATTTTAGGGAACTCAATTCCTGATCATGTTCAAAACGTTAAGAGACAGTTTGATATGCTGCCAATCTCTTCAAGAACGGAATTAGTGATTAGTGGAAGAGATATAATTGAATGGGGAAAGAAAAATCCAGGACCATGGGTAGCTAAAACGCTACATGAGATAGAGAAAGAAATCGTAAATGGTAAGCTAGAAAATAAGCAAGAACACATAAAGGAGTGGCTACTTCAGTGCAATCGGCTTTAAGGGAGAAACTATTAGAAGTATTTACACAAGCACAGGGGGAGTTCGTTTCCGGTCAAAAGCTTAGTGAAGCGATTGGCTGTTCGAGAACCGCTATTTGGAAGCACATCGAGGATCTAAGAAAAGAAGGATATGAACTTGAAGCAGTTAGACGTAAAGGGTATCGAATCATGATGAAGCCAGAGAAAGTTACGTCTAATGAAATTCAACTTGGATTAGCAACGAAATATATTGGCAGAACGATACACTATGAGGAGACAGTTGAATCTACACAAAAAATTGCCCATAGGCTTTCCTACGATAATGTACCTGAAGGAACAATTGTAGTAGCGGATGAGCAGTTATCAGGAAGAGGAAGGCTAGATCGCACATGGCATTCCCCAAAATTCTCAGGTGTATGGATGAGTACGATACTAAGACCGAGAATTCCACTTGGACAAGCACCTGGCCTAACTTTGCTCGCTGCTGTAGCTGTTGCACAAGCGATTGAGGATATGACAGAGCTAGAACCAGAGATTAAGTGGCCGAATGATATTTTAATCAATGGAAAAAAAACTGTAGGTATATTAACAGAAATGCAAGCTGAGTCTGATCGAATAAATGCAATTATTATTGGGATTGGAATAAATGTAAATCAAAGTGTGGAAGATTTCCCTGAAGAGTTACGAGAAAAAGCGACTTCGCTTCGAATTGAAAATGGTTCAACATTAAATCGTGCAGAGCTAATTCAAGCAGTACTTATGAAATTAGAAAAATTGTACGAACAATTTCTTTCAAATGGCTTTTATCCTATTAAGCTCTTATGGGAAGCATATGCGATTAGCATTGGAAAACGGATTATTGCCAGTACATTACGAGGAACCATCACAGGTTACGCAAAAGGTATAACAGATGATGGGGTCTTAATGCTCGAAGATGATCATGGGACAGTCCATTATATTCATTCAGCTGATATTGAAATTGAACGATAAATACCAGTTATAGCCTATTGATAGATGTATTGATATAATAAAAAAGAAACTTGGGTAGTATCCTAACTGGAACTACACCGCAAAATGTTTCCTTGAGTAAAAATTTTGAATAGTTCTGCCTTGATCCGAAGAGGACTGGGACAGAGGGATGAATGAAACCTTAGTGTAAGTATGTCCATTATCCTTCTTGTCATAAGAAGGGTTTTTTTATTTACATTGGTTCATTTGTTACCTCTCTAAAAAGGAGGAGAAGAAATGAAACAAACAAAAACATTTATTAAAATGAAGCGTGACAGTGAAAAAATTACGATGTTAACAGCTTACGATTTTCCATCTGCGAAATTAGCCGAAGAAGCAGGAATTGATTTGATTTTAGTCGGTGATTCATTAGGAATGGTAGTGCTCGGATATGAAAATACAATTCCTGTAACAGTAGACGATATGATTCATCATACAAAGGCTGTAAAACGAGGAGCTAAAAATACATTTATCGTAACAGACATGCCATTCATGTCCTATCACATTTCTAAAGAAGATACATTACAAAATGCAAAACGAATGATACAAGAATCAGGTGCACACGCCCTTAAGCTCGAAGGTGCCGGAGAAGTTATCGAACTAATTTCACTCCTAACAAAAGGTGGCATACCAGTAATGGCGCATCTTGGCTTGCAACCTCAATCGGTCGCTGTACTAGGTGGATATGCAGTTCAGGGGAAAGACGCAGATAGTGCTAGAAAATTAATTGAAGATGCGAAGAAATGTGAAGAAGCTGGTGCATTTGCGGTAGTATTAGAATGCGTACCCAAGCAATTAGCTGAGGAAATTTCTAAAGAATTAACAATCCCTACAATTGGAATTGGTGCGGGAATGAACGTCGATGGCCAAGTACTTGTATTCCATGATGTAGTCAATTTTGGTGTTGATAGAGTACCGAAATTTGTTAAGACATATACAGATATTAATACGTCTGTTAAACAAGCGATCATTCAATATATAGATGAAGTCAAACAAAGTTCATTCCCGAATGAAGAGCATTCTTTTACGATGAAAGAAGAAGAGCTATTGAGTTTATATGGGGGAAAACAATAGTGGAAATCATTAAGACGATAAAAGAGATGCAGCAAAAAATTGAACAACTGAAAAAAGACGGTCAAACTATAGGGTTTGTACCAACAATGGGTTACTTACACGAAGGACACTTAACATTAGTTGAAGAAGCACGAAAGAAAGCAGATATTGTCATTATGAGTATCTTTGTCAATCCACTTCAGTTTGGTCCGAATGAAGATTTTGACAGATATCCTAGAGATATAGAGAGAGATGAAAGGTTAGCAAATCAAGCTGGAGTAAACTTTTTGTTTTATCCAGAAGTTAGAGAAATGTATAAAACGGAGATGTCATTTCACATTACCGTGAAGGGTCTAGCTGATGTTTTATGTGGAAGTAATCGACCGGGACACTTTGATGGTGTTGCTGCTGTGTTAATCAAACTATTTAACATTGTCCAGCCACACTTTGCATTTTTTGGAATGAAAGATGCACAACAAGTAGCCGTTGTAACATCATTAGTTGAACAATTTAATTTCCCAATTGAAATTGTACCTGTTCCAACGGTTAGGGAAGAGGATGGATTAGCTAAAAGCTCTAGAAATGTCTACTTATTAGAAGAGGAAAGAAAAGATGCAACTGTCCTTTTTCAATCATTACAGCTTGCAAAAGGGCTGATCAAAGCTGGTGAGAAAAACCGTGAGAAAATTCAAAGTGAGATGAAAAGATATATCAATCAACACTCAAGTGCTTCTATAGACTATGTTGAAATTTACACCTTCCCAGACTTAAAGCCCTTACAATCTTTAAGTGGATTGGTTTTAATTGCCGGTGCGATAAGGTTTACAAATGTAAGACTAATTGATAATATGACTATTGATATATAGTTTGTCACTTCAAGAAGGAGACAAGGGGGATATTCACATGTTTCGTACAATGATGAATGGGAAAATTCATCGTGCCCGTGTAACGGAAGCGAATTTAAATTATGTTGGAAGTATTACTATTGATCAAGATATATTAGATGCTGTTGGTATGGTAGCTAATGAAAAAGTACAAATAGTAAATAATAATAACGGTCAACGTTTTGAGACATATATTATTTCTGGTGAAAGAGGTAGCGGAGTTTGTTGTCTTAACGGAGCTGCAGCAAGGCTTGTACAAGTAGATGATGTTGTAATTATCATCTCATATGCATTAGTACCGGAAGAAAAAGTAGCAACACATCACCCAAAAGTAGCAATTATGGGTGAAAATAATAAAATTGTCGATTTACTATCTCATGAGCCTGCTGCAACGATTATGTAATCATAAATTAACGAACCCTAGGAACCCTTATTATGAGGTTCCTTTTTAATTTGGCTCTGTTAAAGTACAGTGTTGATTTTTAGATTAGTGAAGGGTGCGAGACTCCTGCGTTCGAAGCCAGACAGGTGAGACTCCTGCAGGAGAATAGCAACGAGGAGGCTCACCAACTTCCGTGGTATCCGGCAAGTGCCCTCTTAGTAAATCAACATTATTAACAAAGTCCTTAACCTTAATAAATATACTAGAAATCACTATACTAATGGTAATAGTTTATATATGTATAATTGTAGTATGATACAATTGATCCTATTGCTACATAGTATTTTATAAAGATTTGTTTAGCTATTATAGTATTACCGAGGTGGTAATGATGAATAAATTTGTTGTAGTTGATTTAGAAACAACTGGTAACTCTCCGAAAAAAGGTGATAAAATCATCCAATTTGGTGCTGTTGTTTTTGAGAAGGGTGAAATAACACATACCTATTCTACATTTTTAAATCCGGATCAGCCTATTTCTCCGTTTATTGAACAATTAACGGGCATTAACGATAAAATGCTAGAGGATGCTCCTCTTTTTGAGGAAGTTGCACCTATTATTGTTGAATTATTAGAGGATGCTTATTTCGTTGCACATAACGTATTATTTGATTTGAGTTTTCTTCAAGAAGAGCTTAAACAATCTGGACATGAACAGTTTTTAGGCCCTGTACTAGATACAGTTGAAATGTCTCGATTCTTATTTCCAAAGTTAACTAGTTATAGATTAGGTGGTATAGCAGAGCATTTCAATTTTAATCATGACCGTCCGCATCAAGCAGATAGTGATGCAGAAGTTACTGCGTTGTTGTTAGGGAGATTACTAGATAAATTACAAGAACTACCGTACGTAACCTTAAAAAAACTGCTTACAATTAGTGCTAATTTTACAAGTGATCTCGAGGAATTAATTGAAGAACTTGTAACCCAAAAAGAAAAAAAACAACATGAAGATATTTTGCAGTTTGATGTACATAGAGGAATTGCATTAAGGAAAAGGAAGGAAGTATTCCAGCCTCAAGATCAAGTTTCAGGACAATTCTCATATTCAAGCATACGGCAGCTTTTTCGAGATTTTGTTATGACTGAGAGGCTTTTTTCACATGGTGAGCTTCGTAGTGAGCAATTACAAATGATGGATATTATCCAAAATGCTTTTCATGATCATGAGCATTGTGTCATTGAAGCGGGAACAGGACTAGGCAAAACTGTTGGATATCTTATCCCCGCTGTGATTCATAGTCTTACCACTAGAAGACCCGTTGTAATAAGTACATATTCAGTAGAGCTTCAAAATCAGCTTATAGAGCGTGACTTCCCGGTCATTACTGAGTTATTTCCATTTAATATTACAGCAGTAACCTTAAAAGGAAGAAGTCATTACATAAGCCTATCAAGATTTGAAGCTCAGCTGAAACAAGTTGACAATAACTATGACAGTAATTTAACAAAAGCAAAAATACTAGTATGGTTAACGGAGACTTCTACTGGGGATATTGATGAAATTAATTTACCCTCTGGTGGACACATATTATGGGATAAATTGTCGACAGATTTCCCTGAGGAAAAAAATCATAAAGATCCGTGGCAATCACGCTGTTTCTATCGGTATACCAAGACACGTGCAGAAGAGGCTCAGATTATTATTACAAATCATGCACTATTTTGCAGAGACTTGATTGATGAGAAAACTCTTCCCTCCTATAATGAAGTCATTATTGATGAGGCTCATCACCTTGAAGATGTCGTAAGTGAATATTTAGGCAAGCAACTTGATTATGTAACGATTCACTATACGTTAGGGCGTCTAGGGAATAAAGATGATGCCGGTATTATCAGTAGTTTGTATAAAATATGTAAAAAGAAAGATGTCCAAATAAGTTCCTATATACAAATGCTGCAAGACAAGAAGAATGTCCTAAAAGAGGAAATGGATGACTTATTTAGAATGTTGAGATCTTTTGTGCTAGAGAAAACAAGTAAGGAAAGTCGAGATAATGGGCGTAGAAGCTACACATTTCAAAGTGGGATGGAAAAGGGTTCCACATGGAATGCCATCTTAGAGTGTATTGATCGAATTAAATTTACGATTACAGAAGGTGTAAGAGAAATTGAACGAATGAGCCAGCAAATGGAACATGAAATGCTAGATAGAAGCTTTCAAGTAACTTTCCTTTTATCTGAATTACAAAAAATTGCTGAAACCATGCTGAGTTGGAAATTAACATTAAATCAATTATTTTTCGGTGAGAATGATAACCGAGTGACATGGATTGAAGTGGAAGAAAAAGGAGCTCTTAATTCAACCTATCTATACGAACAACCATTGTTTGTTTCTGATACGTTAGCAGATAACCTATTTGGGAAGAAAAAGAGTGTCATCCTTACATCTGCAACATTAACAACAAAACAAACCTTTACTTATATTAAAGCTCGACTGGGACTGAATGATTTTAATCCAACCTGTATTTCACTATTATCACCGTTTAACTATGAGGAACAAGCCCAAGTGTTAATTCCAACAGACCTACCAAATGTGAAGGATGTAACTGGAGAAGAATATATTTATGCGATTTCAACTCATATTTCTGCTATTGCAAAGGTAACCAAAGGTAGAATGCTTGTGTTATTTACCTCGTACGATATGTTGAAGAAGACCTTTTACACCGTAAAAGATAAGCTTGGTGACGATGGGATTACATTATTAGGTCAAGGTGTTACTAGTGGAAGTCGTGCAAAGCTCTCAAAAACATTTATCCAAAGTGAGCATTCGATTTTATTTGGAACTAGTAGCTATTGGGAAGGAGTAGATTTTCCTGGTGATTCATTAAACTGTCTCATCATTGTAAGATTACCCTTTACTCCACCTAGTATGCCTTTATTCGAAGCAAAGGCAAGAGAAATAGAAGCAAATGGTGGAAACTCATTTTCTGATCTTTCTTTACCTCAAGCAATTTTAAGATTTAAGCAGGGTTTTGGTAGACTTATTCGCTCGAGACAAGATAAGGGTACAGTCTTTGTTTTTGATAAACGGATTGTGACAACGTGGTATGGAAGACAGTTCCTTGATTCACTTCCTACCTTATCTGTGAAAAAAGGAAGCTTGTCAAAGCTTTTGGTTCATCTTGAGGAATTTTTAAACTAGGCTTTGTTAAAGTATAGTGGTGATTTTTAGCTATATGTTGATTGTAGTGGAAGATCGAGACTCCTGTTGGGAGAAGTGGGGTAGATGACTCGTGAGACTCATGTAGGAGTTTAGCGACGAATGCTCCCATAGCACCAAGGAAAGCGAGTACCTTCCACGTACAACATTATTGTTTAACAGAGCCTTAAACTTACGTTGTTTGAAGAGAATATCGATGAAAAGCGATAAAAAAATAAATTCGGCAACATGATAATTTTCCTGAAATTGAGTACTCTAAAGCTAGACCACCTTGGAGGGATAGCATGAGAAAAGCATGTATATTTATTGTTTATGCTTACTGTTGCCTTTTTTTACTTACTGGCTATGAACAAGGCAGGGAAGTGCCAACTGAAATAGAGAAAGTTGACTTAAAATTGAATAATGAAGAGGTGGCCATAACCTTTCTAAGTCTGTCTAATGGAGAAGCGACATTAGTGCAAAATGAAAAAGGAGAAGGGCTATTGATTAATTCTGGGCACGAGGAATCACAACTTGAGTTGAAAAAATATCTTGATGTTTATGGAATAACTCAAATAAATACCATTGTTTTGACAAAGCTAGATCCTCATTATATGGGAAACCTTCATTACCTTATTAGTCAATATAAAATACAGCATGTAATTATTCCTTTTCTTTCAGAAAATGCTGCTCTACCTTCTGTAAATATTCCTAATAACAAATGGAAAGAAGGGGATCAGGATTTTGAACAGTTTGGCTTGTCAATACAAGTACTTCAAATTGATCAAGAAAATAAGGGCATGGATCTTTTACTTAAATATGGTGAGCATCGATTTTTATTTATGGCAAATGCAAATGAATCGCAAGAGCTTGAATTAACAAAGAAATTTAATCTTAAAGATGTAAATATCCTTAAGGTAGCTGAATTCGCTAAAAAGACAGGTACATCCCAGAGACTGCTTGAGGAAGTAGATCCACAAGTAGCGATTATCTTTCAAAGACGAAATAGCTATCCTAGTGCAGATGTTCTAGAAAGACTTCAATCTACATGGATCGATATTTATTACACAAAACAGTTTGGAAATGTAACTGTCAAGTGTAAAAAAGACAATTATGAAGTCATAACTTTGTCCGTTGAAAGTTTAAACCGTCTGTAAGCTCCAATTTATAAAAGGCTAAGTTTAATATCTATGTTGAGTTTATTTGAAGCACAGTTGATTATAGTGGAAGGGTGTAGTAAGAGACTTTACTAAGGTACACCACTCCCGTGGTAAACGCAGAAGTCAACATCATTAGTTAACAGATGGCTATAAAAAAAACCTGGTGCATGTTGCATCAGGTTGTACAATGTGGGTAGGAGAAAATTTTTAATATGAAAAAGTGTTGAATGTACGGTTTTACTAAATTAACTGTTATAATAGTGAGTGGTAGCAACAAGAACTTTCTTGTTGTCTGTACTAGTATTATTACCTTTATAAACTAAACATATGTTTAACAAAATTTGTGTTGGTGGAGGAAATGAAAATGGAGAGTAAAATTGAAATACTTTCAACTGTTCGAATCAAACACTCTTCGGACTTATATAAAATTGTTGATAGCTTAAATCGAACATTAAAAAGAGAAGATTTAATGTTTGGCCTCGCTCTTGACGAAAAAGACCAAGAGACAGCAATCTTCACAATATATAGAACGTAAGGATTTGGGATATGAAGAAGTGGATTTTTCTCGGTATTATTTTATTTGGTGTTTTCATTTGGTTCGGAGTACATACATATCAAAATGCTTTTGAATATCGCTATAAGCAAAGTTCAAAAGCAATTGAACAAGCTAAAGAAGAAGTACCTAACATAGAAATACTAGATGTTACTTATTTTAATGGTAATGAGTCTTATACAATTGTTCATGGAAAAATAGACGGAGAAGAACATATCGTTTGTGTACCGAATAATAAGAAGTTAGATATTATAGAAGTAAATCCTGAAAAAGGCATAACTGCACAAGAGGCTATTGGAATCGTAAAGGACGAAAGAAATCCATTAGAAATTAAAGCTGTAAACCTTGGAATTGAACAAAATATTCCAATTTGGGAAATTATCTATTTAGATGAACAAAATCGTTATTCTTATTATTATGTAACCTTTAAGGATGGTCAATTTATCAAAAGGTACACGTTATAAGGGGGACTTTAGGGAATGAAGTTGGCAAATCGTGTTGCAGCATTAACACCTTCCACAACACTAGAAATTACAGCAAAGGCACAAGAATTAAAAGCGCAAGGTCATGATGTAATTGGTCTTGGAGCAGGTGAACCGGACTATAATACTCCTGAGCATATCATGCAGGCTGCTATTATGGCCATGAAAGAAGGACATACGAAATACACTCCAACAGGTGGATTAAGTCAATTAAAACAAGCAATCATCGAAAAGTTTCAAAAAGATCAAAATATTTCATACAACCAAAAAGAAATTATAGTTTGTAATGGTGCCAAGCATGCACTATATACCTTGTTTCAAGTAATTTTAAATCCAGGTGATGAAGTTATTATTCCAACACCTTATTGGGTGAGCTACCCTGAGCAAGTAAAGTTAGCTGAAGGAAAGCCTGTCTATGTTGAAGGCTTAGAATCTAACTCATTTAAAATTACACCAGAGCAGCTTAAATCGGTAATAACAGATAAAACGAAAGCTGTGATTATTAACTCTCCAAGTAATCCAACTGGGATGATCTATAGTAAAGAGGAGTTACAAAAGCTTGGTGAAGTGTGTCTTGAACATGGATTATTAATTGTCTCAGATGAAATTTATGAAAAGCTTATTTACGGTGAAAATCACCATACATCTATAGCTCAAATATCACCTGATTTTAAGGAGCAAACCATTATCATCAATGGTGTATCGAAGTCGCATTCAATGACTGGGTGGAGAATTGGTTATGCAGCGGGGAATATGGCGATAATAGGCGCAATGACCAACCTTGCAAGCCATAGCACATCTAACCCTACTTCCATCGCACAATACGCGACGATAGCTGCCTATACTGGGCCACAAGATGATGTAGAAACGATGAGACACGCCTTTGAGGAAAGATTAACAATTATTTATGATAAGCTCATTCAAATTCCTGGATTCTCTTGTCTAAAGCCACAAGGCGCATTTTATCTTTTTGCCAATGTTTCAAAAGCAGCTGAATTGGCTGGATTCGATTCTGTAGATAACATGGTTAAGGCAATCCTTGATGAAGAGAAAGTCGCTTTAATTCCTGGTTCTGGTTTTGGCGCAGATGATTATGTACGCTTATCATACGCAACTTCATTATCTATATTAGAAGAAGCAATCGAACGTATACAATCATTTATGAACAGAAAAATGAATAAATAAAACGCGAAAGATCAGCTGATGTGATCGCTGGACTTCAAAATAGAAATTCAGTTTTTTGCATCAGTTTTTTCTTTACTTGAGGCAAAATGCACTGTTAGTATATAATGACTACATATTGAAAAGGTTTTTTATGTTTTAGGAGGAAAGATTTGTGAAAACTACGATTGCAGAAGTTGGAAAATACGTTGGACAAGATGTAACTATCGGAGCATGGATTGCAAATAAACGCTCTAGTGGTAAAATTGCTTTTTTACAATTACGTGATGGTACTGGATTTATTCAAGGTGTTGTAGTTAAAAATGAAGTAGATGAAAAAGTATTCGAAGCAGCAAAGTCGATTACTCAAGAATCATCCTTATATGTAACAGGGGAAGTAAGAGTAGACGAACGTTCTCCTTTTGGATATGAGCTAGGTGTAAAGGAAATTAAAGTGATTTCTGGATCAGTTGATTATCCAATCACACCAAAAGAACATGGTACTGAATTTTTAATGGACCACCGCCATTTATGGTTACGTTCAAAAAAACAGCATGCAGTAATGAAAATTCGAAACGAAATTATTCGTGCTACATATGAGTATTTTAACAATAACGGATTTGTAAAGGTAGATCCTCCTATTTTAACTGGTAGTGCACCAGAAGGAACTACAGAGCTTTTCCATACGAAGTATTTTGAAGAAGATGCTTACCTATCTCAAAGTGGACAATTATATATGGAAGCTGCTGCAATGGCATTAGGTAAGGTATTCTCATTTGGACCTACATTCCGTGCAGAAAAATCTAAAACGCGAAGACACCTTATTGAGTTTTGGATGATTGAGCCTGAGATGGCATTTTATGAACACGAAGATAGTTTAAAAGTTCAGGAAGAATACGTTGCATTTATTGTAAAATCAGTATTAGATAACTGTAAGCTTGAGCTTGGAGTGCTCGGGCGTGATACAAGTAAGCTTGAAAACATTACAGCTCCATTCCCTAGAATCAGCTACGATGATGCGATTCAATTCTTAAAAGATCAAGGTTTCACGGATATTGAATGGGGGGACGACTTCGGTTCTCCACACGAAACAGCTATTGCAGAAAGTTATGATAAACCAGTATTTATCACGAATTATCCTACTGCTTTAAAGCCGTTCTATATGCAACCACATCCAACACGTGAAGATGTTGTATTATGTGCTGACTTAATTGCTCCTGAGGGATATGGAGAAATTATTGGTGGTTCTGAACGTATTCATGATTATGAGCTTTTAAAGCAAAGAATACAGGAACATGATCTGCCAGAAAGTGCATATAAATGGTACCTTGAAACTCGTGAATTTGGATCAGTGCCTCACTCAGGATTTGGATTAGGTCTTGAAAGAACAGTAGCATGGATAAGTGGAGTAGAGCACGTACGTGAGTCAATTCCATTCCCAAGATTGTTAAATCGTTTGTATCCATAAAAAAGAGGATAAGCTCTCACCTAGAGAGCTTTTTTCCATTATTTGAATTTCAACCATTGAACAATAGAACATGCTATAATGAAAAAGTGATCGAAAATCTATATGCTATCCATCTAAATAAAAGACTTTTCTTGCATGTAACGTATCACGAGCAATGAAGGTCTTTTTCTAATTGTTTATAAAAGTAATTGAAGAGGTGAAATGGTTGAAAAAGGATAAAATGATTGAGTGGTATGAACAAGGAAGTGTAGCCATTCCACGTCAACTTCTTAATAACTATACAAGACTAGGGTTATCAGAGAGTGAATTAATTCTTATTCTTCACGTTCATTCCTATATTGAGAGCGGAATTTCTTTTCCCACACCTGATGAAATTGCATCAAAAATGACCATTTCTGTGGACAAGTGTATAGAAATTTTGAGAAAATTGATGCAAAAAGGATTTTTATCCATTGAGGATCGAGATATTGCTGGAGTTCGTGGAGAAAGGTACTCATTACGACCTTTATGGGAAAAAATGATGATGTTATTTTTTCAGGATACAAAGGAAGAGAATCAGCTTGAACGCAGAACCTTGGAGTCAAAGCTTTACTCTATCTTTGAACAGGAATTTGGTAGACCGTTATCTCCAATTGAAATTGAAACATTGTCAATATGGCTAGATCAAGAAAATCATGAACCTATCATCATTAAAGCAGCATTAAAAGAAGCAGTGCTATCAGGAAAAATGAACTTTCGATATATAGATCGAATCTTATTTGATTGGAAGAAAAATGGTGTTAAATCTGTTGAAGATGCAAACAGACATGGCGAAAGAATTAGACAAAATCAATTTAAAGGGATTCATAAATAACGCTAGTTTGAAGGGGTGAGGGGATGTTAAACAAACAACAAATTCGATATGTGTTAGATACGATGGGAGAAATGTTTCCAGACGCGCATTGTGAGCTCAATCACTCGAATCCATTCGAATTAGTAATTGCAGTTGCATTATCTGCTCAATGTACGGATGTACTAGTAAATAAAGTAACAAAAGGTTTGTTTGAAAAATATAAAACACCACAAGATTATTTAGCTGTTACAGAGGAAGAATTACAACATGACATTCGTTCAATTGGCTTATTTCGTAATAAAGCAAAAAATATTCGAAAGCTAAGTCAGTTACTACTAAGTGAGTATGATGGAATCGTACCGAAAGATCGGGATGAATTAACAAAATTGCCTGGTGTTGGGAGAAAAACAGCTAACGTAGTAGTATCCGTCGCGTTTGGTGAACCTGCAATTGCTGTAGATACACATGTTGAACGTGTTAGTAAGAGATTAGGTATCTGTAAATGGAAAGACTCTGTCTTAGAGGTAGAGAAGACGCTAATGAAGAAAGTTCCAAAAGTAGAATGGTCAGATACGCACCATCGTTTAATCTTCTTCGGGCGTTATCATTGCAAAGCACAAAATCCCAATTGTAAGGAATGCCCTTTGTTAGACTTATGTAGAGAAGGGCATAAGAGAATGAAGGGAGTAAAGAACGTTGAAGCAATTAGTTAATATTACATTACCTTCAACCTATTATCCTTCCATTTTTTATTCTTCAAATAATATTGAATTTGAGTATAACAATCAATTATCGGATGTGTTACAATCACCATTTATATATGATCTTTTAGATCAATTTGAATCGAATCATTATAAGCCATGGGAATCTCGTGAAGAGAGCTTACCGTTTATCTTAAAGGAATGGGAAAAGGATAGGCAAAAATTAACTGATCTATTTAGTGCAAGAAAGAGAAAAGAAGCAAAACCTATTGCTCTCAATTGTATCTCATTATTCTTTATGGCAGTATATTGGACAAATGAAAAGTCAGTTCAATCTGTTAATCAACTTGAAGAACCTATAACCAATTTAAAAATTAAGCCAGTAAATTGCGTTGAACGTTTAACTTATATTTTAAATGCCCCAGATCATTATCATTCGTTTATTCAATTAACGCAGTTATTTGATGAGTTAAATAAACAGTTTCATAAATCTATTTTCATGCAAAAAAAATAGCTGTTATTACAACATTATTGTTGTATCACAGCTTTTTTTGTAAACAAAAATGGCTAGCATTTCACTAGCCATTGCTTAATAATTCTATCGTTTAGGTAAAACTACTCCTATTCCAATGGGTAATCCATTGTCATTTCCTTGGCCATTTCCATCACCATTGCCGTTACCATTTCCGTCATCTCCACCATCATCTTCACCACCATCATCTTCGTTATCATCATCGTCACCAGGGATAATGTCAATTTCGTCCTCAATTTTAGCTGGGATGGTGATTGTAATTTGGGCTGGGTCACTTCGGTTTTCAGAATCTTCTTCCCTCAGTGCAGTAACTGTGAATGTGTATATTGCTTCTGGTATAGCATCTTTCATAATTAAGCCTAATTCCTTCACAGTGCCTATTGGTGTAAATGGACCTTCATCCACTGACGCTTGAACCTCGAATACGATGCCTTCGCGTTTATCTTCTGGATAATCCCACTTTAACGTTACTTCACCTTTTTCGTTATCGTAATTGATCGTTAAGCCACTTACAGCATCGAGCTTATTGTAAGTTTCGGATACTTCAGTTGGTTCAGTTCCTTTAATGAAATATTCTTTTACAATTTGGTCCTTTGGAGTATATTCACTCGGTAGCTTAGGTGGATTAGAACCTTTTTCTACCCCTACTAGAACCACACTGCTCGGTTTTTTAAAGTCAGGCGTTTCTTTACCTTTAGAGACTTCCTCCATAACAGACCTGAAAACTTCCTTCGCTAAGGCTTTCTCTTTAGAACTTAGAATATAATTTTCTTCGGTTGTTTCTTCATATCCAGTCCAAACCGCAGCGGTATAGAGTGGGGTATAGCCAGCAAACCAAATATCGCGAACTCCACCAGATTTAATATTAAATTTTTCTTTTGTTTTTGCATCAAAGTTTGTTGTACCTGTTTTACCTGCAATCGGAAGACCAGATACAGCGGCACTTCTTCCCGTACCAGACGTTACAACAGATTTCATCATGTCAGTAACCATAAAAGCTGTAGATTCTTTCATTGCTTTTACTGGTTCTGGTTTTAAGCTTATCTCTGTATCATCCATAAACACAACTTTCGTTACGGTATGAGGTTTATTATACTGACCTCGGTTACCGAATGCACTAAATGCACCAGCAAGCTGCATAGGGGAGACACCGTCAAATCCACCGATAGCATAGGATTCTTGCACAGCTCCTTTAAACGAAATGCCAAGTTTCTCAGCGAATTCCCCTGCACGTTCTGCGCCGACTTCTTTCATGGCTTTTATTGCAGGGATATTTCTTGAATCAGCGAGCGCTTCTCGTATAGACATTTGTCCTTTGAATTTTCCGTCGTGATTTCGTACAGATTGACCACTAGCGTATTTGTAAGGTTCATCTACAATTTGTTGATATGTTGGCCACTGTAGGTGTTCAATGGCTGGACCGTAGTCTAAAATTGGCTTGATTGTTGAACCAGGCTGACGTTCAATAGCAGTTGCAAAGTTAAATCCACGTGCAACTTCGGAATTACGTCCACCACCAATTGCTCGTATTTCACCTGTTTGTGTATCTAATAATACAATACCAGCCTGAATTTCTGTTTCTGGAAATTTTACAATCTCATTGGACTCAAGTACTTTTTCTACGTGAGTTTGTGCTGCAGGATCTAACGTTGTATGAATCTCTAACCCAGCAGTAGAAATATCTATATCTCCTAACTCAGAAACTTCTTTAATGACCTGGTCAATAAAGGCATCGTAAGGATTTGGATCCTTCGTTGTTTGTACTAGTGATTCTTGTACAGGTATTTTCTTTGCCTTTTCAGCATCTTCGTTTGAAATAAATCCATGTTTCGCCATTAACGTTAATACAATGTTTCTTCTTTTTTCTGCTGCTTCTGGATGGTTAAATGGATTATAGTTATTTGGACTTTGAGGCATACCCGCAATTAAGGCTGCTTCATGAAGTTCCAGTTCATTTAACTTTTTACCGTAATAAGCTTCTGCAGCAGTTGCCACACCATATACGTGGCCGTAAGAGTTTACTTTAGATAGATAAATTTTATTCACATACATCTCAAGGATTTGTTCTTTTGAATATTTTTGTTCAAGTCGAACAGCAAGCCATTGCTCTTGAAGTTTACGTTCAATTGTTTTCTCTGGTGTCAGGAAAGAGTTCTTAACAACTTGTTGTGTAATGGTACTTGCTCCCTCAGCTCCAAATCCATCTTGTACGTTAGCGATAACAGCACCAACTAAACGTTTTACATCTATTCCATTATGTTCATAAAACCGTACATCTTCTACTGCAATGATAGCATGTTCCATCAATTTTGGTATTTCCTGATAGGTTACATGTGTCCTTTTCTCTAGTCCAACCTCTGCAAATTTATTTCCATCTTTATCGAATAGCTTTGATGATGCTCCATCTTTTAAGAGAGCCTCATCAAGTGGGGGAGCATCTTTTACAACAGCAAAAAATGTGACCCCTCCTGCTACCATCCCAACTACTCCAAGTATAAGTACTGCAAGTAAGATCTTTTTAAATAAAGTATGATTTCCTTTAGTTTTGCTTTTTTTATTTTTCTTCTTTGCTTCTCTAAGCTCTGATCTCGTTCGATTTTCTGCCATAGAAAATTCCTGCCTTTCTAACTAACAAATAAGTGTTTTTCTCAACTTCGATTGTTAGTGAACCTTAAAAATATAGTTTGTCGAGAATTGAAATGTAGGGAATACGAGGTTGATACCCAATCAGTATTTTATGTCCGTATTCTTCAATCTCTTTTTTTGTAATCGATTTTCTTCCACCATTCAAAAGTCGGTCCCAAAATTCAAGTAAATGAGAGGCTTCTAGATAATACACTTCATCAGTAATTGAAAATCTTAATATGACAAAACAAATTCCTTCTTGGTCTAGAACGTGTCTCATATGACTAATTTGATGTTGATGAAAGTTTTGAAGGGGAAAAGATGTTGTATTCTTAGTTTCCTTAGCTTCGAAATCAATATACCTGCCTCTATAAATTCCGTTATAGTCAGTAGTTGATGCTTGTTTAAAATAAGCTTCCTTAATCACTGCTGCACTTCTACTTGGATAATCGACATTAACGATCTGTACAGGTGTTGGTTTTTTATGAATGACCGCTATTTGCCTCTCTAAATAATAACTATTCGTTTCGTTTAAGTCTTCTTCGAGGGTCATTCCACGATTACTGTATGATATTTTTTTTGTAGTCATTTCCTTTTTGGGTGTGGTGCTGGCTTGATACACCTTTCCGTTTGGGTAACGAATGGACATATGAACCTCCTTGTAACGACACTAATACATAGACGAAATAAAAGACTGGGAAGTTACATGATAATTTATTCGTATGTAGAGCCTTTCATTATGTGGATGTATTTACATCCTATTATGTATAATACCAAAAAAGTAGGGAAAAGAGATATGAAAACATAAGTTGATGCTTTTGACCCGTCTCTATCTATCTAAGAATCGTTTACATATGAGCGCTTTAGTAAAGGATAATCATGAGGTGGACACAATATGTTAACAAAAGAAGAAATTGAGATAGTGGAGAAAATTCGGAATAACACAATAATTAATAATAGAGATAACATTACAAGAACAAATGCATATGCTGACTTTTATGAGAGAAATCCGGAAATAAAGTGGTCTTTTTTAGCAAGTATGGTGTCAAGAAATGCTGGGTGGAACATGTGTGACTTAGAAGGTGAATGGTATCCTAGAATACTGGCAAATCAATTTAGAATGCGATTATTTTTAACATATGAACGAGCTAATTGGTTGATTTTCTCTGATGCTTATCCTCAGTTATGTATTTATGAAGAGTCTAAAAGAATCGGAAAGGGGTTATTTCATCTATTACAGGAATTCTCTGTTTCGTCTTTTATGGAGAAACAATGGAAAGAGTTTTGGGAAATTAACGGAGAAGAGAAATTAATGATCTCACTCATTATTAATGAACAAAATCTAATTCAACGTCCTGTTATCGAACATCCTGTTTATGAACATAAAGTATTCAAAACGTGGATATTTTTATTACAGGATTGGTTACATTTTAGTACGGTACTTTTTCCAACGAGAGATGGACATTTATATGGATGTTCAGTCCACGATTTTAAAAAACTAACCTCTAGAATAAAGCTTGGAAAAAGTCTAGCCAAGATATTATTTCATCCTGATCTGTATTCTCGCATACATGAATTCTCAATATCTGTTGACCATACAGGTTCAAGGCATGACTATGAAGTTTTCCTAGGAGAACATAAAAAGCAAGATACTCCGATATTACGTGATGTGTTTCCAGTCATTCATCATCATAGGCATGACTTCAAAGGATGGATTGAACAAAATAACAAGATTGGAGAATGGTTGCAACCAGTTAAGATAACAAATGAAATACATATCACAGATTGGTATAGAGAAAAGCAGGAGCAACTACATCTTGGTATTTTAATGGAACAAGAATTTCAAGAATTATTATCTTTAAATAAGCTAGATCCTTCTCAATCAAAATAAAAGGCAAGGAGTCAAGTCCTTGCTCTTTTCTCTAAGTATGGATTATACAGAAGGACGATTCGGACCTTCTAATTTGGGATTACCATAACCAGCCTTTGTTTCCTCAGCTGATTTATTTTGCTTCGAGTTCTTTTCTTTATTTTTTGCCATTCATTGCACCTCCTTGTAGTAATAGCTTTTACATCACTTTTATTTTCATTCAGATGAATATCTCTTGTCGATTGGAGCTGTAAAAAATCCCGAAATCCACTTTCTTTGACGAATATGCACTAGTTTTGTCAGAGAGGGAGGTACTTTGAAAATTGTATGGAAATAGAAAAACATATAAAAATTTCTGGAGGGATTTCTAGTGGGAAATTTAGTAGCGATTGATCGTATTGAACAAGCATTTGATGAAGTGATCAAAAGTATTGATAAAATTGAAGCGACAATGGAATCTCATATTGATATTGAAATAAATGAACACAAGCTAGCTCAGCTTGAAAAGATTAAATTTGTGGAGTCTTCGGTAGTAAGACTTGAAAATAAAACAAAGACCATTCCTACAGTTCCTTCATTAAAATTAGCATTTAGTAGGTAGTTTATTTGAATTAAATGATAGAAAGAAGTATCATTAGTTCATACATTAACCTATAGGTGATTAGATGAACAAAGAATTAATCCGAAACGACACGGTCCGTTTACTACAATATAATAAAGAACTAATGGAGATTTTTGCTAACACTTTGAAAGAGGATGTTCCTTCAGATTTCCATTCGGTCGTCAAACCATACGCAGACCAAGTGTTTGAACTAACAAATCGATGGAATGAGCAAGTGAATATTTGGATAAAAAAAGAGCGTCCGAAGTACTTGCACCCAAACCAAATCGAAAATACAATTGAGAATATAACAACAGTTGCACTACAAGCTTTTTATCCTGATACTAGACCGAAGAGATTTAAGGAATTGATCCGTTCAAACGAATATATTTTAGAGTCAATCATACAAAAATTGAATGACTAACAAAACAAACAAACTATGGTACGTCCTACGATTGTAGGACACCATAGTTTGTTTTTTATCATTATTCCTCTGTTTCTTTAACAATTTGAAAGGAAACCGCATCCCTGTCAGCCGACGCAACAGGTTCAATCGCATATTCAACATGATCCGCATGCTTAGGAGCCACTTCGATTGCACTCTTTGGTAACTCGCGGTTTTGTCCCTTTGTTTGATGATGAAATGCTTTTCCACGACCCATACCATCCACTCCTTAATCAAAGTCTACTCTTCAACAATATAGAGCCTTATTAATTTGCTTTAAGAAGAGTGAATTTACAAAGGTAACTTTTAACATGATTATGAATGTTAGAGTTTTGCCTGATCTAGTCCTTCAGGTGTATAGTTATTTTCTTGCTCTAATTGTTTAACAACTTCTCTATAATCAACAATTTGGATATCTCCTCGTACGTAGCATAATTTAGCAAAATGGAGAAGTTCTATTGAATCAACGGGTTCCTGTTTACTCACTGCAATAAACCTATTTCTCAAATCCACTATGTTCATCAAAACCAAGCCCCCTATTTAAATTTGTTTTCATCTTACCATGTAAATAAAGATTCTTTAGATATTAGAATAGTGAAATTTCCGACAATTCCAGTCAATAAATTACATAGGGAATAGAGTAACACCAATTTTAAAAGTTTTCATAAACTGCTACTAACAAGACATTAACCTAGGAGGAATGATTTTTTATGTTTGGCATAAAGGAAAAGAGACGAATGGTTCGTAACCCGTTTATGAATAGTAATTCCTATTATCCGTATCAAGGTCATTCAAATCAGCCGTTACATCTCAATCAGCAATATTACCAACAACCCTATCCAACTATGAATCAGCATTCAAATACAGTAAATTCTTATATGTGGCCACAAACCCAAAATATGACACCTTTTCAAATGCCATATCCTGTTCAGGCACAAAAAGCAAAACCTAATCCAAATGCAGGTTTTAACGGGATATTGAATCAATTCAAAACAAAAGATGGTGTGTATGATGTGAATAAAATGATGAGTACAGCAGGACAAATGATGAATACTGTAAACCAACTTAATGGGATGGTAAAACAAGTTGGTGCGTTGTTTAAGACGAAGGTATAAAAATGAGTAGACATTCTACTCATTTTTTTATTTGGATGAAAAAATATATTGCAACTTTTCCTATACAGGAGTAAACTCCTTCTAGAAACATTTCGAGAACCGAAAAGAAGGAAGGAAGAGAGATGAGATACTCTTTAGACATCATTAAGAAAAACGAACGTTTTAGTATCTGGAATGGAGCTGCTTCTACCATTTCCCAAAGCTTTATCATGAGCTTTATTCCCTTGTTTGCTATTCAAGTTATAGGGGCATCCAATTTTCAGGTTGGACTAATAAGTTCAATGCCTTCCTTTATGACGCTTTTGGCGATGATCCCAGGTGCGATTTGGGTCAGTCGTTTGGAATTAAAGAAAACCTTCACCGCCTATTCAATTTTTGCTGCTCGGTTCGGTTTATTGTTAATTAGTCTGATCCCATTCATTCCGTATACAAATCAAGCCTGGATTTTAGTTGCGGTAATCGCTTTATTAAATTTCCCAAATGCAATCGCAACATTATCATGGCAAGCATTTATAGGGGACTTGATCCCTGAGAATCGGAGAGGGAAATTTTTTAGTGAACGCAATCAAATATTAACGATTGTTGGTATGATTGCAACCTTTGCTACAGGGATTACACTTAATGAATTTAGTAAATCTTCAGCATCACCCTATCAATGGATATTTCTTATAGGCTTTTTATTCGGAATACTAGAGGTTTACTACTTAATGAAGCATAAAGAAGTTACGAGTAGTAACAAAAAAGAAAAGACATTTAGTAAAAAGGCACTTAGCCAAATATACAAACATAAACCATATTTCTATTTCCTAATTTGCGCAACCTTATTTAACTTTGGTTGGCAAATGGCGTGGCCACTATTTAGTATTTATCAAATTAATGATGCCCATGCTACTGCCTTTTGGATTAGTATTTTTACTGTTGCTAATCAATTATCTCAAATTGCTAGTTACAAATGGTGGGGAAGGTTTGCAGATCGTTATGGTAATACTATCATGTTATTTATTGCTTCAATTGGAATAGGTACGGCTCCATTTTTAACGATACTTTCTACAAATATGTATTACTTAACTGCAGTGAATTTATGGACCGGTGTATTTGTGGCTGGAACTGTAACGTTACTATTTAACCAATTATTAAGCGTTTCTCCAGAAACAAATAGAACTACTCTACTAGCAAATTACAACTTCCTGGTTGCTTTGATGGGATGTATCGCACCTCAAATAGGAGTCCTTCTACTCGACTTATATGATGTGAAATTTGCGATGACGATCTCTACAATTATAAGATGGGCGGGTGCATTTTCATTTTTATTTGTGTTTTATAAAGAAAATCAAAAAAAGAAGGCTATTCAAAAGCCCTCTATTACTCTTTAGACTGATTTTCATTATATCGTTTAGCAAGTAAGGAAAAAACTTCGTTATAAGATAGTCCGGATTGAGCATTTAATCTTTTAACTTCTTCAATATTTGTATCACTAAATTTTTTAGTAGAAAATGATGAACTCTTTTTCATAAACCGCACCTCCAGTAACAATTCTTGAATATTTTGTTCACTTGATACAAAGGATATACAAGAATATAGAGGAAAAGGTGTGATTCGTATGAAGGAAAAGAGTGAAAATATAGCTGGGAAACAATATGATCCATCCTATTATCAAAAAGCATCTGAGGTTGAAGCGGGACTTGCAATGACGCATGAACAAGCAAGTGATACGTATATGGAAGGCACGATTGATGGTGAAATTGATCAATTAGATGACAAATCTACTGCAATACCTAGAAAACAAGAATAATACAAAAACGTCAAATGATTTTGACGTTTTTTATTTTGACGTTGAATGAATGACTGTGTTTATTTTTACAATGAAAGGTGGAGGTTGTACTTGCTTAACAGAGTTTATTTTATGTAGGAATACGTACATAGTGTAGTGAAAATGGCTACAAAGCAAACGGCAATTAATGAGAACAGTAAAGAAGTACTCTCAATTAATAAGCTCCCGGCTAAAATAATCGAAAAATCAAATAGAAAAATAATAACACCGACATTCATAAGAAAGGCAATGGATAATGCCTGAGCTAATAAATCTAGTCCACCTGTACTTGTTTGATATCGTAACATGAGACCAATCCCTACACCAATCAAAGCCCCACCTAAAGCGGCACTACTAATCATAGGAAGAGAAAATGTACTCCGAAGTGGGCTTAACATGTCAATAAAGAAAGAAGACAGTAACAGTCCGTGTATGCTTCTAAAAAATAGTGTTTTATTATATAAAAACGTAAATATATAAATTGGTATACTTAATATAATGATCGTTAAGCCTGGCTCAAGGCCCCATTTATATTTAGCAATCAACCCAATTCCGATCATCCCACCTTCCATTAAGTGGTGTGGCATGATGAATGCATTGATCCCAATCCCAATCAGAAGACTGCCAATTGTTACCGCACATATCCGTTCATTCAAAGAAACCATTCCTTTTTACGTCCTTTACTGCAATATATGTACAACCAATTCTAATAAGAACGTATTAAGTGAAACGAAAAAACCACCCTTGATAAGGTGGCATTAGATAAGAAGTTCATAAATATGGTTAAGCTCCGACGTACGTGGGAAATCTTGCTCATCAAGCGCGTGTTCAATTTCCTGAGGTAATATATCATTTAAAAACTGAGTTTGTTCTTGATCTAATGATCGCACAAAAGATATCTCATCATCTAATTTTGATTCAAGTTTCTTATAAATTTCTCTAGAGATTGCATGTTTATCCGTGTAATTAGAGAGGATTTCTCTTAAGTAACCTAAAGTTGTATCCATATATCTTCAACTCCTATGATTGTCCAAAAAATTCATCAAGCTTCTTCTTTTCTTCACTATTTGTAACGTTATTGTAATAGGGATTATCCTCACTAGAGGATTTAGGGTCTAAATTTGTTTTTATTGCAAAGATTGGTTCATGAGTATGCTCTGCAACTAGACGATCGGACAATGAGTCAAAATCAGGCATTTTTTTGTTTCCTTTCAATTCCTTCACCTCCATTCTCTTAGCATCCGTTTTCATAACTAAAACTATTCTTATGCATATATATATCGAAATGTCGTAAGCCTAACCAAGCATCTTACATACATTGATAAGGAAAGAATTATAGGAGGGGAATTTATGTCAGTAATTAGGAATTATCAACAATTTGGTTTTAGTGTAAATACAATACGTGAATATCCAGATGTTGACTCAACTAAGTTTTCAGAATCTGCCACTACTTTTAGAGGGTTAATGAAGGATGCTTCAAAAGTATTAGACCGTTTAGCAGATTCTAAAGCCTTTGCACATGATGTGATGTCAGCTGCACAATTATCAAATACGATCAAGGTTGAACAGCTTATTGAATCTACAGGTCTCAATTCAAAAGTAACTCCTACATTTAATCCAGACGGTCTCACAATGGTTTTTCATGATCAAGTTGAAGAAACAGATTGTTGTAAATTAACGATGACATTGAGATGGTAGAAAATCATCCAATTTAACTAATTTGAGATTGTAGACAAAGGCAACTAGAATGGAAACATTAAGTTGCCTTTTCTTTAATTATGTTTGATCGAGACTAGTTTAACCAGCTCTGATTATAGTGATATATTAATTGCCAAAAAAATTATTACACCACTCCACCTAAGCTTATGGTATATTACTTTAGTATTCATCGCATAGGAGGAGAGTTATGACAGAGACCTTAATTTATTCAATTATAGGAATTACTATAATTGTTTTTAGTGGATCCTTCTTATATCTCTATTTACAACAAACAAAAGATACTTTCTATGATCCAAACTATTTAGAACTCTTTGGATTTGTCACAAATTATGGTGGACATTTTTTATCACACTTGATGTTCTTGAATGATAAATTTGGTTTTTGGAATCAAAATAAATCGGTGTATTTTAGCCTTCAGAAAATAGCGGGAAAAGTAGTGGTACTTGGTGACCCAATCGGTGACGAAGCATCTTATGACTCTGCACTAAAAGAACTAGAAGAAAAATGTAAATCAAAGCTGGTGCATCGTCCGATTTTTTATCAAATATCTTCTCAATACATGTCTATATATAGGAATCTAAATTATCAAATAATAAAAATTGGTGAAGAAGCTAAGGTATTCTTGCCTTCATTTACGCTAGAAGGTAAACAGGTTGCTAAATTTAGAACGAGCAGAAATAAATTTGAAAGAAATGGATTTAACAGTAAAGTATTGCAACCACCTCACTCTGAAAAAATTTTAGCTGAAATTAAGGAAGTTTCTGACTTATGGTTAGGTAATAGAAATGAAAAAGGCTTTTCGGTAAGCTATTTTGACAAAGATTATATATCCCGCTTTCCGATTGCCGTCATAATTAATTCTGATGGTAAAGTTATTGCTTTTGCTACACTACCTAGTCATACGTATAAAAATGAGCAAAATATCCATATTGATTTAATGAGATATATTCCAGACAGCCCTAATGGAACGATGGATGTGTTGTTTACTTCAATATTTTTATGGGCAAAGGAAAAAGGATACGACTACTGTAGTTTAGGTATGGCACCTTTATCAAATGTAAAACCTACTAACCAACCTGCAACACTCTATGAATGGGCAGCTAATCTCATGTACGAACATGGAGAGAAGTTGTATAAATTTAAAGGTTTAAAAGAATATAAATCGAAGTTTGCCACGCATTGGGAACCTCGTTACATTGCGTATCAAAAGACAACAATACTTGGAGTGATGCTTCGTATCATCGCACTTATCCATATGAATTATAATAAGAGAAGAAAACCTGCGCTACTCCAAGTATTAAAAAGAGTCAGTTAAGAGACAGTATTAATGCTGTCTCTTTATTTTTATATTTTGTATACCCCATTTGACAATCTCTATTAAGTTGGATAGGCTTATGCAATACATATGAAGGAGGAATAATGATGCAATCATTTACAGTTACGTTTCATCAAGAAGACGAAGTAAAGCCAATGAATGTTAAAAAGTTAACAGAAGAGGATTTTAATGTTGTCACTGCTGGAGGAACAAGACATTTATTTGAGCTTGATACTAACGTAGGCTTTTTTGTTTATTTTGATGCAGAAGACGAAAAAGGAGAAGAACATTATTTAGTTCTTCAATATGAAGAAGATGGTGAAGATCCAGTAGCTTGCTTTGAGTTTGAACTGAAGGATTTCTATCAGTTTACAGCGCTTTACTTAAATGACCTTGAATTTAATGAAGAGGTAAATGAGGAAGAAGAAGAATATGGACCAATCCATCATTTAGCTCATCTCATGTACCACATCATTGAAGATGGTAAAAACGTATAACAAGAAGAAAGCCTCCGATTTTGGAGGCTTTCTTCTTGTTATGTTTTTCTGTTTAACTAAGTGATCTCCGCTCCGGCTACTTGCTTTCCTCGGGGGGGCGGTGAGCCTCCTCGGCGTTACCGCCTGCATGAGTCTCACCTGTCCCACTGCTCCCGCAGGAGTCGAGTGCCATTCCGCTACAATCAGTATATAAAAAATTTAGGTCTGTTTTTTAACACATTCAACTTTTAAAATAGAAGGAGAATATATTTGAGGTAAAAATATGCTATCAAAACATAACTCTATTTAAAGAGATCAAATTGAAATGATTGCTTTAGACGAACTAGTCCAACCAATAATCTTGCTCGTAACTAGAAGCTGCAATTGAATTTGGAATTATTTTGCTTCTTCTTCTATCGGTTCGTAGTGAGTTGAACAGAAGTCAAAGACCAATTTTTCCTCATCATCTTCGAGTTCGAATTCTAAATAACGGTCAGTGGAATTTTCGTGAAATGAAGATTGAGATATTTTCTTTGTTTCACCATCAACTGTAAAAATAACTCTCAAATAAACACCCTTTTCAGTATATAAATCATCCTCTTCGTCTACACTGACTTGTAACATAAATTCATAGCGATTGCCTTGAAGAATTTTGAATGGATCATCCATTAGTTCAACTGTGTATTCTGTAATTGTAAACATTTCATCACCTTGTCTTTTTCTTATTTACAGTTTATGCTTTCTATATTATTATACACTGAAGGATAATTATCAAAAACAAAATACATTCTATCAATGTAATTCATTAAAGTGTAAGGGAATGAACAAAATGACAACTGAAAAAAAGAAAATCAGCTTACAAGAAGCAATTAAACAGCAACTTGCGAATAAGAAACAAGCTAATGAAAATGGGAACTCAAACAGCAAACAAGGTGGTACTGGGACTCAAAAAATGAAGAGTCAGCATACAAAAAAACCTAATAACCAAAGAAGAAAAACTGGTGCATAAGATCCTCTAACATTGGATCTTTTTTTTGTTATCTCGTAAGATGAATGCTTCTGTTTTGATTTGTGAATAATACCCATGTATTTATAAGCTTGATAGATGGGAGATATAATATGACACAAAGTCAATCTAAGGATGCAAACTCGTCTAACGATAAAAAGGGAAGCTTAAAATGGTGGCAGCTTTCTCTCCTTGGCGTTGCCAGTATTATCGGTACTGGTTTTTTTCTAGGTTCTAGTTTAGCGATAAAGACAAGCGGACCTTCTATACTTATTTCCTTTTTACTTGCCGCACTAGCAACATATATTGTATTTAATGCACTAGCTCGTATGACAGCAGATGATCCGCAAAAAGGCTCCTTTAGATCTTATGCTAAAAAAGCATTTGGACGATGGGCAGGATTTAGTAACGGATGGGTGTATTGGGCATCGGAAATGTTAATAATGGGAAGTCAGCTAACTGCCTTAGGGCTCTTCACTAGGTTTTGGTTTGATAATTTTCCATTATGGCTACTTACACTTATTTATGGAGTGTTAGGTATTATTGTAATACTTGCGGGTGTAAGTAGTTTTAAAAAGGTAGAAAATGTATTAGCAATATTAAAAATTGCAGCTATATTTATGTTTATAATCATTGCCGCACTTGCACTCTTTGGTGTTATAGATGGAGAAAAGGAAGTCAGCATAAAGAAAACGTATAGTGAAATATTCCCTAATGGATTTAAAGGATTTTGGACTGCGTTAATTTATGCTTTTTATGCATTCGGAGGAATTGAAGTAATGGGGATTATGGCATCTGATTTAAAAGAGCCAAAAGATGCTCCTAAATCAGGGAAAATCATGCTCATTCTATTGACGACGATTTATCTTCTTTCACTAGGTCTTGCCATTACACTGTTATCTTGGGATAAGTTTTCGACGAAGCAAAGTCCATTTATGACAGCGCTAGAAGGTTATAATTTGCCTTTTGTACCACATGTCTTTAATGCCGTTCTTATTATCGGTGGGTTTTCTACAATGGTTGCAGCTCTTTATGGAGTGACGAACATGATCGTAACACTTTCTGAAGACGGAGATGCACCAAAGGTTTTTCAAACAACGAAAGGGAAAAAGAAGCTCCCAATTGCTGCACTATTATTAACAGTTGGTGGGTTAATCGTGTCAATTGTTGTTTCGTTATTACTACCTGATAAGATTTATGAATATTTAACTACAGCAGCGGGTTTAATGCTTTTATATACTTGGTTATTTATTTTATTCTCGTTTAAGCGTGTGATGAAAAAACTAACGGCTACAGATAAGTTTTTACGGATTCTCGGAATACTGTTAATACTACTTGCCATTAGTGGTACGATGTTTGAGAAAGTAAGCAGAATTGGATTTTTCGTTAGTTTTGCTTTCTTGGGGGTTATTGGAATTGTAACGTTAATAATGAGGAAAAAGTGGAAGAAAGAAGAAGCAACACATAAAGGTTAAAATAAAGGAAACGACAAGCATCGAGATTGAACTGCCCCCTGTCAAGTAGACAGTGGAAATAATAAAAAGGATCTAAGCGGCTTTAGCTCTATATTCCATAGTGCTAAGGCCGTTTAATCGTTTTTGGTATCTCTCATGATTATAAAAATGAATGTACTCATTTATCGCAAGAGAAAGATCCTCAAAAGTCTTATATTTATGCAAATAATATTTCTCACATTTTAGTGTTCCAAAAAAGGATTCCATTGGTCCATTATCAATACACCGACCAACTCGTGACATACTTTGTGTCATATTCGCCGCATCTATTTTACGTTTAAATCCTTTAGAGGTGTACTGAAATCCACGGTCACTATGGATAAGTGGTTTTTCCGCAGCTAATAGTACTGTAGCTTGGTCAAGTGTCTTAAATACAAGTTGGTTATTATTAGAATGTCCTAGAACATAACTTATGATTGAACCATCATATAGGTCACGAATCGCACTTAAATAGGCCTTTTTTGATTGACCATACTTAAATTCTGTCACATCCGTAACCCATTTTTCATTTGGTTTTTCCGCGGTAAATTCTCGATTTAATATATTGTCTGCCACATGTTGAGGTGTAGAACGTTTATATTGTTTCCTCTTAATCCTAATGACAGAGCGTAAACCAGCCACTTTCATTAATCGGTAAATTCTTTTATGATTAAGGTTCTCCTCAAACATTCTGTTCATATGAAGCGTCATTTGTCGGTAGCCGAAGGTGTTATCAACCTTTTTATGGAGAATTTTCATCTCTTTAATGATTTCTTCATTCAGTATTTCTCGGGTAGAAGGGGTACGGTTAAGCCACTTATAGTATGCAGAACGTGCAATTTCAGCGATCTCACAAAGTAAACTAATGCTTAAATTCTCATTTTTGTGAAGCTCCTGAATAGCGATATACTTATCCTCAAATCGGATTAGGCTTATTTTCGCCTCCTTTCGATCTCCTCTAACTTTTTTAAGAATAAATTCTCCGCACGTAACCGTTCATTTTCTCTTTCTAACTTTTTCATTTGAAGTTCGATTTTCTCTTCTGGAGTAAGCTTAGCTTCTTCTTTCTTAATACCACGTTTATCTTTTAGTGCTTCATCTCCGCCACTTCATACTTCTTAACCCATTGATAGACTTGTTGATAAGAAACATTATAAGTATTAGCTGCTTCTTGATAATCTTTTCCGCTCCCCAAGCAATCAAGTACAATTTGTATTCGTTCTTCCCAAGTTGTTTTTCTTCCCTTAGTCATAGAGCTCGTCCTTCCTTTTGACGTATCCTTTAAATCTCTATGAGTATTATACTTCTTAATCCACTCGTGGAGGACGGAATGACTTGATATTTCATACTTTTTGACAACCTCAAGTAAAGAGTATTTACCAGACAGATAATCACTAACAGCTAAAAGCTTTATTTCCTTCGAGTACCTTTTCCAAGTTGAGGATTCTTTAAGACCTTCAGAACCAAATGTATCAAAAC
>NZ_JAFELM010000044.1 GCF_016890225.1 Bacillus suaedaesalsae | reverse complement strand
GAGTTATCATGAACGAAACTAGCTCCTTACTCGTAACATCGTAGGTTAATTTGGTTAGAATGTTTACTGGTAAAAACAAACCAAATCAGAGCTACATTACGGAAGGAGCTAGTTATTATGAAGGATACCATAAAATATGTAGGTTTAGACGTATCAAAAGAAAAAATTGCAGTTGCGATCGCGGATGAGGGGCGAGAAGAGCCGAGATACTGGGGAGTAATTCCTCACACACCAGAAGCAGTTAGGAAATTAATAAATAAACTTGGAAACACCGAGACTCTTCGAGTCTGTTATGAAGCCGGTCCAACTGGATACCCACTATATAGATTATTACTTTCCCTAGGTGTTCATTGTGATGTGATAGCCCCATCTCTCATACCTAAAAGACCAGGTGAACGTATTAAGACAGATCGTAGAGACTCTATTCGACTGGCTCAGTTATATCGAGCAGGAGAATTAACTAACATCTATGTTCCAAACGAAGAGGATGAAGCTCTCCGTGATCTTGTAAGATGTCGTGAAGATGCAAAAGAAGATGAACTTAGGGCAAGGCACCGTTTGAGTAAATTTTTGCTTCGTAATAACATTAAGCCACCGTCAGGTGTGAACAAATGGACGGTCAAATATCGTAGATGGCTGGATGCATTAAAATTTGAAAGCTCCAAACTACGTGTGGTCTTTCAAGAATATTATCATCAATTGAAAGAGCTAGAACAACGAATTTTAAGACTAGAGGAAGAAATTAGAGTTCAGGCAACGGAGGGCGTACACGCCCCAACCATTCAAGCCTTACAATCACTAAGAGGTGTAGCTCTTATTACTGCGACTAGTCTTGTAGCGGAGATAGGTTCTTTCAAACGTTTCTCATCACCAACACAATTAATGGCCTATATTGGTTTAATACCAAGTGAATACTCAAGTGGTGAAAGAAGAATACAAGGGAGCATCACAAAAACAGGGAATCGTCATGTACGACGCTTATTAGTAGAAGCTGCATGGAGTTATCGTTATCAACCGTCAGTTAAAGGAGAATTGATGAGACGACAAAATGGACAGTCCCCCACTATTCAAGCGATATCCTGGAAAGCACAAAACCGACTTCATAAAAAGTATTACCGATTATTATCAAGAGGAAAAGAAAGTGGAAAAGCAATTACTGCAGTTGCCAGAGAATTAGCTGGTTTTATTTGGGCTATTACACAAGAGGTAGAAGAAGTAAAAAACGCTAGTTTTTGATCTTACAAGTTGTCATGTTACGGTGATATAGGTATTATTGATCCATTTTTTATGTATGGCTTTAATTTCACACGAATAATTTACGAAGAAAGATAGATGATTGAGAACAGGGCTCGAAGGCAAAGAAAAAAACCGGAAAGGAAAACCCACGTGGCCTCCTCTGTGCTATATCTAAATAGATTAACGCACGTGCCGAGTTAGTGGATTAGTCCTTTATACGGAAAGATAAAATGTGAAAACCCACGGATATCAGAGCGTAAACCGCAGTAGAGATTTTTGCCTTCGTGCCGTGTTCTTAACTTCTATTCAAGTCAAAAAAAGGAGAAAGGAACAGATTCCTTCTATAGCTTAATGGAGTCTCTCACTTCTTTGTATGACAGTCAAGGAGACCACTTGACAGACATACAAAGAAGTGAGAAGTGGTCAGTAAGCTAAAGAAGGAGCTATTCTAGCCAGAATGGCTTGCTAACTAACAAAATCAAGAAAAGAAGCCGTAAATAGCTTCTCTTCTTAGAGTTGGTCAAAAGACAATCCAAACCTGGTGAAGAGTGGGAGCCTTGACAGTTTCGTTCATATCAGGAGGCTCGACTTTCTCCCCCGCGGAAAGCAAGTGTCTGTAGCGAAATGCAACGAAAGATACCCAACCAAAAACAACAAAATGTAAAACGTGAGTGAATGGAAGCGGAAAGGAAGTGCCTGAAGTGGAAGGTGTAGAGTAAAGGCAACATTCATTTAGAATAAAGCTTTTTAACAAAGACTTAGAGGTTTTACTCATACATGAAAACATTTTATAGAGGGTATAGTATATTTTGAGCAAAAAGTTCGCTAGTCAAATAGCATAATGATATACTTTGGTTATTATGAAGTAAATTAATTATTTGGGAGGATTTTTAATATGGCAATTACAAATGTAACAGATCAAAACTTTTCATCTGAAACTAGCCAAGGCTTAGTTCTTGCAGATTTCTGGGCACCATGGTGTGGTCCTTGTAAAATGATCGCTCCAGTTCTAGAAGAACTTGATGGAGACATGGGAGACAAAGTGAAAATCGTAAAGCTTGATGTTGATGAAAATCAAGAAACAGCAGCGAAATACGGTGTTATGAGTATCCCAACTTTATTAATTATGAAAAATGGCGAAGTTGTAGATAAGGTTGTTGGTTTCCAGCCTAAAGATGCATTAGCTGAAAGATTAGAATCACAGCTATAAGTTACATCCGAGCATCCCTAAAAGGGGTGCTTTTTTAGTGGGATCTTCAGTCATATTACAATGTCCGACAAAATAAGAAGTACTAATAAAGATATTTCTTGGGAAATGATGTCGAAGTTCGTATCATTTATCAACATAGAGGATAGTAAGGCAAGTTTTACTATCAGTTGTTTGAATAAGAATATGATACAATACGATAAATAGAGCATGAGGGGAGGACGTACCATGAATCAACTAATAAAAGAAAAACTTGCAATATTACCAGATCAACCAGGTTGTTATTTAATGAAGGATCGCCAAGGGACCATTATTTATGTCGGAAAAGCGAAAGTATTAAAGAACAGGGTACGTTCATACTTCACAGGCTCTCATGATGGAAAAACGTTACGTTTAGTAAATGAAATCGTGGACTTTGAATATATCGTCACATCATCCAATATTGAAGCACTTGTATTAGAGATAAATTTAATAAAGAAACATAACCCTAAATACAATATTAACTTAAAGGATGATAAGACATATCCTTTTATTAAAATTACGAATGAAGAACACCCACGATTAATTATTACCAGGCAAGTTAAGAAGGATAAAGGTAAATACTTTGGACCTTATCCGAATGTTTATTCAGCGAATGAAACGAAGAAAGTATTAGACCGAATTTACCCATTAAGGAAGTGTTCTACCTTACCGACAAAGGTATGTTTATATTATCATATAGGTCAATGCTTAGCACCTTGTGTGAACACTGTCACAGTTGATCAGAACAAAGAGATGGTAGATGGAATCATCCGTTTTTTAAATGGAGGCTATCAAGATGTAAAGGCTGAACTCACTGAGAAAATGCTTAAGTCATCTGAGGAACTAGACTTTGAAAGAGCGAAAGACCTTCGAGATCAAATTGCACATATAGAGGCGACAATGGAAAAGCAAAAGATGATGATGACAGACATGGTTGATCGAGATGTATTTGGATTTTCATTTGATAAAGGCTGGATGTGTGTCCAAGTTTTCTTTATTCGCCAAGGTAAATTGATTGAACGAGATGTATCAATGTTTCCAGTATACGCAGATCCTCTAGAGGAATTTGTTACTTTTCTTGGTCAGTTTTATCTTGAAAATCATCATTTTAAACCGAAAGAAATCTTACTTCCAGATGGTGTTGATAAGGAATTGGCAGAACAATTACTTGAGGTAAGTGTTCATCAACCGAAAAAGGGTCAAAAGAAAGAATTAGTAAACTTAGCAAGCAAAAATGCGAAGATAGCCCTAGAGGAGAAATTTTCCTTAATCGAACGTGATGAGGAAAGAACCATTAAGGCAATTGAAAACTTAGGCAGTAAAATTGGGATAGCAACACCATTTCGAATTGAGGCATTTGATAATTCGAATATTCAAGGGACCAATCCAGTCTCTGCGATGGTTGTATTTATTGACGGAAAGCCTGATAAAAGAGAATATCGAAAATATAAGATTAAGAGTGTTACAGGACCTGATGATTATGCCTCTATGAAAGAGGTTGTTCGAAGAAGATATTCTCGAATCTTAAAAGATAATCTTCCACTGCCTGATTTAATTATTATTGATGGTGGTAAAGGACACTTGTCTGCTGCTCAAGATGTTCTAGAAAATGAGTTAGGGTTGGAAATACCGATTGCTGGTTTAGTTAAAGACGACAAACATAAGACCTCTGAATTACTTATTGGTGATTCTGTTCAAACCGTTCAGTTAGAAAGAAACAGCCAAGAGTTTTACTTATTGCAGCGTATTCAGGATGAAGTCCATCGATTTGCCATTTCATTTCATCGTCAGTTGAGAGGGAAAAATGCTTTTCAGTCCATTTTAGATGACATTCCTGGAGTAGGGGAGAAAAGAAAGAAGCAGTTATTAAAACATTTTGGATCTGTAAAAAAATTAAAGGAAGCAACGGTAGATGAAATAGTGGAAGTAGGTATTCCACGTAACACAGCATCTATTATCGCCCAGAAATTAAAGGAAGATTAAAAATGTAGTTGTCTTCCTTTATAATGTTTGTTAAAATTGGTTTAATTTCATACGACACTTCAATTCGATGAAGTGATGGTAGAGGTGCGAACTTCAATAGTACGTAATCAGAAGAGAATGAGCTCTTATGAAGATTATGGAAAGGGGAGCGTCGCCGAAGTGAGGAGATGGCTCATACATGTCCTTGCTGGTTTTGCATTGAACAAATGTAAGATTGTCAAACAGCTTGAATGTTGTTTGGAGAGCTATCTCACTCGCGAGAACATTTTTATCTGTTCAAGCAATGAGATACTCTCATTGCTTTTTATTTTGTAGAAAAGGTAGGATGAGAGCCGTGGGATTAATTGTACAAAAGTTTGGGGGAACATCGGTAGGTTCTATTGAAAGAATCCAAAATGTTGCAAATCGTGTGATTCAGGAAGCACAAAGAGGAAATCAAGTTGTCGTTGTTGTATCGGCTATGGGGAAATCTACTGATGAGTTAGTAAATCTTGCTACTCAACTTACGAATACTCCAAGTAAACGAGAAATGGATATGTTATTAACTACTGGAGAGCAAGTTTCAATTGCTTTATTATCCATTGCACTTCAGGCAAAAGGGTATGATGCAGTTTCATTAACAGGATGGCAAGCAGGGATTAAAACTGAAGCTATTCATGGAAACGCCAGGATAGTAGAGATTGAAACTGATACATTACACTCTTATTTAAATAATGGAAAGATTGTCATTGTCGCCGGATTTCAAGGAATTACATCTGAATTTAATATCACAACATTAGGTAGAGGTGGATCGGATACAACTGCTGTTGCTCTTGCTGCTGCATTAAGAGCTGATAAATGTGATATCTATACAGATGTTACGGGTGTATTCACAACAGATCCACGCTATGTTAAGAGTGCTAGAAAGCTTCAATCTGTTTCTTATGACGAAATGTTAGAGCTTGCTAATTTAGGTGCAGGTGTTTTACACCCACGTGCCGTTGAGTTTGCGAAAAATTATGCAGTTCCATTAGAAGTAAGATCTAGTCTTGAATTAGAAACAGGAACAAGAATTGAGGAGGAAGTTTCAATGGAAAATAACCTTATTGTTAGAGGGATTGCGTTTGAAGATGGAGTAACACGAGTTACGATTGTTGGTTTAAAAAATGGACTTCATTCTTTATCAACAATTTTTACTACTCTTGCAAATCATGGCATTAACGTTGATATCATCATTCAAAGTATGACAAGCCAAGATGAAACAAACATTTCCTTCTCTATTCATACGACAGATTTAGATGAAACATTGACTGTTCTTCAATCAAATCAAGAAAAGCTTGGGTTTCATTCCATCCAGTCTGAAAGTAGCTTAGCAAAAGTATCAATTGTTGGCTCAGGAATGATCTCTAACCCAGGTGTAGCTGCTGAAATGTTCGAAGTACTAGCTAACAACGAAATCCAAGTGAAGATGGTAAGTACTTCTGAAATTAAAGTATCTACAGTCGTTGAAGAGCGTTTCATGGTAAAAGCAGTTGAAGCGTTACATGAAGCATTTAAATTAGATGAACTAGTAACACATTCCGTTTAATATAAATAGGCTTTTTACACAAAAGTGGTTGTTTTCAAAAGGCTCTGTTAAACAATAATGTTGATTGTAGTGGAAGGCACTCGCATTCCTTGGTGCTCCGGGAGCATCCGTCGCTATGCTCCTGCATGAGTCTCACCTGTCCCGCTACTCCCGCAGGAGTCTCGCACCTTCCACTACAATCAACATAAAGCTAAAAAATCCACAATGTACTTTAACAAAATTATTCAAGAAAGGTTTCTTGGCACCTTTTTGTTAAGTGTGTATCACTTGTAGGGTTCTATTTAAGCCTGCCAAGGATTTAACGGTTATGAAAAAAAGATCTGCAGAATTCTGCAGGTCTTTTTAAATGTTATCCTTACTATCAGATTTAACTGTAATATGTATAAGATTATGTCGTTTCTTTTGTTCGACAAACGCTTCTGTAATGACATTGTTTATTTGCTCGAATTGTTGTGCAATAAAGCCAGCTTCGAGGTTATAGCTCGTTTCTTTTCGTGATTGATTTCTTGCGTTAATAAACTCACTTGTTAGATCAAATTCCATTATATTTGCTTTTTGTGAAGTAATAGCCAAGTTTCCCCAACCTGCATCTTTAAAAAATTGAATTACCTCTTCCTCATTTGATACCGGGTATTTTCTAGCGATACTTTTCCCGGCCCAATATAAAATAGATGGTAGCTCTTTCCCAAGTAAATCCGGCAAAAGAACTTCGCGAAGTAACTCATATGCGATACCTGTTGTATGTAAACCATCAAATTGAGATAGTTGTTCTTTAAGCGATAATTCCTTCAATGTTCTTCCCCTCTTTCATATCCCGTACATCCTGTTTATTTCTTTTTAGCACATTCAGTTGTTGTAAACTAACAACTACTTCATATATATTGTTATGAAGTTTTGAACACTTCATCTGGATATTTATGAGTATCCCCAAACTCATAAGCACTATTATATTACAAATAATGGCGTATTACTCAAAAATTTCATCTAACAAAGAATGCACTCAAATGATAATATTATTTTACTAGAGCTTATATTCTTATGTATGAAAATGTTATTTTGTTGAAGCGTTTTCTTGACGCACTTTCTAGGTAGGAGTAAAATGAACATGTCGCATTTTTACGAAAACTAGTTATGCAAAGGTTTTCATTTTCTTTTATGTTTAAGTTATCAAGGGGGGTAAAACATGGCTAAAAATCGTGAGTTTTTTAACCGTAGATTGCATTCATTATTAGGTGTTATACCTGTAGGTCTTTTCCTAGTGCAACACTTAATAGTAAACCAATTTGCAACAAGAGGTGCAGAGTCATTTAATAGAGCTGCACAATTTATGGAACACTTACCGTTCCGATATTTATTAGAAGCTGTCGTTATTTTTCTACCATTACTTTATCATGCTGTATATGGACTTTATATTGCTTTTACTGCGAAAAATAACGTTAGCAACTACGGATTTATCCGTAACTGGCTGTTCTTAATTCAACGTGTGACTGGTGTTATTACACTTATTTTCGTAGCTTGGCACGTTTGGGAAACTAGAATTGCAGCAGCAATGGGTGCAGAAGTTAACTATGATATGATGGAAGCAATTTTAAGCAATCCATTCATGCTAGTATTTTACATCGTTGGTGTAGTATCAACTGTATTCCACTTTGCGAACGGATTATGGTCTTTCTTAGTAAGCTGGGGTATTACTGTAACACCACGTTCACAGGTAATCTCAACATATGTAACATTAGCAATTTTCGTAGCTCTTTCTTACGTGGGAGTACGTACAATATTTGCTTTTATTGATCCATCATTAGCAAATCTATAAGATAAAAAACTAGTATTACAGTAATGCTAGAATATGATTTTAGAATAGTATCTTTTTAGATGGTATGTGATTCAATACTCTTTAAAAAGAACCTTAATAGAGGAAGTGAGCTAAAAATGAGTAAAGGGAAAATCGTAGTTGTCGGTGGAGGACTTGCAGGTCTAATGGCGACTATTAAAGCGGCAGAAGCTGGAGTATCAGTAGATTTATTTTCACTTGTACCAGTAAAACGTTCTCACTCAGTTTGTGCACAAGGTGGAATTAACGGTGCTGTAAATACGAAGGGTGAAGGTGACTCACCTTGGGAGCACTTTGACGATACAGTTTATGGTGGAGACTTCTTAGCGAACCAACCACCAGTAAAAGCAATGGCTGACGCGGCACCAGGAATTATTCACTTAATGGACCGTATGGGGGTTATGTTTAATCGTACTCCAGAAGGTTTACTTGATTTCCGTCGTTTCGGTGGAACTCAACATCACCGTACTGCATTTGCAGGCGCAACAACTGGTCAGCAATTACTTTATGCTTTAGATGAGCAAGTACGTCGCTATGAGGTAGCTGGTCTTGTTCAAAAGTACGAAGGCTGGGAATTCTTAGGTTCAGTACTTGATGATGAAGGAGTTTGTCGTGGTGTAGTTGCACAAAACTTAACATCAATGGAAATTAAATCTTTCCCTGGTGATGCTGTTATTATGGCTACAGGTGGACCTGGTATTATCTTCGGTAAGACAACGAACTCTGTTATTAATACAGGATCTGCTGCAGCGATCGTATATCGCCAAGGTGTACATTATGCAAACGGAGAATTTATTCAAATTCACCCTACTGCAATACCTGGTGACGATAAGCTACGCTTAATGAGTGAATCGGCTCGTGGAGAAGGTGGACGAGTTTGGACATATAAAGATGGTAAGCCATGGTACTTCTTAGAAGAGAAATATCCTGCTTATGGTAACTTAGTACCACGTGATATCGCTACTCGTGAAATCTTTGATGTTTGCGTAGAGCAAAAGCTAGGCATTAATGGGGAAAACATGGTATACCTTGATCTTTCTCATAAAGATCCTAAAGAACTTGATATTAAGCTAGGTGGTATTATTGAAATCTATGAAAAGTTCATGGGTGAGGATCCACGTAAAGTACCAATGAAGATCTTCCCTGCGGTTCACTACTCAATGGGTGGACTATGGGTTGATTATGATCAAATGACAAATATTCCTGGTCTATTCGCTGCTGGTGAGTGTGATTACTCCATGCATGGTGCAAACCGTCTAGGGGCTAACTCATTACTTTCTGCTATTTATGGTGGTATGGTGGCTGGACCGAATGCTGTTAAGTATATTAAAGGATTAAGCAAGACAGCGGAAGATATTAGTTCAAGCATTTTTGATCGTTATGTGAAGCAAGAAGAAGATCGTATCCAAAAGATTATGTCTATGGATGGAAAAGAAAATGCTTACGTAATTCATAAAGAGCTTGGAGAGTGGATGACTGACAATGTAACAGTTGTTCGTACAAATGCTAAGCTACTAAAGACTGACGAAAAGATTCAAGAATTAATGGAACGTTACCAAAACATTAATATTAATGATACTGCAAAATGGAGTAATCAAGGTGCATCCTTTACTCGTCAGTTAGACAACATGCTTCACTTGGCGCGTGTTATCACTATTGGTGCGTATAACCGTAATGAAAGCCGTGGGGCTCACTATAAGCCGGAATTCCCAGAACGTAATGATGAGGAATTCTTAAAGACTACAATGGCGAAGTTTACAGAAGAAGGTCCTCAGTTCCACTATGAGGATGTTGATACATCTCTAATCCAGCCGCGTAAGCGTGACTACTCTAAAAAGAAAGGGGAATAATCAAAAATGAGCGAGAAGAAAAAAGTCCGTTTTGTAATCACTCGTCAAGACAGCCCAGAAGCTGCCCCTTATGATCAAACATTTGAACTAGATTATCGTCCAAACATGAATGTTATCTCTGCACTTATGGAGATCCGTAGAAATCCAGTTGATGTTAATGGGAAAGAAACATCACCTATAACATGGGATATGAACTGTTTAGAAGAGGTTTGTGGTGCTTGTTCAATGGTGATCAACGGCAAGCCAAGACAATCATGTTCTGCACTAGTTGACCAATTAGAACAGCCGATTCGTCTAGAGCCTATGAGAACTTTCCCGGTTGTACGTGACCTTCAAGTGGATCGTAGTCGTATGTTCGACTCTCTTAAGAAGGTTAAAGCTTGGATTCCTATTGACGGCACATACGATTTAGGTCCTGGACCACGTATGCCTGAAAAGAAGCGTCAATGGGCTTACGAATTATCAAAATGTATGACATGTGGTGTTTGCTTAGAGGCATGTCCTAATGTAAACAGTAATTCTGATTTCATTGGACCAGCTCCATTATCTCAAGTTCGTTTATTCAATGCACATCCAACAGGTGCAATGAATAAGTCAGAACGTTTAGATGCAATTATGGGTGACGGTGGTCTTGCGAACTGTGGTAACTCACAAAACTGTGTACAATCTTGTCCAAAGGGAATTCCTTTAACAACTTCGATTGCGGCACTAAACCGTGATACAACTGTACAAATGTTTAGAAACTTCTTCGGAAGTGACGAAGTTTAATTCATAAGTTATGAATTTACTTTTCATTTAAACTAGAGATAGCCTCTTCATGATCTCATGAAGAGGCTATTTTATTACAATTTAAGAAATTATAAAATTTTGAGTGTTATGTTCATAATCCAGTTCCAGCACCTAGCCCGGCTGAAACTTCCATTAGTGAATTTCTGAAGGAATCGGGCTCTTACTGGCGGTTATTAACAATAGCTGTACCCGAGGCTAAACGAGGCACCCTGAGCTTTTTGTTTTTGGTTATGTTAGAGTAGAATGTTGATTTGGGCAATGTGTTGATCATAGTGGAAGGTGCGCCACAGAATTGTGAAGATGATACTCCATTCCGCAGAGGACAGTGTACCTTCCACGGTAAATTAAATCAATGTGATAACGATTCGTATGATTAGACTATAAGTCTAGAATGATATAAATGGAGGTACTTGCATGGTGAAAGCAACTTATATTGATCACTTTGAAACATGGCAAAAGGAATTTATTTTCTCACACCCAATTAAAGTGCGTTTTAGTGAAACCGATATGTTTGGACATGTCAACAATACAGTTGTATTTACATATCTTGAAGAAGCACGAATCGAATTTTTTAAATCATTAGGTTTAATGCAATATTGGATCGAAGGAGATAGTGACTTAATACCAGTTGTTGCAGACCTACAGTGTGACTACTTATCCCAAACCTTCTTTGATGAAAAATTAGAAGTAAAAGTGAAGGTAAATAAACTTGGGTCGTCATCTGTAGATATTCATTATCTTGTGCAAAAACAGAACGGAAAACCAGCATTTGTAGGTAGAGGAACAATCGTTCAAATTTCAAAGAAGACAGGGAAGCCTGTAGGATGGACTGAAAATTGGAGAAAAAGTCTACTAACTATGATAGGTAAAGAGTGTGTTGACGCATAACTAATAATAGTGAATATGAATGAAATCTCTAAATTGTAAGTAACAGTGAACCCTTATCTGGCATAGTATATGGTGACTAAATATACACCCATCCTATTTTTAGCTCGCACCTTGGCAAGGAGGGTCACAACAATTGAAGGAGAAAGATTTTCAACCAAAGCCGTTGCTAACGAAAAGAGAAAGGGAAGTATTTGAATTGTTAGTTCAAGATAAGACAACAAAAGAAATTGCAGGAGAGTTGTTTATCAGTGAGAAGACAGTTCGAAATCATATTTCCAATGCGATGCAAAAGCTTGGAGTTAAGGGGCGTTCACAAGCGGTTGTAGAGCTCCTACGTATGGGAGAACTAGAGCTTTAAAATGTAACCGGCTTTCTCACAGTGGAAGGCCGGTTTATTACATAATTCAACCTTTATCCCGTTCTAACTGTCACTAACTTCTCTCTTTAATGCTTAAGCGATTCGAAGAGTTTAAATGGTGAAGGCGCCAGTAAGAACCCGATTGGTTCAACTAACAATCAGTGGAAAAAACGTCTCACTGATTGAAGTTTCACTTTATCTTGAAATTTTGGTGAAAAAAGTAGAAAATAATAGTAATAGGCATTAAAATGTCGTTATCGGATTATGCCAATTATATTTATAAAAAATTTTTCTAATTGGCTTTTAACTATGAGGGGGAGAATGTTATGAAGCAAGACCAACCTACTGAAAGAGAAATGGTTGATTCTACTGTAGCAGAAACGGAAAAATCGCTACGTTATATATCTGGCATCATTAAACAAAAAGGGAGAGAGATGTTAAACCAGTATACGATTACTCCTCCACAATTTGTTGCCCTTCAATGGCTCTTAGAAAATGGAGATATGACAATTGGTGAATTATCAAATAAAATGTATTTAGCTTTTAGTACAACTACAGATTTAATCGATCGAATGGAAAAGAATGAATTAGTTGTACGTGTAAAAGATGAAAACGATCGTCGTGTCGTAAGAATACATCTATTGCCTGAGGGCGGGCGCATCATTGAAGAAGTTATTGAGAAGCGTCAAAAATATTTGGAAGAAGTTCTTTCTGCATTTTCACAAGATGAAATCATCATGTTAGAAAAACTACTAGGAAAATTACATCAAGAAATGAAAGAATGAGGAGATTTACATGGATAAACCAATCGGGGTTATTGACTCAGGAGTCGGTGGTCTAACTGTAGCAAAGGAACTAATGAGGCAGTTGCCGAAAGAGCAAATCTTATACTTAGGTGATACAGCTCGATGTCCTTATGGACCAAGACCTCTTGAAGAAGTAAAGCAATTTACTTGGGAGATGACCAATTACTTACTTCAATATGACATAAAAATGCTTGTGATTGCTTGTAATACTGCTACTGCTGCTGTACTAGAAGATATTAGGCAATCACTTAATATACCGGTTATCGGTGTTATTCAGCCTGGTGCTCGTGCTGCGGTAAAAGTAACAGAAAATAAGCAGATTGGTGTTATCGGTACGATTGGAACGATTCATAGTAAAGCATACGACTCTGTTTTGCATTCAATTAATAACCAATTAGAAGTTACAGGACTCGCATGCCCTAGATTTGTACCAATTGTTGAAGCTGGGGATTACGATTCTCTTGAAGCGTACGATGTCGTTCAAGAACAACTGCATTCACTGAGAGGAACGAAGATAGATACATTAATACTTGGCTGTACTCACTATCCATTACTTGCTCCAATTATCCAAGAAGTAGTGGGAAAGCAAGTTGAATTAATATCCTCTGGAGAAGAGACAGCTCGTGAAGTGAGTACAATTCTTTACCATAGCAGACTATTAAAAAATAAAGGCGAACCGAAGGAACATTTATTTTTCACAACCGGAACAAAAGAAGCATTCCAAAAAGTCGCAAACAAACTATTTCAACAAAATATAGAAAAAATAGAAGTAATAAAACTTACGTGATACTAGCCGTATCACGTTTTTTTGTGCCAGGCACTTGTCGAATAATCTTTATAGTAAGCTTCATCAAAATAAAAATTGTTTACTAAAAAAAATAATGACAAGCCGGTCTAAATCTCAAATAAGGCTCGTATACATGTTAGTACAAACTACCTTAGGAGGGATTTAGAATGCCTAAATTACCAAAAGTGAAAATTGCTACAACTGTTATTGCATCGACTGTATTACTATCCGGTTGTGGATTGTTTGGTGGGGAGCAAGCGATGAAGGAGATTGATCCACCACAGGATGTAAATATGGTAGATGATCAAGCGAAGCTAGAAGATGGTAAGAGTTCAGAAGGAAATGACAAAAAAGAAGAAGCAACTAAAGATACAGTTACTCGTGAGCTTTATCTTGTGGATAAAAATGGGTATGTTGTTCCGCAAACATTCGAGCTACCAAAAGAAAATAGTGCAGCTCAACAAGTACTTGAGTACCTAGTAGAAGGTGGGCCGGTAACGAATATGCTACCAGAAGGCTTCAAGGCTGTATTGCCACCTGATACTCAAATGACAACAGACCTATTGAAAGATGGAACATTAGTTGTTGATTTTTCTAATGAATTTACAGAATATAAAGCAGAAGATGAGCAAAAGATTTTACAATCGTTAACGTGGACATTAACACAGTTTGATACGATTAAAAAGGTTAACATCAAGGTAAATGGACATGAGCAAAATGTAATGCCAGTGAACAAAACACCAATTAACGACAGCCTAACTCGCGCAGATGGAATCAACGTTGATAACTCTGACGTTGTGGATGTAATGAATAGTGAATTAATTACCTTATACTTCTTAGCTCAAGAAGGAGAAAATACGTACTACGTTCCTGTAACAAAACGTGTTCAGGAAACAAGTGAGGATAAAATTGTAGCAACAATTAATGAATTAATTAAAGGGCCAGGTTTAGTAGGTGGTCTACTATCAGAATTCAACTCTGAAGTGGAGCTAATTTCTGAACCAGACTATAAAAATGGTGTTGTAACACTTAACTTTAACGAGTCTATCCTAGGTAACCTAGAAGGAACCGCAATTTCGAAGCATATTATCAATTCATTAGTGTTATCGCTAACTGAGCAACCTGGTGTTGAAAGTGTTGCAATTCAAGTTAACGGTAAAGCAGATTTAAAAGCAGACTCAGGTGAAGAATTAACGAAGCCAGTAACAAGACCTCAAACGGTAAATACTGGAGAATTTTAATCTCTATTAAGTTGGCTTATCGTAAGTAATAACATATACTAATACAAGAGGTAGGCATTATTTTGCCACCTCTTTTATTCATGTTACTATATGAAAACATACAAGAATGAACGTAAATTTGGCCATACTACAATGGTGAACATGAGAATGAGGAGGACATAAAATGCGAGTGGATGGTAGAGAGCAAGCGCAATTGAGAGAAATACATATTGAAAAAAATTACATAAAGCATGCAGAAGGTTCAGTACTAATTTCAGTAGGTGATACGAAAGTTATTTGTACGGCAAGTATAGAAGATAAAGTACCTCCATTTATGAGAGGTGGAGGTAAAGGCTGGATTACTGCCGAATATTCTATGCTTCCAAGAGCAACGGAGCAACGAAATATACGTGAATCTAGTAAGGGAAAAGTGACTGGTCGTACAATGGAAATTCAACGTTTAATTGGTCGGGCACTTCGTTCTGTTGTACAGCTTGAAAAACTAGGTGAACGCACTGTTTGGATCGACTGTGATGTTATTCAGGCAGATGGCGGTACACGAACAGCATCCATTACAGGCGCTTATGTGGCAATGGTTCTTGCTTTTTCAAAGCTTATTGAGAGAAGAGCTATTTCAGCATACCCGGTCAAAGATTTCTTAGCTGCAACTTCTGTTGGTGTTGATCCTGAACGTGGGCCTATTCTTGATTTGAATTATATCGAGGATTCAAGTGCTAATGTAGATATGAATGTAGTGATGACAGGTAAAGGAGAATTTGTTGAGCTTCAAGGAACGGGAGAAGAAGCTACATTCTCAAGAACTCAGCTAAATGAACTGTTAGAACTGGCTGAAAAAGGGATACAAGACTTAATCCATCATCAAATGGAAGCATTAGGAGAAGACATCAGCAATGCAATCTTAAAATAGAAGTAGGGAAAAACATGAAACAAATAATCATTGCAACGAAAAACAAAGGAAAAGTTAAGGATTTTGAGGTGCTATTCAAAAGTAAAGGCTATGATGTTATCTCACTATTAGATATTCAGGACAGCCCAGATATTGATGAAACAGGCACAACATTCAAAGAAAATGCGATCCTTAAAGCGGAGGGAATTGCTTCAATCGTCAATGAAATCGTCATTGCAGATGATTCGGGATTAGCTATCGATGCTTTAGAAGGTAGACCTGGTGTAATGTCAGCACGTTATGCAGGAGAACAAAAAAACGATGAAGATAATATACAGAAGGTGTTAAGTGAATTAAAAGGTGAAAATAACCGTAGAGCTGCGTTTCATTGTGCACTAGCTATGGCTATTCCTTCAAAACCTACAGTGGTCGTGGAAGGAACATGTAACGGTGTAATTGCTGAACAACCGGTTGGGGAGAATGGATTTGGATACGATCCGATCTTTTTCGTTCACGAGAAAAACAAAACGATGGCACAGCTAACAAAAGAAGAAAAAAATACGATTAGTCATCGTGCAGATGCTTTAAAGAAGCTTGAAGTAGAGTTGAATAAATATTTGGAGTTATGAATATGAAGCTATTAATCATAAGTGATACACATGGTTTTGAACAAGAATTACTTCAAGTTAAAGAAAAATATGATAAGGAAGTTGACATGATGATTCATTGTGGAGATTCAGAGCTTCCTTCAAATCATGTAGCGTTAGTAGGATTCCAAGCTGTAAAAGGTAACTGTGACATAGGAAATTTTCCAAATGATACCATCCGCCAAGTACGAGATGTAAATTTATTTGCTACACATGGCCACCTGTACAATGTGAAAATGACGTTAATGAATCTTCAGTATCGTGCGGAAGAGGTAGGGGCAAAGATCATTTGTTTTGGTCACTCTCATTTAGCGGGATGTGAATTTGTAGATGGGAGACTTTATATCAACCCAGGTAGTTTTCACCTCCCTAGAAGAATACTAGAGCGAACTTACTGTATTCTTGAGGTAAAGGAAACGGAATTTAATGTTCAGTTTTTTGATCATATGCATCATCGAGTAGAGTCGTTATGCAAAACCTTTAGTAGAAAAGAAGAGTAACTAACGCGCTCTTCTCTTCCATTACGGTTAAAATTTTAAAACAGGGTTGATATTTTAAGAAAACAATCATATAATTTTTAATGTTCACGAGTTAATATAGAAGAGATTAAATGCGGGTGAAGATAATATTTTTTTCATAAATTTTATTGACATTCAACCGAAAAACTTATATACTTATCTTTGTCGCTAATATTTGCGGGTGTAGTTTAGTGGTAAAACCTCAGCCTTCCAAGCTGATGTTGTGAGTTCGATTCTCATCACCCGCTCCATATGTCCCAGTAGCTCAGCCGGATAGAGCATACGCCTTCTAAGCGTACGGTCGGGAGTTCGAATCTCTCCTGGGACGCCATTTTACATACGAACATTAAACCTTTTCTTAATTGAAAAGGTTTTTCTTTTTATATTTCGTCCAACTCCTACATTGTTTTCTTGTATATTAAAAGGGTAGTTGGTAAACTGTGTTTAAAAAAATCTTAAAACTTTGGGTACGAACTAAGGAGTCAACATGGACAATAATGATCAATTTAAAAATGTGATTCCGTTTCCGAATTTGCAAAAGAGATTGTTAGATAAAGGGATGGAAGCATTACAAAAAAAGAATTTTGATGAAGCTCTTGCTCTCCTGCAGCAGGCACTAGAGTATGATGATTCGTTAGATGAAGTTCAATTTGGAATCGTCATTTGTTTATTTGAGCTTGGATACTTAGAAGAAGCAAAAGTAAACTGCTCACGTATGCTTAAAGAAGATGTTGGTGATTATTATGATGTTTTACAATTGTACCTAACAATACTAGTGCAACTTGGTAACTACGAAGAAGTAGAATCAACGATTGAAGCAGTTTTACAAGAAGATAAAATTCCGCCTCAAACGGTTGAAAATTTTTATAAGTTACTAGACTTTAGTAGAAAGATGACTGCAGATGAAGATGTGATCTTAGAAACCCAACGTGTTGAGGTAACTCGAATCATTGAGTCTGATTCTGTACAGGAACAATGGAATGTTGTTCAAGCATTGAGAAATGAAAGACTGGGAATTGCATATTCCTTCCCGATACTTGATCAATATTTATTAGATGAAATGAAGCATCCAATTGTAAAAACGTCAATTTTGCAGCTATTGATTGAAAAGGATATTTTTAGGGAAGTAAGTGTAGAGAAGTTTGGAAAAGTATTAAAAGTTAATACCGCAGAGTTATATGACATGGAGACACATGCGTTTACTCATCAGGTAATTCAGGTATTAGATGATACTCTCGGAAATGAGAATCCTAGTTTGTTTGAAGTGGCAAAAGAGATGTGGTTTCGTCATTTATATGTTAATTATCCTTTTAACTCACAGCCGGAAAACGAAGCAATTTGGGCTGCTGGTCTTCATAAAGTGGGGTATGATCTGCATGGCATCGACATTGAAGCTGAGGAAATTGCAGAACTATACAAAATTACAATTCAAGATTTATTATTTGCAAGTTGCAGGATAAAAGAAATTGAAGAAATCTCCTTTATTCCAATGTAAATGATTGTTTTTTTACGTTCGCAGCTAACAATATTGAAACACGCACATTATATGTTATAATGGAATGGTTGTAAACATAATCAATGCTTGGCCATACATAAATGTAGGATAAAATTTGTTAATCATTCTGGACAAGTTTCATAGTATCCTTTGGTGGTTAAGAGAAATAGATAATGGAGGGAAAGTATAAATGTCTGTTAAATGGGAAAAGTTAGAAGGTAACGAAGGGATTTTAACTGTAGAGGTTGACGCTGAAACAGTTAACAAAGGTTTAGACAAAGCATTCAATAAAGTTGTGAAGCAAGTAAACGTACCAGGTTTCCGTAAAGGGAAAGTTCCTCGTGGAATGTTTGAAAAGCGCTTTGGAGTAGAGTCTTTATACCAAGATGCATTAGATTTTATCTTACCAGATGCTTATGAAAATGCAGTAACAGAAGCAAACATTGAGCCAGTAGACCGTCCTGAAATTGATATCGTTCAATTAGAAAAAGGACAAAATTTAATCTTTACTGCTAAGGTTACAGTTAAGCCAGAAGTTACACTTGGTGATTATAAAAACCTTGAAGTAGAAAGATTAGATACAGCTGTTACAGAAGAAGACGTAAACGAACAGTTAAAGCAACTTCAAGAACGTCAAGCTGAGCTTGTTGTTAAAGAAGAAGGAACTGTAGAAAATGGCGATACTGCTATTATTGATTTCGAAGGATTTGTTGACGGAGTAGCGTTCGAAGGTGGAAAAGGTGAAAACTACTCATTAGCAATTGGTTCTAATACATTTATCCCTGGCTTTGAAGAGCAACTAATCGGATTAGCTGCTGGTGAAGAGAAGGATGTTGAAGTATCATTCCCTGAAGAATATCATGCAGAAGAATTAGCAGGAAAGCCTGCAACATTCAAAGTGAAATTACATGAAATCAAGACAAAAGAACTTCCTGCATTAGATGATGAGTTTGCAAAAGATGTAGACGACGAAGTTGAGACACTTGATGCGCTAAAGGCTAAAACTAGAACTCGTTTAGAAGAGTCTAGAAAGCAAGAAGCAGAAAATGCATTAAAGGATTCTTTAGTTGACCTTGCTACTGAAAATGCAACAATTGATGTACCACAAGCAATGGTAAAATCAGAACAAGACCGTATGATTCGTGAATTCGAACAACGTCTATCTCAGCAAGGTATGAACCTTGATCTTTATTATCAATTCTCAGGAACTGACGAAGCAGCACTTCGTGAGCAAATGGCTGAAGATGCAGCGAAGCGTGTTCGTATGAACTTAACGTTAGAAGCAATCGCTAATGCTGAAGACATTCAAGTATCTGATGCTGAACTTGATGAAGAATTAACAAAGATGTCTGAAATGTACCAAACAACTGTTGAGAACATCAAAAATATGCTTGGGAATGTAGATCTTCTTAAAGAAGATATAAAAATTCGTAAAGCAATTGATTTTTTAGTAGAGAATAGCAAAGCTACTGCATAATAATTAACTAGAATAGAAAATGAGGCGCGACTAGTTCGTGCCTTGTTTTTACTAAACACTACATATTACATACATAAAATGGTTTAAGTATCTGGTAACGGTAAAAATAATCATTAAAAAAGAACTTATAAAAAATGCACTTTCAACAAATACATACATATGAGAGGGTTATTATTACCTCTCTAAGAAAGTAATATGGTAAAATACATAACAATCAGAATAAAGAAAAGCTCTTCAACGTGTATTTGGGTAATGGAGAGAAGAAATAACGCAATGGTTCAGTAGTAATGGTAAGGGGTGAGATAGTTGTTTAAATTTAATGATGAAAAAGGTCAACTTAAATGTTCATTCTGTGGAAAAACACAGGACCAGGTTCGAAAGCTAGTAGCAGGGCCAGGCGTTTATATATGTGACGAGTGTATCGAATTATGTACAGAAATTGTTGAAGAGGAATTAGGAACTGAGGAAGAAGTAGAATTCAAAGACGTTCCGAAGCCATCAGAAATCCGTGACATTTTAGATGAGTACGTCATTGGACAGGATGCAGCTAAGAAGTCTCTGGCAGTAGCTGTATACAACCACTATAAGCGTATTAATTCGAATAGTAAGATCGACGATGTAGAATTAGCAAAAAGTAATATTGCGATGATTGGACCAACAGGTAGTGGTAAAACTTTATTAGCCCAAACTTTAGCAAGAATTTTAAATGTGCCATTCGCAATTGCTGATGCAACTTCATTAACTGAAGCAGGTTATGTAGGGGAGGACGTTGAAAACATTCTCCTAAAGTTAATCCAAGCTGCCGATTATGATGTTGAAAAAGCTGAAAAGGGTATCATTTATATTGATGAAATTGATAAAGTGGCAAGAAAGTCTGAAAACCCATCCATTACTCGTGATGTATCGGGTGAAGGGGTACAGCAGGCCTTATTGAAAATTCTTGAAGGAACTGTTGCGAGTGTGCCTCCTCAAGGTGGACGTAAGCATCCTCATCAAGAATTCATTCAAATTGATACAACAAACGTACTATTTATTTGTGGTGGAGCGTTTGATGGGATCGAACAAATTATTAAACGCCGTTTAGGTAAAAAGGTTATTGGTTTTGGAGCAGGAAGCACAATCGAAGATGGTAGTGAGGTTTCATTACTTTCGAAGGTACTTCCAGAAGATTTACTGAAATTTGGATTAATTCCAGAATTCATTGGACGTTTACCAGTAATTGCAAATCTTGAGCAATTAGATGAAGAGGCATTAGTAGAAATTTTAACAAAGCCAAAAAATGCATTAATCAAGCAATATCAAAAGCTTCTTGAGCTAGATGATGTTGAACTTGATTTCGAAGAAGGAGCTCTTCTTGAAATTGCAAAACGTGCAATTGAAAGAAAAACAGGAGCTCGTGGGTTACGTTCTATCATTGAAGGGATAATGTTGGATGTAATGTACGAACTACCTTCACGAGAAGATATTGAAAAATGTATCATTACACTTGAAACAGTTAAAGGTGATAGTGAGCCGAAGCTGGTCCTAAAAGACGGAACAGTCGTTACAGGACAAGATAAAAAAGATTCTGCTTGATTGTAAACTCGGATAGAAGTTCTATCCGAGTTTTTTTACTTGCACAGGACGTGAGCGCTCTTAGCATAAGTTCCTTAAAACAGCATAAGTTCCTTGTACTTTTCTAAGATTCTTATCTTATTCAATTAACCATAATCAAACCTCCTTAATGAGATCAATTACCTCTCTTGCATCTTCTGGATTTTAATCCTTACTATATTTTTTTACTTACCGGTTCACCATGTCATATAATGTCCAAAAGTATTCTACTATTTTTCTGTTTAGTCCAACAGTTACCAGGAAATACTAGTTAACAGAGACAACAGAGAACCAGGAGGGTATAAGATGAGTTGGACAAGTATTGCGCTGTTTATCCAATTATTTTTTGGAATAATAATTGGTCTATATTTTTGGAATTTATTACGAAACCAACGTACGCAAAAAGTCTCCATTGATAGAGAATCAAGAAAAGAAATGGACCAGTTACGTAAGTTGCGTTCCATATCCTTAACAGAGCCTTTGGCGGAACGTGTAAGACCTACTAGCTTCAATGATATTGTTGGCCAAGAGGATGGGATAAGAGCTTTAAAAGCAGCCTTATGTGGTCCCAATCCACAGCATGTGATCGTATATGGTCCTCCAGGTGTAGGGAAAACAGCAGCAGCTAGATTAGTGCTAGAAGAAGCAAAACGTAATGGGAAATCCCCTTTTAAAAGAGAGGCTGTTTTTATTGAATTAGATGCAACAACTGCTAGATTTGATGAAAGAGGAATTGCGGATCCGCTAATAGGATCTGTCCATGATCCAATTTATCAAGGAGCAGGCGCTATGGGACAAGCGGGTATTCCGCAGCCAAAGCAAGGTGCGGTTACACATGCACATGGAGGAGTTTTGTTCATTGATGAAATCGGCGAATTACATCCTATTCAAATGAATAAAATGTTAAAGGTATTAGAGGATCGAAAGGTATTCTTAGAGAGTGCGTATTATAGTGAAGAAAATACACAAATCCCAACACATATTCATGATATCTTCCAAAATGGGTTACCTGCTGATTTTCGTATGATCGGTGCGACAACACGAACACCAAACGAGCTACCGCCAGCTATACGTTCAAGATGTTTAGAAGTATTCTTCCGAGAACTAGATACTGATGAACTTTCAATTGTTGCAAGAAAGGCAGCGACAAAAATCAACATGGATGTTACAGAGGAAGGAATTCAAATTCTCTCAAGCTATGCACGTAATGGTAGAGAAGCTGTAAATATGGTACAAATTGCAGCAGGACTAGCGATTTCAGAAGATCGTAACTACATAAAGACTGAAGATATTGAATGGGTTGTTCACTCAAGTCAACTAACACCTAGACAAGAGAAGAAAATTAATATTGAGCCAAAGGTTGGACTAGTAAATGGGTTAGCAGTATATGGACCTAATACAGGGGCTCTATTAGAGATTGAAGTTACTGTAATACCAAATAAAGATAAAGGCTCCATTAATATTACTGGTATAGTAGAAGAAGAAAGCATTGGGGACAGAGGAAAATCTGTTCGTCGAAAAAGTATGGCGAAAGGTTCGATTGAAAATGTGTTAACTGTATTACGAGCTTTTGGTGTACCTGCGTCAGATTTTGATATTCATGTTAATTTTCCAGGTGGAATTCCAGTAGATGGACCTTCAGCTGGTATTGCAATGGCTACAGGGATCTATTCTGCTATAAACAATTTACCGATTGACCATCGTGTGGCGATGACAGGTGAAATAAGTATTCATGGATTTGTGAAACCTATTGGAGGCGTATTCGCGAAAGTAAAAGCAGCCAAGCTAGCAGGAGCGAAAAAGGTTATTATTCCAATTGAAAATATGCAATCAATTTTAAAAGAAATAGACGGTATTGATATCATACCTGTCTCCCATATTTCAGAAGTGTTCGAGATTGCATTTGGGAAACGCCATTCAATCATGGCGGAAGACGTAATACCTGCTTCCACAACGACGTTTGAATCAAAAACAGAATCTGTTTAGTAAAGGCTCTTTTCGTAGCAATTTGATCAATTTCGTATTTCCTTAATAGGTTAATCTAATTGAAATAATCATTGCTAATACGAAAAGAGGCCCTGAAACCATTATTTATAGGTGTTTTTAAACTTAGGTCGAAAAACAACAATCTGTGCAAATAGCTTTAGTAAAAAACTCCGGTTTAGGTAATACTAAGCCGGAGTTGCTTTATTGACTAATAATGATAAAGTTTAGTGCACTTTTTTATGCAAAGTGTGGGAAAATCCCATAGAAACAGCACCTTAATAGACAAAAGTAAAACAAATAAGATAGAATTGAACAAGACTCAAAAAAGACGATCGTTACTTGTGGAGGTGCATAACATTATGGCAAATAAAAAGGAATTGGTCGTGCCTCTCTTGCCGTTAAGAGGACTGCTAGTATATCCAACAATGGTATTGCATTTAGATGTTGGACGAGAAAAGTCTGTCCAAGCACTAGAGAAGGCAATGATGGAAGAACAATTAATATTCCTTTCCACCCAAAAGGATGCTGGTATTGATGACCCTGATGAAGATGATATTTTTCAGATTGGTACACTTTCGAAGGTTAAACAAATGCTTAAGCTTCCAAATGGTACTATTCGTGTCCTAGTGGAAGGATTAAACCGTGGTGAAATTGTATCCTTTATAGACCAGGATGAGTATGTATCAGTAAAAGTTATGGTTTCAGAAGATGATATAGACGAAAAGGATCTTGAAGAAGAAGCTTTAATGAGATCGCTATTAAGTTATTTTGAACAATACATAAAACTATCGAAAAAGATTTCCAATGAAACATATGCAACAATTGCGGATATCGACGATCCAGGTTCAATGGCAGATTTAATTGCTTCTCATCTTCCATTAAAAATTAAAGATAAGCAGGACATTCTAGAAACATATAATGTTAAAGAAAGACTAAACAAGCTTATCAGTATTATTAATAACGAAAGAGAAGTATTAAATCTTGAAAAGAAAATCGGTCAACGTGTAAAACGTTCTATGGAACGTACACAAAAAGAGTATTATTTACGTGAACAAATGAAGGCCATCCAAAAAGAACTCGGAGATAAAGAGGGTAAGACAGGAGAAGTCCAAACATTAAGAGATAAAATCGAAGATGCTGGAATGCCAGAATCTGTTCTACAAACAGCCTTAAAAGAGCTTGAGCGCTATGAAAAGATTCCGTCCAGCTCTGCTGAAAGTGCTGTCATTCGTAACTATATTGAATGGCTTATATCTTTGCCTTGGACAAATGCAACAGAAGATATTTTAGATTTAAAACGTTCAGAAGATATTTTAAATGCGGATCATTATGGGCTAGAAAAGGTAAAAGAACGAGTACTGGAATATTTAGCTGTTCAAAAGCTCACACAATCGTTAAAAGGTCCGATACTATGTTTAGTAGGCCCTCCTGGTGTTGGAAAAACTTCGTTAGCGAAATCAATTGCAAGATCATTAAACAGAAATTTTGTTCGAATTTCCCTAGGTGGAGTTCGTGATGAATCGGAAATTAGAGGACACCGTAGAACATATGTAGGAGCAATGCCAGGTCGTATTATCCAAGGAATGAAAAAGGCAGGAACGATTAATCCAGTGTTCCTACTTGATGAAATTGATAAAATGTCGAGTGATTTCAGAGGAGATCCTTCTTCAGCAATGCTAGAAGTATTAGATCCTGAACAAAATTACAACTTTAGTGATCATTACATAGAGGAGACATATGATCTTTCTAAAGTAATGTTTATTGCGACGGCAAATAGCCTATCAACAATTCCCGGGCCTCTTCTAGACCGAATGGAGGTTATTTCTATTGCAGGTTACACAGAGGTAGAAAAGCTGCATATAGCAAAAGAACATCTCCTTGCGAAGCAAATGAAAGAGCATGGCTTAACGAAAGGGAAAATTCAACTTCGAGATGAAGCATTACTAAAGCTTATTCGTGTATATACACGTGAAGCCGGAGTGCGTAATTTAGAAAGACAAATTGCAACACTTTGTAGAAAGGTTGCAAAAATCATCGTATCAGAAGAGCAAAATAAAGTGGTGATTACTGAGAAGAGACTTGAAGAGCTACTTGGAAAGCCGAGATTTAGTTACGGTCAAGCGGAACAAGAGGATCAAGTTGGTGTGGCTACAGGTCTAGCATATACAGCATTTGGTGGGGACATCTTATCAATTGAAGTTTCTGTTAATCCTGGAAAAGGGAAGCTACTGTTAACTGGAAAGCTCGGAGATGTAATGAAAGAGTCCGCTCAAGCTGCATTTAGTTATATTCGTTCGCGCGCAGATGAATTAAAAATCGATCTTGATTTTAATGAAAAGAACGATATCCATATTCATGTTCCAGAAGGTGCAGTTCCAAAGGATGGTCCATCTGCAGGAATTACAATGGCAACAGCGTTAGTTTCTGCCTTAACAGGTAGAGCGATAAGAAGAGATGTTGGAATGACAGGGGAGATCACATTACGTGGTCGCGTTCTTCCAATTGGTGGATTAAAAGAGAAATCATTAAGTGCTCATCGATCTGGAATCACTACAGTCATTATACCGAAGGAAAATGAAAAAGATTTAGACGACATTCCAGAAAGTGTTCGTAATGATTTGAAATTTATTCCGGTTTCACACTTAGATGAAGTATTAAAGCACGCTTTAGTAGGGGAGAAAAAATGAAAGTAAATACTGCAGAAATTGTCATCAGTGCCGTAAAGCCTGAACAATATCCTGACGATGGTTTGCCACATATTGCATTAGCCGGCAGATCAAACGTAGGTAAGTCATCGTTTATCAATAAAATGATTAATCGAAAGGCGTTAGCTAGAACATCTTCAAAGCCAGGAAAAACACAAACACTAAACTTTTATATTATTAATGAAATGTTATATTTTGTGGACGTACCAGGGTATGGATATGCGAAAGTGTCAAAATCAGAACGAGCTGCATGGGGAAAAATGATTGAGACATATATTAAGAAAAGTCCACATCTAAAGGTTGTACTTTTAATTGTAGACGTTCGTCATGCCCCGTCGAAGGATGATGTCATGATGTATGAGTTTTTAAAGCATTTTGATATACCAACAATGGTAGTCGCAACAAAAGCTGATAAAATTCCAAAAGGCAAATGGCAAAAGCACTTAAAAGTAGTGAAGGAAACACTTCAAATGGATAAAAACGATCCACTCGTTCTTTTCTCTTCTGAAACTGCACAAGGAAAAGACGAAGCGTGGGCAACCATGATGAAATTTGTGAATAATGCATAAAAAAGAAAGCAAGCTGTTTACATCAACGGCTTGCTTTTCTATATGTAACTTTTGTAAACGTAAAACGTATGAAGTAGTAAAGAGGAGGTGATTCAATGTACGATAAAGATAGACCTATTTTGTCCATTCCAACATCTCCAACAGAAAGAGTACTGAATGTACTTTCATCAATGATCCTTTTCGTAACTTATGCCTATATTATTTTTATGTGGGGAGAGCTTCCAGATAAAATCCCGACTCACTTTAATGGTGCAGGAGAAGTAGATGGATGGGGAAGTAAATGGTCTGTTTTGCCGTTACCTATTATAGGAACCATCATATTCATGGTTTTTATACCTCTAAGAAAATACCCTCATCGATATAATTATCCAGTAGAAGTAACGTTAGAAAATGCCGAGAGGTTATATTCTACCTCTAAAATGGTGCTTTCTGTACTTACAACAATCATTTCAGTCTTGTTTTTATTAATATCTTATGAAATCATCCAGGTTGCATTAGGATACAAGGGTATTGGAAATTGGCTATTGCCTGTTACATTACTCTCTATATTTGGGACAGTTTTCTTTTTCTTATTTCGAACGATCAAACTTAAATAAATTGTGGTTGTCATCACGCGAAGTAAAGACTGTTGAAACTCAGGGTAGTTATGAGTAGCCACAGTCTTTTTACTATCCCCATTAAACGGAGAGGAAACCTTATAGAGGGAGAGCATATTTTATTGATGTAACAAAGTTAAGTTAAAAGAAAAAAAAGACTATTCGAAAAACATCGAATTAGCCTATTCTTACTATTTCTTCTTAATGAACAATAAATAAACTCCTGCAATTATGAGCCCCGCTGGCCAGTACGTTTCAATCAACTCCACAAGTGAACCAATCCAACCTAACCATCCGCTTACCTTATGATAAAATAAGGCAATTATGGATATTACTATAAGTAACAATGCAGGCATCATACCCGTTTTTGTTTGCTGATACCGTAACAAAAAAGCAATACCAATAATAATTGTGTAAACAGCCCAATGATCAGGCCACTGTGTTACTAGATTGAGTAAATGGAAATGAGCACCAATACCTAATAAGATAAAGCCTGGGATAATGTTTTGATAATCACGACCGCTATAGGCTTGTGCTAAAAATGCAACACCAATAATAAGTAATAATGTAGGCCATGAATAAAACTGTTGAAGTGCAGTAAATTGGAGTTGTTCTAATAAAAAGTACAATCCAATGCCGATTAGTAATATACCTGGAAAAATACTTTGTTTTTTCATAAATGCTCCTTTCAAGTGTGGAAAGAAATACATGAGCTAGAATGCTTGATTAACGTATTTGTTTTTGATAATGTTCTCGTTGGAGTTACTTTTTTAGTATATAAATCATTATGAAGTAAGATACCAATATCTTATCATAGGATTCATAGTCTGTTCACAAATTTAAATAAAATGACAAAAGTAGACATGTTATAATGGTAGAAGATTATTTTAGGGGGGAATAGTACAAATGCATATTGTAGTTGTCGGCTTAAATCATAAAACTGCCCCTGTTGAGATTCGTGAAAGGTTAACATTTAATGCAACAGAGCTGCCTATAGCAATGAAGCAATTAAATAAACAAAAGAGTATATTGGAAAATATTATTGTATCAACCTGTAATCGAACCGAAATTTATGCAGTTGTTGACCAGCTTCACACTGGTCGTTATTATATAAAGTCGTTTTTATCTGAATGGTTTACTATTGATAAAAGTGAAATCTCTCCATTCCTTACAATTTATGAAAACGATGCGGCGATAGAGCATTTGTATCGTGTATCTTGCGGACTTGATTCTATGGTTCTTGGAGAAACTCAAATTCTAGGACAAGTTCGAACAAGCTTCCTTGAAGCGCAAGATTCACTTACAACTGGTACGGTATTTAATCATCTTTTTAAGCAAGCTATTACCTTAGCAAAAAAAGCGCACTCTGATACAGAAATTGGTGCGAATGCAGTTTCTGTAAGTTATGCAGCGGTAGAGCTAGCTAAAAAGATTTTTGGTCAGCTTACAAATAAGCATGTTGTCATCCTTGGTGCGGGAAAAATGGGTGAACTTGCTGTTCAAAACTTACATGGAAACGGCGTAGAACGTGTTACGGTAGTAAACCGAACACTCGAAAAGGCAGAGCAGTTAGCTACTAAGTTTAAAGGTACAGCACAGCCAATGGATATGCTGGAATCTGTGCTAACTGAAGCAGATATCGTGATTAGCTCTACTGGTTCAAAAGACTATGTTATTACTGAAAGCTTAATGGCGAAGGTAGAAAAGAAACGAAAGGGACGTCCTATTTTCTTAGTAGATATTGCCGTGCCTCGAGACTTAGACCCAAACCTGTCAAAACTTGATAGTGTTTTCCTATATGATATTGATGACTTACAGGGTATCGTGGAAGCAAACATGGAAGAGCGTCAAGCTGAAGCCGACAAAATTGAGTTAATGATTGAACAAGAAATTGTTGACTTCAATATATGGTTGCGTACGCTTGGAGTCGTCCCGGTTATCTCTGCTTTACGACAAAAGGCTCTTACGATTCAAGAGGAAACGATGCAAAGTATTGAGAGAAAGTTACCTGGCTTAACGGATCGTGAGAAAAAGGTGCTTAACAAACATACAAAGAGTATTATTAACCAACTGCTAAAAGATCCGATTTTAAAGGCGAAGGAAATGGCTGGAGAAGCGGACGCTGAACAATCTTTAAAGTTATTTATGAAAATATTTGATATTGAAGAAGCTGTAGAATTACAAAAAGCACGTGAGACTCATGTTGAAGCTAGTGAAGCAAAATGGCATGTGTCACCTCAAGAAGCTTCAGCAAAAATCTAAGTGAGGATTTTGTAGTATGAGCTGGGTTTATGATCTAACGATTATCATATATGCTTTGAGTGTATTGCTATACTTTATCGACTTTTTAAACAACAACCGGAAGGCAAATCGAATCGCCTTCTGGTTGCTTTCTATTGTCTGGCTTTTGCAGACGGTATTTTTTCTTATCAGAATGATTGAAACAGGTAGAATCCCGATCCTAACGATATTTGAGGGATTATATTTTTACTCGTGGGTATTAATTACGTTATCACTAGCCATTAATCGTTTTATACGAGTAGATTTTATCGTGTTTTTTACAAATGTCCTTGGATTCTTCATAATGGCCTTACATACTTTTGCTCCAGCTCAGCACCAGTCTACGCTACTTGCGGAACAACTAGTATCTGAGCTTTTATTTATTCACATTACAATGGCTATTTTATCGTATGGAGCGTTTACCATATCGAGTGTTTTTTCTATTTTGTATTTGTTGCAGTATAATTTACTTAAGAAGAAAAAGTGGGGCAAACGTCTCATCCGACTAGGAGATTTATCAAAGCTAGATCATATGTCAAATGTATTAAATATGATTGGAGTTCCCATGCTATTACTATCGCTAATTTTAGGGTTATTATGGGCATATATAAAGCTAGATCATTTCCAGTGGTATGACTTTAAAGTACTCGGTTCCTTCTTTGTTTTAACGACGTATAGCTATCTTTTATACTTGCGGTTCGGAAAAGGACTTGAGGGGAAAACAATGTCTACGTGGAATGTAGCGGCATTTCTAGTATTACTGATCAATTTCTTTTTATTTGGTAGTTTATCAAGGTTCCATATTTGGTATTCATAACAGAATGTACTTAAACACTGGTAGAACGTGTTTTAAGGAGGAAATCATGAGGAAAATTATTGTTGGTTCTAGAAAAAGTAAACTTGCATTAACACAAACAAATTGGGTTATCGAACAATTGAAGGCGCTTGGAGGACCCTTTGAATTCGAACTAAAGGAATTTGTCACAAAAGGTGATGTTATTCTTGATGTAACACTTTCTAAAGTGGGCGGAAAAGGATTATTTGTAAAAGAGATTGAACAAGCAATGCTCGATAAGGAAATTGATATGGCTGTACATAGCATGAAGGACATGCCTGCCGTATTACCAAAAGGTTTAACAGTTGGTTGTATGCCAAAGCGTGTTGATTACCGAGACGCGTTAATTTCAAAGGGAAACGTTTCATTAGCTGAATTAAAAAAAGGTGCGGTTGTAGGAACAAGTAGCCTTAGAAGAAGTGCACAGCTATTAGCAGCTCGACCTGATTTAGAAATAAAGTGGATTCGTGGAAACATCGATACACGTTTAGCTAAATTAGAAACAGAAGAGTACGACGCGATTATTCTGGCTGCAGCCGGCTTACAACGTATGGGATGGTCAGAAGAAGTTGTAACTGAATACTTAGACATAGATACATGCTTACCAGCTGTAGGGCAAGGGGCTTTATCAATTGAGTGTCGCGAAGATGATCATGAGTTAAGGGAGCTCCTTTCTAAATTTAATGATGCAACTACAGATGTTACAGTTAGTGCAGAAAGAGTCTTCCTACATGAACTAGAAGGAGGCTGCCAAGTACCAATTGCCGGATTTGCAGAACTCGCTTCAGATGGACAAATCTCCTTAACTGGTTTAGTTGGTACTCCGGATGGAAAAACCATTTTTAAAGAAACTGTATCGGGATCTGATTATGAAAAGGTTGGGAAAGAAGTAGCTGCCAGGTTAAAAGAAAAGGGAGCAGCCGATGTGATTAGTCAGGTAAAGAAGGAGCTTGAAAAGTAGTGGCTTCCTTGCCTTTACAAAATAAAAAAGTTTTTATAACTCGCGCTGAAAAACAAAGTGAAGATTTTATATTCCAAGTTTTAAAATATGGAGGGGAGCCAGTTGCTCTCCCTTTAATTGCGTTTAAAGCAGCGACTCTTACGGAAGAGCAGCAACAATTACTTCATAAAGCTTCTACATATGATTGGCTTATTTTTACGAGTGCGAACGGAATTGATTTCTTTTTTGAACAGTTAGAATCAAAAAACATTGAGCCGGATTTCTCATCGAACAAAATTGCTGTAGTTGGAGAGAAAACGCATAAAGCGTTATCGAAATATGGACTAACAGCAACCATAATGCCAAGAGAATTTGTAGCAGAGGGGCTCGTTTACACCTTTAAAGAATACGATATGAAAAATCAAAAAGTTCTTTATGTGAAAGGTAATCTTTCTAGAGGTGTGATTCCTGAGCAAGTAAGATTGCTAGGAGCTAACGTGGATGAGCTAACAGCCTACGAAACATACTGTCCTACTTCATCAGAAAGATTAACAGAATTACTTTCAACATCAATTGATGTATTTACATTCACGAGTCCATCTACTGTTCAAAACTTTGTTCGCTTGTTAGACGGTGAAAATTGGAAGAAGTGGATTGATTCAGCGGTTATATGCTGTATTGGCCCGATTACAAAAGCTGCTGCGGAGAACGTTGGGTTAAACCCAAAAATTGTTCCAACTACATATACAATAGAATCCCTAGTACATGAAATCGTTATGTATTATAACCATAAGGAGGAAGTAAAGTGAATATTGATCGTCATAGACGTCTTCGTCGAACATCTGCCCTGCGTGAGATGGTTAGAGAAACCTTTTTACATAAAGAAGATTTTATTTATCCGATTTTTGTTGTTGAGCAAGAGAATTATAAACATGAAGTTCCTTCTATGCCAGGAGTTTATCATTTATCACTAGACTTGTTATTAGAGGAAATTCAAGAGGTTGTATCACTTGGACTTAAATCTGTTATTTTATTTGGAGTTCCAAACGAGAAGGATGATGTTGGGTCTTGTGCATATGACGAGAATGGCATCGTTCAAAAAGCAACACGACTTGTAAAACAACAATACCCTGAGTTGGTAGTAGTAGCTGATACGTGTCTTTGTCAATACACATCCCACGGTCATTGTGGAGTTGTAGAGGACGGTTATGTGCAAAACGATAAATCATTGAAGCTGTTAGCGAAAACAGCTGTAAGCCAAGCGAAAGCGGGTGCTGATATTATTGCACCATCTAATATGATGGATGGCTTCGTTGCAGCTATTCGTCAAGGATTAGATGAAGCTGGTTTTGTTGATGTACCTATTATGTCTTACGCTGTGAAATATGCTTCAGCATTCTACGGTCCATTTAGAGACGCAGCACATAGCACACCACAATTTGGAGATCGTAAGACCTACCAAATGGATCCGGCAAACCGCTTAGAAGCTTTGCGTGAAGCAGAATCAGATTTAAATGAAGGAGCAGACTTCTTAATCGTGAAACCTGCGTTATCGTATTTAGATATCATGCGCGATGTGAAAAATAACTTTAACGCTCCAATCGTTGCTTACAATGTAAGTGGAGAATATTCCATGATCAAAGCCGCAGCTCAAAATGGTTGGATCTCTGAAAAGGAAATTGTATTAGAAAAGCTTATTAGTATAAAACGTGCAGGAGCCGATTTAATCATTACATATTTTGCAAAAGATGCGGCTAGATGGTTGTCCGAGAACGAATAACAGGAGGCACATACAATGAAGCAATATACGAAATCTAAAGAAGCATTTAAGGAAGCGAAAGAGGTTCTTCCAGGGGGTGTAAACAGCCCAGTTCGTGCATTCAAATCAGTAAAGATGGACCCAATTTTCATGGAACGAGGAAAAGGTTCTAAAATCTATGATATTGATGGAAATGAATATATTGATTATGTATTATCCTGGGGCCCGTTAATTCATGGACATTCGGATGATACAGTTGTAGAGGCAATCAAAAAGGTAACAGAGTCAGGTACAAGCTTCGGTGCGCCAACTTTACTCGAGACAGAAGTTGCGAAAATGGTTATTGAACGCGTACCGTCAATCGAGATGGTACGTATGGTGAGTTCAGGTACAGAGGCAACAATGAGTGCACTACGCTTAGCTCGTGGTTTCACTGGCCGTAATAAGATTATGAAGTTTGAAGGCTGTTATCATGGCCATGGAGACTCTCTATTGATCAAAGCAGGTTCTGGTGTTGCGACACTTGGACTTCCAGACAGCCCAGGTGTACCAGAAGGTATTGCTCAAAACACAATCACAGTTCCTTACAATGATATTGAAAGTGTGAAATATGCGTTTGAACAATTTGGAGATGACATTGCCGGAGTGATTATTGAACCGGTTGCTGGAAACATGGGAGTTGTCCCTCCACAACCAGGTTATCTAGAAGGCTTAAGAGAGATTACGACGCAATATGGCGCTCTATTAATCTTTGATGAAGTTATGACAGGATTCCGTGTTGGTTATCATTGTGCACAAGGAGAGTTTGGAATTACACCAGACCTAACCTGTTTAGGGAAAGTAATTGGTGGTGGACTACCTGTTGGCGCTTACGGTGGCAGAAGAGAAGTTATGGAGCAAATCGCACCAAGTGGACCAATCTATCAAGCCGGTACGTTATCAGGAAATCCATTAGCAATGACTGCAGGATATGAAACGCTTAAAAAGCTGACTCCAGATAGTTACGAAGAATTTGATCGTAAAGCAAACAGGCTAATCTCAGGAATGAAACAAGCTGCAGAGAAGTATAACATTCCACACCAATTTACAAGAGCAGGGTCAATGGTTGGTTTCTTCCTAACTAATGAAGAAGTAACAAATTATGAACAAGCAAAGACATGTGATCTAGATATGTTTGCTGAGTATTACCAATACATGCTCGAAGAAGGAGTTTTCTTACCACCTTCACAATTTGAAGGGATGTTCCTATCGACCGCACATACAGACAAAGATATCCAAAAGACAATCCAGGCAGCTGAAATGGCATTTTCCAAGCTTGCTAAATAATTTTAAGGCACCATCTCATTTTTTATGGGATGGTGCTTTTTTGTATGGATATGGATGTTGTGAGGGGATAACCTGATGAGTTGATTCGGATCAAAATGGAGGAATTCTTTAAAGTACTTCAGAAAACGGGAAAACCCCACAATACGTAATGAAAAAAGTAAATATCCCATGCAAGCTCATAAGAAATAAAAGCTCTCTAATTTAAAATTTCCTTCATAAATGGGCAAGTTTTATCATATGTCTTAAATGACATCTTAATAATTTTGATGGGGGTTTGAAAGGAGGAACGGACTTGACTGTTGATAACCAATCGTCGATACGATTTACAGTAGAAGAATCCATTTGGTTTGAAAAAGGACAGGAAGTATCTGAACTGCTATCTATGTCATTAGATCCAGAGATTAGCATTCAAGAGCATGAACAATATATATCTGTTAGAGGAGGATTAGTTCTAACAGGAGAATATCATGCACGTAATACAGAGGATGAGAATAATCGTGAATTTCCTACAGGTGCTAGAGTTGTTCAGGAAGTGACATGTCGAGAAGATGGAGTTTCTTGCTTAACGCATAAATTCCCAGTTGATATTACAATTCCAAAGAACAGAATTCAAAGCTTAAATGATGTTTATGTGTCAATCGAGTCGTTTGACTATGAACTTCCTCAAAGAGGGAATTTACTGTTAGAAGCAGAATTAGCGATTACTGGTATTTATGGTGATCAAGAGGAAGCAACTTCGCCTGTTGAAAGTGAACCGGTTTCTGCAGTAGCAGTTGAAGAAGAGGTAGTGGAAGAAACGAATGAACTACCTAGAGAAGAAGAACTAGTTCAGCCTTTAATGAGAGGCTTTGATGAAGAGCCTGATAGTGAAGAGGCAGAAGAAGATTCAAGTCCTTTCACACCTTTTGTCGTAGAAGCGAAGAGAGACCCTAGCTTAAGCGAAGAAGCTGTGGAGGTATTTAGTGAAGTAGAAGAACTAGAAGAAGAGCAAGAAGTAGAGCAAGAAGTAGTAGAAGAAGAGTTTTTAAATGCAAATGAAGAAGAAGAGGTTGCAGAAGAAGTAGCCGATGAGGAAGCATATGTGTTCACAAGACAGGCGCCTCAATTTGAATTCAAGAGCAGGATTGAAACAGAAAAAGCAGAAGTAGAAAATGATGATTCTGCGGAGCACGGCAAACGTGATGAGAATACATTGTATTTAACAAAGATCTTTGCAAAAGAGGATGAATCTGAAACGACTAGACTTAAAATGTGTATCGTCCAAAAGGATGAATCACTTCAAGCAATTGCAGAAAGATACGAAGTACAACCACAAACACTCATAAGAGTGAACAATTTAGAGAGAGAGGATTTAGCTGTCGGCCAAATCCTTTACATTCCAGTTCCAGCTGTGAGCGGGAAATAAGAAGAGAAAAACGTGAGAGAGTGATGACTCCTCACGTCTTTCTTTAGATAGTTAAAAAATCTGCACAGACAACATAAAGGAAGTGCACATGAAAGATGACTACTAATGTTAATCATAAGTATCAACTTCTTTTAAATGAATATGGAATAGAAGCGGAGTATATTGAGGATTTAGGAAATATCAAAAAAGTACACTCTAATCATGGAGTAGTAGCACTTAAAAAATCCAAAATCCCTTATCCGCATATTAAAGGTTTCTCTGATAATATGAAGTTTTTACACTATAAAGCATATGGATTTGGTGTTCCAATTTACCGTACAAAAACAGGTTCACATATTGTCTATGATGAAGAACATGATGCTTATTATTTAATGCCATGGCTTGAAGATTATGTAGAAGAAGAGAGAAATGATCATGCATTTACGTTATTTAAGCAATTAGGAGAACTTCATGCTAGAACTGTGAAGGAAGAGGAAATTACATCTGAGAATGTAAGCTATTTTATTGAGCAAATGAAAGAGAAATGGAAGAGAAGAAATGAAGAAATGGCTCGGTATGTGGAAAGCTGTGAGGACAAAACTTACATGTCCCCATTTGAGCTATACTTTTGTACGTTTTACCAAGAGATGATTAGAGCGTGTGAATTTGCAATCCGCAAGCTAGATGAGTGGCAAGAGCTAATGGAAGAAAAAGAGACCTACCGGATTGTGTTTACACATGGAAAGCCCTCATTTAAACATTTTTTATATAATGTCGAAGGTCACGGAATGTTTATTAATTTCGAACGAAGCAGCTATTTACCACCAATATATGATCTACTTTATTTCTTCTATCGCTCCTGCAATACGTATCCAATGTCAACAGACGATCGATTTCAATGGTTCCAAACCTACAGAAATCACTTTCCATTAAGAGAAGAAGAATTAACGCTATTTATCACTCAACTGTCCTATCCAGAAAAGATGTACAATGTCGTCACACAGTATCGAACAAACCAAAAAAGTAAAACAGAAATAAAGCATGTTCAAGCTCTGCAACGAGCGTATTGGCAAATGAAAAATATTGAGTATTTCTTAACAAGCGTTGTGATGTATGAAGAACAGAAAAAACAACAAGAAGAATCTCAGCAGGAGTAAGTAGAAGCTAACCTGTATAGTAAAAAAATGATATGAAATAGCAGACCTAAATGATGAAAAATGGTCTGCTATTTTTATTTTATATGTCAGGTGTTTTATTGAATCTTTCTCAATATAGTTCAGTTAACTTAAAATATCTTAAAATAATGCTTATAGGCATATTATCAATAAATGGTAACAAACCGTATGTCCTCCATTATTAAGATTCCATTGGATCAACAGCTAAATGTGAACTAGAGGTTGTTAAACAGTAAGTTAAGTATATTTTTTGTTAAATAGAAAGACGCTTAGGGGAAATTGACCTATACCCTAAGCGTAAGCTTGTTACTGTTAGTAATTTACACGATCACATGTGTTTTCCTAAAGGTTAGATTGGCAATAAAAGCCTTCCATTAAATCCACTCAAGATGAAAACTAACTGCAAGTAAAATAAAGATTGCTAGTACCAATACATCAAAGGTGGTTGGGAGAAATATTGTTCTGATTGCTTGAAAGATGGTTAGGGGAATGATCACTTGTGCAGCTACACCACGACAATAACGTAACCAAGGAGGAAGGGAATAAGGGTTATACCGTCTTCTTTTCATAAACACCCTCCTAATCATTTAATGTTATACATAGGATATGCTCTATAACCTCCAATTGTGACAGATGTCTAGGCAAAATACACAACTTTGTATACAATACAAAAATATTGGAAATACTTATTGACGATTCAGTTTGAATTTCGTAGACTATGTTATATATTAAATTAACAAATAGATGTGAATTGCATCGATAGGGAAGAGTACAGTTTAGCTCCTTCAGAGAGAGAAACCAACTGTGACAAATTTCTTTTGTCCACTGCTGAGAGGTTTCTTAGGTAAGTAACGCTGGAATGTCGCCCTTAAGCAGCTTTTTTGAAATGAAGTAGGAAAAGCCGGCCTCAGCCGTTATCTGATTGAGAGTGCAAGAAAATGTGTATAGAAGCATTTCCTTGCAAAAAAAGGTGGTACCGCGAAAACTTAACTCCTTTCGTCCTTTTATTGGATGAAGGGAGTTTTTTATTTTTATTCAGGCAAGGTGCCAGGCACCACCCGAATTTTGTCGAATTTTTACTAGGAGGGAAAAGAAATGGAAAATCAAGAGCAAACTCTTTCGACGAAGTATGATCCGAAGGCGATTGAAGCCGGTCGATATGAATTTTGGTTAAACGGTAAGTATTTCGAAGCGAAGCCAGACGAAGGGAAGGAACCGTATACAATCGTTATTCCTCCTCCGAACGTTACAGGGAAGCTTCATTTAGGGCATGCATGGGATACAACACTACAGGATATTTTAACGCGTATTAAGCGTATGCAAGGGTATGATGTTTTGTGGTTGCCGGGTATGGACCATGCGGGTATTGCAACACAAGCAAAGGTAGAAGGTAAGCTACGTGAAGAAGGAAAAACACGTTACGACTTAGGACGTGAGAAGTTCCTTGAAGAAACGTGGAAGTGGAAAGAGGAATATGCTGGACATATTCGTCAGCAATGGTCAAAGCTAGGACTTGGTTTAGACTATTCACGTGAACGCTTTACGATGGATGAAGGATTATCAAAAGCAGTTCGTGAAGTATTCGTATCACTTTATAACAAAGGTCTAATTTATCGCGGTGAGCGTATTATTAACTGGGATCCAGCGACGAAGACCGCTCTTTCTGATATTGAAGTAATATACAAAGATGTTCAAGGTGCGTTTTATCATATGCATTATCCACTAGCTGATGGCTCCGGGTCGATTGATGTTGCAACAACAAGACCAGAAACAATGCTAGGTGATACAGCAGTAGCGGTTCATCCAGAAGACGAACGCTATAAGCACTTAATTGGCAAAACAGTGATCCTTCCAATCATTGGGCGTGAAATTCCAATCGTTGGTGATGACTATGTAGATATGGAATTTGGATCAGGAGCAGTAAAAATTACACCTGCACACGATCCAAATGACTTTGAAATTGGTAACCGTCACTCCCTAGAGCGAATTCTTGTTATGAACGAAGACGGTACAATGAATCAAAATGCAGGAAAGTACCAAGGGATGGATCGTTTTGCTTGCCGTAAGCAAATCGTAAAAGATCTTCAAGAACAAGGAACCCTTTTCAAAATTGAAGAACATACTCACTCCGTTGGACATAGTGAAAGAAGTGACGCTGTAGTTGAACCATACCTATCTACACAATGGTTCGTAGATATGCAGCCACTTGCGAAAAAAGCAGTAGAACTTCAACATACGGAAGACAAAGTAAACTTCGTACCAGATCGCTTTGAAAATACGTACCTACGTTGGATGGAAAATATCCGTGACTGGTGTATTTCTCGTCAGCTATGGTGGGGTCACCGAATTCCAGCGTGGTACCACAAGGAAACTGGTGAGGTTTATGTAGGACATGAAGGACCTGCTGATGCAGAAAACTGGGAACAAGACAAAGACGTTCTAGATACTTGGTTCAGTTCGGCATTATGGCCATTTTCAACAATGGGTTGGCCTGATAAAGAAGCAGCGGATTATAAGCGCTATTACCCTGGGAATGTTCTAGTAACTGGATATGATATCATCTTCTTCTGGGTATCTCGTATGATTTTCCAAGCTTTAGAATTTACAGAAAAACGCCCATTTGATGACGTATTAATTCACGGATTAGTTCGTGCAGCAGATGGACGTAAAATGAGTAAATCGCTTGGAAACGGTGTAGACCCGATGGATGTAATTGATGAATTTGGTGCCGATTCATTGCGTTACTTCTTATCAACAGGAAGCTCACCAGGTCAAGATTTACGTTTCAGCGTTGAAAAGGTAGAGTCGACTTGGAACTTTGCGAATAAGATTTGGAACGCTTCTCGTTTCGCATTAATGAACATGGACGGATTAACTTATGAACAGCTTGATTTATCAGGTGAAAAATCAGTAGCTGACAAATGGATTTTAACTCGCTTAAACGAAACAATCCAAGACGTAACGAAGCTGGTTGATAAATATGAATTCGGAGAAGTAGGAAGAATTCTGTACAACTTCATTTGGGATGACTTCTGTGACTGGTACATTGAAATGGCGAAGATCCCATTATACGGTGAAGATGAACAGGCAAAATTAACAACAAGGTCCATTCTTGCTTACGTATTAGATCAAACAATGAGATTATTGCATCCATTTATGCCATTTATTACAGAAGAAATTTGGCAGGCTTTACCTCATCAAGGTGAATCGATTACAGTTGCCAACTGGCCAGAAGTTCGCCCTGAATTATCAGATGAGCAAGCAGCAAGCGATATGAAACTTTTAGTTGATATTATCCGTTCTGTACGTAATATTCGTGCAGAGGTTAATACGCCAATGAGTAAACAAATCAAGTTAGCTATTAAAGCAAAGGATGCTGTAACACTTGAAAAGCTTGAAAGAAATCGCTCGTACATTGAGAGATTCTGTAATCCAAGCGAGCTGACAATGGGTACTGACATCGAAACAACAGAGCAAGCAATGACAGCAATCGTAACTGGAGCTGAACTTTCACTTCCACTACAAGGTCTAATCAATATCGATGAGGAAATTAAGCGATTAGAAAAAGAATTGGATAAGTTAAATGGTGAAGTAGAGCGCGTTCAGAAGAAGTTGAGCAATGAAGGCTTCGTAAAGAAAGCTCCTGAAAAAGTAATAGAAGAAGAACGACAAAAGCAGCAGGATTACACAGAAAAGCGTGACACAGTTCAAAAGCGTATTGATGAACTAAAAGCATTATAATAAATTGTGGAGGCGAATGATCGTCTCCACTTTTTGGGTATGATGGGGGACTTAATGATGAATATGACATACAATGAAGCAATTGATTGGATTCATTCCCGTTTAAGGTTAGGAATTAAGCCAGGACTTAGTAGAATGGAATGGATGATGGAACGGCTTGGTCATCCTGAACGTAATATCCGTGCGATCCATGTTGCAGGAACGAATGGTAAGGGATCAACTGTAAGTTATATCCGTTCTATTTTACAAGAGGCAGGCTACTTAGTAGGTACATTTACATCACCATATATTGAACAATTTAATGAGAGAATAAGTGTAAATGAAGTTCCAATTTCGAATGAAGAAATTGCGATACTTGCATCTAAAATAAAACCACTATCAGACGAGCTCGAAAATACAGAATTAGGTGGACCAACAGAGTTTGAAATTATTACGGCAATGTCGCTTTACTATTTTGGAAAAATGAACCCAATGGATTTTGTTGTATACGAAGTAGGTTTAGGTGGGAGATTTGATTCAACAAATATCATTTATCCATTAGTTACAGTAATCACAACAGTTGGTCTGGATCATACAGCCATACTTGGTGATACAATTGAACAAATTGCATTTGAAAAGGCAGGAATTATCAAATCTGGAGTTCCAGTAGTCACAGGAGTTCATCAAGAGGAAGCACTTCAAGTTATATCGAAAATCGCTAAAGAACACAATGCAGCCGAATACATTTTTGGAAAAGACTTCTTTGTATACAATCAACAATCAACTGAAAAGGGTGAAACCTTTACGTTTCAATCTGAAAGAAGTAATAGTCGTGATCTTCAGATTACAATGAAAGGCTCTCATCAAGTTCTAAATGCATCTCTTGCAATTAAAGCTGTGGAATATTTACAAACGTATTTTTCTGTCCACATCACAGAAGCAGATATAAGAGATGGTTTAGAGAAAATGTTTTGGGTCGGTCGTTTTGAGAAACTATGCGAAAAACCGCTCATTTACGTAGATGGTGCTCACAATCCTGAGGGAGTTAATGAATTAGTAAAGACAGTGAAATCACATTTAAATGGGAAATCAATAACGACTCTGTTCAGTGCGCTACAAGATAAAAAGCTAGATGACATGATAAAGGGAATTGATGAAATTAGTGATAACGTTGTATTTACTTCCTTTGACTTTCCAAGGGCAGCAAGTGCAGAACAGCTACGAACCATGTTCCCGGAAAAAAAATACGAATCTATTCAAAACTATAAACAAGCAATTGATTCGATCCTATTAAAGTTAGATGAAGATCAAGTATTACTAATTACGGGATCACTCTATTTTATTTCAGAAGTAAGAAAGTATATCCTTAAAAAGGGATAGGTAATTAGTAGGGGTATAAATTTCCTAATTTTATTGTGACAGGTATCTGAAAATTTGATAATATAATAGATAGATTTACAAATTTCGTCAAAATTAAGGGGGATATGTATGAACCAATATACTAAGCGGTTGATTTGGATTACATGGTTAGTTGTTTTTCCTTTCTCTACTTGGTTACTATATCTTGCCTATCCCCCATCTATAGTTGGTTATGAACTAGATTTATTATTATTTTTAATTTTAATGTGTATAATGGCCACACTTCCTATTATCGTTAATGATACACCTATATTCTTTACAGACGGTGTATCGCTTGCTGTGTTTTTAGCATTCGGTTTGTTTATCGAAATGGTCTTGATGCAACTAGCAATTTTTGTCCTCATACTTACACTTCGTATAACAAAAGAGAGTTCATTCCGTATCCCAATGAATTCTTTAATGTTTATGGCAATTTCAGTTATCGGTGCTTTAGTCTATTATCTTTTAGGTGGTACTCACGGCTTTATTAATATCCAATCAATGGATACATTTGTACCAGTATTAGGTTATATTGTCTCCACTTTTTTGGCGAATTCAGTACTCTTTTATTTCACTAGAAAAGTCATTTTAAAAAGTGATATTCGATTTTTCTCAAAAGATTTATTATGGGAAGTCATGACATACCTTCTTGTTATGCCAGTTGGTGTCATATTTTACATTCTTTACAGTGAAATAGGAGTTAGAAGTATATTTTATGTAGGCTTACCGATTGTGGCTTTAGCACTTATTCTAAAGCTGTATAGTAAGAGTCAAAACGTTAATAGTTATCTACAAAAAGTTGGAGAGATTGGACATCAATTATCCGAACGAATACAAGTAAATGAAGTGCTAACACAATTTCTAAATAAAATAACAAGTTTATTTCAAGTAGACTATGCCTACATTATTGATGTTAATCATCGTAAAGAGTTTGAAGTAATTCGTTATAATGAAAATGGCGAAGAGAAAGAAGCTGACGCAAAATCATTTCAAATGGCAGAACCATTTTTACAACATGTATATAACGAGAAAAACTCATTATTGTACAAAAGAAGTAAAGAGTGGTTACCTTTTGGGAAAGAGATATTTCCACATGAAGTCGAAAGTGTCATTGCTGCTCCGATCATTCGTCATCAACAAACGGTAGGTATGGTCGTCTTAGCATCCCAGCAAAAGAGAGCATACGAACGGTTTCAATTAATGATCGTGGACATACTAGTGAATTATTTGGCAGTTGCGATTGAAAATGCAAGACATTATGAACAAACTAGAAAAAATAGTGAACATTGTGCACTAACTGGTCTATACAACTACCGTTATTTCGAAACAAGGTTACAAAGTGAGTTTGATAAAGATGTAAACTTGTCTCTGATTTTATTAGACATTGATCATTTTAAAAAAGTAAATGACACATACGGTCACCAAGCGGGGAATCAGATATTGAGTGAGCTAGCTACTCGTCTACTAGACAATGTTGGTGAATTAGGCACTGTTGCACGCTATGGTGGAGAAGAATATGCGATTCTATTGCCAAATATGGACCGAGACCGTGCGTATCAACTAGCTGAATCAATTCGTATATCGTTATATAAAACACCATTTGTTATACAAAATCACTTATCCGAATCTGAACAAGAATTAAACATTCAAATTACTGCTAGTATTGGAGTTGCAGCTGCTCCACAAGATGCTGACGACCCAATTTCATTAATTCGAAATGCCGATCGAGCACTTTACACAGGTGCAAAGCAAAAAGGTAGAAATAAAGTGGCGATATATATGAAATAAACCCTTCGACTTTCGAGGGGTTTATTTAGCTCAATAGTCTTTTAATCTAATCTTATTTCGTATAGAATTAATGTTAGTCGATTTTTGTCAAATATAAACATTTAGAAAAGAGGGAAGGCATGGCATTAATATTTGGAGCAGCAGCATTCATCATTTTTGCTTTTATTTTATTGCTACTCCCCTCTCGCTTATCAATGAAGGGGAAACTTGTATTAATTGTTTTAATTATCATTTTATCCCTTGTTTCATACATGGCGAATACGTTCCTGCCATTATGGCAAACAATTGGAATGATCTTCTTAATGGCATTTTTATTTACCTTTCTTCTTTCAAAAAGGAGTAGCGACTTATATACGGATACAGAGCATGATGAAGTTAATGAAGTGAATAGAGAGACAAAAAAGCCTAAACTACCGATTCGTATTATTGGGAGTACTGTTTTCATTCCTGAAATTGAAAGTGCTACTGCAGAGTATGTGACGGTAACAGAGAAAGAATCAACAACTCAAGAGTTTTTCCATTCAGAGGATGTCAGTGATTTAGAACCTGAAGTTGAAAGAGTTAATCATATTGAGGAAGTTTCTCTGGAAACACCTAAGTTGAAGGATAGAACACAACAAGATCTTGATATGGATTTAGATGTATTATTAAATCGATATACACTTGATGATGAAATGGAACGAATTCAAAATAAAAATGAAGAAATTGATTCGGGAATAGTAAATCGGGATCTCGAATCTTTATTTGAAGAAATTGAAGTTCAAGAGATTAGTGTTGATGATGTTGAACCAACCTATGTTGAATCATTTAAGCACGAAGACGATAATGTCATCGAAGAAATTAAGCTACTGCCTATAAAGAAATCTAAAGAGAATAAAGAAGAACAACCATTTACACCATTCGAATTAATTGAAGAAATAAAGGAATTTAAGAAAGAAAAGTAAAGGAGTGAAGCTTCATATGAGAAAGAGTGAGACCGTTCATGTATTTTTAATCTTATTTGTAGGTGTCATATTTATTCTTGGTTTCTCTCGTATCGGAGCTATCACCTTTGACAAGTACAGTGAAGATATTTTTGAAGTAGGAACAATCATTGGGAATGTGGATGTATCTGGAATAACTCAAGAGAATGCAACTGAAATATTATTGAAAGAATTTAATAGGTGGAAGAGTGAAAGTACCATATCGATTCTTATCATGGAGGAAGAGAAAATAGTTCCTAACGATACGTTTACTCCTAACTTTACGGAAAGTGTGCACCAAGCAGGAGATGGTGAAACTAGTCCACTTGCCATAGATATCAATGACAAATTGTTCGAAAAAGTTATCCAAGCCTTACCTGAGGATATACCGTTATCGGATTATGAAAGGGGAAAATTAAAGCAGGATATACTAGAAATTCCTTCAACTTTGCAATATGGTCAATTTTCATTTGATATTTATGACTATGTTAGTGCCGAAAGTGCTGTTTCAATTATTGCCGAGGAAACTATTAAGATTAATTCTGTTCAAGCTGCGGAATTAACAGGTGAAGTTGGTGAGAATTTTACATTTCGTATAAATGGAGCCAGTCAAATATCTTTGCTAGACGAACTTTCTTCGGTATCGGAAGAACATTTAAATATGATTGGTACTGTGTTATACAAAGCAATCTTATCTACTAATTTTCAAGTGCTTGAAAGACACATTAGTAAACAGGCACCTGAACAATCGATAGTAGGATACGAAACGAAAATGAAACGTGATGAAATGGATTTTATTTTTTACAATCCTAATAAGTCAGAGTATGTAGCTCATTTTACCATTAAAGATTCAGAAGTAACGGTGCAAATAAAAGGTGTTCCATTACTAAATGAATATAGTATAGAACTTACAAAGAAATCATTTAATCCAAAGTCAATTGTTCAAATGGATCCAAAGTTATCAATTGGAAGTGTTAGGATGATTGAAAAAGGTGAAAAAGGATACTTAATAAAGGTTACTCGAAGCAAGAAAAGTAAAAATGGTGAAGTTATCGATAAAGAGCTTATGGCAGAAGACTTCTATCCACCTGTACATCAAGTGATTTTATCTAGTGTGATACCGAAAGATGTACCAGAAGAAGAGATAGAAGAAACAGATGAGGAATCGAATAACCCAGAACTAGAGCAAGTAATTGAAGACAATGAATAAAAAGCACGTACCACTCTGGTACGTGCTTTTTGTGTCAATATTGAATGCCTTCCGAATCAATTAACACATCACCATTGTTCTGATCATCTTCTCCGTCGTTATTACTTGGGGGAATTGGTTTGTTTAATACATAAATCGTGCCAGTTGGTTGATTGTTACAGGATGTTGCATTTTCATCAATAATCGCCCGATCTTGATTACCTGAGAAAGTAGCAGTTCCGTATATACAGACCTTACCTTTTCGATTATCTACTTTTACAGGGTGTTTAAAATATGCATTTCCACCAACCATAATTTTTCCCTCTACTTGAGTCTCGTGATCAACAAATAGGTGGTGTCCAACTGTTAATTGAGATCCACTTTTCACATCTAACTTGTGACCGATCCATAAGCTCCCACCTACATCTAATGAAGAAGGTGAATCGAGTAAAGTTTCTAGATCAACATATAAGTTGTTCCCAACTTTGAATGTGCTACCTTTTTTTACATCCAGTTTATGTAATAACCTGGCATTGCCCCCAACATTGATGGTGGATGGTGAATCTATTAGAGTTTCTCCATTTACCAGAAGAAACTCCGTAACAGTTAGAGAGGAACCTGATTTTACATCTAGTTTACGATCGAACTCTGCAGCACCACCAACAGTAAGTGTAGATGGTGAATCTAAAAGTAGCTCATTATTAACAAATAGGGATTTTCCAATTTCAACATTAGAACGACTTTTAATGTCTGCCTTCCCATCAAACTGAGCATTTCCACCAATTGTCAAGGTAGAAGGAGATTCTAACTCTAAATGACTTTCAACTAAAAACTCATCACGAACATATTGGCTTGCTCCAGATTTCAATTTTAATTGTTTTGTGAATCTAACACTATTTTCATACTTCTTTTCGCTGGTTTGTACTACATGATCATCAAAATTAAGACTTCCTGGAGGCATAGTAACTGGTCTTACTGTAAGGGCAAATAAATGATCAAATTCGTTTTTGGAATTAAATGGTTCTCCGTCGGGGTTTTGAGGCGGTGGTAACTCGCCGTTACCAACACGTACAAGTTTCCCACTTAGTTTCTTTCTATCTGTTATTACCCTTTCAATCCTCTCAGATTCTTTGATAATACCAATACTTTGGTAAGCAATCACAATTTCTTTTAATTGTGAATCATAATATGGACGGGTATCTTCAAGTTTAAGTAAAAATGAATATCCCTCTTCAATTACTATTTCATTATTAACAATTCTGTTAACCATTTCGGTAACATTTGCAACAGATAAAGGTATTCCTTCTTCTTTCATCCTATTTATTTCAGTTTTGATTGCTTCATGAAAATAACTGACTCCCATCTCTGCTAGATGAGTAGCTTGTATATCTTGTTCTGTTTTATTGATTTGAGCAGCACTATTTAAGGTTGTATTAATAAGTACTGAAGAAAAGATAAGGATGACGACTATTGTTAGAAGCGTGATAATTAGAGTGGATCCTTGTTCATTAATTTTCAACGTCGTCACCTCCGGATACCTTGTTGATAATGGTAGAAATTGTAAAGGTTTGCTCTTCATCGTTTGAAACAGAAACAGTCAATTCCACATCAATAAATTGATCTGTTTTCATCCTTCTTACTGAATTCGAGATTCCTTGTCCATTTATGTTAAGCTCGTAGGAAAAGGCATTGTTACTTATGTTCTCGTCATTTAGAAAAATGGCTTTATTTTCGTCTGTAGAAAGAGTATAGGTATCTAATTTACGATGTGCAGCTGTTAACTCTGCCAAAATAACGTTCGCTTCTTGTCTCAAAAGTGCATGACTTTGTGTTTTTTCATAGGAAGTTAAGCTTTGAAAAAAAACGCCATAAACAAGTCCACTCACGATTACGAGTATGGAGAGTGTAACTAACACCTCAATTAATGTAATTCCTTTTTGATTATTCATGGGCAACACCTTTAACGTAACCGAACGTTTCTGTTATTTTTGCATTTTCATCTTCGAATGGAGTCGTGCTAACTTGGACTGAAATAGGTGTAAGAGAATAAGTAGCCTTATCTAAAATGGGCTCAACTTTAACATAATATTTATTATTCTTTTTATCTTCTATATAATAAGGTAAAGATGGATCGTCGTTCTTTATACCTATTTCAGATTTCGTATCATTGTCTAAACGATCGAGGTCTGATACTTTTGCTTCTTGAACAACGACTAAGATCTTTCTAGCAATATTAATGGCTTGTAAATTTTCTTCATTTTTAGAAGAAAACAGCATGGATTGAGAAAAGAAGCCAAAAAATGTTGTAACAATTAATCCTACTATAACGATAGAAGCTAGAACCTCTAGTAACGTTAAGCCAGCTTGAGTATTTGTTTTCATCACAGATCCCTCTTCTTAGAAAGTTCGACAAAAAAGAACGTACTTTTCAATTATTAACTCTACTTTATTATACAATGCGAGGAATAGTAAACATTTAATCATCATTTTTCCAAATAAAGGGGTGAGGGTCATGCCAGCAATGAGAAAGAGATTAGGGGATTTGCTTATAGAGGCAGGTCTGATAACAGAAGCACAGCTTGAAGATGCTTTACATACGAAAAAAGAAAATCAAAAGCTTGGCGATGCTTTGCTTGAAAGAGGAATTATTTCCGAGCAACAGTTAATAGAAGTACTAGAGGTACAGCTTGGTATCTCTCATATAAGCTTATATCGATATCCGATTGATGCTAGTCTAATGAGCCTTGTACAAAAGGATTTTGCAAGACGTAATCTTTTAATTCCTATAAAAAAAGAGGGTAACACGCTAACTGTTGCAATGAATGATCCTATGGACTATTACGCAATCGATGATTTGCGGTTATCAACAGGGTTTCAGATTTCTCAAGTTATTGCTGCACGTGATGAAATACTTGCTGCGATTGGGAAGTACTATAACATCGAGGAATTTCCAGAAGACTTTCAAGTAACAAACGATGTGGAGCAAGATGGTGAAAACGCACCAGCAATCCGATTAGTAAATCAAATATTAACAGCAGGAATTCAGCAAAAAGCGAGTGATATCCATATTGATCCTCATGAAACTAAGTTGCTCGTAAGATACCGGGTTGATGGGTTACTCAGAACAGAAAGAACTTTACCAAAAGCATTACAAAATGTTTTAACAGCGCGTATAAAAATTATGGCTAATTTAAATATTACTGAAACCCGTCTTCCTCAGGACGGTAGAATTAAACTGAATCTAGATTATACGAGTGTTGATTTACGTATTTCCATTTTGCCTACCGTTTTTGGAGAAAAGGTTGTTATTCGTGTATTAGATTTAAGCAATGCCTTAATGAAACTTTCACAAATGAGCTTTAATAAAGTTAACTTGCAACGGTTTATTAACCTTATCGAGAGACCATCGGGAATGGTTTTAGTAACAGGGCCAACTGGATCAGGGAAAACTTCAACCGTATATTCAGCGGTAAATCACATTAACACGGAAGATGTTAATATCATTACGATTGAGGATCCTGTTGAGTACCAGGTGGAGGGAATTAACCAAGTACAAGTAAATCATCAAGTTGGACTAACCTTTGCAAATGGTCTTCGTTCAATCTTACGACAAGATCCGAATGTAGTGATGGTCGGTGAAATACGTGATGCAGAAACAGCAGAAATTGCCATCAGGGCATCACTGACAGGTCACCTAGTATTAAGCACGATGCATACAAATAGTGCCATTGGAACAATACCACGACTATTTGATATGGGAATTGAACCGTTTTTAGTTGTATCATCACTTTCAGGCATAGTGGCACAGCGCCTTGTTCGAAAAATTTGTAACGAATGTTCAGTTGCTCATCCACCTACTGAAATGGAACAAAACGTGTTTCAAAAGCGTGGTTTAAAGGTTGAACAAGTATTCACAGGCCGAGGTTGTAAAGCATGTAATGACACGGGATATAAAGGAAGACTCGCCATACATGAAGTGCTCGTTATTGATGATCAAATGAGAAGTATGATGATGAATAATAACTCTGTTCATTCCTTAAGAGAATATGCACTACGCAACGGGATGATTTTCCTTATTGATGATGGATTATTAAAAGTAAAGCAAGGTTTGACGACTGTTCAAGAAGTTTTACGAGTAGCGTTAAGTGATTAGGAGGACAAGCTATGCAGGAAAGATTAGATCATATATTACGTGCAGCCTTTGAAATCGGTGCCTCCGATATTCATCTTACTATCGGTGTTCCGCCGATTATGAGAATTCACGGTGATTTAAAGCAATATGGAAAGGATGCTCTTACTCCACAGGATACAGAAGAAATGGCAAAAGGAATTGTAACTGGAGACTCTTGGAGAAAGTTTGAGGAAAAAGGGGAATTAGATTTCTCTTACGGGATACCCGGTGTCTCTCGCTTTCGTGTAAATATTTATCGCCAACGCTCGTGTATCAGCTTAGCCATTCGAGTTGTTCCAACGACAATTCCTAGCTTAGAGGATCTTGGAATGCCGATGGTGTTGAAAGAAATCGCAGCTAAACAGCAAGGGCTTGTTTTAGTAACGGGTCCAACAGGAAGCGGGAAATCTACAACGCTTGCGTCTATGATTGATTATATGAATCAAAATATGAGAAGACATATTATTACACTCGAGGATCCGATTGAATATTTACATAAGCATAAACATTGTATTATTGATCAGCGGGAAGTTGGTTTTGATACACAAAACTTCTCAAATGGCCTCAGGGCATGTTTACGACAAGATCCTGATGTCATCCTTGTTGGTGAGATGCGTGATCTTGAAACGATTTCAACTGCGATTACAGCAGCCGAAACAGGGCATTTAGTTCTAGGTACACTTCATACGACGAATGCTCCTTCGACAATTGATCGAATTATTGACGTTTTTCCCCCGAGTCAGCAGGCTCAAGTTAGAATACAGCTGGCAGCTGTTTTAGCAGCTGTTATTTCACAGCGTCTGCTACCAACTGCTGATCGTTCAGGAAGAGTCACCGCTAATGAAATATTAATTAATAATGCCGCTATTAAAAACTTAATTCGAAATGAAAAGATCCATCAAATTCATAGCGTGATGCAAACAAGCAAATCCGGCGGAATGCATACGTTTGAAATGTCAATCAAGGAGCTACTTGAAGAAAAGGTTATTTCAAGAGAAACAGCAGCACCTTTTTTACAGGAGAGTGGCGTCTAGATGCCAATTTTTAAATACGAGGGTAGAGATAAACGTGGCATCAAGGTTTCAGGAAAGATTCAAGGAGAAACAAAACGAGAGGCAACGACAATCTTACGGGAAAAAGGAATTGCTGTCATTCACATTAATGAATTAACTGGAATTCTTTATCGTGAAATAAAGTTTGGGCAAGAAAAAATTAAGCTCCGAGATTTTGTCGTATATGTCCGCCAATTCTCAACGCTGTTAAAAGCAGGGATTCCATTAGTTGAAGCCACGAATATTTTACATGAGCAAACTAGTAATAAAATTTTAAAAAGAGTATTACATCATGTTGAAGAAGGTTTGAGAGCAGGTATCCCTTATACAGATGCAGCAGAGAAATATCGAAAAGTGTTTCCACCATTATTCATTAATATGATGAGAGCTGGTGAGGCGGGAGGGAACCTGGACGAAATTCTTGACCGACTTGCAGACTATTATGAAAAACAAAACCGTACGAGACAAAAGGTAAAATCAGCAATGACATACCCCTTGGTTGTAGGAAGTATTTCCATAGTCATCGTTATTTTTCTTCTGGCAGTTGTTGTTCCAACCTTTGTGAATATGTTTGCATCATTTGGAGCTGAACTTCCAGCAATAACACGATTTGTCCTATGGTTATCCAGCTTTTTTACACATTTTTGGTGGTTGTTACTGTTAGTAGGGATTGCTATTTACGTTGGACTTACAATAGTTCTGAATAATAAAGAACTTCGTTATTATTTTGATTATTTTCTTCTAAAGCTTCCTATATTCGGCAAACTATTGCAAAAGGCGGCTCTTGCAAGACTAACAAGAACTCTTAGTTCACTATTCGCCAGCGCAGTTCCAATTCTTCAGTCCGTTTCGATAGTCGAGAAAATTGTAGGAAATGAAGTGATTTCAAGAGTTATTAGGCAATCCAGACTTTCACTTGAACAAGGTCGCCCATTAGCAGAACCAATGAAGGGTCATTGGGTATTTCCACCAATGGTAAGTCAGATGATTTCAGTAGGAGAAACGACAGGTTCCCTGGATGTTATGCTGGACAAAGTAGCCGATTATTATGAGGCTGAAGTTGAGGCAACAACAGATCAAATAAAATCGCTAATTGAGCCGATGATGATTGTACTTTTAGCTTTTGTTGTTGGGAGTATTGTCGCATCCATTGCCGTACCGATGTTTACAATCTTTGAAAAAATTGGCTAAATAGTAATAATTTTTTTTCCAAAAAAGAAAAAAACACTAATAGTATTCTAATCGAGTTGATAGTATAATAGCATTATGCGAGCGAACATGACAAAATTCGCATGACTTTATAACTATACAAAGACATCAAGTTAAGCAGAGATATAGATATTGAATTATTTAAGGGGGAAACGAATCATGGTTAAAAACTTTATGAAAAAGATGAAAGAACAAAAAGGTTTAACACTTGTTGAACTACTTGCAGTTATTGTGATTTTAGGGATTATTGCGGGGATTGCTGTGCCGAGTATTAGTAATATTATTGAAAAATCGAAAGAAGATGCATATCAAGCAAATATTGATATGATAGAAGCTGCAGGGAAATTAGCAGCAATCGCTGAAGAGGATGAAGGCACAGATGAAGGATATTCTGTAGAAGAGCTCGTTGCTGCAAAGTATTTAGACGCTGCACCTTTAAGTCCTTTTGATGGTGATGTGGAATTTGACGGTACTTATAATGCCGGTAAATACACAGAAGGTACTGAAAAAACTACCAAACCTGATTATGTAACACCAACAGTACCAGCTAGTTAATTACTATTATTTCGTGCCCCCTCACCAGGGGGTTCTTTTATTATTGAGGTGATAATATGGAACTATTCTATTTAACCTATTTATTTATCATTGGTTTAACACTCGGCTCGTTTTATAACGTAGTCGGACTTCGTATTCCGCAAAATGAATCAATTTCGACACCTAGATCTCATTGTACCTCCTGCAATCGAACACTATCCTCATATGAACTCATTCCAGTTTTCTCTTACATATTTTTACGAGGAAAATGTAAAACATGTGGGGCAAAAGTCTCGCCCATTTATCCTATTATGGAACTAATCACAGGTCTCTTATTTCTATATTCAGGTCTAACCCTAGGCTGGTCATTGGAACTGCTTCTAGCTCTATCATTTATTTCAATGCTTGTTATTATATCGGTTTCAGATATTGCGTATATGATTATTCCCGACAAAGTTCTTTTATTTTTCTTGCCTTTTTTCATTATTCTTCGTGTCCTTTTACCAACGGTCCCATGGTGGGATTCAATCCTCGGAGCGTTCGCGGGATTTGGATTGTTGTTACTCATTGCAATCGTTACGAAAGGTAACGGAATGGGTTTTGGAGATGTGAAGCTTTCTTTTCTAATTGGATTGGTGTTAGGGTTTCAAAGTGTTATACTTTCTTTCTTTTTAGCTGCACTTTTAGGTTCTGTAATAGGGGGTGTTGCCCTATTAACGGGTATTGTATCTCGTAAGCAACCTATTCCCTTTGGGCCTTTTATCGCAGTTAGTGCAATTATTTGTTATTTTTTTGGTGAGAATATTGTAGAATGGTATATAAATTGGATTAAATTGTCGTAGTGGAACGGTAGGTGAATATCGTGATTAGTCAAAAGCAAGTTAGCTTAATGATTGAAGATCATGCAATACGATATGTAGTCTCTTCTAATAGTTCTAAAAGTCTAGTCTATCATGCGTATGGAGAGCGTTCCCTGCCAGCAGGACTTGTCACCGAAGGGAAGATTGTTGAACGAGAAACGCTGTCGATGATTTTAGAAGAGTGTATGAGTGATTGGAAACTCAGAGGGAAGCGTGCACTATTTATTGTACCCGATCCGTTTGTTGTTGTACGAAGAGTAGAAGTAGATGATCATGTACCAGACGATGAAGTGAGGGGTCACTTATATTTGGAGTTAGGTGAAACGTTACATCTTCCTTTTGATGAGCCAATATTTGATACGTCCGTTATTGGTCAAACAGATGGGAAAAAAGATGTATTACTAGTGGGGGCACCTGAAAATATTGTTATCGAGTATAAAGAATTGCTTCAAGAGGTGAAATTAAAACCAATAGCAGCTGATCTGACTGCACTATCCTTTTACCGTTTCCTATACCATGCTGACCTTATTCATCCTGACGACCACTTACTGACTCTCAAACTAACCGTTGATTCAATGAATATCACGATCTTTCATAAGCATGTCCCAATTTTCACTAGACATGTAAGACTAAATCTTGATGGTGGTACATGGGATATCAAACGAGATATAGAACTTGGTGATCAACTATATTGGAATGGAGAAGAAGAAAGTTTACAAACTCAATTAGCTGACGCGTTATCAGAGCTGGAACGAGTGATGAGCTTTTATCGTTTCTCATTAACAAAAGGGAAAGACCAGGTCTCGAAATTATCTATTACAGGAGATCATCCTAATCTCGATCGCTTCATCCAATCTTGTAAAAATACTTTTAACCTGGGAATTCATAATCTTCATAATGTCGAACTTATAGCAAAGAATGGACAAGCTATTCCAACGAGATATCATGAATTAATTGGACTTTCCTTAAAATAGGGGTGTAGCATGTTAGTCGATATAAATCTATTACCCGAAAAACAAAAGAAAAAATATACATTTCCCATTATAGTTGCTGGGTTAATTTTACTTACGGCTATTGTTTCTATTTTTTTATATCTTGAATATGACCGTCTTCAAAACGAAACAACATACGCTCAAAAGAAGTTACAAGATACGAAATTGTTACGTACCAAGCAGGAGCAAAAGTTAAAAGACTATGCTTCTTCATCGGCCATAACAGAATTAACGAGCGCAATAGAGTGGGCTGAAGAACAGTCAGTGCCTACTGTACCGTTAATTCGTCATTTGTCGAGCCTGCTTCCAGAACGAGGCTATGTGTTGAACTTTGACTATACAGCAGAGACACAAGTGAACTTTACTGTTCAATTTGATACAAGTCGAGAGGCAGCTTATTATTATAAAAGTTTGAAGGATTCCCCGATGATAAATGATGTGGCCTTATCGAGCATCATTACAAGCGTCTCAGATGACGAACCTGATGTTAAACAATATACTGCCTTTCTACTGCCAAGATATATTGCTCAATATCAGTTAAAGTTAAATAATCGCGCAATCAAAGACTCCGAAAAGGAGGAGGTTGCAGAATGAGGTTACATTTATCGAAGAAAGAAACCATTATACTTTCTCTTGTCTTGATACTTTCCTTTGCTATGATATCCTTTATCTACTTCATGCTTATCAAGCCAAAACAAGAAACTCTTCATGATGTTGAAAAGAAACTTATAAGTGAAGAAGCTTTACTCGCTGGCGCTGAGGCGCGAATTGAAAATAAGCAGAAGGTAGACAGTGAGGGAACATTACAACTCCAAAAGAAACTGCCAGTTGATCCACTCGTTGAACAGTTTCTACTAGATCTTGAAAAGGCAGAGACCATTTCTGAAAGCTTTATCACATCAATGGATTTTGGTGTAGAAACGGTTGAAACAGCTTCAACGGTTGTGGAGGAATACATTGAAGAAGCTCAAGGGAATGAGAATACTGAAGAAGTGGAGTCTAATGATGAGGCTAGGACTGGCGTTATTCCAGATGGAATTGAAAGTGTCTCTGTTTTACTAACAGTTGAAGCACCAACTTATTTTGAACTTGAAGCCTTTTTAAGTGCAATAGAACAATCGAGTCGAATAACAAAGGTAGATGAATTAAACTTTTCAGGTAATAAAGAAGTTATTACAACAGATGACGTACCAGATAAATTAACGTATACAGTAAGGGTAACAACATTTTATTATCCGAAGTTAGAGGAGTTAAAAGAACAACTTCCATCTCTAGACGTTCCAGATCCAAGTGCGAAAATGAATCCGCTAGTACCTGTTGTACCGAAGACTTCTTTCAATTCAAGCAGGGATACAACCTCAACAGAAGATGCAGTGAATCATATCGAAAGAGTTTCTGATTCTTTTAAGGAACACACTGTACAATCTGGTGAAACACTTTACTCGATTTCGCAGAAATATTATGAAGACCGAAGTGGAGAAGAGCTAATAAAGGAAGCAAATGAACTGATTACTGATACATTATACGCTGGACAAATTTTAAAGATTCCCGATCGCGAAGAGAAATAGCGAATAATGACGAAAACCTTTCTTAACAAGACGACAAATGTCTTGTTATTTTTTTTTTTGTATATGTTACAGTGATGAAAAGTATTCTTGAGAAATTACGACAAAGTAGGAGGTGTGAGGATGGACAAGCCTAAAGTGACCATAAAAATCAATGGAAAAGAGCGGTCGTTTTTTGAAGCGACATCGGAAACAGAAAAGGTAGAAAAGAAGAGTGTTCGAGAGAAGCCAATAGAAACTGATTATGAAGAAGAGCTAACGATTGTCGATATTGATGAAGTACTCGCAAAGGAAGAAATTGCAGCTGCAAACCAAGAAGAAGATGAATTTGACTGGGTCTTACCAAAGCAGCCTGTTCGAGATCACACGTTTAATAGGGAAAGCATTGTGGATATTGATGACTTAAGAAAGAAGAAAACACCCACGATCACGTCCTTTACAGTAGGAAGTTCATTCAAGAAGAAAAAAAATAAAGAAGCTTATCCTCTGAAAACTCTTCTGTTATCGATCGTTTCTGCCCTTGTTGTAGGTACGTGTTTTGGAATGGTTGTGCTTAGAATGTTTACGGGTGAGACAATTCCCGTAGCAACCAATCAGACGGAACAGGTGGAAAAGGCTACACCGGGCAAAGGTTCCGAAAACGATGGTAAAGGGGCAGGAGAGGTCAACAAAGAATCTTTTACTGCACCTAGTTTAGATGTCTTTTTAGTACAAGGAGGCGCGTTTTCGTCTGAAACTCAAGCTACTCCGATTATGGAAGAATTAAAGAATAAGGGTTTTGCTAGCACATCTATGAGCATAGATGGAAATCATTTTTTATTTATTGGAATTGGATTTACTAAGGAGATAGGGACAGCAATTAGTAAACCATATAACGAACAAGGTCAGGATACATATGTGAAGTCCATTTCCACTCCTGAGAAAAATGTGACAGCAGATCCGGAAGTACTAAAGGCAAGACAGCTTTTTGATCAATTGCTTTCCTATACAACGAATAAGTATTCTTCTACTACTCAAGCGATTGAATGGGCAGAAATCACAAAAGCAGCCGAAACATTAAAGAAATCAGATGAACAGTCAAGTTCTGCCTCTTATATTTCCGCAGTAAAAGATGCATATGAAAAAGCTGCCAGCTACGAATCTAGTGGAGATACGAAAGATTTTTGGAGCACACAACAAACATTATTAACGTGTTACCAAATCTATCAAAAATGGATTTTAGAGCAAAAATAATGCTGTCGAATGATGGACAAAAAGTCGTGGGAAGAAGCGAAGTATATATCGCTTCTTCCCATTTCTATTTGTTCTATAAATAACGAAAATGCTTAAAAAATGGAAAATAGGGCTATAATAATTCTGTTTTTTAAAATTTGTAGAATTTGGTAGAGGGTGGTATGATTGTGTTGTATTGTATCTTCCTCAAAAACCAAATGAAGTTAGGTGATGATATGCAACACCTCATTTTAGCCTCTTCGTCTCCTAGACGAAAAGAACTACTCACTAACCTCGGAATTACATTTGACGTTTCGGCTAGCACCATCGAAGAGATTATTAATCCTTCCCATACACCAGAAGAAGTAGTCGTTTCGCTCGCCTCCCAAAAGGCACGTGACGTTGCGAAACAATATCCGAATTCTATCGTGGTGGGAGCAGATACGATTGTCGTAAAAAATACAAACATATTAGGTAAACCAAAGGACGAAGAAGAAGCCTTTAAAATGCTCTCTATGTTATCTGGTACTACTCATCATGTTTTAACAGGTGTAGCACTTGTTAAAGCGGGTAGTGTACATTCCTTTTATGTTGACACAGAAGTTACGTTTTGGCCATTATCCAAGGAAGACATCAAGCAGTATATTCAGAGTAAAGAACCTTTTGATAAGGCTGGTTCCTATGGCATACAAGGATTAGGAGCTGCATTTGTTAAGGAAATAAAAGGTGATTATTTTTCCGTCGTTGGTTTACCAGTTTCAACTTTAATTAGGGAGTTAAAGAAACTTGGTTTTAAGCCATAAGGGGGAAAAGAGTTTTTGGTACAAAGTGCTTCATTAATGATTAGAGACTTTCCACAGGATGAAAGACCGAGAGAACGGTTACTCGTTGACGGACCGAAAAGTTTATCAAACCATGAACTGCTAGCTATCTTACTACGAACCGGATCTAAGGAAGAATCCGTCTTGCAGCTTGCGAACCGGTTATTAAATCATTTTGAAGGATTACGAATGCTAAAGGATGCGACAATTGAAGAGCTTACGATGATGAAGGGGATAGGAAAAACAAAAGCCATTCAAATTATGGCAGCTATTGAGTTAGGAAGAAGAATTGGAAACCTGCGCTATGATGAACGATTTGTCATTCGTTCCCCAGAGGATGGAGCAAGATATGTCATGGAAGATATGCGATTCTTAACACAAGAGCATTTTGTTTGCCTCTATTTAAATACGAAAAACCAAGTTCTTCATAAACAAACGATATTTATCGGGAGTTTAAACGCCTCCATTGTTCACCCACGCGAAGTGTTTAAGGAAGCCTTTAGACGTTCTGCAGCCTCTATAATATGCATTCATAATCATCCGTCTGGAGACCCAGCTCCAAGTAAAGAAGATATTGAAGTGACAAAACGATTATCAGAATGTGGAAAAATTATCGGAATCGATTTATTAGATCATCTCATTATTGGAGATGGGAAATTTGTTAGTCTGAAAGAAAAAGGATATGTGTAGTACTATCCTTTTCGAGTCACATCATTTATAATACTCTTTGTGAGTTTTTTAACTAGTTAAAACTAGTATGATACGAAAACAGCAAACATATTGTTATGAATAGAGCTAGTTCAAAAAGAGAAACTGGCCTTTTTGAACAACATATAGAAGAGCATGTCAAATGCCCTGACATCATAAAAAGGTTAGAAAGGAAGATACATACATGCTTGGTACAAGAGACCTTGGAATAGATTTAGGAACGGCGAATACGTTAGTATATGTAAAAGGTAAAGGGATTGTTGTACGCGAACCGTCGGTGGTAGCGGTACAAACGAACTCCAAGCATATTGTTGCCGTTGGTAATGATGCGAAAAACATGATCGGTCGTACTCCTGGTAATGTCATTGCAACTAGACCAATGAAAGACGGAGTTATTGCTGATTATGAAACGACAACAACGATGATGAAATATTACATAAAACAAGCTTTAAAAAATAAAAGCTTTTTCTCTGGAAAACCATATGTCATGATTTGTGTTCCTTCTGGAATTACAGAGGTTGAGGAACGTGCTGTTATTGAAGCTGCAAAGCAAGCAGGAGCAAGAGAGGCTTTCACTATTGAAGAGCCATTTGCTGCTGCAATTGGAGCAAACCTTCCAGTTTGGGAACCAACAGGTAGTATGGTTGTTGATATCGGTGGAGGAACAACTGAAGTTGCCATCATTTCATTAGGTGGAATTGTAACGAGTGAATCCATTCGTATTGCCGGAGATGAAATGGACGATGCAATCATTCAATATATAAAGAAGAACTATAATTTAATGATCGGCGAACGTACAGCAGAGATGTTGAAAGTAGAAGCCGGGTCTGCTGGTTCACCAGAAGGTATCGAAAACATTGATATTCGTGGGCGTGACCTGCTAACTGGGTTACCAAAAACAATTTCAATTTCTGCAAAAGAAGTAGCAGATGCATTGAAGGATACTGTTACTGCGATTGTAGAAGCAGTTAAAGTAACATTAGAGAAAACTCCACCAGAACTAGCGGCTGATATAATGGACCGTGGTATCGTGTTAACAGGTGGTGGAGCTTTACTTCGAAACTTAGATAAAGTGATTAGCGAAGAAACAAGTATGCCTGTACTTGTCGCAGAAAATCCGCTAGACTGTGTCGCAATCGGCACTGGGAAATCATTAGATAACATCGATCTATTTAAGAATAAAGCAAAGTATTCAAACCGTAGATACTAACCGATGGACCTAAGAAGATTTCTTAGGTCTTTCTTCGGTGAAAGAATCAACATTCCCAAGAGAATACATATTTTAACTAAAATAGAGCCTACTAAATAGAGAACTAACGATATAAAGAGGGTGAGGATCATGCCACAGTTCTTTTTAAACAAGCGGCTTATCATTTTATTAGTCAGTATCATTATTTTAGTGGCATTGATTGGCTTTTCGATAAATGATAGAGAAAAATTGACTTGGCCGGAGCAGTTTATTAAAGATACGATGGGATGGGTTGGAGGAGTATTCCATTATCCAGCGCTAGAAGTGAAAGAGTTTGTTGGTGGTCTGCAAAATCTCAAAAACACATATAAAGAAAATCAAGAATTAAAAGCTAAATTAGAAGAATATGTGGAATTATCGGTTAAGGCGAGATCACTTGAAGATGAAAATGAAAAGTTAAGAGCATTATTAGATAAACCAGAAAGTATCAGGGAGTTTAAAGAAATTCATGCAACTGTTATTGCGAGAAACCCAGACCGTTGGCATGAAATGTTAACGTTAAATAGAGGAAGTAACCATGGCGTTGCAGAAAATATGGCAGTCATTACATCAGAAGGATTCATTGGTAAAGTGAAATTCGTATCACCATTCACATCCACCATTCAACTGTTAAGTGCACCTGACCGTACAAATCGAATTTCAGCAATTATTCAGGGGAAGACGAATACATTCGGTTTAATTGAAGGCTTTGATGAAGCGAGAGAATCTTTAATTTTTAAACGAATCCCATATGATGCGGAAGTGAAAGAAGGAGAGATTGTCATTTCCTCTGGAAAAGGCGGTGTTTTCCCAGAAGGTTTAATTATAGGCACAATCACAGAAGTATTTCCATCAGAAGACGGGCTTACGAAGTCAGCTTATGTGAAGCCTGCTGCTAATCTATATGACATTGATCATGTCATTGTCGTTGATCGTACGATGATGGGGGCAGAAGATATTAATGAAAGTGAAAAAGAGGGGGAAGAGAATTGAGGAAATGGTTTCTTCCTACTCTCGCGTTCTTATGCTTTATATTAGAAAGTGTGTTTGTTTCTGTATTACCTTCTGAACTTTTTGGTATGGAACGAATTCTTGTCCCACGATTTGTATTAATTATCGTTGTTTTTGTCACGATGTTTACAAATGTTCGAACAGGAATGATTTATGGATTCGTATTAGGAATTTTATATGATTTGTTATATACAAACTTGATAGGTGTTTATATGTTTGCATTCACATTTTTAGCATACATTGTTGCTTGGATTATTAAGTTATTCCAGATTAATACCTTTACCGTCACCTTCATTAGTTTGATCATGATTACTTTATTAGATTTTTATGTATATGGCATACAATATTTATTAGCTAATACGTCAATGATTGCCTCTGAATTTCTGTCAATTCGTTTACTTCCAACGCTTATTTTAAATCTAGCGTTCGTGATTGTATTATTTGTACCATTAAAACGACAATTTTTTAAAATTATTGATACAAATAACGATCAGTGATGTACAATTAAACTTGGCTAGCACCTATCAAAGGACTCGGTGCTAGCCAAGTTTTTCTAATTTTTCTATTTTTCATGACAAGTCAATTTGTTACGTAAAACTAGCAAAAAAATGATATAGTTATAGTAGCAGAAAGTCTCTAAAATGCTACGTTTGGAAAAAGATTTTCGAGTAGGAAAAGAAGGAAAATACTAAGCTCCTGTCGAATTTCTACTATATGAGGTGAGCGTAAGTGAAAGGCAGTAAGCAACAATTTGTAACAATAAAAGGAACGAAGGATGGCTTAACGTTACATCTCGATGATCGTTGTTCTTTTCAAGAACTCATTACGGAGATTGAGGAAAAGCTATCAGGAAATCAACATATACAGCAAGAAAGTCCTCTTATCACAGTTCATGTAAAAGTAGGAATGCGGTACATAACAAAGAAAGAAGAGGAGCTTCTAAGAACATTAATTCGTAAGAAGAAAAACTTAGTAGTCGGCTCTATTGAAAGTGAAGTCATTTCAAAGGCTGAAGCACAGGAGCTAAAGAAGCAATCCGAAATTACTTCTGTTTGTAGAATGGTTCGGTCTGGACAAGTGCTAGAAGTGCCTGGGGATTTATTACTTATAGGAGATGTAAATCCTGGTGGAACGGTAATGGCTGGCGGGAATATATTTGTCATGGGTTCGCTTCGCGGACATGCTTATGCTGGTATTCATGGTGACACTGAGGCGGTAATCGTTGCATCTGTAATGAAGCCGACGGGTTTGAAAATCAGTGATATTTTAAATAGAGCACTTGAATTCTCCAATGAAGAGACAAACGACATGGAATGTGCTTATATAAATAAAGAAGACAGAATCATCATTGATCGTTTACAGGTTTTATCTCATCTAAGACCAAATTTAACAAGATTAGAGAGGGGAATTTAGCGTGGGAGAGGCAATTGTTATAACATCTGGAAAAGGCGGCGTAGGGAAAACTACAACTTCTGCAAATATTGGTACTGCGCTTGCTCTTTCAGGAAAGCGTGTTTGTTTAGTTGATACAGATATCGGCTTACGTAATTTAGATGTGGTAATGGGACTTGAAAACCGAATTATTTATGATTTAGTTGACGTTATTAATGGACGCTGTAAAACACACCAAGCGTTGATTAAAGATAAAAGATTTGAGTGTTTATATTTATTACCTGCGGCTCAAACTGTCGATAAAACAGCGGTTCAACCCGAGCAAATGAAGAAGCTCATTAATGAACTTAAACAAGACTATGATTATATTATTATCGATTGTCCAGCAGGTATTGAACAAGGCTTTAAAAACGCAGTGGCTGGTGCAGACAAGGCAATTGTTGTTACAACACCAGAAATTTCTTCTGTTCGTGATGCAGACCGTATTATTGGGTTACTAGAAAAAGAAGCAATTGAACCACCGAAGCTAGTAGTCAACCGTATTCGTAATCACATGATGAAAACAGGTGAAATGCTAGATGTGGATGAAATCATTTCAGTTCTTGCCATTGATCTGTTAGGCATTGTAGCTGATGACGATAGTGTTATTCGTGCATCTAATAGCGGAGAGCCAATTGCACTTGATCCCTCAAGTAAAGCATCACTTGCATACCGAAATATTGCTAGAAGAATTTTAGGAGAATCTGTTCCTCTTCAAGTATTAGATGAAGAAAAGGGAGTCTTTACAAAGGTAAAGAAATTCTTTGGTATTAGATAATATTGTTAAAAAGCTATCCACAGAGTTGGATAGTTTTTTTGATTTGATGCAAATGACTTCCCAAATCCAAAGTTTTCAGTATGACATACAGCATTAATTGCAACAATCATGTTTGGTTACCTCGAGGAGTCGAGAATCTTCCACTCCAGTCCCTATAATTAACACAACCTTATAATAAAAATAAACCATCATTCCGCTAGTTTCTAGCATATATACCCCGGACAAGTCATAAGATGTACAAACTCTACTTTAAGGGATGATGAAAATGAGTAAACGTGCGGAAGATATTCGGAAGCGTATTGCAATGCGGAAAAAGGAACGCGGGCAGCTTTCCTCACATAAGAGGCCAAGACCAGTCTCAACTTATATTGCAAGTGATGAGGAAAAGTACGGAGTGTCTCCTTTCGATTCATATGAAGGAGGAGGCGAAACCACACATCCTTTGTTTAATAAAGAATGGTTTATGTTTAAGGTGTTAGCCTCCGCCTGTGTATTACTAGTTGTCGCAATCATGTATAAAGATGGTTCTGCCCGATTCGAACCAGCACGTGATTTTGTTTCAAAAACGATGGAAAGCGAATTTCAGTTTGCTGCTGTGACATCTTGGTATGAGGATCAATTTGGAAAGCCTCTTTCCTTATTACCAACAAAGTCACAGGATACAAAAAAAGAAGAAGTTCCTGTTGGAAATTATGCAGTTCCGGCATCTGGTAGAATACTAGAGGGATTTGAGAAAAACGGACAAGGAATCATGGTTGAGACGGGGACAAATTCTACTGTGACGGCAATAAATGAGGGAATGATCACGTTTATTGGACAAAAAGATGAAATTGAAGGTATTACGGTTGTGGTTCAGCATAGCGATAAATCAGAATCATGGTATGGAAACCTCGAAACGTCAGATGTGAAATTATATGACTTTGTCGAACAAAAAACAAAAATAGGTACAGCAACAACCAATGATAATGGAGTAAATGGAACGTTCTATTTTGCCATTAAAAAGGGGGATAGCTTTATCGATCCAATCCAGGTGATTGACTTTGAGTAATGCGCTAATGGGATTAATACAAAAGTTTTCTATCCATCCATTATTTTGGGTCATAATCGGAATTAGTATCATAACTGCCCATTTCAAAGAACTACTCATTGTATTTTTTATTGTGTTATGTCATGAATTGGGTCATGCAAGTATGGCCCTTTTTTTTCGGTTTAGGATAAAGAAAATTCAATTGCTTCCTTTTGGGGGAGTAGTGGAGTTAGATGAGCATGGGAATCGGCCGTTAAAAGAAGAGTTACTTGTCATATTAGCTGGTCCTCTGCAACATATTTGGATGCTTGGACTTGGTTTTTTCTTGCATGAAATGAATTTTATATCTACGACGTATTATGAGCTGTTTGTTTATCATAATCTTGTCATTTTACTGTTTAATCTCCTGCCGATCTGGCCTTTAGACGGAGGCAAGCTATTGTTTTTACTTTTTTCTTATTACATGTCGTTTTCAAAAGCTCATCGCTTATCGATCTTCACATCTGCTGTCTTACTTAGCTTATTTGCTGTTGTCACATTTACCATGGAACCCTTACAGCTGAATCTTTGGGTAATATTCATCTTCTTAGTCATTTCCCTATATCACGAGTGGAAGCAAAGTAACTTTGTGTATGTCCGATTTTTATTAGAACGTTATTACGGAAATAATCGAAACATTACAAAGTTGAAGCCGATTTTTGTGAGAGAGGCTGATGAAATTATGGAAGTATTAAGTAAATTTTATCGTGGGTATAAACATCCAATTGTTATTGTTGAAAATAATAAGAAACGGTTTGAGCTTGATGAAAATGAATTATTACACGCGTACTTTGCCGAGAAGCTTACTTCTTCAAGGATGAAGGACTTAATACATGAATATTGACTTAGGCGTCATGAAACCAGTAAAGTGATACTAATGACTGTAGAAATAAGTGGTGATTGACGTTGAATAGAAGAGTAATCATGAATTTACTAACAACCGAAAAAAGAATCGCCGTCTTAGAAGATGCTAAGGCGGCTGAATTTTATTTTAGCCATCCTGCCTCAGAGGATTTAACCGGCAATATTTATATAGGAAGAGTGACGAAAGTACTGCCAGGCATGCAGGCAGCATTTGTTGATATTGGACTTGAGAAGAATGGGTTTCTTCACCGGGACCAACTCATCACGTATCATACAAACACTCTGGAAACAAAAAGAGAGAAAAATATAAGTGAGTTTGTACGTGAAGGTGAGTCACTTCTCGTTCAGGTTGAGAAAAATAGTGTTGGAACAAAGGGACCAAAGCTAACCAACGTAATTGAAGTAGGTGGCCACTCGATCATTTATGTGCCAAACGGTAACTATGTAGCGATTTCTAAGAAAATGAAAAATGAAGAAACAAGGAGCTTTTGGAGAAATCTTTTTAATGATATGTTAAGAAGTCCTGAAGGGGTTGTCGCCAGAACGTCAACTGAAAATTGTTCAGTTGAAGAGATACAGAAAGAATTGGACAAGCTACGAAATGTATACAACGAAATACAGGAAAAACAAAAGCATACAAAAGCACCTGCCCTTTTACATGCTTCTGATCATCTATCTGAAAGATATCTAAAGTCTATAGGCACTGAAACGATCCACGAAGTAATCGTTGACACGAGTCACGATTTTCAACGAATAAAGCATGCGTATCCGAATTTGAGTGTTCAATACTACGATGGCAAGGAGAATATATTTACTCACTATTCATTAGAAACAGAAGTCGACCGGTTATCCAAAAAAATTGTATGGCTTTCTAATGGCTCCTATTTAATTATTGAACATACAGAAGCGATGACTGTTATTGACGTGAATACAGGTAAGTTTACAGGAAAGACCAACTTAAAGGACACTGTTTTCAAAACAAATGAACAGGCTGTAGTTGAAATCGCCAGACAGCTTCGTCTTCGTGACATTGGCGGTATGATTTTAATTGATTTAATTGATATGAAGTCAGCCGAAGATAAAGCAAAGCTAATACGAGTCTTTTCAGAGCACTTAAAGAAAGATCGTACACGTACGGTCGTCTATGGTTTTACACAATTAGGAATACTAGAAATGACAAGAAAACGAGTTCGAGAAAATATAGTGCATCAACAAACAGAGCAATGTATAACATGTGGAAATGGATATGTTCAATCAAAAAACTCACTTATGTACAAGCTCGAACGTGAACTGATGGAACTAAGAGGTAATGATGCAGAAGTAATTTGGATTGAGGCTACATTTCATTTAGTGGAACTTATGAATGAAACACAAATGTTTGACTTACTCGAAAATGCCCTTCGTGTAAAGCTGTATGTTTCTGAAATGAAAGATGTTAAACCTAATTACTATATTCGACATATCGGTTCACTAAAAGAAATAGAAGAACGAATGAATTCTGGTTGACTATCATAATATGATATGTTAACATTTTTATGTTGGACTTGTAGCGCACCATTGCTACAACCGCACAGATCAGGTATTCGTAATTATGCTAGTTAGATGGTTTACCCAAATAACCTACATAAACCTGTGATGGCGAGTCTTAACTTATATGAGGAGGTGCAAAATATGTACGCAATTATCGAAACTGGTGGTAAGCAAATTAAAGTTGAAGCAGGTCAAGCGGTTTACATTGAAAAGGTAAACGCTACTGAAGGCGAAACTGTAACTTTTGACAAAGTTCTTTTCGTAGGTGGAGACAACGTTAAGGTTGGTAGCCCATTAGTTGCAGGAGCTACTGTAACTGGTAAGGTTGAAAAGCAAGGTCGTGGAAAGAAGCTAATTGTCTTCAAATACAAGGCTAAGAAAAACAACCGTAAAAAGCAAGGTCACCGTCAACCTTACACTAAAGTTGTAATCGAAGCTATCAACGCATAAGATTATGATTTACATTGACATCACCCGAACTGATAAAGGCTTGATTGAAAACATTACGATGTCAGGTCATGCTGAATATGATGTACCGGGAAAAGATATTGTTTGTGCAGGTGTATCAGCGGTTGCAATTGGATCTATTAATGCTATTGAAGTATTATGTGGTGTAGAATTGCCTGTTGTTCAGGATAGTGGTTTTCTAGATATTAGTATTCCATCCTCACTGGATGAGTCAATATTGAGTAAAGTCCAATTATTACTGGAAAGTATGCTTGTATCATTTCGAACAATTGAAACAGACTATTCGGAATATGTAGATATTCTTGAAAAAGAAATAGAGTATTAATTCCTACTATATAGGAGGTGGAATGAATGTTAAGATTAGACCTTCAGTTATTCGCATCTAAAAAGGGAGTAGGTTCTACTAAGAACGGACGTGACTCTCGTTCAAAGCGTCTTGGTGCTAAGCGTGCTGACGGACAACATGTATCAGGTGGTTCAATTCTTTACCGTCAACGTGGAACTAAGATTTATCCAGGTGTAAACGTTGGTATTGGTGGAGACGATACACTTTTTGCAAAAGTTGATGGAGTGGTTAAGTTCGAACGTCTTGGCCGTGACCGTAAGCAAGTAAGTGTTTATCCTACTGCACAAGAAGCATAAGGTGAAACGATAAAGCTCTAGCCTGTTTAGGCTAGAGCTTTATTTTATTGTTAGACATAGATACAGACGGTGTGATGGAGTAGGTTGACTCAAAACCAGCATCCACTGTTGTATCGTCCTTTCCGAGATTTGGAAAAAACTGTTTACTCATCAAAGTGACAGTATGGTATAGTAGACTAATGATGTTATAATGATCACATTACATAATCGGAATTTGAAAAATGTGGCAATGCCTAAGTTAGGAGTGTGACCATGAAAGAATGGAATGTAGTTGATGTTTTGCGTCACTCTCGCCATGATTGGTTAAATAAACTTCAATTAATAAAAGCAAACATTGATTTAAATCGAATTGATCGTGTAAAGGATATTATAGAGGAAATTGTCATGGAAACTCAAAATGAAGCAAAATTAACGAACCTACAACTGGACAAGCTTGCAGGTTTTTTAATGACTTACAATTGGGAATGTCATAATTTCTCTCTAGAATTTGAAGTGTTAGGAAACACAGTGAATCTTTCAAGCTATGATGATGAAATGGTTACATGGTGTGATACTTTCTTTACACTATTAAATGAATCGGTATTGAATGCGGGCGAAAATCATTTAAGCTTATCCATTCATACAGAGGACTCAGATGTTCGTTTCTTTTTTGATTTTAGTGGCACAATAACGGATAGTCAGAGATTGCATGACTGGTTACAGTCTCAAGTCTCCAATAATATACCTGTCTCTTCTGAGTTTTCAGTAAGTGAAAAAGAATTATCATTTGAATTATTGATACAAAGCGAGAAATAATAAGCAATAAAATTGTATAAAGTGTGGTGTTTGTATGTTTGTCGATCAGGTCAAGATTTATGTTAAAGGCGGCGACGGTGGCAATGGAATTGTAGCATACCGTCGAGAGAAATATATTCCTATGGGTGGTCCTGCAGGCGGTGACGGAGGTAAAGGTGCTGACGTTATCTTCCAAGTAGAAGAAGGACTTCGTACTCTAATGGATTTTCGCTTTAAAAAGCACTTTAAAGCAAACCGCGGAGAACACGGTATGTCTAAAAATCAGCATGGTAAAAATGCTGAACCTATGGTTGTAAAAGTTCCTCCTGGTACAGTTGTTATTGATGAGGCAACTAATAATGTCATTGCAGACCTAGTACAACATGGTCAACGAGCAGTCATTGCAAAAGGCGGTCGTGGTGGTAGAGGGAATTCCCGTTTTGCTTCACCAACCAACCCTGCTCCTGAAATTGCAGAAAATGGCGAGCCAGGTCAAGAGCGAAATGTAATCTTAGAATTAAAAGTATTAGCTGATGTTGGTCTTGTTGGATTCCCAAGTGTCGGAAAATCAACGCTACTATCAGTAGTATCAGCAGCAAAACCTAAAATTGCGGAATATCATTTCACAACAATTGTTCCAAATCTTGGTGTGGTTGCTGTAGATGAATCACGAAGCTTCGTTATGGCTGATTTACCTGGTCTTATTGAAGGAGCACATCAAGGTGTTGGATTAGGACATCAGTTCCTTCGTCATATTGAGCGTACTCGAGTTATTGTTCATGTCATAGATATGGCCGGTACAGAAGGACGCGATCCTTATGAGGATTATGTAACGATTAACGAAGAGTTAAAAGAATATAATCTGCGACTAACGGAACGTCCGCAAATCATTGCTGCCAATAAAATGGACATGCCAGAAGCAGAAGAAAATTTAAAAGCATTTAAAGAAAAGCTTCCAGAGGATGTTCAAATATTCCCGATTTCCTCTGTAACGAATAAAGGAATTAAAGAACTATTATTTGCTGTAGCAGACCTTCTAGAACATACTGAGGAGTTCCCACTATTATCAGAGGAAACTGAAATCGCAGATAATCGAGTGATGTATAAGCACGAAGCAGATCCTCGTAAATTCTTCATCTCTCGAGATGATGATGGTGCGTATGTACTTTCTGGTGAGGAGATTGAAAAGCTCTTTAAGATGACTGACTTTTCTAGGGATGAATCCATTAAGCGTTTTGCAAGACAATTACGTACAATGGGTGTTGATGATGAGTTACGTGAACGTGGAGCAAAAGATGGAGATACGATCAGGCTATTAGAATTTGAATTTGAATTTGTTGATTAATAAAGGCTCTTTTCGGAAACATCTTGACTTCAATGTTTGTGTACTCTTTATTCACTTTTCATTCACTTTGAAGAAAAGATGACCTGAAACATTACTAAATACGTTTTCTAGATTGTTCGAAAAAACAATCGATGTGAAACCATCTTAATAAAAGAGGCTGTCATGATGACAGCCTTTTGTTGAATTTGATAACTTTATTACTATAAAGTGTTAAAGGTAGGGGAGAAACTTGAATACTGTCGGTTATTTAGGTCCAAAATCTTCTTTTACAGAGCAAGCGGTAAAAAGGGTATTTATACATAATAAAAGAATTGCATTTGAATCGATCTTTGATTGTCTTGATGCAGTCAAAAATGAAGAAGTCGATTTTGGAGTAGTGCCATTAGAAAATACAATTGAGGGCTCAGTAACCATTACACTTGATTATTTAATCCACGAACAATCCCTGCCGATTGTAGCAGAGATCATTGTTCCCATACAGCAGCATTTAATGATTCATCCAAACAATGAAAGCAATGAAATTAAGTCTATATATTCTCACCCACATGCTCTTGCGCAGTGTCGGAAGTTTTTGTATAACCATTATCCTTCAGTAGATCAAATACAATCTCTATCTACAAGTGGCGCAGCTCAATTTGTAGCAAACAATCCCGAGATACCAATTGCAGCCATCGCAAATGAATTGGCAGCAGAGGAATACCATTTAACGGTGGTTGATCAAAACATCCATGATTATGAAATTAATCATACGAGGTTTATCGTAGTCTGTAAAAAGGGAAGAGAGCAAGAGCTAAGTATTTCAAAGGAGGTAAGTACAAAAACAACACTCATTGTAACTTTACCTTCAGATCAAGCAGGTGCCCTCCATCAAGTATTATCTGCCTTTGCTTGGAGAAAAATTAACTTATCTAAAATAGAATCTCGTCCCATGAAAACGGGACTAGGACGATACTTGTTTATTATTGATTTAGAAGGAACGATAGAATCCATCTTAATTACGAGTGCAATTCATGAGCTAGAGGCTCTAGGATGTGGCGTAGTTTGCTTAGGAAGTTATCCGATCATTCAAAAATAATGGCATTTTTCGAAAAGTTGACTCGGAATCATATAAATTAATGTGTTCTAGACTTGTTCAAAAAACAACAATCAATCCGTAAACATCCAAAATAAAAAATCGAGGTGTGTATTTGATAGTACAAGTACACACCTCGATTTTTTTATGCCTTTACGAGTATTCCGATTTGTTCTAACATATGACACGCACCTTCAATTTTATCTAATGAATCTGCCTGTAATGTATGTAAGTGAATACCTTCTGTTAATTGTGATAGAAGTGGGGCATTCGTATCGGCTACTTTATTTAAAAAATACTCTACTTCATTTCTGTTACTAACCATTACTGATGCAGACAGGTCACCGTATATGGGATGTTCAATTTTTACATCCTTAACTGTAACTCCGTGGTCTACAATGGCAAAAAGTTCAAGCTTTGTTTGTTCAGGAGTGTGGCTGCAAACAATGACCTTTTCAAATAGCGTATCATTTTTCGTCGAGTGAAGAAATATATACCCTTCTGACGTAGCAATAACCGGTTCATTTTTTGCTTTTAATAGAGAAATGTCCTGTACTATGACTTGCCTACTTACACCAGCCCTTTCAGCAAGTTCACTTCCCGTCATAGGAGCCGTTGCAGTCTTTAACCATGACACTAAATGATTCCTTCTTTCATCACCAGATATTCTTTTCACCTATATTTTCCTTCCTTCTTACTTTGATGTAATCTCATCTAATACTTCTAATACCTTTGCAATATCTGTTTCTGTTGTATGCCTACCTATTGAAAGGCGAATAAATTGTTTCGCTGTTTGTGGATCCTTCCCGGTAGCAATCATCGTTTTAGAAGGCGCTTGCTTTCCTACAGAACATGCACTTCCAGTTGAAATTGCGATATTTCTTCGATTACACTCTAACATCGTTAATTGACCCTCAATCCCTTTAACAATAGCCCCTATAATATTAGACAATACATTAGTAGGATGACCTTCAATATGTATCGGTAATGCTTTTTCTTCGATTCCATTTAGAAGTGTAGTGCGTAGTTGCGATAATCTTTTATCATTCACATCCATTTCTTGATGAATTAGCTGCGCAGCATATAAGAAGCTGACAATGCCTGGTACATTTACAGTTCCTGGTCGAAATCCCTTTTCATGAGAAGTATAGTCAAAATATGGAGTCCATTTTATTGTAGGATTTATATAGCATGCTCCCACACCTTTAGGTCCATAGATTTTATGACTTGAAATCGAGAGACTATCAATGTGGCTATCGAGTACATGTACTGGAATTTTTCCAAAGGTTTGAACCGTATCGGTGTGAAAAAGTACATTGTGTTCTTTTAAAATTGATCCAACCTCTTCAATAGGTTGAATCGTACCTATTTCAGAATTTGCGTGATGAATTGAAGCTAACACTGTCTCTACAGTAATTGATTCCTTAAGCTCTTGTAAGTCAATTTGTCCGTAAGAATCTACACCTAAATAAGTAACGGTATATCCTTCATCTTCAAGCTGTTTAAATAAATTCAACACTGACGAATGTTCAATTTGTGTGGTAATTAAATGTTTTCCCTGTTTGTTTGTTCCTTTTAATAAAGATCGAATGGCTAATATATTTGATTCAGATCCTCCACTTGTAAAAAAGATCCCTTCCTCTTGTCCACCAATAAGTTTAGCAAGCTCAATTCTACATGTTTCAAGTAACGTAGAAGCTTTTGAACCAATATCATGTAAGCTACTAGGATTTCCATAATAGTTCTTCGAGGCATCTATAAAAGCGTTAAGCGCTTCTTCACGAATTGGAGTGGTCGCTGCATAGTCCATATAAATCATGTTCATTCATTCCCTTTTTCTTTAGACTGTTTTCACATAGATTGTTATTATCCGAACAATCCATTAACACGTAATCAGTATGGTTTCTGGGCATCTTCTCTTCAAAGTAATAACTATCGCAAACGATTGGTTACTAATATGTAATTTTAATTAGGCAAATAGCGAGAACGTTTACGGATAGTGCCTTTCTTTAACTGTATCATAAAAAACTCTTGTCATCAGTTTAAATATATGTAAATATAAGTGTCAAGACAGTAGTAAATACTTTTGCGGAAATGGGAGGCATTATATATGCCCAAGTCAGATGTTGTTATTATCGGAAGTGGTTTAGCAGCGTTAGTAGCAGCAAGTCGATTATGCATGGATAAGAATGTGATTATTTTCACAAAGTCAAATAAACGTCATAGTAATTCAATGCTTGCTCAAGGTGGGGTTGCTTCATCGGTTGATCAAGAAGATAGCTGGTTTTCACATTATCAAGATACGTTGGTAGCAGGGTGTAACCATAATGAAGAAGATGCAGTTAGGCAGTTAGTTCGAAATGGACCTCTCTATATAAACGAAATGATTAAATGCGGAATGAAATTTGATAGAGACAATACAGGCAATCTTTTATTAGGGCATGAAGGGGCACACTCATACAGAAGAATATTGCATGCTGGTGGAGATGCAACTGGAGAAGCACTAATTTCCTTTTTGCTTGGGCGATTAAAAGAGAATTGCAGTATTATTGAACATCACATGGCGATAGATTTAATAATGGATGACGGACTTTGTCGTGGAGTGAATGCATTAGATGAAGATAACAATCTTGTAACATACAACGCAGATTACGTGATCCTTGCGACAGGAGGATGTGGTGCCATTTATGAATATACGTCCAATGATTCTAGTGTCATTGGTGACGGATATGCAATGGCATTCCGTGCTGGGGCTGAGTTACTAGATATGGAGTTTGTTCAATTCCATCCGACCCTGCTTAAATCTAATGGCCTGGCAGTAGGTTTAGTATCTGAAGCGGTTCGAGGGGAAGGAGCCGTTTTACGCTTGGGAAATGGTTTACCCATTATGGAAGGAATACATCCACTTTTGGATTTAGCTCCGAGAGATATAGTGTCGAGAGCAATTTATAATGAGTTAAAGAATGGTAAAGATGTATTTCTCGATATTTCAATGATTCAAAACTTTAAAGAACGTTTTCCAACGATATCAAAACTATGTTCGGAAAATGGTATTTCTATAGAAGAAGGAAAACTTCCAGTTGTTCCGGGTGCCCATTTTATGATGGGTGGAATTAAAGTGAATGAAATGAGCGAAACGAACATTCCAGGCTTGTATGCTGTTGGAGAAGTAGCATGTACAAGAGTTCACGGCGCTAATCGTCTAGCAAGTAATTCTCTACTTGAGGGTATCGTATTTGCAAATCGATTAGCCGATTCCATTTTGGATGGAAATAAACCGAGGATAAATAAAAACCATGACAAATTGAACGTAGAACAAGCTCCTAACTATGTTGAGTTTTTTAGTAAACAGGATATACAAAAGCTGATGATGAAACATGTTGGGATTGTTAGGAATCGAGAGGGTTTAGAAGAATTAATCAGGCAATTTGAGCCACATGTTCATTATAAGATCAATTCAAGTTGGTCAAAGGAATCGATTAGTAGGATGAATATGATTACAACTGGATGGTTAATTGCTAGCTCTGCATTAAGAAGAGAAGAAAGTCGCGGAGGGCATTATCGAGAGGATATTCCAATCCAAAAGAAAGAATGGATTAAAAAAGTAATTGTTCGCAATAGATATGAAGTCGTACTTTCATAGGGGGAAACAATGAATAAAATTAAACTTCGAGAGAATTTACAACAATTTTTATTAGAGGATATAGGAGAAAGAGATGTTACCTCAACAGCCATATTTCCAGAAACAGAAAATGGTGAAGGAAGTATCATTGCAAAGGAAAGCGGTGTACTTGCAGGGGTGGAGGTTATTAAAGAGTGCTTACATCTTTTTGATTCCAACATTGAAGTGACACTACACAAGCGTGATGGTGAAGTTTTACATCCTGGTGATGTAATTGCAACCGTACAAGGTCCTATTGTTTACTTATTAATGGCAGAAAGAATCATCCTAAATCTTCTTCAACGTATGAGTGGAATTGCTACTTTAACGTATAGCGCTGTTATGGCTTTAGATAGTAATCACACAAAGATTTGTGATACGAGGAAAACAACTCCAGGATTAAGAATGTTTGAAAAATATGCGGTTACGTGTGGAGGAGGAAGTAATCATCGCTATGGTCTTTATGACGGTGTAATGATTAAAGATAACCATATTTCATTTAGCGGTGGAATTACAAATGCAGTAAAGGCTGTTAAAGAGAAGGTTGGACATATGGTTAAAATTGAAGTCGAGACAGAAACAAAGGAAGAGGTTCTCGAAGCAATAGAAGTGGGTGCTGATGTCATAATGTTTGATAATCGTACACCTAGTGAAGTAAGTGAGTTTGTTAAACTTGTGCCTAAGCATATTGTAACGGAAGCATCTGGCGGAATTACGATTGAACAGTTACGTGAATATGGGAAAACTGGTGTGGATTTTATTTCACTTGGTATGCTTACACACTCATATAAAGCTTTAGATATTAGCTTTGTTACAGGCTGGAAAAGAACGGAGGAAACAGAATGAATATATTAGAGGCATTGAAGACACCGGCTTTTCAATTACCTGATTCATATAAAAACATGACCGATTCAGAAATGGAACAGAGAGTTCGTGAAATAAAAGAAAAGTTTGGAGATAGATTGTATATTCCTGGCCATCATTATCAAAAGGATGAAGTCATCCAATTTGCTGATACGACAGGTGACTCTCTCCAATTAGCACAGCAGTCCGCTGCTAATACGAAGGCAGAGTTTATCGTATTTTGTGGCGTCCATTTCATGGCGGAAACTGCTGATATTTTAACGCAGGATCATCAAAAAGTTATTTTGCCAGATATGAGAGCGGGATGTTCGATGGCGGATATGGCAGACATTCATCAGACTGAAAGAGCTTGGTCAAAGTTGCAATTGTTGTTTGGTGATACTATTTTGCCATTAACATATGTTAATTCAACTGCAGCAATTAAAGCTTTTTGTGGTAAGAACGGTGGAGCAACTGTTACGTCCTCAAATGCGATGGGTATGGTTGAATGGGCATTTACACAAAAAGAAAGAATATTATTTTTACCAGACCAACACCTTGGTAGAAATACAGCTTTTGATTTAGGAATTTCTTTATCAGATATGGCAGTATGGAATCCTATCACTGATGAGCTTGAGTATGAAGGAGATATTTCCAATATTAAGGTTATTTTGTGGAAAGGACATTGCTCTGTTCATGAAAACTTTACAATTCATAATATTGAACAAGTAAGGGTAGAGTATCCTGACATGAATATTATTGTTCATCCGGAGTGCAGCAGAGAAGTGGTCGCTTTATCTGATTATGCAGGTTCAACAAAATATATTATTGATACAATTAGTAAAGCCGAAACAGGGACGAAGTGGGCAATTGGTACAGAAATGAATCTTGTAAAACGGATCATTGCTCAGCATCCGGATAAAGAAATTATTTCATTAAATCCGCATATGTGTCCGTGTTTAACGATGAATCGTATTGATTTACCACATCTTCTCTATTCATTAGAAACATTGGAAAAAGGGGAAACAATCAACGTCATTTCAGTAGAAAAAGATATTGCAGAAAATGCAATATTAGCTTTAAATCGAATGCTTGAACGTGCAAATTGAGCCAAGGTTATCCTTGGCTTTTTCTAATGGCCAAAATTAGTCTTGGCATCCTTGTCTCATGGAATAAATCTAAGCCAAAGCGCATAAGTTGTGGTGAAGAAGAGTGGCAATTAGCCTAGTGGTTGCATAGACTGTAAAGAATTTTGCCATGGGAGGGATATATTCGTGAAGATCCATATTGTTCAAAAAGGTGATACACTCTGGAAAATCGCCCAAAAATACGGAGTGGATTTTGAAGAACTTAAACAGCTTAATTCACAATTAAGCAATCCAGATATGATTATGCCAGGCATGAAAGTGAAAGTACCTTCAACAGGCGTACAAGTAAAAGCAAAAGAAGCACCTTTCTCACCAAGTCAATTAGTGAAAGAAAAACCAGTTAAAGAAAAGGTATCTCCAGTAAAAGAGGCACCAGTACAGCCAATAAAGGAAGCACCGGTAGCTCCAATTCAGCCAGTAAAAGAAGCTCCGGTAGCTCCAATTCAGCCAGTTAAAGAAGCTCCAGTAGCACCAATTCAAGAAGTAGAAGAACCTTTCGTAGATTTATCTCCAGAACCACTACCAGTTGTAGAGGGAGTCCAGGATGTGCCAAAGGCACCAATAGCTCCAAAATTACCTTATGCTCCAAAATTACCGCAATTACCTCAGTTTGAAATGGATATTAATAATTATTACTTAAATGTTGATGCTAACTTTTTAAAAGGTGCACCTGCAAAGCAACCAACAGCCGTTTCTCCAGCGGTGGACGTTCCAAAAGCACCTAAAGTACCAAAGGTACCACAAGTATCTCCACAATCTACACAAGCACCAGTAGCACCAATATCACCTATTGCAGGTGATGAGTGTATGCCTGTTACAGGTATTAACCCTGGATATGGGTTTAACTTTAATCCATTCGGACCTGCACCAATGCAGCCGCAACCAGGATTCATGCAACCACAACAAGGATTCATGCCGCAACCTGGCTATCCAACAATGGTAAGCCCATTAGGAGACGATGAACTAGATGATATGCCAGAAATGCCACCCTACCCTGGAGCTAGTCCACTACCACAACAACTGCCAATGGGAGGTATGAGTCCACTACCACAACAACTGCCAATGGGAGGTATGAGTCCACTACCACAACAACTGCCAATGGGAGGTATGAGTTCATTACCACAACAAATGCCAATGGGTGGAATGAATCCATTCCAACAACAACTGCCTATGGCTGGTGGAAATGATTGTGGTTGTGGGGGAACTCCAATGCCTTACGGTGCACCTTTTGATCCACAACCAGGCTTTGGGATAGGGCAACCTGGTTATGCACCTGCACCACAATATCCTTTGTATGGTGGAGCACCTGGTTACGGTATGCCAGCTATGCCACAAATGCCAGCAGTTCCAGATTTAGATGATGATCTAGGAATGCCAAACTTTGGTGGACCTGGAATGCCACAGCAATACATGCCTCCAGGATATCCACAAGCAGGGATGCAACCAGGATTTATGCCACAAGGCTACCCTCAGGCTGGAATGCCATATATGGGTGTGCCACAAGGATTCGCACCTGCACAAGGAGTTCAACCATGGGGAGGACCAGGTTTTCAAGGGCAACCTTTACCTAGCCAACAGCCATTACAACCAGGCTTTGCGCCAGGATATCCAGGAGGAGCCACACAACCAGGGCTTGGAATGCAAGGTTATCCGATGCAAGGACCATTAGGTATGCCAGACTTTGATGACGACGACGATTTCAATTTATAATGTAACAAAATGATGAGATACCACAATCTTTAGTATTGTGGTATTTTTCATATTCATGCTATTTATATACGTATTGTTTAGATGACCACAACTTAACTAACACTGCATATATATAACAGTGTAAAAGAGCCCCTTTATTGCCATGATAGTAAAGAGTGTTTATCACTCAAGATCATCATGAAATCAGGGGGGTATTTACATTGAATAAAAAAGTATTGTACACTCTTTCAACTGCCTTTTTACTAAGTGGTTTAACTGCATGTAATAATGGTACAGATGAAGGAGCAATGGGGAACCGTAATAATGACACTGTTCGTCCAATCGGATACTACTCAGATGAAAATGTAAATCGCTCATATGGCAGATCATATGGTAATGACAATGGTAATGCCATACTGCCTGAAAGAGATAATGATGGTCCAATTACAGAAATGTTAGACCGTAACAACGGAAATAACAATGGCACATTTGGTCGTGGTGTAGGAAATAACACAGGAAATCGCGATAACGGTACTAATGGTAACAACGGTAATAACCGAAACAATGGTATATTTGGTCGTGATGTTCGAAATAACATCGGAACTCGTGATGACGGTGTAATTGACAACAGTGCCAATGGAAACAACCGCGGTACTGGTACAAATTATGGTACGACTGGTAGAAATGTAAACACAAGAGATAACACAACACTACCGAATAACCACCATTTCTCACGAGGGGATTATAATTATCACGGACAAATGGCTGGACGAGATAATAATGCTCGTTCTTCATATACAAATAATTATAACGGCGGATTAGCAGAGCAAATTTCGAATCGCGTGGAAAAGGTTAATAATGTGGACGATGTTCGAACAATTGTCAATGGTGATGAGATTCTTGTAGCTGTTGATACAAACGATCGCAACAATCGTCAAGTTGAAACACAAGTAAAAAATGCAGTTCGTGAATTAACAAAAGGTAAAGACGTCCGTGTTGTCACTGACGAAAACATCTTTACACGTGCACGTAACATTGATAATGAATTGCGTGATGGTGGCCCAACAGATAACCTTGATGCCGATGTGCGTGATATGTTCCGTGAACTTAGAAATGATGTAAATGATGCCATTCGTTAAAACAGTGAGGTAGGCGCAGGTAGCCTACCTTATTTTTGTGTAAAATTATACTGGATAAAACTTCTAATGATGGGTAGACTAATTTATTGTTAAAGAAAGTAAATGGAAGTAAGAATAATTTACTTCAAAAAGAGGTGTTGTTTCATGAAGATTACTTACTCTATTTTAAAAGTTTTAGTTGTAGTAAGTGCATGTATGTACCTATCTGGTTTTGATGCTACTCAAGCTGATGAAGATATTGTATTGTCGTCATTGAAAAGTAATGCCCAAGATCATACTGATGCATATGAAGTGACGAGTCCTTTAAATGTGACACTTATACTAGAACGAATATACTTAGACGGTGAAGTGAGTGAGGAAATTAAGGAAGTATCCATACAATCGATGGAGGATTTTTGGGCAGAATATTCCTCATGGCAATTAATAGATCAAGATGAAGAACAAATGGTATTTCAAAAAAACATAGATGATATTTCTCCATTGTTAAAAGCAAATGGATATTTTGGGATTACAGAAAATGGTGTATTAACTATTTTTAATGGTAAACCAGCAACAGACAAAGTTATCCAATCCTTTTTTCAAATCGATGTAAAAAAACTTGAAAGTCATCAGCATGAGGAACTGAGAAAAGGTATTCCGATTCAATCTAAAGATAAATACGTTGAGGTGCTCGAAGTATTCAAACCTTTCTCTGTAACCTCTCAAAAAAACTAAGGAAAACGAGCCTGTGGGTTCGTTTTTTTATTTTTGAAAGTGGAGCGTAGGTCGCCGAAATAAGGTTAAGTTGTTGGAAATAAAATGAATAGCGTCGTTATACAGATAAAATCGCCGAAAAGATTCGGATTTTCGCCGAATAATAAGAGGATATCGCCGAAAAAGTATTAATTTTCGCCGAATTAGTCTAACATCATTTGAAAAAATTACTTATCGCCGATAAAATGACCGGTTGAGATTCAATAATGAGTTATAATAACTCTGAATTAAAGCTAGCACTAAGTAAAATTAAACAAGAATCGTCTAATCATCATGAAATAAGTAAAAAATAGGTTGATTTCAGAACTGAATGGTTTATTACATATGTGTTCGGTTAGGAAGCTTCTATCAAAAAGCTCAACACCTCTAGTACAAGTACGGGAATCAAGTTTAGGAGAATGAGTTTTTTTATATTAAATTAATCTTTTTAACGGTATGTAAATGATCGTGTTAAGCACTGCTAACGAGTTTGTTTTTTTTATGCTAAAATGGATTACAGCATGATAAGGGAGAGAGTACAAAGTGATTGAATTTGTAAGAGGAACTGTCGCAGACGTTAACCCAGAATATATTGTTATTGATCATCATGGTTTAGGTTATTTAATTCATACCCCGAATCCTTACATATATAATGTAAGTCAAGAAAACGAAGTAACGGTTTATACATACCAGCACGTTCGTGAAGATGTTTTAGCGCTTTATGGTTTTGCATCTAGAAAGGAACGTAGTTTGTTCATGAAGCTTCTCAATGTAACCGGAATTGGACCAAAGGGAGCTATGGCGATCTTAGCATTTGGACGCCCTGAGCAGGTTGTAGGTGCCATTGAGGATGAAAATGAATCCTTTTTAGTGAAGTTTCCTGGTGTAGGGAAGAAAACAGCAAGACAAATTATCCTTGATTTAAAAGGGAAATTAGCAGACTTAGTTGATACTGGATTAGTTCAAGGTAATGTCATTAATCCAGACCATGAACTAGTTACTTCTACTATGAAAGAACTTGAAGAAGCAATTGAAGCTTTAAAGGTATTAGGATATGCAGAGCGTGAAATTAAGAAAATTACTCCTATACTAGAAAAAGAAAATATGTCTACAGATCAATACATAAAGCTTGCCTTGCAACAGCTTGTACAAGGTAGATAGTAAGGAGGAAAAACGTTGGATGATCGTATTGTTTCTGGTGAAGCAAGCTTTGAAGAGGATTTTCTTGAGCAATCCCTTCGTCCACAGCTGCTTCATCAATACATTGGCCAAACAAAAGTAAAAGAAAATCTACTTGTCTTCATTGAAGCAGCAAAAATGAGAAATGAAACATTAGACCATGTTTTATTATATGGACCACCGGGTCTAGGGAAAACAACACTAGCTACCATTATCGCAAACGAAATGGGAGTCAATATCCGAACAACCTCTGGTCCTGCTATTGAACGTCCTGGTGATTTAGCAGCCATTTTGACGGCGCTCGAACCTGGAGATGTTTTATTTATTGATGAAATTCATCGACTTCAGCGTACGGTTGAAGAAGTGTTGTATCCAGCGATGGAAGATTTTTGTTTGGATATTGTCATCGGAAAAGGACCAAGTGCGAGGTCAGTAAGAATTGATTTACCTCCTTTTACATTGGTGGGGGCGACAACAAGGGCGGGTTCCTTATCGGCACCGCTTCGTGATCGATTTGGAGTATTAAGTCGTTTAGAGTATTATAATGTTGAACAGCTATCGACAATAGTAGAAAGAGCCGCTTCTATTCTGCAAGTTGGAATTGTTAAAGAAGCAACAATTGAGATCGCAAGAAGATCAAGAGGAACCCCTAGAATTGCAAATCGACTATTGCGAAGAGTACGAGATTTTGCACAAGTAAGAGGAAATGGTAATATTGATGAGCAAATTACAAAAGAAGCGCTAGAAATGCTTCAAGTCGATAGTTTAGGACTTGATCATATCGACCATAAATTAATTAAAGGTATTATTGAAAAGTTTAAAGGTGGTCCAGTAGGAATCGATACGATTGCTGCTACAATTGGGGAAGAATCACACACAATCGAAGATGTGTATGAACCCTATTTATTGCAGCTTGGTTTTATGCAACGAACACCGAGAGGACGTATTGTGACTGATTTAGCTTATCGTCATTTTCAATTGGAGGTACCAAAGTAATGGAGATTTCTAAGCTCTTAATGACACTTGGAGGTATACTTTTACTAATTGGCGTCATTTGGCAGTTTGTTGGTAGACTACCTGGAGATTTCGTATTTAAAAAAGGGAATGTCACGTTTTATTTTCCAATCGTGACTTCAATCATAGTTAGTATTTTACTTTCTGTTATTTTTTATTTTATTGGACGTTTTAAATAAGGGATTTTTTCGCATAGAATGTTTTTTCCTGAATCGGTCTAAAAACACGTAGTTATTATGGGTTCGGGGAATACTTTAGTTAAAATAAATGAATGTTCGTCTGTATGGATTGATTAAAGATGTCCACAATTTGATTAATAGCGATGCTATATAAGAAAAGAGTCTAAATAAACAAGCTAGAAACAGGTGAAAAACGTGAAAGTTGATTTATTTGATTTTAATTTACCAGAAGAACTTATTGCCCAGACACCTTTAAAAGACCGTGAAGCTTCAAGGCTAATGGTTTTAAATAAGGCAACGGGTGAATTGAAGCATGAGACTTCATTTCGTTCTATTTTATCGTATGTAAAAGAAGGAGATTGCCTTGTATTAAATGATACGAGAGTATTACCTGCTCGTCTTTTTGGTATTAAGGAAGAAACCGGAGCGAAAGTAGAAGTACTATTATTGAAGCAACTTGAAGGTGACAGGTGGGAAACGCTCGTAAAGCCTGCTAAGCGTATTACTGAAGGAACAGTTGTCTCATTTGGAAACGGCAAGTTAAAAGCTACTTGTGTTGGTGTTAGTGAATTTGGTGGAAGAATATTTGAATTTTCTTATGATGGAATTTTCCTAGAAGTATTAGAGGAGTTAGGACAAATGCCTCTGCCACCTTATATACAAGAGCAACTTGAAGATAAAGATCGCTATCAGACAGTTTTTGCAAGAGAAGCGGGTTCTGCTGCAGCTCCTACAGCAGGATTACACTTTACGGATGCACTGCTAGAGGATCTAAAGAAAAAAGGTGTACATATTGCATTTATTACTCTCCATGTTGGTTTAGGTACGTTTAGACCAGTAAATGCCGATACGATTGAAGAACATGACATGCATGCGGAATTTTATCAAATGACAGAGGGAACAGCACGCTTATTGAATGAAGTACATCAAAATGGTGGAAGAATTATTACTGTAGGGACAACCTCTACACGCACACTTGAAACAATTGCTAGTAACAATGACGGGATGTTTGTTGAATCATCAGGCTGGACAAGTATCTTTATATATCCAGGCTATGAATTCAAAGGAATCGACGCAATGATTACAAACTTCCATTTACCAAAATCAACATTAATTATGCTTATTAGCGCATTAGCTGGAAGAGAAAATGTCCTTCAAGCCTATGAAGAAGCGGTAAAAGAAAACTATCGATTCTTTAGCTTTGGAGATGCAATGTTGATCATTTAAGGAACAGAAAGTAGCAACGAAGGGAGCCTTGTAATGGCAGCGATCACATATGAATTAATTAAAACATGTAAACAAACAGGAGCAAGACTTGGAAGAGTACATACTCCACATGGTTCGTTTGAAACTCCTGTATTTATGCCAGTAGGAACATTAGCAACCGTAAAAACGATGTCACCTGAAGAACTCGTTCAAATGGGAGCTGGAATCATTTTGAGTAATACGTATCATTTATGGCTAAGGCCAGGACATGAAATTATCCGTGAAGCAGGTGGTCTTCACAAATTTATGAACTGGGACCGTGCCATTTTAACAGACTCTGGTGGATTCCAAGTATTCAGCTTAAGCGATCTTCGGAAAATTGAAGAAGAAGGAGTACATTTTAGAAACCATCTTAACGGAGAAAAACTATTTTTATCTCCTGAAGGTGCAATGGATATTCAAAATGCACTAGGTTCAGACATTATGATGGCATTTGATGAATGTCCACCATATCCAGCTGGATTTGACTACATGAAAAAGTCTGTAGAGCGTACAAGCAGATGGGCAGAACGTTGTTTAGCCGCTCATAAAAGGCCGGAGGATCAAGGGTTATTTGGAATTGTTCAGGGCGGGGAGTACGAAGAGCTTCGTAAACTGAGTGCAAATGATTTAGTTTCTCTTGATTTCCCAGGCTATGCAATTGGAGGACTTTCTGTTGGAGAACCGAAGGATGTAATGAATCGTGTGTTAGATTATACTACACCGTTATTACCGTCTAACAAGCCCCGTTATTTAATGGGTGTTGGATCACCTGATTCACTAATTGATGGAGCGATACGTGGTGTTGATATGTTTGACTGTGTACTTCCAACGAGAATTGCTCGAAATGGAACACTCATGACAAGTGAAGGGCGATTAGTCGTTCGAAATGCAAAATATGAAAAAGACTTCGGTCCACTAGACCCTAATTGTGACTGCTATACGTGTAAAAATTACTCAAGAGCATACATTCGTCACTTAATTAAATGTAATGAAACATTTGGCTTGAGACTTACTACTTATCATAACCTGCATTTTCTGTTAAAATTAATGGAACAGGTTAGACAAGCAATACGTGAAGATCGCCTTGGTGACTTCAGAGAGGAATTCTTTGAAGCATATGGATTCAATAAACCGAATGCTAAAAATTTCTAGTCTAAGCTTGGCCTACAAATCGTAAATATTAGAAAGGGGTGAAATAGATGGATATCTTATCTTCAGTTGGACCGTTAATCTTAATGTTTGCAATTTTTTATTTCTTGCTGATTAGACCTCAACAAAAGAGACAAAAGTCAGTTCAAAAAATGCAATCTGAATTGAAAAAGGGTGACAAGGTTGTAACAATCGGTGGCATGCATGGTATTGTAGATGCAATCGATGAGAATACAATCATCATTAAGTCAGGTGAATCTCGCCTTACGTTTGATCGCGCGGCAATCCGTGAAGCATCAGCAAATTAATTTGTACATAAAAAGAGCGGAAATTATCCGCTCTTTTTTTCTTTATACGTTAGTTGATGAACTAGATAAATTAACCCCGATAATTCCACCAAAAACAGCTGTAGCTAAATAGCCTAAATGATAAAATGTTTGCTCCATAGAAAAACCTGTTTCCTGACCTAGGAATTGATACAGAATTACAATACCAGTAAATAATAGTGCTGTCGTTCCACCCATAAGCCACCCTTTTTCTTTTCCTCGACCTCCTGAGATAAAACCACCAGCAAACAAAGCAAAGAATGATAAGGCCATAATGAGCCACTGTAAGGAAGATTCTTGCATGTTCGTAAATCGTAAGAGAAGTGAAAAAATAAGGCTACACGTAAGTATAATCACTAGAATTGTCAAAAGACCAAAAGCTACTGCCGAAAACATCTTTCTAGTTTCCATTCTGTTCTCTCCCTTCTTATTTATAGCTAATGTAAAATTAGCCAAGCTTCTTTAGAACAAGCATATTCACCTAAGACAGACTTTAGAATGAAAACTATATGCAAAGGTTGAAAAATTTATTATTTCAAAATCTTCGTTTAAAATAGTCAAATTCTTTAATTTTGTAAGAGTTAAGCTATGAAAGAAAATGGAAAATCCTTCAACTTATCATTTTAGATGAAATGTAAAAACTAAAATGTAGCTATTATGGAGTGGATGAACAAAAAAGGAGGATGCATAATGGAGTATGTAGCAATCATCCTTCGTACTCTCGTTGTTTATGTCTTAATTATCATTATCTTCCGTTTAATGGGGAAAAGGGAAATTGGGGAACTGAGCATATTAGATTTAGTCGTGTTTATTATGATTGCTGAATCTGCTGTGATGGGAATTGAGGATATTGAAAAACCCTTAATGGAAACTATTTTACCGATGGGTCTGTTAATGGCAATACAAATTACTCTCGCCAGCTTATCATTGAAGAGTAAAACCCTTCGTGAGATTATTGATGGTAAGCCATCCGTTCTAATAGAGAATGGGAAAATTAAAGAAAACGAAATGAGGAGACAACGATATAATTTTGACGATCTTCTCATACAGTTACGTGAAAAAAATATAAAAAACTTAGCAGATGTAGAATTTGCTATCTTAGAACCATCCGGTAAGCTTTCAGTATTTGAAAAAGATCACAAAGAAAAAAGTACGTTACATCTACCATTAATTATTGATGGAACAATACAAGAACGACATTTGAAAATATTAAATAAAACGAATCTTTGGCTCAGGCAGCAGTTAAAAAAGTTAGGTTATACGAAAATAAAAGAAATTTCATTTTGCAGCTATGATAATGGAATATTTTATATTGATTTAATAGATAAGAAATAACCAATGGCGATCTTCTAAGGAGATTGCCATTTGGTTTATTTTTTGTGTTTAACAATAATGATGATTTCCCTTACAGGTAATCGCTTTATACTGATCCAATGCTTCTGTAGGATGTGCTGACCTCTACGTTTGTCCCATGAAGTGGAAGACTATTACTTGCACCTACCTAATACAGTCAACATTGATCGTTAACAGGGCACATAGCCTATTTTTATTGATCATCACTTGCACTATATGGGATGTTTAATTGATTCTCAACTGTACGTAGTCTTTGGTTAAAACGGTTATGCTGTCTGGTATGTCGTTCATCGTTTCTGTTTAAGCGAATAATTTCATTATTAATTCTACTTATTTCCCTATTCATTCGTGTAAATTCTACATTTTGTCTGTTGTTTTCCTTGTTTAAGCGATCGACTTCTTTTTCGAGTTTATCGAATTTCTTTTCTAGAGCTGTTAATCGTAAATCAAGTGATTTCGGTGAGGGTATTTGTCGTTCTCCATAAGCATACATCTGTTGGTATGGATCGGAAGAATACATATATGGGCTTATTTGGTAATCGTAATATCCATAGTAATGGTTCATTCTAACGTCTCCTTTTCAAAATAAGAATAGGTGCATATAAGTCTTTTATAAAATATGTATGGTTTTGGGCAACGGCACGGCGATTGCCTATTTAGAAATGAAGAAACTTTTATGGAAAATTGATACCTATCAAGAAAGCTTTATGGTAAATTAAGAATGTATGTTCTTAAAAGGAGGTTTAATTACTTGATGGTAAGGGATATATCACAAATTATCATTCTGATCGAACAAGATGAGTGGATGATGGAAATATTAAAAACTGCTCAATCATTACAATTACCTGATTGGTGGATTTGTGCTGGGTTTGTTCGAACTAAAATATGGGATACACTTTCTGAAAACAGTGATAGAACGCCACTTGATGATATAGATGTTGTTTATTTTGATCCTACTGATTTAAAAGAAGAAACGGAAAAAGAATTTGAAAAAGTGCTTCAACTATTGCTTCCTCATGTTCCATGGTCAGTCAAAAATGAGGCAAGAATGCATACAGTTAACGGTGCTTCTCCTTATACTTCAACGGAAGATGCGATTTCTAAATTCCCTGAAACAGCAACAGCTTTAGGTGTAACGATAACCGATCAAGGTAAAGTACTGTTAACAGCGCCGTGGGGTGTGGGGGATGTGATGTCGTTTAAGGTGAAGCCAACACCTTACTTTCGAGAGAATAAAAAAATTGCATCCATTTATGAAGAACGTATAAGAAAGAAAAGCTGGAAAACGAATTGGCCAAAAGTTACATTCGAACATATTGAGGTAGACTAGTGACAGAAAGTAATAAACTGATAGTCGTCGTTAAGGGAATGATTACTCGAAACAAAAAGGTATTAATTATTAAAAGGTCTAGCAACGATGATATTGGTACTGGAACGTGGGAATTTGCAAGGTGGAAAGATCGATTTCGGTGAGAATTTAGAAGACGCCTTGAAGAGAGAGGTTGAAGAAGAGACTGGTTTAATCGTTGAAATAGGGCAATTGCTATTTGCCACCACTTTTAAGACGAGTTCAACAAGACAAGTCGTCCTACTTACATACTTAGACAATACAGAAAGTGTCAGTGTTACATTATCAGAGGAGCATGATGACTATCATTGGTGTAAAAATGATGAGCTTAGTCGTTACTTACAATCTGACCACATGAAGGAACTTGAAGAAAATCAGTGTTTAACATATTTACAGTAGAGGAGATTTACATTGAATAAAACTCAAATTCTATTAATATTTACTATCGCACTTATTCTAGGTCTTATTAGCGGTTTCTTGAATCTCCCAATTTGGTTTGCGATGATTGCCTTGTGTATGATTGTACTTCCAATGAGTTTATATCCTACTCTAAATAGTCTTTACTTTACTAAGGATATTAACTATGTTGAGAAGTTTCTAGTAGAGAGGAGAAAACAACCGATATACCGTTTCTATTATGCTCTTGCAAATGACAACAAAGCTGACCTAGAGGAAGCGTTAGAAATCTTAAAAAAGAAATATAAAAATAATCCTCACTGGCTAGCAGTTTTTGAAATTGCGTATGCATTGCATGTTAATCACCTTTTATCGGTAAAAGAAAAGATAGGAGATATTAAGCAAAAGGATATTAGAGATTACTATGAGGCATTAGTTTCTGTTGAACAAGGTGACTTTGAGGGTGCTATGAAAACTGAGAATCTAATGAAAAAGGTATGGATGAAGGAAAGTATACTAGCTTCAATTGCAATGAAAAAAGGGTTGAAGGAAGAAGCGAATACCCATAAACAATCTGCCATTGAGCATGCAAAAGGAATTCAAAGATATATTTTAGTTAAGGAACAAGAAAATAAAAAGTAAAGTATTCAAAAAGAAAAGGGACATGTCTTAAAAACTGACATGTCCATTATTTTTGTTCTGTATTATCTATCAAACAAAAGGAGAAATATAACGTCCGACATAAGGAATTCTCGCTACTTCATCCTTTTTTACTAGCTTAAAGATCAGTAGCAGAATGAAATATAAAATGGATGTTACAATGACTGCAATTAGTGTACGAATTGATAGGTGCAGTGATGTAAAGATATATTGTAAGAAATAATGTCCTCCAGCCCCTGCAAGTCCCATCGTAATAAAGCTTTTTACGTAATCTCTTACATAAAACGTATAGGAAATGACTTTAACAACGGTAAAGAAGTGTAATAGTGTGACAAGAACCATCCCGATGACAATAGCGAGTGCTACTCCCATAATACCAAGTTCTGGTCTTGTTGCTAAGGCGAAAATAGCTGCAATTTTTACTGCAGAGCCTATAAAGCTATTAATTAAGGCTGCCTTCGCTAGGTCCATTGCTTGTAGTACGGCAGTAAGTGGTCCTTGGAAATAATAAAAGAGAAAAAAAGGAGCCATTACTTTTACAAATATAGCAGAATTCGATGTTCCGTACATGAGCTGCATGGCAGGCTCTGCAAATACATATAACACCACAACAGCTAACCCACCGGTAACGAAGCTTAAACGAAGTGCCTGCTGCAATCGATGCTCAATCAATAAAGTTTTATTTTGCGCAGCCGCTTCACTTATGGCAGGAACGAGAGATACCGATAATGAGTACGTAATAAACGTAGGAAGCATTAATAACGGCATGGCATATCCTGTTAGCTCACCATACTGCCTTGTTGCAATAACAGTTGTCACCCCGGCTAAAGCCAAACTTTGAGCGACAACAATAGGTTCAAAGAAGTAAGACACAGAACCAATTAACCTGCTTCCTGTTGTCGGTAATGCAATATTCATGAGTTGTCGGAATGTTTCTTTACCAGATTTCACTGATTTGAAGAAATCCTTTCGAATCGGAATACGCTTTTTCATCTTAAACATCGTAATCATATAGATAAGTGAAGCTAGTTCACCAAGAACGACAGAAATCATCGCACCTGCTGCTGCATATTCTACTCCGTATGGAAGAAGTGCACTTGTGAATACAGCGACTAGCGTAATTCTCACAACTTGTTCAATTACTTGAGAAAACGCTGCTGGCTTCATGTTTTGTCTTCCTTGGAAGTAACCTCGAAGTACCGAGGATAATGCAACGATTGGTACAATCGGTGCAATAGCCAATATTGGATATAATGTTTTAGGATTTGCTAGTAGATTTTGAGATAAAAAGGGAGCGAGAAGAATCATTCCGGTTGTGAAAATAATACTTAATATACCTGTAATGGTAAGGGACACAACTAATATCTTCTTTATTTTTTTTCGGTCACCAAGTGCATCTGCTTCTGCTACGAGCTTTGAGATGGCAACAGGTAATCCTATTTGTGTGAGGGTTATCGCTAATAATAGCGTCGGAAAGGCCATCATATAAAGCCCTACGCCCTCTTCTCCCATTACTCTAGCTACTACAACTCGATTTATAAAACCTAAAACTTTCACAATGAGATTTGCTAAGATTAATATTAATGTCCCTTTTATAAATGTTTGTTTCGACATGTGGTACCCTACCTTCTCAAACGAAGTGTTATCATATACAATATTTATATGCATAATGGGTGGCCAAGCATGACAGAAAGAGAACAATGAAACGTGAAAACATGTTGGTCTAAGGAGGAGTATGTGAATGAACTGGGAAGAAATGAGAGAATATGTTCAGCCTGCAATCCAAAGTAAAGTTGAAGAGTTTCACTTATACGGCTTTGATCGTGCAAGTGAAGCTGAAGTATGGGAGTGCTTAAGAAAGAAAAAATGGAAACGAGACGAAGAACCAAAGCCTGTACGAGAAATTATGAATGATGTGCTAAGACTATCGATTAGTGATTATATGAGCTACATAACGGTTGAAGCTTATAAAATGCCATTTGATTTTCCGTCCTCTTAAATTTATTCTATTCTTTTGAAATATTTTGATATAATTGAGAGATACAATTAACTAATAGTGGATACGTTTATGTGTGCAACTTACTAAGGAGGATTCTCTACATAATGGTGAAAAAAGGACGCATTATTATTTTCTTTCTACTTGTCTTGCTTTTAGGTGGCCTAATTGGTACGACAACAAATCAAATCTCAGGAAACATCAAACTAGGTCTTGACCTTCAAGGTGGTTTTGAAGTACTTTACGAAGTTAAACCAGTAAATGGTGACACCATTAATCAAGAGGTGTTAATTAGTACGGTAAAAGCTTTAGAAAAAAGAGTAAACGTGTTAGGGGTAAGTGAGCCTAACATTCAAATTGAGGGAGAAGACCGAATTCGTGTTCAGCTTGCAGGTGTAAGTGATCAAGCGAAAGCAAGAGAGTTACTATCGACAGAAGCACAACTAACATTCCGTGATGTGAACGATCAAGAACTCATGACAGGTGCAGAGCTTGTGGAAAATGGGGCAAAACAAACGTTTGATCCGGAAACGAATAAACCAATTGTTGCTTTAACGATCAAGAGTGCGGAGAAGTTTGCAGAAGTAACAGAGCATGTATTAAATTTAGCGCCGAACAATCAACTAGTAATATGGCTTGATTATAAAGAAGGCGATTCATTTGCTGAAGAAGCAGGAAAAGAAAATCCAAAGTTCATTTCGGCTGCACGTGTTGGACAAGTATTTAACACTACTACAGTTACCATCACAGGTGACTTTACCATTGAAGAAGCAAAGGAAATTGCTGATCTTTTAAATGCTGGGGCACTACCAGTTGAATTAGAAGAAATGTATTCAACTTCTGTAGGAGCTCAATTTGGTGAAAAGGCATTACAAACAACTGTATTTGCTGGAATTATCGGTATTTTAGCTGTATTTTTATTCATGCTAATATTCTACCGATTCCCGGGAATCATTGCGGTTATTACGTTAAGTGTTTATATCTATTTAGTATTGCTTGTATTTGACTGGATGAATGGTGTATTAACTCTGCCTGGTATAGCAGCGATCATCTTAGGGGTCGGTATGGCAGTAGATGCCAATATCATCACGTATGAGCGTATAAAAGAAGAGCTGAAAACAGGTAAGTCTGTTATGTCTGCTTATAAAGCGGGGAATAAGCGATCACTTTCAACGATTCTTGATGCCAATATTACGACATTGCTGGCTGCTGGCGTACTATTCGTATATGGTACAAGTTCTGTAAAAGGCTTTGCGACAATGTTAATTTTAAGTATTTTACTAAGCTTCTTAACAGCAATATACGGAACACGCTTATTCTTAGGTCTTTGGGTGAATAGTCGTTTCTTGAATAAGAAGCTCGGCTATTTTGGGGTTAAACCATCAGAAGTTCAAAATATTGATTCTGATGTCGGTGACTTCAAAGTTCCAACACGATATGATAAGTTTGATTTCGTGAAGCATCGTAAGAAGTATTTTGCATTCTCGATTGCCATCGTAGTCATAGGAATTGTTTTATTATCGACAATGAAACTAAACCTTGGAATTGACTTTGCAAGTGGTTCACGAGTAGAAATTGCCTCAGAACAGAAGTTAACAAAAGAGCAAATTGAAAAAGATATTGAATCATTAGACTTAAATATAGAAGCAAAAGATATTCGATTATCGGGTGATAATTCTGAACTAGGTGTTGTTCGATTTGTAGGGGAGTTATCACAAAAAGAAATCAATGAACTAAAAGGGTTTATAAAAGATAAATATGGTTCTGAGCCGAATGTAAGTACGGTATCTCCAACAGTAGGAAAAGAGTTAGCTAAAAATGCAATGTTTGCGGTTCTAATCGCATCCATTGGGATCATTATTTACGTCACCATTCGTTTTGAAATTTACATGGCGGTTGCTGCGATTGTAGCATTGCTATACGATGCATTCTTTATCATAGCTATATTTAGCTTATTTAGACTTGAAGTTGATTTAACCTTTATTGCAGCTGTCTTAACAATAGTCGGATATTCCATTAATGATACAATCGTAACCTTTGACCGAATTAGAGAAATTATGAAAATTCGTGGCAAGAAGGTTAAAAACTTTGATGATTTAGCCGAAGTTGTAAATGACAGTTTACGTCAAACTTTAGGCCGTTCTGTAAGTACAGTATTCACGGTTGTGATTGTAACAGTTGCTTTATTGCTACTTGGTAGTGAATCGATCTTTAACTTCTCATTAGCCCTATTAATAGGACTAATAGCTGGTACGTATTCATCACTATTTATCGCTTCTCAACTATGGTTAGTTTGGAAAGGTAAAAACATTGGTAAGAAAAAGCCTGTGAAGCTAGTGGAAGAAGATTTAGAGCCTTAATAAGTGATAAGAGGCTGGGACATAAGTATTTCAGCCAATGATAAACCCGAACTATTAGGAGAGATTTTAATGAATCTTTCACTTTATAGTTCGGGTCTTTATTTGTTGCTTTCAATAGATATGTTTGATTTTGCATACTATTTATAATAACTAGTGGAATGGAGCGGAAAGCGAGTGTCTGCAGCGCAATGGAACGAACTTGTTCCTCCAGCTAAACTGATTAATAAATAAAATAGTATACGACAAAAAGTATACTATTTAATAGGTAGAATAATTTTGATATTATTCGCATTTGAGGATGATTTATTTAGTTTGTCCCAGTCTCTTTCTTCTTTTCACCGTGTTACGATTCACAGTATGCACTCTTGAAATTCTAAATTCATCAACAAACTTTTGAAGAACTTGGTTACACTAGTATTTAGATGTTCATTTTTAAAAGGATGTGACAACTTTTGGGAGAGAATCAAGATCGTTTTAGACAAGGAGAAATTGCAGCTTTATCGAGCATTGCAATGAATATTCTACTTGCGATTATAAAAGGGATAGTCGGGGTTATTAGTAATAGTAAAGCATTACTTGCAGATGCCGTGAATTCTGCATCAGATGTTGTAGGATCAATTGCAGTTTTTATTGGAGTAAGGGCAGCAAAGGCACCACCGGATGAAGATCATCCATATGGACATGGAAAGGCTGAATCGATTGCAGCAATCATTGTAGCAGTATTAGTTTTTATGGTAGGTATCGAAATTGGACGATCCTCCATTGAATCCTTTTTTCATGAAATTCAAGCTCCAACGATGCCAGCCATTTATGCAATCGTTTTTTCTATTATAGCTAAGGAAATCATGTTTCGATATAAGATTAAGGTGGGTAAGAGAATAAATAGTGATGCTATTATTGTAAATGCCTATGAAGACCGATCTGACGTGTTTTCTTCACTTGCTGCATTAGTCGGAATTGGTGCTTCTATATTAGGAGGTAAATTCGGCATTGACTGGCTTGTATACGCTGACCCTGTTGCCGGTATATTTGTATCTGTATTTGTTATTATTATGGCTTGGAAGTTAGGTTCTGAATCAATACATACTGCATTAGATCATGTGCTTCACGATGATGAGACAATAGAAATGAGAAAGCTTGTTCTTCAAGTAGAAGGCGTGAAGAAGATTGATGGGTTCTTCGCGCGCGAACATGGACACTATGTCATTGTAGACTTGAAAATCTCCGTCGACCCTTATATTACAGTTGAAGAAGGACACAAAATAGGAAAGAATGTAAAAAATGAACTCATACAGCATGCTAATGTACAAGATGTGTTTATTCATGTCAATCCATATAATGAAGAATAGAAGTTTTTGCTAGGAGGTTTTTGATGAAAGGACAATGGACGTTAATATTAGCTTTGTTATTTGCCCTGATTGTTGCCGTATTTGCAGTCATTAATGTGAATCCAGTAGAAGTGGACTATTTATTTGGGGTTGCCAATTGGCCGTTAATACTTGTCATTTTGGGGTCTAGTGTGATGGGAGCAATTGCTGCAGGCTCAATTGGAATATTCCGGCTGCTTCAGCAGCAAAGAAAAATAAAGCATTTACAAAAAGAAAATAATGAATTACAAAAGAAACTTCATGATCATGAACAAAACGATCAATTACGAAAGCAAAACTACGAGTTGCAAAACGCGACTAAACCTGATGAAAAAATTGAAGACTAGTATTTCCATTGTCACCCTTTGACCACTCTTGTATAATAGGTGGGTCAAGGGGTGATTTTCATGTTTTCGTCCAAAACACGGTGGATGCAAAAAGAAGTTAATGAACAAGTAACGGAACAATTAATGAACGGTCTATCAGTTCCGAAGTTAATTGCCAATTTATTAATTACTAGAGGCATCAATACCGTAGAGGATGCACAGACGTTTTTGAATATCGAAAGTCAGCCGTTTCATTCTCCATTTTTATTAGATGGTATGGAAGAAACGGTTGCGAGAATTAAACTAGCAATTAATAATAATGAAAAAATATTAGTATTTGGGGATTATGATGCGGACGGCGTTAGTAGTACAACCGTTATGATCGGCGCATTAAGAATGCTAGGAGCGACTGCGGACTTTTACATACCGAATCGCTTTTCAGAAGGATATGGACCGAATAGCGGGGCTTTTCAGTGGGCATATGATGAAGGATATCGATTAATTATCACGGTTGATACAGGTATCTCGGCACTAAATGAAGCGAATTTTGCCAAACAATTAGGTATTGATTTAATTATTACAGATCATCATGAGCCAGGACCAACACTTCCGGCAGCGTTTTCGATTATTCATCCGAAAAAGCTTGGAGGCGAATATCCTTTTCATGAATTAGCGGGAGTTGGAGTTGCGCTAAAGGTTGCGCAAGCTTTGTTAGAGGAAGTTCCTCAGGATTTTTTAGCTTTTGCAGCGATTGGTACGATTGCTGATTTAGTACCATTACATGATGAAAATCGTTTAATTGCAAGGAAGGGGATTAAAGCACTTCAACAAACGAAAAATCCTGGTATTCTCGCATTACTAAAAGCTTGTAATGTTAATCAATCCGAAGTGTCTGAAGAAACGATAGGTTTCAGCATTGGGCCAAGAATTAATGCAGTTGGTAGATTAGGAGACGCAGATCCTGCTGTTGATCTGTTCTTAACAAAAGACCCAGATGAAGCGGCATCAATTGCTGATGAGATGAATGCAATTAACAAAGAACGACAAATGATTGTAAATGAAATTACACAAGAAGCGATCGATATGATTGAGGCAGAGTTTCCTCTTACTGATCATTCTGTATTAATCATTGCAAAAGAAGATTGGAATGCTGGAGTAGTTGGGATTGTTGCTTCTAGACTCGTAGAAAAGTATTATCGTCCAACGATTGTGTTAAGTATTGATAGAGAAAAGAACATTGCTAAAGGTTCAGCTCGAAGTATTGAAGGCTTTGATTTATTCGAAAACCTTTCCACTTGCCGCGATATACTTCCTCACTTTGGAGGACATACGATGGCAGCTGGAATGACGCTTTCGTTAGAACATGTGGACGAGCTACGAAAGAGGTTAAACCTCCTTGCAAATGAGAAGTTGACAGATGAAGACTTTATCCCAGTCACTCATGTTGACATCGAATGTAGGATAGAAGATGTAACAATTGATACAATTAAACAATTAAATCTACTATCTCCTTATGGTGTGGGGAATCCTAAGCCTAAAGTAGCAATCCATGATAATGCAATTTCCCAGATGAAGAAAATTGGTTCAGATCAAAGTCACTTAAAGATTTTGCTTGAAGATGCTGGGACAACCTTAGATGGAATTGCTTTCGGATTTGGACATGTCACAGACCATATTTCCCCATTAGCAAAAATCTCGGTATTAGGAGAATTGTCCATCAATGAATGGAACAATCATCTAAAACCACAAATTATGGTGAATGATATTTGGGTAAGAGAATGGCAATTATTCGATTTGAGAGGGAATAAAAGTAATAGTAAGCAGGTAGCTTTGTTAAAAGATAATGACAAAATTGTAACGTTCCATCCTGAATCGATTCAGTCGTTACAACTTCAATCCTACACAGATAAGATTTTTGTTTATGACGAGCAGTCACTTGAAGATCTAGAATCAACGATTGAATCCATTTTCTTTGCGGATTTACCATCTACCACTCAGTCCATACGTACGATTATTGAGAAGGTAAAACCAAAGAGAGTGTACTGTTTATTTCATCCAAAGGAAACTCATTTCTTTGCGACGATTCCAACACGTGAGCATTTTAAATGGTTCTATGCATTTTTAACGAAAAATAAAGAACTAAACCTGTCAATTCATGGTGAGAAGCTAGCAAAAAGTCGTGGTTGGTCAAAAGAAACAATAGATTTCATGTCAAAGGTGTTTTTTGAGTTAGAATTTGTTACAATAAAGAATGGTATTATCACACTGAGTAATCAACCGACAAAACGTGACTTAACAGAATCCAAAACATATTCACAAAAACAAGATCAAATTGAGATAGAGAACGAACTGCTTTACTCTTCCTATTCACAATTAAAGAACTGGTTTGATCATGTTTATACAGGTTTGGTAACAGTATAGGAGGCAATTAACATAATGGATTTCAAAAAGTTTATAACAATCGTACCGGATTGGCCAAAAGAAGGAATTCAATTCAAAGACATTACAACATTAATGGACAATGGTGAGGCTTACAAGGCTGCTACTGACGAAATTGTTAAATTCGCAAAAGAAAAGAAGATTGACTTAGTAGTTGGACCAGAAGCGAGAGGATTCATCATCGGGTGTCCAGTTGCGTATGCACTTGAAGTAGGATTTGCTCCTGTAAGAAAAGAAGGAAAACTTCCACGTGAAGTAGTGAAGGTTGAGTATGGTCTAGAGTACGGTAAAGACGTACTTACAATGCACAAAGATGCAATCAAACCAGGTCAACGTGTTCTAATTACAGATGACCTTTTAGCAACTGGTGGAACAATTGATGCGACAATTAAGCTAGTAGAACAACTAGGTGGAGTTGTAGCGGGTATTGCATTCTTAATCGAATTATCTTATTTAGATGGCCGTTCAAAGCTTGATGGTTACGACGTTTTAACTTTAATGCAATATTAATAAAACCAACATGAGTGTCTAAATGGCACTCTTTTTCTTATACTGGCAGTATTTGTGAGTGAAAAGTTAGTGTTATTCCTTTACATCTGTACGTTTTTTCAAGATAATAGTAACAATAATAATTTTAATCTAATAGTTTGAATAAAGGAATAAAGAGAGAATACTCTCTTCTTTTTTTATTACACACTTAAAATCAGGTGATTCCATGGCAAACGAGCAAGTACTGACAGCTAATCAAGTAATTGAAAAGGCTGCAAAATACTTAAATGAAAAAGATATAAAACTCGTACAAAAAGCATACGAGTATGCAAATAAAGCTCATGAGGAGCAATATAGAAAATCAGGTGAACCCTATATTATACATCCAATTCAAGTAGCGGGTATTTTAGTTGATTTAGAGATGGACCCCGTTACGATATCGGCTGGCTTTCTTCATGATGTAGTAGAGGACACGAATGTAACATTGCAGGATCTCGAAGAGGAATTCGACAAAGAGGTTGCAATGCTAGTTGATGGTGTCACAAAGCTAGGTAAAATCAAATATAAATCTCAAGAAGAACAACAAGCAGAAAATCACCGTAAGATGTTCGTTGCAATGGCACAAGATATTCGTGTTATTTTAATTAAGCTTGCTGACCGTCTTCATAACATGAGGACACTTAAGCACTTACCACAGGAAAAACAACGCCGTATCTCGAATGAAACTCTTGAAATTTTTGCACCTTTGGCACATCGATTAGGGATATCAAAGATTAAGTGGGAGCTTGAAGATACTGCACTAAGATATCTAAATCCGCAACAATATTATCGTATTGTTAATTTAATGAAAAAGAAGCGTGCAGAACGTGAGCAATACTTGGAAGAAGTAATGAATGAGGTGCGAGACCGTCTAAAAGAAGTATCCATTCATGCGGAGATCTCCGGCAGACCTAAGCATATTTATAGCATTTATCGAAAAATGGCGATGCAAAATAAACAATTCAACGAGATTTATGATTTACTTGCCGTTCGTATTGTAGTGAACAGCATAAAGGATTGCTATGCGATTTTAGGAATTATTCATACATGCTGGAAGCCAATGCCTGGACGTTTCAAGGATTATATCGCAATGCCAAAAGCAAACATGTATCAATCTCTGCATACAACCGTTATTGGTCCACAAGGGGACCCATTAGAAGTTCAAATTAGAACGAGTGAAATGCACCAAATTGCAGAATACGGGATTGCCGCTCATTGGGCATATAAAGAAAATAAACAATTGAGTGAGCAAGAATCGTTTGAGAAGAAACTTACATGGTTTAGAGAAATTCTAGAATGGCAAAATGACGCTAATAATGCTGAAGAGTTTATGGAGTCTTTAAAGATCGATTTATTTTCTGATATGGTTTTCGTATTTACTCCAAAAGGAGATGTGTTCGAATTACCATCAGGATCTGTCCCAATTGACTTCTCATACCGAATTCACTCTGAAATCGGAAATAAAACAATTGGAGCGAAAGTAAACGGTAAAATGGTCACTCTTGACTATAAGCTAAAAACGGGTGATATCGTTGAGATTTTAACCTCTAAGCATTCCTATGGTCCGAGCCAAGATTGGTTAAAACTTGCTCAAACGTCTCAAGCGAAAAATAAAATTAGACAGTTCTTTAAAAAGCAACGACGTGATGAAAACGTTGTAAAAGGGAAAGAACTTGTAGAAAAAGAAATTAAGGCGTTATCGTTGGACGTTGAGATGAAAGAAATACTTTCCTCAGAAAATCTAAAAAGAGTAGCTGATAAGTTTAATTTCTCGAACGATGAAGACATGTACGCAGCAGTTGGTTATAACGGAATTACAGCTGCTCAAATTGCAACAAGATTAACTGAAAAATGGCGTAGAAAACGTGATTTAGAGCAAGAGACATCAATTGTTGAAGCGGTACAAGACTTAAAGAAATTCTCTGTATCTAAGAAAAAGGATAGTGGCGTCCGCGTAGAAGGAATTGATAATTTACTCATACGTCTTTCTAAATGCTGTAACCCTGTGCCTGGTGATGAAATAGTAGGCTTTGTTACAAAAGGACGTGGAGTCTCTATACACAGGGAAGATTGTACAAACATTCATACAGAGGAAACGAAGGATCGCCTCTTATCTGTAGAATGGGAAGGCAATGCAAAAGAAGGAAAAGAATATAATGTTGAGATTGAGATTTCTGGATTCGACAGAAGAGGTTTGCTGAATGAAGTTCTTCAGGCTGTAAACGAAACGAAAACAAATATTACAGCTGTTTCAGGGAAGTCAGACCGAAACAAAATGGCAACAATCTCAATGGCAATTTCTATTCATAATGTCAACCATCTACAAAAGGTTGTTGACCGAATTAAACAAATTCCAGATATTTATGCGGTTAGAAGAATGATGCATTAAGGTGAGTGACAATGAAGGTAGTAGTACAAAGAGCAAGAGAAGCATCGGTAATAGTAGAGGGAAATGTCGTGGGTCACATTAACAAAGGACTAATGCTATTAGTAGGTGTAACTCACACTGACACAGAAGAGGATGTTAAATACGTTGCTGAAAAGATAGCAAACCTACGGATCTTTGAAGATGATGAAGGAAAAATGAATCATTCTTTACTCGATATTCAAGGTGAGATACTTTCAGTTTCGCAGTTTACGTTATACGGTGACTGTAAAAAAGGAAGACGTCCTAACTTTATGGATGCTGCAAAACCCGATTACGCAAAAACGGTATATGATGAATTTAATGAGGAACTTCGTAGACTCGGCATTCACGTGGAAACAGGTATGTTTGGTGCCATGATGGATGTGAAGTTTGTGAATGAAGGACCTGTAACCTTAATAATAGAAAGCAAATAAAAAAGAAGCCAAGTGGCTTCTTTTTTATTTAAATTGTTGAGCCAAGCCATTGAATATAGCAGTTGTGACTCTTTCTTGGTAAGTAGAAGTTACTACGTGTGCTTCTTCAGAAATGTTACTTAAAAACCCAAGCTCTAACAATACAGAAGGCCGTTTATTCTGCCTTAGTACTTGAAAATTAGCATACTTAGCTCCTCTGTTCCGGAAAGACGTCTGCTTTATCATTTCAGATTGAAGAGTTTCAGCTAATTTATAATCCTTCGACTTATCATAGTAGTATGTTGTAATACCATTAACTGAAGGATACACCGTGCTATCATAATGTAAACTTAAAAATGCATCAGCTTGATAATAATTAGAAAGACTGACGCGATTACTTAAACTTACATACACATCTTGACTTCGTGTAAGTATGGTTTTAGCACCTGCAGCACGTAGCTTTTCATCTAATAGTTTTGCCGTTCTAAGAGTTAGCGTTTTTTCGAAATTTCCTTTTACTCCTATGGCTCCACTATCTGCTCCACCGTGCCCTGGATCAATGACAATCGTCTTACCATCTAAGTATTGATTCATTCCTGGCTTTTCGACTTTTCCGATAGAACCAGTAGTCGAAACAATCCATCCTGCGACATAGCCTTCTTTCCCATTACCTAAAGATATTTTATACCAATCATTTACCTTTTCAATAATAGTAAAGGTATCTCCTTGATTGGCTCTTGCAACAATGGAATCTGAAGTCGAAGGTCCTTTTCTAATATTCGTTGTGTCATAGAGAATAGTTACCGTTGATGTATCTGAGTTTTTAGGCTCCTCAGGAGTCGTACTAGATGTTGTCTTCTCTAAATACCATCCAGCAACCCAGCCTTCTTTTCCGTTCGGTAGCTTAACATTACTCCAATTGTTTTGTTCATATAAAACTGTTAGCTTATCTCCCTTTTTCACCTTATCGATGACCTTACCATCCAACGTATTTTGGTCACGAACATTTAAGAGTGATGCTGTAACAACGGCTGTTGTAGTAGTTGCGGGTTTATCATCGTTTTTAGGCTGTTCCTCAGATTTACTAATCGTAATATAATCCCTGTGAACCCAGCCTCTTTTAGAGCCATTTAATGCAATTTCATACCAGCTTCCTTGCTCCCCATAAATGCTTACCGAGTCCCCGTTTTCTAAACTGCCGATAACAGCACTTGATAATGAACCTTTTTCTCTAACCTTTAAGGATGTAGCTTTAACTATTCCTTTTTTTAATACTGTTGTGTTTGGTGTTTGTTTCTTTTCTTCAGTTGGGATTCCTTTTAAGTAGTCACTGTGAACCCAACCTTCAAATTGCTTAAACGAAATCTTTATCCAGCTTTCGCTTTTTTCCTTGTACTCAAGCACGTCCCCTTTATTAACTGAACCAACTACTTGAAAACTAGTTCCAGGACCTTTTCTGATGCGTAATCCATCCGCATTTGATATCAACTTTTCATCTGCTTTAACTTCAGGTTTAGCTGGAGAAGTTGTAGAGGAACTGGATTGTTCTTTTGCAAACCAACTTGCGATCCAGCCACTGGCATTTTTTGAAAGCTTAATTTTTATCCAGTCACCTTCTTTCGAAATGACTTCATAGCTTTCATTTTGTTTTACACCATATACGACAGGATAAGATAACCCTGGACCTGAACGAACTTTTAAGCTGTCAGCTGTGATGACTACTTTCGTAGCTTCTGAATGAATAGGTGTTGGTACATAAATAGATAGAACTAAGGTTAAAGCTAAAATTAATGTCATTGCCTTTTTCAATGTTGAAAAACCTCCTTTTGTCTAGCAAGCACGTAATTTTAGGAGTTTGTTTTAATCCAACTAATAGAGTTCGATAAAAGTTGTGAAATTCCTTGTCTTTTTTTGAAATAAATTGAACTTACTGGGCAAGATAAATGATAGAAAATATATTTTTGGATTTTGGAAAGGAAGATATCATGAGATACAGCGATAAAAGTGAATTTGTCTCAAATGGTACTGGACAATTATTTGGGGTAAACTTTCATGATTTTATTGAAAAAGAGAACGTAAATACAACAATGGAATTAGCATCTGAATTTGGTCTTTCTATTCGTGAAGTAAAACAATTAAAAAAGCATTTAGGTCGCTCTTAATGTGAAAATTTCAATCATAGGGGATGACTTTGCCCTAATGGGTTAGAAGAGGAACTTAGGTTAACAGTGAAACTTCAGTTTAGAGTGCTGACTTCCTAAGTTTAGAAGTGGGAATTTGCTACAGTTAGAATAGGATAAATTTTCTTGACAATGCAATTAAACATCCGTATTATAATTAACAATCGAATATACGTATAACCAATGATGGAGACAAGTAATTAAGAAACAAATGACCAGAGATGAAATACCTTGGCTGCGAGTATTTCTGCATGATGCCTTAATGAATGACACTCCGTAGGTTTCTCTCCGAATGTAGTAGGAGATGAACGCAGGCAGGCGTTAACTGTTTAAAGTGGAAGTTTAAAATTTGTATGTGTAAAAACATGAGTTACATATAACTTCAATTAGGGTGGCACCACGGGTTTAGCTCTCGTCCCTACTTCATTAGGAGTAGGAACGGGGGCTTTTTTTATTTTCCTTGGTCTGCTTCAGTAATCACCATTCAATAGGAGGGAAAATCAATGGCAATTCAAATCCCAAGGGGAACACAAGATATTTTGCCTGGCGTTGTTGAAAAATGGCAATTTATCGAAGAACAAGCACGAGACTTATGTAAAAGGTTTAACTACAAAGAAATCCGAACTCCAATATTTGAACATACAGATCTATTTCAAAGGGGAGTAGGGGATACAACAGATATCGTTCAAAAGGAAATGTACACGTTTGAAGATAGAGGTGGTCGGAGCATTACGTTACGCCCCGAAGGAACAGCATCCACTGTACGTTCATTTGTAGAAAATAAGATGTTTGGCTGGGCGGATCAACCTGTAAAACTTTACTATATCGGTCCGATGTTTCGATATGAAAGACCACAATCTGGTCGCTATCGTCAGTTTGTACAGTTTGGTATCGAGGCTTTAGGAAGTGCAGATCCTGCCATTGATGCAGAGGTAATTTCTCTTGCAATGCAAATGTATCAAGGTCTTGGTTTAACGAGATTAAAGCTTATTATTAATAGTCTCGGTGACCAGGAAAGTAGAATTGCACATAAAAATGCACTTGTTTCTCACTTTACACCACACATTTCAGAGTTTTGTTCTGATTGTCAAAATAGACTTGGAACGAATCCTCTTCGAATTTTGGATTGTAAGAAAGATAGAGAACATCCATTAATGGATACAGCTCCGTCAATATTAGATTACTTGAACGATGAGTCAAGAGTTTACTTTGAAAAGGTTCAAGATTACTTAAATACGATGGGAATCCCGTTTGTCGTTGATCCTGGACTAGTACGCGGGTTAGATTACTATAATCATACTGCGTTTGAAATTATGAGTGATGCAGAAGGCTTTGGTGCAATTACGACGCTCAGTGGTGGAGGACGATACAACGGACTTGCAAAAGACTTAGGTGGACCTGAAACACCGGGTATAGGGTTTGCTTTAAGTATTGAAAGATTGTTATTAGCTCTTCAAGCTGAGAATATTGATTTACCAATTGAGACAGGCATTCAATGCTATGTTGTAACGTTAGGTGAAATGGCAAAAAAGAAGAGTATACACCTCGTCAATGAGCTTCGAAAAGCAGGTCTCTCTGTAGAAACAGATTATTTAGATCGAAAGATAAAAGCACAATTTAAAAGTGCTGATCGTTTAAATGCGAAGTTCGTCATCATTATCGGGGATGAAGAGCTAGAAAGAAATGTGGTATCAATTAAGGATTTACAAGCTGGGACACAAGAAGAAGTAGTAATAGAAACACTAGTTGATGTAGTAAAAGGGAAATTGGGATAAAAATAGGAGGAGAGAGAATGGAAAGAACACATTATTGTGGTGATGTAACAGAACATCAAATCGGTCAGTCAGTGCAGCTAAAGGGCTGGGTAAACAAACGTCGTGACTTAGGTGGATTAATTTTTATCGATTTACGTGATAGAGCTGGAATTGTACAAATTGTTTTTAACCCGGATGTTTCAGAAGAAGCCCTAAAAATTGCAGAAGGTATTAGAAGTGAGTATGTTGTTGCAGTAGAAGGGAAAGTCATAGCAAGATCGGAACAAACTGTCAATTCAAACATGAAAACTGGAAAAATTGAAATAGTGGCAGAGAAAATTGAAATACTAAATGCAGCAAAAACTCCTCCGTTTGCGATTTCTGATCAAACGGATGTGTCAGAGGACATTCGTTTAAAATATCGTTACTTAGACTTAAGAAGACCTGAAATGGTAGAAACATTTAAACTAAGACATAACGTGACAAAAACAATGAGAAACTTCTTAGATGCAGAGGGCTTCCTAGAAGTTGAAACACCGATTTTAACAAAGAGTACTCCAGAAGGAGCGAGAGACTATTTAGTTCCTAGCCGTGTTCATCCTGGAGAATTTTATGCACTGCCTCAATCTCCACAGCTATTCAAACAGTTATTAATGGTTGGTGGTTTCGAGCGTTATTATCAAGTAGCACGCTGCTTCCGAGACGAAGACCTTCGTGCAGATCGTCAACCTGAATTTACACAAATTGATATTGAAACATCATTTATGAACCAAGAAGAGATTATCTCACTAATGGAGAAAATGATGCAACAAGTAGTACAAGGTGCGAAAGGTCTTGAAATTTCAACTCCATTTCCGAGAATGACATACCAAGAAGCGATGGACCGCTTTGGTTCAGATAAACCAGATACACGCTTTGGGATGGAATTAATGGATGTTTCTGATCTTGTAAGAGAATCTGGCTTTAAAGTATTCAGCTCGGCTGTTGAAAACGGTGGAAAGGTAAAAGCGATCAATGTAAAAGGCGGGGCGTCAGATTATTCTAGAAAGGATATTGATGCCTTAACAGAATATGTTGCGGTATATGGTGCAAAAGGTTTAGCATGGCTAAAGGCAGAGGCAGAAGGGCTTAAAGGTCCAATTTCTAAATTCTTTAACGAAGAAGAACAAGCTCTTCTAACTTCAGCGTTATCTGTAGAGGAAAACGACTTATTATTATTTGTTGCTGACAAAACGCCTGTAGTTGCTGACGCTTTAGGTGCACTGCGTATGAAATTAGGAAAAGAACGTAAATTAATTGATGAATCAAAATACAACTTCCTATGGGTAACAGAATGGCCATTACTTGAATATGACGAAGATGCAGGGCGTTATTTCGCTGCTCATCATCCGTTTACAATGCCAGCTAGAGAAGATCTTGAGAAACTTTCAACAGATCCAGGAAGTGTTCGTGCTGAGGCGTATGACCTCGTATTAAATGGATATGAGTTAGGTGGAGGTTCACTTCGTATTTTCGAACGTGATATTCAAGAAAAAATGTTTGCGACGTTAGGATTTACACAAGAAGAGGCAAGAGAACAATTCGGTTTCTTACTGGAAGCATTTGAATATGGAACACCTCCACATGGTGGAATTGCACTAGGTCTAGACCGTTTAGTGATGCTACTGGCTGGAAGAAGTAACTTAAGAGATACAATTGCCTTCCCTAAGACAGCAAGTGCAAGCGATCCGTTAACAGATGCACCAGGAGCAGTATCGGAGCAACAATTGGATGACCTTCACTTGAAGTTAAACCTTAAAGAAAAAGTAAAACAAGATTAATTCTTCTTCTTAGGTGTTCCTTGAATCGGGAATTTGGATATGGTATGATTATTTTACAAAGTCCTGATGTGTTCGTCTTATAACCTATTGTTTTGACCGAACAATATGTTATCCGGGAGCCCGGAGTTTCTTAACCGCGTAAATGCCTATTACTGGACTTACATACGTTAGAACAGGGCACCCACCTGCTTAGGTGCGGGTTCAAAACGAAGGCCGGGCGGCACAATCGGGACTTCTTGAACAATGAAATGAACCTATGCTTAGGCATAGGTTTTTTGTATCTTTATTTTTAGCCTATGTAGTTGGAGAATGAAGTCTAAGAAAACGAGAGTTGTTCGCCGATAAAAGGCAAAAAATTCGCTCATATTACGACAACCTTGTTGAAAAATTGTCTCAGGTGCGTAAATACATAATAGAATGGACACAATCTTCTCTAATCACAACATATAAATATATATATTAAAATTCACTTAAAGAAGTTGCAACTTTACTCATACCGTTTTAAAATTCCAATAGAAATACTAGACATTGAAGAAAAGTATGATAATGTTGTAAACGGGAAAAACAAATATAACGAACAGTTTATAAAGAAAGTGGTGCTACTAGATGTTACATCAGTTTTCAAGAAATGAATTAGCGATGGGTAAGGAAGGACTAGACCTTCTGAGAAACTCCACGGTTGCGGTATTGGGAGTTGGAGGAGTTGGAGGTTTTGCTGCTGAGGCTCTTGCAAGATCTGGAGTTGGAAGAATTGTGCTTGTAGACAAAGACGATGTAGATATTACAAATATTAACCGTCAGGTCATTGCGTTATTGTCTACAGTCGGCCGACAAAAAGTGGAAGTTATGAAGGAAAGAATTGCAGATATTAATCCAGAATGCGAAGTTATAGCGTTAAAGATGTTTTATACCGAAGAAACGTACGAACAGTTTTTCAGTCATGGTTTAGATTGGGTGATTGATGCATCAGATACGATTTCATACAAAATTCATTTAATGAAAGAATGTCTGAATAGAAACATTCCTATTATTTCAAGTATGGGGGCTGCGAATAAAACGGACCCAACACGTTTTAAAATTGCAGACATCTCAAAGACACATACAGATCCGCTTGCCAAAGTCATTCGTACACGTCTAAGAAAAGAAGGAATTCATAAAGGAATTAAGGTTGTCTTCTCTGATGAAAGTCCGATTGTCATTCGTGAAGATGTTCGAAAAGAAATTACAGACGAAAATGCAAAAATTCGTAAAGCAAAAATGCCACCATCATCAAACGCATTTGTACCATCAGTTGCAGGATTGATAATGGGTGGACATGTTATAACACAAATTACGAAAGATATTAAAATCAATCGTGTTCAAAATTAAACAAACTCCCGGCAGTTATATGCCGGGAGTTTCTTTTTCGATTTATATTGGTACTAATAATTCCACTTCAAAACTAATAATACGGAGTATTATAATAACGCCAGTTAAAACTAAGGTTGCTTCAACTTACAAGCAGTGGGAGAAACTCCCAATGCTTGTAGTTTCATTATTTTGCTACTTTTTCTAAGTTACCGTTTTTATCCATACGGAAAACAGGTGCTTGTCTTTCTTCTGTTTCCTCAAACATTACCATTCTACGAGCGCGGTCCATTATTTGGACTAATGCTTGGTAATCCTCTTGAATAGTAGAATGCTCTTTTGTTAGTTTTTCTACTTTGTGTTGTAACTCTTCGTTCTTCTTCTTTAACTCATTATTTTCTAGCTTCAATCTGTCATTTTCAAGTTTTACTTGTGTCCCTTGTGATCCTTGTTGTTTATATTGAACAAGAAAAGAGATCACGTCATCTAATGATAGACTTTTATTCATTCTTGTCATATTAGTAGTAGAAACTGGTGTAAACTCTTCAGCCATTTCCTGTTTCATGGCAACTGCAGGTGCAGGTGATTGTGTAGGCCTTGCTACCTGATTTTGCTGAACTCTTGTGGTAGATTCATACTTTTGTCCGGCAGGAGTTGAGTTAGCTAGAGCTCGCTTTCTTTCTTTTCTTTGTTTTTTAGCAATTTGAATCGCTTGCTCATACTGCCTTCGAATTTCTGCATTCCATCTAAAACCACAGGCGGCAGAAGTTCGATTTAACTTATCTCCTACCTCTTCAAAGGCTTGAAGCTGCGTTCCACCTTCACGAATGTATCTAAGTACTGTTTCTGCTAATAGTAAATCATCTTCATGTGTCCAAGCATCTGAACGAACTTTCATCTGTATCACTCCTATTTTCGTAGCTTAGCAATTTTTTATCTAGCATTTACCGAAAAGTAGGATTTTATACGTTTACTAGTTTTGTCGATATAAAATTCTTTAATTTTTATTATTCTTATTTATGTTTTCATAGATTGTCGCTAATGCTTGTTCAAATTTCCCTGTTTTCTTAGGCTCATAATACTTTCTCTTCTTTAAAGGATCTGGTAGGTATTGTTGTGGAACCCATCCCGATTCATAATCATGAGGGAATTTATATTCGACTCCCCGGCCCAATTCTTTTGCGCCATGATAATGGGCATCTTTTAAATGTAATGGGATATCTCCAATATTTCCTTTTCTAATATCATTTATGGCGGCATCAATCGCTGTAATTGCAGAATTGGATTTTGGTGATAAGCATAACTCAATAATAATTTGAGCAAGTGGAATCCGTGCTTCTGGGAAGCCAATTCGCTCGGCTGCTTCAATTGCTGATAAAGTTCTTGCGCCTGCACCAGGATTTGCCAGTCCGATATCTTCATAGGCAATGACTAACAATCTTCTGCTTATACTAACCATGTCTCCAGCTTCTATTAACCTACCTAGGTAATGTAATGCTGCATTTACATCACTTCCACGAATGGACTTCTGAAATGCAGATAAAACATCATAATGTCCATCACCATCTTTGTCATACTGTAAGCTTTTTTGCTGCATACACTCTTCTACAACAGTAACATCAATTTGTATGTTTCCTTCATTGTCAGGTTCAGTTGATAAGACCGCTAATTCAAGTGCGGTTAACGCAGCTCTAGTATCACCATTTGAGGAATAGGCTAAATGCTGCAATGCATCCTCAGTCAGTATTGCATGATATTTCCCTAACCCATTTTCATGATCTTGTAATGCACGGTTAATAAGTTCCATAATATCTTCTGGTGTTAAAGGTTTTAACTCAAATAAGCGACATCTACTTCTAATGGCTGGATTTATTGCGTGAAAGGGATTACTGGTTGTAGCTCCAATTAACGTTATTAATCCTTTTTCAAGGTGAGGTAATAAGAAATCCTGCTTTGCTTTATCTAAGCGGTGCACTTCATCTAAAATTAATAACAGTCTGCCAGACATCTTCGCCTCTTCAACCGCAATTTCCATATCCTTTTTATTATTAACGACCGCATTCAACATTCGAAACGGAATTTTCATACTACCTGCTAGTGCACGGGCAATGGACGTCTTTCCAACACCGGGTGGTCCGTATAAAATCATTGACGATAAATGACCTGCCTTTACCATTCGTTGAAGTATCTTTCCTTCTCCAACTAAGTGTTGTTGTCCGATTATATCTTCAATTGTACTAGGGCGCATTCTATACGCTAATGGTTGTTGATTCATCGTGTACTCTCCTACCTCATTACTATTTTTCTATGATAACATTGTTTTTTAAGCGATAAAAATGTAATCAACTACGAATTGTGCTATAATTTTTTCCGTAACAAGATTGCCAATGGGAAATCAGTGAAGATCTAGAGCGAGAGAAGGGTTCATTTATGAAGAGTGAGTCGAGAAGCAGATTACAGAGTTCTGTGATTAAGTGGTCTGTATTTTTTATTGGTTTAATGATTATGGCGTTTGGCATTGTCTTGATGATTAAAGCTGATATCGGAGTAGCCCCGTGGGATGTACTGCATATCGGTTTATATAAACAATTTGGTTTAACGATTGGTACATGGTCTATTATTATTGGTTTTTTAGTATTGTTTTCGACGAGTGTATTATCTAAATCATGGCCACAGATAGGTGCTTTTTTAAACATGTTGCTAGTCGGAGTATTTATTGACCTCTTCATGTTACTACCCTTTATTACGACTCCTTATCATTTAGTAGGCAGAATCGTAATGCTTATAGCAGGGGTAGCTATTATTGGGTATGGCATTGGGGTTTATATTTCGGCGAAACGTGGTGCTGGGCCAAGAGATACGTTAATGTTAGTCCTAACAGAAAAAACTGGATGGAAAGTATCTCGTACCCGGTTAGGCATGGAAGTAATTGTACTATCTGTAGGGTTTTTATTAGGTGGTCCTGTTTCTTTAGGTACTTTTTTATTTGGTTTTACAATTGGTCCGATCGTCGGTGTTACATTACCTCATTGCGAAAAGATCATGGAGAAATTTCTTCGCGTAAGTAACACAACCATCCAGGCTGAAATGACGATAAGTAAATAACGTTCTACTTTGAAGAATGATCGATATAAAAGGAGTGTTCGTCTGTGAAAATTTCAACTAAAGGAAGATATGGCTTAACCATTATGATTGAGCTTGCGAAGCAATATGGTAATGGTCCGATATCTTTAAAATCGATTGCTCAATCGTATGACCTTTCTGAGCATTACTTAGAACAGTTAATTTCACCATTACGTAATGCAGGACTTGTAAAAAGTATTAGAGGAGCATACGGTGGTTACTTGTTAGGAGAAGAACCAGCTGCTATCACTGCTGGGGATATTATTTCTGTTCTGGAAGGGCCAATAAATCCAGTTGAAGTTCTAGATGAAGAAGAACCAGCAAAACGTGATCTTTGGATTCGAATTAGGGACGCAGTACGAGAAGTATTAGATAACACAACGCTAGAAGATTTAGCGAACTACGAAGACGATCAGAACGCTTATATGTTTTATATTTAGGCTAAAATACTATCAGAACAACGTAGAAAGGAGTGAAAGCGGTGAAAGAAGCAATTTATGTAGATCATGCTGCAACGTCACCCGTGTATCCTGAAGTAGCAGAAAAGATGCTAGCTTTCATGACGACCACATTCGGAAATCCATCGAGTATTCACTCCTTTGGACGAAAAAGCAGACAAGCAATAGATGAGGCAAGAGAAAGCATTGCATCCAGCATTGGGTCGAAGGAAAGTGAAATTATCTTTACATCAGGTGGAACAGAAGCTGATAACCTGGCGATACTTGGAACAGCGATGGCCAATAGTGATAGAGGTAAACATATCATAACCACCTCAATTGAACATCACGCTGTACTTCATACTTGTGGGCAATTAGAAAGACAAGGATTTGAAGTGACGTATCTTCCAGTTGGTGTAGACGGACGTATACAAATGTCTGATTTTAAAGAGGCGTTACGTGATGATACGATTCTCGTTACAATTATGCTCGGTAACAATGAGGTTGGAACCATTCAACCTATACAAGAAATTTCAGATACATTATCTAACCATTCAGCGTATTTACACACAGATGCTGTACAAGCGTTTGGTGCAATACCAGTAAATGTAGATGACTTAAAGGTTGATTTATTATCTGTTTCCGGTCATAAAATTAATGGTCCAAAAGGTATAGGGTTTTTATATGTACGTGAAGGGACAAAACTTTCTTCCCTCACATTCGGAGGAGAACAAGAAAGAAAGAGAAGAGCTGGAACCGAAAATGTCCCGGGTATTCTTGGACTTGCAGAGGCTGTACTACTTTCACAAACTGACATGGAAAACCGTCAAAATACTTATAAGAGGTATAAAGATATTTTTAAATCGATCTTAAACGACAAAAATATTTCCTACGAAATAAATGGTAGTGAAGAACATGGACTACCACATATCTTTAATCTTTATTTTCCTGGAATGAATGTAGAATCCTTTCTAGTTAACTTAGATTTAGCAGGGATTGCGGCCTCAAGTGGATCTGCTTGTACAGCTGGTTCAATTGAACCGTCACACGTCATTGTTGCAATGTTTGGGACTGAATCTGAACGTGGTCGTTCATCAGTTCGTTATAGCTTCGGTTTAGGAAATACAGAAGAACAAATTACAAAAGTTGCAGAAGAAACAGTACGAATTGTGCAACGTTTAATGAGGAGGTGACAGCCATGACAACGAAAACACCTAGTGAAACTAGAGTAGTAATCGGTATGTCTGGTGGTGTTGACTCTAGTGTGGCAGCCCTCTTATTAAAAGAGCAGGGCTACGATGTAATTGGAATCTTTATGAAGAACTGGGATGATACAGATGAAACAGGCTTCTGTACAGCAACAGAAGATTACAATGATGTCATAAAAGTATGTAATCAAATCGGTATACCATACTATGCAGTTAACTTTGAAAAACAATATTGGGATAAAGTATTTACGTATTTCCTAGATGAGTACAAAGGTGGAAGAACACCTAATCCTGATGTGATGTGTAATAAGGAAATTAAGTTTAAAGCATTCCTTGAGCATGCGCTTGATTTAGGTGCGGATTATTTAGCAACTGGTCACTATGCAAAGGTAGGATTTGATGACGGTGAATATAAAATGTACCGCGCAAGCGATACTAATAAAGATCAAACTTACTTCCTAAATCAGTTAGGTCAAGATCAACTATCAAGGGTAATGTTTCCATTAGGAGATTTAACAAAACCAGAAGTGAGGGCAATTGCAGATAGAGCTGGCCTTGCGACAGCAAAGAAAAAAGATAGTACAGGAATATGCTTTATCGGTGAAAGAAACTTCAAGGACTTCCTTAAACAATACCTACCTGCACAACCTGGTACAATGCAGACTTTGTCTGGTGAAGTGAAGGGAAAACATGATGGATTAATGTATTACACAATCGGACAACGACAAGGTCTTGGTATTGGTGGAAGTGGAGACCCTTGGTTTGTTGTTGGGAAAAACCTAAAAGAAAATATTCTTTATGTGGAACAAGGCTTTGAAAATGAATTATTATATTCAGATACGATTACTGCAACGAATATTAGTTGGGTGTCAAATAAGCCGATACATGGAGAAGTGAAATGTACAGCTAAATTCCGCTATCGACAAGAGGACCATGGAGTTACAGTTCAAATTGTTGATGGTCAAAATGTAAGAGTGATTTTTGATCAACCTGTACGTGCTGTAACACCAGGACAAGCAGTTGTTTTTTACGATGGAGAAGTTTGCTTAGGTGGCGGTACGATTGACGATGTGTTTAGAAACTCAGAACAACTTTGGTATGTGTAACTAGAATAAATGAAACGATATAAACCTCAGCCTTTAGTGGTCTGAGGTTTTAAGATTGTTAACAACGTATAGTAGGAGGAACTAATCATGATAGATAAAAATAAACACGGAATCGAGCTTATGCAGGAAGGAAAGCTTGAGGAAGCGGCGAAAGTATTTACAGAAGCACTTGAGGAAAATCCACATGATCCAATCCTAAATGTAAACTTCGGAAATTTACTGGCTGCTATTGGAGAAACAGAGAAAGCACTTGCTTTCTATAAGCGTGCTATTGAGATTGATGAGAATATGGCTACTGCCTATTACAGCGCAGGAAATATTTATTTTGAATTAGAAGAACTGGAAAGTGCTACACATTATTTTTCTAAAGCCATTGAAAAAGGGTTAGAAAATCAAGATGTGTTCTTCATGTTAGGCATAACGTACATGTATCAGGAATTATTTAAACATGCATTACCCTATTTACAACGAGCAGCTGAACTTAATCCTGAGGATGAAGATGCTCTATTCCAATTCGGGATTTGCCAGGCGCAATTAGGGCTAATCGATGAAGCAATTAAAACGTTCGAAACACTAACAGATAGAGATGTTCAAAATGCAGACGTATACTTTAATTTAGGTGTTGCTTATGCATATAAAGAAAATGAATCGAAAGCGTTAGAACAATTCAATAAAGCAATAGAAATTCAACCTGACCATTTATTAGCTGGGAATGGGAAACGCTTGCTAGAACAACAATGATCTACTCAAATTAATAAGGAAAGGGGTGGGAATAGGTGAGTGAACAATATGTTAAAGGTTATCCAATTGTTACGATTTTTCATAATGCTTCGAACTTATACTCTGTTATTAGAATAAAGATTGAAGATACGAGTGAGAATTATGAAGATAAAGAAGCGATTGTTACCGGCTACTTTCCACCTCTTCAGGAACATGAAAGCTACACGTTCTATGGAACGTTTAAAGACCATCCGAAATTTGGTATTCAATATCATGTTACTCACTTTCAAAAGGAAGTACCCAAAACAGAACAAGGTGTCATTCAATATCTTTCTAGTGACTTATTCAAAGGAATTGGCAAGAAAACAGCTTCTAAAATCGTAGAAGTACTTGGTGAAAATGCGATTCGAAAAATTATGAATGATCCGAATGCGCTGAAAGATATTCCTGGTTTAACAGCAGATAAAGCTATAGAAATTGTGAAGACGTTACATGAGCACCAAGGACTAGAGCAAGTAATGATTACTTTGACTCAATATGGATTTGGTCCACAACTTTCAATGAAGATTTATCAAACATATCGAGATCAAGCTCTTGAAATGATCAAGAAAAATCCTTATCAGCTTATTGCTGATGTTGAAGGGGTCGGCTTTGCAAAGGCGGATGAACTTGGAAAGGCGATTGGCATTGTTGGTGAACATCCTGATCGAATCAAGGCAGGATGTTTATACATAATTGAACAGTTCTGTATGCAAGATGGTCACGTGTATGTGTTACTAGAACAGTTTGCGGAAAAAGTAAAACAATTATTAGAATCAAATCAATCACAACGTATTAATGAATCGGATGTTGAAAGGGAGATTAAACATCTCGTTGAGGAAGGTAAGTTGGTCAATGAAGGTAACCGATATTACATGCCATCATTATTTTTTGCTGAAAAGGGCTTTGTTTCGAGTGTGAAGCGAATACTTTCTCAGACAGAATATGAGGATCAATTTCCGGAATCTGAATTTCTTCTTGCACTAGGTTCTTTAGAGGAACGATTAAGCGTTCAATATGCTCCTTCTCAAAAAGAAGCGATTCAAAAAGCTCTTACTTCACCTATGTTGTTGCTAACTGGGGGCCCTGGTACAGGTAAGACAACTGTCATAAAAGGGATTGTTGAATTATATGCAGAACTGCATGGCTGTTCACTTGATCCCAAGGAATATAAAAAGGAAGAGCCTTTTCCGTTTTTATTAGTAGCTCCAACTGGACGAGCTGCCAAAAGGATGAATGAATCAACGGGTCTTCCGGCTGTAACAATTCATCGTTTGCTAGGATGGAATGGTGTTGATGGTTTCGATTATGATGAAGACAATCCAATTGATGGGAAAATATTAATTGTTGATGAAGTATCGATGGTTGATATGTGGTTAGCTAATCAACTATTCAAATCACTGCCAGAACATATTCAAGTGATTCTAGTTGGTGATGAAGATCAATTACCTTCTGTTGGACCTGGCCAAGTATTAAAGGATTTATTAGATTCTTCAAGTATTCCAACCGTTAAGCTTGTGGATATATTTAGACAATCAGAGGGCTCAACAATCATTCAACTTGCACATGAGATAAAAAAAGGATTACTACCACCTGATATTACGCTGCAAAAGCCAGATCGTTCCTTTTTTAAGTGTAATCAATATCAAGTGTTAGATGTAGTGAAAAAGGTCTGTTCAAATGCAATAAAAAAAGGATATTCCTCAAGAGATATTCAAGTGCTAGCACCCATGTATCGGGGTGCAGCTGGAATTGATAACTTGAATTTGGAGCTTCAAGCTCTTTTTAATCCTAAATCAGACCAAAAAAGAGAAATAGCTTTTGGAGATAAGGTGTATAGAGTAGGTGATAAAGTGCTCCAGCTCGTCAATCAACCTGACCAAAATGTGTTTAATGGAGATATGGGGGAGGTTGTATCCATCTTCTTTGCTAAGGAAAATGTTGAAAAGGAAGATCTCCTTGTTATCTCTTATGAAGGTACAGAGGTTACGTATAAAAAGCAAGACCTTACACAAATTACACATGCCTATTGTTGTTCTGTTCACAAATCACAGGGTAGTGAATTCCCAATTGTTATTTTCCCGGTTGTTCGAAGCTACTACAGGATGTTAAGAAGGAACTTAATTTATACCGCTATAACAAGAAGTAAAGAATTTCTAATATTATGTGGAGAAGAAGATACATTATTACAAAGCATTAATCGAACAGAAGATAACAAACGACAAACAACACTTAAGGAAAGAATGAATCGTCATTTAGGAAGTGGAGAATTACAACAAGTAGTAGTTGGAGTGGATGCTGAATTAGAGTTAAGTGTTGAAGCAGAAAGAAGAGCTATGGTAAACGTTTCTCCGTATGACTTTATGGATTAACGCAAAGGATAAGAATGTTCGGAAAGGGTGGGGGTACTTTTGCGAACGTTTACTCTTCTTAAAGGACAACCTGTATTTAATAAAAGTACGGGTGAGATTATTGGGCATGTATCCGATCTGAAGCTATCAATAGAAGGGAATATTGATTCCATTGTTATTGACCAAAAGGGCCTCTTTGGTCGAGATCGTCATATTCCCGTTCAAGATATTACATCCTTTGGACATGATGGGGTAATGATTAAACCCCATGAAGAATCTCAATCAGTTGGATATGATAAGGAGGGCCATTATCTATGCCACGGTCATGGATTAATCGGCCAAATGCTTTTTACAACTGAAGGAGAAAAGTTGGGAATTGTCGAGGATGTATACTTTGATGAGAATTTGGGCACAATCATAGGGTATGAAGTATCAGAGGGTTTTTTTGCCGATATTACCGAAGGAAAAAAAGTTGTGAAAACAGCAAATCCCCTTCAATTCGGACAAGATATAATCCTAATCGAAATTAACACGTAACCTGAGGAGGCCCCTTACCCGTGCAGTGCCCAAATTGTAAAAGTAAAGATATCGGAAAAATTGGTGTGAATCAATATTATTGTTGGAATTGCTTTATTGAACTCTCCGTATCAAAAGGAATACTCAATCTTCATCAAGTAGAAGAAGACGGAACATTAAGTTCGTTAGATGATTTATTCGGTGAAGAGGATCGAATCATCAATATGTAAACTACAACTTAAGGAGTGATTTGAGCATGAACAGAACGATGACAACGTTAGTTGCATTAGGTGTAGGTGCTTACGCGTACAAAATGGCAAGGGGAAATAATCTTATGTCTAACCGTACGATGAAACAACTCCGCAAACGAGTTACAAAAATGATGTAAGCTAAAAAAGGATCCCTTTGGGGTCCTTTTTTATTTTATCCATAATGCAAACCGTATAAAAAAAGACTAGAGCAAGTACCACCCGTCACGGACTTGATGCTGGCTGAGTTTTTCTAATTCTTATATGCATGTGCTTTTATGAATGAATTGTCATCATTTGGCTCACATTAACGAAGGGAGGGTCATCTGGTGAAAAAAATTAATATAGAGTGGATCTCACGTTTAGTAGCTCTTCTTTTACTTTTATTGTGTATCTTTATTTTCATTCGTCTAGAACCATTCTGGAATCCAATTTATCAAGCACTTCTAGCTATTATTGTACCTTTTATTCTCGCTTCATTTATCACTTATTTGCTACATCCTCTAGTAGAAAAATTACATGCTCAAAACATTCCTCGGCCTTTATCCATTTTAATTATTTATGTATTATTTTTTGGGAGTTTAGGACTAGCGCTCTATAAAGGAATTCCACAAATTCTAATTCAAATTAAAGAATTTGGTAATAACGTTCCTGCTATTTTTGAGACCTACAGAGGCTGGACGAATATGATTGATGAACAAACTAGTCGCTTGCCGGAGGGGTTACATGAACGAATTGAGGAATCGCTAGTTTCAGTTGAAGAAGGAATTGCCTCGACATTGGCATCTGCCATTGATGCAATCAAAGGAATTATTAATTACATTCTAATCATCGCAATCATTCCGTTTATTGTGTTTTATATGTTAAAAGATTACGACATGATCAAAAAATCTGTTTGGTATATGACACCTCGACGATACAGACGTTCTGGAATTCGGTTTTTAAAGGATATAGACCAGTCTTTAGGTAGCTATATTAGAGGTCAATTGCTTGTCTGCTTTCTTATTGGAATTATTGCAACAACAGGTCTATGGATTATAGGCATGAAATATCCTCTCTTACTCGGAACAATTATAGGGATTACAAATATTATACCGTACTTTGGTCCAATTATCGGAGCAGTTCCTGCCTTATTGATTGCCATAACAGTCTCTGGGAAAATGGTGTTATGGGTAGGCATATTAATATTCACTCTTCAATTTATTGAAGGTAATTTATTATCACCTATGATAGTCGGGAAAAGTTTGCATATGCATCCTGTTTTTATCATGTTTGCTTTAATAGCAGGAGGAGAAATAGGAGGAGTAATTGGACTCATTTTTGCAGTCCCAATGCTTGCCATTCTTAAGGTGACGATAATCCATGCAAAAGCCCATTTTACAAAGCAGCATTGACAAACGACTTTTGAGTTGTCTATAATAGCGACATAATAAGAAAATCAATGAAGGAACGAGTAAGTTAAAGTCCATCTTAAAGAGAGGAATTCCCGGATCGGCTGAGAGGAATTCTAGGTGAAGGTTAACTGAAGGCTACTCCAGAGTGTAGAAAAAATCTACCGTCTTTCTACGTTACAGAAATCTGAGGTGATGATTACAGTCTTTTGTAATCATAATCAGGGTGGTACCGCGAGCTAACTCTCGTCCCTGTTTTTATAACAGGGGTGGGAGTTTTTTTATTTTTATTGGAAATTAATTTAGGAGGATAAAAAGATGAAGTATTTAACATCAGCACAAGTAAGACAAATGTTTTTAGATTTCTTTAAAGAAAAAGGTCATACTGTTGAACCTAGTCGACCTCTAGTACCACATGAAGATCCATCACTACTATGGATTAACAGTGGTGTAGCAACATTAAAAAAGTATTTTGACGGGCGAGTAATACCTGAAAATCCACGTATTTGTAATGCTCAGAAATCAATTCGAACAAATGACATCGAAAACGTCGGAAAAACAGCAAGACATCATACATTTTTCGAAATGCTTGGCAATTTTTCAATCGGTGATTATTTCAAAACAGAATCCATTCACTGGGCATGGGAGTTTTTAACGAGCAAAGAATGGATTGGGTTTGACCCTGAAAAGTTATCAGTAACCATTCATCCAGAAGATGAAGAAGCATATAAAATTTGGGTTGAAGATATTGGTATACCCAAAGAGCGCATTATCCGCTTAGAAGGAAACTACTGGGACATCGGTGAAGGACCAAGTGGACCGAATACAGAAATTTTCTATGATCGTGGACCGAATTATGGTGATGACCTGAACGATCCAGAACTATATCCTGGCGGTGAGAATGAACGATATTTAGAAGTATGGAACCTAGTGTTCTCTCAGTTCAACCATAATCCAGATGGAACGTACACTCCACTTCCTAAGAAGAACATCGATACAGGAATGGGTCTTGAGAGAATGGTGTCTGTTATTCAAGATGTGCCTACAAATTTTGATACAGATTTATTCATCCCAATCATCGAGGCTACTGAACAAATTTCTGGACAAAAGTACCGTGAAACAAAAGAGAAGGACGTTGCATTCAAAATAATTGCTGACCATATTAGAACTGTAACTTTTGCTATAGGAGATGGGGCACTTCCTTCTAATGAAGGCAGAGGATATGTATTACGTCGATTATTAAGAAGAGCGGTTCGGTATGCTAAGCAACTTACTATTCAAAGACCATTTATGTTTGAGCTAGTACCTGTTGTTGCAGACATTATGGTGGAATTCTATCCGGAAGTAAAAGGAAAAACAGAGTTCATACAGAAGGTAGTAAAAAATGAAGAAGAGCGTTTCCATGAAACGTTACATGATGGACTTGCGATCCTATCATCTGTCATGAAGTCTCAAAAAGAACAAAATCAAACGGTAATTCCAGGGGCTGATGTTTTCCGACTTTATGATACGTACGGATTTCCAGTAGAGTTAACAGAAGAGTACGCAGAAGAAGAAGGAATGACGATAGATCATGCTGGCTTTGAAAAGGAAATGGAAAATCAGCGTGAAAGAGCAAGAGCTGCTAGACAAGACACAGGCTCAATGCAAGTTCAAGGCGGCGTACTCGGTGATATAACAGACAAGAGTGATTTTGTTGGATACGAAAACTATGAAGAGAGTTCAACCATCCTTCAAATTGTTAGTGGAAATGAATTTGTGGAAGAGCTTGTCTCCGGTCAAGAAGGACAGCTCGTGTTAAGCACAACTCCTTTCTATGCTGAAAGTGGTGGCCAAGTTGCTGACAAAGGATATATCCTTTCTAATGGGGTAAAAGTATTCGTTAAGGATGTACAAAAAGCTCCAAATGGACAAAACCTACATCACGTATTCGTTGAAGAAGGAACACTTCAAAAAGGAATGCAGGTTACTGCGCAAATTGATACTAGTATCCGCGCAGATATTATTAAAAACCATACGGCTACACATTTATTACACCAGGCTCTTAAGGATGTTTTAGGAACTCATGTTAATCAAGCTGGTTCATTAGTTACTCCAGATCGCCTCCGCTTCGATTTCTCTCACTTCGGACAGGTAAAGCAAGAAGAATTAGAGAGAATAGAATCCATCGTTAACGAGAAAATATGGGAGAGTATTAAAGTCGAAATCTCAAATAAGTCTCTTGATGAAGCAAAATCTATGGGAGCTATGGCTTTATTCGGTGAGAAATACGGAGATGTTGTACGCGTAGTAAAGATTGGTGAATACAGCTTAGAATTATGTGGTGGTTGTCACGTGCCGAACTCTGCTGTGATCGGTTTATTTAAAATCTTATCTGAATCTGGTATTGGTGCAGGAACAAGAAGAATTGAAGCTGTTACTGGTAAAGCTGCATACGGTGTTATGAATGACCAAATCAATCTTCTAAAAGAAGCTTCTAGCAAATTAAAGGCAAATCCTAAGGATCTCGTTGGCAGAATTGAAGCCCTGCAAGGAGAAATGAAACAATTACAACGTGAAAATGAATCAATGTCTGCTAAATTAGGTAATATACAAGCAGGTAATCTGATCAATGAAGTTAAAGAAATTAATGGTGTTAAAGTACTTGCAAGTAAAGTAAACGCATCTGACATGAACAATCTTCGTTCAATGGTGGATGAATTGAAAACAAAAATTGGTTCTGGTATTGTGATCCTTGGTTCAGCTTCTGGTGAAGATAAAGTGAACCTATCTGCTGGAGTAACTGAAGACTTAATCTCTAAAGGTTATCATGCTGGAAAGTTAATTAAAGAAGTTGCGACGCGATGTGGCGGCGGCGGTGGTGGCCGTCCTGATATGGCTCAAGCTGGCGGAAAAGATCCAAACAAGCTAGACGAAGCACTAGCATATGTACAAGAATGGGTTCAATCTATTTAAATAAAGTCAAGTTGGTGAGCTAGTCTCACCAGCTACTTACATAAAAATAGAGTAATTTTATTCAATTGCTTTATTATAAGAATTGGTTAGTGTACAATGAAGGTAAATGTTGACAAGCTTTTGCTTGGGAGTGAGGTGTAAACATGAGCTCTTTTGATAAGACAATGAAATTCAATATTCAAGATGAGCAACTTGATACAAATGTGGATGATGTACTTTTCACTGTATACGATGCGCTTCAAGAAAAAGGATACAATCCGATTAATCAAATCGTTGGATATTTATTATCGGGTGATCCAGCTTATATTCCTAGACATAACGACGCTAGAAATATAATCCGTAAACTTGAACGTGATGAACTAATTGAAGAGTTAGTAAAGTCATACTTAGCGAACAGAAAGTAATAGTCCCTAACCAACTTGCAGAAGTTTTGTGAATTCCCTCTAATAGCAGTGGGAGCGGTCGCTACCCCATTGGTGGTGGCTAGATTGAGATTTTGAGGTATAGAATGAGAATATTAGGTTTAGACGTTGGTACAAAAACAGTTGGAGTAGCTGTTAGCGATGAAATGGGTTGGACTGCTCAAGGGCTTGAAACGATACAAATAAATGAAGAAAAAAAAGAGTTTGGATTTAAACGTTTAAAGGAAATTATTGAAGAATATGATGCAGATTCAATAGTAGTAGGACTTCCCAAAAATATGAACGGAACAATAGGTCCACGCGGTGAAGCATGCCAAATGTATGCAGAAATGTTAAAGGAGACCTTCGGGTTGCCTGTTCAATTATGGGACGAGCGATTATCAACGATGGCCGCAGAAAGAATTTTAATTTCGGCAGACGTAAGTCGTAAAAAACGTAAAAAAGTTATTGATAAACTAGCAGCATCAGTTATTCTACAAGGATTTTTAGACAGCAAAAAATGATGAGGTGACAAGGAAATGGAACACGGTGAAAAGCAAATAACAGTTATTGATGATAATGGAAACGAACAATTATGTGAGGTACTCTTCACATTTGATAGCGAAGAATTCGGTAAATCTTACGTACTATACTATCCACTTGGAACAGACGAAGATGAAGAGGACATTGAGATTCATGCTTCAAGCTTCAAGCAAGGTGAAAACGATGAAGGTGAATTATCACCTATTGAAACAGAAGAAGAGTGGGATATGATCGAAGAAATGCTAAACGCTTTCCTTGACGAAGAGGAAGACGGAGAGTAATAAATGAAACGAGCCTATGGGCTCGTTTTTTTATTGTTAAGGAAATTATAAAATATATCACTTGTGTATAACTAAGTGTGTGTCTTTTGAGTCCAGCTCCAGCACCAAGCCCGCCTGAGGTCAAATAACAAGGAGTTAATAAAAGGGAAGAACACCCTTTTATTAACTCCGAAACATTTGCTATGCCTGAGGCTAAACGGGGCGGCCCGAGCCTTTTGTTCTATGTTTTGTTTCTTTTGAATTCAATTTTTTTGTATAGTGTAATGGAACGGAAGACACTTTCTCCCCCGCGGAAAGCAAGTGTCTGCAGTGGAATGGAACGACCTAGCCTAAGCTACTGTATATGTGCAATATATTAGAAGAATCCTTCCCTTAAGATCACCTTTCGATAGCAATGGAACAGAAAAAGGAAATAACTGTATGAAATTTTTGTGATTTATTGACGAAATAGATGGAAATTGTAGTATAATAGGACTGTTGAGGGGAGGGGACATCGATGACTTCCATCGGTTCTGATTCAAATAAAGAGGAATTTAAAGAGAAACTATTAGAAAAACATAAAGAAGCGAAGCTAGTAAGAAGAATAGTATTGATTTCTACGATTGTAATATTTTTAATAATAGGTTCAGTTATAACGTTTGGTTATTTATATATTAAATCTGCGTTAGAACCAGTTGACCCAAAAGATAAAAAGCCTATCGAAGTAACGATACCAATTGGCTCTTCGTCTCGAAAGATTGCATCAATTTTAGAAGAAAACAAAGTAATTAAAGATGACAAAGTATTCCGTTATTATGTGAAGTTTAAGAACGAGTCAGGCTTTATGGCTGGTGACTACAAACTAAATCAGTCAATGACATTCGATGAAATTATTGCAAGCTTAAAATCGGGTAGAATTCTTCAAGAAGCAGTATTCTCGTTAACATTACCAGAAGGTAAACAACTTGTAGAAATTACGAAGATTCTCTCTGAAAAAACAGGGTATACCGAAGAGGAATTAATGACGCAACTGAATGATAGAAAGTTCCTTGAGGACTTAATGGCGAAGTACCCAACTGTATTAACAGATGAAATTTTCCAGGAAGGAATTCGCTATCCACTAGAAGGGTATTTATATCCTGCAACTTATTCTTATTATAAAGAGAAACCAAGTATTGAAGAGTTAATTACCCCAATGCTGGAAAAAACAGAAGAGATATTTTTAGTATATCAAGAAGAAATGATTGAAAAAGATATGTCGGTTCACCAATTATTAACGTTTGCTTCTTTAATTGAAGAAGAAGCAACACAAAAAACAGATCGTGAGAAGATAGCGAGTGTCTTCTATAACAGACTTGACCAGGGCATGAAGCTCCAAACTGACCCGACTGTTTTATATTCACTAGGTGAACATAAAGATCGTGTCTTATATGATGATTTAGAAGTAGAGTCACCATATAACACATATGTGATAACAGGTATTCCAGTTGGACCGATTGCGAATGCTGGTGAAATGTCCATCAAAGCAACGATTAACCCAGGAGAAACAGATTACTTATACTTCCTTGCAGCAAAGGATGGCGAAGTCCATTACGCGAAGACTTTGGATGAGCACAACAGACTTAAGGCAAAATATATTACAAACCAAGACTAATAACAGTTATGACTAGGAAAAAGGGGTGCGAAAAAAGTTCGCATTCCCTTTTTTATTGTGGTAAAATATATCGAGTTGTGATGAGATGGAGGCATAATGATGGTACCATCAGAAATGGAACAGTATTTGCATGCATTAATTCCTGAGAGAGAGCCTCTTTTGATGGAGATTGAGCGATATGCAAAAGAAAATGAAGTTCCGATTATGGAACTAATTGGAATAGAGGCACTGATGCAGTTCTTAAGGCTTATAGAGCCAACTTCCATTTTAGAAGTGGGAAGTGCAATTGGCTATTCTGCACTAAGAATGGCAAAAACGATTCCAAACGTGAACATTGTTACGATAGAAAGAGATCAAGAGCGCTATGATAGAGCGCTTTATTATATTGATAGAGCAAATGCCAAAGATCAGATTGAAATTATCTTAGGTGACGCGTTAGAGGTGTCACTTACTCAAACTTTCGATGTGATTTTTATTGATGCGGCAAAGGGGCAGTATACAAGATTTTTTGAGAAATATGAAAAATTACTCAATGATAACGGAGTAATTATTAGTGATAATGTCCTATTTAAAGGATTTGTTGCAATGGATAACTCTGATAAACATAGAAGAACAAAGAGTCTGATCAAAAAGATTCATGATTATAATACATGGCTAATGCAAAATCCTAACTATAATACAACAATTTTGCCGATTGGGGATGGCATAGCAATTAGTAAGAAAAAGAGGGTGACAGAATGAAAAAACCTGAGTTATTAGTAACACCTACTAAGCTTGAGGATGTGAAGCCTCTAATCGAAGCAGGAGCGGACGCTATCATGATCGGTGAACAACGTTTCGGCTTACGTTTAGCAGGCGAATTTTCAAGAGAAGATGTAAAGACTGCAACCTCAATTGCCCATGCTGCAGGCAGAAAAGTGTATGTAGCTATGAATGCGATTTTTCATAATGAAAAAGTGGACGAGCTTGAAGACTACTTAACGTTCCTTCAAGAGGTAAAGGTCGATGCCGTTGTATTTGGAGATCCGGCCGTTTTGATGGCTGCAAAACAGGTAACGCCTTCAATCCCTCTTCATTGGAACACAGAAACAACAGCAACAAACTGGTTTACATGTAATTACTGGGGAAGAAAAGGTGCGAAGAGAGCTGTACTGGCACGTGAAATTAACATGGATGCGATTGTGGAAATGAAAGAAAATGCAGAAGTTGAATTAGAGGTTCAGGTTCATGGAATGACGTGTATGTTCCAATCAAAACGTACACTACTTGGAAACTATTACGAATTCCAAGGTAAATCATTGGAAATTGAGAAACTGTCGCAAGACCAAACCCTATTTCTGCATGACAAAGAGCGTGAAAATAAATATCCAATCTTTCAAGATGAAAATGGAACTCATATTATGAGTCCTAATGATATTTGTATCATTGACGAACTGGAAGAAATGATTGATGCAGGTATAGATTCATTAAAAATTGATGGTATATTAAAAAGCACGGAATATATGATTGAGGTCACGAAGAAATATCGACTTGCAATTGATCTCTGCGTAGATGATCGTGATGCATATGAGGACCAAAAAGCAGAATTACTGGAAAGTATAGAGGCAATTCAACCTTCAAACCGTCCGCTTGATACTGGGTTTTTCTTTAAGGAAACCGTTTATTAATAAGCTGGACGATTGAATGTTACTTGTAATGTAAAAGCACTTATACAGAGTATGAAGAACAAAGGAGGAGAAGATATGGCAATTGGTCAAATTTCACAAGTTGTGAATGGGAAGCGTATTGTTACAAAAAAACCCGAACTACTAGCCCCTGCCGGCAACTTAGAGAAACTCAAAATTGCGGTTCGCTATGGTGCTGATGCTGTATTTATCGGTGGACAAGAGTACGGATTGCGTTCAAATGCCGATAATTTCTCGTTTGAGGAAATGGCAGAGGGAGTTCGCTTTGCCAAAGAATATGGAGCGAGAATTTATGTAACCACAAATATATTTGCACACAATGAAAATATTGACGGTCTAGATGATTATCTGAGTGGTATTCAAGAAGCTGGAGTTCACGGTATTATCGTGGCAGATCCACTTATCATCGAGACGTGTAAAAGAGTAGCACCTAAACTTGAAATTCATTTAAGCACGCAGCAATCTCTTTCTAACTGGAAAGCCGTTCAATTTTGGAAGGAAGAAGGTTTAGAACGTGTCGTACTTGCACGTGAGACAAGCTATGAAGAAATTAAAGAAATGAAAGAAAAAGTGGATATTGAGATTGAAACATTCATTCATGGTGCAATGTGTATTGCCTATTCTGGGCGTTGTACGTTAAGTAATCACATGACTGCTCGTGATTCAAATCGTGGAGGTTGCTGTCAATCATGTCGTTGGGACTATGATTTGTATGCACAAAATGGTGAAGCCGAAAACCCACTATTTGCTGAGGAAGATGCGCCGTTTGCAATGAGTCCAAAAGATTTAAACTTACTTCAATCCATTCCTAAAATGATTGAAGTTGGAATTGATAGCCTGAAAATTGAAGGCCGAATGAAGTCTATACACTACGTAGCAACAGTCGTAAGTGTTTACCGTAAAGTGATAGATGAATATTGTGCAGATCCAGATAACTTCGTATTTAAACAAGAATGGATTGACGAATTAGATAAGTGTGCAAACCGTGAGACGGCTCCTGCATTTTTTGAGGGAGTTCCTGGGTATAAAGAGCAGATGTATGGAAATCATAGCAAGAAAACAACCTATGATTTTGCAGGACTTGTTCTTGATTTCAATATTGATACAAACATCGTGACGTTGCAACAACGTAACTTCTTTAAAAAAGGAGACGAAATTGAATTCTTTGGACCAGAAATTCAAAACTTCACACAAATAGTCGATACAATTTGGGACGAATATGGTAATGAGCTTGATGCTGCAAGACACCCACTTCAGATTGTAAAGTTTAAAGTGGATCGTCCAGTATTCCCTTACAACATGATGCGAAAGGAGAATTAATAATGGGAAGAAAGCCCATTGTGATTGGGATCGCTGGTGGATCTGGTTCTGGAAAAACAAGTGTTACCAAAGCAATATATCAACATTTTAAAGGTCACTCCATTTTATTATTAGAGCAAGACTCTTATTATAAGGATCAAACGGATTTGCCAATGGAGGAACGACTCAAAACCAATTACGATCATCCTCTGGCATTTGATAATGACCTTCTAATTAAACATATGAAAGTACTGCTTGATTATAGAGATATTGATAAACCTGTTTATGATTATAAACTGCACACAAGATCTCAAGAGGTAATCCATGTAGAACCGAAAGATGTTATCATCCTCGAAGGTATACTAGTATTAGAGGATGAGCGACTCCGCGCCTTAATGGATATTAAGTTATTTGTAGATACTGATGCAGATCTTAGAATTATTAGAAGAATGCTTCGAGATATTAAGGACCGTGGTCGATCTATTGATTCAGTAATTGATCAATATGTTTCGGTAGTAAGACCCATGCATAATCAATTTATCGAGCCGACGAAAAGATATGCTGACGTGATCATTCCTGAAGGTGGGCATAATCACGTTGCGATTGATTTAATGGTGACGAAAATTCAAACAATTCTTGAAGAAAAAGCAATTTTGTAATAGCATAGATAAAGACAACTACAATATAATACGTTTAATAAGTAGTAGAGGCAATGTGCTTGCCTCTACCTTATTACATTCAGGTAAGCAACGTACATACTAGAAATAAAATCATGTTCTGTTTTCTTAAAGTTAGTTGTTATGAATGCACCTTATTTGTTTTCAACCAAAAGGCGAAATGAAAAATGAACAATGAATGGTCGAGGTATCTCATATTGTACAAGTACTGTATATAAGGAGTACCTTTATAAATTGAAGGAGTGAATGATATGTCAGCTGAAAAAACGTACCCAATGACGAAAGCAGGAAAAGAAAAATTAGAACAAGAGCTTGATCACTTAAAATCGGTTAAACGTAAAGAAGTTGTTGAGCGTATTAAAATTGCTCGTGGCTTCGGTGATCTATCTGAGAACTCAGAATACGATGCAGCAAAAGATGAGCAAGCATTCGTTGAAGGTCGCATTAGCTTGCTAGAAAATATGATTCGTAAAGCAGTAATCATTGAAGAAGTAGCAGGAAATTCTAAAGTAGTATCTTTAGGAAAAACGGTTACTTTTATAGAACTTCCTGATGGTGAAGAAGAAACTTACACAATTGTAGGTAGTGCAGAGGCAGATCCGTTCGAAGGGAAAATATCTAATGACTCTCCAATTGCAAAGAGCTTAATGGACAAACAAGTCGGAGATAAAGTGACAGTACAAACTCCTGGTGGAGACATTTTAGTCGAAATTAAATCAATTCAATAATATTCATACTTATAAAAATGGTTCACCTCGTCGACAATGTTGACGAGGTGTTTTTTTATGATAATACGAAAACGGGCAACTATTTTTATCGTTATTACTTTTTTATTTTTGTTAGGACTCATTTATAGGTTAGCAGAAATTCAGTTAATTCGAACTGAATCATTTTCTGCAAGTAAAGTAAATCTCATAGAAGAGAGTGTTAGACAACGTACTCAGGTAATGGTATTAGATCAAGGACGGGGTCGATTTGTTGATCGAAACGGAAAGGCGTTGACTCACGATTATTTTCCTAGTCTCATATTGTTTCCATTCTTAAAGCATACACAATGGCCAGTTGAGGAATTAGCTTCAATCTTACAGGTTCCTTCAAGTGAGATAATAAAGTCTATTAAAGATATTAAAGAACCTATTGTCTATGGAGCACCAGATCCTGTTGCCCTATCTGAAACACAAATGGAGCAAATTAATAAATTGAAAATACCGGGTGTATTCGCGGTACATCGTCAGTCAAAGGTAGAGGACTTAGTAGCTGAGCATCTAATAGGAATCATCCGCCAAGATAGAGATCAAGTTCTGAAAAGATATGCTGACAAGGTAGAGGAAGGCAATCTCTCTGTTCATACACCAATTGGAATCCTTGGCTTACAACAAGTATTTGATGAGTTTTTGTTGCCTGAAGGTGAATCAAAACTCATGTATCATGTTGATAACCAAGGTGGACCACTATTCGGTATTGATGTGAAATATACAGCACCGGCAAATCCGTATTATCCAATTTCGATACAAACAACGATTGATAAATCGATACAAGAGGAAGTAGAAAAGATTACGACTGATACAAAGCTGAAAAAGGGAGGTGTAGTCCTCTTAGATATTAAAACGAATGAAATTGTTGCAATGGTAAGTAGTCCTAGCTTAAATCATTCTAATCCCTTTTCCTCTGAAGGGGGAGCGCATAACTATTTATTAGAGCCTCAAATACCAGGGTCTGTTTTTAAGACAATCGTTGCAGCTGCTGCAATTGAAAATAATATCATTACACCAAATCGCCTGTTTAATTGTGATCTTGATATATATGGCCAAATAGATGATCATAAGCTGGGGCAACTGAATTTTGAAGATAGCTTTGCTCAAAGTTGTAATCAAACGTTTGCAAGCTTAGCGAATGAACTTGTAAAACATAAGCCAAGTACAATTGAAGATTTCGCTAACAAATTAGGGCTTATTCAGCCTGTTGGCTGGAATGGTGATGTCTTTCATTTTGATGACTTCAATCAACTTCCAGTAAATCGTTCCGGGCGTATTTGGGAAGATGATACTGATAAATCTGCTGAAAGAGCTGTAAGTCAAACTGCCATTGGACAGAAAGAGGTTCGAGTTACGCCACTTGCTGTGGCAAATATGATGGGAACCATTGCCAGAGGTGGAGAAAAAAAACAAGTTAAAGCTGTATCAAAGATTCTTTATAAAAATGGCTCAACTTTGTTTACCTTTAAGGATCAAGCGCTTGAGGGAGAAGCACTTTCACCATACACGATTGCTAAACTACAACAGTTACTTCATCGGGTTGTAACTGATCCGAAAGGGACTGGAAGAAGGTTTCAAGCGTTAGATACAGAGGTGGCAGGTAAATCTGGTACTGCAGAGACAGGTCGAGAAAATATACAAAAAGAAAAGCTATATAATAAATGGTTTGCGGGCTATTTTCCTGCGACTAGTCCGAAATACGCACTAGTCGTAGTCGAGCTAGATGTTCCAGGGAATCAAGCGGTAACGAATGATGTGTTTTATAAAATTGTAGATTCACTTGAGTAATCAATATAGTTATAAAGTCCCCTCCTCTATATAGGTAAAATAAATCTTCATGTCTAGTACTAACAATGCTAGAATAGAAGGTAAGCTAAAAATGTTACTTGGGAGGAAGATTCAGGTGGATTTTAAGGACTTATATGAGGGACCACGTTTTGAAAAAAGAGCGAAAAGACGAAAAGTAAATAAGCTTTTAAATATTGGAATTGTACTAGTGGTTATAGGAATTGTTTTTTTCTCTTATAAATTGTTTTTTGGAGGCACTGAACAAGCTTCTACTGAAGTAAGCAGTGAGAAGACGATTACAAGTGCGAAAGACCTTCCAGCTGCTGATGAGAAGGAAAAGGAAGAAGAGCCTTTAGAGGAAGAAACGAATACAGAAGATGACACGAAAGAGACAACAGAAGAAGAAAGTGAAGTTGAAGAAGTAGAACCGGCAACAAAAGAAACAGAGAAGACTATAGAAAATAGTGAGGACCCGAACGTAAAAGAAACCATTGTAAATGAAGCATGGAAGCCAGTTGGTACCACGCAAGCTGAACCTCATGTTGCTACATATGATTCGAAGTCTACTGATTGGCAGGAAATGATGAAGGCATTAGAGTATGCAACAGGCCTAACCCAACAAGACTGGATCTTATGGAGAATTGGAAATGGTGGTAGTCCCAATCATGCACAAGGTGTTGTCTCAACAAAAGACAAAAAATATGTATATCGTGTGCAAATGGAATGGGTAAAAGGTGAAGGCTGGAAACCTAGTAAGCTTGAAACATTAAATCAAGTACCAGCTGAATATACAGGAACTTCAATGAATTCAACAAATGAAGCAGAAACATCTACTGAGGAATAGGTGAAAGAGGCAGGGCCAAAAGTATTTTCGCGAAGAAAAATCCGAACAATCATCTCAAATTCGTTTAATAGGATTTGAATGAGTTCGGATTTTTTTTATTTATTTTTTTGAGACTACGTTTTGTTTTAAGGTATGTTCTAGCTGTTAATTGGAGTGCAAGACGAAGACTCCTGCGGGAGAAGCGAGTTAGGTGAGACCCCGAAGGGAGGAACGACTGAGGAGGCACACCAACACCCCGCGGAAAGCGAAGTCTTGCACGGAAATTAACAGCTGTATTAAAAGCCTATCTAATTTGAAATTGTTCGTCTTTAGAGTATCGTGTTTTAGTATTGTCCCAACCCTTTTTTTATAACTTTTTTCTCTTAAAGTGCACCATTGCAGTAAAATAAGGCTTATTTGTTTTAGAGTCTGCCGCCATTGTATGTGAAACATGATGTACTTCTAATAAAATTGCTTTATTCAGGTCAATCTTCTCTTGAATCTTTTTCTCTAATGTTACTAAGTCATGGGCTTCAAAAAACTCCACTTTGTCATCAATTTGATCTAACATAAATTGCATATATTGTTGCTCCTTCTTATCTTATTAGATGATACTGCGAGACATCTGCCTTCATCGTGTGAATACAAGTCAATCTTGTTAAACGATTCCTCTTTAAAATTAGTGTAATTCAACTTAAAACCTAACACAAATAAATTGAACAAAGGTTAGAATTATGTTAAGTTATTAGCAATTCCAACTTTTATTCATAGTATATTGATAGGAATTATAAGGAATGGAGTGTATCGGATGGGTAGAGAATTTCTTGATTTATTTGAACAATGGGCTGGTAGTTATGATGAATCTGTAAATGGACATGACGAAGAATATAAAGAGGTATTTAAATATTATGAGCAGATATTAGAAACAGTTGTTGAACGGTCAAAGGGAAATGTATTGGAATTTGGGGTAGGCACTGGAAACCTAACACAAAAATTTATAAATAAAGGCTTTAACATAACGGGTATTGAACCCTCTCAACCAATGAGAGAGCTTGCGTTACAAAAGCTTCCGAAGGAAATTACTATTTCAGACGGTGATTTTTTACAGTTTACGTTGCCGGATGAAAACCCAAACACCATTGTGAGCACTTATGCTTTTCATCATTTAACAGATGATGAAAAAGGAATTGCGATAGCAAAGTATGGTAACTTCCTTGTAAAAGGTGATAAAATAGTTTTTGCAGATACTATGTTTGAATCAAACAAAGCTTATCAAGACATGATAAAAAAATCATATGATCAAGGATTTCATAACCTAGCAAAAGACTTGGAAAGAGAATATTATACGACGATTGAGGTATTACAGAATATATGTGAAGAAAATGACTTCGAGGTAAGATTCTCTCGATGCAATGAGTTTGTTTGGGTTATGGAGGCTGTGAAACAGTAGAAAGTGAGGACATAGAAATGAAAGTAGCTATTATCGGAGCAATGGAAGAAGAAGTGCAAATTCTGCGTGGAAAGCTGGAGGGAGCAGAGGTTGAGGTTGTTGCTGGCTGCGAATTTACATTTGGAAAATTACAAGGAACGGACGTAGTCTTATTACGTTCCGGGATTGGGAAGGTAAATGCAGCAATGAGTACAACAATTCTCATGCAGCGTTTTCAACCTGATTATGTTATAAATACTGGTTCTGCTGGTGGGTTCTTACAGACATTAAATGTTGGAGACGTTGTCATTTCGACTGAAGTTCGTCATCACGATGTAGATGTTACCGCATTTGGATACGAATACGGACAAGTTCCAGGATTACCTGTAGCATTTAAGGCCAATGATTTACTCATTGAAGCAGCTACAGGAGCTGTTCATGAATTAGAGGGAGTTCAAGTTGTTGAAGGTGGTATTGCAACCGGAGATTCCTTTATGAATGATCCTGAGCGTGTTAGCTATGTTAGATCTAAGCTACCGAACCTTTATGCAGTCGAAATGGAAGCAGCTGCAGTTGCACAAGTATGTCACCAATTTGATAAACCGTTCGTTGTAATTCGTGCCCTTTCAGATATTGCAGGAAAAGAATCTAATATTTCATTTGATCAATTCCTTCAAAAGGCTGCTCTTCATTCATCTGAACTGGTTGTTTCAATGGTTCAAAAATTGAAGGAGAAGGTTACTCATGCAGGTCTATAAACATGTACATGAGTTAATCGGTAATACCCCATTACTAGAATTAACTAGCTTTTCTTTACCAAATGGAGTCCGACTTTTTGCAAAGCTTGAATATTTCAATCCTGGTGGAAGTATAAAGGATCGCTTAGGAATTGAATTATTACAGGAAGCAATCGATACTGGAAAGATTCAAGAGGGTGGAACAATAATAGAACCTACTGCTGGAAACACTGGGATTGGCCTTGCGTTAGCAGCAGTAGGAAAAAACATAAATGTCATCTTTTGTGTACCTGAGAAATTTAGTATAGAAAAGCAAGAATTAATGAAGGCACTTGGAGCAAAAATTGTCCATACACCAACGAGTGAAGGAATGAAAGGTGCAATTTCCAAAGCACAAGAATTACTCAAAGAAATACCAGGGGCATATTGTCCACAACAATTCGGTAATCCTGCGAATCCAAATACGTATTATAAAACATTAGGTCCCGAGCTTTGGAAACAGCTAGAAGGACATATTGATGTATTTGTGGCTGGGGCAGGTACTGGTGGAACGTTTATGGGAACAGCGAGATATTTGAAAGAAATGAGTTCAAGTATTAAGACTGTAATAGTCGAGCCAGAGGGATCGATTTTAAACGGTGGAGAATCTGGCCCTCATAAGACAGAGGGGATTGGGATGGAATTTCTTCCTGAATATATGGAACCATCTTATTTTGACAGTATTCATACCGTTTCAGATCAAGATGCTTTTCGATTAGTGAAGGAATTAGCAGTAAAGGAAGGTCTGTTAGTAGGCAGCTCAGCAGGAGCTGCATTACAAGCAGCATTACTTGAGGCTCAAAAGGCAAAACCAGGGAGTCATATTGTTACAATCTTTGCAGATAGTAGTGAACGGTACTTGAGTAAAAAGATTTATGAAGGAGGGATTTAAGTGAGAAGGAAAACAAAACTTATACATGGTGGCATTTCTGGTGATCCTCACACAGGAGCAGTTTCAGTACCAATTTATCAGGTAAGTACGTATAAACAAGAAGCTGTAGGAAAGCACAGTGGTTTTGAATATTCACGTACAGGTAATCCAACGAGACATGCACTAGAAGAACTGATTAAAGATCTTGAAAATGGTGAAGCAGGCTTCGCTTTTGGTTCGGGAATGGCGGCAATAACAGCTGTCATGATGCTATTCAAAAGTGGGGATCATATTGTTCTTACTGACGATGTGTATGGCGGAACGTTTCGAGTAATGACAAAGGTGTTAAACAGATTTGGTATTGAATCTACGTTTGTTGATACGAGTGATCTCACAAATCTGGAAAAGGCAATACAACCTAATACAAAGGCTGTTTATATTGAAACACCGACAAATCCATTATTGAAAATTACAGATATTGAAAAAGCTAGTGAACTAGCGAAGAAGCACAATTTGTTAACAATCGTCGATAATACATTTAGTACTCCATATTGGCAAACACCAATCACACTCGGTGCCGATATTGTTCTTCATAGTGCTACTAAATACATTGGTGGACATAGTGATGTGGTTGCAGGACTTGTTGTAGTAAACAGTAAAAAACTTGCAGAAGATTTACACTTTGTTCAAAATTCAACAGGTGGGGTTCTTGGTCCGCAAGATTCATGGTTATTAATGAGAGGAATTAAGACACTTGGTGTTCGGATGGAAGAAACTGAACAAAATACAATAAAACTTGTAGAATTCCTGTTGAATCATCCGTTAATTGAAAAGGTATATTATCCAGGCCTTGAAAGTCATCCAAATCATGATACCGCCAAAAAGCAAGCAGGTGGATTTGGAGGTATGATTTCCTTTGATGTAGGAAGTGCAGAAAAGGCAGATCAACTGTTAGAAAAGATTCACTATTTTACATTAGCTGAAAGTCTAGGTGCAGTAGAAAGCTTAATTTCAGTTCCAGCAAGAATGACTCATGCATCCATTCCAGCTGAGCGTCGTGCGGAACTAGGTATTACTGATGGACTTGTTAGAATTTCAGTAGGGTTAGAAGATGTGGAAGATTTAATTGAGGATTTAACTCAGGCATTACAATAACAAACAACAGTCCTCCAAGTCGGAGGGCTTGTTTTTTTGAGTGGAAAGCACTAGTTTTGGTTTTATTTACATAGAGAGTTTTGATCTATCGCTATGATAAAATAGATTGAAAGATTGAGAGAAATGAGGCGTCATAGCATGGATATGGATAAAAAATCTCTTCAAGATAAGATTACTGATTTTACTCGTTTCGGAATGGTTTTACTTGCAGTAAGTGTGTTCTTGTTTATTGGAACGCTCATACCGAACGAAGGGAAAAGCATGATTCAAACTTATTTGATGTTAGGAACAAATTTTATTTTATTAGGTGCTGCTTTTTACTTTTTTCAAAAGAGTGTTAAGCTTAAAAATAAACTAGTAGAAATGCAAGAAGATTAAAAGAGACTTAAGGAATGCGCGAATGTGCATATCCTAAAGTCTCTTTTCTTATGGTCTTGAAAGGATTGTATTCAATGAATCTTGCCATTTTTGATCATCTAAAATAATTTGGAAAGAGATGCGACGGTTCTTTTCATTAGCTTCTATTGAATTTCCTTCGACAATGGGTTTGTATTCAGAATAACCGGTTGCAGCTAAATACTGAGCATACTTTTTATCAGTAAGTCTTGGATTTGCTTCAAGCAACTGTTTAACGACAGAAACAGCCCGTTCAGTTGATAGTGTCCAGTTATCATAAGGAACAGAATCTGTATGACCTTCAATCAGAATAATGTATAAGTATTGACTGAGTTCCGGATCATCAAGTATTGTGACAATACCATCACTTAAATTAGCAAGAACTTCTTTACCTTCTGGACTTATATCAGCACTACCTGTATCGAACAAGATGTCGCCTTCAATGGAAATCGTGTTATTAGGGCCTCTCGTTACATTATCTTTTCCTACATTTTCTTCTAATCTCTTTTCGATTAAATCAGATATCTGTTTTTTTATTGATGCCGTTTGTTGTAGTTCTTGTTTAATTTCTGCCTGGTCGTATGCTTGGTATATAGACTGAATAAAGGCAATAATCGCGATAAATAGAATTACAAGCACAATCATTGCCATCATATCCGTAAAGGATGGCCAATAGTAATCGTGACTTTCTTCGTCTTCTACTAGCATTCTTCTTCGTGCTCTATTCATTTTTTGATCACCTACTCCGGAATCCTAGTTGGGAGATGTGGACGCTTTGTCTGGATGGCAGTATATTGCTGACCTTCGTAAAATCTAATTAACATCTGATATACTTCAGCTAAATATTGCTGAATTTGACTAATCTCATATTGTGACCGCTCACTTACGAGTTCAATCGTACGTATAAGTTCTCTATTATCATTTTGTGGTTGCACCTGTCTATGGCGTGATTGATCCATTTTATCAATGACTTCCCTTCTTAATCGTTCAATCACTTCATGCCAAGATCGTTCCAACTGCTGAACAGAAGAAGAGAAGTCCTGTGCTGCGTGATAATATTGAGATTGTTTATCTTGGAAGGAATAGTTTAATTCTTCTTGCTTTTGATACAATCTTCGTTCCATTTCTTCTTGCTTCGCATATGCACGATTAGATTGTTCCTCTAAGCCTTTTAAAAATAAACCACTGATTTCTGCGGTTTTTGTTGAAGAATCCTTTAATAATTGATCTGAGCGTTGAAGCATTTGCTCAAATCTTCTTTGACCAACCTCTTGCTTCTCAAGAGAGCTGTGTAAATGTTTTTCAAGACCCTTTATGGCACTTTGCAGAGTATTTAATTCATGGTCAATGCCACTTCGGACAGAAAGTAAACCATTTACAGAAGTAGTGAGGTCGGATCCGAAATCTTTTAGCGCATGCGTACTTGTTGAATACGTGTCAGCTGTCTCTGTCTGCTTTACAATTAATTGTTTCATATCGTTTGTGACTACATGTAGTTCTTCAGTTAGTTTGATAATATTACCTGCAAAGTCTTTAACGGATTCTTGAAACGCTTCTTGAACTTTATTTGAGAAACGATCAAGTAGCTTTTCTAATTGATCCTTTGGCTTTTCATTTTCTATTTGACTTGAAATTTTATGATCTAATAAACTTTCTGCTTCAGATAAGATACTCCCTTTATAGTAGCTAACGGAAGTTCCCCCGGATAAAAAACCTGTCTGAAATAAATTTAATAATAAGGAGCTACTAATACCCGCAATACTTGTGATAAAAGCAAGGCTCATTCCTTGGAATGGGGCAGATATTGCCGATACAATTGAATTCATAGATAAATCAGCAGAAGAGCCTGGGAGTGTAATTAATATCTCCTCCATTGAAAACATAGAGATTGTGAGACCTATAAACGTTCCTAAAATCCCACAAATAATGACGGTCATCGGTAGCAATTGTTGAAGCTTTAATACATTTCCAACAGGTGATTTAATAATCCCAAACAGTCGAATTGGCTCTTTCATGAAATTCTTTTCAACAAGAGAGATCGTATTGATCGATTCATGCTTTTGAACTTTATATGTTTCATATTCCTTAATAAGCTTATTAATCCATTTTACAGATGAACTTGATACGTGACCTTCATCCAAGTTAATGAATTCCTGTTGCCATTTTTGAAGAATATAAATCGTTTGAAAATGACAAACAACTCCAAACAAGGTAATAAAACCAATGATACCTAAAATAAAGATGGAAATGCCCATATTTGTCCCTCCTTTGTAAAGCGTATGGGGAATATAGAGAGGAATTGCCTATTTTTTTAAATAGAAAAAAATATTTTCAAAAACAAGTTTACAAATGCATGAATTTTGGATATAATTACCACTGTAATCAAAATTATCCAAAGGAGGTCGAATTAAATGTTAATTGTTGCAAATGTACTTTCTTGTAAAACTCAATATATGAAATTAGAATTCGACCATAACTGGATCTGTTAGAAATTAATTTATTGTCTACTACATCCACAGGGCCGAATTGTGCTCCTGTGGATTTTTTATGCCATTAAAAAAAACCATAGGACGCCAGCCTGTGGTTTTTTGTGCCCAAATGTAGTGTGGATAAGAAACATTTTAAGGAGGTGATAGGATATGACATTCAACCTATTATTTATAACCGTTTCACTAAACAAAAGAACATATTCACAAGAAGAAGTACTTCGAGAATTAGAAGTTCAAAGGATATCAGAAGAAATTACTGATCGTAAGTGTTCTGTGCAACACCGAGTTTACTAAGACCTAATAATAAAAGGGAGGGTATTATCATGTTTTTAATGAAAAAGAAGGTGCTTGTAGCTTGGTTATGGGTGGAGAAAGATTCCACCTAACGAATGATTAAATTGCTAGAAACAGGAGGAATTAGCATGATACCATTTCATCTATTTTTATTTACCCTTTTCACAAAGAAAAAGGAAGTAACAGTGGATCAATATAAACATGATTTATTAGTAAAGAAATTACGTGATAAATCTTTAAACAATCGTCATAAAATGTATCCATATATCTAAAGGATGTTACCCATAGATTGTTGTTTTTCGAACAAGTCGAGAAACTCGCAATGATTATAATTCCGGGCCATCTATCGTCTTGTAATACACATTAAATATGCATGCAAATGATTAATCAAAACAATGTTTAGAAAAGAGCCTTTCTAAAACAAAAAGAAGGTCCCATATAAGGGACCTTCTTTTTCATCAACCTCTTCTTTTTTCCTTTTCTGCACGATAAAACTCATGAAACATCTTCATTAATGCGCGCTTCTCAATTCTTGATACATAACTTCGAGAAATACCAAGCTCTTTTGCAATTTCTCTTTGAGTCTTTTCCTTCTGTAAATCCAACCCGAACCTTCCAGTAATCACTTCTCGTTCACGTTCATCTAATATATCAATATACTCTTTTATTTTCTCAAGCTCCATATTTAATTGAATCGTATCAATGACATCCTCAGATTCAGATTTTAGCACGTCAATTAATGAAATTTCATTACCTTCTTTATCCTGACCAATTGGGTCATGTAAGGAGACATCCTTTTTCGTCTTTTTTAGAGCTCTTAAATGCATCAGTATTTCGTTTTCAATACAACGTGCAGCGTAAGTAGCAAGCTTTGTTCCTTTGCCTTGTGAATAGCTTTCAATCGCTTTAATTAATCCAATCGTTCCAATTGATATTAAGTCCTCAGAATCTTCACCTGTGTTTTCAAACTTCTTTACAATATGAGCAACTAATCGCAAATTGTGTTCAATAAGCAGATTGCGTGCTTCATCATCACCTTCTGCCATGCGTTTTAAGTATTTCTGCTCATCACTTGCAGATAAAGGCTGAGGAAATGCGTTGTTCTTTACGTATGATACAAATAATAGTAACTCTTTGACAAAGAATCCTATCGCTGTCAGCAATCCTGTCATTTCCATTCACCCCCAAGATAGTCCATATGTAGGCAGTTGCCTATTTTATAACTATGTACGGTTAGGCTTGTTTGTGTCTGTACAGGAAAAAAAAGACTAGTACCATAGCACATTGTAAAGATTGTTGTAAAATAGACAAAACTAAACGAATGTCCTATACACATTTGACCTACAAACATACAATAAATTAACAAGACATTAGATTAAAAGGAGGTAACCTACATGTCTTATTATGGCTTTGGTCCATACTCACCTTATGGCTATCCAGGATATTATGGAGGAGGCGGCTACAACTGGGGATACGCTCTCATTGTAGTGCTGCTAATTCTATTAATCATCCTTGGCGGAGGATATTACTATAACAACTATTATAAGAAATAAATGTAATGAAAGCCGGTTTGAATGAACGAACCGGTTTTATTCATTGAGTTGGCTGTTTTTTACTAAACTAATAGTAATCAAACAAATAGTTCGTTATACTAAATAGAATGAATAGTACAAAATTTGTAAGCATTTAAGGGGGAAATTTATGAGTACATATAGTTTAACTTGGGATTTAGACTCAATTTTTAACGGAGGTAGTGAATCAGAAGAGTTTCAAACTTATGTAAAATCGTTAGAACAAGGTATTCATGAGTTCAAATCATCACTAGATCACTTAATAAATGAGAAGAAGCTTGCAGAAATTATACATGCAATTCAGCCGTTAATGAATCAAATGAAAGAAGCGGGTGCTTTTGTTTCTTGTCTTCAGGCACAGAACGTAAATGATAGTAAAGCTGGAGAATTGAAAGGGAAAATCACAAGTATATCAGCTGAATTCCAAACATTGTTAACTAAATTTGATCAATATTTAATTTCAATTTCTTCTGATGAGTGGGCTACAAAGATAAACGAACCTGAAATAAAATCGTTGCAGTTTGTACTTGAAGAGAGAAGAGAACGTGCTGCAGAGAAGCTTGATTTAGACCAAGAATCTTTAATCTTGCAATTAGGAGTTGACGGTTATCACGGATGGTCACAATTGTATGACACGATCACGGGTCGTATTACAATTCCTTTTGAGAAAGAAGGAGAAACGGAGCATTTATCAGTAGGACAGGCAGCTAATAAATTTTCAGATCCTGATCGAAATGTAAGAAAATCAACATTTGAGAATTGGGAACGTACTTGGGAAGAGAACGGTGATTTATTATCACAAACTTTAAACCATTTAGCTGGCTATCGCTTAAGTGTTTATAAAAAACGCGGATGGGAAACGTTAAAGGAGCCATTATTTATCAATCGTATGCAACAAGAAACATTAGATACGATGTGGAATGTAATTGATCAATATAAACATGTTTTCGTTGAATATATGAACAAAAAGGCTTCGATTCTAGGTCTTGAAAAGTTATCATGGTACGATTTAGATGCACCTCTTTCTACATCAACTAGTACGGTATCGTATCAAGAAGGCGCTGAATTTATTCTTAAGCATTTTGAAAGATTTGGTCCAAAGATGGCTGAAATGGCGAAGAGATCATTCGAAGAGCGTTGGATCGAAGCGGAAGATCGTAAAGGGAAGATGCCAGGTGGCTTCTGCACAAGCTTTCCTGAGCAAGAGCAATCTAGAATTTTTATGACCTACTCAGGTACCGCTTCAAATATCTCGACACTTGCTCATGAATTAGGCCATGCGTTCCATCAATATGTGATGAACGATTTAGAGCCAATGAATCAACGTTATGCGATGAATGTAGCCGAAACAGCTTCAACATTTGCTGAAATGATTGTAGCAGATGCAGCAGTGAAAACGGCTAAATCTGAGGAAGAAAAATTAGCACTTCTAGAAGATAAGGTTCAACGAAGTGTTGCGTTATTTATGAATATTCATTCTCGATTTATTTTTGAAAAGCAGTTCTATGAAGAGCGACGAGAAGGTATGGTTAGTCAAAAGCGATTAAATGAACTTATGGAAAATGCACAAAAAGAAGCCTACAAAAATTCCCTAGATGAATATCATCCAACATTCTGGGCATCCAAGCTTCATTTCCATATTACAGGGGTCCCATTCTACAATTTCCCATATACATTCGGTTATTTATTCTCTTTAGGTATCTATGCTAGAGCATTAGAAGAAGGTAGTGAATTTGAAGAGAAATATATTGCATTGTTAAGGGATACAGGTAGAATGACGGTAGAAGAACTTGCACAGAAACATTTAGAGGTCGATTTAACGAAGCAGGATTTCTGGGAAAAAGCCATTTTATTATCTGTTCAAGATGTTCATGACTTCCTTGAAATGACGAGTAAAAACTAATACAAAAAGAGAAGGCCCCTGCACACGAATGAATCCGTCTTCAGGGGTCCTACCTTTGTATTTAAACTTTCTTAAGCTTAAATGTACTAATCATTAATATGGAGAGTGCTAACGTAAGGTACATGAAAATGTACGATGGTATATAAGGTGTTGCTAAATAACTTAATGTTAGCAAACAGCCAGCAGCTGTAATAGGTAACCCAGTGAAATATCCGTTATTTTCAGTAATATTAAACCTTGCTAGACGAATAGCTCCACATGCAATATAAATGATACAAAAAATCATACCTGGTGCATTGTACGTAAACAATATACCTTGATAGATCAACAAAGCAGGTGCTACACCAAATGAAATAATGTCACACATGGAGTCAAGTTGCTTTCCAAACTCCGATTCAATTTGTAACTTCCTTGCAACCATACCATCAAACCGATCAGCTAATGCAGCTAAAAATATTAATAATAAGCTTAAATTTAACTGTCCTTGCATGGCAAAGATGATGGAGAAGGCACCAAGCATTAGATTAAATAATGTTAGAATATTGGCTGTTTGTGATTTCAATTTTTTCATTGTATGATCTACATATTCCCATAAAAACAAACTAATCACTCCCTAGAAGGGTAAATCTTTTTACATAAGCTTATAAAGTTACTATTTTAAAGCAATGATTTCCCATGTTACTATGATAACAAGAAATTAACAAAAAGGGCACATAAAAAATCACAAATTAATAATTTTATTCATTATATGAACATTCATAAATAGTATTTCACATCAGGAGGAACAATTATTGAAGAAATTTTTATATCGGTTTTTCATTGAATTAACCAATCAAGCGTTTTTATCAAAATGGTTAGAGAACTTTACAAAGTCTTCCTACAGCAGACACTTTATCCCTACATTTGTAAAAACCTATAAAATCAACGAAACAGAAATGCTTCACCCAATAACCGAGTATGGATCTCTTCATGAGTTATTTACAAGGCAATTAAACATGGTGAATCGTCCAGTTGCAATAGGTGATGAGATTGTAGTAAGTCCTGTTGATGCAGTAGTTGAAGAGTTTGGCTCGATTGATGCAGACCAAACCTTTATCGCAAAAGGAAAGTCGTACTCTATATCTGAAATGCTACATCGTGATGAGGTAAAGAAAAAGTATATCAATGGTATATTCCTTATTCTTTATTTAAGTCCTAGTCATTATCACCGAATTCATGCCCCAATATCTGGTGATATTATTGGACAATGGTCATTAGGCACTTCCTCATATCCTGTGAATAATTGGGGGATTACATACGGTAAAAGTCCATTTACTAAAAATTATCGTGTGATATCGGAAGTAGTAAAAGATGATTCACATCTTGCTATTGTTAAAGTAGGAGCAATGTTTGTAAATGGAATAGAATTAACCCACGAAGGAGATAAAATCAAAAAGGGAGAAGAAATTGGTTTCTTTGAATTTGGGTCAACCATCATACTTTTATTTGAAAAAGATTCATTTACCCTTAATCCTTCAATTCATAAGAAAATGGATATCTTAGTCGGTCAACCCTTAGGAACGCTAAAAAAGAGGACAATGCATTAATTTGAACTGCCCCCTGTCAAGTAGACAGTGGAAATAATAAAAAGGATCTAAGCGGCTTTAGCTCTATATTCCATAGGGCTAAGGCCGTTTAATCGTTTTTGGTATCTCTCATGATTATAAAAATGAATGTACTCATTTATCGCAAGAGAAAGATCCTCAAAAGTCTTATATTTATGCAAATAATATTTCTCACATTTTAGTGTTCCAAAAAAGGATTCCATTGGTCCATTATCAATACACCGACCAACTCGTGACATACTTTGTGTCATATTCGCCGCATCTATTTTACGTTTAAATCCTTTAGAGGTGTACTGAAATCCACGGTCACTATGGATAAGTGGTTTTTCCGCAGCTAATAGTACTGTAGCTTGGTCAAGTGTCTTAAATACAAGTTGGTTATTATTAGAATGTCCTAGAACATAACTTATGATTGAACCATCATATAGGTCACGAATCGCACTTAAATAGGCCTTTTTTGATTGACCATACTTAAATTCTGTCACATCCGTAACCCATTTTTCATTTGGTTTTTCCGCGGTAAATTCTCGATTTAATATATTGTCTGCCACATGTTGAGGTGTAGAACGTTTATATTGTTTCCTCTTAATCCTAATGACAGAGCGTAAACCAGCCACTTTCATTAATCGGTAAATTCTTTTATGATTAAGGTTCTCCTCAAACATTCTGTTCATATGAAGCGTCATTTGTCGGTAGCCGAAGGTGTTATCAACCTTTTTATGGAGAATTTTCATCTCTTTAATGATTTCTTCATTCAGTATTTCTCGGGTAGAAGGGGTACGGTTAAGCCACTTATAGTATGCAGAACGTGCAATTTCAGCGATCTCACAAAGTAAACTAATGCTTAAATTCTCATTTTTGTGAAGCTCCTGAATAGCGATATACTTATCCTCAAATCGGATTAGGCTTATTTTCGCCTCCTTTCGATCTCCTCTAACTTTTTTAAGAATAAATTCTCCGCACGTAACCGTTCATTTTCTCTTTCTAACTTTTTCATTTGAAGTTCGATTTTCTCTTCTGGAGTAAGCTTAGCTTCTTCTTTCTTAATACCACGTTTATCTTTTAGTGCTTCATCTCCGCCACTTCATACTTCTTAACCCATTGATAGACTTGTTGATAAGAAACATTATAAGTATTAGCTGCTTCTTGATAATCTTTTCCGCTCCCCAAGCAATCAAGTACAATTTGTATTCGTTCTTCCCAAGTTGTTTTTCTTCCCTTAGTCATAGAGCTCGTCCTTCCTTTTGACGTATCCTTTAAATCTCTATGAGTATTATACTTCTTAATCCACTCGTGGAGGACGGAATGACTTGATATTTCATACTTTTTGACAACCTCAAGTAAAGAGTATTTACCAGACAGATAATCACTAACAGCTAAAAGCTTTATTTCCTTCGAGTACCTTTTCCAAGTTGAGGATTCTTTAAGACCTTCAGAACCAAATGTATCAAAAC
>NZ_JAFELM010000043.1 GCF_016890225.1 Bacillus suaedaesalsae | reverse complement strand
GCATTAAGCATGTCTCTAGCTGAAACTCCCATAATATCTGATACAACAGATCCTAACTTAATATTCGCACCTTCTAATACCTTTTGAATACGATTATGCTGCCTTGCACGTTCTTCAATAATGCTTCTTCGATAACGAACAAGCTCGCGTAATTCACGTTGATTCCTGTCAGGTATATAGCTAGCTTTAATTAGTCCATGACGGAGAAGTTTGGCAATCCATTCTGCATCTTTTACATCTGTTTTACGTCCTGGAACAGCCTTCATATGTTGTGCATTTACTACTAAAAATTCAATCTCCTCATATTCTAGTAAGTTCACAATAGGCTTCCAGTAAACACTTGTGCTTTCCATAGCAGCATGCGTACAATTGTGCTGTTTGATCCAGTCAACCAGTTGGATCAAAAACACAGTCTTAGTAGAAAAAGTTTTAATCTCCTTTCCTTCTGGAGTGATGATACATGCGGTGATGTTGTCCTTATGGACATCCATTCCACACGCTCTTTCAATGATTACATCCATTGAAATACATCCTTTCTACGGCGATAATTAGAATTAGAGGCTGGTGCAACAACCAGAATAGGATTAATCTACCATGTGTGCTTCCCGTAAGGGAGCGACAATCAGTGGTGCACCGTGGTCGGTGGAGTCAGACTAAAGAATGGGCTCTAACGCACCATAGTTAAACGACCTTCCTCTCCCAGCCGTAGAATCAGTATTGACGGTTCTAAACCATTTTCATTCTCTGTGGTGAAGCGCTGACTTTGCGCTTCATGGATGGCTAAAGGGTAAGTTTAATTCAATAAGGCATTACTGTTTTTTATAGTTTTTTATAGGAAAGATCAAAAATCAATGAAAATATGGATGGGGAAGAGCTAGTGGATATAAAGAATATTGCAATTGGGATATTATTAACTATTGCTGGATTAATAACATTAATACTTACAATTAGATATTTAGTAAAAGAATATAAAAATGAAGAACGTAAAAAAAGAGTATGGCATGTCTTAGATGTAATATTGGATATCTTTTGGTTCCATATTAATTTTAGTACCATATTTTTATTAACTGGTATTGTGTCATTAATATTAGGGATTTTTTATATTTTAATAGAACTGGTTTAGGTCATATCAATTGTTACTTAATTCAATTAAAGGGGAAGGATAGTTGAAGAAGGGAACGTACTAAAATAGAAAAAGTATAAACTTTATATCAAGACAAGGAGGGTGAAGATTTATGAACTTTATGTTTACAATTATTTTTGGAGTGATAGGGATATTACTACCTTTATTTGGTGCTGATCCAGCAATTTTACTACAAGGCTTAATATTCGGTATTCTTGTAGATTTGTATGTTAAAGCAGATAAAATTCATCAAGAATTGAGTAAATCTAAGAATAAAAATGGGCAGGAGTAACAAGTATAATTTACAAACTTTTATTCAACTAACGGGGGCGTTAGTTGAACAAGACTGTGATATCAGAGCAAAAGGATCAGATTGTAATTATCTAATCCTTTTTGTATTGTTATTTGTATTGCTAATTTGCTGCTAAATCCAGTGCTAATTAACCTGCGATTTAACGTTTTCTCCCTCTCAACCGAACGGGTTACCACACAAGGCTACGAGCGTTTTCACATTTATTTACCAAATTCATTCAACACATGAGCAATATGTAAAATACCTTCCTCATAATCTGTTATTCGAATCGATTCGTTTGGTGCATGTAATTTTGACTGTGCCCAGCCTACACCTGTGCTCACAATCGGAAGTTTTAGATTGTGACCAAAGTCTGTCATCGGTCCTGTTCCTGCGTTGTTAGGAGAGAGAACGACGTCACACTTGTATACTACTTCTGCCGTGCGAACCATTAATGAAACGAACGGATCAGATAAGTCAGAACGATAGGCTTTCACACCACTTAGAAGTTTTACACTTACATCTGAAAATCCGTGTTTGTGCAAGTGGTCTGAAATCACTTGGTGAATGTGTTCAGGGTCCTGACCTGGAACTAAACGACAATCTAGCTTTGCTAGTGCTTTTTTCGGCAATACTGTTTTCGAGCCATCTCCGTAGTAGCCACTTTGAATTCCGCAAATCGTCATCGTTGGATTTAAGATGTACGCTTCTCGAGGGTCTTGACCACTGTAGTTCGTAATTAATGGATGCTTCAGTCCATAGTTTTCACGAAACGACTCTTCGTCGAACGGCATCTTTTTTACATAGTTCAACTCAATTTCAGTAGGAGGGAGGATGTGATCATAAAATCCTTTGACTAAAATTTCATGTTTACTATTTTTCATAGAAGCAAGTGCATGTGTCAATCTCCAGGCAGCATTCTCAGCAAGCGGACCTGTTTTAGAGTGAAGATCCATGTCGGCAGTTTCTACCGTTAATTCGAAATACGCCATTCCCTTCACACCTGCCATTAAATTGACCCGGTTTTTCTCATCTCGATCTGCATGCTCCCATATACATGCGTCCGCCTTAAATAAATCACTATATTTCTCTAAATAGTAGGGAAGGTTTGGACTACCAATCTCTTCTTCACCCTCTAGTAAAAACTTAATATGACAAGGCAAGCCGCCATCTTGCTTCTGTAATAACTCGATAGCAGTAAGGCGTGCCATTAAGTCTCCTTTATTATCAGCAATGCCTCTAGCAAACAGCTTTCCATCACGCTCTGTTACGTCAAACGGATCAGATTCCCATTCATGAAGAGGCTCCGGTGGTTGAACATCATAATGATTATAAAATAGTAGAGTTTTGTTTGAATTTCCTTTTTCTCCAGGTTCAAAGTGAACATACAAAACAGGAAAACCACCAGTAACCTCATCTAGTACCCGAACACTACCACCAATAGAAGTTATTTTCTCCTGTAAAAATTGAACTGCCTCTCCAATACTATTATTTTGCGCTGAAATCGAAGGGATCCGGCAAAATTGCTTTAGCTCCTCAATGGATTGAGACAGTGATTCTTTTACTTTCGCTGATAAGATTGATAGATTTTTGCTCATTATTTTAACCTCCTATTAGTTTTTTTCGTTATATTCAATGAAATGGGTGAACTTTGTAACAATGGTAAACGATGACATAAAACTCAATCATATGAATAGGCTTGCAAGTATTTAGATAGTGCGTATTCAAGTATGTAGTCACATTAAAGGGACTAGGTGTTTATATGAAGTTTGGCAGAACATTTGAACATGTAAAAAAACATAAGATTATACTATTATATCAATTTCCCAAATACTTAAACTATTCTAAAAAATGCGAGGGTACAAATGTCTGAAAACATAGTTCGATTAAACAAGATGATTGATGTCACAAATCATGGACATATTTTATATATATATGATTCCATTGATTGCTATATTGATAACGCATCAACCTATATTTTTACAGGTGTTGAAGAAGGTCATCAAGTCCTCTTCATTGAAAGAAAAGAACTGTTTGAACAGATTCTACAAACACTAGAACAATCCTTAACACCAGAACAACTTAAAAATGTACATTTTTGTGATAATCAAGAGTATTATAGGACGTATGATGATTTTAATAGTGAAAAAATCCTTGAGCATTTTTCGAAAACATTACAGAAAATGTTTAATCCTCATTTGTCTGTTCGAACGTGGGCAAATGTTGATTGGAAAAAACAAGAGTCCATTTCGACAAAACTCGAGCATTTTGAAATAATGGCAGATGAATGTGTACGAGATTCAAAGGTTATATCCGTTTGTGCATATTGCGGTGAGCGAATATCAGCGACTCTTCAAAATAAATTACTACGATCACATGACTACTTCATGACGGACCATGAGTTTGTGAAGTCAAATTTATATCAAATTAGAAATGTTACGTTTCCATCCCTTTGGGAACAAAAACAACAAATCAAGGTAGCTGGTGAGTTAAAGGCAACCCAACATCAACTACAGTCATTTATCATGCAAAACTTAGATCCGATTATTATTTTAGACAGCAATGATATCGTTGTAACTGTAAATGAATCATTTGCTTCAACATTCGGTTATGAAACAAATGAAATTCTCGGTTTGTGTGTGTATGACCTTCCGTTTATACCAAGTAATCGAATAAATGAAATCTACTTGAATCGAAGTATTACGCACCAAGGAGAAAAAGTACAAGGATATGAAACAATACGTCAAACAAAGGATGGAAGAAATTTAGCCATTCTTGTCTCTGGCTTTCCATTAATTGATGAAGACAACAATGTCTCAGGTTGGGCCGTGATACTACGAGAAATAACAGAGAAGAAGCACAAGCGGAAGAACTGATGATTAAGTCTGAAAAGCTATCCATTGCAGGGGAGTTAGCAGCAGGGATTGCCCATGAAATTCGAAACCCGATTACTTCTATCAAAGGATTTCTTCAGTTGATGCAATCAAGTGAGTATGAAAAAGAAATATATTTTGACATTATGTCATCGGAAATTAATCGCATTGAGCTCATATTAAGTGAACTGCTCATGCTCGCAAAACCACAAGCCACTCAAACTGCACCTAGAGATGTCACGATGATTCTTGAAGATGTGGTTGCACTCATGCAGCCAGAAGCGATATTAAAAAATGTACATATCCAAGTGATGGCTGAAATTGAACAAGCCGTTGTTGATTGTGAAGAAAATCAACTAAAGCAAGTTTTTATAAACTTTATTAAAAATGCTATAGAAGCAATGCCTGACGGTGGTGTACTAAACATCATTGTGACAAACTCATCTTCTAATGAACTTAGCCTACAATTCACCGATCAAGGATGCGGCATTCCAGAAGAACTCATTTCAAAACTAGGACAACCCTTTTATACAACAAAAGAAAAGGGAACCGGTCTTGGATTCATGGTAAGCAAACGCATCATCGAAAACCACCATGGAACCGTAGACATCCATAGCAAACTAAATGAAGGTACGACAATAGAGGTTAAACTTCCAATATAAGGATATAAAGAAAAGTCGACAAGTGCCAGCACTGTCGACTTTTCTTTATTTTATTACACGCTTTGCAAATAAGTAATGCTTTCCCCAGTAAGGGTTGCTTAGCACATTTTCTGTAATGGTTACGCCTTTTGAGGAGGAAGCGTGTATCATACTTCCGTCTGCCATATAGATTCCTACGTGACCAACACGTCCATCTGAATACGTACTTGGATCTGTAAAAAAGAGCAGGTCACCTTGTTCTAACTTTGATACAGACATTCCTACACTGGCTTGTTCTCTCGATGTTCTTGGTAAATTAACTCCATTTTTCTGGAAAACGAGCATTGTGTATGATGAACAATCGAATAGGCGCGGAGCTTCAGAAAGTTTTGCGCCATATTTATAGCCGGCACCAATATATTTTTTCGCGTGTGTAATGATGTTTGCACGAACTGCTGTAATATTTGTTGTCTTTTTAACAGGTGCTTTTTCTCTAATAGGTTCGGTTTCTTTTGCTGTTACCTTCGTCGGAATTTGTAGTCGTTGACCTGGATGGATGATGTTGGTTTTTAAATTGTTTGCAAACTTTAATTGATACACCGTTGTATGGTGAGCACGAGCGATATCGAATAATGAATCACCATGTTGTACAATGTACTGCTTCGCTGGTTTTTGAACTTGAATCGATCCGTTTTCTGGTTTGAAATACATATACACGTTGAATAACGCACTACCAGCAGAAAGCGAGATATAGGCCGTTTTGTTATGCCACACAAGTGGGTCGATATGAATATACTCATTTCCTTTTCTAGCAATCGCGCCTCCAACTGTTGCACGAAGCTGGCTCGAGCCATCCGTCACTTGAAACGTCGCATTTTTCGGATTGTATTCAATCGCATTATACTTTAACATATTCGCTAACCGAACGAACGGTATGTACAATTCACCGTTAATTTTTATCGGCTCTACTCCATCTACTGCTTTACCGTTCACGAATACACCTGCAGTAGGCATTACCTTAGTCTCCGCATGAACCGTTAGTGTACCACTTGCACTAACAATCAGAATCAAAAAAGCAATAAGTATTCTTTGAAGTCGGTTTCTTGTTGATTTCACTACTAATTAACCCCTTTTCTTAAAATCATTCAGTTCTATATTCTGCCCAAATTTGTCATTTCATTCCCGATACTCGAAAAAATAGAAATAACTACACAAATTAGGATAATCATGGAATAGTAACAAATACTAATGTTGAAATAATAGAAGGAGGTGAATACGAGAGGTTATAGAACAAAATTGTTACATAAAAAATTTGTTAAACATTAAAGGAGGTTTTATTGATGAAAAAGAAATTGTTTGGGTTTGTTTTATTAATTTCTTTACTTGTTACATCATTCTCAGGAGGAGTATTTGCTGCTGAAAATCCTAATGCAGAAAAGGATATCGTGGATACGGCAGTAGCAGCAGGTCAGTTCAATACACTAGCAGCCGCATTACAAAAGGCTGGATTAGTTGAAACACTGAAAGGGAAAGGACCTTTTACCGTATTTGCTCCAACTGATGAGGCATTTGCCAAATTATTAAAAGACTTAAACATTACAGCTGAAGAGTTATTAGCAAGAGAAGATTTAAAAGATATTCTTTTATATCATGTTGTACCAGGGAAAGTGTTATCAACTGACTTAAAAGATGGAATGAAGGTAAAAACAGTATCAGGTAAAGAAGTAACCATTTCACTAGATCCAGTTCAAGTAAATAAATCAAACGTCGTAAAAGCAGATGTTTTAGCATCGAATGGTGTGATTCATGTCATTGATGCTGTATTATTACCACAATAAAAATTAAGAGGCTGTCCTATAAGTCATAAATTGATGACTTATAGGACAGCCCTTTTTTATGTATAAAGGAAATCGTCATTTTGACACCATTTTGTCGCTTATTCACACATAGGACACTGGAAACTATCAATTGAAGTATTAAGCAGGAGAAATCTCGCTTTTTTGTTTATGGATAGTAATTTTGATGAGGATGAAAAAATATAAATCAACGAAATGATTTGTATTCCGACGAAACAATTCTATATCAAACAAAAGTGAGTCACATTCCGGCGAATCTGTCACTTATTTCGGCGAAAATTCAATATCTATCGGCGAACACCATCATAATTCAACGAAACATATTCCGATTCAAACACTTTAAGTCAAATCCGACGAAATCGCCCCAATGTTTTCCATCACTTTTTCGAACTCTCTGAAAATAAAGGTAGATTTTTCAAGTATACCTATTTTAAAATAGTGAAAGAACATAGGGTAGTTAGTAAAGGATGGTAGTATGGATTATTTTGCAGTGAACAAGCCGGTCCCGTATTATGAACAATTTTATCATTCGATTAAGCAAATGATTTTTGATGGAGTATTTGCACCCGGTGATCGAATTGTGGAAACGCAGTTAGCTAAAGACTTTAATGTGAGTAAAAGCCCAATTCGTGAAGCAATCAGAATGCTTGAAAGAGATGGACTTGTCATATTAGATGAAAAGTCCAGAGTCATCGTTTATAAACCAACGTTAGAAGATGTGGAAGAAATTTATTTTTGTAGAAAAGCTCTGGAGTCCTTTGCGGTTGCACATACGACGAAAATTGCTACAGATGATGAAATTGCGAGTATTGAAAAATTATTGAACGATACAGAGATTGCCATTCAAAATAAGGAAGACGCTCAATCAATTATAAAGCTGAATGAAATGTTCCATAATCACATTATTGATTACACTAAGAATAATCGACTTCAAAAGCAGTTATCGGAATTACGATCACTCATGTATTTCTTCCGCATTATGAACTACAAAGGGGAGAACAGGGCAGAAGTGATTCTTGAGCAACATCGTGGGATCTTCGCGTTGATAAAATCAAGAAAAGCTGAAAAAGCATCCGAAGCAATGGTACATCACTTGCAACAGGATCTCGATAATTTAACGGCGTATTTAAACAAATTGAATAACTAAAACGAGGACACTTCGAAACTAGAAGTGTCCTTTTTCATAATTGAGTGAAAATTTACAAAAATATATTGCATGCACTATTTTTATCGTTTATGATTATCTTAGTATCCAGTCGACTGGATACTAAAAACACAAAATTACATACAAACACTAATGGGGTGAGAGCCAGAAATGAAAACATTAAAGATCGCAAATATACCAGGAGACGGAATAGGAAGAGAAGTTGTTCCGGCGGCAACCGACGTATTACACGTGATCGCAGACCTGCATGGTGGATTAAAATTTGATTTTACTGAATTTCCGTGGAGCTGTGAGTATTATTTAGAGCATGGGACAATGATGTCTGAGGATGGAATGGAGAGACTTAAAGACTTTGATAGTATTTTCTTAGGAGCAGTTGGAAATTTACAACTCGTTCCGGATCACATTTCATTATGGGGATTACTCATTAAAATCAGGCGTGAGTTTGAACAAGTCATTAACATCCGTCCAGCCAAGATGTTAAAAGGAGTACGCTCGCCACTGTTAAATCCGAAAGACTTCGACTTAATTGTTGTTCGTGAAAATAGCGAAGGAGAGTATAGCTCAATTGGCGGAAATATTTATCAAGGTGAAGATGAGCTAGCCATTCAAAATGCGGTGTTTTCTCGAAAGGGTACAGAAAGAGCGATGCGTTTTGCATTTGAATTAGCGAAAACTCGTCGAAACTTCGTTACAAGTGCAACCAAATCAAACGGTATTGTGTATTCCATGCCCTTTTGGGACAGTGTGTTTAAAGACGTTTCGGCGGATTATCCAGAAGTGAAAACTGATTCGCAGCATATTGATGCATTATCTGCCTTCTTCGTCACACAACCTGAACGATTTGATGTGATTGTAGCTAGTAACTTATTTGGTGACATCTTAACTGATTTAGGGGCAGCCATTATGGGGAGCATTGGAGTTGCACCAGCTGCCAATATAAATGTAAATGGTAAGTATCCATCGATGTTCGAGCCTGTCCACGGTTCTGCACCAGATATTATTGGAAAAGGAATCGCGAACCCAATTGGTCAAATATGGACAGCGAAGATGATGCTCGATCATTTCGGCGAACACGAACTTGGTACGACTCTAATAAATGTAATCGAAAGTGTGACCAACGACGGTTTCTTAACACCAGATATTGGTGGTACCTATACAACGAAAGAAGTAACAGATGTAATTACTACTAGATTAAAAGAAGTTGAAAAAACAGGAAAACTAGTTCAAAGTAATAATATCGAGATTCTTTAATCCATTTTACATCAATGTTTTGGCTACTTTGTTTCAAAGGTGGAAGTAAAGTTCCTGACATTATTATTTAAATTTAAAAGGGTTGTTTTCGCAAAGCTTGTTGTTGCAGATGAGGTTTTGAAAACCAAAATGTTCGAGTTTCAGAGCATTTGTCGCATTTCCCCTCATTAATAAGCAACAACTTTGGTAAACGCCTAAATGAAAGCGCTTTAGGGGTAAACGCTTTTTCAAATTTAAATAAGAGGTGAGTAGGATGAGTATTCAAACAGAAACAAATGTTGGGGTATCAAAGGTACGTTTAAAAGATGAAAAAATTCTAGGTTTGCAGTTACCACTTTTCTTTGGGGTTGCGTTCATCGTCATTTTAGGAATGTACCTCGAAATCCTTCCAAGCAATATCGCGAGTGGTCTTGCGGTCACCATGATACTTGGTGGATTGCTAAATTGGATTGGTGATAAGATTCCTGTCTTCAACACATTTGGTGGTGGACCTTTACTATGTATACTGATTCCTGCCTTGTTCTTGTACTGGGGTTGGATTCCCGAAAGTGCTGGTGTATTAGCTGATAGCTTCTACAATGATATGGGATTTGCAGAAGTTGCGGTAACAGGTATTATTGTCGGTAGTTTATTGAGTATGGATCGCAACATGTTGATGAAATCTGGAGTACGCTTTTTCATTCCTCTTGTAGCAGGGGTTGCCTCTGCATTATTAGTAGGTGGATTAGTTGGTCATTTAATAGGATTTGGATTTGCAGAAACGATTTTCTTCGTTGTTGGTCCGATTATGGGTGGGGGAATGGCTGCTGGTGCAGTTCCAATGTCTGAAATTTACGCTTCCACAGGTGGCGGTGACGCAGGAGACTACCTGGCAAAGCTGGCTCCAGCGGTTATGGTAGGAAATATGATTTGTATAATCCTAGCAGGTATATTAAATGGTCTAGGAAAAAGAAAAAAGCCATTATTCAATAACTTTTCTGGTGACGGAAAAATTTTAAGATCTGATACATCTAAGCCAAAAGTTGCTTCTGAAGAAAAGAAACAAGGATTAATTCCATCTTCATTATCAAACATTTCGATTGGAATTCTAATCGCTTCTGGAATATTTGTATTTGGTCAAATCTTAAACGAATTAGTTCCTTCTCTACATTCTTATGTTTGGATTATTTTAGCTGCAGCATTCTTAAAATTATTTAATATTTTACCAGCAAGTGTAGAAAAAGCTTCTGAAGACTGGTATGACTTTATTTCAATGGCATGGGTACCTGCGATACTAGTAACGATTAGTGCAGGAATGATTGATTTTAATAGTGTACTAGAAATTGTTACAAACCCTAGTTACTTAAGCTTAACGTTAATTACAGTCGTTATGGCAGTACTTGGTGCCGGTTTAGTCGGATTACTAGTTGGCTTCTATTTCGTCGAATCTTCTATTGCTGCTGGTCTTGGTATGGCAGACATGGGTGGATCTGGAGACGTTGCGGTATTAAGTGCAAGTGGAAGAATGGGCTTAATGCCATTCCTTCAAATCTCTTCCCGTATAGGTGGAGCCTTCATGTTAATTGTATTATCTGTTCTTGCTTCCTTCTTGCTATAAAACGAGGAAGAATACTAAAGCTCGAATCTTATCATGTATAAGATTCGAGTCTTTCATTTTAAATAGGTAGGTGCTTGACACATGAACGTATTAATTGCCATCGATTCCTTTAAAGGAAGTGTATCTTCTATAGAGGCAAGCGAGACAATCTCACTTGGAATCAAAGATGTATATAAAGAGGCAACTATAACGGTATTACCATTAGCTGATGGCGGAGAAGGAACCGTTGAAGCATTAGTGGCTGTACGTGGTGGAGAGTTGGTTACGAAAGAAGTGACCGGTCCTCTCGGAAGAAAGGTTCAGGCTACATATGGAATCGTTGATTCAGACACCGCCATTATTGAGATTGCACAAGCATGCGGATTACCTCTCGTTCCCACTAACGAACGAAATCCTTCACTGACGACAACGTATGGTGTTGGTGAACTGATTGCAGATGCAATTGAAAGAGGATGCCGAGAGTTTGTTGTTGGACTAGGAGGAAGCGCCACGAATGACGGTGGCATTGGGATGCTTCAGGCACTAGGCTTTCGCTTTGAAGATAAAAATGGACAGGAACTAGGGTTTGGTGGAGGAGCATTGGTACACCTTCATTCTATTAAACTAGATCAAGTTCATCCTGATGTGAAAAACTGTTCTTTCCGTGTCGCCTGTGATGTGAATAATCCGTTGTATGGTCCAAATGGTGCTGCCTATATTTATGGAACACAAAAAGGAGCATCTGATGAAATGATTGCCAAGTTAGATGAAGGCTTGCAGCATTATGGAAAGGTTGTAGAGCAGCAGCTTACCCTTGATATACACAGCATAGAAGGTGCCGGGGCTGCCGGAGGACTTGGTGCAGCGTTCATTGGATTTTTAGGGGCAGAATTGGAATCCGGAATTGACTTAGTATTAGACGTGATTGAAATGGAAACACACATCCAAGGCGTAGACTTTGTTATTACCGGTGAAGGGAAGCTTGATCACCAAACGGCAATGGGAAAAGCCCCAATCGGAGTGGCAAAGCTAGCAAACTACTATAACGTTCCGGTCATTGCACTCGCTGGGAGTGTTCCAAGTGGAAAAAGCACGTTAAATGATCACGGAATTACCTCGTATTTTTCCATCATGAGTTCGCCAATGACATTGGATGAAGCAATGAATTCAGATGTGACGATCCATCATCTACGAAACACAACAGAACAATTGTTCCGATTAATAAAATCTATTACAAAATAGGAGGTTCCTATGAAAATAACAGATGTGAAAGTAATTGGTGTGAATCGTTTTTTGTATGTCAAAATCTACACTGACGAAGGAATTACGGGAATTGGTGAGTCGGGAGCGTGGGGTTTTCTCGATGCTTCACGTGAGGCCATCAATACATTCAAAGGTTATTTAATCGGAAAAGATCCACTGCAAATTGAGCATCACTGGCAATACATGTATCGTTCGTTTCATTTTAGAGGTGCAGCGATTATGGGTGCATTAAGTGCAATTGATATTGCCCTTTGGGACATTGCCGGGAAATGGTTTGATGTACCAACCTATGTGCTATTAGGTGGGAAAACACGTGATAAAATACGAACGTATTATCATGTTAGTGGAGAAACAACCGAGGAATTAGTGGCAAGCTGTGTAAAAGCAAAAGAACTAGGCTATACAGCTGTAGGTCATTTATCTCCATTTTTAGATGAACCAAGAAGCAAACCATACTTCATGCCATATGCGAAGATGTTGAATGAAGCTGTTGACCGTGTTCGGTTAATTCGAGAAGCAGTTGGTGATGATATGGACTTATGCATCGAGCTACACAGGCGAATGAAGCCAGGTGAAGCAATTGCTTTCGCGCAAGCAGTCGAGAAATACCATCCATTTTTCTTAGAGGATCCAACTACTGCGGATAATTTTGATTCAATGGCACTCATTGCAAACAAGACTTCAGTACCGATTGCGACTGGTGAACGTATCCATACGATTCAAGAGTTTCAAATGCTCCTATCACGTAATGCGATGTCCTACGCGAGAACAAGTGTATGCTTATGTGGAGGAATAACAGGTGCAAGAAAGATTGCAGCTATTGCAGAAGCAAATGGAGTTCAAATCGTACCGCACAATCCACTAAGTCCAATTAGCACAGCAGCTTGTATACAAGTTGCAGCATCCGTTGAAAATCTTGCAATCTTAGAACTACCCGATCATGATACGATTTCAGCAACAGAACGTTTTACGAGTTCTACTTCTACAGAATCACTAACATTTAAACAAAGTGATACCGTTACATGGGTACCTCGAGCAGAAAACGGCTTTATTGAAACACCAACCGGAAAAGGAATAGGCATTGATTTAATAGAAGGCATTGAACTTGAATATCCATTCCAACGAAGAGAAATTAATACACGATTACATGTTGATGGGTCGATTGTGGATCAGTAGAGAGTGGGGGAGACCCTGCTTTTTTTATTCGTCAGAAAGGATTCTTTCCATAATTGGGTAGATCCTTTTTTCTTGACTATATTTCTTAAAGTTTATAGATTTTAAAAAAAGGAAATTGAAGCATTTGCATTATCTTACTTTCAAAAAAAATCAGAAAAGAAAAAAGCCAAGAGCAAATACTCCTGACCAATTTTATGTATCAACTTATTAGTTATTCGGGGCACCTGGTGGATAATAATATGGAGGTACTTTAATCCATCCTCTTTTTCTCATAGCATCTTTCAAATAAACCCCATATTTCATTTTTTCATTGAGTAAACATTGAACCAATATCTTTGCGAATTGATTGGCTAGCAGCTGCAGCACAATGGACTACAGCTGCTGCTGTCTTTATACCTATTCCATTCATAATTTCATTATCGGTCAATTTTACGCCAAGTGGAACTGCATTTGGATCAGAATTAGGTCTTTGTTCACTAGTTGGTGGTAAATGGACACCCTCGTTAATTAAAAATTCTTTAAATTGTGTAGATTGAGTATCACATTGTTTATAGCTTTGGTTTAGTAACTCTATAACTTCATCATCATTTGTTCAGATGAGCCCAATTTGTATGTATACAGTGGCCTCGTCCATGATACCTAAATATTACCATGCGTTCATAACTTCTCCTACGTGAAGGGGACTCTTAGGTTCATTATCTAAAGTCATTTGTAGATAGTCTTTTAAGGATTCAAAAATTGTAGTCATCTGTAACCTCATCGGATAGATTTATAAATTTCCCTAGTTATTTTGCATTAAGATTAGGATGACCGATAATTGCTAAAATATACTGTGGTGTGATTATAGGTGTGTAATGTTCATAAAGGAATTCCTAGAAGAACATGTCCTGGGTTTTATGGATGTAAACAGGGTAATAGATGTGGTTTAATAAGATAAGATGATTATAGTATCCATTAAATTAAGGGAAGGTTAATCGTTACTAGGTACTAAGTGTAAAAATGAATAGTATTCCCATGAAGGAAAATACTATCTGAAAAATGGATAACTGGGGGTACCATGAAATTGCTTACACCGATAAATTTACATTCACCCAAAACAGACGTCTCAGAGAAATTAACTGCAGCAGAAATGGGAAAGCTTTGGGCTACATATATGGGAAATAGTATGGCGAAATGTATACTAACGTATTTTAAAGAACATGTTGAAGATGACGATATCAAAACATTAGTAGAAAATGCATATAATCTATGTTCAGATTTCATGCTTAAAACCGAAGAAATTTTAAAGAAGGATAACTTTCCGATTCCCCAGGGATTTAGTTTAGAAAATGACGTATAGCCTAATGCACCTCGTTTATTTGAAGATGAATTTTACGTTCATTATTTAAAATATACGGCCAAAGCCGGAATGAGTATTTATAACGTAGGATATCCTTTAGTTTACAGGGAAGATGTAAGAAACCTCTTTAGATATTGTATGGAATCTACGATGGAACTAATGGACCAAATTAAAGCAATTTTAATGCATAAAGGGTTTATTATTAAACCACCTATTATACCGATTCCCGATAAAGTTGAATTTGTTCATCAAGACTTTCTAAATGGATTCTTTGGGCATGTACGACCTTTACACGCTATGGAAATCACCCATTTTTACGACAACATTGAAAACAATGTAACGAGTAAAGCTTTAATTATGGGATTTGCTCAAGTTGTTAGGGACGAAAAAATTCGGCAATTGTTTGAAAGAGGCACGGAGCTTACACAAAATAATTTAAAAAGATATATGCAGAAACTTCACGATGAAAAATTACCATCACCTTCATTTTTAGATCATTTAGTTACAGAATCAAATTTTTCGCCTTTTTCCGATAAGATCATGTTATTCCATAAGGTAGATATGTTTTCAATGAAGATTAGAGCGTTTGGGAATTCAGTTGCTGTAAACGGAAGACATGACATAGGATTATCATACGCTGCATCATTAGCAAAAATCTCCTTATTTGTTGAAGAAGCAGCCTGAATCATGATTGAGAAAGGGTGGATGGAGCAACCGCCATATGCTGCTGAAAGATAAGAGTAATTTTTAGTTACTTTACTTTATAATTACTTTGGAAATATATGTAGGAAAGCAGTAAACTCAATCATAAAGGATCTATAATACAGTTCTGAATAGTTAGGCATTGTCTACTAAAGACAATGCCTTTTACTTTTCTAATATTACGTAGTCTTTAGTTTTCCTAATGTTAATGTTATATCTTTTCGCAAACGAGTGTAAATCAACATATATAGATTTGGTTTGAAATCATAAAGGCGGATATTAAAGCCTTTTCTTAATTAGGCTAGATTCTTTTTTTCTTGGCTATATTTCTTAAGGTTTATAGATTTTTTAAAAAGGATTAAAGCATTCGCATTATAATTATATTTGTTCAACTAATGGAGGCCAGTAATGAAATTAGGAGATAGTGGACACTAACAAAAATCTAGTGGATGTAAGTTTAATATAGGGAAACTAGAATAAAAGATTGAAGACAATATTAATGTCTGGATTGAACTACTAATAATTCTTTCGCCTTTGTTAATTTTTATCATATATACTTATTGGGTTTCCTTAAATCTAAGGGAGAAAAAGATATGTGAATCAAAAATAGAATGTCTGGGTTGATTTTACTATAGATAGTTAGTTAAAGAAGAATAATTCATCGAATAAATAATGATAATATGCTTGATATTGTTGTTTTTTAAAAGGACGAGGTGTTCCTCTTGGTGAAGCTATTTATAGTGACAGTTATATTAGTTGTTTTAATTGCCTTAAGAATTCCTAGAAAAAGAACTAGGCATGAGTTACTTGCTACAATACAGTTTGCATTGTTAATGAATTTTGTAACTGATTTGTATCTTGATTTAAAGTACAAACTTTACTGGTATTTTGATAAAAAACAAATAGAGTGGTTGTATCTAGTTGTAGCCCTTGGTGAAATTGCTGTATTGGTTATTATTTTTAATTATTTTCCACTGAAATCTAATCCCATTAAGAAATTTATATATATCTTGGGATGGACATGTATTCTTGCATTACTTGAGTTGTATGCGGTATATATTAAAGTTTTACATTATGGTGAATGGAATATAATTTATTCTGCGTTGATTTACTTTATTTCACTATACATCCTTTATTTTGTATTAGTCTACACGGCGGATAGAAGAGAACATATATCATGAATAAAGATCTGTTTATGACCTTCTTACCAAGGATGGAGATCATCTTACTACAAGAGGTAATAAAATAGAATATAATAATGGACTAATAAAAGTGACAAATGGAATTTAGGTAAAGACGAAACATAAAAAATGCAAAATGTGTTAAATGGGTGGTCTTGTTGGTTTGTTAGACAGTTTAAAGAATTATCGATAAAAATTCTAAATATTGTAACAATTAACCAAAAACACACTCTTCACTTGTTGTAAAATAATTACAAGGAGGAGTTTATATGAGTAAGTTTAGCTTAGCATCTTTCTTGGTTTTATTAGTAATTGTAACGGGATGTACAAATGGAATATCGAAAACAATAAACGATCACAATACAACACCAGAGATTTTGAACGTTCACAATATTACATCTGATATGCTCGTTATCCATCCAATGTATGATGCCATGGACCGTGGAAATCATGATTTCTATAATAAAGATGTTGTCGTTGATGTGAAATACTATGAAAAAAATGAGATTGAACGAGGCGATATAATTGCGTACAAAGAAAATCCAAATAATGAAGAGGATTTGATTCGTGTAATTGGTCTCCCTGGTGAAAAAGTAAAGATTGAGCAAGGTCAAATCTTTATTAACGGAATGAAACTGGATGCGTTTTACGGAAGAGCACATCGATTAGGGTTAAACTTAGAAGAACTAAAAAGTATGATAGAGGAAGGTAGTTATGGTAACCTTCAATCAAAGGAAAATGTTGAAAATAATATAAAAAACTTTGAAAATACAAATGAAAAGGAAGTTGAAGTTGCTGAAGGACAGGTGTACGTTATAGGTGACGACTGGCTGAGAACCCCAATAAAAGGATTGTTACCTACCAAAACAATAGTTGGAAAAGTATTAGGCTACCATTAAATTCTTAACTAAAGATTAAAATATAAATGAGAATACACTAGAGACTTTAATTATGTCTTCTTATAGTTGCTTAACCCACGTTTTCGAAATTACTTACTTATTATGTAAGATCCTTTCTCTATAATATAGTCTTGAATAGTTAGGCATTGTCTATTAGCGACAATGTCTTTTACTTTTCCAAAATTTCGTAGTCTTTAGTTTTCCTAATGTTAATGTTATTTTTTTTCGCAAACGATTGTAAATCAACAAATAGGGAGATTGGCTTTACATCATAAAGACGGATATTAAAGGCTTTTCTTATAACAACGACTGCACCTTTTTTAGCCCAGCCTATTCTTATAAATCTAATTTGTGTAATTTGTTTTGAAGAAATAACTTTTCTATAAATCCGTAATCCAAATACATATACTTCATACGTTAAGCTATCCTCAAGTCTCACTTTATAGTGGGAGAAGATCGCGAAAATAAATAATAATATAAGTAAACCTTGAAATGTGAATAAAATTCCGTATGAACGAGTATCCATCATCCATGTTAAATTTAATGCTAGCAAAAATATGAGTGATTTATTCTCGTTTTTCCCCACGTAAATCAAATAATCACATCCACTGTTTTTTCCTAATTTTAACACATAATATAATGAAAAATGACGACATAAAAAGAAACTTGAAAACTACCATCAAAAAATAAGAGGCCAAATCATAAACTGATTTGGCCTCTTACTATTTTTTATACTGACACACCTTGATTACTATCTGTTGTTGTATGTTTTTCTTCTGATTTCGCCACGATGACTGCACATGCTGCGTCACCTGTAATATTAACGGCTGTTCTTGTCATATCAAGCAGACGGTCAATACCGATGATTAGGGCAATACCTTCAACTGGTAGGTTAACAGCTTTTAATACCATCGCCAGCATGATTAATCCAACGCCTGGGACACCAGCTGTTCCGATACTTGCAAGAACGGCAGTAAGAACAACCATGAGAAGTTGACTCATTGTCAGGTCAACACCGTAAACTTGTGCGATAAATACAGTTGCCACACCTTGCATAATGGCTGTTCCATCCATGTTGATCGTTGCGCCAAGTGGTTGAACGAAACTACTAACCGATTTCGGAACACCTAAATTGTTTTGAGCTGTTTCCATTGAAACTGGAAGTGTAGCCGAACTACTTGATGTACTGAATGCAACCGACATAGCTGGTGTAAAACCTTTGAAAAACTTCCAAGGATTCATTTTACCTAGGAATGATACTAATCCACCGTAAGCTACCACTACATGGATGAGTAGAGCAACGAGTACGGCAATGAAATATAGTCCCATTACTTGGAATGCGTCCCAGCCTTGCTTCCCAACTGCTGAAGCAATTAATGCAAATGCGCCGGCTGGAGCAAGTTTCATGACTAAGTGTACAAGATACATCATCACTTCATTTGCTTGTTCGAAAAGGTTTAAAATACCTTTCGTTTTGTCACCAAGTACAGCAAGTGCTAATCCGATAAATACTGCGAATGTAATAATTTGAAGCATGTTTCCAGTTGACATCGCATCAATAGGATTTGTTGGTATGATTGCGAGTAATGTATCGACAAATGATGGAGCTTCAGCAGCTTCAAATTGAGCATTTGACGTATCGAAGTTTCCACTAGCACCAGGCTTCATAATGTAACCAACTGCTATTGCGAGCACAATCGCTACTGTTGTAGTAACTAGGAAGAAACCAATTGTTTTTGCTCCGATTCTTCCAAGTTTCTTAGGATCCCCAAGCCCTGCGACCCCTAACGTAATCGAAATTAGAACAAGTGGTACAACTAGCATTTTAATTAAGTTCAAGAAGAGTGTACCTAGAGGATAAAGGATGTACGGGTTCAAATAATCAGCAAAGAAATCAGGTGCAAAAAAGTTAAACACAAAACCAAGAAGTAAACCTAGAATAAGAGCGATAATAATGTTTCTCGTTAATCTGTTGCTTCCTTCCATTGAAAAACCTCCTTTTATTTTTAAATATAAAAAACCACGACAGAGAGAACCCCATCGTGGTTAATTAAAAAGTTGTGGTCTCTACTGTAGCTTACGAGGTTAGCTGGCGGATTCGGATGTAGAGACACCCTACCTAACTAGAAAACTAGTAAAAAGGATTCACCCCTGTGACACGAATGCCACGGTAATAAGTTGGTTCCCCCGTTCCCATATGGGATTAAGCTTTATTATTCAATTTTTATAATCATAACGAATTACATCTCTTTATGTCAATTATATGAACTTTTAATTGAAACAGAACAATTTTCCAAAAAGCAGGAGATTAAAAATAGGAATATAAATCGCAATACTTCAAGTACATTGTAATGAATTGATGAAAAGGGGGAAGTGCCTTTGACGAAAGCTACGAAACTATTTGTTGGTAATTACAAGGGTGGAGTAGGAAAGACGACAAGTATTTACCAAATTGCGTTACATATGGTTACGAAGGGAAGAAAAGTATTATTGGTAGATCTTGATCCACAATGTTCATTAAGCGAGATTTGTTTATCCAAAACCGACATAACACTCGATACGTTACAAGACAACGAATGCCTAAACTATATATATGACATGTGGAATGAACGGAAGAAGTTTCCATTATTAAAGTTTGATATGACTTGTAGTAACTTAGTTAAACAGACAAAAGAAGGTATTCATTTCATTCCTTCAAACATCTTTTATACAGGTGGAGGACTCGACGAACTTGCATTAAAGCTTTCAAATGACTTTTACGATTTACTGCCTTTACAGCAATTCTTTAAGGAAAGCGAAATTGAAAAAGAGTTTGATTATATTTTGTTTGACTGTCCACCTAGTAACACGATGTTAACACAAGGAGCATTTTTGCTATCAGATTATTATGTGATTCCGTCTATTATTCAGACGCTTAGCATCCGTGGAGTCGTGCATTATATTAAAACAGTAGATTCTATTTTTGAAAAGAGATGTACATCAAGTGATCATTCATTGATTGCTACAGCTTGTTTTGGTGAGAAGCCAAGGTTATTAGGTATATTTGAGACGTTAAAAAAAGGAACCGTTAATAATACGAGTGAGTTACAAGAACTAAAGGACGAGTTAAAGAAGATTAACATTGGCTCACTACAATCCAACTATTTATTTGACACCATTATTAAAAGTAATGAACATATTGCAAGAAACACGGCGAACGGAACGTTATGTGAAGAGTACGAACCGTTAACAGACGAAATCGTAACTAGTTTAGAAGGAAAGCGATCTCATGCAGTTGCAGTCATAGGTGATAAACGATGGCTCAGGTAGGGAAAAACGAGATTATTCATTATTTAGAAAAACTTAAGTCGATGTACGTAGCGATAGATGAAAATGCATTAAGAAAAGATATTCGAAAAATAGAGGAGATAATTCGATCGTTACATGGAAAGGTAGAATCGAATCCTATAAAAAAGCAGGTGCGGAAGAAGGAAAACACGTTTAGGGAAAGTCTCGCCTTATTAAATGAAAGAAAATATAACGACCTAAAAGGGACGAAGGTAAATTTTGAACACGTTCGCTCCAGTGAAGATGTTATTACATTTTTTGAGATTCATAGTGAAACTCATATTTTATCTCATACTACAGCGTTAGATTTAAAGCTGATTTACACCATTTTAACGGGAGAGCATCGTGAGATTAAAGGAAAGAAAGAGGAGTTATTGCAAACAGTTAAGCGAAATATTCGGGCTCGAAAAAGAGGAGAAGCATTTTCCAGATAAATATTTAACGAAGGGGTCTATCTGAATCCTATATTTCTCGCTATAATAAGGAGTATATACCTAGTTTCGACAAATTCTATCAAAGAGGATACGATCATGTTTCAGATAACCTTTCATTATTTTCATATTTTCGAAGTGTTGATCACTTCTTTATTCTCCATGGTGGCAACATTTATTGGGATCAATTCAAGTCGTAATATTAAATTATCAAAAAATAAAGTGAGAACAACAATCATCTCCGCTGTTGTGATGGGCTTTACCTTTTGGTTAAGTCACTTTTTTACTGCCTACACCATAGACATTCCGTTTTCAACGAATAATTATGTGTTGTATTTCGCAACGAACTTTTTATTATGCTTTACTGGTTCATATATAGCGATTTATTTGGCTCAATATCAAACATTTAATTTATTACGTTATATTATCGGATCCATTATGTTAGCTATTGTCATTTTAAGCGCCGAATTAGGGGGCTTTTATGTACTGTATCAGGATTTAATCGACATCAAGCCGATATTATTGATTGTTTCTATTATTTTAGTAGTAGGAATGTCCTTTTCAACTCTGCGATTCTTAATTCAAGTCACGAATGAAGACATTTTCACAACGAAAAAGAGCTGGAAATTCATAGCAGGAATGTTAGCTGGAACGTCAATAGCGGGTATTCCTTATATTCTATTAATATCTATACTAGATTTACAATCTGTTTTTGGTGAAGCACCTCAGTATTCATATTTAGTACCATTCATTTTTATGATCGTGTCTAACTTATTGTTAATGTTAGTCCCAGATATATTTGGTGAAAAAATCTTAATGAAAGCTTTATCAAAATATCAATCACTGGAGCATCATAATCATAGTGCTGTATTTTCAATTGACTTAAGCGGTTTTATAACGAGTGTGAACAAGGAAGGCATAAAGTTAACAGGCTATTCCGAGGAAGAATTACTAACACTCAATATTGCACAGCTTCTCCCAAAGGAACGAACAAAATGGGTAGTAAAAAATATGAACAGCGTTTTGTTTGGTGAAACTAAAAATATTGAATCACAAGTAATCAGAAAAGACGGTTCCTTAATAGATGTAAAAATTAATGCAGTAAGAATTATCGTAGATAAGGTTGTAATAGGTGCATTCGGTATCGTTGAAGACATTACTGAGGCTAAAAAAGCACAGCAAACGATTGAGCATTTAGCCTATTATGATGAACTAACGAATTTACCAAATCGTAGAAAGCTAAGAGAAGTGTTAGATGAATTAGTTGATGACAATCAAGTGTTTTCGGTTATTCTCATCGATTTTGACCGATTTAAACGAATCAATGATAACTTTGGACATACGTTTGGAGATTATTTCTTAGTGGAAGTGGCTAAAAGTCTGACAAATGTTATTCCAGAAGATTGCTTAGTAGCAAGACTTGGTGGGGACGAATTTTTAATCATTGTTCCCGAAACAGAAAATGTAACGTTGACGGCTCAAAAGTTAATTCATGAATTTCGTAGTCCGATTCAAGTGTATGGCATTGAATTGTTAGTGACAGCAAGCCTCGGTATTGCATCGTTTCCTCATGATACGGGAGAAATTGATGAATTATTGAAGTTTGCCGATATAGCAATGTACCAAGCAAAGGATAATGGTGCGAATAAGTTTGCTCATTTTTCTCATGACATGATTAATGATCAATTTGATTTGACACTTGAGAATGATTTTAGAAGAGCCATTGATAACAAAGAATTAATGTTATATTTCCAACCGAAAATGAATGTGTACAAAAATGAGGTAATCGGCTGTGAGGCACTGTTACGTTGGATGCATCCGAAAGAAGGCTTTATATCACCAGGTGTATTTATACCACTTGCTGAAGAAGTAGGACTTATTGTTCCGCTTGAAAGGTATGTAATTCGCGAAGTTTGTAAACGAATTGCATCCTGGACCGAAATGGGCTTACAACCAGTACGAGTTTCTATGAATATTTCGATGGATAGCTTATTTCAAGAGGACTTTATTCATTATTTATTAAAAAATATGCGTGAATTTAACATTGATGGAAGTATGCTAGAGTTAGAAATTACAGAACGAATCGTGATGAAGAACGAGGAGTATGTGAATAAAACACTGCAAAAGCTTCGTGAACTAGGAATTGAGATTAGTATTGACGATTTCGGTACAGGTTACAGCTCATTAAGTTATTTATATAAACTGCATGTTGACCGATTAAAAATAGATAAGCTGTTTATTGATATTTGTTTAGAAAACGCTGAGATTGTAGCAACGATTATCGCGATGGCGGGAAGCTTACATCTAAAAGTAATTGCAGAAGGTGTTGAAACTGAAGAACAACTGAGGGTATTAAAAGAGCTTGGCTGTAAGGAAGTACAAGGGTTTTACTTCTCGAAACCACTACCAAGTGATGAATACGAAAAGCTGTTAAAAGAAATAGCCATTATAAAATAAAAAAAGAAGTAACGGTTCACTTTTTGAGTGATTCGTTACTTCTTTTTCATTTATGCAGATTGAGAGTGCTGCTTCTCGCGTATTGCTCTGCGTTCTTCTAATCCAGGAATGATTTTGATTAAAATAGCTACTCCAGTTAACCCCACTGCAAGTGCAAGGACTGCCATCCAAAGGGAAGGGAGGAAAGCACTAAGCGTTACGAAAAGTGAGGCAATCATCATCGAACCGTTAAACGTAAGGCCGTTTAATGCCATGTAAGAACTGCGTTGATCATCAGGTGGTATTGAAGCTAAATAAGATTGCTCAACTGGTACACGGATGACTTCTCCAACCGTAGCGAGGATCATACAAATAAACAGTAACCAAATGTTGTTTGAATACGCGATAATGGCATAGCCAATTACAAACGTAGTGGAACCTAGTAAAATAACGTTTCTGTCTTTAAAGCTTGAAATTAGCTTCACCGCAAATAGGGAAGTAAGAGCAACAAGAATCGTATTTTCCGTTCGTAAAATCCCTAGCATCGCTACACCATCAATGTTCCAGTTAAAGAAAGGCTGAACGGGCATGTCATTGGATAAACGAATACCAATATAGTTCGTTAAGTTCATTTCTAACGATATGATGAGTAAGTGAGAAAGAATAAATAAAACGAAAAGCTTGTCTTGGACAACTGTTTTGTAACTTCTAAACATTTCTAGTGGGCTAAAGCTCGTTTTCGTTTCCGTAGCTTTTGGAACATAGCTTTCTTTAATTAAGAAAAGTACCATGAGAGCAATGATGAATGCTGAAAAGGCAACGGCGGTGAATAGTTCAAATAAGTATTCTTTGAAGAAAATCCCTCCGATAATACCACCAAGCGCAATCGATAAATTAGAAGCCCAATACGTGATCGAGTACATCAATTTACGTTGCTCAGGACTTGATACATCAATTAGCATCGCCTGGTTTGCTGGACCCGCTAAGCCCCAGCAAATACTATTAACCGTCATCATTAAATAAGTAAGAACAGGTAACTCCAACCATGGAGAATTCGCAACTGCCATTGTCGCAAAGGCAAGGAAGCGAAGCACCTCCGCAAATGCCATAATCTTCTTACGGCCATATTTATCCGCAATATATCCTCCAAGAAAGTTAACAGCTGCACCAATCACAACGTTCAATAAAAGCAGCATCCCCGTAACCTTTGCACTAAAATGACTCGCCAAGTAGATCGCCATAAACGGAAACACCATTCCACCGACCATCCTACTTAAAAACGTCTCTACAATTCGAATCTTAATGTTAATATGAAAATCCCTAAACTTCATTTCCTTCACCTCTTGTTGTCTATGAATCTATGTAAAATATACCAACAGTTCCGTCTCTATCCATTAGCACACAGACGGAAACATCAGTCATACTTTAGTCTGAGAAAATACTAATCTCTTCGGAACAAAAACCAGACTTGAAATAAATACCAATAACGAATTATATACCCAATCCTACAAAATGACAATAAACTTTACCCCTTTAAAGCAATGGGGGACAGGCCCCCATTGCTTTAAAGGGGTAAAGGATTGTTGCGGCTATCGAATTAATTAGTGTTATTTTAGTAGGATAGTAATAAAATAGAAGCAGGTGAAAAGGATACGTATACGTTAGTTTATAGATAGAAGGTGTAGGAATGGATATTTTGATGGTGCTTTTGCCGGTAGTTTTTATTTTTGCAATCGGGTTTATTGGGCAGAAATTTTTACGTATTGAACCGAGGAACGTTTCGAGGGTGGCGGTGTATTTGCTCACTCCGTTTCTGGCTTTTCGTACGTTCTATGAAAATGACATTAATACTGATTATCTTTACCTTTTTCTGTTCGCACTTGGTCTTTGCTTTGGCCTGATTTCCATTGTGTATGCTGTTTCATACATAAAAAAGTATTCGAAAAGCGAAACGAGTTCGCTCATTTTGTCCTCGGTGTTCATGAATAATGGAAACTATGGAGTTCCTGTTGCATTATTTGCGTTTGGGGCAGCTGGCTTTGATGTGGCCATCATCTTAATGGTTATTCAATCACTCATCATGAGTACAATCGGTGTGTATTATGCGGCAAAGGGCAGTAGCGAGAAGCAAACAGGCTTCAAGGGTGCAGCATTAGCCGTACTGAAAATGCCCGTAGTATATTGCTCAGTACTTGGAGTCACACTACAACTTACCCATATCACCATTCCAAAAACGTTTTATCAAAGCATCGAACTTGTCGCTGATGCTGCAATTCCAACTGTGATGATCGTGCTTGGCATGCAGCTTGCAACGATTACAATCAAAAACATCGAACATGAAAAAACGATCTATTCGTTACTCATCAAGCTCACTATCGCACCAGTAGTCGCCTGGTTGTTTGCAAGTCAATTACCAGTTTCGGATCTTGTACAAAGCATCATGATTTTGATGGCAGCGATGCCGTCTGCCGCAAATACCACGTTACTTTCGCTTGAATACAACACAAAACCAGACTTTGTCTCATCAGTCACGTTACTCAGTACAATTGGAAGTATTATTACGTTGCCGATTGTACTAGCCATCTTAACGTAGAGCACCTGTGAATGGTGCTTTTTTTCATTTGCGAGCGAAAATTGAAATTTACGCACCGATTCATGGAAATACGAGTCTAAACAAACAATTTCATTGCCAAAAGAGAATATGTGATTACATTACCAAAAACTGTAACTAACCTGTCACAACTACCAACCTATCAATTTCACTCAATCCGTTATAATAAAGGCATACATACAAACACACTAGGAGAGATGTCCTATGATTACTGAACATAAAAGAATCGTAGTCGAAAAGTGGTTTCAAGAGTACTTTACAAAAGGAAATGTACATATTTTAGATGAACTCACAACGGAAGATTTTACTTATCACGCTCGAAACGGTGCCAAAAGCACAACCGAACAGCTAAAGTCCTTCATGGGCTGGTACCGCCAAACATTTCATGACGACGAGTGGACGATCAACGATTATATTGAACAAGACTTTAAACTCGTTGTCCGCTATACAGGCTGGATGACCTATAAAGGTGGCTGGTTTAACATCCCATCAAGTAACCAACGTGTGAAAGAAACTGGTATGATGATTTTTTACTTTGAAGATGGAAAAGTAAGTGATGTGTGGTGTGAAAATAGTGATGCTGCGATCCTTAATGAACTAGGGGCATTCGAAAAACATACACATGAAGTATTTTTACAGAATAAAGAAGCTGCTTCAATAAGGGCTGAGTTTACAAATACTAAAAACTACTCCTCAGAATTACTTGTAAAAGACAGAAACATCATCTCAGCTCGTGGTTGTGGATGTATTTCTTTTGTCTTGGCTTCGGAACAATAATAATTGTACAAAGCTTTTAGGTAGGCATCCTTAATGGAACGGACGATAAACGTATTTGTATACGGTACATTACGCAAAGGGGAGCGAAATCATCATTTCTTGAAGGATGCGGTGTTCGTATCAGAAGATTGTTGGACTGATGGCATAATGATCGACACCGGAAAAGGATATCCTGCATTACTACCAACTGATACGAAAAAAGTAGTTGGGGAGTTATACAAGGTCAATCTACTGGAATTAACAAAGCTCGATTATTTAGAAGGATACGTAGAAGGTAAAAGCAATAACTTATATGAACGAATCACTCAAACCATCTATATCAATTCAGAAGAGATAAAAGGATTCGTCTATATCATGAATGACAATCGTAACGGGAAAGTCGCCATTTCATCCGGAAATTGGAAAAACAGAGCATCTAACTCACTTTGAAGGTTGTTTTCGAACAAACCTAGAAAGAGATCGTTTATAACGGTTTTGAGACATTTTTCTATGAGGAATAGGTTACGAAATGGGCTTTCTTGAAAACATAATACTCAACACAATCGCAACAAGAACGACGAATAAAAAAAGATGACTCGTATTCAAGATAAAGGACTCAACATTCATTAAATGACCTTTCGAGCCAATTTTCATATAGCGCTGTATTATCGGAAAAAGAGGATGATAAACGAAGACATACGGAATAAAAATGAGTGGTAGTGCGGGCCATCGTCTTCCAGTATAATTTTTCATAAAGAGAAAATAAAAAACACCCGTAAGTATGACTAATCCGTATTTAATCGGCGTTATTTGTTCAATTAATCGGTCTGGGTGATTCAGAAATGCTAATATATTCAGAAGAAATACCCACCCAATCCCAAGTAAAATCGCAACAATTTGAGTACGAATAAATAGCAGCATCCAAACATCCTTTCAAATGGTTGTTACCGTAGTATGCCTGTTTTTTGGTCATTTATACCAAATAAAATCTAGTAAACTAATAAGGGAAAACTATATGATAGCCAAAAAAGTTTATCAACCAACCAACAAAAGTAAAGAACAAACAATCATCATTTATCACGGCTGGGGATCAGCCATAGAAAGTCAACACGAATTAGCCACAATTCTTTCGGAACAAGGTTTTCAAATCATCGTTCCAGAAATCATCTATCACGACACAAGAAATCCACTTCCCAATCCATTTGAAATACCAATCATGCAAAAATACTTTTGGAACACGATTTTCCACACGATTAACGAGTTCAACCTGTTCATAAAAGAAATAGCCATTCCAGAGGAAAAGCTGATTTTACTAGGTAGTTCCATGGGCGGTTTTATCGCAAACGGTATCATCTCGAATCACCATAAGATAGCAGGACTAATTAATATAAACGGTTCGGGCTCTTACCTTACTTCCGAAAACATTTTTCGAATAAATTCGGGGAGACAACCATTAACTTCTGCAGAACAAAAAGTTTTTGCCCACTATGATCCAAGACAAAAGGAAATGAACTATCATACTTCGATGTTACTCATGCACGGAGAACTAGATTCAATCGTTTCTATAGAGGGACAACAAGATTATTATTCATACATAACTAAACAAGGCTATGAACACATACATTTTAATACATATCAGGAGATTAACCACACAATCTCACCAGAAATGGTTGATGACATTGTTAAGTGGTTACAGAATAATTTTTAAGAGGGAAATTATGACGACAAATTTTACGAGCCGAATATTAGAAGTTTATCCAACTATCACAATTGAAAAAGCTGTAATAGATGTAACAGGACAAAATAATGATGTTGTAATCATTAATGATACACTTGTTTTCAGATTTCCAAAATATGAACAAGGCATTCGAGACTTGTTAACAGAAGTTAAAATACTTACTTCCATAAATGATGTGACAACACTATCAATCCCGAATCCAACTTACACTTCTTTTGAAGAGTTAAAGGTAGGCAGGGTGTTTACAGGCTACCAAAAGATTAACGGGGTTACGCTATCCAAAAACGCATTTCAGGAAGTAAATCGTGAGATACAGCAAAATCTAGCTATTCAACTCGTTACCTTCTTAAAAGAAGTTCATTCAGCACCAATTCAAATGTTACAGCTTAAACAAACTGATCTATTCAATACGTTCCAATATCTATACTCACGTATACAAACAAAACTATTTCCATTTATGAGAAAAGATGCACAAATGGAAGTGACAGAAACGTTCGAAGCTTTTTTCCATAATCAGAAGCAACCAATCAACCAAACTCTCATTCATGGAGACTTCGGTTCGTCTAATATTCTCTGGAGTCCTGAAACCTCGCAAATAACAGGTATCATTGATTTTGGCGGCTCAGGTATAGGGGACCCCGCATATGACCTTGCAGGCTTGTTGTCTTCATATGGAAATGCATTCTATGAAACCTGTATTTCTTTATATCCAGAAGGAGAAAAGGTCTCAAAACGAGTGAAATTCTACCGTAGCACATTTGCCCTTCAGGAAGCTCTACATGGGATCGAGCATAACGATCCGATTGCATTTGAAAATGGAATAGAAACTTACAGATAAGAGAAGGGAAGGAAATCCTTCTCTTTTTTAGACTGGCATATAAAACTACTGTTCAATTATTGACCACATCCGAAAAATCTGTAAACAATGCAGAAAGCACGAGAGAAATTAGCGCTTCATATGACCAAATTAGTGCATCCATGCAAGAAATTACAAGTGCAGCAGAAGAACTTACGAAAATGGCAGAAAACCTGCAACACCGTACACAAGGATTTACTTTATAGAACTTTTAGGGATTTGTTCATTTTTGAACAATCCCTTTCTTATGATTTTTATCTTTAAGATAAATTCATAAAGAGATAGAAACTTGTTGGATATTTTGAGAATATGACAATACCGCAAACCTTAATTTATTTCTATTTCTATAAAAAATTCAAATTCAACCGATATAGAAATAGTAATTAACTTTTTAACTTAATGGTGGGAATACAGATGAAACGCAGCTCTAAGATGAGACTACAATCCTTAATTTTAATATTACTTACGTTTGCAATGCTTGGTACATTTATGGCAAGTATGATATCAAGTGTAAAAGAAAGTAAGGAAAATTTAGAGAGAAGCTTTTTAAATGAAAATCAATTTTATGCGGAAAAATTAGCGAATCTAACAGATGACTTATTTAAAAATATGCTTCAAACATTAAAAACAAGTGCGAAACATATGACAACCATTTACACAAACCCAGATGAAGCATATGCAGAGATCAATGATGTACTAGATAGTACGAATTTCTTTAACTCGGTTTTTTATGTGAATGAAAAAGGGATAATTGTCCGTTCCGCTCCTCATTTTGGATTAGAAGGTGTAGAAATTAAATCGGTTGGTGTAAAGGAAGCGTTACGGAAAAAGGCACCTACCATTTCCGAGCCATATGTAGGTGTTTCCAAACAAATTATTATACTCCTGTCACATCCGGTTTTTGATGAAAAAGGTACGTATAAAGGATTTATTGGAGGGACGATTTACCTCGATGCACCAAATAGCATTCAAAGTATGTTAGCGTTACACCCGCAACATCGTAGCGGCTCTTATGTGTATGTGGTCGATTCAAAAGGGAACATCATTTATCATCCAGAAAAAGAGCGAATAAGTGATAATGCAATCGAAAATCATGTTGTTAAACATGTGACAAATGGGGATGAAGGTCATTCAGAAGTTGTGAACACAGAAGGAATTTCAATGCTGGCTGGATTTGCATACGTTGGTACAGCGAATTGGGGAGTCGTCAGTCAAACTCCAAAAGAAGCAGTAGAAGAACCGACATATGTAATGGTAAGAGAAGTTGCAATATCAGCAATCTTGATCATTATTTTAGTCTTTATCGTATCGTTGTTACTATTAAAGCGCATTGCCAATCCACTGCGAAAGCTTGCAGAATTTGCTCGTGATGTCGCAGATAAACAACATCACATTGAAACACCAACCATTCCTGATCGGTACCTAGAATTAAATGAACTGAAGAAAACGATGTTCCTAATGGTAGATTACTATAAGGAACAGATTGAAACGTTTGAAGCAGAAGCAACAGTTGACGCATTAACTGGATTATTTAATCGTCGCCATCTAAACAACACGATCCCTAGTTTTCATGACTATTCTGTCATTATGTTTGACATTGATCGTTTTAAATTAGTGAATGACCAATATGGACATTTAATGGGAGACGAAGTATTAAAGTTTATAGCAAATACTGTCCGAAACATAACAAGAGAAAATGACATTGCATTCCGTTTCGGAGGAGAGGAATTTGTCATCCTGCTCCCACTAACAGATGTTGAAACAACGTATCAACTAGCAGAACGATTAAGGAAAACAATTAAAACATCGAAAACTCCAATTGGAAAAAAAGTCACCATTTCCATCGGAATTGGAAACATGCCGAAAAACTCGATACATTTTACTGAACTACTCGATTTAACAGACCAGGCATTATATAAAGCGAAAAATGATGGTCGAAACCGTATTGTACGTGTTGATGAGCTGAACTAGTCCTTGTAAGAGAGGGCTAGTTTTTTAATGAAGGAGAGATTGAATAAAATACCAATTCATTACAAATTATAAATTATAATAATGTATGAGTTGGGGGATTTTATGGAGCACAAACCTGTTAAATTAACAGCAAATGAAAAAGCTTACTTATGGACGAACTATATGGTAGATAGTATGGCAGTCTGTTGCCTTTCGTATTACATAGAGAAATGTGAAGACAGTGAAATTCATGACATTTTATCATTTGCTTTAGACTTATCAAAAAAGCATACACAATTTGTGAAAGAGACATTCACAAAAGAAAAATATCCAGTACCAATTGGGTTTACTGAAGCCGATGTCAACCTTCAGGCACCAAAACTATTTTCAGATGAGTTTGTTTTACTGTACTTACATAACCTTGCGAATGAGGGGCTCATGTATTATTCGAAAGCACTGAGTATGACGGCAAGAGAAGATGTGCATGATTTTTATGTAAAATGCATCAGTTCATCAACTGAGCTAAACACACGCACAAAGATGCTATTACTTTCGAAAGGGCTATATATCAGACCTCCATATATCCCAGATAGTAACCACCCAGAGATGATTGAAGAATTAGGGTTTATGAAAGGGTTCCTCGGGAAACAACGCCCTTTAATCTCAATGGAAATTGCAAACTTATATTTTAATCTCATTACACTTGAAGTTGTGAAGACTTTAATGATTGGATTTGCTCAAGTTGCCTCTAATAAAGATGTAAAAGATTTTATCACTAGGGGAAAGGACTTATGTAACAAAACAATCGAACAATTTAGTTCCATTTTACAGAAAGAGGAGTTACCTGCTTCAAAACCTTGGTATACTCATGTGACTGACTCAACAGAATCACCTTTTTCTGATAAACTTCTCATGTTTCACGGCTCAGTGCTGAATGCAGGTGGTGTTGAACAATACGGATTCAGTTTAGCGTCTTCCATTAAAAGAGACATAGGCGCGAGATATGCCCAGCTTATTACAGAAATGCTGACCTATTCGGATGACGGCATGAATTTGATGATAAAACATCAATGGCTTGAACAGCCACCGATGAATGTAGACCGTGGAGAGTTGAAGTAATATGCAAAAAGTAATGAAATTGCCCGCACTGTTAATACTAGATGTTCAAAACGGGTTTGACGATCCGTATTGGGGAGAGCGAAATAATCCCGGTGCAGAGGCAAATATAGCCCGACTACAAGAAGTCTGGAGACAAAAGAACGGAACCATTATATATACGAAACATCTGTCCCTACAACCGAAATCCCCCCTTCACCATACGAACAAAGAGGGCACAGCATTTAAAGAACAAATAAAACCAATACCAAGTGAAAAAATCTTTACGAAAAATGTGAACAGTGGATTTATCGGAACAGAATTACAAACTTACTTAAATGATCATCAATTAAAATCTGTTGTCATTACTGGTCTTTCCACACAGCATTGTGTTTCCACCACAACTCGAATGAGTGGAAATCTAGGTTTCCAAACCTTTCTAGTACATGATGCTATTGCTGCTTTTGAAATAAAAGATGCTAATGGAAAAATCCATCCGCCTGAGAGTGTGCAAGAACTTGAACTTGCCATGCTTCATAAAGAATTCGCGACAATCGTAACAACAGAAGAAATCCTACAAGAAGTTACATATTCCGTGTAGCAACGACATCGATCGTTGCTTTTTATATTGCAGAAATATACCAATACTAGTAATATTTAACTATATGGACGTAAAGGGGATAGAATATTGCGTAAAACGACAATGGTTTATATATATAATGAGGTGAAAACAATCAAACTTAAGGGAGAATAAAACAAAAATGACAATTAATTACTCAAATTTCTTTCACGGAACTCTTGTAAAGCTAACAGCGCCGAAGCCAGGTGACGTTGAAATGATGGCTAAATGGCATGAAGATGCGGAATATTTACGAAATGTAGATACAGATATTGCGAAAATCAAAACTATTAATCAATTAGAAGAAGAAGAAAGCCGCAATACAGGTAGCTTTTATTTCCGCGTGAGAACACTTGAAAATGATGAACTAATTGGATTTGTTGTCATTCATAGTGTCGAATGGAATAACAGATCAGGAATGCTAGCAATTGGTATTGGCGATTCCACATTCCGTGGAAAAGGGTATGGGACGGATACAATCAAGCTTATTCTTCAATATGCATTTCATGAACTAAACTTAAATCGCGTAGGATTAGACGTAATTGAGTATAACGAAAAAGGAATTCGTGCCTATGAAAAGGCAGGGTTTAAACAAGAAGGTAAAATGCGTGAAGCCGTTTGGAGAGATGGAGAACACTACGACCGTGTTATCATGGGAATTTTACGATCTGAATGGGAAGCCTTAAACAAATAAAATCATAAAAACGAGGAGAGAGGACAGAAGTCTCTCTCCCTTTCATTACCATATATTACATGGTGAATCTTGGCGAATTTCCTTATATAAACTAGTAGTTTTGGAGTATAATAGGTAGGATGTTATGATGAGCGGAGAGAGCGCATATGAAAAAAGTATCTAATGGGATATTGGTAATTTTAGTCGTGTTTTTTTCGACTTTCTCACTATTTCCTTTTAATAGTATATATGCTAGTACCGAAATTAGAGCTGATAAAGGCAACATTTCGTTAGATAAATGGAACTTCGAGGAAGAAGGTCCTGTTAAGCTTAGAGGAGAATGGGGGATTTACTGGAAGGAACTTCTTACTCCAGATAAAATCTACAAAAATAATGCCACTTTCGTAAATTTTCCTCATCATTGGGTCGGTAGTACCATTAATGGAGAGGTAATACCCGGGCGAGGCTATGCCACCTATTTCCTTGAAATTTCCGTTAGCGAAAATCAACTAGGAAAACCAATGGGGATTTATATACCCTCAATTTCTAATAGTGCAAAGCTCTGGATTAATAACGAGATTAAACTCGATATAGGGAAAACAGGAACAACAAAGGACGACTCCATTCCGTTAGTGGATCCGACTACAATCTACTTCAATCCAGAACAGACTAAGATTACTATCGTCTTACAAATCGCAAACTTTCATGAAAAAAAGGGTGGTATCTTCAATGATATAATTTTGGGAGATGCTGAAGATATTACGAAAATTATTAACTCACGTATTGCTAAGGATATGTTTTTAGTAGGTTCACTATCAATTTTTGGATTATATCACATTATTATTTTCCTATTAAGAAAAAAGGATAAAGGTGCTCTTGCATTCGGGATATTTTCCCTATTGATTAGTATCCGTACACTCATTGTTGGTGAAGCCATATTAGTAGATATTTTCCCAAACTTTTCATGGTTTTGGCATCGAAAAATCGAATATTGGTCAATCAGTGTTAGTATCGTAACGTTTATAATCTTTTTATCTCATGTATTTCCAAAACACTCGAATAATAAGTTTTCTAAATTATTTCAAATGATTGCCTTGATTTATTCTATTTTTGTACTAGTTTCAGAACCGATTATCTTCACACATACCATTCAATATTTACAGTTAGTTATGGTCACGATGATTGGGTATGTCATTTTTGTTTTCTACCGTGAAATGAAAGATCAAACACCGGGAGTAAAAATACTACTCATTTCCATGTTTGTTCTGGCTATAACCGTACTAAATGATATTTTGTATTACAATGAAATCATCCATACTGGAGATTATACAACCATTGGATTTTTCTTCTTTATTTTAGCTCAATCAACAATACTTGCTATTTCCTATGCAAAGACATTCCAAAAGGTAGAGGCAATGTCTACAAGCTTGATAGAGTTAAATAATACGCTAGAAGAAAAGGTTCAACTGCGAACAGCTGAGTTAAAGCAATCTCAATTTGAATTAGAGAAGGCAAATAGTAAGCTGCATGAGCTTTCAAATTTAGATAGTTTAACGAATATACCAAACCGTAGATCATTAGACACTAAATTTGAAACTGTATGGAATGAAGCAAAGAAAAAGAACGAATTGCTCACAATCTTTATGATTGATGTTGACTGCTTTAAACTATACAACGATACGTATGGTCACTTACTTGGTGATGATATATTAAAAGCTGTAGCGAAAACTTTATCAAAAATATCAAAAGAACATAATGGTTTTCTTGCTAGATATGGAGGAGAAGAGTTCTTTCTGCTATTTGAAAATAAAACAGAAGAAGAAGCAATTACAATTGCTAATCAATTACATCAATCCATTTATGACTTAAATATCGAACATAAAACTTCTACAGCTTCTGATCGACTGACGATTAGTATTGGAATGACACAAGTAAAAGTCTCATCAGACCTAAATCGCGAATGTGTTATTGCACAAGCAGATAAGGCACTATACGGTGCAAAGCAAGCTGGTCGTAACGGAATATGTCGTTATCAAGAAGAAGAAATTATGAAACTATAGACGAGGACTAACCTCGTCTTTTTTTGTCGAAAAAAATCTTAAACTTGTAAAATGAAAAGGTTTACAACATCTTCTGTGATTTAGTATTTGTGCTACAATATCAATAAAGTGAATATTCTGAAATAAACTAAGGATAGCAATTGATATCAATCTGCTAGCAATTGTTTAGCAATAAGTAAAAAGGGGGATGAAATGAGGAGAGTTACCAATTTTTCCGCTGGCCCATCAACACTTCCATATTCTGTACTCAAAAAAGCTCAAGCTGAATTTACTTCGTATCAGAATACTGGCCTATCGATTTTAGAAATGAGTCATCGTTCCAAGCACTTTGAAGAAATACTATTTGATACAAAACAGTTACTTCAAAAATTAATGAACATCCCAAACAACTACCAAGTGCTCTTTCTACAAGGTGGTGCCTCACTGCAATTTTCGATGGTGCCACTCAATTTATTTCATCGCACAAACCACGCCTATTATGCTCACACCGGGACTTGGTCGGAAAAAGCAATCCAAGAAGCACGAAAAATGGGTGAAGTAACTATGATAAGCTCATCAGAAGACAAAGCATTTACCTACATTCCACCTATCCATCTTCCTAACCATCCTTCTGCTGATTATATTCACATTACAACGAACAATACGATCGAAGGAACAAGATATGACACGATACCTAATGAGTTTGATATTCCTCTAGTTGCTGATATGTCTTCTAACATTCTTTCTGAAGTGTATGATGTTACGAAATTCGGACTCATTTATGCGGGGGCACAAAAAAATATTGGTCCTGCAGGATTAACGATAGTAATTATACGAGATGATTTAATTGGAAAAGCTCCGCAAAATTGTCCTACGATGTTAGATTACTCAACTTACGTTAAAACAAAATCGTTATACAATACACCACCAACGTTTAGTATTTACATGACTAAACTTGTATTAGAGTGGCTACAAAAGCAAGGTGGTGTTGAAGGAATTGAAAAAGTAAACAAAGAAAAAGCTCGGTTACTGTATAGCTTTTTGGATCATTCACCTTTGTTTCATTCAAAGGTAGAACCGAAATTTCGTTCTATTATGAACATACCGTTCACAACGTACAATGCAGAGCTCGATCAGCTGTTTATCCAGACTGCATTAGAACACGATTTTCTTGAATTACAAGGACATCGTTCTACTGGCGGTATGAGAGCAAGTTTATATAATGCAATGTCTATTGAAAGCGTACGGAAGCTTGTTGATTTTATGAAGCTGTTTGAACAGTCGTATTTGTTGGAGGGGAATTATGTATCAAATAAGGACCTATAATTCTATAGCAAAAAGAGGTTTAGATGTTTTGACTCATGAAGGAATTCAAGTGACTCACACCGATTTCCCAGATGCTATATTACTACGCAGTTATCCGTTAAACGACACAACCATTCCCTCATCCGTTTTGGCAGTTTCACGGGCTGGCGTTGGAGTGAACAATATTCCTGTTCAAGAACTTACCGAAAATGGTGTTGTCGTGTTTAATACACCTGGCGCAAATGCGAATGCAGTCAAAGAATTAGTAGTAATGAGTTTAATTGCTTCCTCGAGGAATTTGTTTCGAGCTGTTTCATGGACAGAACACTTGCAAGGCGAGAACATTGAGCAAATTGTAGAAACTCGTAAGAAGGAGTTTGTGGGGAATGAGATTTACGGGAAAAGACTTGGTGTTATAGGAGTTGGGGCTATTGGCGTATTAGTAGCTAACGATGCACTTTCACTTGGAATGGATGTTGTGGCCTACGATCCATTTATTTCAGTCAATACAGCGTGGCAGCTTTCTCGTGATGTGAAACGAGCCCATCAAATAGAGGAGTTACTTCAAACTTGTGATTACATTACGTTGCATGTTCCTTATACAGATGAAACTAAAGAGATGATGAACGAAAAAGCGTTTATGCAGATGAAGTCGGGTGTGAGATTGCTTAATTTTTCACGCGGTGAGCTAGTAAATGAAACAGACTTAGCACTAGCTCTTGAGCAAAAGAAAGTAGCAACATATATCACCGATTTTCCGAATGAGAGGGTACTGGAATTACACAATGTGGTTGCCATTCCTCATTTAGGTGCTTCCACACAGGAATCGGAAGAAAATTGTGCATTTATGGCCGCGAAACAACTTGCTCAATATTTACAAACCGGAAACATTCAAAACTCAGTCAATATGCCAAACGTTTACTTACCGTATACGAGAGAAAATCGACGGGTGACCGTATTTCATCAAAACATTCCGAATATGGTCGGGCAAATCACCTCGATATTAGCTCGATTTTCTATCAATATTGCCGATATGATGAACCGAAGTAAAGGTCTTTGGGCATATACAGTTATGGATTTAGATGATGATGTGGATAATAAAGGTGAGCTAGTTCATGAAATATCCAAAATTGTAGGTGTTAAACGAGTCCGAATTATATAAAAGGAGGATAGCAATGGTTTCCATTCGTCCATTTAAAGCTTTCAGGCCAAAAAGTGAGCTGGCAGAACAAACGGCTGCATTGCCTTATGATGTCGTTTCAACTTCTGAAGCAAAAGAGCTTACAAAGAACAATCCATATTCATTTCTACGTGTTGATAAGGCAGAAATTGATTTTGATGAAACAGTTTCTCCTTATGACGATAAAGTGTATGCATATGCAAAGAAAAATCTAGAAACATTCATTCGTGAAGGCATACTCATTCAAGATGATGAACATTGTTTTTATATTTACCAATTACAACGGCTACATCATACACAAATTGGGCTTGTTGTATGTAGCTCTGTTCAAGACTATAAAGACAATTATATTAAAAAGCACGAGCTAACAAGACATGCGAAAGAGCAAGACCGAATTCGTCATATTGATGAAACAAATGCTCATGTTGGACCCATATTTATGACCTATCATGACAACATAGGAGTTAATAGTCTTTTGAAAAAATGGGTGGCTCGTCATGAAACATTGTATTCGTTTATTGCAGAAGATGGTGTGACACATAGAGTTTGGAAAATTGATGATTTAGAGACCATTTCCCTGCTACAAGCAAAATTTGTAGATGTGTCATCTGTTTACATAGCAGACGGTCACCATCGAACGGAAGCTGCCGTAAAAGTAGCAGAGAAGAGACGGAAGCAAAATCCAAACCATACAGGCGAAGAAGAATATAATTTCTTTCTATCAGTATTATTTCCACAAGATCAAGTTCAAATTCTTGATTACAATCGAATTGTAGCGACATTAAATGGAATGACCGTAGACCGTTTAATTGCGAAGTTAGCAGAAAGATTTCAAATCAGAGAAGTAGGGAGGCGATCCTATAGACCTGACCAAAAACATACGTTTGGAATGTATGTGAACCGAAAATGGTATAAATTAACGGTGAAGGAAAAAGATTTACATCACACAGATCCAGTGAAACTGTTAGATGCAACGATTCTACAGGAGATGTTATTACAACCTATATTAGGAATCAATGATATACGAACCGATGAGCGTATTGATTTTATTGGGGGTATTCGTGGTCTCAAGGCCCTTGAACAAGCTGTTCATTCGGGAAAAGCTCAAGTAGCATTTTCTTTGTTTCCAACATCAATAGCTGAATTAATGACTGTTTCTGATGCAGGAAAGATAATGCCTCCTAAGTCTACATGGTTTGAACCAAAGCTTCGAACTGGTCTGTTTGTACATCTGTTAGAATAGTTGCGGTTGTCTGTAATTTAATTATGTAAACTAATCCTATTTATTCCACAAGTAAAATCCCTTATTTTGTAGAAAATAAGGACTCAAGGGATAATGAATAGGAGGGGTTACGAATGCCTAAAGTAGAAGTCTCTTGCTCTATTTCGAATTGTACCTTTTATGGTCAAGGAAATGTGTGTACTGCAGAAAAGATCATGGTCGAACACGACAGCCATGCACGATACGATACTGAATTCTCATCAGAATTAGATGAAAAAAATCATACTGATCAGGTTGAAACATCAAAAGAAACTTGTTGTAAAACGTTTAAACCTGTAGAATAACCATAATTAAAACGACAAGTGCAGTTCAAGTTCACACATGAACTACTACTTGTCGTTTTTTTATTCCTTTGGATGAATCATATCACCCGGTTTTACATATTGATCAAATTGTTGTTCTGTTAAGAACCCTAAATGAAGAGCAGATTCTTTTAACGTAATACTTTGCTTATGTGCATATTTTGCGATAGCCGCAGCTTTTTCATATCCGATATGTGGGTTTAGAGCCGTAACGAGCATGAGTGATTCATTTACGTATCGATTAATGGTGTCCAGGTTTGCTTGAATTCCTACTGCGCAATTGTCGTTAAAGGACAAAATTGAATCAGTGAGTAAACGGACAGACTGAAGGAAGTTGTAAATGATAACAGGTTTAAAAACATTCAGTTCAAAGTTCCCCTGACTTGCCGCAAAGCCGATTGTAGCATCATTTCCCATCACCTGAGCAGCCACCATTGTCATTGCTTCGCTTTGGGTTGGATTTACTTTTCCAGGCATAATCGAACTTCCAGGCTCGTTTTCAGGTATCGAGAGTTCTCCAATTCCACAGCGTGGACCACTTGCTAACCAGCGCACATCATTGGCTATTTTCATTAAATCAGCGCCAAGAGCTTTCAATGCTCCGTGAGCATACACCATTTCATCATGACTAGTTAATGCGTGAAACTTATTTATTGAAGAGTAGAAGGGTTGCTTTGTGAATGTAGCTATTTCTTCTGCAACAAGATCGCCAAACTTTGGATGAGCATTGATGCCAGTCCCAACCGCAGTTCCACCAATTGCTAGTGAAAGCATTTTTTCTGTGGATTGTTGAAGCATCTCTTTCGTCCGTTCTAACATGTACACCCAGCCACTAATTTCTTGACCTAACGTGAGAGGGGTAGCATCTTGAAGATGTGTACGTCCGATTTTCACAATATCTGCGTATTCTTTTTGTTTTTCCTTTAAGGTTGTATGTAATATATTGATTGCCGGTAGGAGGGAATCCCTTATTTCAACCACACCTGCAATATGCATCGCAGTTGGGAAGGTGTCATTGGAGCTTTGGCTCATATTGACGTCATCGTTTGGATGAATCGTTTCGTTATGACCGTTTTCTTGCAGCCACATGTTGCCCCAAAAGGCAATCACTTCATTGACATTCATATTACTTTGCGTACCACTTCCAGTTTGCCAGACGACTAACGGAAAGTGGTCGTTTAATGATCCGTTTATGATCTCATCACATGCTAGTACGATTGTTTTTGACTTAGCTATGTTTAATTTTCCTAACTTAACATTAACGATAGCTGCACTTCTTTTTAAAATGGCGAATGCTCGTATGACTTCCTCAGGCATTTTTTCTATGCCAATCTTGAAATTCTCTCTGCTACGTTGTGTTTGGGCACCCCAAAACTTCTCAACAGGAACGTGAATTTCACCCATCGTATCCTTCTCAACTCTATATTGCATGTTCATCACCTCTAGTTAAAGTTTATTCCCTAATGTACATGAACATAATCTTAAGTGAGCAGTTTAATTTACGAATGCACGTGAGATTTATATAATAAATAAGATTTCAAACAATGGTTTGTTGTCCATACTAGTGTTTATACATATATAGAAAAGAGGATACAAGATGAAAGTAAAAATCAATCGTAACGCAACAAAGTTCTTAAAAAGTGAGCTAGAGAAGGAAAACGCACAAGGAAAGATGTTCCGCGTGTTCGTAACCGAAATGCACGGAAATCATGCCCACTATGACCTAATGCTCGATACACCAAACGAACACGATGAAATCGTCAAAACCGACAAAGAGATCGATATCCTACTAGACAAACGAGAAGAATTCCTTGATGGTGTCTGGATCCAATACTTCCACTTCCCAAAAGAAGAACTCATCATCACAAATCCATCAAAAGGATATCCAACACATAATCATTAAAACAATAACTTTAACACTTTAAAGGAGTGGGGGACAGGCCCCCACTCCTTTAAAGTGTTAAAGAATAGTAAAAGAGACCCCACCGCAAGAGGGGTCTCTTCTTGATCAACAACTATAGACCTTGTTGACCGCGTAATTGTTGTTCAGCCATTGCGACGAGACGTTTTGTCATTTCGCCACCGACAGAACCGTTAGCTCGTGCGGTCGTATCAGCACCTAGCTGAACTCCAAACTCTGAGGCAATTTCTTGCTTCATTTGATCCAGAACATTTGCAGCACCAGGAACTAAAAGTTTGTTTCTTGCCACGATACATCACTCCCGAGCGAGTTTTGAGCAAGGGAAGCTTGCTCCCTCTTAACATAACCTCACTACTTCTAATGTATACAAACATACCTATATAATTTCGACAAAATTTGCATAATTTCCCTATGTTGTTACACGTTAAGATTAACAAAAAGAGAGGTTTAGCGTGAGATCACATACGAATTCACGCTATTATTTTTGTTGATAATTCAACACATGGGGGATTTTTTTATAATTTCTCATTCGAGTTCAATGTAAGAAACCAATTAAGAAATTTTGAATGATAGATTTGAAATTGTAATACCTCAATAATCTATTTATAAGAGCTTTAAATTAAATAAACTTAGTGGAATGGAGAGGAAGACACTTGACTCCTGCGGGAAGTAGAGGAAAAGCTGAGACCCCGCAGCCGAAGGCGAGGAGGCTCAGCTTCCTCCACGCGGTATCCGGCAAGTGTCTGGAGCGCAATGGAACGAACTAGTTACTACACTTAACTAAATTAAAATACAACAAATTATGCGAAAACAGCCTAATTTAATAACCCTGTTGAATTAAAAATCAACAGCGTATTCTTATGTGGTTACTCATGCTAATTACTTTGTGTTTTTCAAGGGAAACAATACGTGATTTAGATTGATTGTTTGCACGTCTAAGGAACCAGTTACTCTTGATATAACCATTGAACATTTCCCAAATATTTCATATAATGTATATGAGCATATGCTCATATAGTTAAACGAAGGGAAGTTCAACTGATCATGGACCGTAGTAATCATGCTTTTTTACCTGAACGAACAGTAGAAGAAGCCTCAAGAATATTTAAAGTGTTAGCCGATCCCACTCGGATAAAATTATTATACTTATTATCCCAAGAGGAGTGCTCTGTTGGTCATATAGCAGAAGTTTTACAACTGTCTCAGTCTGCTGTTTCCCACCAATTAAGCACACTTAGAAACTTACGTTTAGTGAGATATAGAAGGGAAGGGAACACGTTTTTGTATACATATGATGATGACCACGTTATCTCGATTCTCACTCAAGTCGTTCATCATATTGAACATGAATAAGGGGGAATAACATTTGGGACATCATCACCATCATGGTCATGACCATCACGGACACCACCACCATTTTGAAGAAACAAGAGATGGGAATAAAAAAGGACTACTCATTGCCTTACTCATTACAACTGGCATCATGCTGCTCGAATTTATCGGGGGACTGTTTACCAACAGCTTAGCCTTGCTATCTGATAGTGGACATATGTTAAGTGATGCGAGCTCGCTGTTACTAAGTTTAGTTGCGATCTGGTTTGCAGCAAGACCTGCTTCATCGAAAAAAACGTATGGCTTCTATCGATTCGAAATCTTGGCAGCTCTATTTAACGGTGTGACACTCTTCATTATTGCTGGATTTATCGTTTGGGAAGCCTTTGAACGAATCTCGGCACCACCTACCGTTGCAAGTGGAACGATGATTATGATTGCCACTATTGGATTGTTAGCTAATTTATTAAGCGCATGGGCATTACTGAGAAAAGGAGACGTAAAAAATAACGTCAATCTAAAAAGTGCTTATTTACACATTCTCGGAGATGCATTAGGGTCTGTTGGGGCCATAATTGCGGGTATTGTTATGCTTGTTGCGGATTGGTACCTTGCTGATCCGATTATCTCAGTTGTCGTTGCTTTACTAATATTAAAAAGCGCGTGGGGCGTAATTAGTCACTCCATTCACATATTAATGGAAGGCACGCCCCAATCTATTGATATAAACGTTGTAAAAACAACACTCCAACAAATTGAAGGAATCAAAGATGTGCACGACCTTCATATATGTACGATCACGTCTGGCTTAGATACACTAACTTGTCATATATTAATAGATGATTCCAAGGATTCACAAGAAATACTACAACAAGCAATTGATCTGATCAGAGAGAATTTTCACATTGAACATTCAACTATTCAAATAGAAAAATCAATGATTCATCATCAGGAATTAAAAGTATAAATGTTGGATTTTAGAAAAGCTGTCCTTCGCAAAGATTGTTGTGTATCGAATAAGCTTAGCAATTCAAAATGATTGATTATTTCAGGCAGCTTTTCATTAACATTGTTGACTTCTTAAATTTTGTTAAATTTATTTCTATAATAATGTTTACGAATTAGAAAATTCCTTTAATGTGAGAACATAAACATTAAAGGAATTTTCTTTCACGCTTAAATAGGTTGATGAAAGGAATACAAGGATGGAAAATATAAAAATTAGAAGACCAAGAATAAATGATGTGCACGAACTAACTGAGTTTTTTAGAATCGTTTTATTCGACACTTTTACTAAAGAAGGAATAGATCATCTATTGGAGGATCTAGAAGAAGAGATAAAAGCTAAAGAAAATTATTTTATGAATGATATGAATAGTGATGGTAAAGATCGATATTTCCTAATTGCTTTAAAAGAAGATAAAATAATTGGGACGATTGAACACGGTATAACAAGTGAATTAATAAATACATGTACTGGAAATACATATAAAGGCTTGCAGGAAGTTGGAACTATATTTGTGCATCCAAACTTTCAAAATCGGGGAATAGGTAATTTACTATTAAGTGAAATGTACATGAACTTGAAGTCTAAAGGATTAACAGAATTTTGTTTAGATAGTGGCTATAGGACTTCACAAAAAATTTGGACAAAGAAATTTGGGAACCCAGATTACCTACTAAAGGATTATTGGGGAAAAGATTTCCATCATATGATATGGCGAGTGCAAATTTAAAATTTGCTTGTCCTTAACTCAGTACAAACTAGAGTAATTGTTTCCATCTTCCAAAAGACGAAGCATTTCCAACGATAGTTTGGTATACTTTTAAAGGAATTTAAAGTAGATAAATAGGTGATGTTTGTGCAACCAAGACAATTTTTCAATAGTCCAATCGGTATAACGAATAAAGAAGGCCCTGATGCAATGTTTGCTGAAACTAGCAATAGTGCCACACTCATTTCGAATCAAGAAAAAGATGCTGCATATTTTCGTTCGTTGGAAATATCGGGCATCTTTTTAAATGCTTCTCAAATTGAAGCGGTCCGCCATAAAGACGGTCCCATGCTTACATTAGCAGGTGCGGGATCTGGAAAAACCTCCGTCCTAGTTTGTCGTACAGGCTATCTTTTAAACGTACATAACGTGGACCCAAGGCAAATTCTTCTCGTTACCTTCTCCAAAAAAGCTGCGGATGAAATGAAGGAGCGAATTGGGTTGCTACCAAATTTAACACCAGGTGCTGCTAAAGGAATTCAAGCAAGTACGTTCCATTCGTTCTTCTTAACCATTCTCCGAAGTAGAGGCTATCATCAAGAAATATTAAGTAGTGAACGGCAAAAGCAAATTATGATCAAACAAATCATGAAAGAGTTGGGTATGGGAGATACGTACCAGCCCGAAACAGTATTACAGCTCATTTCCTCTCACAAAGTGAACATGATTAAGGATACAGCTTGGCCGAAGGAAACGGAAGATGCAAGAAAAGCTTATTTAAAATACGAAGAGTGGAAGCGAAGAACGAACAAACTAGACTTTGACGATATACTAGTAGAATCCTATGAACTGTTATCAAATAATCTAGTCTTACTTCAAACCCTACGCAATCGTTTTCAATATGTAATGGTAGACGAATTTCAAGATACGAACCTCCTGCAATATGAATTAATTAAACTGCTTACTGCAAAATCTCAAAATCTATTTGTTGTAGGTGATGATGACCAAACTATTTACACCTTTAACGGGGCAAGAAATGAATTCATTTTAAACTTTGACAAGCAGTTTGAAACAGCCAAAACCATATTCTTAGACATCAATTACCGTTCCACAACACCGATTGTTGGTCTCGGTAATGAAGTGATCAAGCACAACAGAAAACGCAAAGTCAAAATGTTGAAGGCGACGAAGAAAAGTGTTCTCTCGCCTCAATATTGCCGCCCAGCTACGACAGATGATGAAGCGAAATGGGTCATAAACGATATAAAAGAAAAGTTGGCAATTGGTAGTCACCGCTATGCTGATTTTGCAATCCTACACCGAACTGCAAATAATAGTCGTGCCATTTTCGAGCAACTCATCATTGATAAGCTACCGTTCATCCAATTTACCGGAAATGACAAATTGTTTTATGAGCATTGGACGGTAAAACCGATACTCGATCATTTAAGGTTGGCACTAAATCCAAGAGATTTTGATGCAATGGACGGTATGGTAGGAACACTCTATATCGCACGTGAAAAAGCAATGGATCTTATTTGGAATGAAGAACAAAAAGCGAAAAAGAAGTATCCACTCATCCATTTAGCAACCTTACCAGGTCTCAAAAGCTTCCAAGTGGAAAAAATAAAAGAACGCATTAAGCTCATGAAAGAAGTAAAAGATTTAGAGCCTCAATCTGTCATTAAGAAACTTCGTCAATCGTTTTATGATAAGTATTTAGAAACGGAAGGATTAAAACAAGCAACCGTTCATAAAGAAGATTTGAAGGAAACGTTGGACGAGCTGGAAGCATCAGCAAAACGATTCGCGACTATTAGTGACTTTATTCGATTTATTCAAGAAATGTCTGAACAACTGACACTTCTTAAAAATTCGAAGAAGCAAACAGAAAGTGATGCCATTTCTTTAATGACGATTCATAAAGCAAAAGGATTGGAATTTCGAACAGTTTACTTGATTGGTGCTTCTGAAGGGATTTTGCCACATATCACGGCGATTGAAGCTGAGAAGATAGAGGATGCAGGTCCTAAACAATCAGCAAAAGAGAAAATCGAGATGGCACTAGAAGAAGAACGTCGTTTAGCGTATGTCGGCATTACACGAGCGATGGAAGAATTGTATATTTTATCTCCCTCTTTTTATAGAGGCAAAAAGGTAGAAGTCTCTCGGTTCTTATTAGAGGCTTTTGGTGCTCAAAGTGCGAATACAAACGGTAGCAAAGCAACGGTTTTAGCATGGATTTGTTCAAGTGCAAAATGTAATGGCTGGCAACGAATTATGACACATGAGGAAACGGAATCTGAAACAAAAGAATGTCCGTTCTGCAGTGGTGAAATGAAAAAGGGTTCAAAAGAAATAAGTAGTAAAAGTTGAACATAGATGTGTAAAGGACTATTCTATAAGAATAGCTTACGTGAAGGGAATGCTTACATGAGTAAAAAATTAGTTTTAGCTGAAAAGCCTTCGGTTGGACGTGACCTGGCTCGAGTGCTTGGTTGTACGAAGAAGGGAAATGGATTTTTCGAAGGAAACGGATATGTCGTGACATGGGCTCTCGGTCATTTAGTTACACTGGCTGATCCCGAAATGTATGATGATAAATATAAATCTTGGAAAATAGAAGACTTACCGATGTTGCCAACTCCGTTAAAATTAACGGTCATCAAACAGACGGGGAAACAATTTCAAACGGTAAAAGCACAGATGAACCGTAAGGACATTTCTGAAATTATTATCGCAACAGATGCTGGTCGTGAAGGTGAATTAGTAGCACGATGGATTATCGAGAAGGCTCGTGTTCAAAAGCCGCTCAAGCGTTTATGGATTTCATCTGTGACAGACCGTGCCATTAAGGACGGCTTCGCAAAGTTACGAAATGGGAAAGAATATGAAACATTGTATGCATCTGCTGTTGCTCGTTCTGAAGCTGACTGGTATGTAGGAATGAATGCCACTCGTGCATTAACAACGAAGCATAATGCACAGTTATCATGTGGACGTGTTCAAACACCTACGCTTGGAATGATTGCAAAGCGTGAGGAGGAAATTAAACAGTTTCAGCCGAAGCCTTTTTACGGAATTACGGTTAAAGCTGATAATCTTTCGTTAACGTGGCAAGATGCAAAATCAAAAGATAATCGTTCTTTTGATCAACAAAAGATAGAAGATATCATAACTCGTTTAAAAGGGAAAAACAGTCAAATTAAGCACGTACAAAAACAAGCGAAAAAGCAGTTTTCTCCTGGATTGTATGACTTAACCGAGTTACAACGTGACGGTCATAAAATGTTCGGCTACTCAGCAAAAGAAACACTGTCAATCATGCAAAAGTTGTATGAACAACATAAACTCGTAACGTATCCAAGAACAGATTCCAGGTTCCTTTCATCAGATATGGTAGATACGTTGAAGGACCGCTTAGAAGCAGTCGCCATACCTGGCTATGCACCACTTGCCAGAAAAGCAATGAAAACGATGAAACCTAACAAAGCGTTTGTAGATGATAGTAAAGTGTCCGATCACCATGCGATCATCCCAACAGAGCAAAGAGCAGACATAAGAGCATTATCTGATAAAGAACGAAAAATATATGATCTAATTGTCAAACGCTTCCTGGCAGTCATGTTTCCACCGTTTGAATATGAACAAACGACGATTACGGCTACTATTGATAACGAATCGTTTACGGCAAAAGGAAAGACGATATTGTCAAGTGGATGGAAGGAAGTATACGGTACGTATGCTGATGAAGAAGAGGAAGACTCTTCAGATCAATTGTTACCTTCCGTATTAGAAGGAGAAATGTTAAACGTCATTTCTTTATCCAAAACGACAGGTTCAACAAAACCTCCGAAACGCTTTAATGAGGCAACACTTTTAACAGCAATGGAAAATCCGGCAAAGTTTATGGCGGGTGAAAGTAAGGACTTAATTCAAACGATTGGACGTACTGGTGGTCTTGGTACTGTTGCCACTCGTGCTGATATTATCGAAAAGCTTTTCAATAGCTTCCTTATTGAACAAAAAGGCAAAGAAATTTTCATAACAAACAAAGGGAAGCAGTTACTTGAGCTTGTACCAGAAGACTTAAAGTCACCAGCCCTAACAGCAGAGTGGGAACTAAAGCTCGAATCCATTGCAAAAGGCAGCCTAAAAAAGGAAGCCTTTATTGGAGAAATAAAATTGTATACGAAACAAGCTGTAGCGGAAATTAAAAACAGCCAAACACGCTTTAAACACGATAACATGAGTGGTACAAAATGTCCTGATTGTGGAAAATTGATGCTAGAAGTAAACGGCAAAAAAGGTAAGATGCTAGTTTGTCAGGACCGTGAATGTGGGCATCGTAAAAACATTTCAAAAGTAACCAATGCAAGATGTCCGAACTGTCATAAAAAGCTAGAATTACGCGGACAAGGTGAAGGACAAGTGTTTGCTTGTAAATGCGGACACCGAGAAAAGCTTTCAACCTTCCAAGATAGAAGAAAGCAAAACGCAAACGGAAAAGTATCAAAGCGTGAAGTCCAAAATTACATGAAAAAGCAAAATGAAGAACCCGTCAACACTGCATTAGCAGATGCTTTAGCCAAGCTGAACTTGAAGAAGTAAAATCTATAAGTATACTGCGAGGTTTAAATATAAAATAGTTGTTTTATGGGAATACTAGAATTTCTAAATATAGTTTATAGAAATATAAACTGGAGGATAGACAATATGCCAGGAGTACTATCAAAATTTGCCATACTGAAAAGAAGATTATATTTGTGGGTTTTGCCATTACTGATTCTGGCGATTGTTAGTTCATATGCTAATTGGGACGGGTCCTTTGCCGTTTTTGATGTCATAAGAGGAATATTAGTACTTTGGTTTATTTTTGCCTGGATACTTTTATATAAAAAAACAGCTTTCCGATTAGTAGAATTCGTGACATTAGGTGTTAGCAGTTTTTCACATTTAATTACAACCTTTTATTCGCTCAATTGGATTGTACTAAAGCAGCAAGAAACGATTGGAAGCAGCAGTTATTGGACCACACTCATCTATATTTACATCTTTGTTACCTTAAAGGGGAGAACGGGGGCCATTTATTCATTTTTATTGTGGCTGGCAACGTTTGGTCTAGTATTATTATTTTGGCCGGAATTAACCCCGGAATTTAAGGATAATTTTATGCAATATATGCTCGCAAACCTCGTCTATATAAGTTTTCTATTTGCCTCACTTAGGATTATGCGTACGTATACTGAATCGGAGCTCCTTGAGAAAATGGCTTATCAAGATTCTCTTACAGGAATTGCGAATAGAAGACAATTGCTAGAATGGATCGAGCAGCTTGTTAAGAAACAACCTGCTCACATGTCCGTTATCTTTTTTGACATTGATCATTTTAAACGAATAAATGATCAATTTGGTCACCTTATTGGAGATCAAGTTCTTGTGGAATTCACAAATGTCATCAAAGAGCATATACAACCAGAAGATTACTTCGGCCGCTGGGGTGGAGAAGAGTTCGTAGTTATTACATTACAGTCGTTACCGGAAACGATTCAACTAGCGGAAAGATTAAAAGAAATCGTAAGTGAACATTGTTTTACAAAAGTAGGTAATGTCACTTCAAGTTTTGGAGTTGACACCTTAAGACCAGGAGAACAACCCGATTCCCTTTTTGACAGAGCAGATACCGCTCTTTACTTAGCAAAACAAGAGGGAAGAAATCTGGTGAAGGTCATAAGTGAAAATTAAGATTGAATTTCATTACATTTTCCGTTACTATATGTAAATAACTTCATTATATTATCGTTATGATAGGAATACAGTAGTTACTTATCTCCCTGTTTTAGAGAGCTGATGGTTGGTGTAAATCAGTACAAAGATAAGAACGAATTACCTCCTTGAACTTTCTTTGTGAACACCTGAGTAGCAAAGAACGGCCAAAACCGTTACCTGGCAAGAGTGGAAGACTTATGTCTTCAAGCAAGGGTGGTACCGCGTATTAACCACGTCCCTTATTTAGGGGCGTGGTTTTTTATATTTTTTGAAGGCTATTTTCGTAAAGATTGTTGCTTTTGCATATCATATAATTTCTATAGTGTAATGGAGCGGAAGACACTTGACTCCTGCGGGAAGAGGAGAAAGGGGCGAGACTCATGCTGGCGAAGCCGAAGAGGCTCGACTTTTTCCCCGCGGAAAGCAAGTGTCTGTAGCAAAATGCAACGAAAGATACCCAACTAAAAACAACAAAATATGCGAAAACAGCCTTTTTGAAAGAGAGGAATAATCATGGAAAACTGGATTGAACAATTAACAAATGAACAAAAACTAGAACTAGAGAGGCAGTTTTCAATGTTTGAAAATGGCGTACAAGAGATTATTCCAGCAACTGAACTACGTCAAAAAATTGCCAAATCCATTAAAACAGGTAAACCATTAAAAATAAAATTAGGCTTAGACCCATCCGCACCTGATGTTCATATTGGACATACAGTAGTCTTAAACAAATTAAAACAGTTCCAAGAAAACGGACATTTAATTCAATTAATTATCGGTGATTTTACAGGAAAAATTGGAGATCCGACGGGGAAGAGTGTAGCACGAAAGCAATTAACAAACGAAGAGGTTCAGCATAACGCGAAAACGTACTTCGAGCAGTTCAGTAAAGTTTTAGACATGGAAAAGGTCGAGCTATACTACAACTCAAAATGGCTTTCTGCTTTAAACCTTGAAGATGTCATTCACTTATCAGCCAGCATTACGGTTGCGCGCTTACTTGAGCGAAATGATTTCTCTGAACGTCTATCAACTGGAAAGCCAATCTCCTTACACGAGTTTTTCTACCCGTTAATGCAAGGCTATGATTCAGTTGAACTAGAGAGTGATGTAGAGCTAGGTGGTACTGACCAACATTTCAATGTTTTAATGGGACGTCACTTACAAGAGCACTTTGGTAAGGAAAAGCAAGTAGTGATCATGCTTCCTCTTTTAGAAGGTCTTGATGGTGCAGATAAAATGTCGAAGTCTAAAAACAATTACATTGGTGTAGACGAAGCACCAGAACAAATGTACGGAAAGACGATGTCGATACCAGATGAACTGATTACAAAGTACTTTAACCTAGTAACAGACATAACGGTAGAAGAAAAGAAAATTATTGAAAAAGATTTACAAGAAGGTACATTGCACCCACGTGATGCAAAAATGCATTTAGCCAAAACCATCGTTACGATGTACCACGGAAAAGAAGCGGGAGAAACAGCAGAGGATCATTTTAAATCTGTATTCCAACGTGGTTCCTTACCGACTGATATTCCAGAAATCAACTGGACAGGAACAAACGAAATAAGCCTTATCGATCTATTAGTAGACTTGAAACTACAAAGCTCAAAAAGTGAAGCAAGAAGAATGATTCAAAATGGCGGAGTTCGTGTAAATGAACAAAAAATAGAGGACGTACAGACAGTTATTTCGATAACGGACGGACTTGTCCTTCAAGTAGGAAAGAGAAAGTTCGTGAAACTTAAATTTTAGTTTTCCCTTCAAGTTATTAGTGGATTCATGTATGCTAAATATAGAATAACATGAGAGAATAGTTGTGATTAACCAAAAAACAGTGTAAATTTCAGTCGAAATACACTGTTTTTTCATTTAAGTTTGTAATTGATGGAAAGGGGATGAAATGATGCTGAACTTTGATCGCTTAAAATTGATAACCAATCCACAACAATGGCAAACTGCCTATAACGAAGAGATACAAAAACTAGACTTAATTTACCAAGAAGAAGAGCAATTATATTATAAGATGTACATTGATGGAAAACAATCTAATCGAATAGATGAAATTGCAAAGCTTAAACACTCGTTAATGACTGACGAAGACCTGCATCAAACATTCGTTAACTGGAGAACTATATTTATCGAAGACCACATATGGAAGAGAAGACTTGACGTATTTTTAAGTAAAATGAAACAAGAATCACTTTTTAGTCACCCAGATATTGTTGACCTGCAACACCAATTACAATCTATGTTATTAGAAAGCAAATTTACGGTAAGAGGAAACGAATACAATCTTGGAACAGTTCATTCTACGATTATGGATCATTCCGACCGGGAACTTCGGAGACTGCTTTTCTTAGAAGCGAAAAAAGTCGGCCAAAACGCAGAAGAGTTATTTAGAACACTGATTCAAAAAAGAAACGAATTAGCAACAGAACAAGGATATGAAAACTACTATTATTTCAAATGCAGTATTAAAGAAATTAATATAGATTCGTATTTGAAAGAAATGGATGAGTTATTTCAGCAGTCGAATAAGACGTTCGACTATTGGGATTTGATGATAAGAGAAAAATTTAATTGGACAACGATTCATCATTTTGATCAATATTATTCTACTTTTCATTTCCATTCTATTAATAGTGATGCTTTTAAGTCCAACAGGATGGAAGATGTCTTAGAAGATGTCGTTCAGGGACTCGGCATATCAATGAAGAATCTTCCTGTTACAATTGCAAAATTAGAAATTCCCTATGGTGGTTTTTGTGTAAATATTCATCCAAACGATCTTCGTCTAGTCGTCAATAATAGAGAATCGTACTCCTTATTTTTGTCAGGACTACACGAAATGGGGCACGTCCTTGATGGCCATTATAGTTCGTATAGTTACCCTGAACTTTATCGTTTTTATTCAAGTATTTCTGCGGAGGCAATTGCTGAACTATTCCAAACGATCATGACTGATGAAGAGTTTTTGAAAAGCAACTTTAATATAGACGATGAAATGTATTCACAAATTAAAGAAATAAACCAATTAACAGATATAAAAATACTAAGAATCAATTACTTTTATAGTTTAGTGGAATATGAATTATATATAAATCCAGAGCAATCGTTTCAAAAGATTGCAGATGAGTGTTATGTACGGGTTTTTGGGTATGAAGCTGAAACCTTTCATCCAGCCGGCGAAATGTTTTACATTGAAAACCCAGCCTTTTTCCAGGATTATAATTATGCATTAGCGATACGAGATATGGTTCGTGAGAAATTCGATATTACGAATCTGTATAAGGAAAAAGAAGTATTTCAACAATTAATTCGAACAATGATAGAGCCTAACCAGTTATACTCTTGGCATGAACGAGTTGAAATGCTTTGCAAAGAACCTCTTACTTTTAAGTACATAGCAATGAAATTACAAAATACATAGCTCTATATAAAAGAAATGTATCCTGAAGTTGTCATTAAATAGCTAAAAAGGGACCCGTATATCTTTATTCGAATCCCTTTTGTCTACAACCTAGAAGAGTCATTCAGAAACGAATGACTCTTCTTTTATTAAACTTATAGTTTCAAACTTCTAGACAAATCTTGAAGTTGATTAAACGGAATCGGTTTACTAAAGTAATAACCTTGCATTTGTGTGCACCCGATGTTTTGTAAAAATTGCAGGTGTTTTTCTTCTTCGACACCTTCTGCAATGACATTCATTCGTAAACTTTTAGACATCGCAATGATCGTTTCAATAATCGTTTCTTGGTCAGAGCTTGATTCAATATCCTGTATAAAGGATTTATCAATTTTCAACACTTTAATTGGCAATCTTTGAAGATAACTTAACGACGAATAGCCCGTTCCGAAATCATCTAGAAATACTTCTATTCCTATCGCTTCAAGTAATAATAGTTTTGTAGACATTTCATTTACATCCATCATCGTTAAGCTTTCCGTTATTTCAATTTTAAGCAGGTTTGTATTAACTTTACCTTGCTTTAGGATTTCATCCAATCGTTCTAAGCAAGTTACTTCTTCAAACTGTCTAACCGATACGTTAACAGATACATATACACCTTCAAAACCCTGTGTTTGCCATGCTTTCATATCTTGACAGGCTTTTTGGAGTACCCAACTTCCAATCGGCACAATAATACCAGATTCCTCTGCTATCGGAATAAATTCCATTGGGGAAATTGGTCCATATGTCGGGTGGACCCATTTCAGCAGCGCTTCAAATCCCACAATCTTTTTTTGCATCACATCAACAATCGGTTGATAGTGAAGAGAGAGCTGTTCGTTTGATAGTGCTTTTCGCAACTCTTGTTCTAGTATCATCTTACGAGAAAAATCGTCCTTTAAGCTTTTATCGTATATTTGGAAGTTGTTTTTCCCTTTTTCCTTTGCTAAATACATCGCCTGATCCGCTCGTTTTATTAAGTTTTCGGCCGTCTCTGCATGTTCGGGATAGATACTAACGCCAATACTTGTTGTAAGTGTATACTCATGACCATCAAGCTCAAAGGGTTGACGAATTTTTGAAAGAATTCGCTCGGAAACTTCTGTTACTTCTGCATCATCATGTACATTTTTGAGTAATACCGCAAATTCATCTCCACCTAATCTTGCAACTAAATCGTGTTTTCGTACGATTTGACGAAGGCGAACTGCGATAATTTGTAAAATTTGATCTCCAACATGATGCCCTAAAGAATCATTCATATATTTAAAACGATCGAGGTCTAAGTAAAGGACAGCTAGCTTTCTATTCGAAGGATCCTGGAGTGCTACATCTAATGAATGATAAAACATTCTTCGATTTGGTAATTCTGTCACTAAATCAAAGTTTGAAAGATGTTTTAATGTTTCTTCGGTATTTCGGGATTTTGTAATATCAATCAATACACCATCAATTCGTTCTAGCTTTCCGTCAGCATCTAGAATGGGAACGGTATAGTCAGAAATCCACTTTATTTCGCCACTACGATGGAAGATGCGGTATTCATGCCTCAGTGTTGTTCCATTGTTTAATTCAAGAAAACGGTTGGAATAAAGGTTTAAATCATCTGGGTGAATCAGTTTTTGCCATAGTAATGGCTCTTGCTCAAATTCTGCTGGTGAATAGCCAGACAACCGCTTGGAAGCAGGTGAGACTTGGAATAGTTTTTGACCTCGATAATCATACGACCATACACATATATTCGTGCTTTCAAAAATATTTTGCAATTGGTTACGGGATTGGATCAATTCAAGTTGTAAGGATTTACTTTCCGTAATATCCTTTGCCACACCAATCACACCAAGAATTGTTTCGTTAATGATAATCGGCATCGCTGTAATCGAAAGTTCTACTTCTTGACCGTCCTTTCGAATAATTGTAACCTCAAAGCTTTTTTTATTTCCCTCTAATACATCTTGAAAAACACGAAGAATCTTTTTGATTTCTTGAGCTTTTACTATAGAATTTATCGAGGATTGCAAAAGTTCGTCATAGGAATATCCCGTGATTTCTAAAGCTCGTTCATTGGCTAACATACAGTTTCCATTCGTATCTAATGCATAACAACCATCCGGGTTGTTCGTAAATAGAGACTTATAAGCACTATATAAAGATGGAATGTCACTCAGTAAATTAGTCATGGTAGTTTTCCTCTTCCCGGCAGTATGTATAGTCCAATTATACTAACAATTCCCTTATAATTCTTGAGGTATTTTTAACCAATAAGTATGGATAAAACAGCCATTTGAGGGAAAAGTAAGAGCAAACTAGTATGGAGAGGCTCTTATGAAAAAGCTCATTACAACGAAGAAGATACAACTAAAAGAAGATAATAAAAAAGTAGAAGTAGAACCAGTTTCAAGAGATATTCATAAAAATATTGAACTCTTACAAAAAGAATTTGAAAAATCGGATGTTACGTTTCGCAGACTAAAGGTAGGCAATCATGAAGCATGTCTAATTTTTATTGAAGGATTAATTGATAAAGTAACCATTGAATTACATGCGATTCACGAACTGCTCGAAGCGGTATCGATTGAGGAATTATCAGATGAATATATCGAACAAAATGTTGTTTCTGTCAATAAAGTACTAAAATCAAATGACTTAGCAGAATTGATCAATTATGTGTTAGACAGCAATGCGGTGTTAGTAATTGATGGATTAGATAAAGCGTTAGTATTAGATGCAAAAGGTGGCACAACACGAAGTGTATCAGAGCCTGAGACGGAAGCATCGATTCGAGGACCAAGAGAAGGTTTTACAGAGAATCTTGGCGTAAATAAATCCCTCGTGAGACAAAAAATACGTTCGAATGATCTAAAAATTATCTCAAAGGTTGTCGGGACACATACTCGAACATCTTTAGCCATTATGTATATGGAGGGAATTGCATCACCGGATTTAGTGTCGGAAGTAGAAGAGCGAATCGATCGAATTAAAATCGACGGCGTATTAGAAAGTGGGTACTTAGAGGAATTTATGGAGGACAATCCGTTTACAGTATTTCCACAAATTCAAAATACGGAAAGACCTGACTCAGTAGCTGCGAATCTACTGGAAGGAAGAGTCGCTATTTTAGTGAATGGGACTCCGTTTGCCTTAATATTGCCAGCTACCTTTTGGCAGTTTTTGCAAGCTAGTGAGGATTATTATCAACGTTATCACATCTCAATCTTTTTACGGTTACTTCGTGTGACCTTGATTTTTTTAGCTTTGTTATTACCTGCTTTCTATATTGCCGTTACGACATTTCATCAAGAAATGATCCCAACTAATTTGTTATATAGTATTGCGGCGAGTCGTGAAGCGATTCCATTTCCAGCTTTTATTGAAGCCCTTATAATGGAGCTCGCCTTTGAGGCACTACGGGAAGCGGGTATCAGATTACCCAAGGTAATCGGACAAGCAGTAAGTATTCTTGGCGCGCTTGTGATCGGACAAGCAGCTGTTGAGGCTGGGATTGTTTCTGCACCAATGGTTATTATCGTATCGCTAACAGGTATTGCATCATTCACCATTCCACGATTTAGTTTAGCGATATCCATTCGTTTGCTGCGTTTTCCGTTGATGCTTCTTGCTGCTACCTTTGGATTATATGGAATTGTACTTGGCTCTATCGTTTTATTAACTCACCTATGTAATTTACGTTCATACGGTGTTCCTTATTTCAGTCCTCTTGGACCTCTAAGTTGGAAAGAACTTAAAGACGTTTTCATCCGAGTACCATGGTGGAAGATGGATAAGAGACCAGATGAGTTTGTAAAGGAAAATGTAGTTCGAGAAGAATCCAATTTAAAGCCTTCTCCAGATCAATAAAATCAGCTTAATAGGAGGGGAAACAATAATGAAAAAGCTTCAAATTACGTTAATTATTTGTATTTCCCTCATCCTACTAACTGGATGCTGGGACCGTACGGAAGTAAATGATATGGCCTTTGTTACGGCAACAGGTTTTGATAAAGCTGATGAAAATTCGTTTAGAATCTCTGTACAAGTCCCGCTCCCTAGTGCAATGGGAGGTTCCGGTTCATCCGGCGGTGGTGGTGGTACAACAGGTGGGCCTTCTTATGTAGATTCTGAACTTGGGCGAAATATACGGGAAAGTAATGATCACTTGCAACAAAGAATGTCTCGGAAGCTATTTTTTGGTCACAGAAGAATACTTGTATTCGGTGAAGCAATGGCACGTGGTGGCTTCGAAAAATCGTTACAACTTGTTCTCGAACAACCACAGTCCAGGCTTTCAACCTATGTTCTAGTAACTGAAGGCAAGGCAGTTGACATCTTAACTGCTTCCCCCCACTTGGAGAAACTTTCATCCGAAGCGATGCGAGAAATAGTGAAAGCCGGAAGGGCAGTAACGGTAAAGGATGTGTTAAATGATATTGGTTTAGAAGGTAAAGATCCGGTGATACCGGTAGTAAAAACGGTGAAAACAAAAAACGGGAAGTCAAAAGAAGATAAAGAAGAACTTGCAGTGGAAGGAATGGGTGTTTTTAAAGGAGACAAATTAAGTTATTTTGCCAACAAAGAAGAATCATCTGGGGCACTTTGGCTGCTGGATGGAATGGAAAATAAAACCTTTACTTTTCCGGTTCGACAAGACGATGAATTGAATGTACAGATTGATAGGGTTAATGTAAGAACTGATTATAAAATCATAAACGGTTTACCTTCTTTTACAGTAAAAATCATAACTGATGCCGATATGATGCAAAATGAAGCACAATTGCAACTCGGTGACTTAAAAGCATATGAACTTGCAACAAGTTCGATGGAGAAACAAATAATTAAAGAAGTTAAGGCATTATTTGATCATTCAATGGATGAAGGAATTGACGTATTTGGTTTAGGTTTACATGTCGTAATAAAAGACAATGTTCTTTGGGAAGAGAAGTTGAAAAAGCACTGGCGCGAACTATTGCCAGATATTGAGGTGAAGGTAGAGGCAAAAGCAGAGATCGAACAGGTGCTTAATTCAGGAATCCAAATAAGGGAGTGAGGCCATGGAAGCAATAATTCTTATTTTCACTTTATTAGCTGTATCTCTATTCACCAGGCGAAAACATATGGATAAAAAGGAGAGGCTATGGGTTTTCACGATTTCTTTTTTGACAGCCGGATTGTCCTTACTGTTCATTACGCCATTCACCCTGAACGGAGTCACAGTATTCGTCAATAAGGTATTGAGCCCAATTACAAAGATGGTGGTTTCGTAATGAAAACAAAAATCTCTCCATTTCAATTAGCAATTATCATTGCCAATTTTATTTTAACTGGCTCCTTAATGATTACGGGTCAAATTATTACCCAAATTACAAAGCATACAACTTGGCAAGTGCCATTTTTCATCCTTCCTCTCTTATTAGGTTTGCTGTTTATCGGTATGGGGAGGAAAGGTAATTTAGTAGATGTTATGCCATCTGCTAGTAAAAGTAAACGTTCCAAGATATTTTCGATACTCATGTCGATTTTTTTAATGTCTGTTTTTATTCGTGATGTACGCACGTTTGTTCACTATATTTCGTCCAACTTACTTCCGACTACACCACTTGAAATCATTACGCTTATATTAGTGATTACCTTAGTGTATATAAGTGCTGCTGGTCTTGAAGTCATTGGAAGAATCACAGTTATCCAATTTGTCGTTTTAGCCGCAATTATTTTGACCCTACCACTTACACTAATAAATGAACTTAAAATGTCTAACCTCTTACCTATTTTTGAAATAAAAGAAGCGTTAAACCTTGGCAAGTCATCGTTTATTTTATTTCCATGGATGGGGGAAGTGTTCATTGTATTTTATTTATTTTCAAATATTCAAGATACAAAAGGATTACGAAAAGCAACCTACTACGGTACGGCCTTTGGAATCTTATTATATTTTGTGTTACTAATATTAAATATTTTAGTGCTGGGAGAAAAAATTGTAAGGCTATCTTCCTATCCAAACATTACAATGATTCAACAAATTAATATTACTGAGTTTCTCGATCGTTTAGACTTAGTTATCGTATTAATCTGGATGCCATGTCTAATTGCAAAGCTTGCACTCACTTTATACTTAATCCAAAAGGCGATTGCAAACATAAGAAGTGTTGAATCGGTGAATATAATCCTCCCTTTAGGTTTGTTACTTGGAGTTTTATCTATAGTCTTATTTAAAAGTACAATGGTGTTTTTCGAGTTCACCTTTTTCTCTTGGACATTAATTGGACTATTTTTAGAAATGTCATTGTTAGTGCTGTTTCTTATAAGCCGTAAAAAGAAACGGAAAGCAGAGTCAACATAATAGTAGGGGAATGTAAATATGACGGGAGCATAATCATTTAGATTTATGCTCTTTTTTTGTTAATAAACCACATAATGAATAGGAAGAATATGTTAAACTTTACGTATAAGGTTTTCTATCCAAGATACACTGCTAAAAAACTTACTAAAGCAACTAAATTTTATTGAAATTTCATTCCATGGTCTTCTAATTTATAGAGGAGTGGTATCATGATGTTTTTCATAGCATTTCTAGTCATGATGTTACTCTTTTTTTCATTAACATCTGTATATTGATTGAAAAGGTGTTAAAAAGATTGAATCACTCTAATGAAAAGATTGTAAAGTTGCTAGAATGATCTAATTTCACGGATTTATGTAAGCTACGAATAGATTAAAATAATTTGCAAATAGGGTGAATAGGGATGTGGTTTCTATTTTGTACGCAATTGGATTATTTATCCTTGCAGGAATAGCTGAGATTGGTGGGGGCTATCTTATTTGGTTATGGCTTCGAGAAGGAAAGACTTATTACTTTGGAATTGGTGGAGGATTGGCACTATCACTATATGGCGTAATTGCGACCTTTCAAACCTTCCCGTCGTTCGGTAGAGTTTATGCCGCATACGGTGGTGTTTTTATCGTTCTATCTGTTTTATGGGGATGGGGCATTGATAGAAAAACACCAGACATATATGATTGGCTTGGTGCGATTATTTGTATAATCGGCGTATCCGTTATGCTATTTGCACCACGTAATTAATACATAAGACTAGGAGAATTTAATGAACATTCAAATAGAAAGAGATAACAATAACGATTATAAAAATCATATCAATGATGAACTCTTCAAATACAATTTAGCTCACTTTCCAGAAGACTTAAGAGGAAGGTACGAGCAAGTTAACTTTATCTTAAAAGATGATCAAGGCGTTGTTCGTGGGGGCTTACTAGGAGAAGTTTGCTGGAACTGGTTAGAAATTCATACGTTAATGGTAGATGAAGAGATTCGATCATTAGGATACGGTTCAAAATTATTAACAGCAGTAGAACAACTCGCAATTGATCGAAAATGTGATTTCATTAAAGTAGATACGCTAAGTTTTCAAGCTTTGGAATTTTACGAAAAACATGGCTATAAGGTTTTTGGAAGTATTGACAATGTAGGTAGACACTTTACTCATTATTATTTAAAGAAAGATTTATACGTCGGAAACAAAAAGGAGATGAGAAGTTGAAAAAATACTCTTATCTAGTACTTATCGTAGTTGTAGTGGTCCTTTTGTTTTTGATGATAAGTGGCTATCGATTCACGGCATTAAGTGCAGCAAATGCGAACAGCTTTCTTTCAAATGATGCGGAATTGATGGAGGAGTATACAACATCTTCTTATAAAATTTTCTTATTTAAGAGTGATATCGATAAACAATATCAATCCGTATTATCCGAAAAGTTTTGGTTATTCTATAGAAGTCCATTGTCTACGAACATTCCGTATAGCTCTGACAACATACAGACCATTGGAGGTATTAGCATTACAACAGAAGATGATGCTGCAACGATGTTGAGTGTAATTTCACACGATGATGAAGTAGCATACATAGAAGCGGGTGATGAACACCATACAGAACGGAAGAACGTAACCAAAGGAGAACGTATTTCTTTTTTGTTTCCATTTAGTCAACAAATCGACCACCTTCATGCCACAGCGTACAACCAAAATGGCAAACCGCTCTATTATTACGGATACCCTAAATCTACGAATGTATTTAGAAGTGAAGATTTAAAATGGCATAAAATTGACTAACAGATTGCATTTTTCATAACAGAAGGAGGGGATATTGTGGAAAGAAAAATTCACTACTTGTTTGCATTGATTACCTATCCAATTACCATATTACATCTCATTTTTGGCCACTACCCCCAAGATAAATTTATATCGGGAGTCATCTTTTATACAGCTGCATTTATCATATATATAACATTGGTTTACCTTTATTGGTTGAATAAAACAGGCAAAAGGGTTGTCATGTATTGCTTATTCATACTAGCGATATTATGTATTATTTCAATATGGATTCTTTATTAATATTCTTTGAATAAGGGAAGGAATTCCTACTATTTTGTCTAATAGAATGTAAAACATTTAATTCGAGGTGAAATCATGTACTGTCCAGAAGAAAGAGAATCGTATTTTCATCGTACAATCAACGCATTAAAATCGTCATCATTAATTGAAGGTATTGTTCAGTTGGGTTCTGGAGTTATTGGATACAAGGACGAGCATTCTGATATTGACTTAATGGTGTCTACGAATAAAATCACTGACGTTGATGAAGCGAAAAAATACATCCAAACGTATTTTAGTGGCCTTGAATTTCTTTATATAAAGGAAGTTCAATTTCGGGAAAATATCTTCTTACTAATTGCCATTTTAGAAAATGGACTAGAATTTAACGTGTCGATTTTGCCTACTGACTATTTAAATGTAAAATCACCATTATGGAATGTAATTGAAGACAAAACAGGGAACGTATCTGAAATCATGGAACGTGAAAACAAGAACTTTACAGAAAGAGAATTCAAATATTTTGTAAGCGATGATATTGGGTTCGATTTCTTCTATGCGATGAGAAAGTTTTACACAGAATTAAAACGACAAAATTTAATCTATGCTCTTAAAATGCTCGAAACGTCGAGAGACTATATTCTTGAAGTACAAGGATATAATGAAAACAAGAAACTCCATCAATTCAAAGCATACGAAACATTACAGCCTGCTTTTATAACAAGGTACCTTCAGACTTACCCAGACGAAATAACAGTTGCAAAGTTACTAATTTCAGCTGATAGATTAATAGATTTATTTTATGATATTGTAAAACAAAGTGATGTTTTTTCTGTAAATGAAGTATGGCTTGACAGCGTGAAAGTGAAAGATTTTATGTCAAAAATAGATTTGAGGCAGTTTTCATGATACGTAAAAAAATATACCACCTTCTAGGCCAATTGCCTGACGAAGAATTAGAGCATGTATACTGGTCAATCGAATCTATTTATCAAGAATATCGTCATAAAAAGAACTTGCTCAATAAAGGCGTTGTTATTTCAGAAATAATAGAAGACGCTAATGTATTGATTGATAAATGGGATAAATCCTTTGCCAATAGTATAAGTGAGAAGGAAAGAGAAGAGATTCACTACGACGATTTTAAATGGCACATATTCAGCTATGAAAAGCAGTCTTGCTTGCTAGAGGAAGAGGCACGTAAAGCATTTACTGCGATGACTAAGGATGAAGTATATGTCATGTATGAAGGTGCACCTTTTATATTTCTATACTCCAATTCAAGTAAACTAGTAGCAGAAGATTTCGATACACAGGATGACATTTATATTTTTGATAAAAACTTCACTTGGACGTATGTTCGTACTCACGAATCCTTGTGCGGACCGTATTTCTATCGGGTAAACGAAATGACAGATGAAAAAACTCAGGGCGACAAACCCTGAGTTTTTCTGTACTATTTAAACCAGCCTTTCTTATAAAACCACCCAAACATTCCCACTCCAATGACAAACATTGCAATTAACGTACCATAGTAACCGTATTCGGAGTGAAGCTCAGGCATGTATTCAAAATTCATTCCGTAAATTCCGGCTATAAACGTTAGAGGCATGAAAATCGTCGTAATGACGGTTAATACTTTCATCACTCTGTTCGTTTGGTGAGAATTTAAGGAGACATAACTATCACGCATATCTGTTGTAAGTTCGCGGCTTGCTTCAATCATTTCAGACAGCTTTAATAAATGGTCGTGAATATCTGCGAAGTATTCCATCCTTCCTTGTACATCTTTTAAACGACTTGAATTAATAATGCGATATGTTAAATCACGCATCGGTGTTATGGTGTGACGTAATAATAAAAGCTCATGCCTTACGTCAAATATTTCATTTAATAGCTCTTCGGTTGATTTTACTTCTGAATTGGCATCAATATCATCGAGACGATCTTCAATATGATATACAAGAGGGAAGTAATTATCTACGATTTTATCTAAAACATGATATAACACAGTTGATGGATTCCACTCTGAAATGAGCTTTGATTGAAGTAGGCGGCTCCATACTTCATCCACTTCTTTACTATGTTGATTATGAAACGTCACAATGTATTGATCACCAACAAAGAAATCAACTTCTTCACGTGAAAATGAAGCTGCATTTAAGGCTTGAATAACAAAGAAGTTATAGTTCTCATAATAATCCAGCTTCGGACGTTGCAGCGTATGTATACAATCTTCTATCGATAATGGATGAAATTGAAGCGGATGATGCAATAGTTCAATTTCTTCTTCCGTCGGGGAGTCAAAATCAATCCAATACCACTTGTTATCACTTGTTGTTACATCCGGCAGTTTTTCTAGTTGTAGTATTTGGTTATTTTCAATGACAATAGTACGAATCATACGGTCTCCTTAAGTAATTGTTACTATTACTTTACACTGAAATCTATTCAGATCCAAAACTTTTTGTCTTATTTATGAAAGCTTGGACATAAGATGTACAAGTTATCAACTTAAGGCAGTGGGTGAGAGTAAAGTGAATGTAAGTATTTTAGTAAGTTACGTTCTTCTTGGCATTACGTTAGCAGCACCAATCGGTCCTGTTAATTCCGTACGACTTGATAAGGGACTCAAAAACGGCTTTTGGCATGCATGGGTAGTGGGTCTCGGTTCAATGATTGCAGATGCTATATTTATGGCGCTTGTTTATTTTGGCATCGTTCACTTCTTAGATTCACCACCGATTCAAGTATTTTTATGGCTGTTTGGTGGATTTATCTTAATTTATTCTGGAGTAGAGAGCATCTTAACAGCTAATCAAATTAAACTGCATCACATTCGTAGTAAAGACTCGATGCTTAAATGTTTTCTGACTGGATTCATTATGTCCATTTCGAGTCCGCTATCCATTCTTTTTTGGCTTGGTATTTATGGCTCCGTCTTAGCAAAAACAGCGGCAACGTATGGAACTGGTGAACTTATTTTATACAGTTCGATGATATTTGTCGGTCTAGCAATTTGGGATATTTTCGTCGCAAGCTTAACTAGTGGGTTTCGTAAGTTCTTAAACTTAAAAAGTATTATTATCATTTCAATTATCTCAGGGTTATCTCTTATTGCATTCGGATTATATTTTGGCTATCAGGGGATCGTTGCATTATTTGGTTAGGCTGATTTCGCATTGATGTTGTTTTTCATGCAAGTCTTGAAACACGTAATTAGTAATCTTATAAAATATAATTAGTTTAAAATAGATAGCCATGTTTACGATAATTCCCTTTGATTAAAAGGTAGGACTTTCACAATACTTTGTCGAAGTATACAGTGAAAGCTTATAAAAGGATGGTAATTAGATTCATGAAATTAACTGGCAACAAAGTAGCACTACGAACGATTGAAAATAGTGATTTTCCCGTTTTATTTGAATTCATTTACGGCTCAGAAAATCCAGAGTGGAAGAAATGGGACGCACCGTATTTTCCACATAAACAAATTCCGTACCATACGTTCGTTGAACAAATGATGAAAAAATCAACATCAGAACCAGCCAATCAAATGGTTATTCTTCACGATGAACAGATCATTGGTACAGTCTCTTCATACTGGGAATACGAACCTTCAAGATGGCTTGAAGCAGGAATCGTGATTTATGTACCAGAGTATTGGAATGGTGGATACGGTACGGATGCGTTAAAGCTTTGGGTGGAGTTCTTATTCGGTCAACATGACATTGCAAGGGTTGGTATTACAACATGGTCTGGAAATGATCGAATGATGCGAGCAGCCGAAAAGATTGGCATGCAGTTAGAGGGTAGAATGCGAAAATGTCGTTATTACAATGGCACATATTATGATTCCATTCGCATGGGTGTATTACGTGAAGAATGGGAACAACTAAATAACCACTTATAAACCAATTCCGGTTAGGATTGGTTTTTTTATTTTATGCTAATATATCTACCTCATACATAAATCACCTGTAGATATGGAAAAACTTATAGAAATGACGAACGGATGAAAGGAAATACGCAATGAATAAAAAAAGTATTCCTTTTCTTATATTGGCAATCTTACATAGTATTATTTTGTTAATTACGTTTAGGAAAAAAGGAAAAAAAACGTTTACTCTTTTGACAATCGGTATTGGAGTCGCTTATGTCTTTGAATACTTCGTGTTAAACGTATTTAAAATGTACAAGTACTATCCAAAAATATTTAAAAACAAATGGATTGATTCGGTAATGGGGGCTTTATTGTCACAAGCAGTATTTGTACCCATTACAGGAACTGTATTAACACTATTTAAACATGGGTGGAAGGCAAGAATAGGGGCCGCACTATTTTACGGTGCAACTGAACGGATTTTCATTAAGTGGAAGATTTTTAGTAATGATACGTGGAGTACAATCTATACCGTTGGTGCAATGCCGATGTACTTTTATATCATTACCAAGTGGTGGAGAGGGTTACAAAATGGAAACAAACTCATCCAATGGAGTTCCCTGTTGTTATGCTTTTGGACAAATTATACAAATATACTTTTTATAGCTTTAGCAAGATATAAGAAGTACAGATTTCGCTTTCATGCTGTAAGAAATCGCTATTGGGATCATTTTATTATCGTCCCACTATACACGTTACTAGCAAGTATTGTTGGAACGATTAATACATTTCATATGCCAACCTCTTTCAAATGGTGTGGTATTCTGTTCATGCATTTGATCGACCAATGTTTATTTCATTGTAAATTGATCAAACCGTCTAATAAGGGGAGTTTATACAAGCTACTACCCATTCACATTTCGATTCTATTGTTAGGGGAGATATATAAGAAATTAATAAAATCAGAACATCACATACATGAAGTAAATACATCAAGAGGTTGGGACAAAACTAAAACACGACTCTAAAAACGAACAATTTCAAATTAGGTAGGCTTTTAATACAGCTGTTAATTTCCGTGCAAGACTTCGCTTTCCGCGGGGTGTTGGTAAGCCTCCTCAGTCGTTCCTCCGTGCGGGGTCTCACCTAACTCACTTCTCCCGCAGGAGTCTTCGTCTTGCACTCCAACTAACAGCTAGAACATACTTAAAACAAAACGTAGTCTCAAACAAAACAAATAAAAAAATCCGAACTCAATCAAATCCTATTTTTAACGAATTTGAGATGATTGTTCGGATTTTTCTTCGCCGAAAATACTTTTAGCCCAGCCTCATTCTTTACTCCTCAAAATGAAAATCGCCATTGAAATAAAGATGGTAAACAAAATGATAAGAAAAATCGGTGTTGATAGTTGCTCTCTCAACATATAAGTCACTATTAATCATTTTAATTCTGCTAATGTTGGGTGAAAAAACAAGAATAATATTGTGATCACAGGAATGGAAACAATAATTCCAACAAGAGGGTTTCGGTAATGTATTCTAAGTATCGTAAACATAATGACATTGAATATTCCTGACCAAAAAAGATTCCAGTCATTTTCGTAAATAAACATTCCCTTGTTATGAAAGATAAATTCAAGACTTGTAAAATAGGCAACCCAGACAGCTACATATAGATAAGGCTTTTTCTTCTTCGGAAAGTATCTTAAATAAATCATAAGTATAACTGGAATGACAAACAACATGAAGGAAATTTCTATAAACGTATGATTAAGCCATGAAAAAGTAATACCATTGTATCTCCATAACGTATGATTATAAAAAATGAAATTATAAAAGAGATTACAGATGATATAAAACTGAACCGTGGGATAGTAATCTTTCCAATTTTTCCAATCAACAAAATAGTAACCCAAAAAAACATATACAATTAGGACTAATAGTAAATACATCGTAAAGTCCTTTCTTTACATTATCATAACGTTATTATGTCCAAAATATGGCATCAATTAAACAAGCAATTCCCGTTAAAAAGTGATTCATTTGTAGGATTTTTCATATAGATTAGTAGAACGGAAAACTATGCTGAAAGGATGTCTCGCCTATGACTGAACGTCGTTTTATCCATGTGGAGACAGCACTACCTGGTAAGAAATCAATGGAATTACAACAGTTGCGTAATGAACATGTACCGAGAGGACCGTTTAATACATCACCTGCTTTTATTGATAGAGCAGAGGGAGCGCTCGTCAAAGATGTGGATGGGAATTCATTAATTGATTTAGCCGGTGGCATTGGTACGTTAAACGTTGGTCACTGTCCTCCTAGAGTAGTTGAGAAAATCAAAAATCAATTAGATCACTTTATACATCCAGGATTTAATGTGATGATGTATGAATCCTATATACAACTAGCAAAGAAATTAAATGAAATCACACCGGGCAAGTTCAAAAAGAAAACCTTCTTTTTGAACTCAGGGGCAGAAGCGGTTGAAAATGCAATTAAAATTGCAAGACGCTATACGGGAAGAAGGGCTGTCGTTTCATTTGACCGTGGTTATCACGGTCGTACTTATATGGCGATGGCGTTAACAAGTAAAGTTAAACCTTATAAAAATGGATTTGGTCCGTTAGTACCCGAAACATACAAATTGCGCTTTCCGTATTACTACCGTAAACCGACAGGAATGACGAATAAACAATATGATGCATTTTTATTGCAGCAAATTGATGACTTTTTTATAGCGGAAGTACCACCAGAGGATATTGCCGCATTCATATTGGAACCTGTACAAGGGGAAGGTGGCTTTGTCGTTCCATCTGTAAACTTTGTTCAACAGTTAAAGAAGAAATGTGAGGATCACGGAATTTTATTTATTGCGGATGAGATTCAAACTGGATTTGGCAGAACCGGAAAAATGTTTGCGAGTGAGCATTTTGGAATTGAACCTGATTTGATCACGTTGTCTAAATCAATTGCAGCCGGAATTCCAATTAGTGCTGTAACAGGAAGAGCTGAAATTATGGATGCACCTATGCAAGGGGAAATAGGTGGAACATACGGAGGAAGTCCATTAGGATGTGTAGCCGCATTAGAAGTCATTACTATGATTGAGGAAGAAGGGCTTCTAGAACGAGCAAATACAATCGGAGAAGTCATCACCAATTCATTTACAAATATGAAAGAAAAATACGAAGTAATTGGGGATGTAAGAGGTCTTGGCGCAATGTGTTCGATTGAAATTGTAAAGGACCGAGAATTAAAAGAACCGAATAAAGAGCTAACAGGACAAATTATTGCTGAATGCAATAAAAGAGGAGTCATTATCCTTAGCGCTGGCTTATACAGTAACGTAATAAGAATTTTGAGCCCGCTTGTCATAACGTTTGAACAGCTATCCGAAGCATTAACAGTTATTGATGAGGTTATTGGGGAGTTGACATGTTAACCATTAAACAGCACCAACGATGAGAATCGAAGGTGCTGTTGTTCTATTCTATCGTAATCTTTTTAAAAGGCAATTTCGTAAAGATTGTTGGTATTTGGATAACTTGTTAAAACATTGAGTTGTTTGGAGCGGAAGGCGCACGACTCCTGCGGGAGATAGAGGGAATCGTGAGACCCCGCAGGCGAAGCCGAGGAGGCTCATGTCCCTCCCCGCGGAAAGCGTGTGCCTGAAGCGGAAATCAACGGACCAAATATAAATTCTTTTTTTGTAAAAATAGCAACAAAGTATGCGAAAACAACCTTTTAAAACAGTTTATCAAAGAACCTTTTTAAAGGCGAATCGTCATCATCATCTTCGTACTCATTCTCCTTTTTGTTCACAGATAACGAAATATCTTCAAGATCGATTGCGTGATCAGTGGCTAACACGAGACCAAAATCAGAATTGTATTCGCCATTAACACTTAACGTATATGGGATGTTTAAATCCGAAGCAAGCTTTACAAATGGACTTAACGCGCGATATTCCATATTACCATTTAGAAACATTTTTGCAGTTGGATATTGCTTCATAATTTTTTCCAAGTCAGTTATGTATAAATTTTTCTCACGTACTTGTCCTTGTTTAAGAGCAATGATGACACGCTCCCGAATAGTGCCTAAGTATTCCCTCCGTTCATCAGGTTTCGTTTCAAGTGGTCCAGCTATTCCTTCTGTTATATAATCTTCAATATCTTTTTTCATTACCTTCGCACCTCCAGCATAACCGTTATTTTAACCGTACTAGTGTGCTTTTAACAAAACAGAACAAACGTTCTTTACATATGAATGATTTATGATAATATAGAATTACTAATAATGTGGAACGGTGATCAGTATGAATAAGTGGAATGTGTCTGTTCGTGGGATTGTGGAGTATGTATATCGAAGCGGTAGTATTGAAACCTCCTTTCAAGCACCAAGCTTATTTATGGAGGGAACGAAGGCTCATCAAGCTGTCCAGGCTACCTATACAGATAAAGACGAGAAGGAAGTTCACCTTGAAACAGATGTTATGTTAAAGGACTGCCTTTTAAAAATTGAAGGTCGTTGTGACGGAATTCTTCACCGAGATGATATGGTAACCATTGACGAAATTAAATCAACATCTCGCTCACTTGAATTTTTCACAGAAGAGACAACTTCCCCGGTTCACTGGGCTCAAGCAAAAATGTATGCCTACATGTATGCAAAACAACATGAGCTTCTTGCGATTAATGTTCAGCTTACGTATATAAGACGAAACAAAAAAGAAAAAAAGCATTTCTTACAAAGCTTCCAAATTACTGAATTAGAGCAGTTTTTTAAGATGGTAATTGAGAAATATACTCCCTATGTCCAGTTTCATCAACACCACCAAAAAGAAAAAAACGAATCGAGTAAAAAGCTATCCTTTCCATTTCAAACATATCGAGAAGGACAACGAAAGCTTTCTGGAGCTGTATATAAAACGATTCACGAACACCAAAACTTATTCGCATTAGCACCAACAGGTATAGGAAAGACGATTTCCACCGTTTTTCCATCAGTAAAAGCAATAGGAGAACAACACATTGACAGAATTTTTTACTTAACAGCCAAAACCATCACACGTACAACAGCCGAAGATACGTTCTCATTACTTAAATCACATGGCTTAACGTTCAAAACGGTTACCATTACAGCGAAAGACAAAGCATGCTTAAAGGATGAAACCCGTTGTCAAAAGGATTATTGTGAATTCGCCAATGGCTATTATGACCGAATTAACGATGCTGTGTTAGATATATTACAACACGAAGACATTATAACGAGAGAGGTGATAGAAAGTTATTCCATGAAACATAAAGTTTGTCCGTTTGAATTCTCATTAGATTTAACGAACAACGCTGACGCAATCATATGTGATTACAATTACATATTTGATCCCAGGGTTTCCCTGAAGCGAGTGACAGATGATAACCGAAAGAAAAGCGTGCTGCTAGTGGATGAAGCACATAATTTAGTCGACCGAGGAAGAGAAATGTACTCCTCTACAATAGAGAAGTCAATGTTCCTAGAGCTAAAACGCGCTTTCAAAGGGAATCACGATGCACTCTATCAAACAGTCAATCAAATCAATCAATTCTTTATACAAATTCGTAAAAGTTCATCAGCTTCTGAATTTACACTATCAAAGTTAGATACTGATTTTGTAAAAGCGCTTGAATCATTTGCAAGTGTAGCAGAAGAGGAGATTCAATCTCCTTGGATGCAAGAAAACCGTGAACTATTGCTAGACGCTTATTGGAATGTTCAAGCGTTCCTCAAAACTGCTACTCTGTATGATGAGCGGTATGTTACTTACATTGAAATTCAGAAAAATGAAGTAAGAATGAAGATTCTCTGTCTAGATCCCTCTCTTTCCTTGCAAAAAATGGGGAAGGGGTTTAGATCGAAAATCTTCTTTTCGGCAACGCTATCACCACAGTCCTATTACCAAAAGATGATTGGCGCTAAAAGCTGTGATTATACAATCGATATCCCGTCACCGTTTCGAAAAGAACAAACAGAAGTGATCATCTATCCGATATCAACTCGTTATCAGCATCGTGATAAAACAACGGTTCAAATTGGAACGATCATAAAAAAAGAGATAGAGCTAAGCAGTGGAAACATCTTACTCTTTTTCCCGTCGTATCACTATATGAACCAAATCATAGAAAACATAGAGTTAGATGGAAACCAATTCACAGTATTGAGACAAGATACGAATATGACGGAAGACAAGAGAGAGGAGTTTATATCACATTTTGATGTGCATCATACGAAGAGAGTAATTGCATTCGCCGTATTAGGAGGCGTTTTTTCAGAAGGAATTGATTTAATGGGAGATAAACTGAATCATGTGATGATTTGCGGTGTAGGGTTACCTCAAGTAGGGTTTGAACGGAATATTATGAAGGATTACTTTCAATCAATAGGACGAGATGGCTATTTATATTCGTATGTGTTTCTAGGTATCAATAAAGTATTACAAGCGGGTGGGAGACTCATCCGTTCAGAGGAAGACTACGGTCGGATTACACTCATTGATGATCGGTATCTTACACCACTCTATCAATCTCTGTTACCTCATGAGTGGAAGCATTTTATTGTAGCAAATGAATAAAAGAATTGTAGTTATCTCTAGAAAGTGAGAGCTAACACAATTCTTTTTACGTATTACATCGATTTCGTAGTAAACAACTTTCTTCGATAATTCCATATCACTATTCCTACAGAAGAGAGAAGCAGGAGGAGACCGAATACTAAAAATGTATTCGCGTAACTCATAATATCCGTCCAAGGTACACCATCATCATCTAACGGTATACCTAAAAACGTAATGCTAATTCCTTCCCCGTCAATGATTGGCAACTTGAACCTTTTCCATGATTCAACTAAACCAAAAAATTGTTTTAACGAAAAAAACTTATAGATGCACACCGTTCCTAAAAGCAATACAACATTTTGCAAAAGTAGTGTTTTAAAGCGCATATTCGGTTTTTACTCCTCCTTTAGTAGATTTTAATGCAACTGGGAAACAGACCGTAATGGTCGTTCCTTTACCTTCTTCGCTCTGTAGAGAAAAGATACCTTGATGATTCTCAATAATTTTCATCGTCGTCATCACACCTAAACCAGTTCCCGTTTCTTTTAACGTGTAGAATGGTTGACCTATGTTTTTCATTTTATCCTTTGGAATCCCCATGCCGTTGTCTTCAAAACAAATTTCAATATTTTCCTCATTCATTTGTAATGATATTTCGATTTTCCCGCCTGTTGGCATTGCTTCAATTGAGTTCTTCACGATATTAATAAATGCCTGTTTTAACTCATTTTCCTCACATAAAATGAATACGTTCTGTGTCGTTTTGTCATGTATATCCATTTGGATATTGTGATACAGAGCTTCTGGTCCTAATAATGTTGCAATATCATGAATGATTGGGTAAAGAAGACACTGCTTATATTGGGACTCCTTTGGTTTTGCTAAAAACAAAAAGTCGTTCGTCACTTCATTAATACGATCGATCTCGGAGAGGATGACATCGTAATATTCAGAATCTGAGTTAGATTCCTTCATAACTTGAACAAATCCTTTAATGCTAGTAAGCGGGTTACGAATTTCATGGGCAATTCCCGCTGCTAATTGACCAACAACAGCTAAACGGTCCGAAGCTTTCAACATCTCCTCAGCTTTTTTCCTTTCCGTTACATCACGTACAACAAGTTGCACACATTTCTTGTCGTTATACATGCAACCAATCGCCTTTGACTCCGCGAAAATCGAGGAACCATTTTGATGAACTAACTCCACCTCGATAATCTCTTGTATCTTTGCCTCTGCAGCGTAAGCTTCCCGTTGACGTTCATGAATTTTCTCATGTGTAGAAGGGTGAGCGAATTGTAAAAGCGATTGGCCAGTTGCTGAACCATAAGGGTACCCAAGCATTTCATAAATCGCAGGGTTTGCGTAAAGAATCGTCCCCATATGATGAATGATAACTCCATCTGGGTGGTTTTCAATTAGTGATTTATAACGTTGGTCACTTTCGACTCTTTCTTTGTTAGACTTTTTCTCTAGAATTGAATGTAAAACAATGCTGAACATAGATGAAATAATAAAATAAGGAATAATAACTAAATAGAGGAATTGGTTTGATATTTCAATATCAAAAACTAGTAGCAGAAATAGTAGTGTGATGAAGGCTGCGATCATTAGGCTACAAAACAAAATAAATGGTTGATTTCTAGTCATTTCTGTTAACGAAAATTGTTTCAAGCACTAATACCTCCTTTCCTATCTAATGAATAAAATAGAAATTCTACCATTATCATATCAAAAATGGAAAAAAATAAAAGAAAAACTCTATAAAACTGTAAGATAATACCATAAAATGGTAGATTTATAGAATGAAACATGATATTTTATTTAAGCGAGGATGTGAGAACAATGATAAAAGCAGTAATATTTGACTTTGATGGCTTAATTATTGATACAGAAACCGTTTGGTATGAAGTGTTTAGAAAAGTGATGGGGAACTATGGCGTTTCGATGACTGTTGAAGATTTCTCCATTTGTATAGGTACAAGTGATGATGTTTTATATAAAAAGTTAGAACAACTTGCGGGTACTACACTAGACCGCACTGAAATGAAACGACAAACAAGAGAACTCTATAACCACTATGTCTCGACGTTAACACTAAGAGAAGGGGTTATTGATTATTTACAAGCAGCTACTACTATGGGTCTTAAGCTTGCAGTAGCATCTAGCTCAAGTCGGAATTGGGTTGAAGCGTTTTTAGAGAAGTTTCAACTACGAAATTATTTCGATGTAGTCAAAACGAGAGATGATGTGACGATGGTAAAACCAGATCCAGAACTTTACATCCAAGCTATGACTAGTCTTGGAGTGACGGCTCAAGAAGCCTTTTGTTTTGAGGATTCAAAAAATGGATTACAGGCAGCACTTTCTGCAGGATTATCTTGTGTTATCGTACCAAATGGGATTACAAGAATACTAGATTTCTCTGGACATGCATTTAAAATGAATTCGATGGCAGATCATTCGTTCGAAGAAGTCCTAGCAATACTACACACAAAAGACACGATCCATAAAGGGGCAAGATCATGAAAAAAGTATTAATGTTTGTATACGATTCATTTGCTGAATTTGAAATATCCATTTTAGTAACCTGTTTAAGTGGGACGGATTATAAGCTTGAAACATTTTCTACTTCAGATACTCCAGTTACATCGGGAGGAAAATTAAACATTTTACCAGACTTACACATTGATCATATAAAGATAGAAGATTATGTAGCGCTCATCATCCCAGGGGGAGAACCCTCCGCACATTTATCAGACTTTAAGTTACTAGATTTACTCAAACAATTTCATGAATCTAAAAAAGTCATTGCAGCCATATGTGGTGGTCCTGCTCTACTTGGAGCAGCCGGTATCTTACATGATGTGTCCTATACAGCATCCATTACAGAGCAAGACTTACTATATAGAGACTACATGAACTGGGAGAGAAAGAAGGATAACCTTCTAGTTATCGACCAAAATGTCATAACCTCAACTGGATCAAACTACATCGTCTTTGCAGAAGAAGTATTACGCAAACTAGGCATCGTCCCAATCGATGAAATTAAACCGCTTACATATTTTAGAGTACCGTCGTCATATTAAGGAGCAGCTAGAAATCTAGCTGCTATTTATTTGGGAATTATAATCTCTTTTCTAACATTTTTCTATATGATGATAAACACCGAAATTAGCAACATATTAATTTTCTATGTACATTCAAGTTTGTTCCATTATAATAATGACTAAACCATTTTTTTACATAGAGGTGATACGGGTGTATCAATATTTTCATGGGCTAATCATTCGAGAAGGAACGCACGGCATACCCGCGGATAAAGTGAAAAAGTTATTTGAGGATGCAGGGTGGATGCGAATAAATCCAGAATGGCAGGATGAGAAGTATCAACTAATCTTTGAAAATTCAACATGTGCTTATACAGTATGGGATGGGGAAGAAATGATTGGAATGATTCGTGTCATTTCAGACCAAATCACGATCGCAACTATTGCAGACCTTGTTGTTCGTTCCACGCATCGTGGACAAGGTATAGCGAAAAAGCTTATCGAACTTTGTGTTTCGAAACTCCCTCATGGAGACTGGTTTGCCAATACATCAAGCAACAATTTTTCTTTTTATGAAAAATGTGGATTTGAAGTGAAAGATCTATCAGAAAACGGAACGTGTGTCCTTTATGGTTTTCGTAAAGCAAGGCAAGAAGGACATCGATAAAAGGAGTAATGTGATGAAATCACTATTTGATGCATTTCCAATTTTAGAAACTGAACGTTTAAAATTACGAAAAATAACTGTAGACGATAAAGAAAACGTATTTGCCTATTTTTCTGATGATCTTGTAACGAGATACTTCGGAATTGATAACTTCACAAAGATAGAACAAGCAGAAGAAATCATCAATGCGTTTAATAATGGGTTTGAGCAGAAACAAGCCATCCGTTGGGGGATTGCTCTTAAACATACAGACGAATTAATTGGCTCAATCGGGTTTCATAACATTAGCAAAAATAACGCTAGAGTTGAAGTAGGATACGAGATTACAAGAAAAGAATGGAACAAAGGGTATGCGACTGAGGCGTTAAAAGCAGTGATAGCGTATTTATTTAACGAGGTAGGCTTCAACAGAATTGGTGCAACGATACGACCTGAGAATGAGGCGTCACAACAACTTGTAAAAAAACTTGGCTTCCAGGAAGAAGGAACGCTTCAAGATTATCAATTTACTAGAGGAAACTATCATGATTTGATTATGTTTTCGTTGTTGAAAAGGAATTACAAATAAAAGGTTAAACGGCGTGCTATATCGAAGTTGATAGCACGCTTATTTAAAGGGGGCGTTTTATGCATTGGAAAAAGTATTTGATATTACTTCCACCATTTCTTTTTATAGGTATTTTATCCATTATACTTCTTCCTGTTGGTGAAAAACATAATTCGCTCCTTTTAGCTTTACTATTTTGGGTTGTATATTACCTTTGGATTCATTTTGAAAAAGATAATAAAAATTAATTTATAACGTTGCAGTTTTTACTTGTAAAGGTTTAGTAGATTCGTTCGTAATACGGAAACAAATAAACATACTCACAAACCCCATACCCATAAATAGTGAGGAAATCAAAGCCGGTGGTAAAAATGCACTAACTAAAATCACAATTCCCGCTAAACTGGCACCAATTAATGATGCTACTCCAAACATCGCCATATACGTTCCCCTAGCATGATCTGGAACCATGTTCGCTAATAGAGTTTGTCTGATCGGGATATGGAGCAACTCCCCAAATGTTGCGACTAGCATTGCCACCATTAACAGGAGGGGTGAGCTTCCATAACTTATATACGTATACCCACTAAAGAACAGGAATAGCCCTAGAATTAATACAGTTTGATCTTTATATTTTTTCATCACGTATGTGACGAATAATGTAAGTGTTACGACTAGGATGGTATTTTCCGTTTTGAGTATCCCGACCATATTCATTCCATCTACCTTTAACGAAAGAAAAGAGACGATTGTTTTCGGTTCTTCCATTAGCGTTGTTAACCTAATACCAATGTAATTTGTTAATTGTTCTTCCACACAAATAATCAATAAATTAGCAAAAGCAAATGTAACGAATACACGATGTTTAAACACCTCTTTATAAGAAACCTTTACTTGTGGTTCATGCGATTCTTTTTGGTCGATTGATTCTTTATAGCGATCTTTTATGAAGAAGATGGTTATAAGCAAGGAGATAAATGAGCAAACAGAAACTCCGATGAATAAGTAATAATGGTAGTCTTTAAACAAAAATGCCCCAAGCATTCCACCAAAGGCTACTGCCAAATTCCCTATCCAATACGAATACGTATAAATCGCTTTTCGATTATCAGGATTACTTTCATCAATAATTAATGCCGAATAGGATGGACCTGCTAAGCCAGTGAAAAAATGAATGATAACAAACAAGACAAATGTAACGTAGGGAAGGGTCTGCCAAGGTGAGTTCACATAGGCAGCCGCTAAAAAGCACACGGTAACGATAAGTTCAGCAACAACAATGTTCGTTTTGCGTCCAAGTCGGTCAGATAGAGGACCACCGAGCATTGACCCAACAACACTTGCCACCATTACACCAATAAACATAAACGCAGTCGTAGATGTACCGAGTTTAGTAGAGAAGTAGATAACTAAAAAAGGTGTAACAGACATATTGGCAAGTGTCATAAGAAATTGTAAGCCTAAACGGATTTGAATGGTCGAACTAAATTGGAAGAAGTTCATAGAAATACCACCTTTTTAAATTGTTTTCAGACCCCGTGATTGATTAATCAATCATTTTTATTGCATTAAGATGACCAAGAACAGTTATGTGTCCATTGGTCCGAAAATTTGCATAGCAGACGGTACAAACTTTAGCCAATACTCTTCATCTGGTTCATCAGCCAGGTTGACACGAAGTCCAATCAATAGGGACGTGTAAGAAGTAACCGTAAAGTGAGTGTCTAGTTGCTTTAATTGATTTTTTGTTTGGCCGTTTTTTACGAGTATTTGGATTTTCTCTCGGAATGTATTATGAAACTGATCTAACTCTTTAAACTGATTTTCAAAGCGAGTGTATTGTCCAATGACTTGAACAACAAGTCGCAAATATTTATTCACTTCTGAAAAGATCTTAATATGCATTGTTACCATTTCTTCAAGTTCTTCAAGCGGGTTAGACGCATTTTCATCAAAATCCAATAATAACTTAGAAATTTCTTCGAGAGGTTCCATTACAGCTTGATGAAACAAATCATCCTTTGTGGGGAAATAAGTAAAAACACTTCCAAAGCTAACACCAGAAGCCTTCGCAACCTTTGCAATAGTTGTATCATTGTAGCCATGTTCTGAAAACAATAAAATGGCCTGTTCAAGTATTTTCTTCCGTTTCGCTTGCATCTTCGTCATCTGATCCTCAGAGATGGGCATAACATCCTCCTACAACTGATTGATTAATCAATCTTTATTCTAAACTCCAATAACCCTTTTGTAAAGTTTTGGTATTCGACAAAATTCGGGTGGTGCCTGACACTTGTCGAGTAAATAAAAAGAGATGCTGCTTCATAAGCAGCACCTCAAATTATAGAACCATTTTAGATTGTACGTAGTGATATAGCAGGTTTGCTGTGTTTTCGATTGAGTCCTTATGTGTACGCTCGAAGGCATGTGAAGAGTCAATGCCAGGGCCAATTAGACCGTGAACGATATCGTGACCAGAGCGTATGGCAGCAGATGCATCTGACCCGTAGTAAGGGTAGATATCTAGTTTATAGCCAATTCCGTTTTCCTCAGCTAGTTTTGTTAAATGTTTACGAAGCTCATAGTGATAAGGCCCACTCGCATCTTTCACACAAATTGAAACGGTATATTCATCCGTCGATTGGCCATCACCCATAGCACCCATATCAACTGCTAAATATTCTACTGTTTCCGGTGTAATATTTGAATTTCCACCGTATCCAATTTCCTCATTATTTGAAATCAAGAAATGGGTAGTATACGGCAGTTCTACATGATTTTCTTTTATCTGTTTAATTAGTTGAAGTAGAATTCCTACACTCGCTTTATCATCAAGGTGACGAGATTTTATAAATCCGTTATGAAGAACTTGAACTCTAGGGTCAAAGGAAACAAAATCTCCAACTTCGATACCTAATGCTCGGATGTCGTCGGCATTTTTCACCACTTCATCTAAACGAACTTCCATATTTTCCTGATTTCGTTCTGCTTTTCCAGCATCCTTATACACATGAACAGATGTTTGACGCATTAAAATTGTTCCTGTAACAACTTTTCCTGAAGACGTATGTATTTGACAGTATTCACCTTCGATCGAGTTATAACGAAAGCCACCGATTAAATCGAGCTTAAGTCGACCATTTGATTTTACTTCTTTAACCATCGCACCTAACGTATCGACGTGAGCTGTAAGCATACGATGCTGACGATCATCCTTACCGGGAAGAGTCGCAATCAACCCGCCTTTACGGTTTCTCTTTGTTACAACATTAAGTTCCTTGAAATAGTTCTCTACATATGTAATCACTTCATTTGTATATCCAGAGGGACTTGGAATCGAAACTAATTCTTTAATCAACTGAATGGTTTGTTCAACATTTACATTTGTCATTATGTTACTCCTCTGCAAAAAGACTTTACCTCATTATACATTGTTTTCCTTTTTATGACGATGACTATGACTGAATAAGGGAGATTTCAATAGTAACAAATTGTAAATTTATGCTAAAATTTAAGTAATATAAACCAAGATTAATAGGAGGGCTATACCTTGAAAGGAAAGTGGAAATACGTTTGTAGAGTGGGAATATTATACTCATTTGTCCTAACAATTGGTATCCAGCTAATTAATATTTTGCTATATGGACTCCCAAAGGAATTTGATACTCCATTACAGTCTGCGCTGGGTTTCGCAGTCGGTGTGATGGCAGGTACGATATTACTGTTTCCTTTTGGCATCATATCCGGACTTCTCATATGGAAACAAAAATCAAAAAAGATAAATGGAGTTCCATACTGAATTAACAAGAGTTGAAAATATCAGGAGGTGCATGTATGTTTTGAAGCTGTTCATATTAATTGTTTACCTGGTATTTTCTTTATTGATGCATACTGAAAAGAAGTTAATTAAAGAAGAGGAAGAAGACATAACGGAGTCACGACATTAATATGTTGTTCTATTTATAATGGTTTCAATAAAACTGTTTCTTGGTAAAAAGTTTAAGACTATAACCATTGTATCCTCATAAAAGAGTAGCTCAGAGTATAAACTCTGAGCTTTTCCATTAATACGGTCCGTCTAAAAGCTCTCCACCTAATAATCCTAAGCCAAAACCAAGAAGTCCAGTTCCTACTGGTCCACCAAACGGTCCACCATAACCATACCCATATCCTGGTCCATATCCGTAACCTGGACCGTATCCGTATCCATATCCATAAGGTCTTGGTCTCGGACGTCCATACCCATATCCATATCCGTAAGGTCTTGGTCTCGGGCGCCCATGCCCATATCCATATCCATAAGGTCTTCTACTATTCACCATCACAATTCCTCCTTGAAATGCAAATTAAATGTAGTAACACTGTAGACTATGTAATTACCTAACTTTTGGACTGGTCAAATACCCGGTTTTACAAATCTAGCAAGAAATAAGGAATTTGCCTATACACATTCGACAAATTTCGGGTAGTGACTGGCACCACGTAATCATTTACAATTTAAATAGATTACAACAAGGGAGGATCTTTAAATGGCGAAGGTTAAGGTTGGAGTTGTTGGACTTGGTGCAATAGGTAAGCGGTTGATGGATGGGATGAAGGCATTATTTACAGATGAAATTGAGATTTATGCGGTTTGTGATGTGGATCATCAACTAACTGAAACTGTTTCTCGTGAATATTCGGTTGAACGTACGTTTACGAATTATGTAGAGTTAGTTAATTTACCGGAGTTAGATTTTGTTTACATTGCGGTTCCTCCTAAGTTTCATGAGAAGGTAGCGTTAGATGCGATTGCAGCCGGAAAGCATATTCTCTGTGAAAAGCCGCTTGCAAATTCTTTAGAGGAAGCAAGTAGCATGCTTGAAGCTGCAAGTGGCAAGAACCTTATACATATGATGAATTTCCCTTTAAACTATCAAGGTGCGATGCATAAAATGATGAGTTTACTAGAAGATGGTTACATGGGTTCATTAGAGAAGATTGAATTGAACTTACATTTTCCCGAGTGGCCACGTGCCTGGCAAAAGAATAGCTGGGTAGGGAATCGTGAGCAAGGTGGTTACATACTCGAAGTAGGCGCACATTGGATTCAGTTTATTCAAAAGAACTTTGGACAAATTGAGTATATAGAAGGGGAAGTAACCTACCCAGAGGATGAAACGTTATGTGAGAAATCAGTTTGGGCTAAGATGAAGCTAGATAATAATCTAATTGTCCATCTAGATGGAGATAGCAACTTCGAAGGAATAGAGAGAGTAGAATTAGTGTTACATGGTACAGACGGAACACTTATGATAGAAAACTGGGGAACGTTAAAAGGTCAGCGGTCTGATGAGGAACTTTACGAAATCCCTACAAATGATGTAGAAGTACAACCAATTTTTCATCATATGATCCATGCTTATAAAGGAAATCCGGCAGATTTATATGATTTCAAAGTTGGGTATAATGTTCAAGTAGTGTTAGAGGCATTAAAGCATCCAAATCTAGCAGATGGAATCCACTTAAAAAGTCAATATAAATAGAATAGAAACCATTATTGATATAAATCGTATTACGAGTATTGGAATGGAGGTTTGATTGTGGAAGAAGCACACGGTTTTGAGTTGAATATTGGGGATATTATATGGCAATTATTTAACCTTGGAATAATCTTAGGGGTTATAGCAATTTTAGTATACCTTTTTATTAGTAAGAAAAAACAGAAAAAAAACATGGATGAGAGACTAGATCGTATTGAAAACAAGCTCGATAAATTAACAAACGAAAAATAGTGAGGTGACAATATGAACCTAGAAGAGGTCATGCAAACTCTAGAGCAACTCGGAACGGAACAAACGAAGAAAACGTTTATGAATCACGGTGCACAGGAACCATTTTTTGGTGTTCGAGTTGGAGATTTGAAGAAATTAGTGAAGCATGTAAAAAAGGATCAAGAACTCGCTTTAGCCCTTTATGAAACAGGGAACTCGGATGCGATGTATTTAGCTGGCCTTTCCGTTAATCCGAAACTAATTGAAAAGGAAACATTACAGCAATGGGTAAAGAATGCATACTGGTATATGATCGCGGAGTATACCGTTGCAGGTGTAGCTGCGGAAAGTAATTATGCGTTAGAGCTTGCGAGAGAATGGATGCAATCTCCTGAAGAAATGGTTTCTGTAGCTGGCTGGAATACATACGGAAATTACATTTCCATTACACCTGATGATCAGTTAGATATTGAGGAAATTAGAAATCTATTGCAACAAGTGAAACAGACCGTCCACGAAGAACGAAATCGTGTGAGGTATGTGATGAATGGATTTGTTATCGGGGTTGGTGCATATGTACAAGAACTTCACGACGAGGCAGTCGAAGTAGCTTCTCACATCGGTAAGGTACATGTTGATGTTGGTAATACTGCTTGTAAAGTTCCCCTTGCAGCTGATTATATTCAAAAAATTGATGACAAAGGAAAGACAGGTCAAAAGAGAAAAACGTGTATTTGCTAAACTATGGAAACTTCTTGCCATAGTTTTTTCTTTTCCCCCAAGTTATCTCGTCCACTTTACGAACATAAGATGAGGTAAGGAGGGGATCACTTGGAACAATTAATTGGAATGGAATTTTCCGCCTATGTCGCACTTGCAGTCGTTTTATTTGCAATCAGACAAGCAACAGGAATTCACAACAGATATATCCCTATTACAGCCATCATTCTAGGAAATGCTTTTGCAGTGTTCGAAACAGGTACATTCTCATTTGATGTAATGATGAAGGGAATACAATATGCCCTTTACGGAATCGGTACTGTAGCATCAATCAAGTATGCACTAACTAAAGCCGAACAACCAGATGATAAAAAGTGATAATTCGACAAAAATCGGGTGGTGCCTGGCACCCGGTTTTTTTTCTTGCATTTTTGGAAAGGGATGGTATGATGTTTTTAAGTACCTCATATTTCTAGGTAGGTGATGATAAATGTTTGATCGTGAGTTAGTGAAAGGGAGTACGTCCCTTATTTTGCTTCAGCTTTTAAATGAAAAGGAAATGTACGGTTACCAGCTTGTGAAGGAAATGGAAGAAAAGAGTGGCAATGTCCTTCAAGTGAAGGAAGGCACATTGTATCCTGCTTTGCATAAGCTTGAGCAAAAAGGTTATGTAGAGGCCTATTGGCAGGAGCAAGAAAAAGGTCCCGCTCGTAAGTATTATCGAATTACAGAAGAAGGCCGTGATATTCTCACTCATAAAACAAAAGAGTGGAATTCGTTCGTGAATATGATTCAAGGCTTTATCGGGAGATGAGATGATGACTCCTATGACAAAAGAGAACTTTTTAAAGGAGCTAAAAGCTCACTTACCCTATAATGTTGATAAGCAAGATATCATTCGTGAATGGGAAATGCATATTTATGATGCTTCAAAAGAGTCAGAGTGCTCTGAAGAAGAAGTGATTGTAAGTTTTGGAGAGCCAAAGGAAATTGCCAAGGCATATGGAAATAATACACCGGTACAAAAAAACTGGGTAGTTCCATTCTATATCGGCTGTAATGCGTTGTTTTATATAGTCGGCTCCTTAGTAACACTGGCTTATCACACAACAGAGCATCCGATTGTAGAATCGATATGGAATACGCTCATAGGATATGCACCTGCTATTATCGGAGGATATTTGTTATTTTGGATCTTCCTAGGCTTTGAAATTGGCAGAACCTATGGAGTAAGAGGTAGTAGGGTTTTAAGTAAAACGGTACTTTTTTGCATGTTGCCAAATGTCATACTTATGGTGCTAACACTATATAAATGGATTCCAATCGAACTGTTTGAGTCGTTGTTGTCACCAATGTTTGTCCTTGTTTGTGTGATTTTAAATTTTTTATTATATCCAATTTGTCGCATTGCGTACAGAGTCGGGATTTCTCGCTCGTTATAAGAGGGAGTTCCCCTTTTTTATCTATATACCTAGAATAACTATGTAAAATAAGGAGTGTATCAAAATGGAAACGATATTTTTACAAAAACGTACATTAACACTATTTGTAATGTGTTTATTTAGCGGGCTTATATTTCATTACTTTTTCTATTCGAAAACAGTAGGTATATCCGTTCTTTTATTTACTCTACTACTGTATACAATCTTTTTTTTACAAAATCGTGAGGTTATTACGTCACAACGAAAATTGAGCTGGTTTTTCTTATTGGTAATCTTACTACTAGCCGCCACATACGGAATCTTCACGAATGAAATGTTTCGCTTTTTCAACATTGTCGTACTTCCACTTTTATTTCTGTACCATACCTTTCTATTAAAGAAGGGAATTCCAGGTGAGTGGGCAAAACCAATCATCATCGCAAGACTTGGGAATGCAATAGGAGATATGATCGAAATTTTCTTCAAGTCGTTTTCGATGATTGGTGTTTTAGCAAAAAAAAGAATGGATGAACAAAGGTACGAGGTAGGACGAAGAGTATTAATCGGTGTTGTGATCTCCGCACCAATTCTGTTCTTTGTTACGTTTTTATTAATGTCATCCGATGTGAATTTTTCAAACATGATGTACCGAATACCAAATTGGTTTATTTCATTATCACCGTTGGAAGCGATTTTCCAAATTGTTATAGTCATCGGAATCACATTAGCTCTATTTAGTTACTTTTTATCATTAAACATTAAAACAAAACTTGACGAATATGTAGAAGAGGAAGTAACAAAACAACCGTTCGATGTCATTATCGTAGGCACAGTCTTAATCTTAATCAATCTAGTCTATATGTTATACGCAATTAGTCAGTTTACTTACTTTTTCAATATAGATCCAGCTAGCACAACAACAACTTACTCGTACGCAACATATGCACGAAAAGGATTTGCTGAACTAACAGTTGTATCACTCATTAACTTTACGATCCTGTTAGTCGTTTTGCATTATACGAGTCTCAAAGGAAAAGTTTCGCAAGTTCTAATTAAAGGTTTATTAACGTTATTAGTCGGCTTTTCAGGGTTTATGCTTTTTTCAGCGTATCATAAGCTTTCCCTGTATGAGCAAGCTTACGGGTTTACGTATTCTAGAATTTTAGCACATTCGTTTATGATTTTATTGTTCATCATGCTATTCATTGCTTTCGTTAGAATATGGTCGAAGAAAATTGAGCTTCTCAAAACGTATGTTGTCTTAGCAGTAAGCTATTATGTTATCTTAAACTATTTAAATATCGACGTGATTATTGCGGAAAACAATATGAACTGGTATACCCAAACAGGGAAGATTGACTCGTTATATATGGAGGCATTATCTGATGATGTCATTCCTTACCTAGTAGAACTTGAAGAGAAAACCGGGTATCGTTCGGAATATGTTCAACACCGTAAAGAGATGTTACTAAAGGGGAATTCATCGTGGACAGAATGGAATTGGTCACAGCATAAAGCGAGACAATTCTTGAAGGAGATCGAGTAATCACCTGCCTAAATTTTATGGATTCCCTTAATTGTTTTAATTGGAAATTTGTAAAAAGAATAATTGACAGTTTATGATTATCGTGACTATACTAATAATTAATAAACGGTAAGAAAGGGTGTTTTTGGGAAAATGAAGTTCTAATTCTATTTTTACTAAGATGAGTTTCATAGCAAGATGAAGCATACTTAGAGAATAGGATTAGTCTGTCCATTTTTCCATACTCCTTTATAAAACAATGATGTTGTCATGTTTTTTTCGTGTGACGTCTTGTTTCTATTGTGGTATGTATCAGGCTAAACCTCTCTAGGTGTACTAGGGAGGTTTTTATTATGCAAAAAACCTCCACAACTACAAGAGGTGATAATATGACAATAATTAGAATTAGAAATATTGAAAAGAACTTTGATCAACATACGATTATCAATAACGTTTCATTAGATATAGAAAAAGGAGAACGAATCGGCCTTGTCGGAAATAATGGAGCGGGAAAAACGACGCTTGCGAACATCATTTTCGGGACGATTTCTCCAGACAAAGGATTTGTCGAAGGAATCGATAAGGTACGAATTGGCTATTTAGAGCAAACTGTCCATTATATGATGAATCAAAAATCCAATCATCAATTTGAAGAGGTAAGCTCAGAATTCCTTGAAATGACCAGTGAACTAGGCTTAGAAAAGGTACATGTCTGGGAAGAGGAACGTTTTTCACACCTTAGTGGTGGGGAAAAACTGAAGCTTGCTCTTGCAACAGTTTGGGAAACGGCTCCAGACATTTTAATACTAGATGAACCAACAAACCATCTTGATGTACAAGGAGTTAGATGGCTTGTCGAACAGTTAGATGAATATAAAGGAAATGTCATCATTATTTCCCATGATCGTTATTTCTTAGATTTAACTGTTAAAAAAATTATAGAAATTGAGAATGGGAAGATTGCGACGTACAACGGGAATTACACTTCATATCGAGCGGAGAAAAAGAAACGATACGAAGATCAACTACATCATTATGACACGCAGCAACGAATGAAGGAACGAGTGGAGAGTCAGGTTTCACAGCTGCAGCAATGGGCAGGAAAAGCTCATCGTGAAATGACGAAACAAGACTACGGCACGAAAGAATATCATGGAGTAAAGGCGAAGAAATTAGATCGCTCTATAAAATCCAAGATGAAGAGACTTGAAAAAGAACTTGAGAAAAACAAAATCGATAAGCCCTCAGGCGAAAAGAAAGTTCGCTTCCAATTTGATAGTAGTACAAAGCGGGGGAAACGAATCATCGAGGCAAAGAAACTTGAGAAATCATTTCAAGATCGTCAGCTATTTGTAGAAAGTCAGTTTTACATCAATCAAGGAGAACGAATTGGGTTAGTTGGACCGAATGGGAGCGGAAAAACAACGTTACTTAAAATACTTCTTGATGAAGAACCCATTAGTAGCGGGGAAATATGGAAAAGTTCGTCATTAAATATTGCGTATTTAAGTCAAAACATCGATGATTTGCCTCAAGAAAAAACACCGATAGAAGCATTAGGTTTAACATCAAGAGTTGAGATATTACAAGCTCGAACGATACTAGCAAACATGGGAATGGGAGCAGACCTATTAAATCAGCCTATTCAAACATTGAGCTTAGGTGAGCGTACACGCGTTAAGCTTTGCGGCATGCTGATCAGGCCAAATGATTTACTCATTCTCGATGAACCAACCAATCACTTAGATTTAGCAAGCCGTGAGCAATTGGAAACTACATTACGTGAGTTTTCAGGTACAATTCTCGTCATTTCACATGATGTGTACTTTTTAAACAACTTATGTGAGAAAACGCTTGTGATTGAAAATCAGCAAATTAAACGTGTTGAAATGGGATTAGAAGAATATGAAAAGCGTAACGTCGTACCAAAACAAGAAACCAGGGTTGAGGAAGAAATATTAATTCTAGATACTGAAATCTCCGCCGTACTTGGTGAACTCAGTATGCTCACACCCGATCAGGATCGCTATAAAGAATTAGATGCTCAGTTTTTACAGTTAACAAAAAGGAAAAAAGAATTACTCAACTCATAATTAGTTAATCAAAAGGCTCTCTTTGTATAGAGTCTTTTGTTTATTCCAACTAGAAATTTATGGTAAACTAGTAAAAAAGACATCTAGGAGGACTTATGGTGAATTTTATGTTGAACGACATTATTTCTACAAAAGACGAGCTTCGCACACTACTGGGTGAACCAAGTCAGCGTGCAGAAGCAAAAGTAATACATAAACTTGATGATCATTGCCGTACAATACTCGCACACTCTCCGTTTCTAGTACTGTCTACATCAAATGAAGATGGTACGTGTGATGCATCACCAAGAGGAGATGCTCCCGGTTTTGTATATGTTATTGATGACCACCACATTGTCATTCCAGAAAGACCTGGGAATAAACGAATTGACTCATTGCAAAACATCGTATCAAATCCACATGTAGGATTATTGTTTATGATTCCTGGTATGGAAGAAACACTTCGATTAAATGGAAAGGCCTATATTACTAGAAACGAAGACTTACTTGAAAAGATGGAAGTGGGCCAAAAGATTCCTCAGTTAGGTATTATTGTTAAAATTGAGGAAATATATATTCACTGTGCAAAAGCACTTATTCGTTCAAAGCTTTGGAGTAGTGAAACATGGCCAAACCGTAAAGAGTTACCTACAATGGCTACAATTGTTAAGGCACATGCAGAGCTAAAAGAATCAACGGTTGAAATAGAGGAGTCCCTACAAGAAAGCTATACGACTAGACTATATTAAAGAGAGTGATAGAGATGGAAACTGTAACAGCAATACCGATTGGTAAAGTTATATCTGGGAGGAAATCAATTGAAGATGACTATTGGGGTAATGTTGTCTCAATCATTGAAATCGATTCTACTCAGTATACAGAAGACGTCTTACAAGGACTTGAAGACTTTTCACATCTTGAAGTAATTTTTTTCATGCACGGTGTTGATCCGTCCAAAATTGAAACACAGGCTCGCCATCCACGTAATAACGTGAATTGGCCAAAAGTCGGTATTTTTTCGCAAAGACCAAAGATGAGACCGAATCGTTTAGGGCTATCTCGTTGTAACATATTAAAAGTAGAGGGCTATCACATCAAAGTGGAAGCTCTTGATGCTGTGGTCGGTACACCCATTTTAGACATTAAGCCGTATATGAAAGAGTTTGGTCCAATCGGTGAAGTGAAACAACCTGAGTGGTCAACAGAACTCATGAACTTTTATTACATTCGAATTGAGGAAGAATCGTGAACGATGTGCGTATCATAAAAGTAATAGATTTGCATGATTGGAATTTAGATGCCCTAATAAAAGAAAGCGAACAAGAAGGACACCGTTTTGTAACGAAGCTTGTGAGACAATATGTCTCGTTTGAAAATCGCTTTGACCAGAAGGGTGAGGTGCTTTATGTTGCCACTCTTAACGATGAAGTGGTGGGTGTATGTGGTTTAAACAAAGATCCGTATAATGAGGCAACTGACATTGGACGGCTACGGCACTTATATGTTCTTTCTCCCTACAGAAATCTTGGTATTGCTAGAAAGTTATTGGAACAAATTAAAGAAGAAGCAACGTCTACCTTTTCAATTATGACATTACGTACATCTAATCCAGTAGCAGATCGTTTTTATACCCGTAATGGCTTTACAAGGGACGAACATACATATATAGATTCAACTCATTATTATTCTATTAAGTAGGTGAAAGCGATGAATTTAGTTGAAAAGGCTCGGGAATTATCACGGAAAGCACATGAAGGTCAAACGAGAAAACTTACAGATGCGGATTATTTTACTCATACAGAAGGCGTTGCGAACATCCTCCAAGAAGCGGGTTTACCAGATGAGGTAGTAGCGGCTGGCTATTTACATGATACTGTTGAAGATACAAGTGTCACAATAGAGGAAATTAAAGAGCAATTCGGAGAAAAAGTGGCTACGATTGTTGAGGGAAATACAGAAGATAAAACGAAATCATGGGAAGAACGAAAACAACACACGATTCAAGAGCTAAAAACAGCTTCCTTTGAGATTAAATGTCTTGTCGCAGCGGATAAACTGGATAACTTACGTAGTTTAATTCAAGATTCAAAGGGAAAAGCGGACGACATATGGATTTATTTTAATCGGGGAAAAGAACTGCAAGCCTGGTACTACAAAGGTGTCGCAGATGCATTAATCGAAAATGTCGATCAAGAAATACCCGCTTTCTTCTATGACTATCAAAAACTCGTTTATGAATTTTTCCGATGAGACGACTTAGCCTTGCTTTTGTTATAACTTACTTACTCTTATCCATCTATTTTTACTATGTACCGATGCTTCTTCCAATGAACGACGTCATTCGTTTTTTTCATTTATTGTTGTTTTTACCACTCGCACATTTTATCGCTAAAATGCTAAACGGAAAAGGCCTTGATAGTTATGGTCTTTATTTCTTTAAAGGCTGGTTTAAAAACGTATGGAGCGGTTTTCTCATAGGTTTTATTGCTTGGAGTATTTTATTTACTATTTACTTTGCTTTCGGTAAATATAAAGGGATTGAACTTATTAATGAACCTAGAAGCATACTCACGATCATTATCATTGTTGTAGGTTTTGGTCTTGGCTCCTTGATAAATGATCTATTAGTTAGAGGATTAGTATTTTCATATTTTAGAAATAAAGTACCATTTACTCAATTGTTTAGTCTTAGTGTCATATTATATGCATTAGATGATTGTTGGAACGAAGGATTATCGGTGCAAAATATCATCTTTTCTATTTGCTTAGGCCTCAGTTTTACTTACTCCTTCTTCAAATCTGGCTCAATTTGGGCAAATACAGGTATTCACATGGGATTAAACGTTGTGTATGGACTATTCTTTGGCGTATCCGGTATCATAGGTGACGGGATTTTTACGTTTGCGATTTCAGAAAATCCAGTAATCCACACAACTTGGTTATCTAGCATCCTCGCAATATTCATGTTTTTGTTCGTTTACTATAAGCAAAACAAACTATTTATATCACATGAAAGAAAGTCGAATAAATGAGAACTAGCTTATTGACTATACTTACGCTAGTACTAGTTAGTTGCTCAAACAATGATTCCTATGATTTAGCAAGAGAACGTGCGTGGAACTATTTAGTAGATCAAAATTGGGAAGAGTCTGCAATTGGCGAGAAAAAGGCTGATGTCACAAAGACCTTTGTTAATGAAAACTATGAATTACTGGATGAATCATTTAGAGGAGAAGAAGTAATACAAGTTACATTTCAGGATCAAGAAAATAGTTTAACAGGAACACCTACTATCATTGTTGATCCCGCTACAAATGCGGTATTAGGCTATATGCCAACAGAGTAAAAGGAGGTTTGCGCTTGAAAGTTCGGTTAAGTGAATATAGTGAGAATTGGACACTAATGTTTCAAGAAGAAACAGAGAAATTACGTAACGTTTTTGGTGATGAAATCGTAACGTTTGAACATTTCGGCAGTACATCCGTTCCTGGACTAAAAGCAAAGCCCATCATCGATATGATGTGTATGGTAATGGATATTGAGCGTATTGATACCTTTAACGATAAAATGGTATCCCTAGGATATGATGTGGCAGGTGAATGGGGGATAGAAGGTAGACGCTTGTTCCGAAAAGGTGGAGAAAACAGAACACACCATATTCATGTCTACCAATCTGACCATCCACAAATTAAACGTCATTTAATTTTTCGAGATTATTTACGATCTCACCCAGAAGAAGTCCAACTTTATTCAAACTTTAAAGAAAAGCTAGCGTCACAGTTTGAAAACACAAGTGGATATAGTCCAGCAAAAAAAGCATTTGTTTCAGAAATGGAGAAACAAGCACTTGAATGGTATAATACAAAGTAAAAAGGACGCAAAATATGCGCCCTATTTCTTATTCTTCGCTTCAATTCGACCTATCACACTATGCATATCATCCGGTTTTAATAGTTCGAGAGGGGAATATCCTTTTTCAAACATCATTGCATCACCCTCTAATAACACTACATATCGACCATTGATTTTAGCAATATGAATGTTCTCACCAAAATCAGATAGCATACCTTTTACATTGATGTGGTCCAATTTGAAGTTCAACTCTAAATCAGGGGAGTGTTCGATAATTTGCATTGTCGCTTCCATGACTTGATCGGATGTAAAGCGTTCTTGCAACTCACGCTTAGGGCTCGTCGCCCAAGCTTCCATCGCTGTTTCAAATTGCTCACGATATTCACTGTCTGGCTGGTATGTTTCTTCGATATGCTGCTGAACCATATCTAGTACTTGCGTTTTTACGATCGTTGGCATCGACTCAGCATAATCAACATACTTTAAAAAATCTTCAAAGTACCGGGCATGTGAAGCTTGATGTAGTTTTAATTCACCTTCTTCAAGGATTCCTTCTTCAGGCATGTACGGATATTGAATTGATTTCATATTTTTCGTCGTAATGGCCATTTCCACATTTCGAATTAATGTTGATTCATCGGATATAGAAGCAACTTTAGGTTCGAAATCACATTTCATAATAAATACAAATGGATCATCATATAACATGCGTAGCTTCGCATTTGCAACAATAAATACACCTTCACGAACGGCACTCGTTTCAATATACGCACGAACAAACTTTTCACTTTCATCTTTAAACTTTTCAAGAGAGTCTGCAAAACGAACTCGGTTAAATAAATTGTAATTGGGATTTGTATCTAACCCATGACCTTCTTCTGTTATAAAGTAGCCAACCTTTGTTGGTACTTGCTCAGACTTGGGATGACGTTCTACTTTACGTTTCACAATTTTCGTTAATTCACCGTCTAAAAAGTCCTTTAATGCATTATGTTCATATTTTCCTTCATCTAACGTTTGAAAATGCTTATAACTCTTCTGTGATTGCTCACCTGTTCCTTCTACTTGAACCACAAAAAAAGATAAAAACTTCATTTGGAAATCCATGATGTATCCACCTAACTTTTACTCATTTATAAGACTTTACAAGTATATTAAACGCATGAAAGCAAAGTCAATTTGTTTTTACTGTGAGTAAGAATTGGTAATTAGTCAAAACTAGTAATATGAGTAAAGTTTATAAGGAGTGTTACATGTGAAAGCCGTAACGTATCAAGGACCAAATAATATTGAAGTAAAGAATGTTGATGATGCAAAAATCCAAAAAAGTGATGATGTTATCGTACGTATAACGTCGACCGCCATTTGTGGTTCTGATCTTCACTTATACCAAGGCAATATGCTACTTCCACATGGTTACGTCATTGGTCATGAACCAATGGGAATCGTAGAAGAAGTAGGTCCAGACGTAACAAAAGTAAAAAAGGGAGATCGAGTTGTCGTTCCATTTAATGTTGCTTGCGGACAATGCTTTTACTGTCAGCATGAAATGGAGAGTCAGTGTGATGAATCGAACCCGCATTATGATTCAGGAGGATATTTTGGGTACACTGAGAAGTTCGGAAACTATCCAGGTGGCCAAGCGGAGTATTTACGTGTTCCTTTTGGGAACTTTACACCCTTTAACATCCCAGAATCGTGTGAACTAGAAGATGAGTCATTATTATTTTTAAGTGACGTATTGCCGACAGCGTATTGGAGTGTCCTTCATGCTGGAGTGAAGAAGGGCGATACGGTTGTCGTATTAGGTTGTGGTCCTGTTGGATTAATGGCCCAAAAGTTTGCTTGGATGCAAGGGGCAAAGAGAGTGATTGCGGTAGATTATATTGGATACAGACTGAATAAGGCGAAACAAATGAACAACGTTGAAACGTTTGATTTCACTGAATATCCAGATATGGGTGAGCATTTAAAAGAGATTACACACGGCGGGGCAGACGTTGTTATTGACTGTGTGGGGATGGATGGAAAGAAGTCTCCACTAGAATTTATCGAGCAAAAGCTAAAGCTGCAAGGTGGCACACTTGGACCTATTCAAATCTCAACAAAAGCTGTCCGTAAGTTTGGGACAGTTCAAATAACGGGAGTATACGGTAGCAACTACAATAACTTCCCGTTAGGAGCCTTTTTCTCTCGTAACATCACATTAAAAATGGGACAGGCGCCTGTCATTCACCTAATGCCTGAGCTGTTTAAGAAAATTACGAACAAGGAATTTGATCCAAAAGATATCATTACACATAAACTTAACTTAGACGAAGCGAGCCATGGCTATAAAGTATTTAATGGTCATGAAGAAGATTGTATAAAAGTCATACTAAAACCTTAAAACAGAGTGAGACTTCTTACTCTGTTTTTTACTCCTTACAAGTGGTGAATAATGATGAAAATATGGTTAAAAATACGCTCTAGCATTTGGTATATTCCATTTATCTATTCAGTTATATCTGTCCTATTAGCTATTTTAAGTTTTTATGTAGATGACATACTGGCTCATCATCCGACCTATTACGATCACATTCCGATTATTTTTCTTGCAGATATTGATTTAGCACTAACGGTGTTAAGTTCTATTGCAACGTCACTGTTAACGATGACTACCATTACGTTTTCATCGATTATGATTGTGTTAACAACCTTTTTATCGCAGTTTTCACCAAGGACATTGCAAAACTTTATCACCGATCCGTCGACACAGCGGGTACTTGGAATCTTTATAAGCGGGTTTATATACTCAATCATTCTTCTTTTATTAACAAGGGAAACTGATGTTCACCAGCTATTTATTACACCTACACTTGCTGTTATCTACGTACTTGTTTGCTTAGTATTCTTCGTGTTTTTCATTCATCATGTATCAAGCTGGATTCAAGTTAGTAATTTGATTTTTGACATTACAACTAACACGTTAAAAGCGATTCATGAACAATTTAAGGATAAGAAGGACGTTACAGGTGATGCACCTTGGGATGACTGGGAATATGGGGACATTTTGAGTAGAGAACCTCACAGAATTTTTGCAAAAGAATCGGGTTATATTCAATTAATTGATAAGGATGGGTTGTTACAGCAAACGGAGAAGGATGAGGTCATTGTACGAGTAGAGAAGAGGTTAGGGGAGTTAGTGGATATTGATACACCGATTTTGTCCGTTTGGAAGATGGGACAAGTAGAATCTTCAGAGAATTACTTACAATTTTTAACGCTAGGGAAAGAACGAGCACCCATTCAGGATATTGAATTCGGTATTACAAAACTCGTAGAAATCGCCTTACGAGCCATCTCGCCAGCAACTAACGATCCGAATACAGCAATAAATTGTATTGCACAATTAGGTAAAATATTAACCATACTAGGGACAAAGAATTTACCCAAGGCCTTTATTAATGATGGAAACCGGAATTTACGCATTATCCTCCAGCAACCTGACTTCGGAGAATATTTGTATAAAGCGTTTTATCAAATTCGTCTGTATGGAAAAAGTGATATTTCAATCATCATAGCACTTTTCAAAGCATTACTCGAGATTGCTGAGGGAAATGATAACGAGATTAAAAAAGAAGTATGGTGCTTTGCAAAATATATTGTTGAAGGTTTACAGCAAGAAACTTTACTTTCGTTAGACAAACGATATATAAACGAAAAACTAAAAACATTAGCCAAGAAAACCAGTCAAAAGGAAGAACTCTTTATATAGGTAAAATAAAAAGAACCATTATTTCCTTCACTGGAATGATGGTTCTTATGTTTGGAACGATATATTAGATCTTTCTTTGTTTTTGTCTTTCTAGTTCGCAAGTCAGATAAAGCGAATGGACTTCTACTTAATTCAGGATTACGAATTCCTTCTCTTTCAAGCTTTTCACGTAACTTTTTTGCTTTTGATTTAGCCATTTTCTTCACTCCTTTTCATGATTCCTACTTAGTATATAGCATTAGAGAGAGGGAGGGAAGGGAGAAGGGCAAACTGGTTTTTTAGCGTTAGCTTCTTAACGACGACACATTTATTTAGCAGGGAACCATCGTATATGTTGAGTTCTGTAGATATGTATTTTAAATGTAGAAAAGCTTACTCATCCTGTATTGGTTACTCAAATGCAATGTATACGTTGCATTTGAGTAAGACAAAGTTGAAGCATAAATTGATTATTAAATATACTTTGACCTGAACTAACATAATTGTGATTACTAAAACAACGTATACGATTACTTTTGTTAAATTCTCATTAAATTAATGATAATCCCTTGTCCTAATTTCCTTTAATAACCTCAACTGTCTACGAAAATAAGATAGTGTAGTTAGCAGAAGGGGACTTGAATATGCTGTTTTAAAGGTATTTTTTCTCATAGGTGTTCATAATCTGGTTTGATAGGATAATATGAAATCCTTAAAAGTATACCTCTTTCTAATTTACCATAATCACATTATGTTAACTTATATCTTGAAAATATATGAACCTTTTCAATATATTTTACGTGTATATTAGTATGAAAGCATAAAAAAGGAGAGCTAAACGTGAGTCAAACGAAAATTCATATATTTCTCATAGCAACCAGCTTTTTATTAATGAGTGGTTGCATAGCAAAAGAAACAAATAAGGAGAAGGTGCCTATGTCGGAAAAAGAGCAACAAGTCCTCTTACAGCCATACCTGGAGCTTAAAGAACAACCTGGGGGTGAAATTAGCGTAATATACAAAGCAACAAATAAATCAAAAAAAGATCAAAAATTAAGTTTTACCAGTGGTCTTAAGGCTGACGCAATATTATACGATAAAAATGAAACAAAACTAAGTCAGTACTCAGATAACATACTATCAACACAAGCATTACAAGAAGTAACATTAAAGCCTGAAGAATCCATAGAACAACAGTTTATATTCGAAAATATTCCTAATGGTGAGTATGTTGTTGAAGCATTTCTGACTGGTAATGAACAGCAAGTAAAAGCAAGAATGGTTTTGACGGTCCAAGAAAATACAGTTACATTAGGTTCTGACCCTGTTATTTTAACTAATTCAGTTTTAGAAATTGATAAAAATCTTCTAGATACATATAACCAAATTAAAGAAAGCAATAATCCAGATGCTTTAGCCAATTTAGAACCATTTCAAGTATTTCAGTTATATATGTACACACAAGCTGATCAGGACTTTAAAACGTTGTATCAATATTATTTTACGAATTCTGATCAAGTTGATCTAGACACGTTTGTAAAGGAATCCAAGATTAAAACGAACGTACAAAATATAGAGCATTTCATTCGTAAATTAAACGAAATACGGGAATTTAATGTTGTAAAAACAGAAATAGACCGTGCATACGTAGAATTTACGTTACCAGGTGAACAGGACATTTTTCAATTTAAACTGCAACAAGATGAAAACAAAATATGGCGAGTATTATGGATGTCGTTACAATAAACCACAAAACCTTAGCGGAATATGCTAAGGTTTATTTTAATTCGTTGGTTGTCTCAAAAACCTAGTAAACTCGTTATAATGAGATGAAATCTTTGTATATTTGTTTTTTTTGTTCGACTTCTCATAATTTATATTATGTAAACTAGAAAAAAGATATAAATAAAAGACTTACAATGCTGTAAGTCCTCTTTCCAAATCCCGTTTTTATATGTTAAATCTAATTATGAAACTCTTACACATAGTAAAACTCCTGATGTTCCTTAATTCTATTTAAATTTTCAAAGTTCTGTTTGAACACCAAATCTTCAAGATATGTCATTAATTCATTTGAGTGTTGTGACATATTCAATCTTTTATAGTTAATAAAATTGCCTGTTTCAAATTTATATATAATTGTTGCTAATCTAATTAAATCTACTTTTCCTGATACCCAAGTTTTATAAATTATTTTCCTGTTTATTGTGTAATATTGAGATATCTTTGTGTTAAGATCCCACAACTTAAAAACAGAATATAGACCTTCAGCAAATAATTTACTACCTGTAGTTACGTTTACCTGATATCCTTCATGATCTACCCAACCATCCCCATCAATCACACCTCTAATAAAGGATGGTAAATAATCTTCCGGTACATATGGAAATGGAATAGTTAGTGACTTATTTGCAGAAATCCCCATTCTTTCAAGGTCTTTTTTAATTATTTTTGAATTAATAATAAGTGTCGGAGTATTTCTAGTTTTTCCTGGTGGTGCCAAAACGAAATCTGCTTGCATATACTCAGCAACGAGTTTTAGTATTCTTTCATCCTTTTGTGTAAGTGTAATGCTATGAACATTTCTACTTATACAACCATCCGTTACAATTAATCCTAACACCCATGCCATTTCATGTGACCACTTTTTAAAGAAATCCTCATTCACTTTATGTTTTCGCGGACGTCCTGACGACTGTTTTCGATTCATCTGTACATTATGTTTATACAAAATATTGCGAATGGCACGGTCTGAGATTCCGATTATGCTGCTCATTTCTTTATAGGACCTTCCATTTTTATACATATCAATGATCTCTTTATCGGTTATATTTCTATTTCTTCCCATTTACTCATCTCCCATTAGCCTTGTACAGTCTCATGACTCTTTTCCCCTAACGTTAAACACAAATGTTTCATATCGTCTTAATCTGCAGTGACAACAATATATGTAGGTTTCATAAATTAACAGAAGTGAACCTCCCTCCCTTTTTCAATTATTTTACAAATCAATTATACAGAACAAGTGTTCCTGCTTCAAACATTTTCTCTCTCCCCTTCCATTACACTAACTTCGTGTCACCTCCTCTATGCCCACAATTGAGAATAGTAATAAGAGTAATGATTGGCTTTTGACGTTAAAAAAGGTTACCCTAATAACCAGATATACCAACAATCTTAAAAATTGGAAGGAAGTCCAGCATGATCGCAATAACAGAACAAGATTTTAGCAGCTTAAAAGAAATCGGAAGAATTGTAGCCTTGATTCGAGAGGAATTAGTACAGAAGACCGTTCCTGATATTACTACAAAAGAACTTGATGAGATGGCCGGCATCCTATTTGACCAGCACGGAGCAATTTCTGCGCCAAAGGGAGAATATAACTTTCCGGGTTTTACCTGTATTAGTGTAAATGAAGAAGTAGCACATGGAATTCCAGGGGATCGTGTGATAGAAGAAGGAGATCTTGTCAATATTGATGTTTCTGGTTCCAAAGATGGATACTTTGCCGACACGGGAATATCATTTGTCGTTGGAAATGGGGATCCTATCTTAACTAAATTATGTAAGACTGCTATTGAAGCATTTGAAGCTGGTCTGGCAAAAGCAAAACCAGGTTCTAAGAAAAGTGTGCTTAGTAAGGCAGTAATTGCTACCGCGAGAAAAAATGGGTTAACTGTGATTAAAAACCTTACTGGACACGGAGTTGGTCGATCAATACATGAAGAACCGCACCATATTTATAATTATCATGAGCCTAGTGATGATGAGCTTTTAACAGAAGGAATGGTCATCGCTTTCGAACCGTTCATCTCGACCCAAGAGGAAGAAGTGGTTCAATACGAGGACGATGAGTGGACATTCGTAACAGAAAACAGCTATGTCGCACAATGCGAACATACGATCATCATTACGAAAGAAGGACCTATCGTTATCACATTGTAAATACCCTTGCCACAACTCTATAGTTAGGTAAACAACTTAAGTTCATAATAGTTCATAAAAATGACTCCGGTATTATACCGAAGTCATTTTTAAATCGATGTTTTTAGGTTTGAAGTAGAGAAACAGCCACTTATTCAGAATTGACGATAGTTTACCCTCTTTGTTATATAAAATCCATATATAATTGATGAATACAAAAATCGATTATAGTTTATTCTCTCTACTTCGTTTTATAGTGAAGGTGCTTGACTCATGCGGAACCAGCGGAACGCAAGCACCTGTTACGAAAATAAACACCATTGTTTATCAGAGCCCTCCTATAATAGGAACTTCTTAAAAAACAACAATAATAGTCCGATTAAAAAGGCAATAGAAAAACTCGCAAAAGTACCCACAATGTAATAGTCACTCGTCTTATTTGTTATTTCTTTAAATCTGGCAATAGACTTAATCGCTGTTACAATGGCAATCAATTCAAATTTATTAATAAGCATAGCCATAACGATAATTAATCTCTCTATGATTCCTATGGTTTTGCCGTATCTCTTTTTCTCCTCTTCCACTATATCCATGTTTACTTCGAGTATCTTCCCTGTTACACTCGCCTGCTCAAGGGTGACAGCAATTTCTTCATTGTATAGCTTTCTACTAATACCTGTATCTTTTTTGTGTAGTTTTACTTTATCCAAAGGTAAATTGATAATCATTAATGATACAATCGTTCCCCCATTTATAGCAAACAGAACTCCCGCTAGAACGAGTATCATATAGGTTAATAAATCCACATTATTGATATTCTCTAAGAATGGATAAGTAGAAATAAATCGTTCAAGTAAGGAATTGATAACAGAGTTTGGATTGGTAGTTTTAAATATAGGATAAAATAATAAAACGACAAAAATGTGAGTAAATTGTTCAACTAAAAATAATAGAAACGTTTTAACATGATTTTCTTCTCTAGTAATATAACTTTTAATTTGGTCTATAAGTAAGCGTGCAATAGACACAATAAATATAACGAATAAAAGTTTTAGGCTTATAAACGCAATTGTAAATACAAGAGTAATGATAAAATAATAGAATGGCCCTGATTGTATTCCGAGTTTAGTCTTATGTTCTGGTTTCTCATTTTGAAAGTAAAAACTGGTCAATACATGACTTAAGATAAAAAAACTTATAATCAGTTCTGCAAACATTTACTTACCTCATTTCTCTTGGAACGCTTCAAAATCTTACACAAGGATATTCAAATTGGGTCTCCTTCTAGTACTCAGAGATAATAAGTACAAATAATAACCTCTAAAAGTTATAATCATCGAATATAACCCCCAGAGGTTATATTATTGTTTTATGACTCATAGAAGTTATATAGGGAAACTTTCATTACTCCCATTTATTCTTCAAAAACGTTTTCACACTATCATTACTCTTATCAATCTCGTGATAGAAGGCTTTTTTTAAGTGTTTACTCACAGCACTTTGACTAATATTCAATTTATCCGCAACCTTTTTTTGTGAACCATATACTTTATATAACCTAACGATTTCTTCCTGTTTGTCAGTTCGAGATCTACTGCACATCTCAGAATATAGTAGCAATGAATTAATGAGAGAATCCTCTGGAGAATTTGAAAATAAACAGACAGAAGGTTCTTTTAGTTTTGCTTTGTCGACCATTTTCCTTGCATACCAGTAAGCTGGACCATCGGAGCCAATGGACGTATGTTTGTCAAAGCTTGTTTCCATTTTTCCTATTCCAATCCCGAATACTAATTCGATGGGATTCATTCGGTCTTTAATAAATTCAATAATTTCAAAACTAAGACTAGGATGAACTAATAGACCTTGAAACTCATCCCCTAATGTTACAGTAAACTTTGAAGCTATGTATTTGTCATATTTTTCATTAGCAGCATTCAATACATTCTTAAAATGGTCCTGTGTTTCCTGTCTGTTTTGAAGCTTTTTGGAACCTACAATATCACCAATAATTGCACAATAATTCATTTTTGTACCCCTTATAGAAAATATAAATAACCAAGTCGTGTATCATACTATCTCTTTCTACTGGATATACTCAACCTATTTTTATTATACCAGTTAGCAACTAGTAATTTAGAGTGAAATCTTTCATTCTACTAATAGTATAAAACAAATGTAATTAAGCTAAAAGGTGCAGAGACCTTGTCCCTACACCTTTCTCAACAAATTCCTTAATTTTTTGATCTATTCTAAAGTTGGCACTCCGCTATTTATTCGCTAAAATAGGTCGTTTGCAAAGTTGTACATCTATTCCTTGGGCTTGTAGTTTCTTCACGATTTTTTTAACATCTATCGTCATTTTTCCTTTTCGGCCTACTGGTTTCAATGATTACACCCCTTATAAATTCCTCGCTTTAGTAAGTCTATCTCCATATTAAAATTAGCTAAGGCATCATTACTCGTTAAATCTCTAACGTACATTTCAACTAGATTATGAAAAGTAACAGAAATCAATAGCTTAATTAAATGATGTAATTCACGTTCATCTTGAACATTTAAGTTTTCTCTATTAATTAACCTTAGCGTTCCTATGTATTGTTCTTTTTGATTTTTCTCATATATATTTTTAGCTAGTGTATTCTCAATTTTATAATTCATATTTACAAAGGCATTTTTAAAAAATTCCTTATTTTCTAGTGAACCGCGATTATTTACCATCAATTGAAAAAAATCAGAGATTGTTTCAATTAAATCTCCATTTCTTTCTTTGAGTAGTATTATAAATCTTTCATTCGTTTCTTTTGTCATTTCATCTAATAGGTAAAAATACAAGTCTTCTTTATCATCAAAGTATTGATAAAAACTTCCCCTAGGTATTCCAGCACTTTTAATAATATTGGCAATTGAAGCCTCATGCAAGGAAACTCTTGAAAATTCCTTTTTGGCAGCTTGTATTAATATATTTTGCTTTTCCTTATCTAAATGTAAAAACGTCTGTTTCGGCATAAGGTAAACCACTTCCTCAAGTGACACAGTGTCATAACTAATAGTTTTATCATACGTGACTAGGTAATATAAGTCAATGAAACATGACACAGTGTCACAATTCACTCATAATTTCACTATTCTTTGAATTAACTCGAAGTATCTACTTCGAGTCATTTACTAGTCTTTATAGTTATTATATTCAAGTGTATACCACGGTAACTTTACCTTCTTTATTCTCTTCTTGATCCCATTGAACTTGAATTTCAAACGTCCCATCTTTAAAGAATAAAGGAAACCTTCTTCGTATAGATTCTTGCATAGGAAGTGTATAGGCTTCCTCTATATTTACCCAAACAGCCTTTCCCTCTGGTCCGTCTACAGGAAGCTCACCATGAAATTCCTTTGTAATGTAATTAAAAATCATATATCTGTCACTCGTGACTGGGTTTACATATTCATATAACCCTTTATAAATAAGGTTACTTACCTCTAAACCTGTTTCTTCTTTCACTTCTCTGATCGCACTTTCTACTATACTTTCTGGAAATTCAACCTTTCCACCTGGTGGAATATACCCTTTGAAATGATCATGTTGCCTGTCCAGAAGTAACACTTTATCTCCATCTTGAATCATACATACGGTCCAGATCTTATAATTTACGTGACTCATCGCTATTCTCCAAAATCCTTTCGCTCCAAATAATAGTAAATCAAGTGATCTCTGAGTTCTATGTCTCTATTAAATTCTAATCTCTCCATTAACTTAATAGACATTACGTTACCTGGCTCAACCGTAGCATCGATACTATCTAATTGAATTTCTCGAAAACCAAATCGTAATACTTCATTCATGGCTTCCGTCATATACCCCTTACCCCAGTACTTTCTGGATAAATCAAAACCTACCTCTGCTACAAAACGGTCAGTATCCTTTCGTAAGTAATGAAATCCAAGAGTACCCATCATTTCATTTGTCTCTCTATTAAATATTCCCCATCTACAACCTGAGTCGTTCAAGTGATAGGTAATAATCTCTTCAGCTTCTTTCATATCTTTACAAGGTTCAATATCCATGAATCTAGTAACGTCCTGATCAGAAAAATGATGAAGCACCTCTTGTGAATGTTCTAACGTTAAGATATGTAAATCCAACCTATTCGTTTGAAGTGAAGGATATTCTAAGGTAATTGTATTTGACATGTCTGTATCTCCTTACCATGTTGTTGTTACTGATTATTGCTGTTTTCTGTCTTACCTTCTTTCTTAACGAAGCCTGTGATAAGGATAATTAAACCAATGACAAAGATGATCGGCAGCAACAACATGAGTAAAGCTACTCCCGCAAATCCGTCACCCTCTAAATCTGCATAAATCAACGATAAAGTCCATGACAATATAGGTCCAATCAAAAACATCGTTAAAATCCCCCACATCATCATTTTCCTATTACGTGATAAATTGATACTGAATAGAGTAATAGTAGAGCCGATTAATAATAGAGCTAATATTACTAAAAATTCCATATTAATTCCTACTTCCCATCTATTTTGAAATTTCACCTATCAGTACAAACAAAAACATCACGAATAAAGTAATCGACACAAGCCAATCATGTAAGTAGCTTTTACCACTCTTATTTTCCATCTGCTCTTCAATACTACGATTTAAATAAATCAAGGCAAATAGAACAAAAGAAGGTAAACTTGCAAATATAGTATAATCGAAGTTATTCATAATATAGAATGTAATTAAAACAAATAATAAAAGAAGGATTCCTTCTACGTACATAAAGACTTTCTTTCTCTTCTCACTAAAAAGACTCTTACGAACAGCCTTAATCTTCAATACTCTTTTTAAATACAACTCTGACAAAAGAAGAAAAATGACAAAAAGGACTATAAATCCTACTAGATACGTAGAAAAATCCATCAACATCCTCCTATTAGCTTCTATTAAACGTTAAAATACAGTGGACTCCAAAAAGTCTTCGTCTATTTTCAAAAAATAGTTCTTTAGATAATCTCTGCCACCCATTTTTTCATACCATTTTCGGACTCGTTCGACATGTGCCTCATCACTTCTAACTTTCCGCTCAATTTCTTCATAATCGGTGTAACTGTTATATTCCCATATCGCAAAGATTTCTACTTTTCCGTCGTTTACTTTCGTCATCCATCGCCCGATTAACATAGACCCGTATTTTAACTGAGTAGGTAATAACGTTTTGTTAAAATGAAGATTAAATTCCTCCACAATACTTTCATCAACGATATACTTCTTTCGACGATAAATCATCATTTCACCCTTTTTAGCTTTTTTAATAAACTTCAATAATTGTATAATAATAAATTTCTCCCAATTCGTTCCATCTACCCTTAATTTGATAGTAATAGGTACCCTTTTCAATAGGTACGCTGAGTTTTTCTTCCAAACTAGTTACATTCTCTAACTTCTCAGAATCCCCCTGAATAATTGATAGGGAATTGGGCTGTACACCATCAAACACCAAATCAATTGTTGATCCACCAGGTAATTCATTCAATTTCACACTTCGAAACGGATCTTTATTATCTTCACAAGTATTTCTCCAACAATAAGAGCCTCTTCTAAAATGAATACTTTCGTCATTTGCAGTAAGTGATAATTTAGGTTTGAAAATTTTTTCTTCTGAGGAATCAGATTGAACATGGAAGACGGTTTCATCTACATTATCAGGATTAATTAAAATAAAGCCACTGCCTAACATTAGTAAAAGTAAGCCAAATGCGTACACATACTTTCTCATAAAATCATCCTCTGCTTATTTAGCAATCCGTTTTAGACATACAGGAAAATTATACCACATTACAACTTGAAATTTAGATAGAATATTCAATTTTCAATAAATAGAAATGGACCAACTCCATTTTTAGAATTGGCCAGATCCAAACTATTTCTTTCCTTTTTGTATGAAGAAAACAATTAACCCTACTACTAATAAAATCGGTAATAGACCTAATATCAATATACTACCCAAACGTATCACCTCAGATATTTTAATTAACTATTAATCAACCTCATACATGTATCTCTCGTTATATTTTACGGGTGCAGGAGCTGAAGGAGTAATAATTATCACAATGCAACAACCTTTCCATTCACTTAATCTCCTACTTTATTTCTACAAAAAAAGCATGAATCCTTTAAGGACTCATGCTTCTTTAAAATTTAGCAAGATAATTTTACGTTTCTACTCTCTCTCCAACAATGAAGCACCAGCAATACCTGGCTTAGTCATTTCGTACGGATCGAGAATAATATTTAATTCTTCTTCTGTCAGCACATCATATTTCAAGCAAAGTTCACGGACCGGTACACCGTCTACTATTGCCTCTCTGGCAATTCTAGATGCTACTTCATAACCTATGTGAGGATTAACGGCTGTAATGACTCCTGCACTTTTTTCCACATATTCTCTTAATCTCTCTTCATTTGCTTTAATCCCTTTTAAGCAATGTTCTGTAAAGGTAGAAAAAGCATTGTTCATGATACTGATGGATTGAAGAAGGTTGAAGACTAAGACAGGCTCCATCACATTCAGTTCCAATTGACCCGCTTCTGATGCAAGGCAAATCGTTTGGTCATTCCCAATTACTTGAAAAGCTACTTGATTAATTAACTCTGGTAATACTGGATTTACTTTACCAGGCATAATGGAAGAACCAGGTTGTCTTGCAGGTAATGTAATTTCTCCTAAACCCGCTCTAGGTCCCGATGCCATTAATCGTAAGTCATTCGCGATTTTAGACATGTTTATCATACATACTTTTAAAGCTCCTGATACTTCTGTGTATGCATCTGTATTTTGAGTAGCATCAACAAGATGATCAGCCCCTGTTAACTCAAGTCCGCTGAAATCTTTTAGGTGCTTAACAACTAATTCAATATAGCGAGGTTCAGCATTTAAACCAGTTCCAACCGCTGTTGCCCCCATGTTAACTTCATACAAATGCTGGCGTGATTGCTTAATTCGTTTTATATCACGTTCAAGCACACGGCTATAAGCTTCGAATTCTTGCCCTAACCGAATTGGTACAGCATCCTGTAGGTGAGTACGTCCCATTTTAATAATATGGTTAAATTCCTTAGCCTTTTGTTTGAAAACAACATGCATGTTGTCCATTGAAACTAGTAATCTTTCCAACAAATTCAACACAGAAATGTGAATCGCCGTTGGAAAAGCGTCGTTCGTAGATTGTGACATATTCACATGAGTATTCGGACTGCAATAAGAATACTCTCCTTTATCATGACCCATCAGTTCAAGCGCACGATTAGCAAGTACCTCATTGATATTCATGTTAATCGACGTTCCTGCTCCTCCTTGAATTGGATCAACGATCACTTGATCATGCATTTTACCTGCCAGTATCTCATCGGCAGCTTTAACGATGTTTTCCCCAATTCCAGGGTATAGTTGTTTAATCTCCATATTTGCAGTTGCCGCTGCTTTTTTTACAACAGCCATTGCCTTAATCAGCTCTTCGTGGATTCTGTATCCTGTAATAGGAAAGTTTTCAACTGCACGAAGTGTTTGTATTCCAAAATATGCATCGGCAGGAACTTCCTTTGATCCTAAGAAATCTTTCTCAGTTCGCATTTCGCTTCTCGTAATTGACATTTCTTTTAGACTCCTCTATTAAGCTACAAAAATCTAACTTTATTAATCATAATAATGTTTCTATTGCCTATTAAAACAAAAAGTACAGAAAACCTCAAGGTGTTTGTTTATGGTAGTTGAATACGCTTCCAGAATTTCAACATTTTTTAATCAGTCCCTCTATTTCATAACAGTAAAAAAAGCGCGTATGCCCTATCGGATTGACGCACTGATACTCATTACTATTTACAGTATTTTATATTTTTTTCTAACAAACTCGGTCCAATCTTTTTTGTTTTAGAATTAGAAAGGCGAACCTGTACTTCAACATTTTCCATCTTTGCTGTAATCCCATCAATTTTCCCTGCCCAAGTTTGGTCTTTTTCACGTAGAGGATATAAGTTGAAACGCCAACTAATTTCTTCTGTGATAAAAGCAAAGCCTTCATAGCTATCATAGACTCCATAAGACGATGGATCTGGAAGATGAACACCAAGAATACTTATATTCGTTCTTTCAAAACTGGGTGGATGGAACTGAACTTTATAAATTAATGCGACTCCCTTTGCATTGGTAATGTTTTTATTGGTAGGTTCCAAAATCATACTACAAGGCATAGTAATAGCCTTTGAAGGTAATGGGAAAACAGTAGCCATAGAAAGGATAACAATGATTAAAACAATAGGCTTCAAATCATATCCCTCCTACATCATTTTTTGTTAGTTTGCCCTTGGATCCATATTCCAACCAATAAAAAAGCACTCCTTGTTCAAGGAGTACTAAAGATTTTTAACGATTTTTAATTTGTTTAATTTGTTGATCGACTGTTTGTAAATATTGCTTAATAACTGTCATTTGATTTTCGATTGCTAGTTGATTCGTTTCATCCTCATAGTAAGGAGGTTCAGCTAGCCAATGAAACTGTTCATAAGCTTCTATTAGATTACTGCCTAACTCATGAGAAGGGTATGGGAATTGATTTGTAACCGGACTGTTTGCGTTTAACTCACTAATTAATGAGTTTAACCGTTCAGCTAGAAGTTCCTTATCGTTCTTATTTAATACGAGCTCTAAATCATTAAACGCAACTTGAAGGGTATGATACCATTCTTCTGACATTTCTAAATGGGCAGGATCTAATGTAGCTTGAATCGTTTGCTCTACATCAATTCCACCAAAGATAAAGTTAGACTGTAATAAGCTTTTCGTGAACAATTGTGAAAGCAAATCATACTCAAGTGACTCAGCTGGTGGTAAAAACTCTCCATGTTCATCTTCTGTGTAATAATTTGCATATGGCTCTATATTATGTTGAAACACATAAACCATTTGCTTGGCTTCATCGTAATTTACGATGTCCATTACGTATTCATCTTGCTTTCTTTCCAGCCACTCTTCTTTTGTCATGGGTACAATCTTACCGATTAACACTTTATCCTTCACTAATGTTTTATCATCATACCAAATTTGAGTAGTATCACCATCTTCAATGATGATTTTATTGAGTAACTGATTTTCTAGTTTAATGGAATAGTCATATGATGAGTTTATATACACGTCATTTTGCTTTTTTACTTCTTGTGATACAGTCATTTTTTCGTTCGTATCTACTTTTTTAATTGCTTCTTTACTATCACTACATCCTGATACCATCAACAAAAGTGCTGGTAATATAAGTACTTTTTTCATACAAGTTCTCCTAATCTAGTTGTTCTACCTATCTATTTTACTATAAACTCCTTATGTAATAATAAAAATTTAGTGAAATGATACTTTTTACTTATACTAGTTAGGGAAAACCTACTATGAATTTAGTAGATATTAGGAAGAAAGCATACAGAATTTACTCTGTACGCCTTCTAAATAGCAAATGCATGATTACCAATTTTCTTAATTACCTTTCGATCACGGATCCAATCACTTTCTGCCGTTTTTGGATTATAAAAAAACAACGCATCATTCACCTTATCTTCCTTTTGTAAAGCTTCATCCACTGCTTCTACTGCTTCTTGATCAGCTGGCTGTTGAATCGAGTTATTTTGAACAGGCTCAAACGCATTTTTTTCATAAATTACTTCTTTAACTGTATCTGGAAACTGTTCATGTTCTACTCGGTTTAAGACAACTTCTGCAACGGCAACTTTCCCCGCATAAGGTTCTCCTTCTGCTTCAGCATGAACAAGTCTTGCAAGTAACTGTTTCTCATCTGTTGTCATATCTATTTTATCTTGATTCTCAATATCTTCTGTTAAGAACTGATATTGTGCAGTTCCTTTTTGTTCCACATCTAAGTCCACTAACATTTTAATCGATGTTTTTGTATAGTTTGTATCAATTGCCTCTATCTTATTAGTAGTAGTTGGAAACACCATTCCAATTCCGATTGTAAAGATTGATAGGATGTTCATTAATTTTTTCATGTTTTTTTACCTCCTGTTTAGTTAATAGCAGCAGAAACAGGTCTATAAAAAGCTTAACAATAAAGAACTTGGGATTCATTAGTAAATGATTGGTCCTATTATGTCAGTCATATGACAATATGACGTTCTCATTTCAAAATTGTAACTACCCTCAAAAAACTACAAATTTCTACAAATTTTATAAGTGAAGTTATGAGAAATGAGGGTTGATATATGTTAAGCACAGCTGAATTTGGAATAGACTTAGGTACAGCAAATATATTGGTTTATAGCAAAAATAAAGGAATTGTATTAAATGAGCCGTCTGTTGTGGCCATTGATAAAGATACACGTAAAGTATTGGCAGTCGGTTCTGACGCAAAGAAAATGATCGGTCGAACACCCGATAACATCATCGCCATAAGGCCATTAAAGGATGGTGTTATTGCTGATTTTGAAATCACAACAGAAATGCTGAGAATAATTATGAAAGCTACTTCACGTAAATTGGGGATGTCACTCAGAAAACCAACGGTCGTTGTATGTACGCCTTCTGGTGCTACTTCTGTAGAGCGAAGAGCCATTCAAGATGCCATTCGAAGTTCCGGTGCAAATCAAGTTCATCTAATAGAAGAAACGGTAGCTGCAGCGATTGGAGCAGATTTACCCGTTGATGAACCAATTGCGAATGTAGTTGTAGATATTGGTGGTGGAACGACAGAAGTAGCAATTATTTCATTTGGTGGAGTGGTATCGTGTCACTCAGTTCGAATTGGTGGAGACAGATTTGACGATGACATCGTACAATATATCCGTAAAAAATATAACTTGTTGATAGGAGAACGTACGGCTGAAGAAATGAAGATGCAAATTGGGTATGCATTAATTGACCATGTCGAAGAAACCATGGAAATTAGGGGACGTGATTTAGTAACAGGGTTACCTAAAACCATTTCCGTTTCTTCTTATGAAGTACAAAAAGCGATGAAGGATTCCCTATTGCAAATTTTAGAGGCGGTTCGTGCTACATTAGAAGCATGTCCACCAGAACTAATTGGGGATATCGTTGACCGCGGAGTGTTATTAACTGGAGGCGGTGCATTGCTAAACGGAATTCAAGATTGGCTTCGCGAGCATATTGTTGTACCAGTACACATTGCGCCAAATCCGTTAGAATCTGTTGCAATAGGGACAGGTAAGTCTTTATCCATTATGAGTAAAGTGGTACGAGCATCAAAATAATATTCAAAATGTGCATTTTCAATATAATTGAGAAATCGTATAATTAGAAACGTTGTTGCAGACCAATTCGCTTTGGTCTGTTTTTTTATGATTATAGTCTTTATTCCCTCTATCATTACACTTCAATTATATGGACGGTTAAATCCCTAAAAATGTACTATCTTCAGTTCTTACTATGAATTAATATATGTTTCCAGTTCTCAGGCAATTCATAGTCTTTTATATGCTCATACTTTGTAAGCTTTACTTCCCCACTCCCACTAATGTAAAAAGTTAAACGATCTAACCCTATTTGCACATGAGGTCCTACAACTGGTAACACGTTCATGATTACCGTAAATTCAAAACTTAGATATTCTCCAATTCTCTCTACCTTCTCAATGTAGACTTAATAGGGGTATACGGTAGGTGGTTCGTTCAATACATCTTTATAATATGAATCAACGGCTTTGTCAATTTCAACACCAAGCAATGAAACAAATATGTCTTGGTACAATTCTTCAATTGATTTCACAGGAGGAGTATAGAAAGTTTTTGCTTCACATTTAAAACCAAAACAAGCTGTTAAAGAAATAGCTACTACTAAAATTCTAACAAACCCTTTCATCAAGGTACCCTCCAAATTGTTTTTCTCTTATTATTCCCCGTAGACAGACTTGTATTGACAAACCTTATAAAAAAACAGCATCGGCTTCATTCGATGCTGTTTCATAAGTACCCTTACGATTTCCCAAAGCAGTTCCCATTTATCTTGTTTTACAAAATTTACATAACAATAAAACCTAATACCTTAAAAGTATTTCCTCATATACACTTGCTTTGCGATTGAAGTAAATCCTACTTTCATTAAAAAATCATATGTCTCTTTACTTTCTGTGACAGGTAAATTAGGAATGACAATACGAATCTCATTTGTTGAATCAAACATGTGGTGAAATAAACTTTTAATAATCCCTTCATAATCATGATTCATAGACAGTGCTTCACATTGGAACAATACCGTGGCGACATGTTTCCCACTAGCATCATAAGAATGTCGGTAATTCGCATACCCTACTATTTCTTTGTTTGCATTCAATGCAACAATACCCTCTGCATCCTTTGCACTTCTCCAATGTGTTTGCCAAGGATTCATTCCTTTATAAAAGGAAATTTTTTCTAACTGACTAGCCGGGAATGATTTTATCTCATAATTTCTTTCAATCTCTACATGCATCTTTCCTTTATGTTCTAAATAATGAAGTTCATCAATGTTATCATATCCTAAGCTTTTATAAAGTGATATCGCTTTTTCGTTATCATAAATAGCTTCTAATGTTGCAATTTCAACACCTTCTTTTTTGTATAACGCAAACAATTCCTCCATAAGCATTTTCCCAACGCCTTGATGACGATACTCTTTCGCAACAGCTGTTCCACCATTCCACGCCACTTTTTTACCATTAATCATTCTAGTTCCACTAAGTACGATTCCAATTGGAATATCAGATGAATAGGCAACAACTGATAGGCTAGGTGACAACCCTTCTGATACGAGCCTTGTTAAAAAGCTATCCATATCCATTTGCACCGGAGCAGAATATCCTTCAAATCCATCGTTCCATGCTTTTACTGTATCCTCTAATGTACATTGAGAAAGTCGTTTTATTGTTACCACATCAAACACCTCCATTTTTTTAGAAAAGAGTCATACAAATTGGTTTTGAATCCATTTTGAAAATAGAAGAAAGTACTTCCACATGCAGCGGGGCAGAAATCTGCACCTTTCCATATCGATACAGCGCCGAAAAATCAACACTTCCCATCAACAACGAAGAGAAACTAGCCATATCTAGTGTAACTTGTATTTCCCCTTCCTCATGCTTACTCATGAATAGCTGCCCCTCTTTTACAGACAAATAAAGCTCTTGAGTTTCTTTCATGAACATATCTATAACAGATATTTTTACGTTGCATGCCTGGGCTTCTACATACTTCCCCTCTAATAACTGTGATACATCGTTCATTCGATACATAATCCCAACACCAGACGTATGACTTTCATGATAGACTGAAGGAATCATTTCATTCGTATGATTTCGAGGATCTTGAAGTACGTGATAAAACGATTCATCCTGTGTATTCAGAACAATTCGATTGACTTGATCTCCTTGAGATTGAAGAAATGATTGAAGTGCTAGTAAACCTTCAGGTGAATTGTAGATCATTTCATCGATAACGAGGTTGTTTAAACAAAAATTCGTATCACTCATTTTTTTGAACGTAAAGCTCATATAGGAATCTAGTACTTGATCTTTATAGAAAGCTATGACTCTCTTACCCGGATCATTCAATAACCGATTCATCTCAAACGATTGCTTATACATCATTCCGTGCTGACGAGATGCAAACGTATTAAAACAGTTGAATAATTGTTCACTTTCTTCGTTACCCACAAATCTTATATGCTCCTTCTTTCCCTCACTAGCTAGTGCATCAGGTAATATGTGATACTGATTCATTTTCGTTCCGTATCCAAATCCCATTTTCAAATAAAAATCTGGCCGAAAAGGGTAAAGTGCAAGAATAGGAATATTAGCTTCCTCGTTCGTTTTAATAAAATATGTAATGAGGTCTTTTGCTACTTTTTCCTTCTTGTGCAATAAATCAACTGCTACAAGCCCTACTCCTCCAACTTTTACTTTTTTGTTTTCATAGTTCATCTCAAAGGAATGAAGTCTCATACCGCCAATTAATTTACCGTTTCGAAATGCCCCATATAATTGAACGGTGTTATTGTTTTCTTGTGTGTCTTTATAATAGTTTATCAATCTTTCCTTTGAATCCTTTGTATTTTCCATGATTCCCGTATAAGCATTTGTTACTATGTCGATAAAACTGCTAATTTCCTCAAGTGTAAGCTTTCGAATTTCAGTCATGTGAGAGCGCTCCTTTACCAAAAAATAACTTATTTTCATTTTACACCAATTAATATAAACTGACTAGTCGTTTTAAAGGGATGTTAAGAAAAAGAGCTCATCTCCCTTCTTCTATTCTCCTGTAGCAAATTCCCGTTCTTCTAAAAGTGCCAATAACCATTGCGATGGTTTATTGAAATCAGATTGATCTTCCGCAAATGGAGTGAAATACAAATAGTAACTTAATGCTCGTTGAATGCAGCCAAGTTGATCAGAAATACCAAGTGCTCTCTCTAACGTTTCCTTTGGCGCAAATGATGACCATGCATCTAAATAAATAGGTCTAAAATATGCCACCAATTCTTGCCACTCTTCATCCGTATCATTTTCCGTCAATTCATAAAGAGAATTCCAAAATACACGTGTGCTAAAGAAAGGATGAGTCACAATGGCGTCACCCCAGTCTAAGAACACATTCTTTCCAGCTACAACCTGAATATTGGCAGAATGAAGATCTCCGTGATCAATGGATTGCAGGGGTAAAATATGAGCCAGCTCATCACACATATCCATTAACTCTTGCTTACAACTCATTACTTTTTCTTTATCTTCAGCCCCTAATCCAGTATCACACATACTTTCAAGGTGAGATGCGATTTGCTCCTTTAATAGAGCAAGATCACGCTTCGGAACTCCTAATTCTACTAATTTTGGCACATTATTGATTTCTGCGATTTGGAACTTCGCAAAATCACAAATTGCCTTTTCCAAAATTTCTTGATCCTTAACAGAGCGTAGTGGCATTCCTCCAATATCATTCATCAACAACCAAGCATTTTGAGAGTGTATGGAGAGAATTGACGTTGTCTTTCCTGGATGTGCTTCGTCTAAATACTGACTGAGTTCAGGCTCATATTGTGCAGATTGACTAACGGCTTTAAAATATACATTCCCTTTATTAGTTGGGATTAGTTGAACGAGACTAAAATCCGTAGCTTTTACTTGCTCAATTTCTCCTGTTAAAACGTATCCCTTTTTCTCCAACTCTGTTTGTATCCAATAATAGGTTTTAGCATAATAATCTTCTTGAAACCAATTTGCTCGGAGACTCGGTATTTCCTTCTCGGTAAACCATTCATTCAAAATATCTTTCTGTTCAAAGGAATGTATTGTGCTAACTTTCTCCCAAGTTAGATCACTACCATCTTGAAGTAAAAACGCTTCATAAATATAGCTAGAATCTTCTTTCCATAATTGTCTTCCAACAGCAATCTTTACTCCAAGCAATTTTGAAGCTGCCTTTTGTAATGGACCGATGTTTACTTGCTTCAAAGGTCCTTCCTCGACTACTGGCAATTTATAGCCGATTTCTGAATTAACTACTAGTACTTTGTCATTCTTTTTTATTAATATTGTCGTATTTGTTGTCATTTCATTTCCTCCTATAATAAAAAAAATCGCAGTATTCCCTGCGATTTGTGAACGAATAGATAGACGAAAATTAAAGACAACACAGCAAAAAGGTATATAAAAATACACCTTATTACAAAAAGGTCTCTTGCGTTCGAATAATCTATAAAAAGACATACTGATCCCGTTCACCCATCACAGAGTGTTTTTTGGTAATGATGAATCTGCCAAAAAAAGGGATTAGTTTATCATTGTTATAGATGACCTCCTTGAAATATTTCTTTTATTATAAGAATGTTCTTACTTTTACGTCAACACTTTTAAAATTTACTTAATTTTAGATAGTATAAAGAAATATATGCTGACCACCACTTTGTAACATAAAGTAAACGGTGAAAATTTGAAAAAAAAAAAAACTAGAGAATTTCCTCTAGTTGATTGTAATTGTTAATTTACTACTACTTCATTAATGTGTGCCAATCTCTCATTTACTTGCTCTACACTCAAATTATGTTCAGAAACATAACGGTTTCTAGGATGTACACGACATTCATGTGTGCAGCCACGTAAGTGCTTGTGTTCATTCTCCTCTGAAGTAATGATCTTCTTATTACATTCAGGGTTTCCGCAGTTTACGTAACGCTCGCACGGTTCTCCAGTGAAATGGTCTTTTCCGACAATCACATGTTCTGTTTGATTAATTGGAACAATGATACGCTCATCGAATACATAACATTGTCCATCCCATAGCTTACCTTGTGCTTCTGGATCTTTTCCGTAAGTGACGATTCCACCATGAAGCTGGGATACATCCTCGAACCCTTCTTCACGTAACCAGCCAGAAAACTTTTCACAACGAATACCACCCGTGCAATAGGTTAGAATCTTTTTTCCTTCAAACATTTCACGGTTGTTTTGAATCCAATCAGGTAGCTCACGGAAGTTTTTAATATCAGGCTTCACTGCCCCTCGGAAATGTCCAATTTCGTATTCATAATCATTTCTAGCATCTATAACAACTGTATCGGGGGTATTCATCGCTTCATAAAACTCTTGTGGACTTAAATAATTTCCTGTCACAATATTTGGATTAATATCGTCCTCAAGTCTTAGTGTAACTAACTCTGATCGATGTCTTACATGCATCTTTTTAAACGCATGAGAATCGGCTACATCAATTTTAAACACCATCTCTGCAAAACGAGAATCTTCCTTCATTGTTTTCATGTAAATATCTGTCTGTTCGATCGTTCCAGATACAGTACCATTGATGCCTTCTTTTGCAATTAAGATTCTTCCCTTTAATTCTAGGTCTTTACAGAATTTTAAATGTTGAGCTGTAAATTCCTCAGGATTCTCAATTGGGACATACATGTAATATAGTAATACTCGATAATTATTCATTTCTATCACCCTAACTTTTGTAATTTCCCTTCAGTATCAAAACTGTTAAACAATAATATTGATTTCCGTGGAAAGAACTCGCTTTCCTTGCTGCTACTGGAGCCTCCGTCGTTATGCTCATGCGGTTTCTCACCAGTCCCACTTCTCCCGCAGGAGTCTCGCACCTTCCACTACAATCAACTGTACTTAACAGAGCCTATCTAAAAAGTGCTAAAGTGCATATAGTTCTAATTCTTCTTTAATCCGATTACGGATCAATTCCAAGCATTCCTCAACTGTTTTCGCAAAAATGCGCTTCCCATTCACAATCGCATAAGGACTCCTTGCACACATACCACAGAAGGATAAGCAGCTACTCTCGATTACCGCTACCTCCGGGAACTCTGATTCTATAATACTCTCAATATCTATTTGCTTTATTAAACTACCATCACAAATCTCAACTACAACAATTCCCATCGATACTTATCCTCCTTCCCAAGCATTAAATATACTTATCTTATGATCTTAAATTGCAGGTGGTCCAAACTTTCCTTGATGGAAGTCACGGTATGCTTCTCTTATTTCATCCATCGTGTTCATGACAAATGGACCATAGGGAACGATTTCTTCTCGGATTGGTGTTCCTGAATTAACTAGTAACTTGGTTCTACGACTGTTAGATTTCAGTACAAGACTACTCTGTTTATCTTCGTGACCTTTTTCATCAAACGTCAAGGTTGCAACACCATGTTTTTTTAGATTTATTTCATTTTCTCCAACTGTAAGATCACCAGATAAAACGTATATAAAAGCATTATGTGTCTCTGGTAATTGATAATTATATGTTGTACCGTTTGACAGAGAAATCTCAGACAAGGTAATAGGCACTATTGAATTCAATGGTCCTTCAACTCCTGCTATTTCACCCGAGAATACTTTTACTGAACCACCATCAAACGAAACAACAGGCGCATCTTCACTGTACACATTTTGATAGCTTGTCTTCGTGTTTTTTAATGCTTGGGGTAAGTTCAACCATAATTGAAGGGTATGAGCAATATCATCCTCTACGCCTTCCTCAGCATGCCTTGCTGCCCAGCCAGCATTCATATACTGAACATCCCCTGTTTCTAAAATATCACTACCTCCTGCATTATCGATGTGCTCTAATCGTCCATCCACTACATAAGTTATCGTTTGAAATCCTCGATGTGGATGGTCTGAAAATGCACCTCGCTTGAACCAATCTTCAGCCATTAAAATAAACGGATCAAAATCACGCCATTTCTCTATTGGTAAAATCCATCCTTTTTGAATAAACGGAAAGCCCATTTCCTCATACTTTACATACCAATGTTCTCTAACTTTACGTTCAAACATCTATTCCACCTACATTTCTGTCAGTAGCTATAACAATAAACTGATACTCAACTAAATCATTACACCATAAAAAAACAACAAAAATCAATTGAATTGCTTGTATTTCCATATCTTGTTATATCCTTGATTGTTTTTAGTTTTCAGTTACTATCACTATGGCACTCAATAAGCATTATTTCTTGAATAATGCCACCGTTATAAATCTACTACGAGATGGTGTTTTCGTCATCAGCCTTTCCAATTATCCTATCTACAACTTTAGAAGGATAAAATAATCAAACAAAAGGAGTAAATTTACGACAAAAACTGTAAAATCTCGTCCTTATGAGAAATATAGCATTCTTTGGCTAAATCAATTAGGTACTCTACTGATTCAAGCTCATCAAATGGAATTTCTTCACCTAACTCTTCATTTATGCGTAAATAATGATCCTTTAAAAGCAACTTACAGTGATAAGAAACAGATTCTGACGAAAGGTGCAGCGCTAAATCTAATAACTTTGGTGTAACTTTCATCGATGGTAATGTAAACGGTAGCCATTTGTTAATTCCCCAATCGAGTTTCTTTTCAATTGAAAAATCTATTTTCTGCTGACCAGTGCCAATCGATAAAATTTTTATTTCTGACATGGGTGTTTGGAAATGGTGAATCGCTTCTGTCATACAAACTAACGATGGGTTGTTTGCCCACAGTCCGCCATCAATGGATAAATATTCATTATCAATATTATTTGGTTCAAAGTAAATAGGAGCCGAACAGGAAGATAATACCGCATCCCAAAGCAAAACATTGTCATCTTGTTCCTCCAAATTTCCGTAGTTAGAACGGTACACGAATGGCTTTCCATGACTTAAATCAACAGCTGGGATTAAAAGAGGGTGCTTAATATCTTTCAATGAAACCTCTTGAAATTCTTGTTGTAAGTATTTTCGTAAAAACTGACTACTGTAAACACTACGAAATAATCCCACCTTGGCTTGCTGAACAAAAATCTTCTTCCCATATTTCTGGTAGCTATCAAGGACTTTCCCCATTTCTACTTCCAAGGCAATCGAAGCTGCAATAATTGAACCAGTGCTTGTACCGGAAATACAATTAAACAATTGATTAATTGGTTTTCCCACTTCTTTTTCAATTTCCTTTAATATTGAGATGGCAAACACACCTCGTATTCCTCCACCATCAATACATAACATTTTCATCTCTTTCGTCTCCGCTTCTGTTGTCAAGTTAGTATCATTTTGGTCAATTTGTCTTGAGATTACACATAAAAATAAGAGACACTACCTGATAAGTAGTGTCCCCATCTATATTTATTAGTGAATTTCAATAATTGTCTAACTATATTGGGTCAGATCATTTAGGAGCTACTCAACTTTTTATCAACTAGTTGGCGTGGACTGCAATTCTTCAATTCTTGAAGCAACAGCTTCCGTTAATTGCCTCGTCATTTCCGGAACAGTGTTTTGTAGGATGGAATTCACCATTTTGCTCATAGCACCTTGTGCCTCAATGGTTAAGCTACCAGTCATTCGTGTTATCTTATCAGTAATCGCCTCTGCTTCAAAAAAACCATGCCCTGTAAATTTCTCGTTAATACCTGTTAAGTTAAACGTAACTTTTGTAGGTTCTGACCAATTTGTAATATCCACTTTTAAGTATACTTTCTTTTTCATTATGCCAATATCACTTTTGAACTTCCACGTTGATTCTTTATCACTAAGTATTTCGTGTGCAATATAGCCAGGTACTAATGGTGCCCATTGGTCCATAACTGAGACAAAGTTCCAAACACTTTGTATGGGTGCATTAACATTCACACTATATATTTCACTTGGCATTAAAGACCTCTCCTTTGTATCACCATGGTGTAAAAATGAGTAACACTTATCTATATGAGAGGTTTTTTTTGAGTAGTACTATATAAACATTGAAAATGAGATTTACACTACAGAGTTTATCAAAGTAGAAAAATGAAAAGTGAGCTAATCATCACTTTGGAGGCAATACACCCGCTTCAATATAGCTTCTAACTAGTTTCCATTCAGACCCATCTATCTTTTTAAACGTTTGAAAAAATAGATTAGCAGTTTCTAGTGGTTTTCCTTGAATTTCTAGCGATGCCGAAATAATGACCATTTTTTCATCTGCACGTAACGGAATAATTGAGATTTGTTCCAAAATCCAGTTTGCGTTATTCTCTTTAGCAAAATGAAAACCTTGTTTCCAGCCCTTGATGGATTGTTCAAAGCCGAAATCGATTATTTCTCCCTGGGACACTTCTCTAGCCTTGTAACCTTCGGAAATATATTTCTGTAAGTCTACTAAAGAGGATGTCTTCCAGGCAAATAAATATCGATCTAGACTTTTTTCAAACGATTCATCCATCGTTAGCAATGCACAAGAAAAACGTTCTATGCCAGGATACTTTTCTCCTAAAACTAGTAATTTTAAATCCACATTTCCGATAAAAACTTACAGCAGCTTGATCTGTTTCTGCATAAAGAGCATCCATTTTATGTTGCTGAACAACATCCTGTAGCATTTTCCTCCCTAAACCTGCTTCTCTATATAGAGGATCAACTGCGATATGTCTTAGTTCATAGCTATTGGAGCCTTTGTCCTCTATACCAATACAAGCAACAAAGTTACCAGCTTGTTCGTATCCATACAATTTCCTATTTTGTAAATGTATATAATGTTCATATTCTGCCTCAACTCTATCTTCAGCAGTTGCAAAAGACAGGAGTTTTTTTATATTCGAATCAATCTCTAAGGAATTTAATTGTTTCAACGATATACAACCCTTTCAGTAACCTCCAGTTTACTTTTTAATTCAATGTTTTAGAAAGTCAATTTCACTGCCCTTGTCGCAATAAACATTTTGATATATTGATCCAACACACGTGTTCCTCCAAAATCATCCTCGTAAAAGCCTGTGATGACAAAACCAGCATCAATTTGTCCTTGAATTTGGTCTTCAAGTGTGTGAGCATACTCGATTGTTTGATTGGTTCTTAAGTATTCTTCTACCTCTTCTTCTGGCAAATAATCTAGCGTCGAAGAGGGTATTTTGTGTTTTACATCTAAAATCCCTTTTCGCTCTTCATTATCATCAAAAATAAATAATAAAGGATTTGTAAAGCCAGATATTAATACTCCATTTGGTTTTAACACTCGAGACGCTTCCTTCCAAACTGGATGCACGTCCTTTACAAATAAATTAGAGACAGGGTGAATGACCATATCAAACGTTTCATCTTCAAAGTCACTTAAATCAGCCATATCCCCCTGTACGGTTTTCAGTTGTAAACCATCTCGCTTCGCTACAAACTCATCTTGTTCCAGTTGTTTTCTCGAAATATCTGTAACGGTCACATCGGCTCCTGCTGCTGCTAATATAGGAGCTTGCTGACCGCCACCAGAAGCGAGACAAAGTATGTTTAGTCCTTTTAACGATGAGGGAAACCAGTTTCTTGGCACTTTTTTTTCGGTTGTAACAATAATACCCCAGTCTCCATTCTTACTTCTTTCTATCTCCTCAGAACTTACAGCTTTAGTCCAAGGTGAGCCTTCGTCTACCTTTTGATCCCACGCACCACTGTTTTGTTTCGTTATATCCATCTTTAAATATCTCCTCTAAATCTTTTTAAACCTTAAATCAAACATTTCGACTTTTCTTAATTAAATCCTTTATTAATTTTAATAGCAAATATGGTATTTTTCCATTTTACACCATGCATATCCAGTAAATGTAAAGAGAAACTACAACTTGTAACACTACTTTATGAAAGAAAGAAGGAAACAATTATGACTGTTGGAGCTCAAGTAAAACAAACGATTGCTGGTTTAAAAAGTGCACAAGCAAGTTTTGAGACATTTGCACTTGCTACTGAAAATCAATCTGCTAAACAACTGTATGAAGATGCGGCAAAACAAACACAATCAATTATTGATAGTGTTATGCCTCGTCTTCAAGAAATAGAGCAAGAAGAACCACAGTATAAGCAATAATCATTACAATGCAAATAAATATACAAAGATAGGAAGATCAGCATGACTGTTGGCTCTGAAATTGCTCAACTCTTGGCGACCATTAAAGGTATTGAGTCTCAGTTAACCATTTTTGCCTTAAACAGTGTTAATCCTGAGGCACAAAAAGCATTCCACGATGCAATGTTGAAGATTGGCGAAATAAAAAATGAAATACAGAACAGAAAATATGAAGTTGAAATTGAGGAACCACAATATAAGAAATAGAGGTATGAGACATGCCTGAATGGATTGAGATTGCTTCTAGAGCACTTCTGTTTATTTTTGCACTTTTTTTACTAACTAAGTTACTTGGTAAGAAGCAAATATCCGAAATATCCTTTTTTGAATATGTGTCTGGGATTACAATAGGAAGTATTGCTGCAGAAGTCATCATGAAATTAGAATCTAGTATTATTCATGGACTTGTTGGAATATTTGTATTTGGTTTTGTTACAGTTCTTGTTGACTTTCTATCAATAAAAAGCAAAAAATTCCGTGAAATTGCGGAAGGAAAAGCGACTATATTCATTCAAGATGGAAAAGTTTTAGAAGATAATTTAAAGAAAGAAAGGTATTCTTTAGATGAACTAAATACATTACTTCGAAAAAAAGACGTATTTAGCTTTTCAGACGTTGAGTTCGCAGTACTAGAACCTAGTGGAGAATTAAGTGTACTGTTAAAAAAGGAACATCAACCAGTAACCTTAAAGGACTTGAATATAAAAACAGCTAGTGAAAAAGAGCCACAAACCGTTATTATGGATGGTAAAATCATTCACTCTTCCTTAGTTGCAGCAGCGAAAAGTCTAAATTGGTTACATACAGAACTTGATAAAATGAGTGTTACTCTCGAAAATGTATTCCTAGCCCAAGTTAATTCATATGGAGAATTAACTGTTGACATTTACGATGACAAAATTCAAGTACCAACACCGCAGGAAAGACCACTTCTAATGGCAATGATGAAAAAGTGTGAAGCTGACCTAGAGAGCTTCGCATTACAAACTGAATCAGAAACTGCAAAGAAAATGTACCAAGATAATGCTGAAAAGCTAGAAAGCGTTATCCGAAAACTAACTCCCTATTTAAATGGATAAATAGAAAAAGAAACTCTTCATTATTAAATCAGATAATAAAGAGTTTCTTTGTTACATTTATATTTTAGTCAATTGATTTGCTCAAGTAAATTTATCCAAAAAAAAAGCTAAGTATTTGTAATCATACTTAACTGTTACTTACATACAATAATTTGTCTGTCTAATCGACCTTTTTTTACAAAACAGCGATCAATAATGGTAAAACCAGCGTCCCTAATAATTGAATCAATGTCTTCAATCGTAATAATAACAATTCTTTTCGTAAATTCTCTTGCACACGATAGCATTTCTAATTGTTCCTGTGGTGAAATGACAGAACACAAATTGTATGGCATGTCGATAATCGCAACATCATATTGATTCACCACATCTCGAATATCACGGTACAATACTTCCGTTTCATATCCGAAATGGGCGATATTCTCTCTTGTTCCTTGTAGAATAAGCGGGTTTCGATCGCTTCCAATAATATTAATACCCATACTTAGTCCTTCTACTAAAACGGTTCCGATTCCGCAACAAGGATCAATGACTTTTTCATTCGTGTTATGAGGAACTGCAATGTTTACAACTGCTCTTGCCACTCGAGTATTGAGGGCAGTAGAATAGCTATTTGGCTTATTTTGATGCTTGAGCCAAACCGCATCATTTTTATGGTATTGACCCACATACCATTTTTCGCCGAAGTTAATAATACCGTAATATTGTTCAGGCGTTTCCATATGAACTTCGCCGGGAATATTCATCCCAACTTCTCTCTCAATCCTCCGTCGTTCCTTCAAGTCTATCTGATCTAGAAGTTCATCATGTCTAACATATATCGTTTTAAAGGACTTCGTACTGAGTGGAATGAATGTGACCTTCTCAAGCAATTCATTAAAACTGCTAGCTTCAACTAGCACATCTATGCTTTCTCGAATAAATGGACTTCTACTTACATCAAAGGGTATATAACTAACAAATGTAGTTGTTTGAGGTTGTTCTTGAAAAATCGTACGGAGCTCAAGGTCACATAGCGAACGTTCCTCAACGCGACAAGCATACGTGTAAATATATTTTTGCTCCTTTTGTAATTCGTTGTTCAATCATAATCATCCTTTAATCTATGAATTTGCATTAACTTCTTTATTATAAAGGAAGCCCAAGTAGATACTAGTGAAAAATGAAAAAGAGCGTCTAAAGAACGCTCTTTCCCTCTACTTAAATACTGTTCCAATAACCTCATCAACAGTCATGTTACTATTAAGGGTATACGTACCAAGACGTAACTTGTTTGCTACACCCCTTTTGTCTACTTCTAGAACAAACCCCATTGCCGTATCAGTAATTTTTAAATCAACTAAAACTTTGCCTACATCAAAACTTGTCATGCCTTGTGTGACATTTAATACGGTTTGAGTAGCTACTTCTTGTTTAGGTTCTGCTTCTGTTGTTTCAGTTTGAGTTTCGGTTTCTTCTGCTGGTTCAACTTTCGTTTCCTCTTCTTGAGAAGAAGCTAGTTGTGATTGTAATTCCGCTTCTGTATAAACTAAATAACCTTCTTTAGTTAACATAGATTTCATATCTTCGACTGATAGCTTTTCAACCTGTTGAACAGTTGGTTCTTCCGTATCACTGAGGAAGTAAATAGCACCAATAAAGGATGCTGCTGCAACCAATCCCGCCGCAAAGCTTCTCATTTGCTTCGTATCCATATTAAGCCTCTCTCCTCTCATCCTTATTTCCTACATAAGGAGAAAGTAGTTGTTCAATCTCTGTTACAAGTAAATTTTCTTTTGCAGCAATGCTTTCAATTGAATATCCACGTCTATATAAATCTAGTAACTCACGTAATTTCGTTCGCTCTGGAGTTTGAATTCCAACTTCTTGCGTCATAATTTCCACATCTAACTCTACGCTGCGAACCTTATCTTCAAGTTTATTCATTTCTTCCATAAAGTTCAAATACATCATATCGACCTTTTGTTTTTCACTAGTCGCTGTTTGTCTACTTTTCACAAAAGATAATACAACCATAATCACTGCCACTATAAATATAATGGCTAATGCCCATTCCATCATTCCCTTGCCCCTCCCTCACATTTTGATCCCTAATATAGGTAAACGTAACATGTGATAGTATCTATTATTCTCTTTATCTAACAATTAATTATTATACAAAGAAAAGAGGGAGAATTCGACATTTTTCTAAAAAACACGACAAAAGTCAGGTGTTATTGTTAAAATTTACTGGATTTCATATGTAACCATCTATTCTCGCTAAACGATATAGTAGTTGTTTATTTTTCTCATTCTGTTTAACAATAGTAATAATTACTTCTTTCTCTCAAAATAAAAAATACTGTATTAAATCCGATCCTATACAGGAAAATAGGTCATTTTTATCTAGTAGTAAAATACGGTCATAAAAGGAAAACATTATATTTTTAATGTACAAGAACTTGTATAGATAGATTTAATACTGGAGGACGGCCAATTGCGTAATAATCAACTTCATACTTTTTAACTTCTTGAAGAGAGAAACAATTCCGACCGTCAAAAATAATCGGAGTTTTCATCATCTTTACAAATACTTCGAGTGGAAGTTGTTTAATCTCGTCCCATTCTGTTGCAATAAATGCTACCTCTGCTTCATCAAGACATTCCTTTATATCTGTTGTGTAGCATATCCAATCACCTAATTCTGCCTTTGTTTTTTCGATAGCCACTGGATCATATGCAATGACCCGAGCTCCCTCCTCAGCTAATTTCCGTGCAAGAACGATGGCAGCAGATTCACGAACATCATCTGTGTTTGGTTTAAAGGCTAACCCTAATAATGCAACCTTCCGTTCCTTGAAGCAAGTTAGACGACTCCTTGCTTTTTCAATTAATTTTAATTGTTGTTTATTATTTACTCTTATGACTGATTCCAGTAACTCAAATTTATGTTTTACATCACCTGCAATTTGAACCAATGCTTTTGTATCTTTAGGAAAACATGATCCCCCATACCCAATTCCTGCTTGTAAAAATTGTGAACCAATTCTTGAGTCTTGACCCATACCATATGCTACAGCTTCGATATCTGCACCAACTCTTTCACATATAGAAGAGATTTCATTAATAAAGCTAATTTTAGTCGCCAGAAAAGCATTTGATGCATACTTTATCATTTCGGAACTTTTACAATCAGTGTGGATAATCGGCATGTTGAATGATTCGTTTATTTCATACAATAAACGGGCTGCCTCCTCACATGTTGACCCAATCACGATTCTATCACCATAAAATGAATCATGAATGGCCTGGCCTTCACGCAAGAATTCGGGATTAGATACGACATTAAACTTTGATAATTTACTGGCATGCGTCGTTAAATATTTATGTATCTTTTCATTGGTTCCCACAGGCACAGTGCTTTTTACTACAACAACCACTTCTCCACTTGTATAGCTACAAATGTCTTGTACAGCCTTAAATAAATATGTTAAATCCGCTGTTCCATCATTTTGTTGTGGCGTACCTACTGCAAGATAAATGACTTCAACATCACTCAACGCTTCTTTTTGACATGAAGTAAATGATAGTCTATTATTCTCTAAATTCTTTACCATCATTTCTTCAAGTCCAGGCTCATATATTGGGGAAATTCCTTGTTGCAATTTATGAATTTTCCCTTGGTCAATATCTAAACAAATTACGTGATGTCCAATCTCTGATAAGCAAACTCCTGTTACTAATCCCACGTATCCTGTACCCATAACTGTTATTCTTCTCATACACTCGTCCCCTTCTGGATAGAATATATCGTTACATATTGGCAACTTTACGCTGATTTTGATCACGATGGATTACGGATTCATACTGTTGTATCAGATTAATAAATATCTCTTCCCACGACTTACTTAATGCATAATTTCTAGCCTCAATGCCCATGTGTTTTAGTTGACCGGGATTTTCTAATGAACTCTGAATACGGCGGCTAAAGTCCTCTGTATCCTTTGGTTTACATAACCAACCAGTTTGCCCATGCTGAATGATTTCTTGCACACCACCTGCTCTCGCCCCAATTACTGGGGTACCACAAGCATGAGCCTCTAATACTACGTTACCAAACGTTTCAGTTGTTGATGGAAAGACAAATAAATCCGAAACTGCATATAATTCAGCTAGTTGGTCTCCTCGCAAATACCCTGTAAACGTCATATTCTGAGGTTTAACACTCTCCAACTCATCTCGTAACGGTCCATCCCCTGCTATAAGCCAATGCACATTCTCCTTTAACGGCAGTGGTAATTTTTCTGCAACCTCCATAATGACATCTATGTCCTTTTCGGGAGCTAATCTTCCTACAAAGCTTAAGATATATCTTTCTTTTATGTTATATTTTTTTCGGATAGAGTTTGAGTGAAATTGAGGGTGGAACCTTTCACAATCCACACCACGACTCCAAATTTGAACATTACGAAATCCATTCCTACTTACCTCTCTTTTTGTTTCAAAAGAAGGAACAAAGTTCATCTCAAACAACCGATGAAACCAGTTCAAATACTTCCATATCCACTTCGAGAGAAACTGTAAATGATAGTATTCTAAATATCTATCAAAATGTGTATGATAGGAACCAACCATTGGAATGTTAAGCTTTTTTCCATAATATAGGCCTGTTAAGCCCATATTAAAAGGAGTTGCAATATGAATGATGTCAGGTTGAAATTGTTCAAGTTCTTTTTTTATATGAAATACATTGGGAAGTGCGAGTCGGCATTCCGGATATAGATAAAATGGGAAGCTGGTAAACCTGAGAATTTGACTAGAATAGAGGTCTTCTTCAGAGTCCGGAACAAATAGACGATATTCAATGTTATGCTCCTCTAGATAGTCAACAAAGCGTTGAAATGTGCGTGCTACTCCATTCACTTGTGGAGTGAAGGTGTCAGTAAAAATTGCAATCTTCATGGATTACCTCCTGCTAACAATGTAGTCTTTGTTTTAATAAAAAAAAACAACTAGAAAACCGAATAGCGATCCAACGATACAACCAACAAATACATCGGATGGATAGTGTAATCCTAAGAAGATACGAGATAATCCAACACAAACAGCAAGAGGATATAATAATAAGCTAAGTAATGGCATGTGTAAAACATAAGGAGTGATGATAGAGAAGATAGCCGTAGTATGACCAGACGGGAAGGAATAGTCCCGTAACGGATTATCTACCACTCTAGCATCTATAACGGAAAGGTATGGACGATTTCTCGGATATAGCTTTTTAAATAAGACAACAACCAGATGACTGAGAACAAGAGAAATCCCACTTTGCATAGCCCATAATTGATAGGGCATATTCAAAAAAATAATCAACATCGCAGTAGCTCCAATTGTTATTCTCGCTCCTCCAATATGAGTAATAAAACGGAAAAACCAATTTAACTTAGCTCGATCGAAGCGACGATTTAGAGTCAAAAATAACCCACATTCAAACTGATACATATGATGAACCCATTTGTTAATCATCTTAAACCTCCTTTCTACTACCATTAGTTTAACGACCAATTATGTTGCCTTTATAAATAACATGTAAATTTCTCTTATAGATTTTTTAAAATGGCTGTTTTCGCATACTTTGTTGCTATTTTTACAAAAAAAGAATTTATTTTAGGTCCGTTGATTTCCGCTTCAGGCACACGCTTTCCGCTGGGAGGAAGCTGATGGTTATTTTCACTATCGTGAAAAAACCTACCTCCTCGGCTTCGCCTGCGGGGTCTCACGATTCCCTCTATCTCCCGCAGGAGTCGAGTGCCTTCCGCTCCAATCAACTCAATGTTTTAACAGCGCTATCCAAATAGCAACAATCTTTACGAAAAGAGCCTTAAAAATAAACAATGATTAATCTTTACTTTAATTCAACCAATCTTTATACAAGATTAACAGTTTATTAATATCCAGACGGTAAGATAATAAAAACCGAATTGGAGGAAAAAACATGAGTAGTTTTTCAAGATCGGCATTAAAAGTACCCATTTTATCAAGATTATGGACCATGTACCCTAAAGCTTGGAAATACGTTGTAAACATTGGTTTATTTATCAAGTACAAAACGTTAAACATACAAAAACTACCTTCAAAAATAAAATTACCATCCTCTTTCACGATTCATATCAACCCAACTGAAAATAGAGGACGTGCACTGTTAATTAAAAATGGTATCACTCAACAGCAATTAGGTACATTTTGGAGAGAGTCTGTCTCTTCCTTTATGCCATCGATTGTTTTAGACATTGGAGTTAATTATGGTGAATGTCTTTTTTCTGTTCAATATCCTGAACATACGAAAATATTTGGAATTGAAGCGAATCATCATTTAATGAAGTATGTCATAAAGTCACTAAGTGAACATCCGAATCGATCTCAAATGAGAATTATCCATGCATTTGCTTCAAATGAAAATCAACAAGAACAAGAATTTTATATCGATAAGAATTGGTCAGGTACATCAGGTGGGAAGCCTATTTATTCTGATAGAATTGAAAAGGATACCGTACAAACGATAACAATCGATTCTCTTCTCAATGACATAGATGTTACTCAACAAAAAGTGCTTTTTAAAATTGATGTAGAGGGATATGAAGCATTTGTTCTTGAAGGAATGAAGAACATGATTGAAATGTGCAAAGAATTATTAGGAATTATAGAATTCGATAGCAAGTATATTAAGCAAACAGGCGTTCATATTGATGAATTTATCTACTATCTGTCTACTACCTTCGAACTATTTATCTACGATAAGAGAGGTACATTGCAACCAATGACAGAAACAATGTGTAAAGAATTACAAAAAATCGTTCAAACGAAAGATGTTCATCTTGATATCGTGCTGCATAAGCGAAACGAACGAAAAAACAGAGAGTGGTAGCCACTCTCTGTTTTTTCAAGTTTTAGGATTTTAATACATCATGATCTACGTAACGTTCACCATTTAGTTCACTAATCACGTTAATCGCTACTTTTGCTCCGTCACCTGCAGTGATGATGGTATGCACACTTAGCCCAGCAATGGTACCAGCTGCCCATATCCCTTCAATTTCAGTCTTACCGTTTGCATCAACTTGAACATTTTTAGGAATTCTAGGCTCTGATCCAGGTTTTGTTGTTAAGCCAATTCGCTCTGCTAAGTCAGCTAAAAGACCTGTTGCTAAGATTACATGTTTTGCTTCATAGGAATGTCCCTCAGTTTCAACTGTAAATCCATTGTCATTTTTCACAATATTTGTAACAGTTGTTACAACGAGCTCAGCACCGAATTTTGTTGCTTGTTTCTTACCAGTTTCAACTAGATCTGGACCAGTCGTTTCCATTACACCAAAGTGGTTCTCAACCCAAGCACGTTTTGTAATTGACTTGTCATTATCTACTAATAATGTATTCTTTCCAGCCTTCGCTGTAAAAATGGCAGCACTAGCTCCTGCAGGACCTGCTCCAATAATCGCGATATCGTACATTACAACTCCTCCTTCTATATATTGAATGAATATCCACTTATTTTAGATAACCGAAATATATGAAGTCAAATATTATGCTTTAACGATATCTTCGTACGGTTCCTGAATTCAGCGAAATAACAAAAAAACAGTGAACTTCTTCATGAAGCTCACTGCTTTCAAATTACACTTTAAATTTTCCGATTAATATTTGAAGCTCTTCTGCCATTTGTGATAATGAAGCAGATGAAGCAGCAATTTCCTCCATAGAAGCTACCTGTTCTTCTGTAACTGACGCCATTTCTTGTGTTCCCGAGTCTGTCAATTCAGAAATACTTTCAAATGTTTTAATATCTTGAACCATTGAGTCTGTTCCTACTCGCATATCCATAATAGAATGTGAGACATCTTTAATTTGTAAGGATACCTCTGAAATGGAGTGTTGAATTTGTCTAAATGAATTTCCAGCACTTTGAACAAGTGAGATTCCTTCCGAGACTTTTGTAGTTGTTTCATTCATTGAATGAACCGTTCTCGTTGTATCTAACTGAATCGTTTCAATTAATTGAGAGATTTGTTGTGCAGATGATGCTGACTGCTCTGCAAGCTTACGAACTTCATCTGAAACAACCGCAAATCCACGACCGTGTTCTCCTGCTCTAGCTGCTTCAATTGCAGCATTTAAAGCAAGTAGATTGGTTTGGTCAGCAATACCTGTAATTGTTTGGATAATTTCGCTTATTTCATTTGAACGTTCGCCAAGTCTAGTAACATCCAACGATAGTTGATTCACTGTCTCATTAATTCCGTTCATTTGTGCAATAATGTTAACAATTGCTTCGTTACCTGCCACTGTATTTTGTGAAGCGAGCTCTGCTGTTTTTGTGGCTTGTTCTGAACTATCAGCGATACTGGTTACAGTTGTTGATAACTGATGAATAGTATGAGAAGTTTCTTTTAAACTCGCCACTTGCTTTTCAGATCCCATTGCTACTTCTTGAACTGTAGAAGATATTTGCTCAGTTGCTCGTGTCGTTTCTTCTGAACTCGCTGTTAATTCCTCTGCCGCTGCGGCAACCTGATCAGCATTGTATCCAACTTGTTGAATTAATCCACGTAAATTAGTAATCATTTTATTAAATGAATTTGCCATCATACCTAATTCATCTTTAGAAGAGATGACTAATTCACGTGTCAAATCACCTTCACCATTCGCAATCTCTTCTAATGATTTAGTCATTACATACATCGGTTTTACAATTGAACGAATAATTAAAATTGCAAACACTAAGCCAACTACGATTAGAACTAAGATTAGAGAGTAGAAAATGATTGCTTGCATTTTTTGTGACTCAGCTAAGTTTGTTTTGTCTTCTTCAATTTCTTGATTTAATTTTCCAATAAAATTTTCTATACTTGGATCTACTAATTCTTTTCGGATTTTTCTTTGTTCTTTTATATGAGTTTCTGTAGCTAGATCAAGATTACCACTATTATATTGACTAACCATCGACTTACTCTTCTCAAAATAAACAGCTAAGTTTTCTTCAATTGCTTTTATGTTTTTCTTATCTGTTGTATCTAAATTTTTCATCTTATCAAGCTGTAAGAAGTATTCTTGTATATTATCTATTTTCTCTTCAATTCCTTCAGCTAATGACATATCTCCTGTTAATAAAAACGCACGTTCATCATTTGATATTCCGGTAAATCGATACTGAATAGACTTCAACAGTAACTGTACCTCATCATCCTCTTGCATCTCTGTATACGTGTTTTTTGTTTGATTTAATTGTAAATTTGATAATATTCCTGTGATGACAACAGTAACGAGTAATAGCGCAACAAGTAACAACAATTTCACCTTAATTTTCATAGTTCCCCCTTAGATGTGCTTATTTTCTATTTCTATCGTCTGTTTTAGAAAAACCTTTAATGATAAATAAAAGCCACCCAATTGAGGGTGACTTAGTTAAAAAAACCTAATGCATATTTAATACCTTCTTCAACATCTTTTGTTTCATAACCATCTAGATCTTCATGTGAAATTTCTAATTCAGTTCGAGTTAAAGCGTAACCACTATCTAAATTTACATCTAGAGTTACACGATACCCATTTTCTGACGGTTTAACTTCAATAATGTCGTAATCCCTAATGGCTGTACCTGTTACATATTCTACTGGCTCTAATTCTGACATATTTGCTCCTCCAGATTTGTATTCAAAACACTGCTAGTATTTTAACCAAACATGACTAGTCAATACGTAAATTATATAAACGAAAGGCTAAAGGCAATATCTTCAATATGATTTTGATCACTCCATAAAATAAAGTATTGATACACCTCTCCTTGAATGGTAATTGGTTCAGGATATCTAACAATTAGAGCTGCTTGATTTTTCATTTCCGGTAGCTGGTCATCTGAAGGGAAGATAAAGCACGCTTCTTCTCCCTCAATTGTTGTCTTACGTATTTGAGGCTGAGTTCCATAGGGATTTAGACTATGATGAGCCTCATTTTGGCATATATCTTCAATATTGCTACTACCTGCAATGGCTGACACTTGAAAGAAACCATCGATTCCTTCATACCGTTCTTCGTTTTGCTTTCTCCAATGACTCGGAAATAAAAATTGGACACGATATTCTTCACTACGGAATAGTGAGTTTCCTGTACGATTATTGTTAGACCAACTAATAGACACAACATTGAAACCACCAAACAGATGAATCGGCACTGGATGAAGTAGATTTACAAACCAAGCGTCTTTTGCGAATTGTTCTTCCGTACAGCCTGAAAGATAAATAAGTTCCCCACTATCTGGAGACCAAGTGATTGGTGTAGCAAAACAAGTAGAAATCGCTACAGTGCGATCATTCCTACCGTTTCTATTAACTGTGCGTACTTCTGAATAATATCCACTAGAAAAGGCAGTAGCACTGTACGAGATGTTCTCAGAATTTGGAGACCAAGATGGGTAATAGTTTTTCGCTAATGTCCCACCTTTTACTTGGTCGATTTCACCCGAAAGGAGATTTACTGTTCGAATTAACGAAATACTTGCTCCAGGTGTCGTATACAACGCATAACTTCCATCTGGTGAAAGACGTACATTGTTTTTTGGATTATCATCATTGTTAGTCAGTTTCGTACGTTGCATCGTTTCTACATTCATTTTGTACAATTGACTTAAACCATTTTCAGCAGTACCCTGAAACAATATTTCTGTTCCATTTGGAAACCACATTACATCCGTAACACCATTAATCTGTACGGTTTTAACAGTATGTGAAGATAGCGTATATAAAACGAGTGTATTTTGTTTACTATAGGCAAGCTTTTGACTATCACTTGACCAACCAATGAAGTGGACACCGTTTACGTTTAATTGATCAATGGTTGCCACAGTATTTTGCCTAACGTCTATAACATATAAAATTTGATTCTTTCCAACGAATGCTATTTTATCATTATTAGGAGACCAAAAAGGAATAGAGAAACTCGCAGCAAGTCCAGTTGTCATTTTAGTATGAGTACCCGTTTGAAGTTCATAAAGCCAAAGGTCAAAGCTACCATTTCGATCTGAAATATAAGCAAGTATCCCTTGTTCTCCTGTCACGGCAAACGGTATGACAAGCCTCATCCCTGGGAAAATCGTGTACGAATTCAACTGATTGACACTCCTAATCAGTTCATAATTTGGCACACCATTTGTTTTAACATTAAAACGATTCGCAATCCCGTAAAGACTATCTCCTCGTTGTACAACGTAATAAGGTACTCCTGGCGGAATGAGTAATACTTGTTCTGGATAAATCATAAAAGGTGGAACTAATTGATTTGCTTCTATTATTGCTGAGATTGGTACGCCAAATTTCTCACCAATTTTATAGATAGAGTCACCTGCTATAACACGATATCGGTTGTACCCAAGTGGTATAGCAAGCTGCTGCCCAATATAAAGCGTGTACGGCAAAACCAAATTGTTTGCTGCTATTATCGCCTGAATCGGTACTCCAAACCGGCTTGACATTCCTGAAACAGTATCACCAGCTCTTACAGTGTAAAAATATTGCCTTGATGAACGTAACATTACGGCCACCTCCCTGCATTAGCCTATTCATCCAAGATTCATGATGTTCAATTGAAATACAGGAGACCGTTAGAAAATAGAAAAAACAGTGACTACAAACGAATCACTGTTTAAACGTATCAATAAATTGTAAAATGGCAGGTCCTAATAATACGATAAAAATACTTGGGAAGATGAATAATACGAGTGGAAAAAGCATCTTAATTGGAGCTTTCATTGCTTCTTCTTCAGCTCGTTGTTTTCGCTGGTCGCGAACTTCGGCAGATTGAATCCGAAGAACCTGAACCATTCCAATCCCTAGCTTTTCTGCTTGAATAATACTACTAATTAAGATTTTAATTTCATCTACTTCTAGACGATCACGTACGCCCGATAACGCTTCTCTTCTTGTTTTTCCAAGCCTGATTTCCTCTAAACAACGATGAAACTCATCTGCTAACACACCTTGCTTTTTTGAGACAAGTTTACTTAATGCAGAATCAAAACCAAGTCCCGCCTCTAAGCTTACCGTTAACAGATCTAATACATCTGGAAGCTCACGCACCGCTGCTTTATAACGTTTTTTCATTTTTTGCTTTAAATAAAAATGCGGAAGAAACGAAGCTGTTGCAAATGACAAAATAAGAAGCAATAGGATACCGCCAAAATGTAACTGTAGTAGCATTCCGTATCCGATAAATAATATCGGTAGTAATAGGAATAAAGAAATTTGCAGTAACCGAAATTCAACCGGATTCATCCCAAAAGGATTTCCTGCTTGAAGTAACTTTACTTCTATCTTCGCTTCCTTTTCACCTGGTAACTTTTGTTTGAAGCTACGTTTGAATTCCTTCCAAATATGGTGAATAGTTCTCTTTATGATCCCGTCTTTTTTCTCTGTCGCTTCTATATCTATCTCAGGTTTTTCATCAGGCTGATCTGTAAATATAGATAATCTTCTTTTAACAAGGTCTCTTCTTTCTTTTTGAAAAATAAATATAAAATACATGAAAAACGTAATAGTTAAAAAGAAGGTGAAAAATAACATCGTTTACACCTCGATTGTCGTCAATTTTCGTATAAAGACAAATCCGATTGTACTTGAAATCACGCCTGCCGATAACATAATGATACCGATGACATTGCTAAAGAGTGTACCAATATACTCAGGCTCAATTAAATACAAAACAAACCCTAATATTACAGGGAGTAAACCAATTACAATTCCAGATAATCTACCTTGTGCTGTTAGTGTAACAATTTGTCTTTGAATCTTCGTACGATCACGAATCGTTTCTACGATTTTATCTAGTACGGTTGCTAAATTCCCACCAACTTGACGTTGTATTAAGATTGCTTGAATCATTAAGTCTAAATCTTCAGAAGGCATTCGTTCTTTTAGTCCTTGAAGCGCATCTTCAATGCTACTGCCATATTGCATTTCACGTAACACAATATCCATTTCTTCTTTTATCGGACTATGTGCTTCTTCCACTACTGTTTTTAACGCTTGCGGAAAACTAAATCCTGCACGAAGAGAACCAATGATCGTTGTAATCATATCAGGTAAACTTTCATTAAAAGCATGTAATCGTTCTTTTTGCTTTTTTCCTAAAAACCACTTCGGCAAAAGGAAGCCAATTAAAGCTCCTAAAAACCCGAATAATACGTTTCCTACAATTAAGAAGGCTACTCCTCCAATTAATGCGGTTAAAATCCATTGAAAAAGTACATACTCTTCTGGTTTTAGCTGTAAACCGGCTCTACTAATCAACACTTCCAAGCGATTGTTTTTATCCTTCGTTAATACTTGGTTTCTTATTTTTTGTTTTGTAAGCTGAAGCTGAACGATTAAGTTAAATTTATTTCGATCTAACATCTTCTTTTCTTGTACCGACAAATAATGCTTCATTCGTTTTTCTAACCTGCTATTAGATAAGAAAATGAGCTGAAAAATGGCTGTGAAAATTAAGAAGGAAGAAAACATTATAAGGACGAGAAGTAACCACATCATTAATTCCACTCCTCTTCTTCAATGAATACACTTGCCGGGATATGAATACCAGATGCTTCAAGCTGTTCATAAAACTTAGGACGAACCCCTGTAGGAGAAAGCTTCCCGATAATTTTCCCATTCGTATCAACACCATCTTGGTGATATGAGAAAATATCTTGAAGGACGATAACATCCCCTTCTAACCCTTGTACTTCGGTAATGTTCACAATCCTTCTCGTCCCATCCTTTAAACGGGATTGTTGGATGATAAGATCGACTGCCCCTGCGATTTGTTCACGAATGGCACGTACTGGTAAATCAACTCCTGCTAGTAACACCATCGTTTCAAGTCTGGCAATCATATCACGTGGACTGTTAGAGTGACCTGTAGCGAGTGAACCATCATGACCTGTATTCATCGCTTGTAACATATCAAGCGCTTCTCCACCACGAACCTCACCAATTACAATTCTGTCAGGTCTCATACGTAAGGAGTTACGAACTAAGTCTCGAATTAATATGGCACCCTTACCCTCAATGTTCGGAGGTCTTGACTCAAGCGAAATGACGTGATCCTGTCCAAGCTGTAGTTCGGCGGCATCTTCAATCGTCACAATACGTTGATCTGTTGGAATGAAGTTGGATAACACATTTAGAGTCGTTGTTTTCCCTGAACCTGTACCACCACTTACGAAAATATTTAAATTCGCTTTTACACACGCTTCTAGAAAAATGGCCATTTCACGCGTTACCGTTCCGAACTTAATTAAATCTTCTATTGTATAGGGGTCTTTAGAGAATTTCCGAATAGTAATTGTCGGACCGTTTAACGCAAGTGGCGGAATAATTGCATTTACACGAGACCCATCGGGCAGGCGTGCATCAACCATCGGTGAACTTTCATCAATTCTACGCCCAATTGGAGATACAATTTTTTCGATAACGTTCATGACATGCTCGTTATCACGAAAGCTAATGCCCGTTAATTCAATTTTCCCTTTTCTTTCTACATACACCTGGTTCGGACCATTTACCATGACTTCTGTTACTACATCATCCATTAATAACGGATTGATTGGACCAAACCCTGTTAAATCATTAATAAGTTCGTCCACTACCTTTTTCCGATCAATCTTCCCTCGGAAGGATTCATCTTCTTTCATAATCTCAATTGCCATCGCATCGAGCTTTGGGATAATTTCTTCAACGTTGTCATCCTTCATTTCTGAAAGAATTTGTTTATGAAGAATACTTTTCAGTTCTTGATGCTTGTTCACAGGTTGTTGTTTTTGTTTTTGAGGTTGAGTGAGCACATTTTCGTTTCTTCTTGATTCGCGGAAAGATGAGATCAGATCTTTTTTGGGCGTTTCTCCCGCTTCATCTTCATTCACACCTGATTCAGGAGAGTCCACAAGATTCTTATTTTTTTCTTCAAGCTTCTTTAATAGACTCATTCTGTCTCCTCCTTTAATCGCCTTTTATTAAACATCTTTGAAAGTAAAGATGGTGCTTTCGTTTTAATAATGGTAATTTCTCTTCTAGATGAAATTTGCTCGGCCATTTTGTAGATCGATTTTGCAAGTTCTGACTTCCCTTGATTTACAACGAACGGAATTCCAATATTCAACGATTGTGAAGCAATCTGAAAGTCATTAGGAATATAGATCGGATCTTCTGCACCAAGTATATCTGGAACATCCACAGCTTGAATCACACTTTCCATTGTCGCCCGGTTAATCACTAAACGTACTTTATCTCGCATATCAAGCTTATCTAACGTTTCTAACATCGATTTCGTATTTTTTAATGTTGCCATCTCTAAATTTGTCACTAGCAAGATTTGGTCTGCTTTCTCTAATAGGAGGAGGGTCTTATCTGTCAGACCCACTCCTGTATCTGCAATCGTATACTCATTTTGCGTTAATAATAATGGAATAATCTTGTCTAATGCTTCCTCTGTAATGAGGTCTGCAAATTCTGGTTTATCTGGAGCAGATAGCACCTTTACCCCACTTTCATGATGACTCAGGTAACTTGCAAGTGTGTATTCATCTAAATTATTCATCTCTTGAATCACATCTTTAATCGTAAAGGTAGACTGTAAATCCATAGCTAGACTAACATCACCAAACTGAAAATCGCCATCGAGTATACTGATTCTGATATTTTTCTTACAAAGTGCAACGGCAAGGTTAACTGATAGCAGTGTTCTGCCGACACCACCTTTTGCACTGCAAATCGCGATAAATTCTCCTCGTTTTTGCTGTTTTTCTTCACTCACTCTTACTTCACCCCCACTTTCCCTCTTCAACCAAGGGTTACAAACGTTACTAGTTCTATTTTTCTACAATCTTACTGTTAAGTGTAAATTGAATATTCCCACGTTCTGAAGCATTAATAACTGTCACTGCATCAGTAGGTTTTAATTCTAGCGTTACGGAGTTATATTCCACATACTCTTCGCTTTCGTCTGATTTAGGTACCATTTTTGTTCCAACAGCAAGCACACGCACATTGCTCAAAATTTGCTCTGATTTTATAACATTGGGATTCGTACTAATGACTTCACTAAATACTACATCTACATAATCTTCTGGTTCAATAAGTGTGGATACTGATTGAACGAAGTCAACTCCGATTGACACTGCACGGTGCCCATCCATTACTTTACGAGAAACGTATAAACTTTCCTCTAAAGATGACTGAACGCGATGTTCTAATATCGATTCTCCTGCTTCAATCGGTGACGTTACATACAAGCCCTCTAGTTTAGACATATCTAGAATTGTTTGTGGATGTAATCCTTTTTCGGGCACTGATTTTATCTCAAGTAAACTTGCATTTAATTTTGTGTTTGCTGGAATCTTTTCTTTCGCAACAACAACCTCTATCATACTTTCACTTATTGCAATTTCCGAGTCAAATTGTTTCATATAATTAAAGAATAAAAATGTCGTAATAACACCCATTGTTATGGCTAATATAAGGATAAATTTTGATTTCATATGTTCACCTACTCTGTTAGTCTTATGCTATATGCCCCTCTATTTAAAGCATTCGGATCGATTGTCCCTGGGCCAGTTGTTTTGATAAACATTCCATGTACAGATGTATCTTTACTTGTTGCTGGTCTTGTTAAATAGAAGTATGCAAATCCAACCACCTGTACTTCTTTAATTTGATTTGAAGTTACATTTACTGGACGATAAACAGGAATAAGGATAATTCTTGAACACTTTTTATCCACTGCATCCTCAAAGGTATATGGACATTGATCAATTCTCGCTTCGATTGCAGATCTTGTCTTACCCGCTACGTTTCCTGTTTCAGTTGAAAGTACGTCTCCAACTTTGATCTCTTCATCATATCCATTCATAAAATTCTCATAATACGTGTCAGCACCTGAGCCACCTAATGATAAGATCCCAAACCATCCAGTATCATTGCCAATCGAATCTGTTTTAAGTTGATATTCCTTATAAAATTCAAGTTCAAACCTCTCATCAATACCGATTGGAACTGCCCCAGAAGCTTTTCCCATCGTTCCAATTTCAGCTGCTGCTTTTGCAAATACGGGGCTTGATTCTAAACCAAATAATGTTGAAAACGATAATGGCATCTCTTTATTTAATGAAACCCTGACAAGTCTGTTGTCCTCAATCATAACTTCTTGTAAACTCTCTTTTTCTTCGTGAAAGTCTAATACGTCATTCACTACGTTATTTACAAACTGTTCATCTACTAATAGCTTTTGTGCACCTGATAATACAGATGCATTCGCAGCCTTTTGTAGATGACTTTTCGTCACATACAATTTCCCACCATCAATAACTAGTCCAGCCATCGTTAATAACACCATTAATGAAATGGTTACTAATATAATTGCATTACCATTTTCTCTATTAAGTATCTGTTTGAATGTCTTCATTTCATCACTCACTCCACTCGTATCGTAGAATCCGTTTTTAGTTGAATAGGATTTGGGATGACTTCCGATAAAAGTGGTGTAAGTAGCTCGATTGGATATTGTAGGCTAACAGTCACATAATCACCAGATTCTCGGTTACTCTCATTAGGTGAAATCGATACTGTTAAAGTACCTGGTTCACTAAGGTGAATATACTCTTTTGCAAATTGTGTAATTTCACTGTCCGATTTTCCTAAACCACCTAACCGTACCGTCTCCTGGGTGGCCATATGCAAGTGAGAATAGGAATATAGCAACCTACCAAAATCAATTATTCCAACTAGTATTAGTAATAGCACTGGCAACAATAGTGCCATTTCAACCAATGATTGTCCGCGCTCTTCTTTTATCATAAAATTCCCCATCCTTTATAGAAGAGACTTAATGCTGCGCCACCTGCAATTGCAACACCATAGGGATAAGTAGTCTTTAATCCTTCTTTATCCAAATAGAGCGGGATTCGAACACCCGATCTGATGCCAGACAAACTGTATATGATTGATCTCACGCGCTGAAGTGCTCCTTTTCTAAACAGTAGTACGAGTAATCCGATAAGACCACCTAAAAGTGCCATGTAAATCGAGGTTACGATGACAAATTGCATCCCCTTCATCGCACCAATTAACGCTAATAGCTTCACATCTCCTGCTCCCATTCCACCTAAAAAGTAAGGAATAAGTAAAATGGAGAAACCTACGATAAACCCCAAGAATGAAAAACCTAAACCAGCAAACCCGTCTGAAATAAAATGGAGAAGAAAAGTGAGTAGTAATGACGGGAAAATCACGATGTTATATATTTTTCTAGATTTTAAATCTGTTATTAAACAAATGCTTAATACGAACAGGAGGAGTAAATTGAATAGCATGTTTATCCCACCTTTCTCACGCAAAATATAGTAATCTTCATGAAAAGTTGAATTTTCATGATTAGTCAAAAACAGCCCCACGTAATCGAACGTATGGGGCTGTAATAATTTCAATTTTCATAGAAAGTACTTTCTAACAGCTGATGAATAACTGATTTAGATAATAAACGTAGAATAAGTTCAATTTCTTCCATTCTGTTAAAAAGAGATTAAAAATCTATTAGTTCCCTGAACCGTCACCTGTTTGACGCCCTTGAACTGATGTTACTGCATCTTGGAACATTGCTGTAATTTCACCACGTAATGTTACTAAGAAGCCCACTACTGCTACTGCGATAATACCTAATACTAAACCGTATTCTGTCATCCCTTGACCTTGTTCTTCTTTAACTAGACCTTTTAATTTGTTCATCATGATCATTCTCCTTTTAATTGTATATTTTTTGTTTATTAATTATTGTGCAGATCCATCTCCAGTTTGACGGTTTTGTACAGAAGTTACTGCATCTTGGAACATTGCTGTAATTTCACCACGTAGTGTTACTAAGAAACCTACTACTGCTACTGCGATAATACCTAATACTAGTCCGTATTCTGTCATCCCTTGTCCTTGCTCTTCTTTAACTAAACCCTTTAATTTGTTCATCATGTTAACATTCTCCTTTTTCTCGATTATTTTTTGTAATTAAATTGTGTGAGTCATTAGTTTCCTGATCCGTCACCAGTTGCTCTTGTTTGTACCGTTGTAACTGCATCTTGGAACATTCCTGTAATCTCACCACGAAGTGTTACTAAGAAACCTACTACTGCTACTGCAATGATTCCTAATACTAATCCGTACTCTGTCATCCCTTGACCTTGTTCTTCTGATAACAATGCTTTCAACTTTTTCATTGCTCCCCCTCTTTTCCTACGACTCGTTGATTTCTAACATATCTCCAATGTTAGTGTTTGTTCTACTGACAGTCCCTGCTGGAAATTCGAACACGGATGATGCAGAACGATATACTTTACTGACTTTTCTCGGTGACATCGATTCTACGATTCCAACTATCTCAAGATGTTTATTGACGAACACAACATCAATTGGATAGTTCATGAAATACGTATGAACCGACTGACAGGGTTTAAGATGAAGGCTACAACCATCTGGTAAATCCTTCGAGAATATAAGCCCTTTTAGTCTCGTTAGGAAGGAATATGCTTTACCTACCTGAGTAGCTAGTTCTTCTTTATTCCTCTGGTTGATCAACTTCACTCTTCGTTCACCTCCTAGTGATAAAGAAAAAACCCCGCCTTTACCGAAAGGTGGGGTTTTAAATAGCACAAAAAACGCCCAAATCTTTCGGTAACTGGCTGGCTTAGTGTGATTTACACACCTTAGCCCCTGTAGCTTTGCGTCACTGGCTTTCACCAGCTTTGCCTTTATCGAGACTCAGCGTTTTTAATTCCGTCTGATCTCTTACGTCTATATTAAAACCACATGATAAAAAGAAGAATCCATCAGACTGCTTATTTTCGACAAGTTTTTTACTAGTCTCATTGTCACAATTTGTAGAAAATTATGGAATAAAACGTGGGAATTTTCAGTTATTTTACAGAAATATTAAATTCAAGTTACTTTTTTACTATTTCTTTAAATTTCTTTTAAAGGAAATTACCCCCATAAAAAAACAAGAGAACTCGTATATTTAGAGTTCTCTTGTTTGTCTAACATTTAGAATGAAAGCTCATTTTGTTGATCTTTATTTATACTTATTCCACGTCCACGAATGAGGAACACTATTAAAGCGAGTAGTGCAAATAACAAAAAGAATAATGATAATACACCCACGTTTATCATATTACCGTTTAAGGATATAACAGATTTAAAACCTTCAATTGTATACGTAAAAGGTAGGAAGATGCTTCCTGCTCTATATTCTTCAGGTAACATCTCTATTGGTAAGTTTGCACCTGTAATCGACAACTGCATCACAATAAATGCAATGGCAACCCATCTACCAAAGTTACCTAATGACGCTAAGAATAAGACAATCGCCGAAAAGACAACGCTTACAAAAATAGCAAATAGAATAAATCCTCCTGAACTTTCTACCATTAAGCTTTCACTATTAGGAAGTAGGTTAAATCCAAATAATACAACAAAGGAAAGAATTAACGCCTGCACTACTGACAATGATGCAAGCTTCACAAACTTCGCAACAAACCAACTTACACTTGATACATTTTGTGGCTTTGTGAAATTGATAAACAAGGACATAATCAAAATCCCAACCATTAAACCAAGTGTTACGACATATGGAGCAGTTGAGTCACGGTAAAACTCATAACTGTTCACTTTACTTCCCACTAACTGTACAGGAGAAGCAAACATAGCTGCATTCTCTTCCGCTAAATTAAGTCCACCTGTTTTCTCAGATCCTTCTTTTAAACCTGTAGCCAATTGTTTTGTTCCTTCATCAACCTTAGCAGCACCCTCGTTTAACTTCATAGTACCTTCAGCTAACGTCTTCCAACCTTCATCAACCGATTTGTTTCCATCATAAATCTGTGTAGCACCTGAATTTAATGCTGATGCACCTTTTGTTAATTCGGTCCAACCATTTCTCACAGTTGCATTTCCTGCTGCTACTTGTTTAGCTCCAGCTTCTAACTCAGATGCTCCGGTGACAATTTGTGATTGACCAGCTACAAGTGCTTTTAATCCTTCATTAATCTTAACCACACCTGTATTAGCATCTCCTGCTAAACCATCAGAAACAGATTTTGCTCCTACTGCTAGTTCACCAGATTTAGTAGATAGGTAAGTCAAACCTGCAAGGATTTCATCCGCACCATTTTGAATATCTCCGTAATATGGTCCAACTAGAACCGTTGGATTTGCAGCCTTATAAGCTTCTAATCCAGCAACAAGCTTTTCAGCACCTGTTTTTAGTTGGTTTACTCCACCCTGTATACCAAGAGCACCATCCGCAACTCCCTTACTACCAGGTTTTAGTTTAGTATCAAAGGCCGTACGAAGTGTCGCACTACCTGCTTCGGCTTGTTTCAAGCCACCCATAACCTCAGCAGTACCATTTTTCAATCTTACGGTACCTGCATGTAATTCCTGGGCACCATTTGATAGTTTCGTAATATCTCCTGATTTCCCTCTTAAGCTACTAAGTAGTTGTCCTGTACCCGCTTTCAAATCTTTGGAACCGCTTGCAAGTTTTGAGATGTCAACTAACTTGGAGGTAACGGATGTATTCAGCTCATTCGTCCCTTGAAGAAGCTGGGAAGTTCCTTCAGCAAGTTGCGTGGAACCATCTGATGCCTCTTTAAACCCGTCAGCTACATCTTCTAGGCTTGTAAACATGGTAGCCACATAAGTTGCAGTGATTGTATTTGCAAGTTCTTCTCTAATTTGCGTTGTAGCCGACTCCGTTACTTTAGAGGCTAAGAAGTTTAAGCCTTCGTTTTGAATGTACTTTAGTTCAAGTTTTGTTGGTTCAGAACTTAGCACTGTTGTTGCCCGTTCAGAAAAATCCTCTGGAATGACAATGACTAAATAATATTCATTATCTTCCAGTCCTTCCATCGCTTCGTCTGAACTTACAAACTCAAAGCCTAAGGATTTCTTTTCCTTCAACGACTCTACTAATTTGTCCCCCACATTCATTGGCTCTCCGTTCGAGGTTGCTCCTTTGTCATCGTTCACTACTGCAACTGGCAGGTTAGAAAGATTATCATAAGGACCCCAATCTGGACTGAGCATAATACCTCCAAAAATCACAGGCACTAGTAATGCACCAATCACAGAAAATAATATTGCCTTGTTTGCAGCAAGCTTCGAAAACTCTGAAGCAATTAATTGAAACACATTCATTTAAAAACCCCCCATCTATTTAATTTTGATTACAGAATAATGAATGAACACCCATTCATTACACTAGTAATCTATTTTCATAATATTTAAAACTTTTAAACAAATCAAGGAAAATTTTACTAATATTTAGTAAATATTTACTTCGGTTTTCGTGCTTTTCTCACACAAAAAACAGTGATTCAATGAACCACTGTTTTTTTTTAGATTATACCGCGAGCTCTTGATTGTAATTTCTAGAGTTGAGTCTCCCTTTTATAAAGAACACCATATATGCTAAACCAGCAAAAACAACTAAGTAACTAGCTAAGAATCCAATATTATGAAATGCAGCTGTAGGATGATCTAGACTTATTACAGATTTGAAACCAGCAATTGCATACGTAAATGGTAAGAAATTACTTACGTTTTGATAAAATTCTGGCAGCATTTCAATCGGCAGGTTTGCACCTGTGATAGACAGCTGCAGAACGATAAATGCTACAGCAATAAATCTTCCGATGTTACCGAACGTTGCGAGGAATAAAACGATTGCCGCAAAGGTAACGCTTACAAAGATTGCAAAGAAGAAGAACATTAACGGATTCGTAACCTTTAAATCCAGTCCAAAATATACAACATTTGTGACGATTATAGCTTGTAATATCGCTAGCGACGCAAGCTTTACATATTTAGCAGCAAACCAACTAAAGCTAGATACAAATTGTGGCTTTTGGAAGTTAATGAATAATGACATGATTAAGATTCCAACCATTAGACTAAGTGTTAATATATATGGTGCAGTTGAATCTCTGTAGAATTGATAGCCATTTTTTTTATCAGCTACTAGTTCTACAGGAGAAGAAAACATTTGAGCATTTTCTTTTTCTAAGTTTAATTCACTTGTTTTTTCTTCTCCTTCTTTTAGTCCTGATGCTAATTGCTGGCTACCATCATTTACCTTTCCAGCACCTTCATTTAATTGACTAGTTCCAGCCGCCAAAGTTTTCCATCCTTCATTTACAGCTTGGTTTCCGGAATAAATTTGTGCTGCTCCTGAATCAAGTTGAGTCACTCCTTGTGTCAAATCTGCCCACCCTTTATTTACTTGGGCATTGCCATCTGCAACTTGTTTCGCACCATTTACAATTTGCCTTTGACCTACAACAAGCTGATTTAATCCATCATTTAAAGCCACTACCCCTGGACCAACACTATCCGCTAATCCGTTTGAGACTTTATGTGCTCCATCTGCCAAACCGATAGATTTTGAAGACAAAGTGTTTAATCCTGCTAAAATTTTATTAGCTCCATCTTGAATTTGTTTGTAATACGGACCAACCAGTACTGTTGGATTTGCCTTTTTATATTCTTCTAATCCGTTAACAAGTTCTTGTGCTCCAGCTGCCAATTGAGCAGATCCTCGTTGTATTGCCGTTGCACCATCTGCAACAGCTGCACTTCCTGGTATTAATCGATCATACAAACCGTCTCGTATCTTCTTACTACCAGGTTCTGCCTTTTCTAAACCTGCTAGTATTTGGAGTGTACCAGCATGCAGTTCTTGTGAACCATTTGCTAATTTGGAGATGTCACCTGATTTTCCTTGTAAGCTATTTAATAACACTCCCGTTCCTTCTTTTAATTGTTTTGTTCCATCTGCTAGCTTCGAGATGTCACCCATTTTCGCTGTTACAGATGCATTCAGTTCATTTGTGCCATCATGGAGTTGTGTCGTTCCCTCAGCAAGTTGCTTGGATCCATCTGCTGCTTTTTCAAATCCTTCTGCTACTTCTTCAAGACTTGAAAACATTGTTGCTACATAGGTTTCTGTTATTGAATTGGCTAACGACTCTCTGATTTGAACCATTGCCGATTCCGTTACTTTCGAAGCTAAAAAGTTCAGACCCTCATTTTGAATATACTCCAACTCTAGCTTTGTAGGATCAGCATCTAAGACCGTGACGGCTCTTTGAGAAAAATCTTCTGGGATGACAATAGCTAAATAATATTTGTTCTCTTCCAAACCTCTCATTGCCTCTGTAGAATTTACAAATTCAAATCCTAAAGAATTTTTCTCTCTTAATGATGCTACAAGTTCACTTCCGACATTCAATGGCTCTCCATCCTTAAGGGCACCATGATCGTTGTTGACAACTGCAACAGGTAAGTTAGATAAATTGTCATATGGCCCCCATTTTGCATTAAGTAGAATCATTCCATAAACCACAGGAACGAGAAGGGCACCAATTACGGAAAAGAGAATTGCCTTATTAGCAGCCAACTTCGAAAATTCAACAGCTACTAGGTTAAACACATTCATACAACTACCTCCATCCCAAGCAATCTAATCTTTCACAAACACTGAATGAACATCCATTCACTTTATTAATAATCATAATATTTTAAAAAATGAAACAAATCCATCTATTATTACACCGAAACTGCAATTTACTTACTATGTACTAGTGCAATGTAACCCAAAAGTTATAAGTGGTTTATGCCTATTAGATATAAATGACTAAAAAACAAAAACTCCATTGACATGGAGTTTTTAGCTTCTAGAATTTTTTAAATGACTTTGATGAGGATCTTTTACCTGTAAAGGTTTCTGCCCACTCTAATAGTTCTTTATACTGTAAAGGCTTAGCGAAATAATACCCTTGTATAGTTAACACTTCTGGCATAGAACTCAAAAATTCGATTTGATCCTCAACTTCTACCCCTTCGATCACGACATGCAGATTTAATGATTGACAAAGTGAAATAATTGCCTTAATAATCGCTGAATCTTTGTTTGATCCAGGCACATCATCAACAAAGGATTTATCAATTTTCAATGTAGTAATAGGCAATCTTTTTAAATAGGAAAGTGAGGACACACCTGTACCAAAGTCATCTAAAGCAACAGAAAAACCAAACTCCTTAATTTCTTTAACAGATCGAATTGCATTATCAATATTGCTTACGAGACTTGTTTCTGTCATCTCCAGCTCGAGATATTTTGCCGGAATTTTATGCTTTTGAATACTTTCTTTTAATACTCGTAGTAATCGTTCAGATGTAATATAAGGACCAGGAATATTGATCGCGACTTGCCAAACAGGTTGTCCCTGTTCAATAGATGAAGCGATTTGTAAACCGACTTCATTAATGACCCAGTCTGTTACGTCAAACATCCTCCCACTTTCCTCTAAAATCGGTATGAATAGTCCAGGTGATAACGGACCATGAACAGGATGACTCCAACGAAGGAGAGCTTCTACACCCATAATTTCTCGTGTATTAGAGTTTATTTTCGGTTGATATACAAGGTATAACTCTTTATCTTTCATTGCCCTGTCTATATCATCAAGCAAGTTACGTTCAAATGAATACGTATGAATCGCAGGGTCAAATTCAACAATTTCATTATTATACGATATTGATGGATGGTGTAAGACCGACATTGTATTCAGAAAAAGCTGATTAATTTCCTTTTCAGCAGTTGAATGATCAATTGCCGATACCGTTTCTAACACTACTTTGTGATCGTTGACAACTAAAGGTTTCATTAAAATCGACAAAATTCGCTCCATTGTAGTTTTCATCTCAAGGAAGTCATTTTGATCACGAGTCAACAATGCAAACCGATTTCCTTCAATTCGATAAAACTCAGCTGAAACAGGCTTTAACTTTATAAGTAAGTCAGCTACAGTTCGAATGATTTCATCGCCCATTTCGTAGCCATATCCACTATTTAATCGTTCAAGATTGTGTAAATGTAAGATTGCTAACATACTAGGAACATTTGAATTTTTAATCGATTTTTCAAACTGTCTTCGATTTGGTAATTTCGTTAAAGCGTCAAAATAATTTAAACGATATTCTACGTATCTATCCAACACACCTGAAAGACCCGTAATACCGAGTAAAATCGAAATACCCACCGTCACACCAACAACTAGCATCGTAATATCCATTTGGTGTAAGTGTAGTGCAGCAAATGGTCTATTTAACTCTTCTACATAGAAAATGACAGCTTTCATCCCCGTATAATGCATGCTGGAAATTGCCAATCCCATTATTATAGCCGTTAAACTTCTTACAAATATGTTCGTCAAAAAGTTCAAATTTCTCGAAAAAATGAACAATGCAACAAAGGAAACAACGATTGCAATCACTACTGATACGAAAAATAGTAGAGGATCATACACAAACTCGACATCCATCTTCATAGCCAGCATACCTGTATAATGCATCGCCGAAATGCCAACTCCCATTATAACTCCAGCTATCACATAGGACCAAATGGACTTGTTTGTCCGATTTGATATATAAAAAGCGAGGAAGGAAGCAAGTATTGCAGGAATGACAGACAATATTGTCAATTGAACATCATAATCCATCTTAAGTGGAAGCATAAATGCACTCATCCCAATAAAGTGCATTGACCAAATACCAAACCCCATCGCAAATGAAGCAAGTGTAAGCCAAAAGTGCTGATGAAAAAAGCCATTCTGCTTCATTTTTTCGTTCATCACCAACGCTGTATACGAAGCAACAATGGCAATAACAATCGATAGAATGACAATTGAAACCGAATATTTTCCATGGAGTATAACAATTTCACTTGAATTAGGCAACGTAAACATGAGAATCACCCCCTGACTTTTAGTCCTATAATGTATATCGACAGAGATTGACTCAAAATAATACGTTTTTCATGATTGCTAATAATTACTAATTTTATAAATCTAATTTGTTTTACACACAAAAAAAAGAGCTAGCGAATGCTAGCTCTCTTCACGATGATCCTTATAGAAAATTCTAGATACCGCAAGTCCACATAGGCCAAGAATAATGAACAGTATTGCTCTTATAAAGATTGAGACATATGCTAAATCAATCAACAAAAGTTTTCCTAATGTCACAAATAATAGACCGATACCAAAAATACGTAGTACTTTGTTGTTTCGTTTGGCCCCAAGGACAATACAAGAAATTGCATACAGTGCCCATACAATGGAAACGGTCATATATTGAATATTAAGTGATAACCATAAGTTCTCCGTAATTACACTTACCGTTAATGAAGTGAAAACTAATAATAATAAAGTAAATAGGATATCCATGATCTGCGTGAATTGCTTTTGTTCCTTTACAAACACTGTTTTAAATAGCAACAGTCGTAAACCAATAAAGGTACCTAATAAGATTAACCAATTTAAGTATTCAATCGAGAAGATATAATAAAACCTGTCCCCGATCGTCATTAACGCAGCAATTATGAATATAAATGCCCCTAGTAGCTGCTGCACTTTCGAGGTAGCTTTAATTCCAACATAAATTGCCAGCACTGCTTGTATTAGAAAAATCCCAACTAAATCCTCAAGATTAAATCGACTTGCGAGAAAGAAAAGAAAAGACAAGGTAGAAACAGGTAAAGTTAAAGATAATCTTGGTCCACTTTTCTTCCAGAAATATAGAGACAATAATGAATAGACTACAAACAAACCTAGTAAGGTGAATTCATATTGAAAATCATTTAACGAAACCTCGATCCACAGCACCGTAAGGATAAAACTCGTAAACAACGTTCCCATTTGCTGCTCTATCCGGTTCATTCGATCCATACTGAATGTGACCAGCAGAATGATGTGTTGAATTAAGATGGCTATACTGAAAACTTCAATATCACTTGGTCTTATTAGTAAACTTCCAGCTAGTAATGTCACGTGAAGGAGTCCAAATGCAACGTGATATAGAATGATGTATCGTTTCTTTATCGCAAACAGTAAAAGGGAAATATAAAAAATTGTTTCAAAAGCAATAAAACCTAAAATATTCGGGTTTGTACTTTCAAGTAAAAAGGGAATTAAATAGCCTCCAACAGCGGTTACAATGGCAAGTGGTTCAGATTCATGACGATGCGAAAAATAAATACCAAGCCCAATCCAGGCAATGTTAATAAGCAATGCTACTAGTACCGGAACCATCGCGTATATAACATGCATCGAAAACGTAACGATCAATAAGAGTACCACACTACCGCCAAGAAGAACTTGCCCTAAGGCAATCCGGCTCTCCTTAATTTGTTTATTTCCAAGCCAAACCAAAAGAATTGCTGCAAAAAACCCTATGCCAATCTTAACAAAATTATTAAGAAGTCCGTAATCTGACGCTGCCTTAAACGCCCAAATCACCCCAAGCAACAGGACGAAAATAAAAATTCTCGGCAACCAAACTTGCCCGATTTGTTTTTCCCAGTCAATGGGCTTCGCTTCTTTCGGTGCAAGAGGAGGTTTTTTTACTTGCTGTGAAACAGGTTTAGGTGCCGCAGGTTTTTCCACCTCTTTCTCATACTTTAACTCCTCTATTAACGTTTTTAATTCTCTTGCTTCGCGTTGTAGGTCAATCACCCTTAACTCTAGTTGTTCAATTCGTTGTTTATCTGTCATTCCAATCTCCTTTAGCCTAAGAAATCTTTCCTCCCTTATATATTCGTTTTCATTTAAAAATATCCTTTTTGGCTAAAAGGTTTACATGCATCAACCTTTTTATACTTGCTGCTTATGTTGGGTCCGTATCTTCCCATAAAAGATAATTCCACTAGCCAACAATAATACACCAAATAGAAAGGTTTTAAGATCAGACGTACCTGCTATGATGACCCATAAAGAGTAAATCGTTGCAAGAATGGCAATAATCCCATCTGCCATCCTCCACTCTCCATTTGAATACGTCTCCTTTGTCCAAACAAGTTTAAGCTGGAATACGGAGGCAATAAAGTAAGGAACTAAATAGGATAACGTCGCAATATAAATAATGAAATCAAACGCTGCTGAAATGGAGTTCGAAATAGTTGAAAAGATAAAGAATTGGCCTAGTATATTCGTTACAACTAATGAAAAAGTCGGTAATCCTTTTTGATTTTCTTTTAAAAAAATGGGTAGGAATAACCCTTGTTTCGCTGCTTGATACGGTATTTCAGCGCTTAACATAATCCATCCAATTGTTGACCCTATTAGACTAATTAAACCAATCGCCGCAAGAATTTTGCCACCTATCGATCCTAACACCGTTTCTATAGCATCTATTAATGGCTTTTCTGATTGAACTAAAACATCTTGTGGAAGCATTCCCATTACTAGAATACTTATTCCAATATAAATACCTAATGCAATTAATAAGCCCAAGATGGTTGCACGTTTGACATCCAATTGCTTTTTCGCACGTGATGCAAACACCATTGCAGATTCGACACCGACAAACGCCCAAAGTGTTGTAAGTGCGGCACTATTTATTTGTCCAAGCAAGCCCAATGTTTGTCCATTTGTAACCTCTTTTGTTGAAATGAAGGGTATGATATAAGCTTTTTGAAAAGCAAATAATCCAGCAACAATAAACAATACAAAACCTAATACTTTTGCTGCAGTCGCAACAAAGTTTATTTTTCCAGCCCCTTCAATTCCTTGCAAAATAATAAAGTGGGTTGCCCAAAGTAATAGTGTACAAACTACAAAAGTACTTAAATTACCGAGTCTAAGTGAGAAGGTTCCACTAGTATATAGTACAGTTTCATCCGTTAAAATCGGAAAGAAGGTTGATAAATAGCTTGCAAAAGTAGTAATGATCGCAATATTGCCAGCTAAATTTCCGATCCAATATCCCCATGAAGCCATAAAGCCAGATAAAGTTGATGCGGTCGAGCCTTCTGAAAATAATTCTTTCGCATAAATCTGTGGCCCTCCTGTTAGGTTTGGTTTTCTAATAGCTAAGTTACCAAACACTAATGCTACCATTAACACACCAAAGCCAGTTAAAGTCCATGCAAGCAGAACACCTGCAGGACTTGCCACCTCAGATAACGTCCTTGGTAACATAAAGATCCCCGAACCTACCATATTTCCTACAACAAGTGCTGTTAATATCCAAAATCCTAATTTTCGTGTATCAGTCACAGCTGTTACTCCCTCTATGTATGGCATATTTGTTTTATTTTATGCCATTCATGTGTATCGTAAACAAAGAAAGAGGTAGACAGTCAAAGACCGTCTACCTCTTTTAAGCAAGGGAATTAGTTGTTTCCATTTCCGTTACCTTTATTATTCTTCTTTTCTTCAGCTTTAGCTTGACCTTGTTGCTTCTTTTCTTGACCTTTTTGTTTTTTCTCTTCAGCTTTAGCCTTACCTTGTTGCTTCTTCTCTTCTGCCTTTGCTTTAGCTTGTTGCTTCTTCTCTTCAGATTTAGCAGGAGCAGTTACTGCTACAACTGTTTCTTCTTCAACTTCTGTTACTTCTTCTGTTGTTTCATTTTCTGTAACTTCTTCAGTTGCTACCGTTTCTTCTGTAGTAGTTTCTTCAGTTGTTGTTTCTTCAGTTGCTTCTTCTTCAGTTCCGTATTTCTTTTCAAGCTTTGCAATCTTTTTATCTAACTTAGCAAATGATTTTTGAATGTTTTTCATAAGTGCTTGCTGTGCTCTTGGGTTTTCAACATGACTTAATGCTGCTAATAGTGCATCAATATTTTGACCAAGCTTAACTTCAACAGTTACTTCTTCTTCTGTTGTAGGCTCGTCTATTGCAACTACTTCCTCTTCTGTTCCTTCTTCTACAACTTCAGTTTCTTCAGTTGCTTCTTCTGTTCCTTCTTCTGTTGTCGTTTCTTCAGTTCCTTCAACATTCTCTAACTCTTCAGTTGCTGCTGTTTGAGTTTCAATCGCTTTTTGTAATAACTCAGTTGCTTCTTCCGTTTTACCTTCAGCAATTAATGCGTTTGCTTCTGCAATACGCTCTGCCGCAAATTCAGCTAAAAGTTGTGCTTCTTTGTAGTCATCTACAGTTACAGCAAGACGAATTTGCTCCATGAATGATTTTACGAAATAAAAGAAATCTCCAGGTACTAATGATGGTGCTTCTTCTTGTACTTCAGTATCTTCTTCTACAACTTCTTCCGTAGATTCATCTGTTGTTGTTTCTTCTGACACTTCTTCAGTACTTTCTTCAGTTGTTGTATCTGTTCCTTCTTCAGTACTTTCTGTTGTTGTTTCTTCAGAAGGCTCAGTAGAAGTACCACCTTCAGTTAGTTCAATAACCTCTAGTGTTTCGTCAGAAGTAGATGTGTCTCCATTTGCAAATGCTGCGCCTGCTCCATAAGAGAAAATAAGTGCTGATGCTACCATGCTGCTTACTAATTGTTTTTTCATGTAAACCTTGTCCCCTTTTTAATAAATTTTTCACTACAAATTTCGACTTAATAAAAATCTTTATGTCGCATTTTTTGAAAATATTTTTTTCTATTAACACTCCTAACTTGTTTGAAGTTGACTGTTCGGTAACAAGATTCGAGTGTAAGGAATTCTTTTGTGTCGCAAAAGTAAAATATAGTACAAAATTGATTATGATTGTTCGAAACAATAAAATCGAGATTGATTTTTTGGAAATAAAGTAAAAAAAGACTAACTCATGTTAGTCTTCCAATAACTCAAACGATAGCCCCTTTTCGAGTATCCCTTTTATAATAGAAGGTAAAGCCTTCACAGTCTGCTCAACCTCATGTAAAAGGATGATAGAGCCTTCTTCTACATGATCAACAATATTGGATGTTATCCTCTGTGGTTCTGATTTCAACTCCCAATCATAAGTGGAAATGTCCCACATGACAGGGGTCATTTTTAATTTTTCTATTATATTCATCGTTTCTTCATTATAACGACCAAACGGTGGTCGAAAGTATTTTACTTCAATTCCAGTTAATTTTTCTAATATTGATTTGCTACTGTTTATATGGTGAAATTGTTCCTCTTTCGTTAACCGTGTTAAATTGCTATGGTTATGTGCATGTGAACCGAGAATGTGCCCTTCTTCTAATAGCCTTTTCCACGGTCTTTTTGGATAAACAAGGCGTGATTGCCAGAAGAAAACCGCTTTCACTTGTTTCTCCTGCAAGATATCTAGAATATCTTTTGTATACTTTCCAGGACCGTCATCGAACGTTAGGACAACTCCTCTTCGTGGAGTATGACCTTCATTAATATTTTTGATCCACCTAGGATCATTGAAATCGTATACGATTTCTTGCTTTACTACTCATGGATTATTCAATATATTCACCCCTTCTAAATAATGTAGAAACGAATATTTCAAGCAAAATATTATAAAATATGACATGAACTTGTTACTATATAAATGTTACTATTTTATACTATATCGATTGGATATGAATACATAAAGAAAGAAGTGAAGAAAATGTCTCATAAAACACTAAATGATATTGCTATTTCTGTGTTAGACCTTTCTCCAATTGTCATAGGAAGTACAGCGAGGGAATCATTACTAAACACAATAGATCTTGCTCAGCATGCTGAAAAATGGGGGTATAACCGTTACTGGCTTGCAGAGCATCATAATATGCCAGGTATCGCTAGTTCTGCAACTGCTGTCGTCATTGGACAAGTTGCTGCAAACACCTCCAAAATACGCGTAGGATCTGGCGGTGTCATGCTTCCAAACCACGCTTCCCTTGTTATTGCAGAACAATTCGGAACGCTAGAATCACTGTTTCCTGGACGAATAGACCTTGGCTTAGGCCGTGCACCCGGCACAGATTATCGCACGATGATCGCATTACGTAGAGATCCAAGAAAAACAGGCGATGACTTCCCAGAACAGTTATCAGAGCTTCGTTCTTATTTTAACCCTTCTTTAAGCTCAGAAAAACTACTGGTTCACGCCGTTCCTGGTGAAGGGTTATCAATTCCAATTTGGCTATTAGGTTCAAGCGGTTTTAGTGCGCAGCTTGCCGGACAATTAGGGTTACCATTTTCGTTTGCAAGCCATTTCTCACCTGCCAATACACTACCTGCCTTAAACTTATATAGAAGCAACTTTACCCCTTCTGATGAACTTCAAAGACCATACGTAATGGTTGGAGTTAATGTGATAGCTGCGGATACAGAAGAAGAAGCACAAAGATTAGCTACATCCATGTATCAACAATTTTTAAACCTAGTCCGTAATAATCCAGGACAATTACAACCTCCAGTCGATAATATGGACGAATTATGGAGTGAGCAAGAGAAAGCAACTTTGCAGCAACAACTAGGAGCATCCATTATCGGAAATCGTGAAACAGTAAAGATGCGACTTCAAAGCTTCTTAGATGAAACAGATGCTGATGAGATCATCATTAATACTCAAATTTATGATCACAAAGCACGACTACGTTCATTTGAAATTGTATCCGAATTATTCAATTCATAAAAAAGTATGGAGAAAATCAGACTAATGATTTTCTCCATACTTTTAAAGATCACTCCTTCGTTAATTGCTCAAAATACATTCTTGCTTCTTCTAGATCATTTGAACTTAACCATCTTTGATTTTCGCAATCTAGTATTCGATAATGCTGGGAGATCATGTTTTGTTGAAGACGATACACTCCATTTTTCTCAACTTCTTTCCACCAAACCTTACCCCCGAGCGTTTTAGGTTTCGGTTTATGTAACCCATCATGAACATAAACATCCAGCATCTCAAGCGGGTCTCCTCCCAGTGAGTAATGTAAAATTTCACTTTCACGGAATAGTGCACACACCACTACCGCTGTTGACCATCCTGCCAATATTCTATCTTTTTCAATTTGAACTAACGTCTTCTTAGAGATCCCTAATATTTCGGCCATAGCCTCTTGTGTATGTCCCGCTTCTGTTCGAATTAATCTAATCTTCTGTGATATTAATCGAATAAATTGCTCTTTATTCATTGTAATGACCGCCTTTAATGAGTATGAATGAATGGATATATATCCTTCTCTGATTTAATAGAAGATATATTATCTGGAGGGATGATAATGGTTGTAAAAGTTTTTCCACTATCACTTTCGTATGAAATAAATAATTCAACATTCGTTAACTCTCTGTTTTGAATTTCCTTAATAATCTCATATATTTTTATGCTAACTTTCTCTTTCTCCTGTTCTGTAAACTCTCTTTCAAACTTTATCATAATCGTAAAGGGATGTTCCACCTGACTATAGTGAGGGATATTTCCAACACTATAATATTCCGATCCAATACCATAGATTGGTTCAAACAAAATCGTTTCATCTTTGAATTGCTTTTCTAGTAGTGGAGAAAACTCACTTTTAAGTTGTTGTGTCCATAATGCTTCCGCATAATAGTCAACGTATGGACTGTTTTTATTTTGACCTTCTTCTACATGCACTTTAATTGTCGGGTCTTCTTTAAGCGTAAATTCGGTTACATATGTTCCCATCTTAAAATTATAACCTGACTTCTCTTTTACGACTTCAATGTCATACTTATTCTCAATATATTCCTCCATTTTTGATGCACTCACAATTCGATGCCAAGGAGTTCCGTTAAAACTTACATACAACCAGACTGAAATGGTAAAAATGATAATCAATAACGAATATCCAAAAAACTTTTTCATCAAATAACCTCCGCTACTCTTTTAGTGTAATTTTACACTATTTACGCCGTATTGCAACCATTATTTTCCTGAACTAACTCTTTCCAGTGAAATTGTATTGTTACGTTAATTAACTTAAAAAAAATGAGCTGATTATATGAGTATTATTTTAGCGCTACTTGCAGCATTATTCGCTTCATTTACGGCGATACTTGCCAAAATCGGAATTGAAGATATTAATTCTAATCTTGCAACTGCGATTCGTACAATCGTTGTGCTAATCATGGCATTTTTCATGGTTTTGATTACCGGTGAAGTGCAATCCATTTTTAAAGTTGAAGGGTATTCTTTGTTTTTTTTAATCTTATCTGGTTTTACGACAGGGTTATCTTGGCTCTTCTTTTTTAGAGCCATCCAAATCGGGGATGTTTCAAAAGTTGTTCCGATTGATAAAGCAAGTGTTGTGCTGACTATTTTATTATCCTTTATCATCCTTCAAGAGCCTGCTACAACATTTATCATTATTGGTGGCTTATTCATTTCAATTGGAACATTTGTATTAATTGGTAAAAAGAAAGACGAAAAAATCAAGAAGAAAAAAACTACTATCTCCAGCTCATATATATTTCTAGCAGTTTTAGGTGCTGTTTTTGCATCCTTGACAAACATCTTAGCGAAAATTGGGATTGAAGAAGTAGATTCTAATGTGGCTACGTTTATTCGTACAATTGTCATTCTCATCTTTTCGTGGGGAGTTGTATTTTTTCAAAAAACAGTGAGTGAGGCTAAAAAGATTTCTAAGAAATCTTATCTATTTCTTATTTTATCTGGGGCAGCAACAGGCTTTTCTTGGCTATGTTACTTTGCTGCAATCTCCATAGGTAAAGTAAGTGTCGTGACACCGATTGATAAATTTAGTGTTGTCATTACAATGATTCTTAGTTATTTCATTTTAAAAGAGAAAGCAACAATGTATACGATTATTGGTGGTATATTTATTACTATTGGAACGATCTTTCTAATTTTATAAGTAACGCTCTGTTAAACTTAATTGTTGATTTCAGTGAAGGTCTGGCGCATTCCGCGGGTTGTCTCACTTGGACACGCCGGATATCCCGCAGGAGTCGCCGCCTTCCACTGCAATCAAAGATTCAAAAATCAACATTCTACTTTAACAGAGCCGTAAGTCAAAAAAAATATATAATGAGATAAATCCCCTCTTCAAAATGTTTAATTAACCAAACAGATTCCTTCTTATCCTATTCTTTTAGGTAAGTTATAGCTTTTTGGATGTATGAAATTAATGGGCTTGAGGTATCTATGACCAAGAACATGCCATTCTCTGGTTTCTTACTATTAACTAGCGCCTTCTGAAAGTAATCCTTTGATTCTACTTTTTCAATTTGGCTAAGTAATCGATCTCTGTTCTGTAATCTTCTATTCACCTCATGAAAATCATCCAAATAACATTCAATATATTTGTATTTGACAGAATACTTCTTTGCAAGCTGCATTCCTCGTACTAATCCTTCTGTATAAAAACATGGACTATCCAGTACGACACTTTTCCCCTGTGATAAATGGTAATCGGTAAGAGCCCATTCCACCTTATACGCCATTTTACCCGCTTTGTTTGAATCCATATGTTCATCACGATCTTCAAGTATTGCAGTCTTCACAACATCATGATCAAGTACGATGGCATTCGTTAATAATCCAATTTGTTTCGCAAGTGTAGATTTTCCTGTTCCAGGGAATCCTGCCATTTGTAGAAAAAACATGTTATCACACCTAGGTATCATTTTTTCATTATTATTCAATAGAAAGTTAACATTTCCTCTTTTCCTGTCTGTTTTTCGGCATAGAAAAAACACGGTATTTTCTTTTGTTGGAAATACCGTGTTCTTAATAGTTCTATGAATAACGATTAATCACTTCTTGTAGTTTATGTTTGATCGTAGACATTTCACTTGCTGAAAATGATAGTCTAATATGACTTTCATCCATATTTAACGCTTCGGATAGTAGGCTGCCTAAACCACGCGCACGACGGTCAACTTGTAGTAGTACATCTATTCTAGTTTCTGAAGCTGACAAGAATGTTACTTCTAATTCATCCAACTTCCCACGGAAAGATCCACTTGTTGGAACAAACTCAAATTCTTGAATAAACGGAAGAGTTCCTCTTAAATATCTTGGAGCCGCAATACATTCTGCCTCACGAATTCTGAACCCAAGCTCTTGTACAGACTGTAACACTGTATGAGCAAGTGGAGATGGTGTTACAGTAATAAAGTCTTTGTCAGTTGGATCAACCGCATTTTTTATATCAAGTCCAGTATGAATCCACACTCTCGTTCTACCTGCCGTTAATGGCGTATCATACGGTAAATCAAATGAAAATGGAATTTCTTTCTTCTCATTTGGTCCAATCGTTAACTTATCTAGTACACGAAATTTGCCAACTGTGCCTGTTTGTGTGAATTTATTATCATCCACTTCTTTAATATACGTTGTCATGACTGATAGGTAAATTTCATCAATTGGTTGTTCTGTGTTTCCACCTGTTATTTCAACTACACCTTGAACAGCTTCACCAGCTGAATATGTTCCTTTATGTAACTTTGTATCAACCTTCGCTCCACCAATTCCAATGCTTGCTAGTACTTTATTAAATAGTGACAATTGATTTTCCCCCTTTATAAATAAATAATCTTACCTATACATTCTATTCTTATAGCCTATTTCCTTTTACGTTTATTGGAAAATTTAATAGTAATCAAAATGAAAAGGAGTATTTCTACTCCTTTTATTAATATTTTGAAATTGTCGTTCCTGGAAAGTAATGCTGAATGATCTCTTGATAAGATTTTCCTTTTTGGCCCATAATACTTGCTCCCCATTGACTCATTCCAACACCGTGACCATAACCTCTGCCTTGCATCGTATAGGTTTTGTTTTGAAAATCTAATGAATCAATGAGATAACTCTTAAATAGATCCCCACCAATAAGTGGCCTGATCCGATTGATTTCTACATCCTTTAATTCATACTCTTCTAGCATAACAGTCCCATCGTACAATCTATGCAGAAATTGTATTGTAATCGACCCTTTTCTCGAACGTTTGGAATCATATTGGTCTTTTGAAAGCTCAAACGTAGGAATTGAAACAATCTTTATATCACCTGGGTATCCGTTTTTTTGCAACTTTTTCTTCATCGTGTTAGTAATTTTTTGGTCAACTTCTTCTGTTTCATCCCAACATTTTGAATCAGTCCAATCAACATTATCAAGTGAAATTTGTTCTTGATGTAAAGAGTATTCCCATGGATGAGTGGGATCATATGGGTCTTCTTTGATTGGGAAATAAGGCTCTGGATTTCCTCCCCATACATTTGCATTACTTTCTGTTACCCCACCATTGCTAGCAGAATAGAAAGCGTTAATTAGCTTGTCTTTATGGGTAATAACTTCTCCCTTTGTTTCATTTACTGCTTTCGTTGTCGATGCCTTCCAATCGTATCCACCATACACTTGGAACCGAATTGTATCGTCCATTTTATCGTTGATATGAGCAACTGCATAAGTTCTGGCAGCTAAGGCTTGTGCCTTTAACGTTTCAATCGGCCAGCTAGGATATACCTCTAATGGTACAACACCTTTTAAATAATCTTCCAACGGTAATTGATTAATGGGCCTAATAAATTGATTATTTTCTACTGCGAATTCCATAGCTCCTAAATAAGGATGATTATTAATTAAAATTTGATGATCTACATCGTACTTTTCTGGAACGATATATACAGAACCCTCGACCACTTGCTTTTGTCCATTTCCTTTGATGACTAGTTTACCTTTTTTCACAGATAAAGAGTAGTTTACACCGTCCTCAAATTGAAAAAATGGATTTAATGAGAAGTACCCTCCTTTTAACATTATGTCTAACTCAGAAGTTTCTTCAATGTTTTGAAAAAGTCGTACCGTCACCATTTCTTCTGCATGAATATTCATAGGAAAAAACAGAAACATTACAGCACTTAGGAATAATAGTATTTTTTTCATACACGTAGATTTCCCTGTTGACTACACTTTTTATTCTTTGTCATTGATTGGCAATTATATGAACAATTTCATCTTCAAGTTCCTTACCTTTACCTTCATCCAATAAGTGATTAAGCATGATCGAAAATATTAACTTCTTCCCACTTTTCGTTGTGATGTAGCCTGAGAGTGTGCTAACGGTTGAAAGGGTTCCTGTTTTTGCTCTTACTTCTACTCCGTCAGGTAGGTTGTGCATACGATGAAACAACGTCCCTCCAATTATCCGTTCACCAGAGCCGGCAATCGGCAGCGAATCGTAATACGTTGAGAACCATTTCTCACGCTGTAAAGAAAAAAGAATGGATGTAAAATCATTTGCCTTCATTGAGTTAACGTGTGAGATACCAGAACCATCGCGGATAATAAGATTGTCGGTATTTATACCAAGTCTCTTTAACTCTATATTTACCACTTGTAACCCACTATCCCAGCTTCCTTCATTATGAACTTTCTTTCCAACTTCTTTAACGAGTACCTCACCAATTCCATTATTACTTTGCTTCATAAATGTCATCACAATTTCTGCTAATGGTATAGAGGTATCTATCGCAATTTCCTTTGCATTGTCTGGTGTAATACCTGATCTAACTTTTCCTAAAACCTTAATCCCTGAAGAATGTAACGTTTCCTTAAATACTTGAGCCGTATATCCTGATGGGTCCCAAGTTGCGACCCAATCTTTTTGTAATGTACTATGTACTGGAATTGTTCCTTCTATTAAAATCAAGTTTTGTCCATGTTCTCTCGTAATGGTAAGATCCTTTACTCCCTTTTCATCTACAGTTTTTGCTTTATTTACGATTCTTACGTAGTCTGTATTTGGATAAGTAGAGACTCTTGGAGACTGTCCAATCTTACTAGGCCGAACTTCAACAATGACAGTCCCAGCATCATAATCTCTGTCCGGGGAAAGGTTGAGTGCTGAAACTTGACCACCGTAATATGTTTCCTCATCACTCCAAGGTAAGTCAATCGAATATCTCACATCATCAAACCACGTGTCATCTGCTATAACATCCCCTTTAATTGCCGTAATCCCTGATTCTCGTAGTTTTTTTGACAGTTGTTCCAAGTCTTCCAATAGTAACGTCGGGTCACCCTTTCCCCTTAAATACACATTTCCTAATAGCAAGCCATCTTTTAGAACTCCGTCTGTTAACACTTCTGTTTGGAAAGTATAGTCTACTCCCAGTACAGATAAAGCAGTCATTGCCGTAACGAGTTTTAAGTTAGAAGCAGGTTGTAGTCTAACGTTCCCATTATGGTTATATAGATGCGTTCCACTGTTTGCATCTCGAATACTTATTCCGGCTATCGCTCCATCTAGAATCGGACTTTGTTGTACGATTGAGTCTAACTGTTGTATTACTGAGTTTTGCATATTCTCTGCTATTCCATAGTGGTGAGGACCTATACACACTAATCCCACTACAAGAATAGGCATCATGAACATTTTTACGAGACTAGATTTATAAATATTATTCACCCTCCATTTTCAATTATCGATGAAAATACGAACGTTTCGTTGCTGGTCGTTTATTAAAGCATTCTTCACATTTCATAAATCTAAAGTTTTTTGGTAACTCAGCTCCACACGTACGACACGTTTTAGTTGGAATTTTAATACCTGTTTTCAGCATTTCATGAATACTATTAGAGAGATCTTCTCTCACTCTTTCCCAATAAACCGTTTCCGTTCTTCTTTCTAATCGGTATAAAAATAACAAGTGAAGTCCAACACTTTTATAGGAAAGTTCTAATTCTTCGAGACTATCCGTTTTGATGACGGGCTCTGGTAAGTCAGATTTATCAATAATGGAATACATGTTCTTTTTCCATTGTGCAGCGAGAGCTGGATCAGAAGCTGAAAACGGCATATTGATAAAACTATAAAGATCCTTTAATGACAGTCTTGCTGCAATTTCTGTATGTTTAATACTTTCATATAAATCTCTTGCTTCAATTAAAGGAGCTTTCCTCGTACCTGCTGGATTTTTATATTCCTTCCATAGTTCAAAAAATTCTCCTAGATTACGCGAGTATTTTTCGTATCGTTCCAACACATTACTTGTTGGTGCAATCGCAAAAGTATGAAGCGACTCGTCTTTCCCTTGAAGTAACTCAGTCATATGGCTAATATCTTTAGAAAACGCGACTTTACCAATATCATATATGCCTTTCCTTCCAGCACGTCCAGCTATTTGTTTTACTTCTTGAGAAGATAACGTTCTTCTTCTCGTTCCATCGAACTTTTCATTCTCTAAAAAGACAATTCTTCGTATTGGTAAATTCAAACCCATTCCTATAGCATCAGTAGCTACGATGACGGTTGTTTCACCATCTACAAACATTTTCATTTGTTTTTTTCGTGTTTCAGGTGGCATGCTACCGTATATCATGCTCACTTTATAACCGTCATCTTTTAGAGAAGAAGCAGTTTCAAGCACGCGACTTCTTGAAAAACAAACGATTGCATCTCCCTTTTTGGTCTGCTTTAAAGAGAATTCTCTAGCTTCAACTTCAAGAGGAATCTCCCTTACATACTCATATAATTCAATTTCCGCCTCACCAAGAAGCTGTAAGAGCATTTCCTTACTATTTAAGCTGCCGATAATATGAACTTCAGTTGCATTCGCTTTTGTAATCGCTTTGTACCAGGAATAACCGCGATCCTTATCTGATATCATTTGCGCTTCATCAATGACAATTACTTCATAATAGTCTTTCTCATAGAACATTTCGACAGTACTCGACAAGTGACTGGCACCATTAGTGATTTTTTCTTCTTCTCCTGTCTTTAATGAGCAGGGAACATCTTCATTATTTAATTTATCAAACACTTCTAGAGCAAGTAGACGAAGAGGAGCTAAGTACAGTCCACTTTGCGCTTCTTTCATTCTTTGCAGGGCATGATACGTTTTCCCTGTGTTCGTTTCTCCAACATGCAGAACAAACTTCATGGTGCGACTCGCGGATGGACTGTATTCCTTTCCGAATACATCCTCCATCATTCTTTCGTGTTCTTCTTTTCTACGCTGCAACTCTGCTTGTTCTTCAGCATATCTTAATTCCTGATTCTCTAAATCTCTGTAATACATTTCTAAATGTTGCTCAGAAGTAAACGGTACCTTTGTAACATTTCTTAAATCTTCAATAAACTCTGACTTTAGCTCATCTAGAAATTCATAGCTTAAGTCATATAACGGTTCAATAATAAATGCTTTTAATTTATCAAGCGTTAATTCTTGATGTGTTATTTTCTTATAATCCTGAGTGGCACTTGTTCCTAGTTTTTCCATAAACCATTTTGGACCCAAGTTAAATAAATAATCTGAGATAATCATTTGATATTGATTTTCGATTTCTTCCCAATCCAACGTCTTTCTTTTCCAATAAGGTATATATGATTGTTCTTCAATGGAATCTTCTATGTAGGATTCAACATTTGTATTTATAGAGCTTGGCTCGTAGCCACTGCGCTCCATTTCCTTTGTAATATGTAAGGCCATTTCGTACCTCACGTGAACATATAACTCATCAAAATACTCAGTCAGTAATTTTTCAATTTCGTTTTCAAGTTTATGAATGACACTTTGTCTCAGTTCGACTTCTTTTCTTCTTCGCTCCCTTTGTATATATTGATCTCTTGCTTCTTCATATGTTTTCTGCCATTCTTGTTTGTTATTGGAAAATTGCTCATCTAGCCATTTAATTACATTAAACGTTCTATATTCTCGAATCTCATTTTTGAACAATACATTTAACTGTTTTCGAGTGACATCTTCAACATCAAGCCCTTTTTCAACTAAAAATGCCTTTCGATCCTTTACTGGCGTTTGGCTGGAGGCAACGTTTACCCACGTATTTAACCATAGGTGAACGATAAATTGTCCACGTTCTCTTAAGTATTGTTCATATGTTGGTAATTGTTCATGGTTTTCGAGATATCGCGTAATATCTTCATATACTCTATCTATCGTTTCATTTTTCGCTTTTTCGTATAATCCGTTCATCATATTCATTTCATAACCCCTTTACGTACAAGCTAATCCATTTTATGGTTCTCTTTTTTTGGAAATTTATGTATCAACAACCATTAAAACTGTTGAGAACACACAAAAAAAGAGCTCATCGTGTAAGCTCATTAAAATTTCTTATTCATTGCTTTCTGCTTATTCATAATCTCATGAGACTTTTCAATAATATCAGCGAGAACGTCGCCTTTATATATTCTGCCTAGTTTCATATTTTCTTGATAGTACTCCACGATTTCATCTAGCTTCGCTGAAGTTTCCTTCGTAATTCTAACATTCAATTGAATTCGTTGATCATTCGACATACCCCTCACCCTCTCTATCTTTATGATATCATAGTGCTAGCAGTCTGTTAAATTAAATCTATCCAATGCAAAGAGCATGAGGAAACCCAATCACCTCATGCTTTTGACAATATCACTTGCAAGTCGTCTAACAAAGCACGACAACTTTTATAGGGTTTGTCTATTTTCAACAATTTTCTAAGTAAACTCCGAGTATTATTTGTAATCGCAAGCTCATCTTCCCAACTTTTTTCTTTTCTAGAAGAAGGCTCATAGCCTGAATACAATAAAAACAACAAGAAATGTCCGAGTGCATAAAAATCACTTTCGAATAATGGCTCTCTGTATAATCTCTTTTCAAAGCTAGCATCAAGTGTAGACGTTATATTCTCTGTTTCATGTTGAAAAACAGCTAACCCAAAATCTATAATAAATACTTCATCATTATGAAATAAAATGTTCGGTAGTCGAAGATCTCGGTGGACAATATTTTTAGAATGAATATATTCTACAACTTCGACTACTTTTTGAAGAATTCTTAAACTTTCGTTTTCATTATAGATTTTCCCCGTAACTAAAACTAACTCCTCAAAATTCTTACCCTCCATATGTTCCATGATTAATGTACTTTTAGATGCTTCTTCAACAAAATCTATACATTTGGGAATATGAGGATGAAGAAGCACATGTAATGTCTGAGCTTCTTTTTTTAATAACGCTTTACTTAGTTTTTCTCTTTTTCTTCTATTTTGTTTTATGATCACTAGTTTACTGGTATCCAAATCCAGTGCCAGGTACACAATACCATAACTTCCCATTCCAACAAAGTCGATAATTTCATATCGGCACTGTAAAATTACACCCTTTTTAAGTGGTCTTTCTAGTAGATATTCTATAAAGTTCCGTACCATTAACTACTATATGAACGACTAAAAAACCCGCTGGATTTGTTTTTCTTCTTATAATAACCATGTCCGTAATGTGAAGGATGCTTTTTGTAATGATTTTTCTTATAGTGACTACTTGAATAACGATGACCGTGTAATTTACTATTGATCAGTTGTTTTAATAGTTTTTTTAACATAGTAAGCCCTCATTTCTTTTTTTCATATCGAAAGAGAAAAACGCTTCTACCAAAGCTGGTAAAAGCGTTTTATGCATAAGAGGAGCCTTTACCATGATTGGCAAAGGTCTCGCTAACAACTAAAGTTGCCAATTAAAGCCGAGGATTATCATCCCGTAATGACGACTTTAATGTGAAAGCTACTCCCCTTTGATATGTAATTGTGATATCTATATTATACGCATTATGATTCAACAAAACAAGAATAATGCCTTTCATTCAGTGGACGATTCTTCTTTACTAGTCTGATCCTTCCAAATTTGAAAAGGATAAATTATAATCGCTATCAATAGCATCATAAGATAAATACCTGTTCTATTAATATTTTTTAGTTTCACAACACCTAGCCGTTCTATGAATGGTAAATATACATAGGAAAAAAAACCATCCAAAATCATATTTATTATTAGGTAAAATTTAAATCCTGACTTAAAAGTTAGATGAAATACCCACAAAGTACCAATGAAGAATGGACCTAAGACATATGATATATCTGTAGGTGTTACCCATGGAATAATAGGTTTTTTAACTTTCCACCATTTAAAGTAATGAGACATTTCATATACATATGTAACTAATAATGCTGCTAGAATTGCCGTTGGTATATATTGTTTTACAGACTTTTTGGGAATAAAAAAGAAACTTACCCACGATAAAATGAAATTCAACCATAATAATTGCTTAACCATTCCATTACTCCTTTCATTTCTTTTTAGTATGTATCATTTTCCATCTTTTTATCTCAGTCCACAAAAAAAGACAGGATATCCCTGTCTTTTAACTAACAACAAATCTCGTTTCGCTATATCCTTCTTTCGTCTTCTTAACCTCTAGAATAGCTGGAATAGCTTGTTTTAATTCTTGTACGTGAGAAATGACTCCAATCATTCTTCCTGATTGTTGTAAATCGATTAGTGTATCAATGGCCTTATTTAACGATTCTTCATCTAAAGAGCCGAAGCCTTCATCAATAAACATCGTTTCGATTGAAATTCCACCCTCATACGATTGAATCACATCAGCCATTCCTAAAGCTAAACATAGCGATGCATTAAACTTCTCACCACCTGATAGCGATTTAACATCTCTAAACTGACCTGTGTAGTTATCGAGTACATCTAATCCAAGACCACTTTGTCTACCACGCTTTTCTAATCGATCACTTCTAACTAATACATATTGACCGTTTGATAGACGTTTTAATCTTTCATTCGCAGCGAATATGATCTGTTCTAAAAATTCGATTTGCAAGAAGCGCTCAAAACTAATCTTCTTCGTGTTTTCACCACGAACAACATCATATAAATCTTTTATCACCTGTAATTCTGCTTCAACTTCTTTAACGTCTTCTTCTGCTTGAAGAATTTTACTTTTTGCTTCCATTGCTTTTTCATAAAAATTTTGCGCCTTCTGCATATGAGTTCGAATTTCTTCAAGTTGCTGTTCTGCTTGCGCTAAGGCAATTTTCAACTCATCTAAGTTTTTCATCTCTTTGTCAGCTAATTCTTCTTCTAGTTGCTTAATTTGAACGGATACTGTATTTACATCTGTTTTGTATTTATCTAGTTCAAGTTTTACTGCTTCACGTGCAGAAACATTCATTTTCGAAGAATGATAGTCTTCAACTGTTCCGAAACCAGAGGCTTCAATTGCATCATGAAACTCTCGATCTACTTTTTCTTTTTTAGTTATAATTTCTTGTAGAGTTACTTTCGCGTTAGCTAATCTGGCTTTATCTGTTGCTAACTTCTCATTAGCTGATTGATAGACAGATTGAACTAGCTTCCACTTTTCTTCTAGCTTACGTTTCTTTTCTATAGCTTCTATTAGACTCGCTTCAAGTATAGTAATTGATCTTAACTCTTCAGGAATTGACTGTAAACTTTGATCATACATTGCTCTCTCGGTTTGATAGTGGCTGTTCAAGTTACTATGCTTATTGATTGTCTCTAAGTGGCTAGTAGAAAGAATCGTTAGTTCATCTTCCAACTTATTATATTGTTCTTTCAATTGAGCAAGCTCATCTCGAGACTTTTTCAACTCTTCGATGGTCTTACTCAAAGCAATACCATTCGTTGAGATTTCAGCGTATAGTTGATTTGCTTCTTCAGCATTTAATCCATAAGATTTTAATGCCTCATTGTATTTTTCGACACTTTGTCTAGCCGAATTAACTTCTGCTTCCCTTACATAAAACTGTTGCTCTACTAGTCTTACTTCTCCACGCTTGTTATCGAGTTGCTCTTTACTTGGGACCTCATTCGTCACCATAGCTTTATGAGGATGCTCTTCACTACCGCATACAGGACATGGACTTCCATCATGGAGGTGCTTGGCAAGATTACTAGCTTGTCCTTGTATCCAGCCTTCTTCAAGCTTGTTTAACTCACTTTCAAGTTTCTGAAAGCTTACTTTTTCAATACTTGCTTTATTTTGTGCATCAAGTAACTCTTTTTCATACTTAAGAAAATCCTTTAAAGCAGAAGCCTTCTCCCGTAATACGCTAATCTCCTCCAACAGTTCAGGTAATAAGCGTACCTTCTCTTCTAAGGGCTTAATACTAGAAGAAAGGTGAACCCTCTTTTCTTGCTTATCTTTCACTTCATTTTCAAGTGTTGTTGCTTTATTTTTTAACAGTTGAAGGTTTCGATAAGACTCAGCTAGCTTTTCCTTCTTATTTTCCAGCTCTCTGACCGTCGGTTGAAACTCTTGAAGACGTTGAATCTCGAGTGCTAGTATCTCTCTTACTGAAATGAGAGCATCCTCTTGCTTAAACTGCAATTCAGCTTCTTGCTGTAATTTCACACTATCATTAAAAGAGGATTCTGCCTCTGTCAATTGAATCGTTTTACTCTGAAGCTCTTGTTTAATTTCTAATGCGTTTTTCTCATAGATTTCAAGATGGCTAGCTTGCTCAGCACGACCTAAAGAAGTCTCTTTGTGCTTCATCTCAACGCTTCTTTGATCAAGGTTTTGTTTAAACAATCGTCTATTAGCTAACAGTTCGAAGCGTTCATTTATTGTTTGTGATTGAAGTAATTCATTTGTAAATGTTTGTACAATTTTGGATTTATCGTTTAATTCAATTTGATATTTTTTACTTTCCACATCATAATACTCGATTTCGGCTTCTAATCCAGTTACCACTTGATGTGTGTTATAAAATTCTTGGGAGAATACCGTGAAAAGCTCAGAATCCTCCCTTTCCGGAAGTGAATTCTTTATTGTTTCAATATGAATTTTCCGCTCATGTCCTCTCTCTTCGTAATGCTTTTGAGCCATTTTACGTCTTTCATTTAATTGCTCCGTAACGGTCTTATAAAAGTGTGTTTTGAAGATTCGGCGAAGAATTTCTTCTTTATTTTCTGTTTCTGAAGTTAATAGTTTCCGAAACTCTCCTTGTGGCAGCATGACGATTTGACTAAATTGTTCCTTTGTAAGTCCGATGATACCTTGAATTTTATTGTTCACTTGGGAAACGATGAATCGATCTGCTAACGGTGTTTCCTTTCCCTCTGTTGTTTCGTACAATTCATATTTATCACCAGTAGCTCCTTTGTTACCAGCCTTAACATGAGCTAGTTGGCGTAATACTCGATAAGTTCTGCCTTTCACCTCAAATTCAAATTCAACTGAAGTATGAACTTCATCATCAGCAAAGTCACTACGAAGCATTCTTGTATCGTTACGGTCTTCTCCGCTTGCATCTCCGTATAATGCAAAACAAATTGCATCAAAGATTGTGGTCTTCCCAGCTCCAGTGTTTCCTGAAATAACAAAAAGCTTATGACCGTTCAGTTCCGTAAAATCTACTACTTCTCTGTTTTTATAAGGACCAAACGCAGTCATCGTTATTTTAATAGGTTTCATTTACGTTCACCTTCTAACTGTAACAATTTTTCAAGTGTATCTTTAAATAAACCTTCTGTTTGTTCGGAAACATCCAGCCCTTTTACTTCTTTATAAAACGCTTTGAATAATGAAATATCATCCATCTTTGTCCGGTCCTTTTGTACGTACTCTTCCCCGTCTATACCGATTTTTGTTTGTGTTCCCACTCTTTCAACATGCATCGCATTCGGATATACTGCACGCACTCTTTCCATCGGTGTTAAAACTGGTGCATCATCTAAGAGGCGCACAAAAACATAATCTTCATTACCTTGTTGTTTTTCTATTTCATCCATAAACCCTTCGACGATATACATATCGCGACGCGGCTCTAAGAAACGTTTTTCAACTGTTGCATTACCTTCTTCATCTAGCTCAACAACAAGATAACCTTTTTTATGTGTTGCTTCAGATGATGAATATTTCAAAGGAGAACCGGAATAACGAATCGTTTCAATTCCTGTATGATGTGCCTGATGGAGGTGACCAAGTGCCACATAGTGAAAATTCTTTAGATGTTGGTCGCTCACATGCTCTGCTCCACCAATTGATAAAGGCCGTTCAGATGTACTTGTATTCTCTTTTTCCTCACCCTTATGAGTGACGAAAGCATGTCCAATTAATACATGTCTAGCATTATCGTCTTTTTGTTCATTAATTTTCTCTACAATTACTCTCATTGCATCATCATGTGTTTTAATTGATTCATCCAGAAGGACGTGTCTTACCTTGCCCGGCTCAGCATAAGGAACTAAATGAAAATGAACTTCCCCGAACTCGTCGCCCAGAACAACTGGTTCAAATGGGTAAGCAAATTCACCAACAATATGGAAACCCACAGATCTCATTATCTTGCTGCCGAAATTCAAACGGCTAGGACTATCATGATTACCCGCAATCGCAAGTACAGGTGTTTTTAATTTAATGACAATTTCCTCTAAAATTTCATTCAATAATAAAACAGCCTCAGTTGGTGGAACAGCACGATCATATAAATCCCCCGCAATAATGACAGCATCTGGTTTTTCCATTTTTATCGCTTCTATAAATTGACGAAGAATATACTCCTGGTCCTCAGTCATATACACTCCTTGTACCAATTTCCCTAAATGCCAATCGGCCGTATGAAATAACTTCATCTATCGAAACTCCTCTCCGAAACTAGTTATCTCTATTATAACGGATATCAATGAAAGATTTCGATATTAATGGTTAGTAGTATTTACCTCAAATAAAGAAAATTCGACAAGTGACTGGCACTTGTCGAAATAAATGGTAAATTATGTAATTAATAATTAATCGTTTTGACTTCATCTCTTGTGCTTACTTTGTCAATTTTATCGACAAACATTTGGAATACTCTTCGTTTTTCTTCTAAGTCTTTGGCTTCTTCTTTTAGTGAGTTATATCTCTCTTCGAATGGCTTATGGTAGGTTTGTTTAATCACTGTATTAATATCTTCATTAGCTGTAGATTGAATGACTTGATTAGTAATGCCAAATTTATACGAGTATATATGCAATTCTCGTCTTACTTTTTCATATTCCTCATTAATTTGGAACAAATACTCCGCAATCTCTTCCTTCCAATCGTCCAATGATTTCTTCAAATAGTCTTCCATCTCCTTACCTCCTAACTGCTACATGCTCTATACAATTAGTAGATTCTAAGAGTTTTATGAGGGTTAAATGGATATCTATTTTATTAAATGCCCTTCATGTATAATCTCATCAAATATGCTTTGTATAGGTGTCCCTACCTTTATAGCTTATTGAAGAGTTTCACTCTCCTAAAGTAATTCGTTGTTTAATAGAATTAAAAATAGATTGTAAAGCTTAAGCATTCAAGAGAAATTTACAAATTAGTAGGATGTAAAAAAAGACCCCTTCTAGGAGTCCTGTTTTAACGCCATTTTTCCATATTCCACACTTGATCTACCCATTCTGAAAAAAACTCAGGCTCATGAGATACGACAATAATCGTTCCTTCATATGACTTCAATGCAGCTGATAATACTTCCTTCGCTTGAACATCTAAATGGTTTGTCGGTTCATCAAGGATAAGCCAGTTACTTTTTTCTAGCATCAGTTCACATATTCGAACTCTCGTCTGCTCACCACCACTCAAAGTGTGAAGCGGTTGGAATATATGTTCCGTTCTTAATCCACATCGTGCTAATGATTGTCGAACTTCTTTCTGTGTCATCTTTTCATGAAGAGACCAAATATAGTTCATCGGCGTTTGGTCAGATGTCGTATTCCACTCTTGTGCAAAATATGCTGGCCTTACATTCTGACCAAACGTGATCTTTCCACTTAACGGTTGAAGCTCTCCCATCATTGTTTTCAAAGTTGTCGATTTTCCTATCCCATTATGTCCAGTAATCGCGATCTTTTCCCCTCGCTTTAACGAAAAAGACATTGCAGGCAATAAAGGACGTTCAAATCCAACAACTAAATCTTCAACCTCTACGATCAAGCTTGCTGGTCTTTCTGAAACGTTAAATGCAAACCTCGGTTTCGGAAGTGGATTTGGCTTTTCAATACGGTCTATTTTCATTAACTTCTTTTCTCTTGCTTTCGCTTGCTTTGACGTTGACGCCCGAACTTTATTTTTCGCTATATACGTTTCAAGTTTTTGAATTTCCTGCTGTTGACGATCATATTGGGTGAAAATTTGTTGCTTTCTAAACTCATGCGCTTCGATAAATTTAACATAATTACCAACATACCTTGTTAATTGCTTATGCTCTAAGTGATACACAACATTAATCACTTCATTTAGAAATGTAGTATCATGTGAAATCAATATAAACGAATGCGGGTAGCCCTTTAAATAATCCTTCAGCCATTCTATATGTTCAAAGTCTAGATAATTAGTAGGCTCATCTAGAAGCAACACAGCTGGTTCCTCGAGCAAGAGCTTTGCTAATAATAACTTCGTTCTCTGTCCACCACTTAGTTGGCTAACATCACTATCCATTCCAAGTGCTAATATCCCTAAACCAGCTGCGATTTCATCAACTTTAGAATCAATTAAATAAAAGTCATGCACATCTAATAGTTCTTGTAACCTTGAAAACTGTATCAAAAGTTTCTCCAATTTTTCTGATGTACAATTCCCCATTTGAGTTGATAGCTCAAGCATTTTACTCTCTGCATTGTATAAATGTTGAAACGCTGACCTTAAATATTCTTGGATGGTTATTCCTCCAACCAAGTCAATATGTTGCTCTAAATATCCAACTTGAATATTGGGTAACCAATTAATTCGTCCTTCATCAGGTACAACCTTACCTGTGAGCAATTGGAGGAGAGTCGACTTCCCCGCTCCGTTTGGTCCTACTAACCCAACACGCTCATTGTTTAATAAACGAAAGTCTATATTTCTGAAAACTAATTTATCACCATAATAATGTGTTACGTTTTGAACTTCTACAATACTCATAATTTGTCTCTCCTTTTAATGGATATATATAAATCCAATCGTAAAAACAGGAGGACTCATGATAGACCTCTTCCACTTAAAAATTGCAACCGCTCCGCTTAACCTCAAACTAAGAATATGTTCTAAAGGTAATTAAGGGTAATTTCCCCTTCATCTTTTCAACAATTTGATCTTAGGTAGGCTAGGGCTGAAACTCAACACTGCTCTATTGAATATTCCATTTATACTAGAAATAATAGGCAGAGTAATAAGATACCCTGCCTCAAATGAATTGACACCCCAAAAATGCATCTCAATATCAATATAAAAAGGAGGAAAAGGTCAGATGAATCCAGTTGTCTTACGATTGGTTAGCTGAAAATGGGCAGACTTATCCCGTATCAAGCTAAAACCATTTGTAAAACAACAGGTGTATTCATCTGATCCTGATTCCTCCTTAAATGTTAAAAATTAGTATATCCATTATTTTAAGTAATCTTATTTAATTTGTAAAGCCTAAAAAAAAGGATATAACGTCTCCGCTATATCCCTTATAACTTACAGTTTAAATTTGTTGATTTGTATTTGTAAATCTTCTGCTAATTTTGATAGTGATTGTGCAGATGCTGCGATCTCTTCCATTGTAGCCAGCTGCTCTTGGTTTGCAGCAGAGCTGCTCTGGCTAAAGGTTGCGCCTTCCTTTGCTAGTTCAGAAACTTCCGTGATGGCAGTTAATACATTGCTACTCACACTTGTCATTTCTTGAATGGCAGAGGCAACATCAGTAACCTTTGAGTTCACCTGCTCATTTGTACTTTGGATATCTGTAAATGCTTCTGTTACGCTATTAGTATAGCCAATTCCTTCACTTACTTTCTCTTGTCCACTTTGCATAGATTTAATCGCTTTTTTGGTTTCAGATTGAATTTCTGAAATCATCGATGCGATTTGATCTGCAGATGAACGTGACTCCTCTGCTAATTTTCTTACTTCGTCCGCAACAACAGCGAAGCCTTTACCTTGTTCACCAGCTCTTGCTGCTTCTATCGCTGCGTTTAATGCCAGTAAGTTTGTTTGTTCTGCAATGGAAGTAATTAATGATAGAATATTACTAATCTCTGTTGATAAATCTCCTAAATTAGTAATGATATCAGATGTCTCTTTTACAGAAGTTTGTATGTTATTCATTTGTTGAACAACTTGTTTTACAGCACTTGCTCCTGTTGCTGACACATTGTTTGCATCTTCTGTTAACAAATTCATATCATGTCCATTTTTCGCAACCTGTTCTAAGCCAGCTGACAGTTGTTGCATGGCCGCAAGAACTTCTTCCGTACTTATTTGTTGTTTTTCTGATCCGGCTGCTGCTGTTTGTGCTAAAGATGAAATTTGTTCTGCCGCTTCGGTACTTTGCTCAGCACTTGCAGTCAATTCTTCACTTGAAGCTGTTACTTGCATCGTAGAATCACTTACTTCACCAATTAACACACGAAGGTTTCTCACTAACTTGTTCACATTCGCAACTAACTTTCCAATCTCGTCTTTTGACTTTGTTTTTAGCTCTTCTTGGCTTAAATCACCTTCAGCTAAAAGTGCCATACGGTCTGACACCATATTAATGGGTTTCGTTATTCTAATGGCCATCATCATAGCAACAAAAATCCCCACTACGATACCAATAAGAGCAATAATAATGTTTATTAGGATTAAATTAGAACCCTCAGATAATAACTGTTTTCCTTTATCCTTTATATCACTTTCTCTTTTTAAAGCAAGCTCTTTAAACCCTTCATCAATATTACGTCCCATTGGCGTAACTTTATCTTTAAGGATGCCCTCAGACAGAGCTCGATCCCCTGTATTTACAATTGGAAACAAGTAATCTTCAATATACGTTTCCCATTGTTTACTTTCCTCAATTAATCTCTTCGCCTCTGACGATGTGGAAAGTGTTAGTAACTTCTTCTCATAATCATGACTTTCTTTTGTCACTTCATTGAAGCGTTCAACATATGAATCATCACCAAATAATACATAACCACGAACTAACGCAATTCTCTCTTGAATATTTGCTGCTAATATCTCATCAGCAATTAATATTTCTACATCCTTTTCTACTAGCTCTTCAACATTTTGGTTGTATTGATTTACGAAAATAGCAGTTGCCACCGTAACAAGCGCGAAAATCGCTAATACAACACTAAATGATAGTAATAATTTTACTTTTAAGCTTTTCATAGATGTACCCCCTTTTATATACTATCGGTTTGTATATCGGCTACTTTTTAAAAACGTTTACAATATTTTTAATATTCCTAGTAAATATTGTTAGAATCTTAGTCTGGAATAAATGCATTTATATATGGAAACATATTTAACAATAGGAGATGAGAAAATGCCTACACTTACAATTAATAGTGAACAAATTTATTATGAAGATATAGGAACTGGGACACCAATTCTTATGATCCATCCTCCAGGTATGGGAAGAATTGTGTTTGAAGAACAAAAATCTCTTTCAGAGCACCATCGTCTAATTATCCCAGATCTCATTGGACAAGGGGACAGCTCATACAAGGGTGGTTCTGAAATAACGATTAAACGCTTTAGCGAGGACCTTGTCCAACTTTTAAATCACTTGGAAATAACAAATGCGGCGATATTCGGCTATTCATCAGGAGGTACTGTTGCACAACAAATGTGTATTGATCATCCTTCAATGGTAAAAGCACTCATCATGTGCGGAGGATTTCCTGTAGTTGATAACTTTTTTCTCGTGAATGAACATAAGCTCGGCATCTATACAGCCAAGAATAATAAAAGGATGCTATCACAGGTCCTAGCTATTAGTCACACTAAAAATAAGTCACTTCGTCAAAAACTAAAAGAACATATGTATAAATCAAATGGTGACGTATGGTCAAAGTATTACCTACAATCCCTTAACTTTAACTGTAAAAGACAAATCTCTTCATTTACAAAACCAACGTTACTTATTTACGGAAGTCTTGCAGATCCAATTAACACATATAGTAAATTTTATAAATCAACCCTACAACAAGTTAAGATTGAAATTATCAAACGCTCCTCACATCGTTTGCCGACAAGAAGATCTAAACAAGTGAATGATCTCGTTCATAATTTTGTTCAACAATTAAAATAAAAGCTGCCTGAGAATGTTCAAGCAGCTTTCAATTTAATTTATATCTTGTTTAAAACGTTTCAATGCTTCTTCATCTATGACTCCAGTCCACTTGGAATCATTGATAGAGTCATGGAAATAGCCTTCCATTTCCTCATACTGAGCACTTTTAAATAATTCTATATCATCACTCGGTAACCCAAAATCACTTTTATAAGTCAGTTCTTTGAAAATCGAAACAATCCGATTGTTCCTACCATAAATACCTCTTGGATCTTCTTTTCTCATGGAAACAAATTCAATTACTTCATTCTTCGTTTTTAATGATACCTCTCCTTTTGGAAAGGAACTGAATTCAAACGGATTATTAACGATAACCTCTCCAATTTCTTCCACTTTTTCACCAAGCTGATTAGGGTTAATCACAATTCGTTTATCAATCTCAATTCCTAACTGATCTTCAAAATCATTTTCAACTAGTTTTCCATTTAGAAATACATGTTCGATTGTAGTACCTTGATAGTTAACACGATGCGGAATTTGTATCATCTTAATCGCATTTTCTTTTTGGTTTAAGTTTAACAAAATAACACTTGGGTCATCATTCTCTATGTTTGTAATCAAAAGTAAATTTTCTACCTCTACACCCGTTATTTCACTTCCCTGTGTCAAAGGTACATCTGTTTTTTCCCCTATTATGAAGCTTTGGTTAAATACAATAAAAGCAAGTAGGATTACAGCTGGAAATACTAATGCAGGAAATAAATTTCTTACACTAAACAAATAGGAATTCTTTTTAGTTTTTATCTTGTTCAAGGTAGCATCTTGGAGTTGTTCATCGAATGTTTTACCTTTAAAGGTCGTGTTATCCAATGCTGTTTTTAAATTCTTCAATTGTTCCGACATCTTCGATCCTCCTCAACTCATATTGTTTTTTAAACTTCTCCCTTCCCCTTAAAAGTCTTGTTTTCACATTTCCTTCTGTTACGTTTATTAACTCAGAAATCTCCTTAATTGACAGCTCTTCATAATAATAAAAAAGTAGTACTTCACGGTATTTCACGGGAAGTTTCATTAAACTACCGGAAATTGATATAGCTTCCTCATTATCTATAAGTTTGTCTGTGACACTTTTTTCATTATCTGAGTGAACTAAATGTGAAGAATAGTAACTAAGGAATCTATTTTTCGGACTCTTTAGATAGTCCTTGCATTTATTTATTGCAATTCGGTAAATCCATGTTTTAATTGTTGATTTCTGATCAAAAAATTGATATTTGGAATAAATGGTTATGAATGTTTCTTGCACAAGATCTTCGGCTGTATTCCAATTTCTCACATAGGAATATGCCAGTTTCAAGAGTCCCGAACCATATTCTTCCATAAGACTTCTTATTTTCTCTTCATTCATTACCGGTAATGTTTCTTCATTCATTTGATCAACTCCGTTTATAAACTAACCTTTAGACGAGTAATTTCTAATTTGGTTACAAAAATCTACAATATAAAAAAGCAGTGAAACATAAGCTTCAACTGCTAACTTATATGTCTTCTCCTTTTATCAACAAGAACGATCACCATCACCACTACAAAAAGCATAATTCCAAGGACTAACATAAAGGTTATTGAATCAAGCGAAAATTCGTCATGGGATGCACCTATGTATACTGCCTTCATCCATTTATTCTCTTCCACTTCTACTGCAATTGCCTCATGTGTGGAGAGACCATGTATTCCATAATATTCAGTGCCTCTTGGGAATGCATTCGAAGCATCTCCCCAATATTTACCTGTCATATTGTTAGCTTTTCTTCTTACGCTCCCTATTTTATCTTCAACATCCATAACTTCTTCGTCTGTTACTTCATACATTTTTCCGTTCCAAACAACAAACGGATCCCAGTCTAATGCCATAACAGAATGTGAAAATGCAAAGACAAGAGAGAGTGCAATAATAACCGTTTTCTTCACCCTATCACCACCCAAATTAACCTCTTTATCTATTCAACAGTCGATACAAATTACCTTTCTCTACCATAAAAAATAATCTCTGGTTCTACCTTATTTATCAATCGCATACAAACATATAAAGAGATAAACGTGTAGGAAAATAGCGAAAAGATCTGCTTTAATTGTATATTTTTAACTTGTTTTGACTTGTTTTGTCACCCTAAAGGTATTCCAAATTAAGCTGTGGTATATATAGAAAAAAGTACCATTAATTTACTTAAAATGGAAATAAACAAGTAACATATAACTGGAGGTTAGTCGGTTGGGGAAAAACATGTATGCTATTTGTAGTCTTTTCATCATTTTAGTTCTTAGTGCCTGTAGTCCATTGGAAATTGCTTCAAACCTAACAAACTCAGAGAACACCGAAGAAGTGAATGTTGTAAAAGAGCATGTTCCCTTGCAACATCCAACCGTTACGGTTTCTAAACCTGTCCCTCCTAAGCCAGAAAAAACTAGCATTACATTAAGTGCAGCCGGTGACTTTACGATTGGTAGTGATGATAGCTTTGGATATGACGGTACGTTCAAACATGAAGCAGACCGCAATGGATTATCTTTTTTTACCGAAAACATTAAATCCCTTTTCAGTGCGGATGATTTTACAAGCGTCAATTTAGAGACAACGCTAACAACCTCTACACAAAAAGCAGAGAAAACATTCCGCTTTAAGGGAGATCCTGCTTATACACAAATTTTAAATGAAGGTAGTATCGAAGCGGTGAACCTTGCAAACAATCACATCTATGACTATTTACAGAAAGGTTTTCAAGATACGGTTACGAATCTACAAGCAAACAATGTTGGATATTTTGGTAACGGCTATCAGCACCTTTCAACTGTTAAAGGAATTAAGATTGGTGCAATAGGTTATAACGGATGGAATGATACATACGAAATAAGAAACCAAATTAAAGCTGATATTGACACCTTGCGTGGGCAAGGTGCACATATTGTGTTAGTACATTTTCATTGGGGGGAAGAACGAAGCTATGTCCCAAATGCTACACAAAAGTCTTTAGGTCGTTATACTATTGATAGTGGAGCAGACTTAGTGTTGGGACATCACCCTCATGTTTTACAAGGAATTGAAGAATATAACGGAAAATTCATTGTGTATAGCCTTGGCAATTTCATGTTTGGCGGCAATCGGAATCCAAGTGATAAAGACACAATGGTATTTCAGCAAGTGTTTCATTTTGAAGATGGTGAGTTACTTGACCAAAAAGAAGTAAACGTCATCCCGTTTAGTATCTCTTCCGTTTCATCTCGAAACAATTATCAACCTACACCACTTCAAGGTACAGAAGCAAAACGAGTAAGGTCAAAAGTATTAGAATTATCAGCACGAATTAGTGAACCTGTATGGGTGGCTTATGAAGGTAAACAAAATTAAGTGCGATTTGATTTATACGTTGATTTATGGATGTAAATGCCTCAATTCAAGATCACTTACTTATGATTCAATATCAGAATTCATGTTTCAAAAACAATCCATTATGTGTCTAAAATCTTCTTATGAATTACAAATAAAAGAAACCCTACTCTAAACTGAGTAAGGTAAAAATTGTGTGTGTGTTGTATGTAGTCCCGTCATGCCGTAACCGTATAGAAAACCTGAACTTGCTCCAGGTGGATTGCTGCAACTTCCCTTCTCGCGGTCTCAGGCTTGTTATGAGCATGGCGTTCGGGTCGTATATAGGCGTTCCGCTTCTATATTTGTTCAGTTTTTTATGTGGTCACGAACAAAACAGGATGGTTTTATGCTTAGGTGTAATGTGTTATTTACATCTTTTGATTATATGGCAGTAAACATTTATGTGCATTAGTAAATGATAGGTAGTAATAGTAAACACTGACATTGACATTTGTCTTTGTTTCTTTTTCCTTATGAACCGATACTACATATTATCGCATTGAGATTTGGATATTTTATACTAAGGAAATGATTCCCCATTTCCTCCAACTCATAAAACCTTTATAATTTTATTGCAGAAGGGAGTTGGAAGGAATGGCTGAAATAAAGCACTATGTGTTCTTTGATTTTGAAATGCTTTGTTCGAATACTGGGATGTCGTTTACTGATATGGAGGCAATTCGTCTAGGTGCCGTAAAATATGATCTGAATACTCATTCTCTTACAAGTTTTGATCAATACATTAAGCCAAAAAACTCCGCTCCTCTTAGCAGGTTCTGCCAAAACTTAACCGGAATTACAGATGATGACCTTTCTCTAGCGAAAACATTCCCAGACGTATTAGAGGAGTTTTTAACGTGGATCGGTGGAGTAAAGAAAACACAATTCTTCTCTTGGTCAAAAAGTGACTTATCTAGACTTAAGCTTGATAGTGAATTTCATGCTACACCTGAGGCAACCATTCGAAAAATTGAACAACGCTACGTCGACCTCCAGGCTGTAATGGCAAAGCGAGTAACGAAAAGTCAATTTTCGGTTGAAAATGCTTTAAAGCTTTATGGCTTAGAGTTTTATGGAGAACCTCATAATCCAATGTACGATGCTTACAATACATTTAGAATATATATGAGTTTTAATACTATGCCAATTCAGTCTGATCTCATCATGGTAAAACAATTTATTTCAGATGAGATTGAAAGCTATGACCCTATCGCGGTAAATAGGTTGGTAAAGCATCACTTAAAACAAGATATTGAGTCAATTTCCTCTCAACTAACTGAAATCTCAAGAATGAGAGACGCGTATAAATTTCTAAAAAAGAGCTCTCATTTAGTAGAAAAATTTGATAATGTAGTGATTAATCGCTCTGGGATATTTTCACCAGAACTTACTTCTGATGTCCAATTATTTCAGCAGTTATTCAATAACCTTGTCGACTCTTACAAAGAGCATTATCGACATAATTCAAAGGTTATTATATTTGATGACCACACCATAAACAAACTAATACATTTATCTCACGCAATTTAAAAATCCCTTATCTAAATTTAGACAAGGGATTTTTGTTGCATTAGAATTTCTTTTCAAACCAATCTTTTGCTTCGTCCACTTCTTCTCTTCTTAATTCATGACCACCATCTGTCCAAAACTCTTGAACAGGTGAGTTTGCTTTTCTTAACGCCTCAATTAGTTCACTCGTTTCAGCTTTAGGAATAAGTGGGTCATACTTCCCCGCACCAATAAAAACTGGTGTGTTTGATAAATCCAGAACATCAATTCCTCTAAGTGGAACCATTGCATGGAACAATATAGCACCTCGTAGTGTATTCTTAAAATGATATAACAGACTCGCTGCAATGTTTGCACCGTTTGAATAGCCTAGTGCAACTAATTTGTTTCGATCAAACAAGTACTTCTCTGCCATTTCATCCAAGAACTGCTGTAATTCCTTCGTGCGAAATACGAGATCTTCTTCATCAAAAACCCCTTCAGATAATCTTCTAAAAAATCTTGGCATCCCATTTTCTAATACATTTCCTCTCACGCCTAAAACAGAAGCATGCGGAGCAATCATATTGGCTAGCGGCAATAAGTCACGCTCATTCCCTCCTGTGCCGTGTAAAAGCAATAATACAGGTGCATTTGCATCCTGACCTTGGACAAAAATATGTTCCATTGTCGATTCCTCCACTTATAATTCTTTTGTATCAAGAGGCTTCAGCTTCGCCTCAATACTTTCTCGTTGATTCTCAAAATAAGGCGGTAAAGCTAACCGCTCACCAAGCGTTTCAAAAGGTTCATCACCTTCAAAACCTGGTCCATCAGTTGCAAGCTCAAATAATATCCCATTAGGCTCTCTAAAATACAAAGATTTAAAGTAATATCTTTCTACAAAACCCGAATTTGGAATTCGTGCATCCTTCAAGTATTGTGCCCATAACTTTAGCTCTTCTTCATTTTCTACACGGAACGCTACATGATGAACACTACCTCTTCCGGGACGTTCTTTAGGTAAATCAGCTCGTTCTATAATATGAATCTCTGCCCCTGTTCCACCTTCGCCTGTTTCAAAAACGGTAACTTGTCCTCCGTTCATATCATAATGTCCTATTTCACGGTATCCCATTATGTTAGTTATGACTTGTGATGTATTTTTCAAGTTACTTACCGTTAACATAACCGGCCCTAAGCCGCGAATTGCATGCTCTATCGGGATTTGACTTTGCTCCCATGGTACTCCAGCTGCTACACCTGAATTATGTTCATCAGAAACTAACGCTAATCGCTGTCCTTCAAAGTCCTTAAAATGAAGCATCGCTCTACCTGAATATTGATCAATTTCTTCATATTCAACATCAAATTCATCAAATCTTCTCATCCAAAACTGCAACGAATCATCCTTTGGAACACGTAATGAAGTAGTGGAAATGCTGTTCGTACCATAGTACGTATGACCAGCTCTAGGAATCTCAAAAAATGTTAGATCAGTACCGGGATTCCCTCTTTCATCTGCATAAAACAGATGATACATTGACGTATCGTCCTGATTGACCGTTTTCTTTACTAATCTCATTCCTAATACTTTTGTATAAAATTCATAATTACGACTAGCATTCGACGTAATGGCAGAAACATGATGTTGTCCCTTTAATGGTTTCAGGTTCATCTATACACCCCATTATTTTTTTCACTACTATTACAATTCACCTTAACTATTTTGTTATACTTCCATTCTTTCTGAATGGGGAATGAAAATCAATAATTATGCTTAAAGGAAAATTTTAGTTTATTGTTATTTTTTATAAGACATGCTATAGTTATAGAGCGATGAGCTGAATTGTGTAAGTCGAACGACGCTCGTTTTATACGAAATGCACTATGTGGAGTGCAGTCATTCGCCTCAATACGCAAAGACGTCTTTTATAGACGTCTTTTTTATTTGCAGAGTAATTTGAAGTCTATATCGGAATACATGAGCCATACATACTATACTTGCGAACCAACTCAATAGATTCTAAAGCCGTTGAACCAATTCTAACTAAAAAGAGCGCTATTCTTTGAATAACACTCTTTTCAAAATTATATTGCCCAGTTTCCATTCCTGAATAATGGAACTCGATCTCCGTTAGCAGTAATTCCGTCAATATTCATATCCTCTGAACCGATCATAAAATCAACGTGTGTCATGCTGCGGTTTGCACCATTGTCACTTAATTCTTCCTCGGACATCTGCTTTCCACCTTCAATTGCAAAGGCATATGCATTCCCAATTGCGAGATGATGTGATGCATTTTCATCAAATAGCGTGTTGTAGAAGATGATATTCATGTTCGAAATTGGTGATTGATGTGGAACCAAAGCGACTTCTCCTAAATAACGGGAACCTTCATCTGTTTCAATTAATTTCTTCAATGTATCATAGCCTTCTTCTGCTTGAAAATCGATAATCTTACCATCTTGAAAAGTAAGAGAAAAATTATTAATTACATTTCCACCATAATTTAAGGGCTTAGAGCTTCGAACTGTTCCATGTACACCTGTTTTCTTTGGTGTTGTAAATACTTCTTCTGTAGGCATATTGGCAATAAATTGATCGCCTTTTTCATTTATGCTGGCAGGACCAACCCATAGATGCTTATCAGCGAGTTCTACTGTTAAATCAGTACCATTTGCATTGTAATGTAGCGCCTTAAATTTATGTGAGTTTAAGTAATCAACTTTTTGATTCAAACTTGCATTATGTTGATTCCAAGCCTCAACTGGATTGTCAAGGAACGTTCTTGTCGCCTCAAAAATAGCATTCCATAACTTTTCCACTTGGCTCTCAGGATTTTCATTTGGGAAGACTTTTGCAGCCCAAGCTTGAGAAGGAACTGCAACGATTGACCAGCTATTTTTATCTGCCATCATAAAATGTCTATATTTCTTCGAAGCCTCTCCTGCTACTTTATTTAAATTTGCAATTTTCTCCGGGTCAACACCCTTTAACAAATCAGGATTCATTGACACAACAGAAAGAATGGCAGCACCTTCTTCAAATGCACGTTTAAGCATATCTGCTTTCCAATCTGGAAAATAATGAAAAGATTCGTCAGAGGCATGATCGTAGCGAATTCTTGTCACTGTTTCGTCTGACCATTCAACAGAGACTAATTTCGCACCTGCTTCATATGCCTTTTGTGTAACCTTTCTTACAAAAAGAGCACTATTAATATCAGCATTTACAAGTAATGTTTGCCCCGGCTGAACATTAACGCCTACCTTTACTGCAAGTTCTGCATACTTTTCTATAAGTTGCTCGAATTCAGTCATCGTAATTCCCCCACTTCTTATGATTTATATCTATCTTTTATGTACACCTTCTTCAAAATATCATACTTATTATCTTTTTTCCATTTATTTTCCTATAAAAGAAAGATCCATCAAAAAAATGATGGATCTTTCATATTTTATCTCTTAATAAACATCTGAACCCATGCACCGTGATGGAAACCAACACCTATTGTATTAAACTCTGGCTTAAGAATATTCGCTCTGTGTCCAGGTGAGTTCATCCATGCATTCATAACTTCTTGTGGAGTTTTTTGCCCTTTAGCAATATTCTCTCCAGCTGCTTGGTACGTAATACCAAATGTTTTCATCATTTGGAAAGGAGATCCATAATTAGGACTTGTATGAGAGAAATAATTAGAGTTAATCATATCCTCAGCCTTCTTCTGAGCAACCGCTTTTAAGTCGGCCGCATGAGTCAGCTTACCTAGACCTGCTTTCGCTCTTTCTTGATTGACTAGCGACGCCACTTGGTCATGGAATGAACTTGAACTAGATGCATCTGCCTTTAAGCGAATGATTTCACCAACGTGCATGTTGGTCGGTTCTACGTTTGGATTTAATCTCATTAGCTCACGATAATCTAATCCATAACGCTTTGCAATGAACCAAAACGAATCCCCTGGAGAAACCTTATAATGAGAGAAAGGTGGTTCGTTAAACATCTTAATTTGGGCATTAGAATAAATCGGTAACACAAACAAACAAGCGGCTAAAGCAACAATTGTCTTTTTTATCATAATGAACCTCCAATATAAACATATAGTTGTTACTATGTAACACTTATAGTTTGTCTCTCCACGATGTTTCAAATGCATGAAATAATCAATAATTTTAATAAGGCTCTTTTAATAAATTTTACCTAATTTATTTACAATTAAATCTTCAATCGTTTTGAGAATCATTGCTTCCTTGAATATGCCCCGAAGACTATAATTACTTGTTGCTGTACTTGTTCGAAAGAAAATGTAAATACAGCCTTTGGAAAAATAAATAAAGCTAGTTCCATTTATGTAAACGGGCACCAGCTTGCACTTTTTGGCTATCTTCTTTTTAACAAATGATTATCATTATTTTCTATTCGAAAAAAGGTCTATAAACCCTATTAATTAAGTTTTATTTATACATTTTTGTTTTACTTATATATTCCAGTTGATTGAGTAACTGATCTAGCTGTTGGCTTGATTTGACAGTATGACAGTTCGTTAAACCATACTTCAAACCAAGTGAAGTCATTTCTTCTCTTTGCTTCTCGATTGCTTTCTTTAACTTATCAATATCCATACAACATCCGCCCTTTTTCGTAACGTAGCTTTCCTAGTATGACAATAAAATACGAAGAATTAAACAGTTTCGACGAAGGTTGTCATAAGTTCCGAAAATGCGACAAAATCCTGTGACACCACTAAATTGAAGGAAACTTGCACCAAGCCTTATGCATATACATAAAATAAGTAACTAATTTTATGCCCTTCCATAAAAAACGGAAAGGAGTGTTAAGAATGGGAATAGACCGTAATAACAGAATAAAGCCCAAGTTATTTACTTCTTCTATTAACAATGCAAACTCTAATCAACATTTATATAGAACTAGTCCAATGACAAAATTTATTGAAGAGCAACAAAAAGTAAATGAGCGAATATCCGAATCGTATACAGATGTTTATGATTTAATGAAAGTTGCGAAAACGGAACAAAACAAGTACTTTACTGAAGTCATTACACAAATTCAAAAACAAGAACATACTCAAACACGCTTTGGTAACCGTATGGAACAGCAAGAACTTGTGAACCAAACATTGTTAGATCGTATACTCCATTTAGAAAAAATAAATTTAGAAATGAAAAAGAAACTAGAAAGCGATGAAATCATTCATCAAGCTATATTAGATGGATTAACCGCACAAGACAATTTTGGGCAGAAAATATCTCAAAAGATCTTTGAGAATGAAGGTATGCTAGACACTATTAACGATCAGCTTTCAAAACAGGAAGAGTTGTATAAAAATTTATCAGAAACTTTAGCACTACAAGAAGCGTTTCATAAAACTATTATGGAACGATTAGATCAGCAAGAAGCAATTACTCAAAAAATCTCAAGACAAATTGATCATTTAAAGAGTATTATCTTTGAACGCTTTTCATTTATTACGGAAAAACTCGAGAATAGTTGGAAAACAACTTCAAATTATCTGTTTGGGTATTTATCTAAATCAGATGATAAGCATGAAACAGAAGAGGAATTTGAAGAAACAAGGAAGCAATAGAAAAAGGTAAGCACCATCGTGCTTACCTTTTATTCTTTAGCTCATTGCGTTTGCGTAGTTAGGTGCTGGTAGTTCTTCTTTTTCAAAAAGAGCTCCCATTTTCTCACCAAATGAAGTGAATAGAGCTTCGTTAGCTTCTGTGTTATCAACGTCAGCCTTTACACCTTCGTAGAACTTAGCAAGATCTTCTAAAGCAGCCTTAATATCCGCACTGTAAGTTTCTAATTCAGCCGGGATTTCATAGTTGCGAATTTCGTCAGCAGATGCATCAGCAATACCTTGAGCATTAGCTTTCGCTTCAGCAATTGCAGCTTCTAATTCAGCGATATCTTCTGCAGTTGGCTTATCTTCTTCAGCTACTTCTGCATCTGATTGAGAAGCAACAGCGGCATCCTTTGCAGCAATAGCAGCACCATAAGCTGAATAAGTTTGATATTCATCTTTGAAATTATCAATTAGTGAAATGTGGAAGTTAACAAGTTCTGTTCTTGTATCCACTTCAACCTTTTCTGTTTCTTTTTCTGTTTCTTCAGCTTTTGGTTCTTCAGTTGTTTCTTTGTCAGCAGAACATGCAGCTAGTAATAACGCACTAGAGATAATCCCTGCAGCGATTAATTTCTTTAACATAAAAGACCCACTCCTATTTCTATGTAATGTAGAACATTGTTTATTTTATTACGAATAATTCTACATGTCTATACATTTGGAATTATTCGGAAAAACCTAATTTTTCTAATATTTTACAACATTCACTTAACAAACCACACTCTTCGTATATGAGTATGATTGACTTCATACATGGCGATAGCTTCAGTATTTATTCCATTCTCTCTACCTGTTACATACTCATGGTCAATTACAATATTGCCTTTAACAAGTCGATGCTTTAACTCGGCATGCTGGTTAGGATTTTGAAGGAAAAGGTTGTGATACCTAGTTCTAAATTCCTCCTTACCTAAGAGAGTAATATTATTAGATGGAAAGTCCATTACAACGATATCATCAGCATAAACAGATACAAATTCATCAATATCTTGTCTGTTATATGCATCTAATTGTTTTTGGGCTAACTGTTCTGGTGTATACATCCTTTTTTCTCCTTTTTAAGACTGGAACCGTTGGACAGAACGACGATTATCATCATATAACTCATCAAACGTATTATTCGTATAAGCTTTAATAGTTCCTCTCCAAAACGCTTGCGCCTTATAGTTTGTCTCAATTTGAGTTATATTCCATCGACCTTTGTATTGATTAAAAATTTGAAAAGCTGCTGCTTTCCCTAAGCCTAATCCTTCATATCGTTTTAAGATGAAAAATTGGTCAACTTGATAGTCATAATCCTTGTTAGTCAGCTTCTGTACAATGCAAAAACCAACAAGGTTGTCATCCTTGTAAATAAAATAAGGATCATAAGAATCCGTAAAGTATTCGTTTAATTGACCAAATCCGAATTTCCCATCAGTTCCTATATCTATTTTTAAATATGGACTAAACTCATACACGTAATACTCAAATAGATTACCAAGTTTCTCTTTCTCCTGTAATGTTACTTTATTTATCTTTAACATTATCTTCTCCCACTACTTTAATGCTAATTCCGCCATTTTCAGTATGCTTTCCTTTGATTTAGCACCGGCAATAAATCGTGCTGGGTGCGCAAAAATCGCATCATCAATACCAATTATCTGATTAAGCTCTGCTTCTTCCTTCCCTGCCCATTCCTCTGGTAAGTCCTTTCTAGCTTCAAACGTATTCTCATTTAATGGTACGACTTGTATTAAATATCCTTTACGATGATCCTTGTAAATGACAAACAGCACTTCACCTCTCGTATCTACTTGAAGAAGTGCAGAATGCCAAGGACAATGCTGCTCTAGAAATAAGATTTCCTTTTTAGTTCGTTCTGCATATGCTTTTTCAATCACATGAATTGCCGCTACCTTTGAGATTTGATCTTTAATTAAATTCATAAACGAGGTGCGTCCAAACTCCACTGCCCTCCTAAACTGCTCTTGTTCATCTTCCTGTAAATTCCATTTAGGATTGAAGCGATGAATGTCTGTCGAAAGTTCAGGAACAATCATTTCTCTTTTGAAACGTACACCGTTATCCACCGCATCTAAACCTTGTATGTACTTCTCATCAATATAAGTGAATATCTTATCTACGTAAGCAGAAGCTACTCCCTTTTTTTGTAGCAATTGCTTTCCAAAATCTCTCCATACTAAACCCGCTGCAGCATAAGGAATATTATTTTCTCGGTATTCCTTATCGGTTGTATGGTGATCGTATTTCCCTCCACCAACATCAAAAACAAGATCACACGTTGCTAGAATCTCTTTATCACGAGATCGGATTAACTCTAACGGTCCGTATAGCTCATCTAATATGACATATGCAATGACATCATCGGCATGAAAGGTTCCATTATGTGTTCCAACTTTTTTAATATCCATGTTCATACTCCTTTGTTTACTTACTTATCTTCAATGTCCATCATAAACAAACTGAATGGACATGTCTATTTTTCATGGGGTCAATCATAATTTGAGTTAAATAACACCATACTACTCTAGATATTACATATTGAAAGGAATGAGTTTTATGGAAACAATCGATCCAAAAGATGTAAACCCTGGTGACGAAGTCTACGTTATATATAACAATCCCCATACTCCAACTGTCTCCAATGTAAAAAAGGCTGAAATCGTACCACATCCACACAATCCTGATGGAGTTGCACTTTTTTTACACGAAACCTTTCATGTTATTGAAAATGATGATGCCTTATTCGCTTCAGAGGAGGCAGCCCTAAACGCATATGACCAATTTTATTCTGATGAACAGTATCATTAAATAAGAAGTGTTATGCTGAAGTACCCTCTCGCATATCAATGATAATGACTTGATATGAAGGGGGAATTTTTTTGACCCAAAAAAAGTATAAACATCTCATTGTTTCTGGTACCGGAGAACTAAGTGTGCAACCTGATACCGCATTTATATCATTAGGGGTTATGACAGAAGGAAAAGAGTTAGAGGTGATTCAAAAGGAAAATGCATCTCAAACAAACAATATTATCGATACCCTCTTACGTTTAGGTATACCACGTGAGCATATACAAACAGAGGAATACCTAATTGAACCGGTTTATGAGTTTCGTGACAATAAACAATTTTTACTTGGTTATCGTGTCACACATATACTTCAAGTAAAAATAAAAGATATGACAAAAATTGGCCAAATCATTGATGAAACTGTTCAAAGTGGTGCCAACACTGTCAATTCGATTCGATTTACGGTTGAAAACGCAGAGAAATATTATTTACAGGCATTAAACTTAGCCGTTCAGGATGCACACGCAAAGGCACTCTCATTAACAAACTCATACAGCGTTCGTCTTTATCCAATACCACTTCGCGTAGAAGAGGAATCGTATCAAGTTTATCCATTAAGTAAAGTCACTGCTTTCGCAGCAGAATCAACTCCTATTCAGCCTGGTATGCAAAAGATAGAGGCGAAAATAAAAGTAGAATATTTCTATTATTAAAGAGTCTAATAAAGGACTCTTTTTTTAATAGGCTGTATGTTGATTTTGAAGCAACTCTAAATTAGCTTAAGCACTATTGTTATGCTTCCATAAATAATTTTCAAAATATTTTAAAATTATAAAGCCTAAAAATTAAAAATGTAATATAATACATTTAATTAGCAACACGAAACATCTATAATTTTATGCGAAATAGAAAAGGAGAATGATTGATGGAAAAAACAGTGGCGAAACGTCCAAATCGTAATGAAGTATCAGTAGTAACAACATGGAATTTAGAAGATCTCTTCCCTACATATGAAGCATTTAAAGCTGGTGCAGCCTTTATTGAAGAGAATCTCCAATCCGTGACACAATATAAGGGGACGCTGTCAGAAAGTGCAGAACAACTCGTGAATTGCTTAAAAGCACAAGAATCACTCCTTGAGAAACTAGTTAGAGTGTACACGCATGCAAGTTTACGATTCTCAGAAGATGGAACAAATCCAGTAAATCAAGCCGATATGTCCCGTGTTGGAGCACTTTACTCCCATGTTATGGCTGCCTTCTCATTTATTAAGTCTGAAGTATTATCCCTGTCTGAGGACACTATCACATCCTTCTTAAATGAAAATAAAGAACTACATACTTATAAGAAGGTTTTACATGACATCACTCTCTTAAAGCCGTACCAACTGCATCCAGAAACTGAAGAAGCCTTGGCTGCTTTAGGAGAAGTTCACGGTTCTCCATATACAATTTATCAAAGAAGTAAGTCATCTGATATGCAGTTTGATTCAATAGTTGATGATGAAGGTAACGAACACCCTCTTTCATTTGCGTTATTTGAAGATCATTTTGAAATCTCGCCAAATACTTCATTACGTAGAAAGGCCTATGATTCTTTCGTTACAACCTTAAAGCAATACAAAAACACGTATGCTGCGACATATGCTGCAGAAGTCAATAAACAAGTAACATTGTCAAAACTAAGAAAATTCAATTCCGTGACCGACATGCTCTTGCAGCCACAAGAAGTGAGTCAAGAGATGTATCATAACCAATTAGATGTCATCGAAAAAGAACTTGCCCCCCATATGCAAAGGTACGCTCGCTTAAAAAAACGAGTATTAGGGTTAGATACGTTACGTTTTTGTGATTTAAAAGCACCGTTGGATCCTGAATTCAATCCAAAAACGACGTATGAAGAAGCATCAAAGCTTATTTTAGAATCGCTACAAGTAATGGGCGAAGAATATGCAAGTGTGATGGAAAAAGCTTTAACAGAAAGATGGGTGGACTTGCCGGATAACGTTGGTAAATCAACAGGAGCCTTTTGTTCAAGTCCATATGGAGCACACCCATACATTCTATTAACTTGGACAGATTCAATGAGAGGTGCATTCATTCTAGCACACGAACTTGGTCACGCAGGACACTTCTATTTAGCAAATAAATATCAAACGATTTTAAATACAAGACCATCTACTTACTTTGTTGAAGCACCATCAACAATGAATGAGCTGTTATTTGGTCAGCATATTTTAAAGAATACTACAGACCCTCGTATGAAACGTTGGGTAACGTTACAATTCCTAGGTACGTATTATCATAACTTTGTTACTCACCTTTTAGAAGGTGAATTCCAACGACGAGTATATAGACTTGCTGAAGAAGGGACTCCATTAACAGCAGCTTTATTATGTGAACAAAAAGCAGATGTGTTAAAGACGTTCTGGGGTGATACTGTCGAGATTGATGAAGGAGCATCTCTGACTTGGATGCGTCAGCCTCACTATTACATGGGACTTTACCCATACACCTATTCTGCAGGATTAACTGTTTCAACTGCTGTTGCTTCTATGATGAAGGAAGAAGGGCAAGTAGTTGTTGACCGTTGGTTAGAAGTATTAAAAGCTGGAGGAACTCTAACTCCACAACAACTTATCGAACACGCCGGACTTGACATGACAAAACCAGATGCCATTCGTAAAGCGGTATCATATGTAGGATCCCTAATTGACGACTTAGAACAAAGTTTCGAATAATAAAGGCTATTCTCGCATAGATAATTGTTTTCCGAACAAGTCGAGAAACACGTAATGATAAGTTTTCTCTTTCATCTTTTCGTCAAAGCAATGTATATCTCACCTGTATTGACCTATTAATGATGCCTAGAATTTAATTATAAGAAACGATGTTTTCGAAAAATAAAAATGACTAAGCAATTTCGGTTGCTTAGTCATTTTTTCATTTCATGATTACGTGATTCAAAGTAAACTACATTCTTGTAAGGGCACAAAATCTAATTTTGTGATCCTAAAGCAATGAAAGCCCTACCTCTCCTTCATCCTTATGACTCCTAGGTCATGCCAGTGAGAATTAGGAAAAAACAAATTACAGTTCTTCTGCTAAATAGACTTTTAGTTAAAATGGAATAATTGAAAACGAGAAAGATTAGTGGAAAAATTGAAGGAATATACCTATTCTGCTACGGAGTGGTTATGAATGACTTGTAACTCTCTTGATGACATCTTCATTTCACTTTTACACATCGGACATGTTGAAATGCCTTTTGATTTAAAATTATCTCTTACCCAACAATTACACGTGTCGGATGTACATTCCCAAACTTTTGTAACTGCCATTTTAATTTCTTCAACGGGTTTTCTACCAAATACCATTTTATTTGCCCCCTATATTGGTGTCAGTAGGAAAGCTACTCACTCAGGTGAGCAGCTTTCCCTCAATACCTTAAATTATAGTTTCACAACGTTTGCTGCTTGTGGTCCACGGTTACCAGTAGTTACTTCGAACTCTACTTTTTGTCCTTCATCAAGAGACTTAAAGCCATCTCCTGTGATAGCAGAGAAATGTACGAATACATCGTCCTCACCTTGAACTTCAATAAATCCGAAACCTTTTTCTGCATTAAACCATTTAACTGTTCCAGTTTTCATGTATGAAAACCTCCAATATTGTTATTATATGCTTATTTTTCAAAAAAAAATTCACATATTATAAAAAGTTACCAAAATAAATGATCACTTTTTATAATACGTGAAGCTAAAAAGTAATATTTTCTTGAATACTCTTATAAATATACAGTACTGGAAAGATTTTGTCAAACACATAAAGAGAGGGCAACCCTACGCCCTCTCCTTTTTTCATTGTAAATATTCAGGTGGTGTTTGTTGATGTCCTTTTGCGTTTACTTCTTCAAATAACCCTTGTTGAGATTGATTATTATTTTGATTTAGAGTCTGTTCAACATCTGCTTGCTCATGATGAGAATGCTTATATACAACTTTCGTTTGTGGATACTTTTCACGAATCTCTTCTCTCAATTGTTTAATTTCGTTTAATAAATACTGAATGTCTTCCTTTGATGCATTTTGTTTGGATTGTTTTAAAATAAATCCGAGTTGTCCGTTAGGTTCTATTGTTGCAAAGTGAACATCATTGAGATTTGACACATTACTTTGACGAAGTTTCATTTCCAACTGGTCAATTGTTAACCTGATTTTCCTTAAATTCTTCACATTGATGTTTCCGTTTTCAATTAAAATTTTTGCTCTACCTGTTATAAATTTCTCGAGGAAGTCAAATTTTAGTTGTCCATATTCGATGATTACTAACGTCGTGACAAGAACTAACCCTACTGTTAATGTTGCCCATACATTCTTTCCGACTAATGGCTGAACGAGTAATGAACCAATTCCAATCATAATAACAACTTGTGCTAAAGTCATTTGAGAGATTGATTTTCTTCCAGCTATTCTTAATAAGAATGTACCTCCTAATAAAATGACTACTGCTTTCCATAGCAAACTCCAATCCATAAATAAATCCTCCTTACTTCTATCTACTAGTAAGGTTTCTCATATAAAAATGATTTATACGATTTACTCCTCTCTCTCAATCGTTAGACCTTCAACATAATGCTTCTTAAGTTGTTTCTCTTTTTTTCTGTTGTCCTTAGATTCAAAAACAATATCCATATCATATTGTTCCGGATACAATTCTTCTGATCGAATGTACAGCTCTAATCGTTTTTGATTAATTAGTTTCTTTTCACCTTTGACAATAACAATAACATTCCCTGCAGGATCTTCAGGCTTGAAAATAATTCCGTATTCATTCAAATATGGAATCTTAACGTTATCTCCCACATTAAAATAATGCTTCAATTTCTTACTCTGCTCTTCTTTCATAAAATGTTTTTGATTTCGAATATGTTTATTGTTTGTTCCTAACTGTCTTTCCATCGTTTTAAGACTACCCTCTGTAAGCGACACATAATCTTTTTCCTCTTTATAGGTGATATGGTGTGCTCGTTCAATAATTTTAGGGTGCATTCCTAGCTTCAATGCAATCGCAAACGCCTGGCTGTCTCCACCTTTACCCACTAATAATCGATATGTTGGCTTTAATGATTGTATATCAAATTCCATTGAAGCGTTTTGAAAACCATCTTTAGTTGCAGCGTATTCTTTGATCTCACTATAATGGGTCGTCGCGAGCAAGGTTACACCTTTATGATAAAGTTCCTCTAATATCGCTGTAGCTAATCCCATACCCTCTGCTGGGTCAGTACCTGATCCTAACTCATCAAGAAGGACTAACGTTTGAGGTGTTGCTTCACCTAATATGTCGATTACATTTTTAATACGAGAGGAAAACGTACTTAACGATTGTTCTATGCTTTGACCGTCACCAATATCTACTAAAATCTTATGAAAAATGGCGATTTCACTCCCTTCTTTAACTGGAAGATGTAAACCGATTTGTGCCATAAAGGTGAGCAATCCTACTGTCTTAATCGTTACCGTTTTCCCACCAGTATTTGGTCCTGTAATGACGAGTGCATCGTATTTTATTCCCATATCAATTGTAAGTGGAACAGCATGATTTCCTAATAACGGGTGCCTAGCCTCTATAAGTTTGATAACATGGTGCTCATTAATTATTACAGCTCTTCCGTCTATTTTTTGACTGAACTTCGCTTTAGCAAAAATCACATCATATTGGACCAGTGTGTCAACCGCAATTTTAATTTCGTGTTCATGTTTTTCGACTAAATCAGTTAGTTGATAGAGGATCTTTTGAAGTTCTGCCTCCTCTTCATAACGCAAACTTGTTACTTCATCTTGGATTATTCCTACTTCACTCGGTTCCATATACACCGTCGAACCTGATGCTGAAGTGTCTAATATCGTTCCGTTCATTTGTTTACGAAATTCTCGCTTTACCGATATACAATATCGGCCATTACGGATACTTACAACGGTATCCTGCAAGTATTTACTGTACTTCGATGATTTCACTACATGTTCAATCTTTTCTTTTACTTTTTGTTCTTGAAAATCAATTTGTTTACGAATCTTTAATAAATCCTTGCTCGCATAATCATCAACCTGACCATTACGAATACATCGGTTAATTTCTGCTGCTAACTCTGATAAATCATACACAGAATGCACATATGAACTAATTCTCGGAGCAATAAACTCTTTATCTTTCATAAATTTCTTTAGTTTCTCTGCACAATCAATTAAATGATAAATCTCAGTTAGTTGATCTGGTCGTAAATGCAGACCCTTCTTTAAGTGCTTTAGTGCTTGGATGATGCCTTGTATTGAAGTAAGAGGTACGCTTGATGATTTTGCTAATACGGCCTTCGCTTCTGTTACTTCCTCTAACCATCCTTCAATTTGTCTTTTATGAATAGAAGGTAATAGTTTTTGTATTTTCTGCTTCCCTATTTCAGACATCGCAAACTGTGATACTTCCTTTTTTATTTCTTCTATCTGTAATGCTTGAATTGTATTTTCAATCAATGTTGAATCCTCCCTAAGATAAAGTAAAATATAGTAAAATAAAAAACCGCAAATGAACACAAGTTCACTGCGGTTACATAATCAGCTATTGATAGGAAAAGTTTTAAAATCATCTTTCGTTTATTAGAGACTATGAACAATAATTTCTAATAAAAAACTGTGCATCATTGCACAGTACTTTTCACCATATCAGTTAAAAAGAATATGTGTGTAGTTCTGTGTTCTTAACTCCTGAATCAAGTCATACACAAATAAAACATCGAGTTCCGGATGTTTTTGCAAATGATTCAGAACGTATGAAATTACGTTAGTTAAGAACGACTCCACTCATAAAACAATCTCCTTTAAAATTTTCCTAAATTTACTATAATTTAATCCTTAACTTTCGTCAATAGTGTCTTACTTTATAAATGGTTTTATCGAAAGACTAAATTCATCTGAGATATCAGGATCATTAACATTTGTATGGTTTTTCTTATCTGTAATTATGATGAAATCACCTGAGTTAAAGGAACCCGCTCCACCATTATCTTGAGAACCACCATTAGGTGATATCCGAAGTGCATCTCCTACTGTAAATACACCATTGCCTACGCTGTCAATATTAACTGAACCCACAAAAGATGGCATATAGATCCCCTTTTCATAAAAAGTCACTTTGGCTATACATATGTTGACTTATATTATTTGGTGCAATTCCATAGTAAAAAGGAGCCTCGCCAATAAACGAGACTCATTTTACCGTTAATACATTCTAAAAGTTTTTGAAGCTGTGCTACTTGTGTATCCGCTCTTTGTGGCCGTTACATCAATTCTATATGTTCCAGTTGCAGTTGAATAACTAGTTCCAACTGACCAAGTTGCTACTCCTGAAGAGTTTGTTGTTGTTGCTTGAGTAAGGGATGTGCCGTTCGGTCGTGTAATCTTGAAGTTAACGCTAGCACCAGAAATTGCTGCTCCATTTTTATCCTTTACTGTACTTGTCATATGGATTGTTTCTCCACGATAGTAGTAGCTGTAATTTGTTGAAATTGTTGTAACTGTTTCCGTTGAAGATGGTGGTGGTGGAGTTGTGCCACCGCCTCCAGAAGCCGCCACTACTGAAGCTTGTGCATCCACTATTCCATATCCATAATAAGTTGAGCTTCCAGCATATTGCGCTGTATCACGTAAAATCTGTCTTGCCTCCGCAACCGAAATGTTCGGGTTGGCCGCTCTAATTAAACCCGCTACCCCCGCAACATGTGGAGTGGCCATTGACGTACCGGAAAGAGTTGCATATTGTCCGTTTGGATAGGTGCTGTAAATACTAGAGCCTGGAGCCATAACTTCTAGGCCAGAACCGTAGTTAGAAAAACTGGATCTTGTTTTACTAGAGGTAACTGAACCTACAGCAATAACAGAGCTATATGCTGCAGGATATGAAATGCTAGAAGCTCCGTCATTTCCTGATGCAGCAACAACAATAGTTCCTTCAGCAACTGCTGTTTGAACTGCCTCATCCATACTTTGGTCATATCCGCCGCCACCTAGCGACATGTTTATTACATCTGCATCGATATCTGCAGCATATAAAATACCTTGCGTAATTCCATATAAGGACCCTGAACCATTATCACCTAATACCTTTACTGGAATTAATGTAGCACTTTGCATAACACCCGATACTTGACCGTAACTTGCAATTGTTCCCGCAACATGCGTTCCATGACCTTGAACATCCATCGTTGTTCCACCGACAAAGCTTCTACCTAAGCTTGTGTTAACGAAGTTTGCTAAACTTGGGTGATTATGATCAATTCCCGTATCTAATACTGCTACTTTAACTGAAGTTGATCCCGGTGTTACTGTCCAAGCTTCTGGCGCTTTAATCATATTGTAATGCCATTGTTGATTTGCATGAACTCCTTGAATAGTTGCTGTTCCTTCAATAGCCATCATTTTTTGGTTCTCAGAGATGTAACGAACTTTAAAACCTAAATCTTTTAATTCTTTACGTAATTCTTGTTTTGCTTCTTTACTAGATTTATAAGAATCTAGATTATACTCAACTAAGTATACTAAGCCCATCTTGTCGATTACTTTTTTATTGAAGTTATTACTCACTAAAGGTTTAACAGTTGTTTCCTCAACATGAAGAGTGTCTAGTACTGTAAATCCTTTACTTGTTAATGTCGATTCCTTCCCATTTAAACTATCCGTACTTGCAATTGTAAAATCTGATTTTACTTTTTTCGGCTCAACAGAAACAATTAATTGTCCTTCCACATACTCGACATGATTTCCCTTGGCTGCTTGCCCTGAGCCGTTTGCAGATACCACACCAGAAAACAACGAGAGTACTAGAATTAAAGCGAGTGAAACACTAAACAATCTCTTCATCAACTTACCTCCTGTTTTTTATTTTTGCGTTGTTTCATACACTCTACCTAACTGATAGAATATGATTTCATCCGTCCTCCTTTTTATAAAAGATATTTACAGTAGAAAAAAGTAAAGTTATGAATGTCTTCAGAACTATTACTTTCTAACTGACACTAAGGAAAATGGTAAGTTAATAGAATGATTTATTCGGTATCTTTCAAAGAGGATTTTGATGGAATGAATGAAAGTGGATGATTATAGGGATTTTTTACACCATAATTGCTTCGCCTTTTATATTCTAATATCTCCGCTTCATAGTCAATTAATTCTGTTAATTCAGTTAATTTTTACTAACAACCATTCTTCTTTACTAGCACTAATTCACCATACCCTTAAGTCAAAAGTCATTATTACTACATGTAGCTATAGGAAAAAAGCTTCGCTCACCGAGGAGCAAAGCTTTTTTCATCCTGTTAAAACTTCTTCACTTGGGTAACGCACTTTCTCCTTTTCTTGTTTAGCAATAGAGTATACAAGAGTTAACGGTCCTAGCTTTCCGATTAACATGACTGTAATAATAACGAGTTTTCCGATAGATGTTAATGAATACGTTAGACCCAATGTTAAACCTACCGTTCCAAATGCAGAGACGACCTCAAAAAACACATGAAGTAATGGGGCTTCTTCGGTAATACTTAGTATAAAGATAGCACTAACAACAAATAACAACGAAATCATTGTAATCGCTAATGATTTTACCATTAATTTTTCACTAATCGATCTTCTGGCAATTACAATTTCTTCTTTTCCTTTCAAGTACGTTATTACACTTAATACAATGACAATAAATGTAGTAAGTTTGATTCCTCCACCTGTTGACCCACTTCCTGCACCGATGAACATGAGGATAATCATAAACAAAATTGACGGCTCACTTAATAGAGTTAAATCAACCGAATTGAATCCTGCTGTCCTTGGGCTAACAGCTTGAAAGTAGGAGGCCCATATTTTTTCCCAAATTGTAAAATCTGAGAAGGAGTTGGAGTACTCTAACGCAAAAATAATAAACATTGCACATATATTAAGGATGAATGTCCCACACAGCATAATTTTGGAATGTAATGATAATGAGCGAAAATTCTTCTTATATCGAATATCCATTAGAACGGTAAAACCAATTCCCCCTATAATAAATAAAGATGAAATCGTCAAATTCACAATCGGATCTCCAACATAGCCCATAAGACTATCAGACCATAGTCCAAATCCTGCATTATTAAATGCCGAAACAGAATGAAATAAACTATAATATAACCCTTTCACTAATCCATACTCTGGAACCCAGCGTATAGAGAGAAATACCATCGCAATCATCTCAATGGTCAATGAAAAAATAAATAAATGCTTGACGAGATTAATCATCCCACCTAATGATGATTGGTTTAATGCTTGTTGAATGACCATTCTTTCCTTTAACCCAATTTTCTTTCCTAGAACCATAAAAATGAGAACGGCAAAAGACATAATTCCTAGTCCACCAACTTGTATGAGAACCATAATGACACATTCACCAAATGTCGTAAAAACACTTCCCGTATCAACAACAGCTAATCCCGTCACAGTCATTGCAGATGTGGCGGTAAATAGAGCATCAATCCAAGATATCGGTAACGTGGTAGAGAATGGTAATTTCAATAGAGTCGTTCCTACAAGGATAGATGTGAAAAATACGAACACAAGCAATTGTGACGGGTTAAAGGTGATCCAATTTCTCTTAAAATGATATAAAGTTTTCAATGAAATACTCCCCTGTTTTATCGCTAGAAACAAGAATACAAGGTTGTGAGAAGCATCTCTAAATAGCCCATTCTAAATAAAAAAGACCACAAGAGAATAACCCTTGTGATCGTTTTAAAAAAACGAATGAAAGGCTTCTTCACTCTCTCTTGTAACGCTTACGGAGTTAGCTGTCGGATTAGGGTCATAAGAGTAACCCCACCTTAAAAGGTTTCACCCCAAGTGACATTTGCTGTCACAAAATGGTTCCCCCGCTCGTATTGATTCAGCGAATATAGAATAAGAAACGTATATGCGCTATATTACTCCCACCACTCAAACTAGTAAAGGGACGAAAACGTTAAAAAATAGTTAAAAACGTAGAATTTCATTCACTTTTCACATTAAAGCAACATGTAGCTCATTCAATCTCTTATTATCTAACTCAAAATAATTAGGACAAATTTCTTTATTAGCTGCATACATATTACTAGACAAGCTAAAGGAGGGTTTATATGAAGTTTATCATCATTAAAAGAAGTTGGATTATTACTGGATTTTTAATGCTCATTATTTTGATTAGTGGAATTATTTATTTCAATCCAACATCAATTCCTGTTACAAAGGAAACTCTTGCTGAAGAACATGAAGTGTATTCGTTCCATATGGTAACCGGAGAATTTAGCGGCAAAACAGACGATGGTAAAGAACTAGAGGCGTATCGCTTTGATCCTGGCACAATCGTTGTACCTGCAGGGAAAGATATAAAGCTAAGTATTTTAGGAGTAAATGGAAAAGAACATCCATTCTTCATTGAAGGTACAAACGCTAAGGGCAATGTAAAAAAAGGGGAAGAAACAGTATTAAACCTAAATTTTAAAAAAGAAGGTACCTATCGCCTTATTTGTACAGCACATCCTGATAAAGAACATAATGGTCCTATGATCGGTTATATAATTGTTGATTAAATACAAAAAGCATTGTTCTGTAACAATGCTTTTTGTATTATGTTCTATTAAATAATAATGTTGATTACTGTGGAAGGCATTGGCCGGATACCGCAGACGTCGGTGTTCCTCCTCGTCGATAGACTCTTGCGGGACCTAACCTGCCCCACTTCTCCGCAGGAGTTTCACGCCCTCAACTCTAATCAACATAAAGTTAAATTTCAACTCTGCACTTTAACAATGCCTTGTTACTGAGTATCATACAAGATTGAGTCTACATAGTCGAGTAACAGACTTTCTTCGTTACCCGCTAGCAGGGTCAATCGATGCAGGGGTCGTGTCATCGCGACATATAACAACTTTATATCAATATCGTTATTGGAATAAGGATCTTCGAGACTGACAACAAACACACTATCAAATTCTAACCCTTTAGCAATGTATGAAGGAGTAATAACTACCTTCTCCTTTGTCATTTCCTCCATACCAATTAAAAGCTTTGTTTCAAGTGAACTATGTTTTCGGAAATAGGAGTCTAGCATTTTCGCTTCAGTCTCGGTTTTTGTAATGACAGCAAAAGTTTTCATCCGATCCTGTCTTTGCGATTCTACTTGATTTTCAATTTCTTGCACAAGCTTCTTTTGAGATGTAATTTCAATGAAAAGAGGCTTATTACCATGTCTCACAACTGGTTCAACCTTTGGGATGTCTTCGACCATGAGCCCTAATATTTCATTCGCTGTGTTCATAATTTCGACGGTTGTACGGTAACTTTTCTGCATTGTTACATAATTAGCTCGCGGAAAGATTTTGTTCACAAGCACATTCCAGTCATTCATCCCACGATACGCATGAATTCCCTGCGCCAAGTCGCCAACGATCGTGAACATATCAGTTCCGAGTAAAGATTTTAATGCAAAAAACTGAAAGTAGCTATAATCCTGTGCTTCATCAATGACAATGTTTTTCGCTTTTAACTCAGGATCGATTCCATATAAGTAATGTTGTAAGTATAATAAAGAAGCTAAATCCTCAACTTCATATTGTTTCGTCCTCGTTAACTCGGCTTGATAACTGAGAAATTCATTGATTTGTTCGTCTGTTAAAATTCCATTTGCTAACTTTTTAAAGACATCATATGTAAACATGTCATGATAATAGTCTAGTAACGCTAGTTTAGGAAATTGTTTCATAAATTGTGTTACAGCAGATCGAATTTCCTTTTCAACTACCTTTACTCTTTCTTCTTTCTCATCCATACAATTGGATACTGCCACTCTTCGTTTCAACGGTTCTCTCTCGGCTAGTGCTTTATCAAGCTTATATTCATAAATAGCTTGTACCTTATGAAGCATTTGCTTTTTCTTCCGTTTCACGTCACCTTGCAGTACCTTTTTTATTCGATCCAATCTACGGTAATATGGTAAGTAATGATATTCAGTTGCGAATAGGCGTTTAATCTTTTTCGCTGTCATTAAACGGAATCGTTCAACAGAAAAATCTTCCTTTGGATAAAAAGTAGATTGTATGTCTTTCATATATTGTTCTATCATTCTTTGATATTCTAAAGAACCTTTAAATCGTGAAATCCACTTCACCTTGTTGACTTCAGTTTCCTCAGAATGAATGAGGGTCATTAACTTTTTTTCTTGCGGTATCACTTTAATTTTCTTTCGTATGCAATCCTGTACATAATCGATATACGTTGTTTGCCTAATTCGGTCTACTCCGAGCTCTGGCAGAACCTCTGAAATATAGTCAATAAATAATCGGTTTGGCGCAATGACCATCATATTCTCTGGATCAAATTCATGACCTAGTGTGTAAATAAAATAAGAAATACGATGAAGAGCAATCGTAGTTTTTCCACTACCCGCTGCACCTTGTACAATGATTGGCCTATTTAGATCTGCACGAATAATTTGGTTTTGTTCAGCTTGAATAGTAGAAACAATTTCGGTTAAACGATTATCACTACTTCTCGCTAACGACTCTTGAAGCAACTCATCGTTTGTTGTCAAATCTACATCTCGATAGTCTAGGAGAGAACCGTCTTCAATCTCATACTGTCTTTTAAGCGAAAGGTAACCCTCGTACGTTTCACCTTCCGCTATATATTCTACCTCTCCTAATCGTCCGTCATAATACACATTGGCAATCGGTGAACGCCAATCGACTATAATCGGCTGTTGGGATTCTCGATCAAAGACAGATGCCTTTCCAATATAGAGCTGTTCTTCAATCGGCCGGTCATTTGCTTTAAAATTTATTCTTGCGAAATACGGTTTTGGTCGAATCTTCTTTAAGTTCCGAACTTCCTCAGCCGAACGCTCCATAAACTGTGCGTTCGTTAATATATTGGAATAGCTTAAACTACTATCTAGCCAATCCATATCTTGAAATGCTTCTGAAATCTTATCACGATAATTTTCCTTTGTTGTTTCCGTTGCAATAATGATGGTTTCGATGTAATTCTTGGTGAAGGTTAATCTTTCAACCTCTTTCTGAAAATCAGGTTGTTTTGTAATAGACATGACGATCTCCTTTCAGGATGAAATGGAAAACGGTTAAATGCTATCCTGATAACCCGGTGTAATCGTTCATAAGAAACGGCCACTAAACACCCCAAAAAGTCTGTCCATAGGCTTAGCTACTAAAGTGTTGCCATAGGACATAGAGGTATTAGTGTAAGCACCACTCCACCAGGCTTCACTTTATACCTCCATAGGATTGTAAAGTTTCACGTCTGGATGTTTCTCCTGGAACCATCGAAGTGCAAAATCATTCTCAAATAAGAATGCCTTCTTCTCATATCGGTCTCTTACTAAAATACTTCTTGAGCTAGATAGATTATCATCAACATCATCACTTTCTATCCATCTTGCAATTTTAGACCCCATTGGTTGAATGACTATGTCAACATTGTATTCGCCCTTCATTCTATGTTCGAACACTTCGAATTGAAGTTGACCTACTGCACCTAAAATATACTCCTCTAAATGCATAGAACGGAATAATTGAATGGCACCTTCTTGAACTAACTGCGTTAATCCTTTTTGGAATTGCTTCTGTTTCATTACGTTCTTTGCTGTAACTTTAATATAAAGTTCAGGTGTAAATTGTGGTAGACGGTCATATTGGAATGTGTCTTTACCACCAACTAGTGTATCTCCAATTTGGTAAGTACCAGGATCATATACACCAATAATATCTCCAGCTACAGCTTCATCTACTGTATGACGATCATCAGCCATAAATTGTGTTGAATTAGAAAGCTTCATTTGTTTACCTGTACGTGAGAGTGTTACATTCATTCCTCTATCAAACTTGCCCGAACAAATACGTAGGAATGCAATTCGGTCACGGTGAGCTGGATTCATATTCGCTTGAATCTTAAAAATAAATCCAGAGAAAGGTGTTTCAATCGGATCAATTTCTCCGTCAGTTGAATGACGAGGTTGTGGTGAAGGAGCAAGTTCTACAAAGGTGTCAAGGAATGTTTGCACCCCGAAGTTAGCTAAACCACTACCAAAAAATACAGGAGTTAACGTTCCGTTCTGGACTTTCTCAATTGAGAATTCATTTCCCGCTTCACTTAACAGTTCAATTTCTTCTAAACACTGATCATAAAGACTGTTGTTTACAATTGCTGAGTCGGAAGAAGCTTTTCCTTCTTTATCTAAAGGAATATATCGGTCTTTTTCCTCCACACGTACTTGTTCAATACGATTGTGATAACGATCATAAACACCTAGAAATTCTTTACCCATTCCAATCGGCCAGTTCATCGGATAAGACTCAATGCCTAGCACTTCCTCTAATTCAGCTAAAAGTTCAAGTGGGTCTTTCCCTACACGGTCTAGCTTATTCATGAATGTAAAAATCGGAATTCCACGTTTTCTACAAACTTGGAATAGCTTAATCGTTTGGTCCTCAATCCCTTTCGTTGAGTCTATGACCATCACAGCACTATCAACAGCTGTTAATGTTCGATAAGTGTCTTCACTAAAGTCTTGGTGACCAGGTGTGTCGAGAATGTTAATGTTTCGATTTTTGTAATTAAACTGCATAACACTTGATGTAACTGAAATTCCACGTTGCTTTTCAATTTCCATCCAGTCTGATGTTGCAAATTTCCCTGTTTTCTTCCCTTTTACCGTTCCGGCATCACGAATGACACCACCAAAGAGAAGTAGTTGTTCTGTTAGTGTTGTTTTCCCTGCGTCCGGGTGGGAAATGATGGCAAAAGTCTTACGTGATAGGATTTTTTCTTGTAACGAATCTGTTTTCATACCGTACCTCTTCTTGCAAGAATTTTTTAAAATCAGAAAGATAATTTTACTGGAAAATAGCTTAAAAGTCAATGTTCATAGCCTGTGGGCTTACCTTGCAAACTTAAAGAATGATCAATTATTTATGTTCATTTAAACCCAATTCGATATGCGCTGAATGATGCCTGCTATGCCATGAATAAAGCGATAGGAGTTGATAAAGTGTTATATCTCCTATTTCTGGATGCGAAATCGTTTTGTTATAATCTTCTCTATTCATAGATTGTAATAAAATTGTCCATCGAGTATGAATACCATCAATGATTTGTAGCGAAGGTGTTAGGTCACCGTTGCTATCAGGCATTTGAGCCCAAGCAACTTCGTCATACGTTTTAACAATCGGTGAATATTCTGTTAACGCTAACTTAAATCGAACAAAACAATTCATATGGCTGTCTGCGAGGTGATGCACAACTTGCCTTACTGTCCACCCACCGTCTCTGTAAGGAGTATCTAATTGTTGCTCGGTTGTTTTATCTAGCTGTTTTCTCAATACGACCGGAAGATTTGTAATGTCTTGAATCCATTGTTCAATTCTATCTTCATGAAAGGAAGTAGGTGGTTGAAACTTTCCTACCGGATATCGTAACACTTCCATATAGTCCCTCCCCATATATACACGAAAAAAGATAGGATTCATCTTGTCCTATCTCTCAAACTTTACATTTCTTCAAAATAATCTTTGTAAAAACCGCCAACCATTCCTGTGTTATCAACAATAAAATAAAACTCTTCTGTCTCATTCTTCACTTCGTATGTTTTATCTGGTGTTAAAACGTTATTTACAATATATTTTTCTGCCTTTGAATGCACACACTTTACCTGCTTAACGCTTTCTTTTTCTTTCCATGTTAAGTGGATCATTACGTGTAGCCCTCCTTGAATAGAATCTTCATTCATCATACACAAATATTACGCAATAGAAAAGTCCTATACTTCATATCAAACAGTAGACAGATGATTTCTTGTGCCAAAACTTATTTTTTATGTTATGATAGTTAATAATTAGAATACAATAAAAAAGACCGCAGATGTTGCAGCATCTACGGCCAAATAATATTCGATCCCCAAAGGGATCGGCTATCTTACATGAAAATAGACCTCACCCTGTATTAACGGTCAAGGGAGGTCTATTTTTTTGTGTTGTTTGAGTTTAAAATCGCAACAACTAAAGACGCAAACGAAAGCATAATGACTAAGCTTTCAAATATCGTCATAGGCATCACCCCCTTTCATATGGGGTTAGCCGACCGCCCTTGGTGAATTCGAATATTATTAGTTGAATTATATCACACAACTAATCAGAACACACGTTCTATTAAGGAAATAGGACAACCTTACTATTTTACTTTTTTTACACTGATCGCTTGTGTTGATTTTCGGACACGACATTCTGAAAGATCTTCATCATTTAATAAACCTAATTGAATAGCAGAAGCAATCTTTTCATCATCAGCCTTTTTGACATATTTAATGCAATCTGTTAAATTCAGCCTTTCCAATTGAGTTACAGCCTTATCATCGTCATACCCTTCTGTTACACGAATTTGACGTTGAACGAAATAGTCTCCAATTTGTATTTCAGCTTTTTCACCAGGACCTGTTTGCTCATCAAAATAAACATGGAACACACGTTTTATCTTGTCCATTTCTTCTTTAATTTCCTTCGCACGATTATTCAGGTCTACATATCTTGCCAAAAGACTTTCTGAAAGACTGTCTCTCAAAACTGACATCTCGATCCCTCCCCATACAATCTGATTCATCATATGAGTGAAAAAAGGAATTCATTCGTGATAAATATTTTGATATGGCAGCCAGTGGGTAGGTCGTTTTAACTGAGAGGGAACCTTGTGTGAGCATCGCCATAAGCTGCATTCAGTGATATAGCCTCTTTTAGTTGAAGTGCCTCGGGCAAGAAATAAAGCATTTCGTATTTCCAATCATGCAGCATCGGAAAGGCAACACAGTATAATCGAAAACAACTTTCACAGTCAGCATGCAAATAGTTTGTTCGTTCAACTTCTACTCATTCCTTCTACTAAACTAGTTCATGTCTATCTTTTTTATATCAATGATTTTGAACAATACAAAATGAACTACCGCGATGGTCAACAATATATCAGTATAGGGACTGCTTGTCGTTACGATACTCGCAACAATCCAGAAAAACAAAAATGAGATGGCAAGCAAAACTATTAAATACATCTCAGCTTTCATTAAACGTTCACTCCTTTAGGTAATTACATAAATGAATACAAATAACAAAATCGTCCACGAAACAAAAAAACGGAACTGAAAAGATAAATAGGGTGGCTGGACTAGCTACCTTCCAAAATTAAACAACACATATATATTCAATAAAGAGATTAGAATTCCTATCGACTATTAAAAAAAGCATTAATCCGAAGGGATTCAATGCTTCACTAAATACTAGTTTTGTATAGAATTAGCTAGAAATTTCTTAAGTTTTTCCTTATATTCTTCTTCCGCTATTGTGTAAGCCTCTGTATGACCAGCACCTTCGACAATCCATAGCTCTTTCTCACTTGTCGCGACATCGTAGATTTCATCTGCCATACTTGTTGGCACTAAGTCATCCTGATCGCCATGGATAATGAATAGTGGTAGTGTATTTTTCTTTACAGCTTCGACTGCTGATGCTTCTTCAAAAGAATACCCCGCCCTTATTTTTGTTACAAAGCTCGTTACTTCCATAATTGGAAAGGCTGGAAGTTGGTACATATATTTAAGTTGATGTGTTAATTCATCTTTAACTGATGTATAACCACTGTCTGCAATGATACCCTTTACTTCAGGAGGCAACTCTTCTCCGCTCGTCATTAAAACAGTTGCAGCTCCCATGGAAAATCCATGTAGGAAGATAGAATGTTTCTTCTTTTCATCCGTTAAAAACTCCACCCAATTCACATAATCTTTTCGATCATGCCAGCCGTACCCAATATAATCTCCTTCACTGTCACCATGTCCGCGTGCATCAGGCTTTAATACATCATAACCTAAGTCATAATAATATTTTGTAATTCCTGGCATCTGTTCACTATTGCCTCTGTAACCATGTGCTAGAATAACCACTTTTCCATTCGAATCTGGATTTTCCAAATATCTTCCTTTTAGCGTTAATCCATCATATGATTGAATCTTAACTATGTTAAAGTCTTGTTGATCCGTCCACTCCATTAATTCAGCAAGTCTATTTTGTTGCTCTTCCGTCTCTAACAAACTAGCAACTGCCACACTTTCTCCACCACCATGCAAATCGGGCCCTTCTTCACCTCTATTTATCGCCACTTGGTAAAAATAATTTCCCGCTACACCAAGTACAACGATAAGTAGAAGAACAAGAACAAGTGAAATTTTCCCTAATTTTCTCTTCAATGTTCATTCCCCTTTATTCTTTTTCTATAATTATATTACTATTTTACTAGAATTATAGTAAATCAGGAGAATTTTCTTTTACCACTTTTACCCACATTTTTTGTTGCAATAGGTGTGTATGGAAGTGTTAAAGAATCATGCTAAGAACAAAGAATGTAATAAAAAATAGTACAAAGAAGCTAATAAAGAAATAACCAAAATACCTTAGTGGTTTAGGTAATGATTTTAAGTCAACATTTGTTGGATAACCTTCTATTCCATTCATATGATCCATTGCGTCATTTATGGGCTTACGATCACTCATTTTTTATTCCTCCTTATTTCTCGACATACCGTTCATATGCAAAATATGAGTATACTCTGTAGATTAGTGGAATGATAGCAAGTAGTGAAACAAATTTACTTCCACCATCGGCAACAATCATCCACACAAACACAAAGATTAACAATATTACAACACCAAAATTACCTGAAATTCCGTTTATTGGCTGATTATCTAGGGAAAATGTTTTTGCACCTTTCAAATCCCTTGCATAACACTCCTCATGATACAGAACTACTTCAAAAAATAAAGATGTTGTGACTAAATCATCTCTCACTTTTATCGGACGTAAACATTTATCACAGTAAATAACTTTTCCATCATTTAATCCCCTTATATTAACACTTTTCTTTTAATACGGTTCACCGATAGGATAGGTTTCGAAATTTCTGAATTAATAGCTAATCCCCTTTTTTGTAACTAGTTTGTAACTTCACAAAAGTATTGTGTTGTATGGGGGAGATAGTTGAAAGGAGGTTTGCATAAGAAACTTTAATCATTATTTATCCTTTCTTATTCTACTTATGTACCTCTTTACATCTTCATTATTCGTCCTACTAATATTAAAGTCTTCTCCTTAGAAAGGAACGCCTTAAATATAAAGGAGGACTTTCAATGCTCAAATATTTATTTCGTATATTCATTGTTACCCTTACCTTTCTCATGACTTTAAGTTCATATCCTCAGAAAGACACTCATGCTGCTAGTAGCTTTACTCGATATTCTATGGGTGGTGGCTGGTATTTTAAAGTGTATGTCCCTAGTTCTTATAACGGTAATGCGGTTCCACTTATGGTCATGTTGCACGGTTGCACGCAGGATGCTGATGATTTCGCTGCGGGAACAAGGATGAATCAATTAGCCGAGAGCAAAAATTTCATTGTTGTTTATCCAGAAATGAACAGGACTTACAACTCCTATGATTGTTGGAACTGGTTTTATGACTACAATCAGCACCGTAACGGAGGTGAGGCTGCAATTATTGATAGTATGATTGATTACGTAAAGAGCAATTACAACATTAGTTCAAAAGGGTATGCTGCTGGAATTTCAGCCGGTGGCTATATGACATCCATAATGGGCGCTACTTACCCTGAACATATAATAGCAATTGGAATTCACTCTGGAGGAATGTATAATGCAGCAGACTCTGCTGTTGCTGGTACAAATACAATGTATTATGGTTCTGCTACTAACCCAGATTCAGCTGGATATGAAGCTGCTGTTGAAATGGATAAATCTGCATTACAGCGAGTCCCAACGATTATCTTCCACGGTTCTCAAGATGGTACGGTTTATATAGAGAATGCATGGCAAGCAAAAACGCAGTGGGCACAAACGAATGATTATGCTGACGATCGTAACAATAACAATTCTGTAGATGCAAATTATGATGTGAAACAAACAGGAACGACAAACGGATATAGCTGGGAGAAATATGTATACAACGATAGTGCAGGAAGATCACTTATTCAGTTATGGAAGGTAAATGGATTAGGTCACGCATGGTCAGGAGGGAGTTCTAGCGGTTCCTATACAGACGCAAATGGTCCTCAAGCAACAAATGTAATGTGGGATTTCTTTTTGGGCCATTAACTATTTATAGGGGGTACTCACCCCCTTCCCTTAGATAGAGGAGGGACATATATGTATAAAAACTCATACACTATCCTATTATTTAGCTTTTTACTCTTAGTAGGATGTAGCCAAAATATAGTGAAATATTCTGAAACACCAATTAATGTAGTAAATACTTATTATAATAGTATCTCGAACGAAGACTATGAAACTACTCTTTCACTCTACCCCTCATCCTTTCAACAAATAACGAAACCAAGTGATTTGAGACAGGATTTTCAAGAAGTAAAAGATATTAAGATCAAGAAAATTATCGGATCACAAATAGATAACACTTTAGCACACGTGCTCGTGAGTATTGAAGTAACGACTATGGAGGATCTCCAGATTTATCACATTGCTCAACATGATATGAAACGTACAAAAGGTGTTTGGAAGTTTACAACTTTAGATCTTCTTAATAAAGATGAGAAAACCACCTTAATTAGTTTATGGGAAACACAGAAAGAAAACATCAAAAAAAATGCCACTCTCCAAAAACATATAGAATGGGTTATTGCACAGCAACAAACAGGTCTTCATGAACCAAGGGTTGTAGAGTAATGGTTTTTCTGACCAATCCAAACTATTGAATGAGCATGAAAATTTTTCAAACTAAAAATCAACATTTTTTCCCAATCTCCCCCTTTATAATCTGCGAAATAAACGGTTCAATATAACATTGATACTCTTTTGTTAAGCCTTCTGGTAAATTATGAAGGGGAAAATATTTTAATGAAACAGACTCACTCTTATTCATTTCAACTTCACCCTTTGCTTTGCGGCTGACATAAACTGCCGTTACCGAATAAAATTCATCACCATTTGATACTTTAAAATAGTAATCAGATCCTGAGAAAATACCAAGCAATTGTAGTTCATGTAATAGTAAGCCTGTTTCTTCCATTACTTCTCTTTTTGCAGTATCTTCTAGACTTTCACCTAACTCCATTAACCCACCTGGCAATCCCCATCCACCCTCAATTCTCTCTTGTAATAAGATTTCGTTTTCATCATTTACAATCAATACCACAGCTCCAGGTAGTATTAATGGCCGAGTTCCAACTACTTTTCTTAGTTCCTTCACATAATTCATATATTATCTGCTCCTTATACATTATCGTGTATAAGCAGTACTTCTCTTCAAGATGTTAGTTTTCCTTCATAAAAAAAGAACTTAAGATTTTCATCTCAAGCTCCTTCTCTTTAACTTTATTTACTTTTTACGAAAACCTTCTTCTTCTAAATATTGTCTTGCCTCGTTTAGTGAAGGGAACGTTCCATCTAACATCGATCCCGCATATACATTCCACATTCCTTCTTCATATATAAGTGTTAAAGTATGCTTTTCTGAGTTGATCCAAATTTCCTCATCAAAGTCAATTTGAGCTTCCTCTTCATAGTTTGAAAGTGACTCAATTGATTTTTTTATAATCGCTCTCAGGTCCTCTTCTGAAAAGTCTCTAATATTTGTCATTCCTTTTTCATCACTTGAGAACCCTTCAAGTAACTCTGAATATACATATCCATTTCCGTTTGGGTGTAAATGAAAAACAACATTCTTTTTGTCGTGCAAACTTTCTTCATATTGAAAGTTCACTCGCTTTAATGACACATCTTTTCGTGTTAATTCTGGAAAGGTTTCGATAATCGTTAATTTTTGTTCAAAAGTTAACATGTTGCCTCCAACTATAATTATTTGCATTGATTTGATACCATTATAGCACTAGAAGTGCATACATAAAAATATTGACTAAATTTGTCGCAAGAATGTTGGTGCTTTTAGGAACCATTTGTTGTTAAAATAATTTTTGTGTCGATGAAGAAATGGAGAGGAGCTTATTCGTACTATGGATCTTGTTATGTACAAAGGTTTTGAGTGTAAAGTCGTGTTTAATTACGGAAATGGTAATCTTGAAATTTTATACGGAAAAGATGTACTTCTTGTTAGTGAATCACAAATTAAATTTCTTGTAACAAATTAATGAATTTGAGGATTTTCCCATTACATAAAAAGAGGTATGAATTCATCATTCATAACCTCCTTCTGCCTTAGGTAAACGCTTATATTCTTCTTTATTAACAGCCATTTCGTGAATATAATTTTCTAGTTCATATAATGCGATAATTCTCTTTGGAGGATCACAATATGACATATAGTAGAATGAATTTGTTTCACCATTCATATGAATCGTCCATTTTGATAAGTTAGACGGTTCAACTCCGCATCCTTTTTCTTTCTTTACATTGAATTTTTTCATAATATCCAGTTCATTCATCTTCTCATAAATTTGCTGCATTTCATCACGAGTTAGTACAATGTCAGCTTCAATCTTTCCATTATTAATTAAATCTTTCACAACTTTGCCTTCAAATGTATCAATTCGATTGATGCCATTCACTCCATATGACAGACTAAAATTAAAATCTTCAGGTATTTTTTTATGATCATTCACTTTAAATGTGCAACCAGAAACACTTAGAATGAGGAAAATAGCAATAATGAAACGTTTCAATTTTTTTCGCCTCCGACTCTTTAGTCGAGTTGAATTCAAAATTGTTACAGCGATTTTAAACTTTCTTCACAAATTCAGATTTTAAACTCATCGCTCCAAAGCCATCAATTTTACAGTCAATATTATGATCACCATCGACAAGTCGAATGTTTTTTACCTTCGTCCCTATCTTTAATGAGGATGAGCTTCCCTTTACCTTCAAGTCTTTAATAATAGTAACCGTATCCCCATCCTGAAGTATGTTTCCATTTGAATCTTTGACCACCGATTCATCTTCATTTCCATATTCAGTAGCAGACCATTCATGCGCACACTCAGGACAAACAAGAAGATTTCCATCCTCATATGTATATTCATACTTGCATTTCGGACATTTTGGTAAAATAGACATATTTATACCTCCGTTTCGTTTTTAACACAAGAAGTATACCCCTATAATCCATAAAATCCTAGTTAAAAATTTCATACATGCACAATCAAAATGGCAAAAACACACCATTCCTTAAAGATGAGAAACAACTGTTAGAGCAGGACGGACAATTGTTACAGTTTGAAACCAGGAAAAAAGTAAGAGGCTAGCAAAAGCTAGCCTCTTACGATTGGTGATGAGTAGTTATCTTCCCTGCTTCAATAATGCTTGTCCAATTTTCACCGTTATCCAAACTTATCCAAACACTACCATTATTTGTCGCAATACTTATTTCCTTTTCATCATTAGGACTTATGGCCACATTTGTTATAACTTCATTACCCGCAAGTTCAGGAAGTTTCCTGTCTGTTAAGTCATCAGATTCTAGAGGCTGTTCTACTAATTTGAATTTACCTTTATTCTCCATTACATAAAGGATGGAGTTTTCTTTTAACACAAATGCATAAACAGGAACCTCTTCTGAGAAAAGTGAAAAAGTATCTCCATTATCGTGTGATAAATATAATCCTTTTGGAGTCGACAGACCGACAATATGTCCTAAGTTGGGATGAACTCCCAGGTTATTTGCACTAACGGCTGGCAGTCCTGATAGCTTACTTTGTATCCAATCCTTACCGTCTTTACTAAAAAATAAACCCGTTCCAATTTTACTATTAGGCTGCTCGTTGACAACATATATTTGATTTGATTCATAACTTGCTGCCATATAATGAAAATCAGACTCTCCATAAAAATTTACTTGCTCTAATGTTTGTCCAAAGTCATCACTAAATTGTAAACCAAGTGGATTTTTTAAATCGGATCCTTGTTCTGGGTGTCCACTACTGAAAAATCCTTCTTGTGTTGCTTGGAACCCCATATAATCATGATTATTTTGCTTCGTTTCAAACCATAAATGATCTGAATAAACCTTTAACCCATGGTGAGTGGCGATAAAAAGACCTGAGTCAGAATTTGGATAGCCAATTCCATGTATATGAGTAATTTTGTCATTTTGCAATGTCTGAAATCCTTCAAGTGAACTAAAATCAATACTCTCTGTAGAAATCTGTTGCTTTAATTCTTGGGATTCTTTAACATCGACACTTTGTTCTTTGTCCTCATTACTTCCAGCCGAACAACCTGTTACAAAAGCTAGTCCCATCATTAAACATACAAATAATATTTTCTTCAAAGTTCATACACTCCAAGCTTTTATATCTTATGTACCCCTTATTATTTCATATGAAACATGTGAAAACAAACTACAGTAATTTTCTTTTATATCTCAATGAAATATATGGGTCTGTATCCTTTGCTGCAAAAGTAGACACTTCACTTACAAATTTGAATCCTCGAGCTTCATAAAACGGAATACCTTTTTCATTATCTTTTAAGACCGAAACCCACTGATACTTTGCACCATTTTCAACTTGTAATCTTGTAATCTCTTCTAAAAGAAGAGTACCTATTCCTTCTCCTCTTCGGGTTGGATCTAAGTAAAGAACAAATAATTCTCCTTCCTCATCTCCAATCATTCCTCCACCACCAGCACCAATAACAACATTATTTTCTACAGCAACAATCCAACCGTCCCATCCTTCTGGTTTTTCTAATTCAGATTGAAGTCGGTCAACATTGTAAAATTCCTGTATCGTCCGGTCAATATACTCTTTTGCACATAATTTCTTGTATGTCTGTCTGTACCCTTCAGCGCACACTCTAGCAATTCCTTCTATATGATTAGCAGTTGCTTTCATTATTTGAATCAACTTTATCCACTCTCCTTCTTTATCTATTATTCTAACAAATATATTTTCGTTAGTTTTCCATCAAGTATGTAATTTTTCAAAAAAAGAGGCTGAGACATAAGTATTTCAGCCAATGATAAACCCGAACTATTAGGCAATATCTTTCACCTACTAGTTCGGGTCTTTATTTGTTGCTTTCAATAGATTTGTTTGATTTTGCATACTATTTTATAAAAACTAGTGGAGTGGAGCGGAAGACACTCGACTCCTGCGGGAAGTAGAGGAAAGGCTGAGACCCCGCAGTCGTAGCGAGGAGGTAGGTTTTTTCACGATAGTGAAAATAACCATCAGCTTCCTCCACGCGGTATCCGGCGAGTGTCTGCAGCGCAATGGAACGAACATGTTCTTCCAGCTTAACTGATAAAAAAAAGTATCATATTTAATAGGTAGAATAATTTAGATATTATTCGCTTTTGAGGATGATTTATTTAGTAATGTCCCAGCCTCTACATTGATTTTTCAACAATAGATTTTTGGGTTTGGGACCTTACATGCTTAATCACATAATAAGCAATTAACATAAACGAAGAAACACTAAATACAAGTACCATAAGGTGAAAACCAATTGTATCTAAGAATAATCCAGTTGCAAGTAATACCACCTGGAACATAACTCGATCTAACATATTTTTAAACGAGAAGAATCTTCCGTGATATTCCTTTGGTATCCTTGTTTGAAAGATTGTTGATACAATCGGAAAGAAAAAGCCTAGAGAAAGTCCTAGTAACCCAAAAGACATGAGTGAAAGAATCTGATAATCTGCGAAAAATAGTAAAGCTTGAGAGGCTGCAACTACTGAAGTGAACACGAACATTAATGTAATGTGATTAAACTTCTCAGACACACGTTTTACAAAAAAGGCACCGATCATAAAGGAAACTCCTTCAACAGTATAAATGAGTCCTTTCATTGTACTATCATCTTGCATTTCACTTATTTCAATTACCATTAAGTTAAAACCACCAAGAAAAAGCATTGGTACAATCGTTAAAATTAGAGCCATCATTGCGATCGGCAATCCTTTAATGATTGGGAGAACCTCTTTGAATCCAGCCGACTTCTTATTCGTTCCTTTCGGCGTTCCCATAAGGTTTTCTTCTTTTATGTTTAACAGGAATGTTGAAAGCAACAACAATCCATAGGCAATAAACGATGCAATATATAGTGAGTATAAACTGATTACGACTAACATTGCTCCTGCTAGAGCTGTTCCGATAATTCTGGAAATAGTTGAAACGTTCATATGAGCTCCATTCATTTGCAACAATTCTTTTTCTTCTACAATTCGTGGAATGAGAGCTTGTAAGGCAGGAAAATAAAACGCTGCTGATAATTGTATTGCAATCATAAAGGCAATCATCCAATAAATCGATTCAAACTCAATTGCCAAAAACATAAATAACACACTGATCATTCTACCTATTCCAGCATAAATAAGAATTTTTTTCTTATTCACTGAATCTATAATTCTACCAGCAAGAGGTCCAATCATTACCCCAGCTAATAGTCCTGTAAATAAAATTAGCGATTTTAGAAAATCAGATGGTACATGCTGTTGAAGGAATTCTAAATTCCCGATAATTCCAGTCCATAAACCAACACCCGCGATAAATTCACCAGTTAATAATATCCAAACATTTCGGTTTTTCCACATATGCTGTTGTCTCCACTTCCAAGTATTTCAATATATATAAATGATACCACGCTTGAAAGTATTTCGCTACACGAAATTTATTGAAATGGGTAAACAACCAACCTTGTGTTATAATTCAATTTGCTAATTGATTGATAGAGAATGAGGGACGCTTGATGTATCAAACAATAACAAGTAAAGAAAAATTCATTTTATATTTAAAGATTTTAGTACCGATTCTAATAACTCAAGTTGGATTATTTGCGATGAACTTCTTAGATATTATGATGTCAGGAAGAGCAGGAGCTACCGATTTAGCAGGTGTTGCGATTGGTTCTAGCTTATGGATTCCTGTCTACACTGGTTTAAGTGGAATTTTATTAGCAGTGACTCCAATCGTTGCGCAACTTATTGGGGGAAAAAAACAGCACGAAATCGCCTACACCGTGATGCAGGCAGTGTACTTATCAATAATTATTGCGATTATTGTGTTTATAATAGGGTTCTTCACTCTTCAGCCATTAGTAAATGCCATGGACCTAGAAGTACGGGTACACGAGATTGCCTATGATTATTTAATAGCGTTATCGATTGGAATCATCCCGTTATTTATCTATACGGTACTTCGTTCATTTATGGATGCCCTTGGCGAAACAAAAATGACAATGTGGATTACCCTTACTTCTCTCCCCATTAATGCAATACTTAATTACTTATTGATTTTCGGAAAATTCGGCTTTCCAAAACTAGGTGGAGTAGGAGCTGGATATGCAACAGCCATAACATATTGGGTTATTCTATTTATTACCATTTTGATTATTCAAAAACAAATCTCGTTTTCACAATACAATGTTTTTGCACGTTTTTATGCCATCTCTGTGAAAAAGTGGAAAGAATTACTTGTTATCGGAGTACCCATCGGGCTTGCTATTTTCTTTGAAACAAGTATTTTTTCTGCCGTTACATTATTAATGAGTGAATATGACACAATTACCATTGCAGCTCATCAAATCGCGTTAAATTTTGCTTCATTTCTTTATATGATTCCATTAAGTATCTCGATGGCTTTAACCATTTGTGTTGGCTTTGAAGTAGGAGCAAAACGAACAGTTGACGCAAAACAATATAGCATCATAGGAATTGGACTTGCCTTACTACTCGCCATTGTTACCGGAATTATTTTGTTCCTTTATAGAGATATCATTGCCACAATTTATAGCACGGACCAAGCTGTTATTCCGTTAGCTCAGCACTTCTTACTTTATGCAATATTCTTTCAGTTATCTGATGCAGTTGGCCAGCCAATCCAAGGAGCCTTACGTGGATACAAAGATGTCAATATATCTTTAATTCTTTCTCTTATTTCTTTTTGGGTAATTGGTTTGCCATTAGGATATGTTCTTGCACAATATACAAGCTTAGATGCATTTGGGTATTGGATCGGGCTAAGTAGTGGCCTCGCAGTTGGAGCTATTCTCTTGTTCGTTCGTTTATATTTAGTACAACGAAATTTTCATACAATAGAGCTTTTAAAAGGCAAATAAACATCAAAAGGATCAGGAAAACAAACTCTGATCCTTTTTCAACGATATATTTAATAAACTTCCCAATCACCATTTACTGAATGAACCTTCGTTATCTTACCCTCATCATTAAAAAATTCTATAGAAGTACGTTCTTTTTTATATTTTGTAATAGGAAACTCGAATTCTACTAAATCATATTCTGGATGATCTTCCATAAAATCAAGGTTAAACCTTAACATAACAGATCCTTCCCGAATTTCTTCTATCATTGTTTTAGCAATATTGTTCTCTTCAGATAACTTATTAGCTAATTCTCTTTGGTTACGTTCCATCCAATAAAGCTCATCATAACTAACAATCTTTGTTACTGTTTCTTCATGTTTTTCATAAGGAGAGCAACCTAGAATTAGTACGAACAATACAGTCATAAATGGTAGAACTATTTTCCTCACAAAGACAACTCCTTACAAGGTTCTCAACTTATAATAGCTATTACAAACAATATAATATGAAAAATAATAGGCAATAGCATGACGATATACCCAATTTTTCTCCACTTAAAATGAAGCGAGAAACCAACTACCCACAATGCAAACCACCACAACCATTTATAATCTGGTAGTGAGCCTTCTCCTAACGCAGAGAAACCGATAGCTAACAGTGTAAGGCAACTAATTAATACACCACTAATAATAATGAAACTAATTCTAAACAATCTATTTACGCCCCCTTAAAACGAAAATACAATTTTGACCTAAATAAAAAACCTCACTAATAAAGTAAGGTTCTTCTATACATATTCGCCATAAGGAAAAATTATCCTTTTTTTAAGAAAAGTGGTTCTGTTACTTAATAATGATCAAAAATCATCATAGATATTTAACAAAGCATATAAATTAGTTCAGCTAAAAACTCTTCTTTCTGTTCTAGCCTTCTGAATACTGAAGTGTTCTTATCAAACTAATTTCGGTTTGATGGTCTTCACCTGGTGTCTCAAGGACAAAAGGTAAATCCCTAAGCTTTTTTTCTTGTAGTAGTTGGCTAAATACGTTTATGTCAATTTTCCCACTATCTATATTCGCATGACGATCCATTCCTGAACCATTTTCATACTTGGAGTTATTCAGGTGGATTACCTTTAAATGGTCGAAATAGGAAAGCTCAATTCCTTTTTGTATAAATTCATCGTGTTTCTCACCAGTCCAAACGTCACTAGAAAAAGCATGGCATGTGTCTAAACAAAAACCAATCTTATTAGGAAACTGACAAAGGCTACGTACTTGTACTTGTTCTTCAAGTGTTGTACCCATTATTCCTGATTTACCTGCTACATTTTCAATTAACAATAACGCATTACCTTCCCAATTTCTGAGAACTTCATTTAACATCTCAATCATAACTTGATAGCCCTTTAATGGGTCATAAGAATCGATTTGACTACCAAAATGAACAACAACACCAATGGAACCACATGCTTCTGCTATTTCTAAATCATTTAAAAGCGAATCAATGGTGATCTTTCGTTTATCATCAGAGGGTGTTAGATTGGTCGGATACGGCGTATGTGCGACCGAGATGATAGAGTGTTCTTCACAAAAGTCCTTACACCCCTTCGCATCATAGGAATTATATTCTTTTACAGATAAGCTTCGAGGATTTTTTGGGAAGTATTGATAGGCGTTTGCTCCTAATTGTTGTGCGGTCTTTGCTGCTCCTAAATATCCATCTCGAATACTAACATGACAACCTGCTAACAAAATGAATCACCCTTTTTCCAAGTTAATTTTATCCTCTCCTTTTTAGAAAAATCTACTCAGTTCTTGAATAAAAAGGTGAGGGCTACACCACCAACCCTCACGATCTAGTATTTATTCAACTGGTGGAAAAAAGATATCCGACTTTTTCACAATAAAACTTGCGCCACCAGCACAACTTAAGGCAACAAACTGTTCTTGTTCATCTGAGAGGATACACGTTTGGTCAACTTCAGTTTTGGTCGTTTCTGTTCCTTGTATTTCCGTGAATAAATTCACTTTATATACGTTCGTTCCTTCTTTTAAAGTGATTGGACTTTTTACCTTTGATTGAGTTTCTACTGTATATAATTGTGTATCCGGTTCTTTAATCCATCCTTTCATATTTGCTGGTGTATCAAATACCGGCATCGTAACGTATAGCCAAACTTCTTGATTAACTTCTACAAAATCCTGTACTTCTACAACTGTATTCGGCTCAATTTTATTTAACACTTGAGCATCTACTTGTGGGATTAGCAGCAGTGGTACCTCTTGTTCAACAAATCTTCGTTTATCCTTACCTTCTATGTAGTTTAACGTTAGACTCCCCTGTTTCAATTGGACTGGTGTTAGTTTTTGTTGCAATTCTCTATTCTCAATCTCTAAAGCTTCTATTCTTTTTTTATATTGATCTGCTTCAGCTTGTATACTTGCAATTTCATTGTTGGAGCAACCACAAAGTATAATAGCAAAAGCAAAAAAAATACTACATATCTTTATCGGTTTCATCTTTTACTCTCCCATCAAAACAGGAATTTCTTTTTTAGAATTCCTGTTTCGCCATTTTTCTAAAGAATGCATTTAATTCATCATTCTGTGTTGTAGCAATATGATTATTTAGTTGGTCTATGTATAGCTTTGTATTATCTAGAGTTTCATCAATCCATTTTTTTAGTGTATGAACGACCTCAGATAATTCGCATACCGCATTTCTTTTACGTGCAATGATATCTTGGATTGATCCTTTAACCTCCTTTGATTCTATAATAGAAAGAACTCTTTCAATATGAACTGGTGGAAATTCTTTATACGTCATAATCCATTCACATAACAATAGTGGTCGTATCACATTCAAAAGTAGTTTTGTTGAAGGTTTCTTATCTAGTAGTTTTATGTTTGTTTTAGCCATATTGAAATAATGATGTAATAGTGGTTTTTCTTGGAAGTATCGTTGATGTAGGGATAGTAGCTGTTCTTTCACATCATTTTGGTTGAGATAATGAATCGAACTGTGCAGCCATTCTAATATAGATGGATTTTGTTTTTTTAGAAGCTGAAGAGACTTTTTCAAATCCCACCCTGAATATTCGATATGATCAGAGCTTTTTCCTTCTATTACTTGTTTTGGTTCATTAATTGATAAATATTGATTTATCGGATGAATAAAAATAAACCGAACGTCGTAATCACTCTTTTCATGGTGTAAATTCCAAGCACGACTTCCTGCTTCACAGGCATATAAGATTGTAACGTTATGAGAATGTTCAATTGTTTGAAGTAGAGATAAAATTTGTTCGTTCATTCTATCACCATCATTTATAATTATGTTCATATAGATTAGTATAAGGAGACTGACATGATTTTATCAAAACAACTTACGAAGCATTACAAGTGGGGAGAAAACTATGATGGTTGGTTTTTTGCCAAAATGACGAACAAACGATAATTTTAGAAAAGATGCCTCCTCATACAATGGAACAGAGGCATTATCATAAACATGCACAACAACTGTTTTTTATCCTACGAGGAACAGCATTGATTGAAATTGATGGAACTGTTTATGAGCTTCACGAGCAAGAAGCAATTGAGGTTGAAAAAGGGCTTCCTCATCAAATTTTTAACAAAAGTGAGGAAGCTGTTGATTTTCTTGTGATTTCACAGCCCCCAACTACAAATGACCGTTACCCATTGTAATTACTTTTGGATTGGTTTTTCAAGTAGATACAGTTCTTCTTCAAGAAGACTTATTCTTTCATTTAATACTTTTCTCGCATCAGTAATTGCCTGATTATATACGTATGGAGAAGCTTCCTTGAGTACAAAATCAAGAAAGCCCTCCGCTCCAATCGAACCGATTTCTTCACCACGTTCAAGTTGAAAATATTGTTGTACTTGTTCAATTAATCGTTCCTTTTCATTTCGTGGTATTTTTATCATAATCTATTTAGCGACCTCTTTAATTAAATTTAGTACAGGTTGAATCGAGAAATCACCTTCGTAATGGTCCATCTGAGCAATATATCGATCACGCTCTTGATAGATCTTCTGAACAATAGTTAGGAACTTTTCCTGTGTTAACTCTTCTTCTTGAAGTACTTCCGCATACCCTGCTTTTCGGAAAGATTCTGCATTGATGATTTGATCTCCGCGACTTTGTTCTTTCGTAAGAGGAATTAATAACATCGGCTTTTTTAATGCAAGAAATTCAAAAATCGAATTAGAACCTGCTCTTGTTACAACGACATCTGTCATGGCAAGAACATCTGGTAATTCATCTGTTAAATATTCAAATTGCTTATAGCCAGGTTGATGAAGTGAATGTCTGCTGTTTCCTTTTCCACATATGTGCACAATTTGGAACATCTTTAAAAGCTCATCTAAGTTAGCACGAATCATTTCATTAATACGTTTTGACCCTAAACTGCCACCCATAATTAAAAGGACTGGTTTTTGACTTGTAAAGTGAAGATCTCGCAATCCCTTTGCAGGGTCTCCTTTTAAAATTTCCTCTCGAACTATTGCTCCCGTATGAACGACTTTATCTTTTTCTTTTATATATTTTTCTGTATCCTTAAATGTCACACATAGCTTCGTCGCAAGCGGAATTGCGATTTTATTCGCGAGTCCAGGTGTAACATCTGACTCATGGATAATCGACGGAACTTTGTTAAGCTTTCCAGCAACAATAACAGGAACTGACACGAACCCACCTTTTGAGAAGATAACGTTCGGCTTAATTTTTCTTAGTAGACGATAAGCTTGATACGTACCTTTTAATACATTGAAAGGATCCTTCAAGTTTTTCCAATCAAAGTAACGTCTGAGTTTACCTGTTTCAATCGGGTAATACGTTACGTCATCTACCTTGGAAATAAGGTCTCGCTCAATCCCATTTTTGGACCCTATATAACTAACATCCCAGCCTTCTTTTTGGAAAAGCGGAATTAATGCTAAGTTTAAAATAACGTGACCTGCTGAGCCACCACCTGTAAATACGATTTTCTTTCTCATTGTAACCCTCACTATTCTGTTTATTTTCTATAAGCTGTCTATATTGTCACAATCAACGTACCAACTAGGAATGTGACTTGTAAATTGATTATGGTCTTTCAAAATTTGATGTAGATTCCCAATCATGGAATTAAGTAAGCTCGGTTCTTGCTTAAGTGACCATAAAATCGAAGAAAAAATACTCATACCCATATATACGGTATAAATTTTCCAGAATTCATCTGGAACGCTATTATCAAAATAACCATGTAGCTGCCCTACCGCAAAAGGAACACTTACATGGGTAGTAAATAATCCAACTTTATAAAAGTCATGATAAGGATCTCCCCAGTCATAACGATTAAAATCAATGACACCATTGTATCGACCTTTATGAAAAATAAGATTGCCGGGATGGAAGTCATCATGTTGAAAAGTTGACGGTCTATTTTTTAATAGGTCCACATTTTTTTCAATAAAACGTTGGATGTCCTCTGCATGTTCGAAAACAAATCCGCAAGTTTTATATGATTCATAATAAGACATATGCTTCTTCCATTTTTGTTCATACCAATTTTGAAGGTCAACAGGAGCTGGAATAGAATGCATCATTTTTAACTGTCTGCCCGCTTCAAATCCCATTTTATACTGAATATCTTCAGAATGTTTCCGTAATGCCTCTTCCCCATCTTCACCTTCAATAAAGCCTAACACCATACAAATGTTACCACTAGGAAGGACATGAAAATGTAATGGCTCTGAACATGTCACACCTAGGCGATAAACGGTCGCTAGTACGTCAAATTCATCCTTCTTTCGTTTATATGAATCAGGACTTGAAACACGAACTAACAAAACCGTCCCATCCTTTAGTGAGACTTTATACTTTTCGTCATTTGAAAATCCTTTATGAATCTGTACAATATCTTGTATTTTATATTTATCCAGTAAAAACGTTTGAAATTCGTGCATTCCTTCCTCCATTATAAAGGGTAACCACCTTGCATAAGTAGATCGTTTTCTAACTGTTCGTGAATAAGCATTTAGTAAACAACTTTCAAGCAGAAATTCTATATTTTTGTAAATTCTATTATAACGTGTATTGTCATTTATTTGTTCAAAAACGACAAAAAAGTGAGCAAAACGCTCACTTTTTACTTTTCAATCCATGTATACATATAGTTTTGATCCTCAATAGATTGAGCTTTTTTTACAACTTTAAGTGGTTTGAAGGTATCGATCATAACTGCTAATTCTAACGTTTCCTTCTTACCGATACTTGCCTCTGTAGTACCTGGATGTGGCCCATGCGGAATTCCACTTGGATGAAGGGTAATTGATCCGCGTTTAATTCCTTTTCTGCTCATAAAATTACCTTCAACATAATATAAAAGTTCATCACTATTGACGTTGCTATGATAATACGGTGCTGGAATTGCCTCTGGGTGATAATCATACAATCTTGGCACAAACGAACATACAACGAAGTTATGTCCTTCAAACGTTTGGTGAACGGGAGGTGGCTGATGAACTCGACCTGTAATCGGTTCGAAATCCTCAATATTAAACACCCATGGGTATAGATACCCATCCCAACCAACTACATCAAGTGGGTGATGATTTAACACATGGGAATGCAAATATCCACGAGATTTCGTGATGACCTCGAACTCCCCTTTTTCCGCATATGTTAACAGCTTCTCAGGTCCGCGAATATCTCTCTCACAAAACGGGCTATGCTCAAGTAATTGTCCATATTCATTACGGTAGCGTCTCGGTGTTGTAATTTGACTAAATGCTTCCACAAATAATAGCTTCGTCGGTTCACTTGGTATGACGCGGTAAATCGTACCAATTGGTATCATTACATAATCACCAGGACGATAAGTAATCGTACCAAACATCGTTTCTACCTTACCTGTTCCATAATGGACATATAACATTTCATCTCCATCACCATTACGGTAATAACTCTTCATTTCCTCTGTTACCATGACTGTTCCAATTAATAAGTCACTATTTCCTAATAAGTACTCCCTCGCAAATAGCGCGTCACCAACCGCCTGTATATCTTCTGTTAATAAATGACGATGCTTTAACGATTCATCTGTTTCATACTCGGGCAGATAGGATGATAGTATTTGAGAACTCACCACTTCTGTAGGCAGATGGTGATGATAAAGGATGGATTGAGTTCCAGAGAATCCCTTAGTCCCCATTACTTGCTCCCGAAATAAAGAGCCATCTTCTTTTTTAAACATCGTATGTCTTTTATGTGGTATTTTGCCCATTTGACGATAATACATCAACATTCACCTGCTTTTTCATTAATAATCGTATTCTTCAACGCTCCAAGCCCTGTAACATTTAGCTCAACTTCATCACCAGAATCTAGCCATCTATGAACTTCTTGGCCTAGTTCTAGTAAGCATCCCGTTCCAACAGTACCAGATCCAATCACATCTCCTGGGTATAAAGAGACTCCCTTTGAAGCTCTCTCTATCATTTCATTGAAGGAATAATAGATGTCCTTAAAATTCCCTTTCGATAAAAGCTTACCATTCACAGTAGCTGTCATTTCTAAATTGTAGTTATCTCCGTCTCGATACTGTTCAAGTTCGTCTTTCGTTACAAGCCAAGGTCCTAATGAAGTTGCAAAATCCTTCCCTTTAGCGGGTCCTAAACCAACTTTAACTTCCTGTGCTTGTAGGTCTCTAGCACTCCAGTCATTCAAAATACAAAAACCGAATATATAGGAATGAGCATCTTTAACTTTAATATTTTTGCCTTCTTTTCCGATGATGCAGGCAACCTCAAGCTCATAATCCAGTCGCTGAGTAGCTTGTGGCTTCTCGATTTCTTGATTGGGTCCTTTAATGGCTAGATGATTAGAAAAATAAAAAACAGGAATTTCATACCATTCTGGTACGACATCAAGTCCTCTTCTCCCTCTCGCTGTTCGAACATGATCTAAAAATGCATAGAAATCTCTTACACTAGTAGGTCGCTCTAAGGGCGCTTTCAATATCACACGATCAAGTTGATAAACCCCTGTACTTGGTAGAGCTTTAGACAATGAATCTACTAGATCCTTGTATTCATCATAATTTTCAATGAGTTCCAACATTTTAGAAGGTAACTTTCCATTCGATGCTTCTTGCATATCAATAGCATAATCATCATGTATCCATCCACCAGCAACTTCACCAGATGGCTTTTGAAATGTAATAAATTTCATTCACGTCACCTTTTTCTAACAATTTCAAATGTGTCAGTCATAGGTCTCGTATACATATTTCCTGTTAATCTACCAATTGGGTTTAGCAATTCAGTATTAATTTTTCCGTCATAATAAAGTTCATCATCAATATGAACATGCTGTACTTTACCAATTACAAGACTTCCACTTCCTGCATGTTCACCAAAATGTAATACATCATGAAGAACACACTCTAAGTGTACTTTGCATTCTTTTACTCGGTATGGTCTAACAGATTCACTACGTTCCTTTGTAAGACCCGATACTTCAAACTCATCAATTCTCGCTTCAAATTCAGGAGCTGTGTCATTCATTTTCTGTGCTAATGAATCACTTACGATATTGATGACAAACTCTTTTGTTTGTTCAATATTAATAAGTGTATCCTTCTTATCACCGGTGCTGCCTCGTCTCATCGGAGAAAAACAGATTAATAGCGGATCAGCACAAATAGCTGTGAAAAAGCTAAATGGAGCAAGATTTGAGTTTCCGTATTCATCCATCGTTGAAACAAAAGCAATCGGTCTTGGAACAATCGATCCTACTAGTAATTTATATGCATCTTGCCATGGTAATGTATGAGGCGTGATATCCATCTACTTGTATTCCCCCTGTCTTAGCTTTTGTTCGAGAATTGAAACGAATTTTTGATTATCATTTCTTGTACCAATTGTATAGCGGATTTTATTTGGAAAACCTAATAAACTCCCTGTTCGAACAACAATGCCATTTCGAAGTAGTTCATTTGTTATTTCATCACCAGTACATCCACAATCAATCATCATAAAATTTGCTTCTGAAGGAAAATAAGTTAGTCCTAATTTCCCAAGCTCTTTTTCTAAAAATGCTCTCTCGATTTGATTTTTTTCTTTACACGTTTGAACATGAGCGACATCTCGAATCGAAATCTCTGCAGCCCGCTGCGCTACCTGATTTACATTAAACACATCTTTTACTTTTGTAAGTTGAGTTGCAATTTCTTCATTCATTACACCATAGCCAATTCGTAAACTCGCAAGTCCGTAAATCTTTGAGAAAGTACGTAAGATTACTAGATTAGAAAATTTACTTAACAGTGGTATTGTCTGCAAATAATCATCAGTCGTAACATACTCATAATACGCCTCATCAACTATCACTAAAATGTGTGAGGGAATTTGTTCGATGAAGGCTAATAGTTCTTCTTTTCCTACTATCGTACCAGTAGGATTATTAGGATTGCATACGAAAACCATTTTTGTCTTTACTGTAATTGCTTCAAGCATGCCGGATAAGTCGTGAACACCATTTACGAGTGGAACAAGTACCGGTTTTCCACCCTCTAGAAAGACATTGGATCGATAACGCGGAAATGTCTTGTCTGCCATTACAGCTTCATCGCCATAATTCAGATATGCTTTCGCGATTAGTCTAATCACTTCATCAGAACCATTACCGAATACAAGCTGATTTCGCTTAACATGAAGGTGAGTACTAACTGCAGCAGCTGAATCAGTTACTGAACCATCTGGATATAAATGAAGTTGTTCCGCTAAATTCGCTAAGTAGTTTTTCACCTTAACCGAGCAACCATAAATATTTTCGTTTTCTGACAACTTACGAATTTCTTTCAAACCAAACTCTTCTTGAATCTCATTTAAGCGTTTACCAAGAACGTAAGGTGTGATTGACTCCACTTCCGTTCTTGTTTTAATTTTAAGCATCATTTTGACACCATCCCTTCTTTGGCAATTAGAAAATGATAAATTTTGAAGGAATTATTGAGTTTCCTTATAAACCTATAGAAAAGGGAGATTACAAGTATCATCTCCCTTAACCATTACTTATAGATTTCCACGTTTTTCTTGTTCGCGCTCAATTGATTCAAACAGTGCCTTGAAGTTCCCTTCGCCGAATCCTCTTGCACCTTTCCTTTGAATAATTTCAATAAATAATGTTGGTCTGTCAACAATAGGCTTCGTAAAAATTTGTAATAAATATCCTTCATCATCACGGTCAACAAGAATATTTAACTCACGAATCTTTTCGATTTCTTCGTCAATCTGTCCAACACGCTCTGAAAGCATTTCATAATAAGAGTCTGGTGTGCTTAGGAATTCAACACCATTCTTTTTAAGTACAGCTACTGTCTTCACAATATCTTCAGTTAAAATGGCAATATGTTGAACACCAGGTCCATTATAGAATTCTAAGTATTCTTGAATTTGTGATTTTCTCTTTCCTTCTGCAGGTTCATTAATAGGGAATTTAATTCTTCCACCATTATGCATAACCTTAGACATTAGTGCAGAGTATTCAGTTGTAATATCTTTATCAGAAAAGTGCTTTAATTCTTTAAAGCCCATTACTTTTTCGTAGTATGCTACCCATTCTTCCATTCTTTCAACGTTACCTACTACGTGGTCAACGCCGATAATACCAGCATCTTCTGAAGGAATGGTAAATTCAGTAGGTACAAACCCTGGCATAAACACACCTTTATAGTTTTTACGCTCAATCAGTGTATGTATGGTATCACCGTATGTACCAATGATTGCTTTTTTAATCGTACCGTGCTCATCTGTTAATTCAATTGGAGGCATAATTTCAATAGCACCTCTTGATACAGCTTCACTGTAAGCCTTTTCAACATCAGCAACAGTTAATGCAACGTCTTTCACTCCGTCACCGTGTTTCTTAATGAATGAGGCAACTCTACTACTCTCTGTTAATGATCCAGTGATAACTAAGCGAACTTTTCGTTGCTGTAAAACGTAAGAAACAGTATCACGATTTCCAGTTTCCAAACCAGAATATGCCACGGGCTTAAACCCATAAGCTGCACAGAAAAAATGACATGCTTGCTTTGCATTTCCACTATAAATTTCTAAATAATCTACATCTGTTACTGGAAAAAAATCTTCAACTTCTGTTTGTGCTTTTAATGTTTTTTCTGACATTTTATTCCCCTCCCTATAATTCTAAAAATTATAAACTATCTGATTTTACTATACTTGTAATTGTCAGAATATCTCAAGAGTCTCGTTTAAAGCTATAACGCTTTGTAGTGATAAAGAACTAAACTAATTGTTTTGATTTTGGTGGTAAATGAATTGCCTTACCATTTAAACCTTCCACAGATTCTAGTAAACTTTCATTAATACTTGGATGTGCATAATATGGGAATGAAAAATCTTCTTCTCTAGCGACCATTTCAAGGCCAATTATACTTGTTGACAACAACTCGATTGCACCGTGTCCCATCATGTGCACTCCAACTATGATTCCGCTTTCAGCATCAGAAATGGTTTTAATAAACCCGTCTTTATTCCCAATTACACTAGCAAATCCATTTGACTGAATAGGTGCTTGTGAAACTTTAATCTCTTTATATTCAAACTTTGCTTGTTCTTCTGTTAATCCGACTGTAGCAATTGGAGGATTAGCGTGAATGACTGTAGGAATATGGATATCGTCATATTCGCTATTCATACCGGCAATTACTTCTGCTGCAACCTTCCCTTGTTTAATGGCAATAACGGCAAGCTTATGAGTTGTGGTAACATCACCAATTGCCAAGATATGAGGCACTGATGTTTGGCATTTGGAATTGGTCATAATAAATCCATCTTGATCACATTGAATAGGTAAGCGGTCAATTCCAAGTCCTTCTATATTCGGTTTCTTTTCACGACTAACAAAACAATGTGATCCTTCAAGAGTAACTTCTCCGTTTTTCATTTCTATCGTAACTTGAGCAACCTCGTTATCTCCTCTAACGCTCCGGAGTTTACTACCTTTATAAATTTTAATTTTAGCCTTTTTTAACATACGTGTTAGTTCACGATTAATTGAAGTATCTAGTTTGAAATCCTCTTCTTGTAAACAAATAGATACTTTAGCCCCTAGTTGTTGAAAAACCATCGCTACTTCAATAGAGATGTAGTCTGATCCATAAACAATTAAATGATCAGGTATTTTTTCAAGAGAATAAATCGTTCTCTCGTCTAAGATAAGCTCTGAATCTGTTACAGCCGATTTGTGTAGTGAAGCTCCTGCCGCTATAATAGCGTTTTTGAACTTATAAACATCAAATTGATGACCAGACTCTACGCCAATCTTTTCTTCTGATATAAAATAAGCAGTTCCATTTACAACATCTACTTTATTCGCCTTACAAAGTGCTTCTACACCAGAACGGAGTTGGGCGACTACCTTGTTTTTATATTGATGAAGCTGCATTAAGTTCAATTTGAAATCTTCTAGCTCTATTCCAAAATCATGAAAATTGCTTAAATCACTATACTTCTTAGCACTTGTTGTAAACACTTTTGAAGGAATGCATCCTTCATTTAAACAAACGCCACCTAAATTTAATTTCTCTACTAATGTTACGGATAAACCAAGCTGGGCTGCGCGAATAGCTGCATGATAGCCACCTGGTCCACCGCCTATAATCACAACGTTTCGTTCTTGAGCTAATTCACCAACAACCATTTACACCAACTCCAGCAACATAAAAGTAGGATTTTCTATTAATTTTGCAAAATGGTTCGTAAATTTAACTGCCGTTGCACCATCAACAACCCGATGGTCAAATGACATGGATACATTCATCATTGAGCGGACAACAATTTCATCTTTCTTATTCACAACTGGCATTTTCTTTGTTTTATGAAAGGATAACAACGCTACCTCTGGATAGTTAATAATTGGCGTTGCACCAATTGAACCACCTAGGGGACCTACGTTGCTAATCGTAAACGTACCACCTGAAACTTCTTGTATCGATAACTTGTTTTCAAGTGCCTTTTTCGTTAAATCCTTCATCTCTGTATGCAATTGTTTTAGATTCTTTTTTTCTACATTTCGAACAACAGGGACTATAAGGCCATCCTCTGTGTCTGTTGCAATACCCAAATGATGCTCATCAAGCAGACGAATGACTTCATTTTCTTCATCTAAAACAGCATTGAATATTGGAAACTCCTTTAATGTTAACGAGATCGCTTTTAAGAAGAAGGCGTTAGCAGAAATTTTGATTTCCTCTTCTTTTAGATGCTCCCTAATATTCATTAATTCTGTTACATCAATTTCCTCAAAGTGAGTGCAGTGAGGTATAGTAATTAAAGACTGCTGCATTTTCTTACCAATTTGCTTTCTACGACCCTTGAACGGAATGTCTGTACTATAAGGTTTAATAGGGACAACTGTCTTTGACTCAGTAACTAATTCCTCAACAATGATAGGGCTAGAATTAGATCTGATTTGACTGTAAACATCTTCATCTGTAATTCTGCCACCAGGTCCTGATCCTTGTATCTGTTCAATGTTAATTCCATTCTCCCTTGCAATCTTTCTTGTATATGGAGATGCCATAATTCGTTTTGACTTACTTTTATTCTCGGGTTGTTGATTAGAAGGCTGCGTTACAACAGTAGACTCATCCTCAATAATCATAACCGTCGTTCCTACACTGATTGTTTCACCTGTACCAACAACGATTTCTTTCACTACTCCAGATTTCGGTGCTGGAATTTCCGCCACCATTTTATCTGTTTGTACCTCGACGATCGGTTCATCAGCCTTAACCCGATCTCCCACCTTAACAAAAAAGTGAGTAATATCAGCTTCGGTCATTCCTTCACCAATATCATGAAGCTTCACTTCAATCATAAAAGTACCCCCTAGAACTTCATTACCTTCTCAATTGCTTCAATCACTCTTTCCGTAGTCGGTAAATAATCATCTTCAAAGCCAAAATAAGGTACAGGTGTATCAAATCCCGATACCTTTTCGGTTGGAGCTTTTTGATAAAGGAACGAATAGTCATTAATGATTTGCAAAATATCATTTCCAACACCACTTGTTGAATGCCCCTCATGCACAATAACCGTTCTTCCTGTTTTTTGGACAGACTCTGTAATGAGGTCTCTATCTAGTGGATATAGTGAACGTAGATCAATTACATCGCAATTAATTCCACGATTCTTCATTTGTTCTGCAGCCTTCATGACAAGGGGAATCATCGCTCCCCAAGCAAAAATGGAAACATCTTCACCCTCCATTACACGCTTTCCCTTTCCTATTTCAATCGTATATTTTCCATCTGGTACTTCCTCTTTAAACGCACGATAGGATCTCATTGGTTCAAGGAATAATACCGGATCTGGATCTTCAATTGCTGCTATTAACAGGCCTTTTGCGTCATAAGGATTCGAAGGACAAACTACCTTCATTCCTGGCATGTGGGTAAATAAAGCTTCAGTGCTATCTGAGTGAATTTCAGGAGCACGAACACCTGCCCCATAAGGAGCACGAATGACCATTGGTACCGTATAATGTCCCATCGTTCTTGACCGTAGTCTTGAGGCATGTGTCATGATTTGCTCATAAGCAGGATAAATAAAACCAAGAAACTGTATTTCTACCACAGGGCGAAAACCACAAACAGCCATACCGATTGCAGCTCCAACAAATCCTGCTTCACTCAAAGGTGTATCCAGAACTCGAACGTCACCAAACTCCTCTTGTAACCCATCCGTAGCTCTAAAAACGCCACCATTTTTACCAATATCCTCACCGAGTAAAACAACATCTTCTCTTTCTTTCAGCATAATACGCATCGCGTCCGTAATAGCTTGAATCATTGTTAACGTTTTTGTTTTAACGGCTGTTTGCATGTTTTTCACCTCTCTTATGGTTGAGTAACGCTTCTTTCTGCTCTAGAATTGACCAAGTTGGAGTTTCGAACACAAAATCAAATATATCTGCAGGATTCGCTTTCGGATATTGCTCCATTTCTTCAATAGCCTCATCTATTTCATTTGACACTTTGGTTTCTAATTCTTTCATCCAACTTTCATTAAACCAGCCTTTGTTTTTCATCAATCTCTCTATTCTTAGAAGAGGGTCTGTTGTTTCTCTTCTATTATTACTTTCTAATTGATCACGGTATTTCGTTGGGTCATCAGCTGTTGTATGTGCTCCGTAACGCCATGTAACAGATTCTATTAATGTTGGTCCTTCACCACTTCTCGCTTTCTCAAGTGATTGAAGTGTCGTAAAATAAACTGAAAACACATCATTCCCATCAATTCGAATGCCTTCAATATCATAGGCAAGTGCCTTTTGGGCGATGGTTTTCGTTTTCATTTGCTTATGAAGTGGTACAGAGATAGCAAAGCCATTATTTTGATTGAAAAAGACAACTGGAGAATTCAGAACACTCCCCATGTTTAATGCTTCATGAAAGTCTCCTTCTGAAGTTGCTCCGTCACCAAAGTAAACGATTGCTGCATTTTTCGTTCCTTTTAATGATTCTGCATAAGCAGCCCCAACAGCATGTGGTAATTGTGTCGCAATCGGAATACCTGGTGGGAATATCTTCTTCCCAGGTGGTGGAACACACCCTTCATTTCGACCATTCCAAAATAATAGAATGTTCACTAATGAATGACCAAACGTCATCGCAGCACCATGATCCCGATACGAAGGAAATAGCCAATCATCTCCATTAAGCGCAATAGCACTCCCTACTTGTGATGCTTCCTGTCCTTCAAATGGAGCATACGTACCAATTCGTCCTTGTCGTTGTAAACTTACACATTTACGATCAAATACACGAATGCGAACCATTTGCTCATAAAACTTATATACTAACTCTCTTGTAATATCATTTTCATAGTTTTTATCTACAATAACTCCTTGCTCATCAACGATAGTTTTAATTGGAAATTGAGTTTCCATTTAAACACCCCTATTCTCTATATCCATCATGTTCGTTTTAATATCTTACATTCCATTTAGGGCGCTTTGAGTGAGAGAAGAAGCTATTACGTTTTGTACGTGCTTTAATTCGCTCCTCACAGAAACGGTTCGCTGCTTCTACAGTTGTAATGCTGTCCATTTCAGCTTGCTTGTATATATCAAATAATGAATTGTAAATAGCCTTTGTTTTTCGTAGGACTCTCTCTTTGTTTGGTTCATATAGTTCATCTGCTACTTGAATTAATCCACCAGCATTTACGATATAGTCTGGAGCATATAGAATTCCTTTATCTTGCAGCATTTGTCCATGACGTAACTCCAGTAATTGATTATTAGCAGAACCAACAACAGCCTTTACATTTAACATTGAAATCGTTTCATCATTAATAATCCCACCAATCGCACAAGGCACAAAAACGTCCGCGTTTGTTTGGTAGATTTCTTGACTACTAACTACCTTAATTAATGTCCCAAGTTGCTTTGACTTTGTCACAAGGTCATCAATCGCATGTTGATGAATATCGGTTACATAAAGGTCTGCCCCTTCTTCCATCAAACGTTCTGCTACTTTAAAGCCAACCTTACCAAGACCTTGTATGGCATAGCTTTTACCATACAAATCTTCAGATCCAAATACCGCTTTATTTGTAGCTTGCAGTCCGTAAATTACTCCTAATGCTGTTGGTGCAGATGAGTCACCACTTCCGCCATAAACTTCTTCAACTCCAACAATACAGTTCGTTTCTTTTAATGCATGAACGAAATCTTCAGGCTCTGTACCCATATCTGTTCCTGTATAAAAACGTCCATTTAATCCTTCAACAAATTGACCGAAAGCGCGGAACAATTCTGGTGACTTATCCTTAAGTGGATCCCCGATAATAACAGCTTTACCACCACCAAAGTCGACATCAGCTGCGGCACACTTGTACGTCATTCCCTTTGATAATCGAAGAACATCTTCGAGTGCGTCATCAACTGTCTTGTAAGGTTGCATACGGCAGCCACCTAATGCAGGTCCTAATGTTGTGTTATGAATGGCTATAATCGCTTTTAACCCACTTTGTTCATCATTACAAAAAACAACTTGTTGGTGTTCATTAATTCTTTGAAACATATCCATTCCAATTCATCCTTTCACTCATTCCATTTATAGAGACTTGATTAGCTCATTTATTTTCATTTTTGGAACAATCACTTGTTTTACCTCTCCAACGCCAACTACTTGATTACGATGCTTGACTTCTGTCCTTGTAATAACAACTGACCCCATATGCTTTGTTACTTCGGCTGTTATGGTTAGAATTGCTCCTTCAGGTGAAGGTGCTACATGTTTTACCGTTACTGCACCACCCATTCCTTCTTCGTGCTCTTCTATAAAGGGAAGAATAATTAAACGTGATACCCATTCCATGTGATATACCATTGATACTGTTGAATACACAGGATGAACGACTTGACCACCAAACTGAGCAAACATATCAGGGGTGACGATTATTTCCATACACTCTTTTGTCCCAACTAGTAATCCTTCTTTCATTTTTGAATCTCCTTTTTGTAATGGCCAAAAAAAGAAGAGTAAATAGACGAATGTATTCTCCCTACTTACTCTTTATTTTTTTTGTACTACGACAATAGTGCACGATCACTCGCCATTGTCGTTCCACGAATTTGCTGGAATTCTTGTAGCAATTGCGGAACCGTTAAGTTTTTCTTATTTGCCTCATCCACTTGTAAAATGATCTGACCTTTATCCATCATGATTAAACGATTTCCAAGATCAATTGCTTGCTGCATGTTATGCGTTACCATCATTGTCGTTAGTCCATACTTTTCAACAATTTCTTTTGTAAGATTTGTGATTAACTCTGCTCTTGATGGATCTAACGCAGCTGTATGTTCATCTAACAATAGAATCGATGGCTCTGTAAATGTAGCCATTAGAAGTGAAAGTGCTTGTCGTTCCCCTCCAGAAAGAAGACCGACTTTTGCGCTAAGACGATTTTCCAACCCTAAGTGCAAGCTCTCCAATACTTCCTTAAAGTAATCTCTACGTTTTTTCGTCACACCAAGCTTGAGTGTTCTTTTTTTATTACGTGAATAGGCCATCGCTAAATTTTCTTCAATCGTCATACTCGGTGCCGTTCCTGCCATCGGGTCTTGGAACACACGGCCGATATACCTAGCTCGTTTATTTTCAGATAAAACTGTCACGGTCTTGTCATCGATAACAACGTTACCTGTATCTGGAATTAATACTCCCGAAACTATGTTCATCAATGTCGATTTCCCTGCACCGTTACTTCCAATAATTGTAACGAAGTCACCTTTATTGAGTTTGAGATTAATGCGATCTAACGCTATTTTTTCATCAGGGGTACCCTCGTTAAATATCTTGTTAATATTATTTAGCTGGAGCATTATGTTCCCCCTCTCCATTCATAACAGCTGGCATAGCTTCTAACTCTCTTATTTTTTGTTTCTTCCTCTTCTTATCACGCATCGAGTCAATGATCTTTGGCATAACTAATGCTAAAATGACGATCGTTGCAGTAATGAGTTTCATATCTCCTGTTTCAAGGAACTCTACTCGAAGAGCCATAGAAATGACAATTCGGTAAATAATTGCCCCACCTATTACGGCAAAAGTCGTGCGAACTATTGTTTTTGTCCCGAATATTGCCTCTCCAATAATGACAGAAGCAAGACCAATAATAATCATTCCGATACCCATTCCAACGTCTGCAAATCCACCAAGTTGAGCTATAAGTGAACCAGAGAAGGCAACGAGGGCATTCGATAATCCAAGCCCTAAAATAACAAGTGTGTTGGTATTTGCGGCAAAACTTCGAATCATACGTTGGTTGTCTCCTGTCGCTCTTACCGCTAAACCAATTTCCGTCTTTAAGAAACGGTCAACTAGAAACTTTATAAGAAAAGTAACAATTGTCATGAAGATTAATATCCCCCATGAACTTGGAATTCCGATTTCCGCAAAAAACTCTTCAACACTAGTAAATAGGGTGTCAGTGTTTAGTAGAGAGACGTTTGATCTACCCATTATCCGCAAATTGATGGAATAAAGGGCTATCATCATGAGGATACCAGATAATAAGGCATTTATTTTTCCAATCGTATGTAAAATACCAGTGATACAGCCTGCTATAAAGCCAACAAAGATAGCAGCAACTGATGCAAGAGCGGGATTTACTCCCGCTACTAGTAATGTTGCTGCAACAGCTGCCCCCGTAACAAAGCTGCCATCCACTGTTAAGTCCGGAAAATCTAGCACTCTAAAAGATAAGTAAACGCCTAAAGCCATGATGGCATAGATAATTCCTGACTCAAATGATCCGAATATGGCAGTGAACAAAGGAAACCATCCTCTCTATTTCTGTTTTATTCTCCCTCGTAGATCTCACCAAGATCCTTCCAGCTATCCTTTACTTCAACACCTTGCTCTTTGGCAGCAATTTTGTTGATTACAAGAGCAAAGCTCTTCGGAACGGCTACAGGGATTTCAGAAGGCTTTTTGTTACCTTTCAGAATTTCCACTGCCATTAATCCTGTTTCATAACCAAGATCAAAATAACTAAAACCACTAGCAGCCAATGAACCTTTCTTCATTGAATCTAGTTCACCAGCGAATAGAGGGATATCTTTACTATTTGCTACAGAGATAACAGTATCCAGTGCTGAAACAACCGTATTGTCAGTAGGGACATATATTGCATCCACACGTCCAATTAACGATTCTGCAGCTTGCTTTACCTCAGCAGAAGTTGATACTGATACTTCCACAATCTCTGCACCGTTTGATTCTGCAATCTTCTTAATTTCATTTACTTGAACCTGAGAATTTTGTTCACCAGAGTTATAGATAACTCCTAATTTCTTTGAACCTACTTCTTTTATAGCGAATTCTAATGTTTTGGAAAGAGCTTCTGGGTGGGTGTCTGTTGTACCGGTGATGTTTGAACCTGGCTTATCAAAAGATTTAACCAATTCAGCTCCAACTGGATCCGTAACTGAGGTGAATACAATCGGAATGTCTTTAGTAGCATTTAATGCGCTTTGAGCACTTGGTGTAGAGTTAGCAAAAATTAAATCAACTTTATCACCAACAAAGTTTTGAGCAATTGTTTGACTATTACTCATTTCTCCTTGAGCGATTTGAACGTCAAATTTAACATTCTCACCTTCTATGTATCCATTATCTGCTAACGCCTTTTTAAAACCATCAAACGCAGCGTCTAATGAAACGTGCTCAACTATTTGAGTAACACCAATTACAACTTCCTTGTCCGAAGATGAACTACTACTACATCCACCTAGGACTAATTGAAAAATCAAAAAAAGTGCTGATACGTAACGTTTTCCCATACAGATCCCCCTTGTTCTTTTATTAGCCAGTAATCTAACTTACTAGCATAAGTAAACTATGCTTGTGTTCTACACTCGCAAAGTGTTACTACTACCTTATGAGAAATACTAGCTTTTTAGAAACAAGCTAAAGCTAATACTTACTACTAAATTGAACAATTATCTGCAAACGCTTTCAATTAATATAATGTTATTTTTACATAACGTTATTACAACGTTATATTATCACTGTAGCAATTAAATTGTCAATAATTTTCAAAAAATTTAGTGAAATAACATTTTTACTATTTCTTTGTCTTTATATTCACTGGCTAACCTAGTTTCATAACCGACATTTCCTATATTAGTATATTTTCCCAACAAAAAAACTCCGATTATTCGGAGTCTTCATATGTATTGAGTTTCACAAATACTTGTTGAAGTTGTTTTTTTGCTTCATTCACCATTTTTTTCAATAGTTCTTCTACTGTTGGAACATCATCGATGAGTCCAGCAATTTGCCCTCCATTTATAAACCCATCGGTCAACTTTCCTTCAATTGCACCTACTTTATGATAGTGTTCAGACGTCTTCTCTTGAAAAAGCTCAGCTGTGCCCTTCTTCTCTAATTCTAATAAACTTTGTGCATACGGTGTATCAATTAACCTACGGATTTTCCCAAACGTTCTGCCAACGATCACTGTGTTACCATCCTGTGCTTTAATAATGGCTTCCTTGTAATTAGGATGGAAAGGTGCTTCCTTCGTCGCAATAAAACGTGTCCCCATCTGAACGCCACTTGCTCCAAGTGCTAGCATTGCAGCTAACCCTTTTCCGTCTCCAATCCCTCCAGCAGCCACAACTGGGATGTTCACTTCTTTCACGATTTGTGGAATTAACGTTAACGTTGTGGTCTCAAGTGCTGAATTGATACCAGCTGCTTCATAGCCTTCTGCTACGACTACGTCTACACCTAACTTCTCAACCTTTATCGCTTGTTTTACAGAAGCAACGACACTGATTATTTTAATGCCATTATCTTTGAATAACGATATAAATGGAGCGGGATTCCCTGCAGATAATGAAACAATTGGCACCTTATACTGTATAACTAAATTGATCATTTCCTTCACATATGGATTTACTGATAATGGAATGTTTACACAAAAAGAATTAGATGTTTTTTCCTTCGTTTCAATAATCATTATTTCAATTTCTTGAGGAGTAAGTGTACCTACTCCAATTGTCCCTAGCCCTCCAGCATTAGAAATTGAAGAGGCAAGTGTAGCGTTACTTATGTTACCCATACCACCTTGGATGATTGGATATTTAATATTTAATATTTCTTCAAGAGTACTCATAAAATTTCCCTCCCCGTATTAATAATGTTATACTAGTTGAAAAATTATGACAATATGTAAGGAGGAGAAAAAAATGCTATATACATTTTTAGATAAAGTGCCAAAAGTTGAAGAAAGTGTATTTGTCGCACCAGGAGCGAAGATTATTGGAGATGTTGTCATTGGAAAAGAGTCTTCTATATGGTTTAACGCTGTTTTGCGTGGTGATGAAGACCAAATAACAATTGGAGAAAGGACAAGTATCCAAGATAATGTAACTTGTCATTTATATGAAGGTTCACCACTTGTCATTGAGGATGAAGTAACAGTTGGCCATAATGCAATACTACACGGTTGTCATATTAAGAAAAGATCAATTATCGGAATGGGTTCAACAATTCTAGACGGTGCTGAGATTGGTGAAGAGTGCATAGTCGGTGCAAATACATTAGTGCCTCCCGGCAAGAAAATCCCTCCACGTTCTCTAGTAGTTGGTTCTCCGTGCAAGGTAGTTCGTGAGCTATCAGAGAAAGACTTTGCGTTAATTCAACTTTCCATTGATACATATGTTGAAAAAGGAAAACTGTATAAAAATTCTATTGAATAAGTAAACTCCCCCACCTTCTGGTAAGGTCGGGGATTATTATTTAGTCGATCATTAAAGGATGATTCAGCACATCGTATTTTTTATTCTTATGCAAAATTTCATTACCTTCACTAAAAACTTCTTCAAAAAAGGTAGAAGCTGGTTCTGCCAATTCTTTATAATACTCACTAAAAAGTGATGCAGCATGACTACCGAGCCACTTAGGCGGTAATAGTTCCTCAGGTAACCCTGGATCCACGAATAGAAACTTTCTATACTCATGTACAAGCTTGGTACGCTCAACAAAGCATTCAGCTGGTGTCATTTCACCTTTGTGTATTTTATTTTTATCAATAATATACTTTTGACTATATTCAGAAATAAATTCCTTATATTTTTCGTTAATATCGTGTAGATCCCATGATTTTTCGACTAAACGTTGACTTTCATGAGGGCCTTTGTAATCTGCCTCGAAGAAATCAACATACTCTGCAATATCATATTTGTTAATTAGATCATTCACTTGTTTTCCTAGGTTATTGGGTGATACCCAGCAGCTATTTGAGAATGTTCCAAATCCGCTCCATACAAGCTCTTTACGAAGTTCATCGCGAATATTTCGAATTTCTTCTGGAATGGTATACATTAATATTCTCCACTTTCCATCCCATTCCTCTGGCTTTAGTTTAAAAATACGATCTGCTGCTTCTTCCATACGAGTAGAGCCTCTGTCTGATAAAAAATAATAGCTTTTATTTCCTTGCTTCTCAGATTCAACCCACCCTTGTTTCAGCATTCTTGAGATTGCCGCACGCACTGCTTGGTCATTATGTCCAAACTCATTTAAAAGACGAATTAGACTTCCAATCCATATTTTATTTCCATAATGACGGATATAGTCTCCGTATAAAGTAAAAATCATTGATCTTGTGTTCATTATGCTGTCATCCTTCGCTACTTTCAATATAACGCTTTATTCTCGTAAGGTGTATGTATCATCATACACAATTAACAAACCTTACGATATCACACAATTCAGATTTTAACAAGTTAAAGTACTACAGAAAAATGATAGCTTTATTCTCCTAAAAAGATTGGTGCTCGTTTTTCATTAAACGCTTGTAATGCGATGGTTCTATCTTTTGTTGGAATTGTCATTTCATAAGCCCTAGATTCAATTATTAGTCCAGTTTGCAAATCTGTATTTATTCCAAGATTAATAGCAGCTTTGGCCTGCTGGACAGCTATCGGGGCATTAGACATCATTTCCTCTGCTAATTGTAAGCATTTATCTAGAAGTTGTTCTTTACTAACAACATAACTCAGAATACCGTCTTTTAACGCTTGTTCGGCTGTGATTTTTCTAGCGGTAAAGATTAGTTCCTTTGCTTTTGTCTCTCCAATTAGACGAGGTAGACGTTGTGTTCCACCTGCCCCAGGGATGATGCCCCAGCTTACTTCTGTAAGGCCCATTTTCGCATTACTCACCGCAATTCTAAAGTCACATGCAATCATCAACTCAAAGCCACCACCAAACGCATACCCGTTAACGGCTGCTATTGTCGGCTGTGGGAGACTCGCAACTGCATCAAATACTTCTCGTATCTTTTTCACGTTTCTTTTGACTTCTGCTGTTGAAAGGTGTTGTCTCTCCTTTAAATCTGCACCTGCACTAAATGCCTTTTCACCAGCACCTGTAAATATCACAACTCGAATATCTTGGTTTGTAGATATATTTTCAACAAGTAACCCAAACTCTTGCAGAGTATCATAATTAAAGCAATTTAATGCTTCAGGACGATTCAACGTTACGATTGCTATATGACCCATTCTTTCTAATTTTACATTCATTTGACCACTCCTCTCTTACTCTATATTTTCAATAATGGTCGCAATACCTTGCCCTACCCCAATACACATTGTCGCTAATCCATATTGAACATTTCTTCGCTTCATTTCATATATGAGTGTGGTTAAAATTCTAGCACCACTCGCCCCTAAAGGATGACCGAAAGCAATAGCACCACCATTGACATTCACAATATCCGGATTCACTTCCAAATCTTTCATACATGCTAAGGACTGCGCAGCAAATGCTTCATTTAATTCTACTAATCCAATATCATTTATTGATAAAGAAGCCCTTTCTAACGCCTTTTTCGACGCATAAATTGGACCTAATCCCATTACTCTCGGTTCTAAACCAGCAGTAGCTGAAACAACATATTTAACTAGAGGTTTTAAGTTTAGCTGTTGAGCTTTTTCTGCACTCATTAGTAAAAGCGCAGAAGCCCCGTCATTCACACCTGAAGCGTTACCTGCTGTAACAGTACCGTTTTCAAAAAGTGGTTTTAACGATGATAACTTCTCTAATGTTGTTGACGGACGTGGATGTTCATCTTGTGAAATCACTGCCCCGTTCCCTTTCCGATCGCGAATGACAACCGGAACCATTTCATCATTGAACTTCCCTTCATTCATGGCCGTAGCAGCTTTTTGTTGACTAGCAAAAGCAAATGCATCTTGTTCTTCTCTTGTAATTCCATACTCTTTTGCCACATTTTCAGCTGTTTCAGGCATACTATCTGTTCCAAATTGCTCTTTTAATTTGGAATTCACAAATCGCCAGCCGATTGTTGTATCATACATTTCCATATTTCCACGAGGAAAATCTGAATCAGGCTTTGCCATTACAAACGGAGCACGAGTCATACTTTCCGTACCACCCGCTATAAAAATATCGCCTTCACCAGCGAGAATTGCCCTTGCAGCATAATTAATGGCATCAAGACCTGAACCACATAAACGATTCAACGTTGTTCCAGCCACTTCAACAGGTAATCCAGCAAGAAGCGTTGACATTCTTGCAACATTACGATTATCTTCTCCAGCACCGTTTGCATTACCTAAAACCACTTCTTCAATGTGAGAAGCAGGCACATTCGGATTACGTTTCAACAATGATTTAATAACAATTGCTCCTAAATCATCAGGACGAATAGATTTTAAGCACCCTTTGTATTTACCAATTGGAGTTCTTACGGCATCGACAATGACTACCTCTCTCATGATTCTTTTCCTCCTGTATAATCGTATACACCTTTGCCAGATTTTCGTCCTAACCGTCCTGCCTTCACATATTGTTCTAACAATGGCGCTGGGCGATATTTCTCTCCTAACTTTTCATGAAGGTAACGAAGGTTATTTAATCTTGTATCAAGCCCTACAAGATCTCCTAACTCAAATGGTCCCATCGGATAATTCAGTCCTAGTTTAATCGCTTTATCGATTTCCTCTGGTGATCCGAGCCCCTCCTGCAACATATAAAATGCCTCATTCCCAACGAGTGCACTAATTCGGCTCGTCACGAAACCAGGGAATTCATTAATCGTTACCGTTTCCTTTCCCATCTTCTTCGCCACTTCATTTACAATAGTAGCCGTTTCATCACTAGTCTCTAAACCTTTTACAATTTCTATAAGCGGCATTTTATGTACAGGATTAAAGAAATGCATCGCAATGACACGTTCTGGTCTACTAGTAAAGGAAGCAATTTCAGTTGGACTCATTGTCGAAGTATTTGTAGCAAAATAACAAGATGCCTTCGCGTTTTGGTCAATTAACTCAAACACACTTTCCTTAATTTCTATTTTTTCTGGCACTGCTTCTATAATAAGGTCTGCTAGTTTGCTAACCTCAGCTAGATTTGTTGTATAGAATAGCTGCTCTAGTGCCTTACCTTTCGCTTCCTCAGAAAGTTTACCTCTTTGGACTCCTTTATTGAAAATAGACTCGATTTCTATTTTTGCATTTTCTAATTGTTCATCCTTCACATCTACTAACGTAGTTTCATAGCCACCCACTGCCGATACATACGCAATTCCTCTTCCCATGATACCTGAACCGATTACAACAATGTGCTTAATCACGGTAGTCCCTCCTTACTATTCATTAAGACCAACTATGTCTAACAATATGAAACGAGCACCTCTTTGAGTGCTCGTTCTTTTCTCTATCTAACTTACACACCAAATGGATTTAATGGTCTCGAGCCGTAATAAGAGATGATGCTCTTAGTTTCTGTATATAAGTCTAGCGTTTCAATACATAACTCTCTACCGAATCCTGATTGCTTGTAGCCACCGAACGGAGTACCAGGAAATGCTGAGAACGGACAGTTTACCATAACAATTCCAGCTTGGATTTGGTTTGCAACACGTGTTGCTCTTCCATGATCTTTTGTCCAAATCGCAGATCCTAATCCAAATTCACTGTCATTTGCTAGTTTAATCACTTCCTTCTCATCAGAGAACTTCATCACAACAACAACAGGTCCAAAGATTTCTTCACGAACTGCTTTCATGTCATGATTTACATTTGTAATGATTGTTGGCTCATACCAATGACCATTTTCAAGGCCATCTAATTTTGCTTCTTTCCCACCTGTTACAATCGTTGCACCATCTTCTATTGCAGATTTTACATAGCCATCAATTACTTCAAGCTGGTCTCTACTTATAATGGCACCAACATGTGTTTCTTTATTTAATGGGTTTCCTAATACTAATTTCTTCGTTTTCAGAGTGAATTTTTCTATGAACTCATCATAAATATCCTCATGTACATAAAGACGAGATCTTGCTTCACAAGATTGACCTGTGTTATAGAAGATACCAAATAATGAACCATCAACTGCCGCATCAACATCTGCATCGTTAAATACGATATTTGGAGATTTACCACCAAGCTCTAGCGTTACTCTCTTAAGCGTTTTAGAAGCGCGCTCCATAATGTTTTTCCCAATTGGAGTTGAACCTGTGAAAGCCACTTTGTCTACCTTCTCATGTTCTACTAAGTAATTTCCAACTTCAGATCCAGCGCCTGGAATAATGTTAACTACACCTTCTGGAACTCCTGCTTCAATACAAATTTCTCCTAATAAGATCGCAGTAAGTGGAGTTAATGTTGCAGGTTTTACAACAACTGAACAACCAACTGCGATTGCCGGAGCAACTTTCCAAGCAGCCATCATTAATGGATAATTCCATGGAATAATTTGCGCGCAAACACCTACTGGTTCTTTTTCTGTATAGTTATGGAATGCACCCGGAACGTTATTTACAACTCCACGGTGACCAACGATAGCCCCCGCATAAAACTCGAAGTCTTCAATTGCTTGCATGACTTGACCTTGAGCTGCAGATAAAGATTTACCGCTATCTAAAATCTCTAATTCTACTAACTCGTTAAAACGAGCTCTCATAATTGATGCGATTTTGTTTAATACACGTGAGCGCTTGTTTACAGGGAAATGACGCCATTTTCCAAAATCAAACGCATTTCTAGCGGCTAGTACAGCCTTTTCTGCATCTTCTTTAGATGCTTTTGCTACTGTTGCAATAGCTTCCCCCGTTGCAGGGTTGTATGTAGTAAATGTTTCTCCATTTTCACTATTAACACGCTTTCCATTAATGATTAAATGATAAACCTCACGCTTCATCTCAAGCTGTTCAAACGATTGTTCTTTAACTGTTGCCATGAATTGTTCATCTCCTTTGATTTTCGGGTCTTTGACTGTACTTTATTTTCCAACAAAGGTCGGTCTGCGCTTTTCAACAAACGCCATTACACCCTCTTGATGGTCGATTGTTTTACCAGCAATTCGTTGATTTTGTGCTTCTAATTCTAAATATTCATCATAAGAAATATTCCAGCTATTTTGTAAGGATCTTTTTATTAGCCCTATTGCCTTTGTAGGCATAGCAGCTAAACGAGTTGCAAATGCATGTACCTCTTCCAAAAACGTCTCGACTGGAACTACCTTTGTTACAAGTCCAATATTCTTCGCTTCGTCTGCAGAAATTTTTTCACCTAATACCGCTAGCTCTAATGCTTTCGCATGCCCAATTAGTTTAGGTAGTGTGTATAAATTACCAGAGTCGGGAATGAGTCCGACATGAATAAACGCTTGAAGCATACTTGCTTTTTCAGATGCAATTCGGAAGTCACATGCAAGTGCTAAGCTTAATCCAGCTCCTGCAGCAACACCGTTAATTGCAGCAATTACAGGCTTTTCTGTTGCAGCTAGTTGCTTCATCATTGGACCGTAGTTTGAGCGCAATACTTCCCCATGATCCATTTCCTCTCCTACGCCTTCTAGGTCTTGCCCCGAGCAAAATGCTCTACCTGCTCCAGTCATTACAATACATCTTACGTTATCGTTCGCTTCTGATGACTTTAAGGCATGAGCAATTTCTTTATTCATTTGCGCAGTAAAGCTATTTAGTCTATCTGGACGATTAAGCGTAATCCATGCAAGTTGATTCTGGATTTCATATTGAATCGTTTCGTACATTATGACGCCCTACTTTCCTTTAAAGTTTGGCTTTCGTTTCTCAATAAATGCTTTCATCCCTTCCTTCTGGTCCTCAGAAGAAAACAAAAGGTAGAAATTCTTTCGTTCAAATTGCATTCCCTCATAAAGTGGATAATCAATTGCCTTTAAAACGGATTCCTTAATGAGTCTTAAAGCAATTGGTGGTCTTGAAGCAAGCTTTTTTGAATATTTAACAGCTTCTTCTAACAACACCTCTTTTTCTACAATACGGTTAATGACGCCATATTGGATTGCTTCATCAGCACTCATTCGGTCACCAGTCAATAACCATTCAAGCGCTTTCATTTTACCCATTAATTTAGTAAGTCTTTGCGTTCCACCCGCGCCAGGCATTACACCTAGGTTCACCTCTGGAAAACCAAACTCAGTTCGTTTTGCCGCAAAGAGAACATCACAGCAAAGTGCAAGCTCAAAGCCTCCGCCTAACACAAATCCTTGGACGGCACCAATAATTGGTTTTTTCACTAATGCAAATCGATCCCAACAGGCAAATTGATTTAATAGCTCTAACTCTATCGAACTATCATCTTTCATTTCGTCAATGTCAGCACCTGCAGCAAAAGCACGACCATTACCTGAAATGAGAATTACTTTTACTTCAGGATTTTGATCAAAGCTTTCAGCTGCAGCTACTATTTCAGATACCATTTGACGATTGATGGCATTTAGCACTTTGGGTCTATTTAACGTAATAAATCCAATACCATCCTCAATTTGAGTCTGAATAAATTGGAGCTGATTACTCATTCACTTCTTCACCAATCATTAATGTCACAAGATCTCCTGCAAATGACATTAAATCTTTTCCAGAGGCTTTTGATTCATCTGTTCTCATCGCTATTTTTAACGCTTCATGGCTCTCATAATACATTTCACACATTAAGTAATATTTCCCTTCTCCACCCATTGGTGAGCCTACAACTCTTGTTACTTCCATTTTTTGTAGTCCTGGAATTTTTGCTGTAATTGGAGCGTGTGTTTCAAAATAATGCTTGTCAAAAGCTTCCTTGTTTTCTGGGTGCTTGTATAAAGCGATTAATTTTACCATTTTTCATTTCTCCCTTATTTTTAGATAGCTAGTATACTAGCTTCATTACTACATGAGTGTAGAGATTGGTTTCATTGCTTCAAATGGATTTTTACAAGATTTACAGTATAAAATACTTCTACATGCAGTTGGACCAAATATGTTTTCGAGTGTTGTATACGTCGATCCACAGTAAGGACAGTCAACGTGCCACCCTCCATCTTTTTCCATTTGTTTCGGCGGAGGAGCTATCCCAAACTTCTTTAGCTGCTCCCTTCCCTTAGAAGTTATTCGATCTGACGTCCATGGTGGGTGGAAGATAAATTCTACGTTGATCGTAAAAGCATCTCCTACTTCTTTTGTTACTGCACTTTCTACATTCTTCTTAATGATTTCAAGTGCTGGGCATCCCATGAACGTTGGTAATAATAGAATGGTTATTTCATAATTAGTTAATTTTATTTCGTGAAGCATCCCTAAGTCTAAAATATTTATAGAGTCTATTTCGGGATCCTTTACAAACGATAGTGCAGTCCTTACTTGTTCTTTGATCATGAGTTCTTCACCCTTTAAATAAGGAACACTTACATCCTTACAGTTTATTACAAATCTTCTTTAACTATTACACTCTACCAATTTGCCGCTGGATTTATGTTATACACTTCACTTAGCGTAGTTAGAGCTACTTCAAGATCTTTTGTATGTTGACCGATTCTTCCATTTCCTTTTTCCATCTCCATTGTTAACGGAATTTGCAATTGCAGATTTTCAAAGACTGGTGTCATCGTTGCGACCCAACGTTGTTTTATTTGTTCTTCACCTTCTATTAATCCAAGACTTGAAATATTGGAAGATTGATCCCCAAGTAAAAATAAGTCACCAAGATTACTAGATACCTTTTTAACTGCCTGTTCCATTCTCTCTCTTGCTTCTCCACCAGCTTTTACTAGCTCTTGAAACCACGTTTTCCAATGCAGTAAGTGATAATATAGCTCCATGTTTACTTTAACAGCAGCTTCGGCTAAGGGTTGATAGCTAGAATTTTTTAATGAATCAATGCGAATTTTCTTTGCTTGGGTATAGAAGTAATGGCGAACGACTGCAAAAGCCCAGTCAAAATGTGGTTCTGATAAATACGTACCTGTACCGTTTACTTCTTCTAACATGATTGAATTTCTTCGGTCTTCCGCCTGTCTAGCATGTGCTAGATAATCCATGTCTCCAGCACCTATATCCTCTAACAACTTATAAAAGATTGCGGCGTGCCCCATCGTATCTTGACTAATTGAGGAAAAGGCAACATCCTCTTCAATATGAGGGGCAAGGCCAAGCCACTCAGAACCACGGAAGGCTACGATAAAATCGTCATCTGCTAATTGAAATAATAATTCGGTTAGTGCTTCCTTATATATTGGATTAGAAATTGACTTTGATTGCTCACTCATGACTTGATTTCTTCCCTCCCCATGATAATATTTCCTTTTCATCAAGCATCTCTTGCTCGTAATGACGCCATTTTTTCTTTAAATAGCCATAGCCTTTTGCATTACGATAATCTTTATTATCGAGACGATGAAGAGACAGCTTTTCTTCTTGAGTCATTTTTCGAATATGAGATCGGTTCACTACCCAAAGATCAGCTACTGATTCTCTTCTCATAAAATTTTCTTGTGCCATAACAAGAGCAATTTCTTCGTTAGGAGCTAGTAAACTGAATTGATATTGCATGGGGGCAGTATCTGTTCTTTTGCTGAACACTTCAAATTCTTGATAAAAGCTATTGTCTTTGTTCGCCAATGAAATCCCCCCTTTTTACTTGCTCAATGCTTCTCTAACCCAAGCGTTATTTTGATGAGCAATTTCTCTTAGTCGCAAGCGATCCTTTGATTTTGGACCATTATTTTTAACAATTTGCTTAAAATAATTCCAATCAGGTTGCTGGTAAATCCATGTATTTTGCTCTTCATCATAATGCAAGGACGGATCTGGCAACGTTAAGCCGAGCGAAAGTATGCGTGGTACGTATTTTGTAAAGAAATCCTGTCTTAACTCTTCATTCGTTTTTGTTCGTATTCCATACTTAATCGTAATATCTTGTTTCGAAGTACCTGTTGTTGAAGCATCAGCTGGACCAAAGAACATCAATAGTGCATCCCACCATCTATTAATCGCATCTTGAATCATTGCACGTTGTTCTTTCCATCCTTCAGCAAGGGCAATAATAATTGCCTCCCCGTGTTGTGCATGGAATACTTCTTCTGCACAAATTCTTTTCAGCGCTCTCGCATAAGGTCCATAAGAAGCATCTAACATATTAGTTTGCGAAATAATGGCCGCCCCATCAACTAACCAACCAATTAACCCAGCATCTCCCCAAGTTGGCGCTTCCATATGAAATACATTATGAAACTTTAAATCTCCTGAAAATAAATCTTGCATAATCTGATCACGTGATTTCCCAATAGGTTTCATCAAATCTTCAGCAACTCGGAGCAACAATTGTCCGTGGCCCATTTCATCTTGTACTTTAGCCATGATTCCAAGCTTTCTGCGCAGAGAAGGTGCTTTCGGTACCCACTCTTTCTCTGGAAGAGCCCCCATAATTTCGCTAATACCGTGCATGGAAATTAACTTAATTAATGCATAACGATATTCATCTGGCATCCAATCGTCTGCTTCAATTTTTTCCCCAGCATCAATCCGCGATATAAAATGCTGAAGCTTCTCTTCTTCTGTTAAAGATTGAAAAGAAAGAAGGTCGGACATAATAACGCCTCCTAATTATAACGTATATTTAACGATATTATATAATAACGTTATATAATTATCAATCTAGAAATTTCAAAAAATTTACTCATTTTTATTTCTATGTATCTTGCAAAAATAAAAAGCACTCAAATGAGCGCTTCCGTTTATACTATTATTTCCCAATAAACATCTGAGTCCAGTAGTTACCAGACGATACATGTCCTACACCGATATGGGTGAAATTCGTACTTAGTATATTTTTTCTATGACCTTCACTATTCATCCAAGCGTTCACAACTTCCTGCGCGGAACGTTGACCCATGGCGATGTTTTCTCCTGCGGCACGATATGTGATTCCAAATTGCTTCATCATGTCAAATGGAGATCCGTACGTTGGGCTAGTATGAGAGAAATACTTATTACTCTGCATATCACTAGATTTCTTTCTCGCAACTTCACTTAGTTTATTATCAACTGAAAGTGTTTTTAATCCATACTTGGCACGTTCTTGGTTCGTTAACGTTATAACTTCTTTTTCAAATTGACTTAATGAATACATTACTTCATGCTTAGGTGCTTTTTCTGTTGGTTGTTGTTGAACAGGCTGTTTTTGTACGGGTTGATTAACTGGCACTGGCTCTTTTATTAGCTCTGGTACTGGCTCTGGTGCTGGCTCTTGTACTGGCTCTTGTACTGGCTCTTGTACTGGCTCTTGTACTGGCTCTTGTACTGGCTCTTGTACTGGCTCTTGTACTGGCTCTTGTACTGGCTTTTGCATTTCCTCTATAGGTTTAGGTTGATACCGTTTATAGTAGTTATTAATTAGCTGTTGTAACCAACTGTTCCAGTTGTTCACTTGTCCATTTGAAACGGATACAACATATTTCTTTTGATAATCGTAAATAGTTTGTATTTCTGTTCCATTTGCTGAACTAGCTAGGGGAGCTCCTCCAACGATCATTCCTGCAATCACTAATGATGTAACAATTTTCTTCATGTGAAAACCTCCTCTAGTGTTGTTTGGTACAACCTAATTGTAGCACGACTTTTTTGTCATATTTGAGGGATATTTTTCCACACAAAAATACACAAGGACCAAACTGTGGAGTAAAACTATTGAATATCTAGTCTTTATAATAATTTTAGCTAATTTCAGGAATGGTACATTTCCCCTTCTATTTTCCACATACGGAAAAGATTACTAAAAATATGATATTGACAATCTAGTAAAACCTTGATGAATATTTCAAATGTTAACTCCATATGACAAAGCTTTCGTTAATTTTACAGATGAAATTCGAATGAAAAAAGACCAAATCAACAAAATGATTTGGTCTACTAGTAGTCTTCGTTTATCGTACTATAATTTAAATTGATACTTAATAATCCCAGCTTTTTTAAACGTATCGAAAATGATGATCACCGTTGGTCCTACTATTAATCCAAGAAAGCCGATGATTTGAAAACCAAGGTACATACTAATTAAAGACGCAAGTGGACTGATCCCCATACTTGATGAGTATACTTTCGGTTCAATCACTCTTCTTACTACGGTAATGATTAAGAACATAATAATTAGTCCAATTCCTGTATCTTGCTGTCCTGTAACGAAACAATACACAGCAAATGGCACTAAAACAGATCCAGTTCCAAGTACAGGTAAAATATCGACAATCACAATAACAATTGATAGGAGAATTGGATAGTCAACCTTTAAAATTAATAACCCTACATAAGCAAGAACAAAGGTTAATGCGCTAAATAGTACTTGAGCTTTTAGAAAGCCCACTCCTGCTCGATTTAATTGTTTTGAGATCACAAGTATCTTCTCTTTTGTTTTTTCAGAAAACATTTCAAGTATTTTTAGTTTAAGTCTCGGTAATTCTAAGCTAAATAAAAAAACCGCAATGAAATACACAAGAATCTCAATTAAAATTTGAGGTATCGTTGTAATGAAGAGTAATACCGATTGTGTTAAATTGGATGTCCAGCTTAATATCGATTTCTCTAATGATTCAAAACTAGCTTCTATTGAATCAATAACATCCTTCGGAACATTAGCAGAAAAAAGTTCCCATTTATCAATGGATTGACCAACCAGGATGTTGATTTTCGCCAAAACAAAAGGCAAATTGTTAGAGAAGTAAATGAGCTGTTCGATAAGCTTTGCTAAAACTATATAACTAATAAATCCTGTTATTGATAAAAAAAGAACAAACACAATTAATACGGAAAATCCTCTTTTTAGTTTCCACCTTTTAATGATGGAAGTTACAAAAGGCTCAAATAAAACTGCAGTGAGTAAAGCTAATAAAATCGGTACACTTTTGGGTAGTAGAAAATATAACAATATTGCTATGATGATTAGCAACAAATATTTTTTCATAAAAAGACCAGCTCATTTCAATATAATTTCCTACTATAAAAGTAACCTGTCCTTATAGCTTTTATCAAGTAGAAATACTCGCAATATCATAAATATTTTTACTATTGAAAGGCTCTTTTTGTAAATTTTGTTGTAATTAAATAAAATTCTTATTATCTTTATGTGTCTATATGTGAAATACACATTACAAAGACGAAAAGATGCCCCAATCTCTACTAGTTTCTCTACTTCAATAAACAACAAACTATTCAAAAACAGCCTATTAGAAAGATACATCTAATATGAGATTTTCACTCTCATTTACATACCTTTCCTTATCATACTCAGTCCACCCTAAATAGTATCCCATTACTTCTGCAATTGCATGATGATACTTCCGACATTTTTCTATATTAAAGTAAAGCGTGCCAAGTCTCCTAACAAAAATATCACTAGGTTTTACAGCCATTTCATATTTAATGGAGTACAGGACTTGAATGAATAGATCAAAGGGAATGTTAAAATTTTTATGATCCTTTTTATACAAGTCTGTTAATTGAAAGATTGTATTCACATTAGAACCATATAGCCTCGCTAACCTTTCACCTTCTTCTAAAGAAAACCCATACCTTCTAGCTTTCAACTTATTCTTCGAAATAAATTGTGTAAAGTCCCCTTCTAAATCTCCACCAGAAATGGGAGTATTCCGAGTCATACAAGCATTAGTTACTTTTTCTTTTCTTATAATTCTATCCACTATTTGTTCTGCCATTTTCCGATAACCAGTAAGTTTACCGCCTGCAATTGAGATGAGTCCACTTGATGACTCCCAAATTTCATCTTTTCTTGATATTTGCGATGGAGCTTTCCCTTCTTCCTGTATTAGAGGTCTCAAACCAGACCATGAAGATTCGATGTCTTTCCTTTGTAATAAAACAGATGGAAACATCTCGTTGATGGCTATTAACAAATAATTAATATCATCATCTATAATACGAGGATTTTCTTTCCCATCATCATAAAACGTATCCGTTGTCCCTACATACGTTTTGTTGTCACGAGGAATCGCAAAAATCATACGTTTATCATGTGTATCAAAATAAATAGCATTGTTCAGCGGAAACCTCTTACGATCGATTACAATGTGAACTCCTTTCGTTAGCAATAATGACTTAGAACGATTATTAGAATCTAATACACGAACATCATCTACCCATGGACCAGAGGCATTCACTACATGTTTGGCTAAATATTCATAAGTCGTTCCCTTCAATTGATCTTTCACTTTTACTCCCATGACTTTATTTCCTTCATAAATTAATTCAGTAACTTTCGTATAATTGGATAGAAATGCACCATGTTTAGCTGCGGCCTTTAAGACTTCAATTGTCAGTCTTGCATCATCAGTTCGATATTCCACATAATAGCCACTACCTAAAAGATTATCATTCTTTAACAGTGGTTCAATACTAAGTGTCTTTTCTTTCGTTAACATCCTTCTTCTTTCCTTCTTTTGAACAGAAGCTAAATAATCATATATATATAAACCGAGTGATGTTGAAAATTTTCCAAACGTTCCTTTTTTATAAATAGGAAGCATCATCCATTCTGGAGTTGTCACATGTGGCCCGTTTTTATAAACAATTGCCCGTTCCTTTCCTACTTCACTAACCATCTTCACTTCAAATTGCTTTAAATAACGCAAACCTCCATGAACAAGCTTCGTCGAACGACTTGATGTGCCCGCTGCAAAATCTTGCATTTCAAATAAGGCAGTCTTGAATCCCCTAGTAACTGCATCAAGTGCAATTCCCGCGCCAGTAATCCCACCACCAATCACAATTACATCAAACTTTCGCTTATGATAGTTACGTAAATTCTCCATTCTTTTTTGTGCTGAAAATTGCAAGACATTCACCTCTATTAGTAAGGCTTATTACCTAAAATTTGTTTCTTTACAACCATATCTAATGAATGAGGAACACAGTAAAGAAGATGCTCTGAAGTTATTAATTTAGTTTGATTTTAATCGTTTAAGAACTATCAGTAATCTACTTGAAAACAGTCTTTATAAAAGCATCATCGACACATATTTATGTAATTTGAAAACTTATATACCTTGCTTTAACGTATTTACCTGAAGAAACACAACTGAAAAAAACCTGTCCGAATTCGGACAGATTTTTTATTAAAGCTTACTCAATTCTTTTTCATATAATTTGATAATCGCTAGTTTATCATTGTCTGGAATGGATGATTCCAAAATTCGTTTTACAGCTAAATAAAACTTTTTATGAGGAGTTGAACGGGCACGTGGATGGGTAAGTTCATCCATTATATCAGTAAGTATCGCTTGCCTGATTGTTTCTTGTGCATTTCCATTTACCAGAAGGGGCCGATTGTGCCATAACTCACGGAAGGACTGCAGCAGCTGATCATCTATTTGCTCCATTCTTAGGCTTCCCATCTAGTCATTAAAGCGGTATGTCCAGAATGATTCTTTTGATAACCAATGCATAATATCTGGATCTCCTGCTTTAAACTTTTCTTCCATCCCATCAGTCATATAACCTGTCTGACTTTTATGAGCTTTTAGCGCATCAATTTTATTTTTGTACACTTTTTCAATATTAATATGAATGTCCGGTTCACCAAGTACTTCTCTACAGTTTTTCGAAAATGCCATTGCATACGTCACCGGTCTTTCGTCTTTTGGAAGACGAGATAGTGCTATTATTGTGGCTGCCCCAAAGGCGTCATGATCCGGATGAACTGCAAATCCTGGATAATGAGTAATGACTAGTGATGGTTTCACTTCTAGTAAAATGTCAAAGATTGAGTCTGCTACAATTTCTGGATCTTCAAATTCAATGGTTTTGTCTCTAAAACCCATCAAACGTAAATCTTGAATACCCATTGCAGCACAAGCTTCTTCTAACTCCTTCTTGCGAATTAACGGTAACGTTTCACGATTCGCAAAAGGAGGAATCCCCATGTTCCTTCCCATTTCACCTAGCGTGCCACAAGCATATGTAACGGTGACTCCTCTTTTTGTATGCAACGAGATAATTCCAGCAGCACCAAAAGCTTCGTCATCTGGATGTGGTAAAACAACAAGTACATGCTCTTTCATTTCTCTTCACTCCTTATTCGAAAGGTGTTTCACTAATTTGGAATGCAACTGCTAATTTACCCTCTGGGTCATGTCCTGCTATAAGGAGACGACCTTTTTCGTCTATTTTCCAATCTGTTAATCCTTCCGCGTAAATCCAACCTATTTCCATTTTTAATCCGATTCGATATGGACCTTCTCCTTGGATTTTCCCTTCCGAGTATTGAATTTCCCCATTGCGGATATATGCACCAACTACCATCTTCTCCCGCAAATGACTAGCATAAGCACCGTTTGTTGTTTCTAAATGTAAATAAATTGTTTTATTTTTAAACGAATCTAAGGATTGTTGGACTTCTTCTTTTACGATCGGTTTCAAATGTCCTACCTCCATTTTTTTATGTATGTACCACTAACTATTAGGAAACGATATATTAGTAAATTCTAACAAAGGGTGAGATAATTGGAACTTAAGGAAAATATGTTTTTTACTATCACAGAAAAGTTTATCCCTAATTTCAGCAAAGCACAAACATTACGTATTCTTCAGTTTAACGAAAAAACAGTTGAGATTGAAATGGAAAATGCGCGTTCTCGTGGTGCTTTTCCCATTGATCAGTTTTTAGGGTTAATAAAAAACGGATCATTAATCTTAACTAAAGAAACTTCACTTCGAACTGAATTAGCAGAAATTGAAAGTGAAAATCCTGCTTCCTAACAATATGATAGCAGAAAATTACTATCTTTAAAAAGATTTGGTACTTATTATGTAGTAATTATTAGAATCCCCAAATACACTATTTTTAAAGAAAAGCCCAAGGGGATTGATTGTTGTGAAGGAATATATAGGTACATGTGTGAAGTGTGAGAAGCCTGTTTATTGTTTTGATGGGTTTTTAAACGGGACGGTTGTAGAAGGAAAGGTCATATGTTTTGATTGTGATCAGAAATATTGAACTTCATAATTTAAGGACATCAGAAAAAGAAGCATTTTGAATGGCGAATCATTCGGAATGCTTCTTTTAGTCTTTACATTTATTTTGGATTTAAGATGGATAATTATCTAATTTTAATTGTTAGACTTAGCTTAAAGTTTAAGACCTATCTATTTTATAATCTGTTTGTTTTGACAAACAGATTGGAGTTGAATACACAATGTAAACCACATAGAAACATAAAGAAGAGGATAGGACATAACTAAAAACATCATCCTCAAGGGCAAGTAATATCTAAATTATTTATGAATCAGTTACGCTAGAAGAACACGTTTGTTCCATTACGCTGCAGACACTCGCTTTCCGCGGGGAGGAAGCTGATGGTTATTTTCACTATCGTGAAAAAACCTACCTCCTCGCCTGCGCCTGCGGGTCTCAGCCTTTCCTCTACTTCCCGCAGGAGTCGAGTGTCTTCCGCTCCATTCCACTAGATTTTTATAAATTGGATGCAAATCAAACAATTCTATTGAAAGCAACAAATAAACACCCGAACTATTAGGTGAGAGATTCATTAAAACATCGCCAAATAGTTCGGGTTTATCATTGACTGAAATACTTATGTCTCAGCCTCTTATGATATCTACCTAAAGTTATTCACTCTTTTATTGTGCTGTATATCCTCCATCAATGACTGTTGCTTGCCCTGTAATTCCTTTTGCTGCATCACTCGCTAAAAATAAAGCGTAACTAGCAATCTCTTCAACTGCTAGAAGTCTTTTTTGTGGTACAAGCGGATATATTACTTCCTCTAACACTTTTTCTAGTGCGACTTTTCTTGTTTTCGCTAGGTCTTCTAATTGGTTTCGTACTAAAGGTGTATCAACATATCCAGGGCAAATTGCATTAACCGTAATACCATGCTCTGCACCTTCTAGCGCTGCAACCTTTGTTAAACCTATTACACCATGTTTAGCTGAGTTGTAAGCTGCCTTTCCGGCAAACCCTACTAAGCCATTTATGGAAGCCATATTTAGAATTCTCCCAAAACCTTGCTTTTTCATAATCGGAAAAACATGTTTTATTGCAATAAACGGTGCTGTTAACATGACTTTTGTTAATAGTTCAAATTTTTCTACTGGAAATTCCTCAATGGTCGAAACATACTGTAATCCAGCATTATTAATGCAAACATCCAATCTACCATAATGGTTAACACTTTCATTAATCGCATGAATTACCTCTGTTTCATTAGTTACATCACATCTTAATCCAATCGTTTCATATCCTAGATCATTTAATTCTCTAGATGCCTCTACTACCTTTTCGCCATTTAAATCCGTGAGTACGACGTTTGCTCCAGCAGTCGCAAATGCCTTTGCCAGTTCAAAACCGATTCCACTAGCTGCACCTGTGACAAATACAACCTGTGATTGGACCATTACCTTTCACCCTCTCTAATTTAAATTCCAAGTCCTAGTGAAAATAAAACAATTGCTAGTATTACGCCAATTGCTGGAACTATGACCGTAACTGCTCCAACTGCACCATAGGCATCACCATGTGTCTCGCCACATATACCACGAATGGTTGTTACAACATACCCGTTGTGTGGCAATGAATCTAGCGCTCCAGACGAAATGGATACGACTCGGTGCAACGCTTCCGGATTGACACCTATATCCATGTAATGTGGTGCAATTAACGGTAAGGCTATTGCTTGACCACCAGAAGCTGAACCTGTCATCCCCGCAATGACACTGACTGCAATCGCACCTCCAATTAACGGACTTCCAGGAATACTTGTCATTGCATCAACTGCAACCTGAAACGCTGGAACAGCTTTTGCGACACCACCAAAGCCTACTACGGCAGCCGTATTACCAATTGCGACTAATGCTCCCATTGTACCTTCAGACATTGCTTCCCAGAAATTCTTGAAATATGGACGATTTAAAACATAAGTAGCAATAATTCCACCTAACAATGCAACGATTAACGCAGATTGTTTTAGTGAGTCATGGAAAATATATGAAATAATTAATACAACTAATAATGGAATAACTGCCATGATAGGATTCGGTAACTTACGATCAGTCATTACTGGGTCATTTTTTCTCGATTCAAATTTCTCACCTTTTTGAACCGCTTTTGTTATCATTTTCTTTAACCACCAGTAACCGAACACACCCATAAATACTGCAACGATTAAACTTACTTCCCATCCTGCCATATGAGTAGTTCCTAAAAATTCAATTGGAATCCAGTTTTGAATTTCAGGTGAACCTGCTGAAGTCATCGTAAATGTAACGGAACCTAATGCAAGTGCTGCAGGAATAAATCGTCTAGGTAAGTTCGCTTGCTTAAACAAACTTAATGCCATTGGATAAACAGAGAATGCAACGACGAACAAGCTAACTCCACCATAAGTTAATACTGCACAAGCTAACACAATTGCTAATACAGCGAATTTCATACCAAGTTTGTTCACAATCCATTGTGATACACTATCTGCTGCCCCGCTATCCTCCATCACTTTACCGAAAATAGCACCTAATAAGAACATTAAATACCAAGATGTTACGAAGCTAGCAAAGCCCCCCATATAATTTCCGACGAAGTTTGCTGCCCCTTCCTCCGCCAATTGTGGAAACAACGGCAAACCACTAAAAACAGCTACAAATAATGCACATAGTGGACCTGCAACTAGTAAGTTCATACCTCTCATTGTTAAAAAAATTAATAATGCCAAACCGCCTACTAAGCCAATCATACTTAACATTGATATTCCCCCTTTACTTAATTTTGATAACGCTTTCAAAAATTTGCAAAAAATTAAATCCTCCTTTTTTAGTCTCACTAATTATATAAGCAAGTTCCGTGCCAATTTTTGAATCTTATGAATACGCACTTAAATTCATGCAGTTAACTGATTGAGTCCGAATATTCGGACTCAATCTACTACTTTTCATTCTTGCATGTTTTTATTGCTAAAAAAAGATTCCAGAAACTCGGAATCTTTTTTCCGAATTTCTGGAATAATTATAAACTATGTTTTTTTACTTTCTCATAAAAACTTGATTTGCTCATATTTAATAATTTTGCAGCTTCCATTTTATCGAATTCACTTGCTTGAAGTGCTTTTTGTATAAGTTTTTTTTCTGCTGCATCCATTTCTTCTTTAAATGAAATCATATAGGTTTGATTTTGCTTTTGTTTTAACAAATATGGTGGCAGTGCGTCCATTGTTACGGATTCATTTCTTGTTAGATGAATGGCTGCTTCAATTACATTCTCTAATTCTCGGATGTTCCCTGGCCAAGTGTAAGAAGAAAACAATTGTAACACATCTTCACTAACATGATTGACTCTCTTCCCTATTTTTTTTGACATTTTCTTTATGAAATATGGTATTAACGAAGATAAATCTTCAATTCTATCTCGTAATGGTATTAGCTGAATCGGCATCACGTGAATACGATAAAATAAATCTTCTCGAAACTTATTTTCTTCCATCATTTTCTCTAAGGGCCGATTTGTTGCTGCTATGACTCGAACATTAATTGGAATTGGTTTTACACTTCCAATCGGCTCAATTTCTCGCTCTTGTAACGCTCGTAGTAATTTTACTTGCATATGAAGTGGTAAATCTCCAATCTCATCTAGAAAAATTGTTCCGCCATCTGCCAGCAGAAACTTTCCTTTTTTTCCCCCTCTTTTTGCTCCTGTAAAGGAACCTTCTTCATAACCAAACAGCTCAGATTCTAGCAACTCATGAGGAATGGCACCACAATTCACTTTGACAAACGGCTTATTACTTCGAGAACTTAATAAATGGATACTATGTGCAACCAGTTCCTTACCTGTTCCACTTTCTCCCCTTATTAAAACAGTAATATCACCGTCAGATACTTTCTTAATTTGTTCTTTTATTTCCATCGTCTGCGGGGTCGAACCAATAATATCATGAAGTGAATATTTCACTCCACTTAATTCCTTTTCTACAAACAATGATTCTGGAAGTTCGGAAAATAAGACATTACGAATATGGCTATTCATCGTTTTCCATTCCTTCGTATCTCTGAAAATAACGGTACCAATAGCACCTATAACTTTATCTCCAGAAAAAAATGGAATCCGGTTTGCAATCATGTAATTACCCTTTATGTATTGCAAATCTGCTATTTCCTCTTTGCCTGTTGTCACTACTATGTGCATTCTCGTATTTTCAATCACTTCCGTTACATGTTGCCCTATTACACGATCTCGGTCTACACCTAAAAAGGAGCAATAATTACGATTGATATATACAATTGTCCCTTTGTTGTCAACAACAACAATCCATTCGTAAGCATAATCTATGATTGCTTCGAGTAGTTTGCTGTCATAAACAGAATCTTTTGTAAGCATATGCGAAAACTCCTATCTACCTTACACTAAATTCTTTGACTTCAACCATTTCAATCCTTCTCTTATACTCAAATTTGAAAGTCTTTCATTATACTCATTAATAAATGAAATCACGGCTTCACCGTCAATTTTCGAGTATTCTCTGAGCGCCCACCCAATTGCTTTATTAATAAAGAATTCTTTCGTACCTGCAGAGCGTAGGATAATTTCTTTTAAATATTGGAAATTTGTCTCTTGTTTATATTTAAGTTGATAAAGTATCGAGGTTCTAATAAGCCATATGTTATCGGATTCTAACCATTTTTCCACATACTCTTCTACATGCTCAGGGAACTTTCTGAAATATGTACCAACCTGATTAGCTGCAATATGATCAACGGTATCCCACCAAGATTTTGTTGTGATTATATATTCTAGAATTTCTATATCACTAATATCAGGGTCTTTTTTTAATTTATGATCCATAATGGCTAAAGCAATGATCTGTAATTCTCTTTGGTCTAAAGAGTACATCTGTTTCATTACAATAGGAATATCCTCTGAGCTAGGAAAACCAAACTCCTTTATGTAGTTTTTCGTGACATCTTTCATTTGAGGTGCTCTCAATCCAAAATAGGAAAATTGACCTCTCATATATTGACTCATTTTCTCTGCCTCATCTTTATTTTCATACTTCTTTAAAACAACTGATAAATTCTCTACATATCTATTTGTCATACTAAATCTCCTTTAACTCACTTTTAAAGGTATTCGAAAAACATACGCTGATTTCCTTCTTATATCTAAAATAAGTTTCAAACACATAAAGAAACCCGGTTTCCCGGGTATCTAAGGTTCTATGACTGACATCCTGTACAGTAAAAACATTTTCTCGAGGATACTTCTTCTTGAGTTATTGAATTGCCACATCTATTACATGTTTCTCCACCTCGGTCATACACGTAACAATGATCGTTGTATCCTCCAGTTAAGGTATCTTGTTTATGAAGTGGCATTTCCATGTAACCTCCAAGTTCGAAGGCTCTATTTAAGACAAATTTGATACTTTCGTACAATGCCTTTACTTCTGCTTCTGATAACTCATTACATTTCCTCGTAGGAAGGATTCCTGCATGAAAGCATATTTCGTCTGAATAACAATTGCCAATACCTGCAATGAAGGATTGATCAACAAGCGTTGTCTTTAGCTTTCCTTTCTTTTTTTCCATTAGTGATTGGAATAACTCCAATGTAAATGAAGTATCAATTGGCTCTGGGCCCAAGTCAGAAAGTTCTTTTTGTACTTCTACGTTTGTTAGCAAATGCAAGTAACCTAATCGAAGTCCGATAAAAAATAACTCTTTTTCATGAAAATAAAAGATCACTTGTTTTGTTCGTTTAGGTTGATCTTCTTCTGTACCGACATACATTGTTCCCCCGAGCATGAGGTGTAATAACAATACATAGCCATTAGGTAAGTGAAAAAGTAAATGCTTTCCTCTTCTTGTAATCGATTGAATTGTTTGACCGATTACATGTTGGTCGAATGTTGAAACAGAAACATTTATTGATTTTTCTCTATTTACTACAATTTGGGTAATTGTTTTATGACTTAATTGCTTTGTTAACAGCTCACGATAATTTTCCATTTCTGGTAGTTCAGGCATATTCATCCACCTTTTTTTCATAGCATATACTCATTTAGCCTGAACAATGTTAGTAAAAAATGGATTGCTTACATTCTTTTAGGAGCACCAATCCCTAATAAACGTAAGCCTTCTTTTAAAACCACACCTACTGCATATGTGAATTGTAATCTTGCAGTTTGAAAGCTCGATTGATCAATAATCTTTACGGCATGGTAATAGGAGTTGAATTCCTTCGCTAAATCAAGTAAAAAACGTGCAAGTAGGGATGGATCATGGTCTTCACATGCTTTCTCAACAATTAAAGGAAAACGAGCTATAAGCTTTGTTACTTCTAGTTGATCACTTTCATCACTTGGGATGACCTCTTTCGAAAATGTAAATTTCCCTTTTTCTAATAAAGATTGAATCCGAGCAAACGTATATTGAAGATAAGGTCCAGTCTCTCCTTCAAACGCTAACATGTCCTCTAATGAAAATTCAAAATCATGAATTCGGTGGTGTTTCAAATCATGAAAAAGAACGGCACCAACTCCAACCTGCTCTGCTGTAACCTCTTTATTCATTAAAGTTGGATTTTTTACCTCAATATTTTTTCTTGCAATTGAGATTGCTTCTTTTAACACCTCGTTAAGAAGAACAACTTTTCCTTTCCGAGTTGACATCTTTTTCCCATCTTTTAATATTAACCCAAAAGGTATATGCAAAAATTGCTCGCACCAGTCATAACCCATCTTTTTAATAACAGATTTTACTTGTTTAAAATGTAGTGTTTGTTCTTGACCAACTACATAAATAGCTGAATCAAATTTATACTCTTTCTTTCTGTAGAGTACTGAAGCTAAATCACGTGTGGCATATAAAGTAGCTCCATCAGATTTCAAAATTAAACAAGGTGGCATCTCATCACCTAGGGAAACGACATGTGCTCCTTCAGATTCTTCTAAAAGTTTCTGCTCCTTTAATTCATCAACGACCTTCCCCATTTTATCGTTATAAAACGATTCCCCTTGTATATAATCAAATGAAACACCTAATAGATCATATATCCGATTAAATTCCACTAATGATAGATCTCTAAACCACTTCCAAAGCTTCGATGCTTTTTCGTCACCATCCTCAAGTCGTTTAAACCATTCTCTTCCTTTATCATTGAGTGTAGGATCTTCTTTAGCTTCTTCATGAAAATCCACATATAGACGGAGCAATTCTCGAATCGGGTCTTCCTTAATAGCCTCATCATTTCCCCACCACTCATAAGCAGCCATTAATTTTCCAAACTGTGTACCCCAATCGCCGATGTAGTTAATTTTCGTTGTAGAGTACCCGTTCTTTTCATAAAGCAATCCAAGTGAATTTCCGATTACTGTCGAACGTAAATGTCCCATTGAAAAAGGCTTCGCGATATTCGGTGAAGAAAAATCAATGACCACAGTTTTTCCTTCACCAACTGTACTTGAGCCATATTTTTCCTGCTTTGACATAACATCCAGAATCGTCTCGTTATAAATCAATCCAGGCTGCAAATAAATATTTACATATCCTCCTTCATTTCTTACTTCACGAAAATATGGATGTTGTATACGTTCAGATAGTTCCTTTGCAATGATGAGTGGTGACTTTCTTAATTCCTTTGCGAGTGTAAAACACGGAAAAGATACATCCCCGTAGTTTGTATATTTTGGCCGTTCTAACAGTTGAAGAATTTGCTCTTTTTCGAGTGAAAGATACTGTGTTAATATTTCTGCTGTGTTCTCTAGATACATTTTCTTACCTCCTTTTTTTCTTATCCAAGCTCTGTTAAACAATAATGTTGATTTCCGTGGAAGGCACTCGCTTTCCGCGGGGTGGGCGGTGAGCCTCCTCGTCGCTATGCTTCCTGCATGAGTCTCACCTGTCCCACTTCTCCGCAGGAGTCTCGCACCCTCCACTACAATCAACACACAGCTAAAAATCAACACTGTACTTAAACTGAGCCTATCCAATAAAAAAACTCCCGTCTCAATAAAGAGACGAGAGTTTGCTCCCGTGGTACCACTCTGTTTGTTCAATTCCTTGAACCACTTTTCCTTTGATAACGGCAGGTACCGGCGCACCCTACTTTTTTCAGGTTCGCATCTCCGAAGTGCGCTTCATAACAATGATTGACCAGGCTCTCACCGTCCCTGGCTCGCTTCACAAGAGCATCGTTACTACTCTCCTCATCCTCGATCATTTATATTTTGTTTAATTATATACAAATTGTAAAACTTTTCAAGTTATTTTTTATGCGTTGCTTATAAAACATTATTTACCATCGATGATTAATTCTTTAATGTTAAACACTACTTGTAGGCTTGTAATAAGCTAACGTTACAAGAAGGAGGTCTTGAGAATGGGTAAAAAACATCGAAACCGAATTAATCAACCTAAAAAGAACAATCATATTCCACCTGAGGCAATTGTTGCTGAGCACGAGGCTCATGCTAAAGAAAACACAGCGGACGGCGGCAGAAAAAATAAGCAGTAAGCTCTCTACGAAGCTAACAGGAAACGTGGCATCGCAAATTTATACGCTAGCCACGTTTTCTATCTTACATGAATTCTCCTGATTTTCTTCCAACCCTCAGGTTGTAATTGATAATATGTCACTCCATTTAACCCTTCGTCAAAATATAATATATCCCACGTGCGAATAAATCTAGCTGGTGTATCCTTCGGCATAAGATCTTTAACATTAAACGTACGAAACACTTCATAAATCGCCTCATCGTGATTAGAGGCAACAACATCATAACGAAACACTTGTCGATAGCCTTTTTTTTGTCCAATTTTCGGTGTTTGCATAATAGTAATGTCATAACAAATTTTCTCTTCTATCGCTTTTGTTGTGACTGGAGGATGCATAGTTATCACCTCAAGGGATTCTTTTTCATTATCATAACAAAAATAATTTAGAATTTTTTGTCAAATTAGCAAATAAATTCATGACAAGTTTTGTCATATTTTATCTCCTTCACAAAAAAGAAATAAATCCATACGCTATTGTATGGAGGAGATAGCATGTGGTCATTAAATGCATTGCTTAATAAGCTGCCTTTTAAAACAAACAAGGTTATAACACAAAGGACGATAAATGATGATGATTACGCTCAGCTAAAGGAGATTCTCTCAAAGACTTCTGCTGCAACACCCGTATCATTTGGACAAGAAGATCGTGACTTAGTATCCTTCATCAAAAAAGAAACAACTAAATATAACGTCAATAATATTACTAGAACGACTGCCTATTTAGAGTTTTATAAAAGAAATAAAGAAGTACATTGGTCCTTTCTTGCTCATATGGTTTCAAGGAACGGTGGTTGGAATATGACTGATCTAAAAGGAAGTTTAATCGAAGAATTGCTTCCTTCTAATAAAGTCCAAATCTTCTTTGAATTTCTAGAGAAGGCAAACGCATTCATCTTTCATGATGCCTTCCCGCAACTAATGTTATATGAACATAGTAAAAAAACAGGTCGAAACCTGTTTCATTTACTACCATATTTCGTTGTCTCGTCATTCATGAAACCGATTTGGGAACTTTTCTTGCACGAAAGAAATTCAGAGCTTTTAACAATTGCACTCATTTTAAACGAACAATATATGATCCAAACTCGCCTCATTGATCACTCAAGATATGAATCAGAGGTGTTACATTCTTCTCTTTATAAAGCCCAAGAAACATTCGGCTTTACCGATGTATTATTTCCGTTTAAGAAAAGACGAAAAATCGAATTGGCTGGTGAAACCGTTCGTGGCTTCAACAATGTAAAAAATAGAATTAACATCGGCAAAAGTTTGTATGGCATACTATTTCATCGTGTATATCAACAAGCTTTTGATTACGCCATTTCAACGCCACATACCGGCTCAAGAGTGGATTATTGGCCACATCTTTTTTTAAATCAAGAAACAACAGGATCTAATAAGATATACAGTCCTTCCTTAACAGATGTTTGGCCAGATGTCATTCACACCTATAAAACGGAAGATTGGTTTACTAAGATCGAAGTAATCGAACAAATTAAATCATACCAAATACCGTCTTATTATATGAAGAGTGAAAATTATAAATCAGATTTAAAGAAGCTACTATCCATCCAATCTGTAAAGGATAAATTATCTAAATAGTTCCTTCACCTTTGGGACTGCATAATGACTTCCACCTCTATCTTTTACATTTTCAACCATCATCGTAATAAGAAGTGATGCTTCGTTATTCACTGCAACAAACCAACCATTTTCTTCTCCTGCTACATCCTTCGATACTTTTAGCTCTGCTGTTCCAGTTTTACCAGCAATGTTAACTCCTTCTACTACTGGTTTATATCCAGTTCCTTGTGGATGATTTACAACTTGATACAAACTATTGTAGATCAACTCCGCATGTGCTGGAGATACGATATTTTCCTTCCAGAATACTGGAGCAGCATCTTTTTTCTCAAGGTATGGTTTTATCATACTTCCATTGTTTACAAAAACAGAATAAGTGCTTGATAAATGAATCGGACTCATTTGCACTTCACCTTGACCATAGCCAGAATCAGCAAGTAGTCCTTCTGAAGAAAAACCATTGTTCGAGATTGTAGATTTAGTTGTTGGAAATTCATATACAAGTTCATCTCCAAATCCAAAAGATTGTAAACCTTGTTCAAACTTTTCGTTTCCAATCGCTAGTGCCGTTCTAGCGAAATAAATATTATCAGACGTTACAAGTGCGTCATTTAGATTTACAGATGTTAAATTAGTGGAAACTCTCGTGATTGATTTCCCACCCCAGTTGTCCTTTGCCCATGTTTTTCCTTCGATGGTCATCTTTTCTTCTGGATTCGTGATTCCAGTAGCTAATCCAATTGCAGCAGTTAATGGTTTTAACGTAGATCCTGGTGCATATGTTTTATTAAATCTTGCCATTAACGGTTTTAGAGGATTATCATTTAGTGATTTCCATGTTGAGTTAGACATCCCAAAAATAAAGTCATTCGGATTATACGAAGGAGAACTTACAAGTGCTAATGTTTCACCTGTTTTAGGATGAATGGCTACTACACTACCTGCATCACCTTTCAATTGTGAATATGCATTAGCTTGTAATATAGCATCGATGGTTAATGTAATATTTTCTCCACTTTCAGCTGGCTTCTCTGCAATCACTTCACCGTTTGGAATATATATCTTCCAACCTGTTTCTCCTCGTAAACGATCTTCAAAAACCTGCTCTAACCCAACCTTCCCTATTTTCGAGCTTCTTGTATAGCCTTGACCCTTCAGCTTTTCTAGTTGCTCAGCACTTATTGTTTGAACGTATCCAATCAAATGTGCAGCACTTTCACCTAGAGGGTAATATCTAGAAGAAACCTCCTTTTGAAGAAAAACACCTTGGAGCGAACTTACTTTAACAGCTAATTCTTGATTATTAGGGTCAATCTTTTTTATAGGTACGAATAAATCTGGTTTCACCCAGCTTTCATTAAGTTTTGCTTCGATTTCCTCAATAGAAAGCTGTAACAAACTGGATAACTCCGTCAAAGTTGCTGCTTTCTCATCGCCTAGCTTTCCAGGCTCAATACCAACCTCATATACCTTCCCATTCTGTGCTAGCGGGTTACCATTTCGATCGTAAATTTCACCTCTCACAGGCTGACTGGAGGATACCTTCACTTCTTGTCCTTCTTGAAGCTGTGGAAAAATATGAGTTGAATCCCACTGTACAAACCAGTTATATCCCTTTTCAAGTTCTTCCTTAACTAATGTTGCCTCATGGGTAAACTCAACCTTCCCTGCAATTGTTTCCATTGAAACGTTATACGGGAAAGTGATGTCTTCTTTGTCCTTTGTTTCCACTTCTTCCTTAGGCTTGTTAAACGTTATTTTTACATTTTCAGCTTCAATTCCACTGTAAATGTTTTCATATCGTTTCGTAAAATCCTCAATTGCTATTTTTTCTTTCGTGTTTGATGAGATTCTTTCATACATGGAGTTGAAATCTTGTTCATTCCACATACTTACATACTCTGCAAAACGATCCTCAGGCTTTGGCTTTTCTGAACATGCTGCTAATACTACTACCATAAACATAACAAGAAAAAACTTATTCAACCTATCTTCACTCCTAACAAAGTTACTAATTATATAAGTACTCTATTAACGCAGGTAAATCTCTCATAGAATCAAATGAGTACCCTGTTTCTGCCCTTCCCCAGTAATCATTTCTTTTCCAAATCGTCTGAAGTCCAACATCACTCGCTGCCTTAATATCATCAACAGGATGGTCTCCAATATAAACTGCATGTTCCTTGTTCACACTAAGATTATGTAGAGAGGCTTCGAAGATTCTACTGTCTGGTTTCTTTAATCCAATTTCATCAGAAATGATAATATCATCGAAGAAGTCTTCTATCCCTAAAGCATGAATCGTCGCTTTCTGAAAATCAGTTTTTCCATTTGTAATCATGCCGAGCCTATAATTTTTTTCTTTCAACTCTCTTAACATAAACTCAGTACCGTCAAAGGCTACACAATGTTCGCTAAAACGATACCAATAATCCTCCAATAGCTCACTGCTCGTTAACCTGATTTCTTTATATTTTGCTAGTAGTTCACCATAAACAACATCTTTCCATTTACGACCAAATTGCTCAAGTTTAACAAACTCATTATAAAACTCAGGAAAAGAAATTGAAATTTCGCTAGATAGTAATCGATCATACTGAGATTTCAGAAATAAGAAGAGACTCGTTTCACGGTCATGCAACGTACAATCCAAATCAAATATTATAGCTTTTTCAGCCAAATTCTCACCTCCAAAATTTTCAATCTAGTACTCTATTTATTATAACGCACTTTACAAATTACCTTTAACAATATGAATATATTTCCAAAAACAAATAAAAACGACGAGGAATTCGCCGTTTGTTTAAGCTAGAAAGTGTCCTACTTTCTTAACATAAAAAAGAATAACGATGGCTTTTTCTTCGTCACTAGACAACGCTATAGCCATTTTTTCTAATCTTCCTCTTCCTCTTCCCAAACTTCCTCAACGACCTGCTTTGTTAATAAGTAATCGAATACAATATCGGCAACTTCATCAACTTCTTCATCACTAGGGACATAACCTCTTATTAATAACTGCTCATAAATGAATTCTGCAAGTTCCTCTGTGTCTATAACCACTTCGATTTCTCTCACGTTATCACCCCTTATTTCGATTTATGTGAATGTTTTTTCTTTTATGATAAAAAGATTTCTCCATTAAGTAAGAAAAAGAGTTCTAACTTCTCATGTAATTCATATTTATCTAGTAGAGTGGACAAGCCGCAAAGGAGGATCATATTATGGAGAAAACTTATCATTATTCATATGAGGCGAATAATCAAATTAATAATAGTACAATTGAGGACATTTCAATTTTTGATGATGTGATGGAAACTGTTACGAACAACATGTTTAAAGTTATTTTATTTGGTGGTATTCCGTTTTTCTTATGGATAGTAGTACAAGCCTTCATAAAGTTTTAACTTACAGTTCATCATTCTTACTAGATGTGAATTTTGATAGGTTTTCCATCACTAATTCCATTACATTTTTATATTCCTCGTCTTCAAAGAGCTCATAGAGATATTTATAATCATTGTAAACATCTAGTAATCCGTCGATAATCGCTTTTCTTTCCCGTTTCAATCGAAGGAGTTCCTTTTCAGTTTTTCGCTGCTTATTCATAGACTGTAACATCTCCATCACTTTAGTTTCTTTTGTCTTTACATAAATCATATCTAACTTCTGTAAAAATATCGGAGCATGTTCATGGTCAGCAATAAGGGTAATTTCATCTTCGCTTGCTTCTAGCCATTCACCGTCTGATAATCTTGATAATTCATAGATTATGTCTTCCCATGCATCTTTTTTATATCTCCAAATTTCTGTTCGTAATCCGACAATCTTAAACAAATCTTTTCCATAGCCTTTGACTTGTACAAGATCACCGAAGTAATACTTGAATTCAACTTGAAGTGACTCTTGGTTCGTGTTCTTATCGTCATACTCCAGAATACTTTCAAGAGTATCCTCTAAATAAAGCCCCTCTTTATTATTTAACTCATAAGCAAAATTCCCATTTAAACTTTTAATTTTAGAAATTTTACTGACCGTTCCATACAGAGAAATGACAACAATGTCTCCAACCTTGAACTTTGGGTTTTTTTCCTCCATTTTTATCACTCTCCTATAGGCAACGTATCAATTAATTAATGTAGTATATGCTTTTCACCCAAAAATCGCGCTACATGAATGTGCATTTTGGGAAAATAAAAAAAGTATAGAACATCCCCTGACCTAAAGGGTTGTTCTATACTTTTTGTTAGCTTCCTGTACTTGCAAAAGCTTTTAGACCTCTATTCCAAAACATATATGAAATGATGCAAGAAGTGATGGCTACAAGTGGTGTCCATAGTGCAAACCATTTATATCCTTCTCCTCCTATAAAATAGGCAGCCGGATAAAACGCAGTAAAGCCATAGGGGATTAACCATGTTAAAAATAAACCGATTCCCTTATGATAAATGGTAAGTGGATATCTTGCAAAGTCACTTAAATTAAAGACAGCCCACACAATTGGTAAGCTATCAATCATCCAAAATGAGAATGTTGCAAAGAATAGATTGATCGCAACAAAAATCATGCCAGAAGATATAATCATGATAATTAATAATAAGATCTCCATCACACCCCATGTCACATCTAAATGAGGAGTTGCAATCGTCATGATGATGATTCCAATGATAATTTGACCTAATCCATCTTGTTGGAGGCGATCTGCACATAAATGAAATAGTGGATTAATCGGACGAATTAACAAACGATCTAATTGCCCAGGTCTTATATATTGCCAACCTAAGGTCCATAAATTATCAAAGAATATATGATGAATGGATCTACCTGTTGCCGCCACTCCATAAATAAATAAGATTTCGTAAAACGACCATCCGTTTAACTGTTCAATATGATCAAACACTACTTTCACAAAGAAAATGGAGGCAAATTGCTGAAGCATGACTGAAAAAATTCCAATTAAAAAATCAACTCGATACTCTATCATGACCTTCATATGGTTTTTCGCAAATACCCAATATAATTTCGCATATCTTACCATACCACCCCTCCTAACCTCCGAATATCGTAATCTTCTTTAATGCTTGTGCCCATATGATTCTCACACATGCATACAAAGCAACAAGCCATACAAGCTGAATTACGATTGCCCAATAGGCATCTGTTCCTGAAACTATTCCTGTATAAATGGATACAGGTACATATACCATTGACTGGAACGGTAAATATTCACTCACCGTTTTTAACCAGTCAGGAAATAACACGATAGGTACTAATGCTCCTGAGAAAAAGGTAATAACACCTTCCTTTAATACACGCATCCCCCAAATATTAATCGTCCAAAATGCGATTACCCCAACAAGAAAATCGAAAAACGTCCCAATCCAGATTCCAACAAAACTACTAACGAGGAATAACAGCATTGCTTCAAACGATGAAGGTGTATTTAACTTCATGAACAGAAAAACAATCACGATAATTGGTAGTGTTTCCCGGAAGAAAACAGTTAGTTTTGATCCGACGTCTACTGAAATTAATTTAAAGATTAAGTCATATGGTCGTAACAATTCGATGGCAATATCACCACTTCGAATTCTTTCTGCTAGTTCGTTTCCAATACCGCTAACATATCCTTGCAGTAACATCGCCACCACAATATACGTGAGCATCGTTGAGATATCAATATTTTCAATCGAAGAACGATTTGAATAAACGGCATGCCAGAAATAATACATAATCAGTAATCGCATTATTGTTGACGCGGATCCTGCCCAATACCACGCTGAATATGCTGTGTTCATTTGCATTTGTGATTTAGTCAGCTGCCAATACTTTTTCATGTACATCCCCTATTTCCCGCTTGTTATAAATGTCTTCTACAATGGACTCAATCCTTGGATCACTAACACTTAAATCTTGAACATTATAGTGATTCATTATAGTAGAGATGACAAATGAGCTTGACGTTTCCTCATGGTCAAACGAAAGTGAAAGCTTACTTTCATCCTCTGAAGATTGAATATCTACTTTTCCAATTAGTTCTACTGGTAACACAAATGATTCCTTTTGAACTAGATCAAAATGTATTACACGTTTTTGACCAAATTGACGTTTAATATTCGCAAGGTCACCATCATATAGGATATTTCCGTCGTCAATAATGATAATGCGGTCACAAATCTCTTCGATATCTTGCATATCATGTGTCGTTAATAAAACCGTGGTCCCCCACCTTACATTCATTTCTTTAATAAACTGTCTTATTCTCACCTTTACTGCTATATCCAGACCAATTGTTGGTTCATCTAAATACACAACAGAAGGACGATGTAAGAAGGCAGCTGCTAACTCACACCGCATCTTTTGCCCTAAGCTTAGTTGACGAACTGGTATGCCTAATAACGGTTCTAAATGAAGCACCTCTGTGAACATGCTTACTGTCTCCTGATACTCTTTTTCTGGTATTTCGTAAATGTGTTTTAATAGATCAAACGATTCACGTACGGGAATGTCCCAAAACAATTGAGTACGTTGACCAAAGACTGCGCCAATATTTTTTGCATTCTTCTGCCTTTGCTTGTACGGGACAATCCCATTAACCGTTACCTCACCACTTGTAGGTGTTAAGATCCCAGTTAACATTTTTATCGTTGTTGACTTTCCAGCCCCATTAGCCCCAATATAAGCAACCGTTTCTCCTTGTTGAATGGAAAACTCAAGTCCTTTCACAGCATGTTTCGTTACATATACTCGTTTAAATAATGACTTTATCGCACCTGATAAACCAGGGTCTCGTTTTGCAATTTTATATTCCTTTTTCAAATCTTTTACAATAATCATAAAATCCCCCTCGAACGTATATTCGATTTTTGCACACAAAAAAACCACAGACAACTATTCTGTGGTTTAACATCGTTATAATAACGTTTTGTTAGACAAACAGTAGTCGGCTTAAAGAAACAGTATGATGATGTTGACTGTAATTTCGTGTAATCCACATGTTTCTCACGCCCCTTTTTTCGCATATTCTATCAAATTATAACTCTACTGCATAAAACTGTAAATTACTTTTTTTTGCACTTTAACTCATTAACGCACTGGGGGCCTGTCCCCCAATGCGTTAATGAGTTAAAGTGTTTGATTAAAGACAACAATAAAATAGCATCCAATTATTATTGGATGCTATTCATTCAACATATATAAGTCCCAAGCCTGGTCAAAGATAGACATGCTTGGTAAGTAAGATCCGTTCAGTTCAAGGTAATTTGTTAGCTCGTAGTAGTCAGTTGAATGCTTTGGGAAGCTATGGTCATCATAAGCTGCATTTGCAAATGCTGCAACTTCATTGGTAGGTTTATTCATTCGATATTTCAATAGAAAGTGATAAAATGATCGTGACAACTTCAGTTCCTCCTAGTTCAACCAATATTGGTTATACTGATTTTCCATTATAGAAGGAAATATGAATATTGTCCAATGCTTACTTTCCGAAATAGTTCATTTTCAGCCATCGTGGTGTTTCCATTAGTTGTTTGAAAGTCAATTGTTGATTCAAACTCTTCGTATCAATTAACATTAGTTGATCTTCAATTTCATCAATGGTTCTCTCTGTTTGGTACGTCATTCCACAATCATCGCAGCGAATACAAGGAGTTTCAGTAATTGTAATGGCACGCGAGCCATCCGGAAGCTCCCAATATACGGTATTCTCTCCTTGTTTCGATTGCAATGAGCCACACCAATCACAAGTCATGTACCTTCACCTCATCCATTACCTTGCGTATTTTTCTTTTGTTCCGCAAGAAATTTCTTTTCCTTCAATTGATCACGTTTTTCACGTTTATCCTTTAATGAACTATGTTCTGGATTTTCCGTGTACGTATGGCGTCTCTCTAAACGATTTAATCCATCTGGTACAAGATTAAAGTGATGGTCATTCATTAAACCTGCGATACCGATATTTGAATCCTTCTGCATATAGTTCGGGTACACTTCACCAAAATAATCATCTGCTTTACCAGGCACATAATTTTCTGGCTCTGGGTAGGTTGTAATAACACCCTCGAAGTTACGAAGTACAACTTTATTCGGACTTTGAGAAAGTAGGTAATTAGGCTGCAGTGATATTTTCCCTCCACCACCTGGAGCGTCCACTACAAAAGTTGGAACGGCATAACCAGATGTGTGTCCACGTAATCCTTCTATTATTTCAATACCTTTTGAAACTGGTGCTCGGAAATGTCCAATTCCTTCTGAAAGATCACATTGATAAATATAATAAGGTCTTACACGAATTTTAACTAAGTCATGCATCAACTTCTTCATTATAGCAACACTATCATTGATTCCTGCTAGAATAACAGATTGATTACCTACTGGAACTCCGCTATTTGCCAGCATTTCACAAGCTCGTTTAGAGTCTTCTGTGATCTCAATAGAAGTATTAAAATGTGTATTCAACCATACTGGATGGTACTTCTTTAGAATATTACATAAATTTTCTGTGATTCGTTGAGGAAATACAACTGGTGCGCGCGTGCCAATTCGAATTATTTCTACATGTGGAATGTCACGTAAATTTTTTAAAATATATTCTACTATTTGATCATTAATTAATAATCCGTCTCCACCTGAAATTAATACATCTCTAATCTCCGGGTTGCTTCTTATATAGCTAATTGCTTGGTCCATTTGTTTCTTTGGGACACCCATTCCAATCTGACCAGAAAAACGTCTTCTCGTACAATATCTACAGTACATAGAGCATTGGTTGGTAACTAAAAACAAAACACGGTCTGGATAACGATGTGTTAATCCCGGAGTCGGTGAATCTTCATCCTCTTGCAACGGATCTTCTTGATCGTATTTTGTTTTATTTAACTCTTTCGAAATAGGTACAGATTGCATACGAATAGGACATCTTGGGTCATCTGGATTCATAAGTGATGCATAATAAGGTGTTATGTTTAACGGAATAGTTTTCGTTGCAATTTTTACCCCCTCTTCTTCATTAGGAGTTAAGTTGATGACTTTACGTAAATCATCGAGTGTTCGTATGGTATTCGTAAGTTGCCAAACCCAATCGTTCCATTGCTCTTCTGTAATATCTTTCCACAGTTCAATATCCTTCCAATGACGCGTTGGTTTAAATACATCGTTAATCATAGTAAACCCTCCTTCATTATGCCTATAAAAGAAACTTAACCTAGTATATGTGAGGGAAAGTTAAAAAGTTATCTCAATCGAAATCGCTTTCATTTAAATAATGTTAGATATTAACTATGACAAGTCCTTTACCCAAACATTCATATCTTCAAGCTTGTCGTAAATATAGCAATTGTTCATCATTCTTCCTTTATACTTATAGCCTAATTGTTTTAGTGAGGCATTCATTCCAAATGATAGTGCTCGTGCAATCGAATATGCACAGAAAATTTTTTGACTGATTAGCTCTTTTTCAAGTCTGACAATCAAGTGTTTCATTAATCCATGCGAACGATGCTCCGGTAAAGTAGCACAGTCTGATATTTCTGCGTTGGCATAGTTATAATCAATGCATGCTGATGCACTACTTACTAGCACACCCTCCTTTTCAATTACATAAAAAACGGTGTTGCTTTTCATGATTTTTTTTATATAACCAGGATCGTTTAAAGGAGTCGGATACACCTGAAAGACTTCCTTATATAAACCCGCGAGCATTTCTGCATCTATCGGTGTTCCTTTCCTCAATTTATATCCACTTGGCAAATTCCCCTGATTTTTTGTGACAGGTAAACTTAGTACATCCTGCAGAATTTTATCTTCTTTTAACCAGCTATCACTTTTCTTTCTTGCAGACTCAAAATACATCGTCAAAGCATATGCATGACTTCCATGAAAAAAGCCTTCAAATATTGCTTCAAGTAAAAATCCCTTTTCTACAAAGCAATGTACGTGCTCTCTTCTCGAGTATAGAATTGCCTTTGAATAAGAGTGCTTGCTTGCCAATTCAATTACCTTATCTGCTATCAACGATAGATTCCCACGATAATCATCCAAGCGTATTCGTTGATTAAAATGATCAAAACAAACGGAAAGATAGAAGTATTCTCCTTCAATAATCTTTTGTTCATAGTAGTCTTGTTTTTTCACATCACTCCTCCTTCCTCATATTACATCCTACGAGAAACGATGATTCGATATGATTAATAAAAAAAATCGACAAAAAATTGCCGATTTTAATATTTATCTGAATCACTTATTATATTTTGATTACGTATCCCTGATCTTCTTATAAACACATTTGCTTTAATCTCAACCTTTGCATCAGCAAAATACTTGTTCCATTCGTTCTTCATATTTTGGAAATCATGATAATGTTGCCTTTGGATGATTTCACCGAATCCGAAAATGTCTGATTCCAGCTCTTGTACCTTTTGAACGGTTTCATTTACTTGATCCTCTAATGTATTTTCTACTTGCTTTTCATATTCTTCGTACGTATCAATTCGCTCTAAATTTCCTTCACATTGTGACCCTTCAATTCTAGATTCCACATTAATTGCTACCGAAAATTGCGGAACACCCCTTACTACTTTTGAATCAATGTCTGTATGGGAACGTGTAACACGTAAATCTAAATAATTTCCCTCTTCACCTTCACAAGGTACGGTTAAGCTCGTACTTTGGATATTATCAAGCCATAAATAATTTCGAGTATCATTTATCGTAAGCTTATCTACTAATTTATCTCCTTTAAACACAGCAAGTCCTGCAACTTCGACTAATGCTTCAGGCTCAACTTTCTGCATATTCTCAACTGAGTTTCCTTTCTTAGGGTCTCCTTTTACTTTAACCATTGCAATCGTAGGTTCCCTGCCATCAGAGGTTAATGCCGAAATAAAGTCCGTTAACCGAACATTCGGATCTCCTCCCCATTCTTTATAAAAGGATTCAATTTGCTTATTTAATTTTAATGAAGAAACCTTTTGGAGAGTGTAGGTTGTTTTTAAGGCATCGTCTGCATTTCCACCCTCAAACAGGAAAATGTTAAAGTCATTTCGAAATTCTCCACTTCGTTCTAAAAAATCTATAAAATCAGTGACTCCTTGTTTTGCCACTTGTTCATCGATTAAAAATACGCGAGTATGTGAATAGATAAGTTGCCTTGCAACTCCAACATTCATACGGTGAGCAAGCTCAGATAAAGAGTTCCCTTCTTGAGAATATATGGTTGCAGGTGCATTGCCTTGTGCTTCCATTTTAGAGTTCTCTGTTGCATTTAAAACTTCTACTGTTAATTTATACTTATGATCCTTTCCTTTTTCAACGGCAAGACCAGTAACTATTCCAATATCATTTAATTCAACTCGATCCCAGCAACCAGTTAATAAACATAAACTTATAGCAAGAAGAAGTAAAATTCTTATTTTCATCTAGATTGTTCACCTTCCATTTTTGGTGGACTAGGCTTTGACATGTTCTCTTGTCGTTCTGGTGCTTCAGTTTTTAAAAATTTTGGTCTATTTTTGTTTGCCCAAAACGGCAATCTAACAAATACATCGGTTTGATCCTCAAGTATTAGAGGAGCAACTGGAGTTAAGTAAGAAACTCCAAAAGAGCGAAGACTTGTTAAATGCATAACCATTAAAACTAAAAATGCCAGTACACCAAATAAACCGAAAACTGATGCGGCTAAAATAATGACAAATCTTAATAGCCTTGTTGAAATAGAAAAATTATAAATGGGAGAAACGAAACTTGCAATCGCTGTAAAAGATACAACAATAACTAGAACGTTTGAAACAAGTCCTGCTTCTACAGCAGCCTGTCCAATAACTAACGCTCCGACAATAGAAACGGTTTGCCCGACTGCTCTTGGCATTCTAACTCCTGCTTCTCTTAAAACTTCAAAGGTTAACTCCATTGCTAATATTTCAATCACAGCCGGAAAAGGAACACCTTCTCTTTGTGCTTGTACACTAATCAGAAGCGTTGTTGGCATTAATTCCTGATGAAATGTTGTGATAGCTACATACAAAGAAGGTAAAACCAGTGCGATCATAAACGAGAAATAACGAATAAACCGTATAAAGGATCCCATAATAAACGGCTGATAATAATCTTCAGATGCTTGAAAGAAATCCGTAAAGACAACAGGTGCAATTAATACAAATGGGCTTCCATCAACAATAATTATGACCTTACCCTCAAGCAAGTTTGCACTTGCAGTGTCTGGGCGTTCTGTATTGTTGATCAAAGGGAATACAGTATAACTTTTATCTGTAATATATTCATCAATAATTCCCGAGTCTAATATATAGCTCGTGTCAATTTTCTTAATTCGATTCCTTACCTCATTTACAATCCCTTTATTAGCAATACCATCAATATAACTAATCACAACTGATGTTTGCGTATCTCTGCCCACAATGTGAGATTCAAATCTAAGATGAGGGTTCTTAACTCTTCTTCTAATTAAGCTAACGTTTGTTTCCATGGACTCTGTAAATCCATCTTTCGGCCCTCGAATAATGGTTTGCGTACTAGGTTCATTAATGCTTCGATACTGGATATCAAAAATCTTCAGACATAGAACCTCTTTAATATTCTCAACAAATATAACAACATATCCTGATAAGATATACCAAATGACTTCGTGTTCTTTTGTAACAAATTTATGCGGTAACCCCGAAAGGTACTTTTTACGAAATGCTTCAAAAGACTCTTCATTCTCTATTATTGATAAATCTTCTACAGACAAAGATAGCGGCTCGACAATTTTTTCGGTTAATTGCTTCGAATCAATCATACTGTCTAAATAACAAAGAAACCCCTTTTGCTTTCCTATCATTATGTAATTCTGAGTAAAGTCAATGGACTCTTGAAAGGTATTTTTGCAGAATTGATAGTTCTTAGTCAGTTCTGTTGTAATTTCTTTAGGTTGTTCACCTACTTCAAGCAACTCTTCACTTGTACTAGGTTTCGATTTTTGAATACTTTTTTGTGAGCTAAACAGTTTTGTTAGATTGATCATCCTGTTGTCCACCCTTCATCCCTTTTGTTTTCCATAAAACGATTGGGAATAAAAGAAAAGGGATTACGATTTGAAAAGGTATATGCATATACGTCGGTACAAATTTTAGCCCCTCTTGAATATGCTCTGCAAAATTATCACTAATAAAAATAGAGCTGGACGAAATAACCATTGCCATAGGAAATGCAAAATATCTATAAGATATGTTTCCTATATACTCTAATCCCTTTAATCCACCATAAGTAAATACCGCAACCTTAATAATGACACCAAACATCATGATGAATACAATAAGTAAATCAACTCTTTCAAGAAAGTCTAATAGGGATATCTCCCTCGCTACAGATAAAAGTGGAAAGGTTGATCGGTTTTTCATCTCGAATCCTAACGTTGCAATCTGAACGATTGAGGCATAAACGAGGAGACCACCAGCAGCTACTACAGAAATGATACTAACCCTCCGAATATATTTTGGATTTGATACATACGGAAATATAACTGTGAACACAATCAACTCTCCAAATGGAAACGTCAACAAGGAAGGAAAGACTGCACTTACTACTGGACCAATTCCCTCTGGCATAATTGGCAATAAATTTTCCATGTGTAGTTCACTAGAAAGTAATATCCCGATACCTATACCAATAATAAAGATAATGACATAAGGTAAGAATATTTCACTCGTTCTTCCGAGGACCTCGATTCCTAAATATAATACGTAAGTAATCATACACATCATGATAATGGAAGTAACTTCAATAGGAGTCTTTGGCAAAATAGATGAAGTTAATAATTCACAAAAGTCTCGTAACACTCTTGATGCAATATAAAAGAAATACACAACATACAAAAATGCAAGAACCTTTGCCAACCATTTACCAAGAGCTACCTCCATAATTTGAAAAAGATTTTTGTCTTTCACTCTTGAGACCAGTGTATAGTAAAAAACAACTAACCCAACGCCAATAGAAGTAGCAACCGCTATCGCAATCCACGCGTCTTGTTTTGCTTCATTTCCAATACCTACTATAATGGCACTACCCATTTCAAAAATAAAAATAAGAATAAATAATTGCCATAGTGATAGTTTCTCTGTTAATTTCACGACTATTTACCCTCAAATTGCTTCTGAGATTTTTTACCTTTCCAAACTCTATAGTCTATAACCACTGAGACTAAACCTGCAATAAAAACAGCAATAAGTCCCACAGACTTCCTGGTACCAGGTTCTGGATGGATTACATAAATAAATGAATCAATAAATGAACGATCATAATAAAATGTATCTACCAAGGAAGAGATAAAAACTTGAGATGATAGAACTACTACGAATAATACAGTAACCATTTAAACCTCCAGGATTGTTACTTCTATCCTTACCATTCTCTCCAACTGTTGTATATTTATGTAATCTCTACCAAATAAAAAGGCTTGGTATATACCAAGCCTTTTCCCGATAGTTTAGTTTTATTCTCAATTATTACACCATTCCACAATCATATGGGCAAATACCTCAGCTGCTTCCAATACTTTTTCAATCTCAATAAATTCATTTGGATGATGTGCAACTTCCGTTGTACCTGGCCCAAACACAATGGTTGGAATGTTGGCTACTTGGGTAAATAGACCTCCATCAGTTCCCCACGGTGAAGCTTCAATGACAGGTTCCCTTTTCAAAACTTCTTTAAAACTATTCTTAAGTGTTTTTAGAGCATCATGCTCTAAATCAATGGTACCCGGTACCCATCTAGCTCCAAACCAAGTAAGCTCAACGGGATGCTCTGCAAACCATTCATCCTTTTTTGTTAGTAACTTGATTTGCCTTTCAACTTCAAGTTTTACATCTTCCATTGATTCCTCTGGAGCAACTCCAATTCTACCTTCTAGCCTAACTTCGTCTGCTACAGTTGATGGCCAGCTTCCTCCATTAATTTTCCCAATATTTATTGGGACAGGAATCGGAATGTTTTGATACAATGGGTCTTTTATTTTCTCATTTCTCGTTCTTTCCAACTCTTGCATCGCTTCGATGACGAGGATACTTTTATCAATTGCACTAACTCCTTCATATCTTGTACCACCGTGAGCAGATTTTCCTCTTACTGTTAATCGAAACCACATGGATCCTTGTTGTTTCGGGAATATCTTCATGTTTGTTGGCTCTGGAATGATTGCAGCATCGGCTGTATAACCTCTCGTAATAGTGGCTAGCGTTCCTGCTCCACCACTTTCCTCTTCAATTACACTTTGAAAAATGATATCCCCCTTTAGAGGTATATTCAATGCGTGAATGACCTCAATTGCAAGCAAGAGAGCGACTGTCCCCCCCTTCATGTCAGAGGTTCCTCGTCCAAACATTTTGCCGTCCTTAATCTCTGCACTGTAAGGGTCATTTTCCCATTGGCTGATATCTCCTTCAGGTACAACATCGATATGCCCATTTAATAGAATGGATTTCCCTCCACCTAGTCCTTTTTTTATGCCTACCACATTCGAACTACCTATGAACGTTGAACGTGGCGAAACAAAAAAAGGATGCTGCTGTAATTTTGCATAATTCGGTTCCCATATATCAATATGCAAGCCAATTTCTCTAAGTTTTTCAATAATGATTGCTTGCGCTGCACTTTCATTCCCTGACACGCTTCTTTCTTGTACAAGACGTTGAAGCAATCTGACCGTAGAGTTTCTATGAACCTTAATTCGTTCATGAATTCGATCTGTTAGTTCCAAACTTCTCCCCCCTATTCCATAAACGCAATCTCTTTATCTATCAGTATTTCAGCATCTGTCAATTTCAGCACATCTTCTAACGTATACGGTTTCATAATTTCAAGTAACCTTAGGCCTTCTTCTGCAACCTCCATGACAGCCAACTCTGTAATAATTAAGTGTACACACCCTTTGGCTGTTAATGGAAGAGAGCAAGATTTCACAATCTTTGAGGAGCCATCCTTATTTGTATGATTCATCACAACGATGACTCTTTTAGCCTTTTGAGCAAGGTCAATAGCCCCTCCCATCCCTGGAACTCGTTTCCCTGGCACGATCCAGTTTGCTAAATCTCCATTTTGACTTACTTGAAGAGCTCCTAAAATAGTTAAATCGACTAACCCACGCCTAATAATTGCAAAAGCTATGGCACTATCAAAATACGAAGCTCCTGCTATAATCGAAACAGGATAGCCTCCTGCATTACACAAATTTCCATCTTCCTTACCTACTTCAGGTGATGGTCCCATCCCTAACACTCCATTTTCTGCATGAAACATTACATTCATGTTGGAAGGAAGGTGATTAGGTACAAGAGATGGAATACCGATACCTAGGTTCACTACCATACCATCTTTCACTTCTTGTGCAGCACGTTTAGCCATAAGGTTTCGTGTATCTATTCCCATACCCATTTCCAATACACTCCTTCACCTTGAATGACACCATCAACAAAGCAGCCAGGTGTAACAACTTCCTCAGGATTTATTGATCCTTTTTCTACTATTTCTTCTACCTCAACAAATGTTACATCACCTGCCATCGCAACTAATGGATTCGTGTTTCTTGCACTTTTGTCGTAAACTAAGTTTCCATACGTATCACTTTTTTGTGCATAAACGATTGAAACATCTGCAGTTAATGCCGTTTCTATCATGCACCGATTTCCGTTAACCTCTATGATGGCTTTCCCTTTTTCAACTACTGTATTAAGACCTACATCTAGTAAAACCCCCGATAAACCTACACCACCTGCTCGGATTCGCTCCGCCAACGTTCCTTGAGGACAAAATTCAACTTCAAGCTTTCCTTCTGTCATAAGTTTCCCGGCTATTGGATTAGATCCAATATGGGATGTTATGATCCTTCGAACACGTCCTTCTGCTACGAGTGGACCGATGCCGATCGTTGGAAATCCGGTATCATTCCCTATTAACGTAAAATCCTTTTTGCCACTCTCTAAAATAGCCTTGATGATGGTAGGAGGAGTTCCAATCCCACCAAATCCTCCAAACATAATCGTGCAGCCATCGTTTATATGACTCATAATATGATCAATAGTTGTTACTTTACTTGTCAAACGTACTCCACCTCCCCGTCTAGTTCAGCCATTACATTGACTAACGCTTCACTTAGCCTTTTAACCAACTCGCGAATTTCAACCTTTGTAATTGTTAAGGGAGGTGCAATAATAATGGCATCACCTTTTACTCCATCATCTCCTGCTGAAGCTGGATACACGAGCAATCCTGCTTCCTTTGATTTAGAAATGACCAAGTTTGTAACTTGTCTTTCACGCGGAAAGGATGTCTTATCTAATCCTGAAACAAACTCTAAACCTAGTAATAAGCCTTTGCCTCTAATATCACCTATAATAGGAAATTGGCGTTGTAATTTTTTCAATAGATTGTATAAAAAAACACCGTTCTCTTCGGTTTGTTTCAATACGTTATGTTTTTCAATATAATCTAGTACTGCAACCCCCGCCGCAGCTGATTGTGGATTTCCACTAAATGTATGTCCACTCATGATCACTTTTGAGCCACTTTGTATTGGTTCCATAATTTTTGACTCTACTAAAACAGCTGCAATTGGTGTATACCCAGCACTGAGTCCTTTTCCAAGTGTCACAATATCAGCTACTGTATCCCAGTAATCGAGAGCTAGCATTTTACCTGCCCTGCCAATGCCAGTCATAACTTCGTCTGAAATGAACAAAATATTATACTGGTCACATAATTTTCTGATTTCTTCGTAATACCCTGGAGGTGGAGTAAGAGCCGCACCAGCCGCACCTACAATTGGCTCCATAATGACGGCAGCAATGTGCTCTTCTCCAATTCTATTAATGGCTTTTTCTAATTCAGTAGCACATTTTAATTGGCAGTTGGGATATGTCTCATTGTAGGGACAACGATAACAATAAGGTGGAGAGATCGTTGGATAATCCTCAAGAAGTGGTTCAAACCTGTTTCTACGAAGGGTGTGTCCCGACATTGATAAAGCACCAATTGTGATTCCGTGATAACTCATCCATCGGGATAGTATCTTTTGTTTCGTATTCATCCCTTTTTCCTGCCAATATTGTATTGCAATTTTCATCGCTGTCTCCGTTGCCTCAGAACCGCTATTTACTAAAAAACTATAATAATCAGCTGTCTCTGTTAATGTTGATAATTTTGTAGCAAGCTTTTCAGCAGGAATACTTGTAAATTGCGAGCGGTATACGAACGATATTTTGGATGCTTGTTCTTTCATTGCTTCCTGTATTTCTCCAACACCATGACCAATACTTGCTGTCACAGCACCTGATGAACCATCTAAATACTGCTTCCCTTCCATGTCGTATAGGTAGATACCTTTCCCATGGCTAATAATTGGCAATTCTTCCTCTAATACAGGTTTAATAAGGCGAGATTCTGACATCTCTTGATCCCTCCACCACTTGAATGGTATGACAAATCTGTTTCTATAAAGTTTATTCGATTTACTGTTTGTTCATGAGATATTTAACGTATGGATCAACAAAAAAGAGATTGATTTGCTATTTGAACTAGCAATTCAATCTCCATCTTCAAGTATTCTTTTATGAATCCATATGGCAGCTTGTGCACCTTCTCCCATTGCAATCGTCAAAAGCTCTGAATGAACTCCTATGTCACCAGCCACCCATACATTACGAATATTTGTTTCTTTTGTACGTGCATTTGTATTAACATGATGATTCTCCAGTCTTTCTACTCCTAAATCTTGCAGCAAATCCGTATTCACCTTATTTCCACCGAAAGCTAAAAATCCTCGTTCACCTTTTATACACATCCCGCTTTTTGTAACAAACCCTTTAAACTGACCTGGACCAGCTATTTCAACTTCTACTACTTGTTCATTTATTATTTCGATACCTTTATTAGTAAGAAAATCTATGTTTTTACTACTAATCGGTGATGCGCCTGAATTAATATAAATGATATCATTCGTCCAATGCAGCAAAGTAAGAGCCATATTCGCACCTGAATCACCAGATCCTGTAACGATTACTTTTTTATTTGTTACTTCATACCCATCACAATCAGGGCATATATAAATGGTCAATCCGAGACATTCCTTTAAGTTTGGGAGTTTTAATGGTATGTTATCTGATACTCCGGTAGCAATTAATAAGTACTTCGCTTCATACTCATCATTACCTTTTAACCTGAACCCATAACCTTCTTTTCTATTTATTTCAGTAATGTTGTCCTCTAAAAACTTTACATGATATTTCTCTGCATGCTGTTTACCTAATGTACGTAATTTTTCCCCTTCTACGCCGTCTGGCCAACCTAACACATTATGGTAACATCTACAAAGACTCGATCTCCCCTCACCTTTATCAACGACTAGTACGTCATGGTTATAGCGACCAAGCTGGATAGCCGCTTGTAAGCCAGCAATACCTCCACCAACAATAATGCATTGATATGACTGCATAGAATCGAACACCTTTCATAGAGGTTGAATGAAAAAAGCAACTGACCTTTAAGCCAGTTACTTATCTCTTTTTCTTTTGTTGTTTTTTAGAAACAGTAGGACAATTTTTTTGCTTCGTTTCCAATTCATATAATCTTGATTCATGTACAAGTTTAGCTTCATATGTATTGAAATGATACATGAAAAAACTCCTCCTTAACGTACCTATCATGAATAGAGTTTTCCCAAACAAAATTGTCCTATACATCTTTTTTATTTGTTATGCCATTTTAGTAGTAAATCCATTTCTTTTTCTTTTGAAAGTCCTGCCAGTAATTCTTTGTGTTCTCTTGCAATACTCCATTGGTATGTGGCTTGGATTGTTTCCTGTATTGACGTAAAGCTTAAACCATCAGCTAACGCTCTATCAATGGATACTTTATGAAAACCATCCATTCCCTTCCCTATTGGAATATACAAAGGCAGTTCTGTCCAAAATTGAATGTCGTTTTCAACAATAAACTGTTCATCAACTTTCGTTACCTTCACCTCTTTGTTTAACGTTTCCTTACAAACATCAATCAATTGATCAAACGTTAAATCTTCATTTGGTCCTGTAACATTATATACTCCGATACTTTTATTTTCTAATTGTTGGATAATAAATGAGGCTAAGTCTCTTACATCAATAAATTGTACTGAAGCATGTTCATCGTTTGGTGCTATTATTTCCTCTTCCGTGCCAATTTTATGTGGCCAGTACGTAAACCTGTCTGTTGGATCATACGGTCCTACAATTAAACCAGGACGTATAATTAAATGTTTATCTGGAAAAATAGCCATTACTTCTTGTTCACATAAGGCTTTTAATGGACCATACGTTTCACCTGTGATTTCTTCTATCCCTTCATCCTCTAGCTGCGCTATATCATCGCCTTCTGAAATTCCTACCTTAGTAAAATCTTGATAAACCGAGATCGTGGATATAAACGTATAAAGATTACAGTTTGCTGCCAAAATTGCAGCAGAATCTCTTACATTTCTAGGTACATAACCGCTCGTATCAATGACTGCATCCCATTTTCTGCCCTTAATACTTTCAAGATTACCATCGCGATCTCCAACTAATTTTTCTACTTCAGGAAAAAGATCTGAATTTGTGATTCCTCTTGTAAAAATTGATACTTCATGACCTCTTTTTAATGATTCTTCGACTAAGTGACGTCCTAAAAATTTTGTACCACCTAAAATAAGTATATTCATCCTGTCTCCTCCTACGGATACATCTCTTATCACTATATTCGATGCACGTCCTAAACATGATATACCCCGCACACTTCATCACTTTAAAGCGACGGGGGACAGGCCCCCGATACGTTAAAGCGTTAAAATTAAATAAATTAATAGAATCATATAACAAAATAAGGAAAAATACTAACTATTTCTCAATTAGTCTTGTAAACATTGAGATTATAATGAAATAACGCTGAACTCCCCAGCGTAGAGTAGTGAGATTGACCGAACCTTCATAACCTATACTAATTCAAATACTTCAATCTTTGCAGAAAAGCCCCCATTAAAAAAAGCAGGTGAAAAATCCACCTGCTATCGTTGTAAGTTTTGAATAATGTCTCTAGCTATCCATACGCCACAAGCGCTTGCTTGCGCTAACCCTCTCGTTACACCTGCTCCATCGCCACCAACATATAAACCTGACATTTCGGTTTCGAACTTGTCATTTAGTTTTGGACGAGCAGAGTAGAATTTTGCTTCTACACCATAAAACAACGTATGCTCTGAGGCTAATCCTGGTGTAACATGGTTTAATGCTTCTGTCATTTCAATTAAACTTTTCATCGTATTATATGGAAGTGCCAGCCCTAAATCTCCTGGCACTGCTTCCTTTAATGTCGGCTCAATAAATCCTTCCCGTATACGGTTTTCGGTAGATCGTCGACCTTTCAAAATGTCACCGTACTTCTGAACGATTAATCCACCATTTGATAAGCTATTGGCTAATTTCGAGACTTCATGGGCATATTCGTTTGGCTTATCAAAAGGATCAGAAAACTTATGTGATACAAGTAGTGCAAAGTTCGTGTTTTTACTTCCAAGTTTCGGATCCTTATATGCATGACCATTCGCTAACATAATTCCGGAATGATTCTCCACTACAACATGTCCAGAAGGGTTACTACAAAACGTTCTCACCTGGGTACCTACAGACGTATTGAAGATAAATTTACCTTCATATAGGTTTTTATTAATCTCTTCCATTACAATATCTGAAGTCTCAACACGAACACCAATATCCACTTGATTGTTCGTCATTTTCAGACGACGCTTCTTTAAGATATTTGTTAACCACACTGAACCATCTCGTCCAGGTACGATCACAACCTTCTCTGCGTGAATCTCCTCACCAGACTTAAGCTTTATTCCTTTTACTTTATGTGTACCTTCAATTTTCTCACTCAGTACATCTTCTACTTCAGCTTTAAACACCATTTCCACTTTGTTTTTTAAGTATTCAAAGATACTTTTTAATATTTCAAGGTTTTGTTCTGTCCCTAAGTGTCTAACTTGAGCACGAAGTAGCTTCAATCCTACTGCGTATCCTCTCTTTTCAATATTTCTAACTTCGTCTGTTAACGGGTCTGTTATTGATTCTGTAGCACCATGACTTAAGTTAATTTGGTCAACGTATTGAATGAGTTCTACAACCTGTGATGGTGACAAGTAATCCGTCATCCAGCCGCCAAATTCACTTGTAATATTAAACTTTCCATCGGAATATGCTCCTGCTCCACCAAAACCGTTTGTAATTGAACACGCTGGTAAGCAACCTGCGAATTCTTTTCTACCTGCCGCTGGAGGACACTTCTCAATTTTCTTTTCTAATATCGGGCAATTACGTCTATATATATCATGACCTTTATCTACTAGTACTATTTTAGCGTTTGGCATTTTTAATGAAAGCTCGTAGCACGTAAAAATCCCTGCAGGACCTGCGCCTACTACAATAACATCATAGGTGTTATTCATTGTTTGTTCCCCCGCTTCCTGCAATCTATTTATCTATTTCCATTACTAAGAATAGCAGAGGAACTTTCATACAGTCAATAAAAATCCGAACATTTTTATTTGTTTTTAAAAAATAATTCGTTTTTATTTTAATTTATATACAGTTTTTGAGAATACTCGAGTATTCATCACTCGTTTTCATTAAAAATAGATCGAAACAAAAAAGGCTAGCCTTTTGAAGGCAGCCACTTTTTTAATTAATGCCTCTGTTAAACAATAATGTTGATTTCCGTGGAAGGCACTCGCTTTCCTTGGTGCTACAGGAGCCTCCGTCGCTATGCTCCTGCATGAGTCTCACCTGCCTGAGCTGCTCCCGCAGGAGTCTCGCACCTTCCACTACAATCAACATATAGTTAAAATTCAACACTGTACTTTAACTGAGCCTAATTAATTTACGTATGATGTTCCGATGATGATGAGTAGGATAAATAATACAACGATTAACGCGAATCCATTTCCATACCCATAAGTCGGTCCATACCCATACCCCATATGACAGTGATCGTATCCGTAATGCATTATGCCTTCCTCCTTTTTACTATTAGGATTACACTGTTAACATATGTAGATGGGTGGTTGTACCGTATGTGCGTATGCCTATTTTCTAGGTTGATTCATTAGTTTTTATTTTCCCACGTCATTTAATATGTCTTTCAACTGTTCCAAATGTCTTATGTCATGATAAGCTAATACTTCTATCCACTGAAGTAAAGTGAGCGGACCAAAGGTTTCATGCGGAAAAGATCGTTGCGTTAAAAGGTGTTCATCGATTTCCTCTAATGTTTGAAATAGAAACTCTCGTGAAAGGTTTAAGTTTTCGAAATGCTTTTGCATCGAAATGCTTCCACCTTTTGGACGAACAGTACTCGGTGCCTCAATCTTGCGTGTTCGGTCTAATACTAAATGAATTGGCTTTTCCTCAGCAGGCTCGTTCTTCGGTTGATTCGCATAATATCGAATCCCCTTTGTTACATTTTTCTCAACCAAAAAAATATGCTCGATCACTTCCGAAACTGTCCAACCACTCTTTTTCGAACATTTTAGGTCCTCTTCATCCAACTTTTCTATAAATCTTAAAAGCACAGTTCTATTTTCAAGCAACTTTTCTTTTAACGCAATTAGCATATAGATGCTCCCTCGCTCTCTTGTATTTACTTAAAATATTCCAATCCACTGTAGGCTAATAATCAAAATCCCTAATCCCCATACATATATAGCAAATAGCTTAAGAGAATGTTTTTTCAAATAGGATATCATCCATTTTACCGCAATATATCCAAAGACTGCGGAGGATATAAGACCTACCAATAAAGCTACTAAACTAATATTCTCGACTTTTCCCCCTGACAGGTCTGCCACTTGAAGAACACATGCACCAGCTATTGCAGGAGTTGATAATAGAAATGAAAAGTATGCCGCTGTTTCACGATCAAGCTTTCGGATGAGTGCAGCAGCTATCGTTAATCCAGATCGAGAAATTGCGGGGAAAATAGCTGCTGCTTGAAAGGTTCCAATGAAAAAAGCATCAGTATACGAGATATCCTCCATTCGTTTATATCCATTTTTAATTTGATCAGCAAACCATAAAAACAATCCTGTCACTAAAAACTCCCAGCCAATCGTAATTCCTGTCTTCGATATTTCTTCAAAGAAGTCTTTAAATAGTAAACCAACAACTACTGCAGGTATTGTACCGACAATTAACAGAAACGTACGTTTACTTAAAGGATTCCTCAACATATATAAAAACTCATGTTTATACACAACAAATACCGCCAACAACGTACCAATATGAAGCATCGTGTCTAAAAATAATCCAGCTTCATTTAATCCGAATAAATTTCTCCCTAAAAATAAATGTCCTGTACTACTAATTGGCAAAAACTCTGTAAAACCTTGTATGATTCCTAATATAAATGCTTCTAACTTAGTCATATGTATTCCCTCCATCACAGCTAATACATTATTCTATTCTTATAAATGGACAAACAAAACTGATTTTCAAAAATTGACTTTGGAAATAAACAATCTGACAATAAGGAAGAAGGAGGAATTGCCATGAGAATTAGAGATTATCATATAAAAATTGGTACCCTATCACCCGGAAGGAATAATACTATTTCTGACGTTGAAGGTGTAAAGGTTGGACATTGTACAATTAGTCAAGGTGACATTCAGACCGGGGTTACAGCTGTCATACCTCATTCGGGGAATTTATTTAAAGAGAAAGTTGTTGGGGCTATACATACTATTAACGGATTTGGTAAAACAACCGGTTCCATTCAGCTTGAGGAATTAGGAACCATAGAGACACCTATAATTCTTACTAATACATTTGCTGTCGGAGTTGGTATTCAAGGTGTGATTGACTACACGCTAAATCACAACCTTGATATCGGGAGAACAACCGGGACCGTTAATTCAATAGTGTGCGAATGTAACGATATGTTAATCAATGATATTCGTAAAGATTCGCTTTCTAAAAATCATGTTTTAGAAGCAATTGAGAGCGCTACTAAAGATTTCAACCAGGGTAGTCTTGGAGCTGGAACTGGGATGGTGTCCTTTGGGTTAAAAGGAGGAATTGGTTCTTCATCCCGAACTATTACTATACATAATGAGATATACACATTAGGAGTCCTTGTTCTCTCTAACTTTGGTAGACTTGAACATCTCACAATTGGTGGTAAAGTAGTTGGTCCATTAATTAAAGAACTATTAAAGGAAAAACAATTGGGAGGGGAACGAGAGCAAGGTTCAATTATCATTCTAGTCGCAACCGATGCTCCCCTTAGTGAACGTCAAGTTAAAAGAGTGTTGAAACGAACAACAGTTGGACTAAGTAGAACAGGTTCTCATATCGGAAACGGAAGTGGTGATATTGCCATTGGTTTTACAACAGCAAATAAAGTAAAACATGAAGATTCGAATACTGTGATTTATACTAATCAAATCATTCAAGATTACTTGCTCGATCCAATTTTTCAAGCAGCAGCAGAAGCGACTGAAGAAGCGATCTTGGATTCAATGTTAGCAGCAAATACAACAACAGCTCGTAATGGTCAGAAAATTTATTCTTTACGTGAGTTTATGAATACATTAATGTAAGAAGAAAAACTATGGAGGGATAATAATGGAGATTGCATTTTATAATGGGGAGTTTCTACAAGAAGTGGATGAAAAGATCATACCAATACAAGAGCGTGGACACCAATTCGGTGACGGCGTTTACGAAGTAGTTCGTGTGTATAATAATAAACCCTTTATGTTAGAAGAACATTTAGATCGTTTTCAAAAAAGTGCAGAGGCCATCCTTTTACAATTACCTTATACAAGACAGGAATTAACAGAAATCATTGATCAAGGGGTAAAACGGTCTCAAGAGAAGAATGTAGATGTTTACTTTCAGGTCACTAGAGGAATTGCACCAAGATTGCACCTATTCCCAAATACAAAAGCTGTTTTTTCAATGACAATAAAACCTTCACGTCCCATAGACCCTGCTAAAAAAGAAAGTGGTGTAGCAGTTTTACTATTAGAAGACGAACGGTGGAAGAATTGCTATATCAAGTCATTAAACTTACTTCCGAATGTAATAGCAAAACAACACGCAGCGAGCCGCGGCTGTGATGAAGCAATACTTGTAAAAGACGGATCCATCACAGAAGGCTCAAGTAGTAATCTATTTGTTATTAAAGATGGAACCATCTATACTACACCTGCAACAAAAGGTATACTTCATGGCATTACAAGACTTGCTGTTTTTCAATTAGCAGAAAAAATGGAACTACCAATAAAAGAACAACATTTTACTGAAGAATTTTTATTACAAGCTGATGAAGCATTTATTACAAGCACAACTCAAGAAATATTACCGATAAATAAAGTAGATGAATTTGAAATTCCTACACACTATACGATCACAAAGAAATTACAAAACGAATTCCTGAAATTAACCAAATAGCACTAGCTAGCACTTAGCTATAATAATAGCTTTAAGAAAGTGCTCAATTAATATTCATTGTGAAATTTAGAGCTAGTATGATTGTAGAAGCCGCCTGCTCTATAGAAAGGATACAAAAGTCGAGGAATCTCAGTATCTGATTTCAGGAGAAAGAGGCTTGACATAAGTATTTCTACCAATGATAAACCCGAACTATTAGGATTTTAATGAATCTTTCACCAAATAGTTCGGGCTTTATTATTTGCTTTAGATTTATTTGATTTTACATACTATTAAAAAAACTAGCGGAATGGAGCGGAAGACACTCGACTCCTGCGGGAAGTAGAGGAAAGCGAGTGTCTGCAGCGCAATGGAACGAACGTGTTCCAGCTTAACTGATTAATAAATAACAAAGGATACGAAAAAAGTAATGTTTAATAGGTAGAATAATATAGATATTATTCGCCTTTGAGGATGATTTATTTAGTTATTTCCCTCCTTCTTACTTATTCCTCATATTCTCCAACAACATAAGTAGTGCTTTCATCGTAATGATCTAGATAGGTTAACACTCGAAAGGCGATATTTTTATAGCCGCGTTCATTCGGATGTATAAAATCATCATATAGAAACTCTTTCTCTTTACCACGAAAAATATCAAATAATGGAATAAAATACGTATTACCATATTTAGAGAGTTCCTGTTCCGTGCCTTCATTCCAAGTTGCGATGATTTGATCTATCTCAGGAACATACGAAGAAAATAAAGAAGCAAACGGGTTATAAATTCCTACAAAAAATATCTTTGCATTTGGATTGTAAAACTTTATTTTATGAATCATTATATTTACTTTTCTCGTAAACTCTTTATTTTCTTCTTCAAAGGCTTCTGTTGTTAACTGTAGGAAATGCTCTTGCGCTGCCTTAATGACATCATTTCCACCTATCGTTATAATCACATAGTCTGCATTTTTTATTGATTCCTGAACATACGATTTATTTAGAACATCAATGAGTTGTGTGGAGTAAATTCCACCAATCCCATAATTTTTAACATCCACATTTTCTATGCTTCGTTGATCGGAAAGCATCGATTTTAATACCGGTACATATCCCCCGTTCCCCGATTGATCACCATATCCTGAAGTTAAGGAATCACCGAGAGTCACAATTCTGATGTCTTTTGGGAAAAAGGAAGATTGTATTGTTTTTAATTGGGAGTACCTTTCTTTTTCAATGAGCGGATGATCATTCATAACGTGATTTGTATGAGTGGAATCATACACGATAAGTGTCGTAACTGCCACTAACAATAATAGTACAAGTCTAAACAAAGCTGCGCCTCCTCAAATACCTTGTACTATATTGTATATACGGTTATCTTAATCAATGACATATGAGACTTAATTTGTTACAAAAAATGGTGCAAAAAAAAAAGCCCCGTATTGGAGCTAAAGTAATGCGAAAATATTTTATTGAAGGCTTTTTATGTCCTTAATCATTTCTTCATAGGGCGTATTTTCTAACCCTCGATAGCTTTTCACAACTTTCCCTTCTTGGTTAACCAAAAAAAAGGACGTCGTATGAGCAACTTGGTCCGATGCGTCTGTTTTTTGAACAAGAGCTTGAAAGTTGTCGAGTGTAAACTTTTCAATCTCCTTTTGAGAATAACCGGTGAGGTAGTTCCAATTACTAAAATCTGCTTGAAAATTTTCACCATAGGCTTTCATACTTGCAGGAGTATCTACTTCTGGATCAACGCTAAAAGATACAAATTCAACACCTAAGTTGTTTTCTTTTGCCAATTCTTGAAGCTTTGAAAGATTGGCCGTTAACGGAGGACAAACTGTTTCACAATTTGTAAAAATAAAATCAGCCATCCAAACTTTCCCATTTAAATCCTTTAATCCGAATGGTTTTCCATCTTGATTCGTAAATGTGAAATCTTGAATAGGCTTCGTACCAGCTGGTGGTTGTAACTCATTCGTTCCACTACATGCTGAGACAATAAGTAAAGTTACGAATGCCAATATGCTATATAATCTTCGTTTCAATATATTCACCTTTTCTTATGTAATACGTTTATCATATCAAAAATATAGTGAAGAAAGGAAGTTCACCAACAAATGTCACAAAATTGTACAAAAAAGAAGACCTCTAATAGAGATCCTCTAGACATGAAGTTATGCATTATTTTGTAGGATATCAATCGAATAGATTTTGGAGTACTCTTGCCATTTCATCGTTCTTTTTAAATAGTCTTTAAAGGAATACACATTTTTCGGATTTGAGTCTGTACTGATCTTTTTTATGAACGTCTGCAGTCTTAACTTAATCTTTAATGTAAAAAGATTATCTTCCTCCCATACTGGAATTTCAATGACTTTGACCTTCTTACCACTTTGATGAGTAAATTCTAGACTCTTCAGTAGCAAAGTACCAACCTTCTTTTTAACCGTTTCCTATATTATACAGTAAAATCGTCTCGAAGTCTGTCTCTTCTTGTAAGTTGGTAATATTTTTATTTATTGATTAGTTATTAGTGAATAGAAAGTATTACAAAATCTTTTATTATGGTAATATAGTAAAGAGTTAATAAATTTTTCATTGAAAGGATTTGATGTGAATGGCATCTACACATACGTTCACAAAAGGAGAAGAAATTGCGAACTCCATTACACATGGTATTGGCGGTCTCCTAAGTATAGCAGGACTTGTACTACTCATTGTTTTTTCTTCACTTTACGGTACTGCGTGGCATATTGTTAGCTTTACGTTATTTGGCTCAACAATGGTACTTTTATATACAGCATCAACACTTGTTCATGGCTTGCCAAAAGGTAAAGCTAAGGATGTATTTGAGATCATCGATCATTCGTCAATCTACTTTTTTATTGCGGGAACGTACACCCCTTTCCTATTTATCATCGTTAAGGGAGCACTTGGTTGGACATTATTTGGAATCGTATGGGGAATCGCCATTGGTGGAACCATCTTTAAATCCTTTTTTGTAAAAAAATATTTACACACATCTACTGTCCTGTATGTGTTAATGGGTTGGATGATTGTATTCGCTTGGAAACCACTTTCTGAAAACTTACATCCTACCGGATTAGCTCTTCTTGTTATCGGTGGAGTATTGTATACAATCGGAGCAATATTTTATGTTTGGCGTGGTTTTAAATATCATCATATGATTTGGCACATCTTTGTAGTTGCAGGCACGGTTGCTCACTTTTTCGCTGTGTTGCTATATCTGTTACCATAGGAAAAACGGGGCATTCGACCACTGCGATCCATGCCCCATCTTTATAACACTTTCTCCATCTTAATGTTTGTTTCAATATATCCTAGTTTTTCATATAAACCTCTCGCCGGCTTATTATGACCGAATACGTGTAAACCAATTTTCTTCAAACCAAGCTCTCTTCCGAATACCTCTAATTGCTGCATCGCTTTTTTGCCATAGCCCATACCTCGAAATTCATCACTAATTAAAATTTCGTATATAAAGCCTTCATCTTCTGATTTTCTTGCAAGCCAAATAATACCGACAGCTTGTTCATTATCATAAATCGTAAAAAGATAATTATTTTCACTTTTTTCACCTTGTGGCAACAAAGTTTCGTAATCACTTTTTGCTCGATCTAATGATTCCTCTTCCGTCCAATTACCTGCTTTTACTTTCTCATTCGCAAAAATAACTATCGCGTTTTCTACATATCGCTGATACTCCTCTGATGTCATAGCAACCAATGTAACCATACATTTCACTCCTTGCACAATTTTACTACTATTCTTGCTTAACATAAATTACCATAAAAAAAGAAGCCAAAACGACTTCTAATTATTGATCTAATGATAAACTACTATGATTATGGAGCTCAACGTTTACAACAATATGTGAAGCTATCTTCTGTTGAACGAGTATTGCCAACTCATTGATTTCTATATTTTCATACTCATTATATTCAATTGGAGAATGAATCGTAATTGTGACATCTCCTGGTTGAAATTGAAATCCTTTGTCTTCAAATAATCGGTATGAACCATCAATTGTAATTGGTACAATCGGAACACCCGACTTGGTAGCAAGTCTAAAGCTTCCTGACTTAAATGAAGCAACAGGTCCACCTTTACTTCTAGTACCTTCTGGAAAAATAACCATTGAGTGACCTTTTTCTAACAACCTAGCTCCTTCTTGTATCGCTCTAACAGATTGTCTTCGATCATTTCGATCCATAAAGATACAAGGCAGAACTTCCATCCAGTGTGAAATAATCGGCAGTTTTTTCACTTCAATCTTTGATATAAAGCCTAGTGGTTTATTTACATATCCCATCAGAAGTGGAATATCAAAGTTACCTTGATGATTTGAAACAAAAAGCACCGGACCTTTTGGTAATAAATCCTCACCCTTGACGGTTACATGTGCGCCAGTAGTTTTGACTACCCCCTTTGCCCACCTTTTTGGTAAGCAATGGACAAGGTTGTCTCTTTCTTGAGTTGAAACGTGTTCAAACGTGCTACTTTTCCACTTTATTAACGTTGGAATTGAATAAAGTAAATAAAGCCACATATACGTAAAGCCATAAATTGTTCGAAGCATACTATTTTCTCCATTTCCTATATAGAGGGATGATATATTAAGCCCTCTCGTAAACTACATATTCATAATCATAAGAATTTTCTTCGTTTTTTACACCTTGTTCACGGCTAAGCACTTTCCACTCAACCATGTTTAAAGAAGGAAAGAACGTATCACCTTCAAACTCATGATTGATGTGAGTAATGTATAAGCGATCCGCAATTGGAAGCAATTCACGAAACAGCTCAGCCCCACCAATCACACATAATTCCTGGTCACTTTCTGTATCTAACCGTTTTATATCATCAATCTGATGTATCACTACACACCCTGGTGCATGATACTCTTTGTTTCTTGTTACAATGATATTTTCTCTCCCTGGTAGGACTCGTCCAATAGATTCATGAGTTTTTCTTCCCATAATAATAGGTTTCCCCATTGTTACTTTCTTGAAATAAGCTAAGTCAGCAGGAAGGTGCCACGGAAGCTCATTGTTTTTGCCGATTACACGATTTTTATCCATCGCAACAACAAATGAAATCATACACTAACAACTCCTTTAATATGCGGATGTGACTCATAATTCAGAAGTTCAAAATCTTCAAATTTGAAACCAAAAATGTCCTTCACATCTGGATTGATTTTCATTGTTGGCAATGGCTTATGATCACGAGATAACTGCAAGTTCACTTGTTCAATATGATTCGTATAGATATGAACATCACCAAATGTATGAACAAATTCATAAGCTTCTAAATCGCAAACATGAGCAATCATCATGGTCAACAAAGCATACGATGCAATGTTAAATGGAACACCTAAGAAGTAATCTGCACTTCGTTGGTATAGTTGACAAGATAATTTACCATCAGCAACGTAAAACTGGAATAAACAATGACATGGAGGAAGCGCCATCTTCTCAACGTCTCCTACATTCCATGCATTAACTAGTAATCTTCTAGAATCTGGATTGTGTTTAATTTGATGAATCAAATTTGAGATTTGGTCAATAGTTGTCCCATCACTTGTTGTCCATGATCTCCATTGATGACCATATACAGGTCCTAGATTTCCGTTCTCATCAGCCCATTCGTTCCAAATTCGAACATTATTTTCTTGTAAATAGCGAATATTTGTATCACCAGTTAAGAACCATAATAGCTCATGAATAATTGATTTTAAATGAAGCTTTTTTGTGGTTATTAGAGGAAATCCTTCTTGAAGATTGAATCTCATTTGATATCCGAATGTGCTAATTGTACCCGTTCCTGTTCTGTCTTCCTTTGTTGTACCATTTTCTAGAATATATTTACCTAACTCAAGATATTGTTTCATTTTCTTCACCGTCCTCAACCTATTGTACTAGAAAGAGTAGCAGACTAAAAGGGAGTGAACAAAAAAAATTTTACTTTATATGTAGAAACAAAAGGCTGTTTTCGCATACTTTGTTGCTATTTTTACAAAAAAAGAATTTATTTTAGGTCCGTTGATTTCCGCTTCAGGCACACGCTTTCCGCGGGGAGGAACGTGAGCCTCCTCGGCTTCGCCTGCGGGGTCTCACGATTCCCTCTATCTCCCGCAGGAGTCGAGTGCCTTCCGCTTCAATCAACTCAATGTCTTAACAGAGCTATCCAAATAGCAACAATCTTTACGAAAAGAGCCAAACAAAAAAAGCTCCTTAGTTAGAAGCTTTAAAAGAATTATCTAAATGAAACAGCTAGCTCAATGCCTTGATTTGGTTGTGATTCTAAGTTCTTTATATATTCATAGGTTTTTGGTGCACGAATGAATAGGTCTGATGAAGTAAAAAAGCTTAAATTGTACATTGCAAAGCTTTCAGCAAAATATTCTTCACTGTGATTAATAAAATATGGTTGAGCTGGAAATAGAAGTGGTGCCTCTTCCTTCCAAATTTTAATAAAAGTAGCGTCATCACGAATTGAGTTGAAAACTAATTTGTCTATTGAGTGAGCTAATTCGTGTAATTCAAGGTTAACGGAACCATGCCCTTTTCCTTTGTGACTATGTCCAATCTTTGCTAGAACTAAACTTGAACCACCAGCACCAGGTACATCATCCCACGTATTACGAACATACCCTCTTGGCTTAACACCTTTTAAATGGGTAAAACCAGGTTGATCTGTAAGTGTACCTGTAAATAGTTTCAATCTTACATTATGGGATACAACTTTTTCTAAAATGGAGGGATGGATTTTTGAAATTCGATTAATCATATGCAATACTTCTTCTTCCTCAAATGAATCATCTGGAACAACGACAATATCCTTAAGGTAATCGATAGTAGACGTAGAAGATAACTGCATCATCATTTTTTTGTTTTCACGAAGTAAAGCACCGCCTTGGCTTGCCTCAGTACCTTTAAATACCATAACTGGAATAAATAGAATCATCGTGAGGAGTAGGATGGAAAATGTTTTTCTCATAGATGTCGTTCCCTTCTAAATTTAAATGGGAATTTTCAGATAATAAAATTATATCATATGAGAGTTTCATAGGTTACTAGTAATAGATGGAAAAGAACAAAAGGCTAAGAAGCGCACCGTTTAGCCTCAGGCACAGCAAATAACCCGAAGAAAATAAAAGGGTGCTACTATCCCTTTTCTTCTCTTCGGGTTATTTGACCCCAGGCGGGCTGTGCGCTGGATCTGGATTCTAACGACCAACACACAGTTATACACAAGTGATTTACTTAATAATCTCCTAAACAATAATAAAGGCAGACATATCGTCTGCCTATGATGCGTGCCAGTTAGGTGGTGTATCTTTTGACCAATAAATACTACCAAGTTCATAATGGCTCTGAAATTGATCTTGATACGTGTGGTAATGAAAATTAAAATAATATCCTTCTAAAGGCGGATGATCTCTTCTTACATGAAAGCGAATGATGTCTTTGCCGCTTCTGCTATCATAAATATGAAAGATTTTTTCACTAACTCCACCAGTTGGTTTATTAGAAATCACTAGATGTTGAAGTTGATTTTTCTCTAATTCATCAGACAGAGTCATGATGACCTCTTCCATTTTAGGAAGAATCACTTCACGGAATTCATCTCCAATGGTTTCTTCAATGATAGGACCAAATTTTTTAACTGATTGCTCTTCCGCTTTTTGTATAGCATATAAAGTAAAGTGTTCTTTATCGTAAGTTTCAGTCGATATGTAATCATCTGTAAAGGTTTCAAGTTCATGATTTGCTTGATTTTCTTCTATACCATTTACTTTAGCAGGATTGTTTGACTTTGCTTCAGTAATAATAATCTGTGGTGGTGTTACAAGACCAAATGTAAGAATTGTAAACATAACCACAAGGGTTTTTCTAATCCACGTTGGCACTCTTCTCACCCCTGTTTTACGGTAATTATGTTCATTATACAACATCTTGGTCCCAAAGCCTACTAATCTACTGAATTATTCGAAAAAATAACACATTTCATTAAAAATAAAAAACGTGGTAAAATAATATGACTATATAATAATTTTGGAGGTACATATGAATATTCAGCTTATTTTAACTGTTACTAGCCTTCTTACATTGGCTTTCTTTATTTTCAGTGCATTAACCGATCACGATTGATCATCATGGACCCATTTAAACGGGTCTATTTTTTTGTACTAAAAAACCCGTAGGATATACCCACGGGACTATTAGTTTTGCTTCGTCTTCTTTCTTGATGAATCTCGTTCAACCGAGCCGGTTTCCGTTGTCGTTGTACCTTGCCCCTCTACATTTGGTGAATTTAATGCACCTTTTGACTTATCTGCTCTATGCTTTGGCAAAGAAATCACCTCCATAGAGTTAACGTCCCCAATTCCCAATTGGATTATCCTAAATCTAAAACCCCATAATGGAAATTTGATGATTTCCGAACAATCGGAGTAAAACCTAAATGTTGAAAACGAGAGCTTTTCCAATGATCCTTTAAAACGATCCTCTTTTTTGCGACACGCTTCGCTTCTTGAATCATTTCTAACGTTACATCATCATATAGCGCAAGGTGTTTAATTCCTTTGATTCCACTTGATTCAATCGTTTCCTCGAACATTGGGTCAAAATAAATTACATCTACTGAATGATCTCCAGACGTTTTCAAATATTCATTTGAGTTTTCCCATATTACGTCAATCTTTCTCATTGCTGTGTTCATCTTAGTAATTCCTGAATCCCATGTTTTCAAACCAGCTCGAACTAAATAAGCTGTCGTTTTATTTCCTTCAATACCTTTTATTACTCCACTCGAACCGATTGCATAGCTTGCCACAATTGCATCAGAAGCTAGTCCAAGAGAGCAATCAAGAAACGTCATTCCCTCTGTTAATCCACATGCGTTTACTAAAGGATCATGTCCCCCCGAAATCAACCTTTTAATACGAAACATCGCAGAATTCGGATGAAAGAAAATAGGTTCTTCATTTCCAGGAAGAAATAATTCAGTACGTGTCTTTCCAACAACTAAAACTTCACTATTAAATTCAGTTTGTATATCTTTAATTGAATCTCTTCCTCTTATTTGAAATTGCCCACCCACTTCACTTGCAATTTCCCTAGCTTTTTGCAAAATGACAGCATTTGCTCTTGATGAGGTTGTTACAATCATATTTATCACCCATTAAAAAGAGTGCCTAAGCGGCACCCTTGAATTTCTTATTCACAGTGTTGTTCAAAAGCATGTAAAAGATTGTTCATAATATCTTCCATTGCATGACTTTCGATTTCATGTCTTGGAATGAAGTGTACAACTTCCTTTCCCTTTAATAATGCCATAGAAGGTGAAGATGGTTCATACCCATCAAAATAACCTCTCATTTGTGCAGTCGCTTCTTTATCTTGACCAGCAAAAACAGTGACTAAGTGATTGGGCTTCTTTTCTGAACGCAAAACTGCCTGAGTTGCCGCTGGTCTAGCTAAGCCTGCCGCACATCCACATACAGAGTTTACCACAACAAGAGTTGTACCTGTTACATGGCTAAGGAAGTTATCAACGTCTTCAGGTGTTGTTAACTCTTGAAAACCTGCGTGGACTAATTCATCTCTCATCGGTTTTACAACTTGTTTCATATATTCTTCATATGCCATTGACATAAGATATTCACTCCATTCTCTACCTCTAGGTAAAATGATACTATATAGGTTGAACTAGTGGCAACTACTTACTCTGATTTTCTACTTTCTGTCATTTGCTTCCAAACAGAGCCTTTAGCCTCTTCTCCACCTGCAATTCGTTCAATCGCTAGCTTAATTTGCATACTTACTTCAAATTCCGGATCATTTTCCGCTTCCCTTAATGCTAACAACGCTGATTCATCACCAACCTCGTATAGGAACATGGCCGCACGCCATCGAACTAATTTGTTTTTATCCTTTAATGCTTTAATCATAGGCGCAATTGCTTTTTCATTCCCTATATCAGATAAGCAATCTCCTGCTGTACGCCTAACTGTCACAGAAGGATCTTGTAGCGCCTTAAATAAATGTGACAACACATCTTCACTTTCGATCATCCCTAAATATACGGTTGCTAATCTTCGAATAGAAGGCTTTTCATCGTGTAGTGCCTTTTCAAGAACAGGTATATCATCCTCAGTTGGATTCATTTGCTCTAAATGTGCATAACGCTTTGTCCAATCTGCATCATCTAACATGTCTACTGTGACTTTATAACTTTGACGCGAAGTTGCTTGTTCTATTTTAGAAAGAGCTTGGGATACTAGTCTGTCTAGACGATCGTCTGGATAAGCAGCTGATATTTCATCAGCAACTTCCTGTCCAATTTCCTCTAGAGTACCATATCGGACACCTTGTTCTTTCCACTGTCTCTCCATTACGAGATTTGAAGAAGCCGTCTCAGTGGACATTGCAGCTTTCATAAATCTTTCATGTAAGCCAACACGCTTTTCAGCTTGTCCGTCCGTAATTTTCAATTGCATTGGAATGCCTTTGAAGAATTGGACGAACACCTTTACTTCACCAAACGTATCAGTTAATGTACTATTATCTGAACTTGTTGATGAGTTTTCCTCACCAAATACTTCACGAACCTTTAATAAAATATCCTTCCAATCATACCTTGCGTTTCGCTCTAATGCTAAAAAGTCAGCAACATGATAAACACCCTTCACACCAGGAATTTCTAATATGTGTTTAATAAGCTTTGGCGCTTGGTCAATAGTATCCTTTGTATAATTATTACGCTCGTTACTTTTTAATTCTTGATCTAATAATACTTTCATCGTATTTGGACTAGGTGTTGGTTCAATCGTTTTTATATTCATTCTTTGTATCCCCCTCACAGCTTACTATAAAAATAGTACCACAAAAAAATGAGTGAAATCTAATTCTAGGTATTTTTGCGTTATTTCTTCATTCAAATGAAAAAGAGGAAAAATTCTGTCATATTATTTTTTTGACGAAAATATCGTAAAGATAGCTAGACTTTACTAAAGCTTTTTCGTAATTTCACTTTTGGTTGTTATATAAACCGAATAAACTCATAACTTTTTGCTATACATAAAAAGAGCTTTAACAGAGTGGGCATATGAAATCTCTCATACGAAAAAAGCAAAGAGACACCATAGAAACTACACCTAGGAGGTATCTACATGAAGAAAAGGAATGGAGTTGGAGAAGCAATTGTATTATCAACAATGGCAGCAGGATTCATGCTACTATCTCCCGATAATGCGAAGGCTGCAGAAGCAGGAGCAACAACCGATCCATTAATTACGAAAGATGAGAAATTTGACACTGAACAAACATTACGCTACGGGCATAAGGGCCTTTCAGTCAAAGCTATTCAAATTGAATTAATGGCTCTTGATTTTTATTCCTCAAAGCTAGATGGTGTGTATGGAAGGAATACTCAACAAGCAATCAAAGAGTTTCAGTTTGTTCATCACTTAAAAGTAGATGGGATTGCTGGACCATCCACATTGAATAAACTGTTTTCATCAATTGACACAAAAACGTATCAACAATTTACGTCTACGAAATTGTTAAATGGTGATAAGGGCGAACAGGTACGCCAGCTGCAAGAAAAGCTAAGTCGATTAGGTTACTTTTCAACTACTATTGATGGAAAATTTGGTCCACTTACAAAAGGAGCAGTTCTGGATTATCAAAATAGATATGGCTTAAAGGCAGATGGAGTTGCTGATTCAACCACACTAAAACATCTATTTACGAACCAAAATGTAAGAGGAAAAACCATTACCGTTCGTAGTGTGAAGAAGCAAACTAACTTTTCTGTTGATACATCCATTATAAAACATGCAACAAGCTTAATCGGAATTCCATATAAGTGGGGTGGCACTTCTCCAAGTGGATTTGATTGCAGCGGTTTCCTACAATATGTTTATTCCCAGAAAGGATATACGATCCCTAGAACTGTAAGTGATATTTGGAACTTTGGAGTTAATGTATCAAAGCCGAGTATTGGTGATCTCGTATTTTTCCAAACATATAAACGTGGTCCATCTCACGCTGGAATCTACTTGGGTGACGGAAAATTTATTCATTCTGGTTCAAAAGGGGTTACTGTCAGTTCCATGAACACATCTTATTGGCAAGAACGTTACCTTGGTTCAAAACGAATTGTTCAATATAATTAAATCATTAATAAAAACTCTTTTCGTATACATTATGCTAATTCCTTAATCTAATTACATTTAAATCTTCAATTGTATGTGATATTCAGTGCTTTGACAAATAGATGCCCCTGAGTAATCTTACTAATTATGTGTTTAAAGACTAATTCGACAAACTACATAAATGGGGAAAAAGTCTTATAAAAAGAAGTAGCTATTTTAATTGCTACTTCTTTTCACTTTTTATAAAGATTATTCAAGTCATTCCCATCATTAATGTTTTGAAATGACTCCATTTCGCTATTTAATTCCGCCGATACATATCGGACATTTATTTTCTCTAATAAAGACATCATTTTCAAGTTATGTTCAAGGAGTTGATTTTCTAACTTCGTGAATACTGACTTATGGTATAAAGCAATCAGTGGTTGAACTCGATCATTTATAACCGGAATGATCGCTTCGTCCCCTTGTTTTCGTAAAGATAATAAATGGGAGATAGTTGTTTCATTTATTTTAGGGATGTCACACGATAGTAACACATACCATTCAGCTTTAACGTGTTTCATCGCAGAATATAGACCCGCCATTGGTCCCTTTCCCCTAACCCATTCTTCATCTACTACCAGTTGTGTTGAATCATCTATCGATTCTTCAAATTTTCTAATTAGGTTTACATGACTTACTACAATTTGCTGATGCGTTACATTTTTTAGAGCCTGCAAGGAATATTCCCAAAACGGTATTCCTTTATATAACTCAAAAGCCTTTGGTTTGCCGAATCTCCTCGATTCTCCCCCAGAAAGGATTACACCACAAATAAAGTCCATATTCTTTACCTCCCTTCTTGATAGTTATTTTACATATATTGTTCATCCTACATTAGTTATGAGGATCCTGAAGTCTGTCATGTGAAACAACTGCATTTTTAGCTACGGAGTCAATTTACATGTTTGAGATCCAAACTGCTTGCTAGAAGAAATTGTATATAACAAACAGCTATAGTAAAAACAACCTTACGAAGAGACCATCTATAAAAGAGACCTCTAGTTGTACTAGAAGTCCCTAAGCCTATTATTGTTGACTAATTTCTTCTACTAATTCAGATAAGTACGTCCAACGGTCAAGTGCTTCATCCAATTGTTGTTTTACTGCTGTTTGCTCCTTCATTAAGTCTGCTATCTTCGCATAATCTGATCCAGCATGCTCAATATTCTTCGTAATGAGAGCTATCTTTTCTTCTAGTTCCATAATTATATCCTCGATTGTATCCCAATCTTTTTGTTCCTGATATGAAAGTTTCTTCTTTTTTACTTTTTCTACCTGGGGTTGAACCTTTGGAACATCTTGTCTTAACTGTTCTTCCTTAGCTTTATCCTCGAATTTCTTATGGTCGAGATAATCAGTATAGATTCCAAAATAAGTTGAAACTCTACCTTCACCTTCAACAATTAATAATTGTTCAACAATTTTATCTAGGAAATAACGATCATGGGAAACGGTAATGACAACACCGGGGAAACCACCTAGATAATCTTCCAACACTGTTAATGTTTCTGTGTCAAGGTCATTGGTTGGTTCGTCTAATAATAGAACATTCGGTTCATCCATTAATATCTTTAATAAGTATAATCTTCGACGCTCACCACCGGAAAGCTTACCTAGTGGTGTGCCATGGGTCTGTGATGGAAATAGGAATCGTTCTAGCATTTGGGAAGCTGAAATCGTCATCCCATCACTAGTATGAATAACAGATGCTGATTCTTTCACGTAATCAATCATCCTTTGGTTCAAATCCATCTCTTCATTTTCTTGTGTGTAGTACCCGATTTTTACAGTAGTTCCGTAATCTATCCTTCCTTCATCAGGAGTGTAGCTACCTGCAATCATATTTAATAGGGTAGACTTACCTGTGCCATTTCTTCCTACAATACCGATACGATCCTTTGGTTTAATTAAAAAACTAAATTGATCAATTAGCTTCTTATGATCAAATGATTTTGACACATCCATTAACTCAATCACTTTTTTCCCTAACCGGTTTGTACTTAAACTAATATCTACTTTTCCTATTTGACCCGGTCCATCAATTTCTTCTAATTCTTCAAATCGTTGTATTCTTGCTCGTTGCTTCGTTGTTCTGGCTTTAGCTCCCTTTCTCATCCACTCTAACTCTTGTTTATATAGCTGGCGATGCTTATGCCATACTTTTTGTTCATCTTCCATTCTTAAGGATTTCGCTTCAATAAAATTAGTATAATTCCCGTTATAGCTATACAATTTCCCTTGATCTAATTCCACGATTCGATTTGCAACACGATCAAGAAAATAACGATCATGAGTAACAAATAATAGTGACCCTTTATATTTAGTTAACCAATCCTCTAACCACTCAATAGAATCTGAATCCAAATGGTTTGTAGGCTCATCTAATATCAAGAGATCTGGAGTTTCAATTAAGTTTTGCGCAAGTGCTACACGTTTCTTTTGTCCTCCAGATAGTTCATGAATTGTCTGATGAATGTCAGTTATTCCAAGTCGATTTAAAATTGCCTTTGCATTAGAGCTGGCATCCCACGCATCAAGTGTATCCATTTTATGTTGGACATCGTATAATTTTGTTAATAATGCTTCATCTGTTGGATCCTTTTCCATAGAAGCAAGGATGGTTTCATATTCTCTTAGTACTTGATTAACAGGTGTATCTTTATAAAATAATTGCTGAATAACCGTGAGATTTTCCTGTAGTTCAGGATGTTGAGATAAGAAGCTAATTTTATAGTCTTTTGATGTAACAATTTCTCCCTCATCTTGTACTTCAAGTCCTGCAATAATTTTTAAAAGAGTGGATTTTCCGGTACCGTTTATTCCGATAACTCCAATTCGTTCTTTCTCAGTTATGCTAAAGGAAATATCCTTAAACAACTGTTTTTCTACATAGGTCTTTGTTAAATGTTCAATCGTCATCATTTTCATACTTGTCCATTCCATTCCTTCATAAACTGTTGTAAGTACTGTACCATAAATTGATGTCTTTCTTCCGCAAGCTGTTTCCCAGTGTCTGTGTTCATGAGATCTTTTAGTTTTAAGAGCTTTTCATAAAAGTGATTAATTGGTGTTGATTTTCCTGTGCGATATTCCTCTTTTGACATCTTTTCACGTACTGCTAAATCAGGGTCATGCATAACATCTCCCTTTGCTCCACCATACGCAAACGTTCTGGCTATTCCAATCGCTCCAATTGCATCCAATCTGTCCGCATCCTGAACAATCATTCCTTCAATCGATGTTAATGGTTCCTTATTTCCACCCTTGAATGACATGTTTTTAATGATAGTAAGAATATGATGCCTATCACTCTCTAATATTTCATATTGATCTAACCAATCACGAACCCTTTGCAACCCAATTTCTTCGGTTGGATTTAACTTTTCATCCGCAATGTCATGTAACAGAGCTGCCATCTCAACGATAAATCCATTTGCTTGTTCAGTCTCTGCAATTGCTCTTGCCATATTATGTACACGAACGATATGCCACCAATCATGACCAGTTGCTTCATTTTGCAGTTCATTTTTTACAAATTGTTTTGTTTGTTCTATTACTCTGTTCATGTATATCTCCTTTTTCATCCACAACCATTTTAACACGGTTTAACAGTAAAGTTGAATATTTACGGACAAATACCAAAATGCCTAGCATGACATATGATATGTAGTACTAGGCATTTATGATTTATTAGGAGTGATAATAATGAAAAATAATTGGTATTCTAGAGAGATTGGAACTGCATGGTTTGGCAGACATGTCGTGATTGTGAGATGTAACCCACAAACGAATACGTTTATTGGGATCCATACGAGCTTACATGCTCCAACCGAGCCACCAAATCAAAATTGCACAGAGACAATTGCGCAATTACTAAGTATAGGCTATTCACTTTCACATTCATATGCAATTTCTCCATATGAAGTTCAATATATCCTGGTAAAGTAACTATTTTTTCTGTCTTAACCAGCTTATCCCAAATGTCTTCGCACCAGCATGAACACCGATAACTGGGCCAAGTGGACAAGTATGTACCTTAACATCCGGGTATTGTTCTGATAATATTTGTTTCCAATCATTCGCTACATCTGGGTATCTTCCATATAATAGATTTACTTCATCAATATCAGGATTTGCTTGCTTCGCTTCATTAAATAAGTCAATCATTCGTTGTTCAGCTTTTTTTTCTGTTCTTATTTTTTCTCTTGGTTCAAGTGCACCATCTACTAACGCAAGTATAGGCTTAATTTTGAGGGCAGACCCAATTAAAAATTGTGCGCCACTCATTCTCCCACCTTTATGTAGCTGTTCAAGACTACCGATCATAACATAAGTCTCGTGCTGGTCAGCTATAAAATTGAGAGCGCTAACAATTTCTTCAACTGAACTTCCAGAATTTTGCATATTAATCCCATGCTCAATCATTTTCCCCATTGGTAATGAAAGAAGTTTAGAATCGATAATATGAATGGGGAAATCAACCATATTGGCAGCTTGGACACTTGTAGCGTAAGTTCCACTTAATTTACTAGAGAGATGTACAGAAATAATTACATCATAACGATCAGTAAGAGATTCATATAGTTCAACAAAAGCACCTACCGCCGGTTGTGACGAAGTTGGGAGTTTGGGAGAAGACTCTAATTTCACAAAAAACTCCTCTACGGACAAATCAATCCCATCACGGTACTCTTCATTATTGAACATAATCACCATTGGAATACTATAAATATCAGGATGATTTACAATAGACTCGTCTAAATTAACCGTACTATCAGTTACCCATGCAATTTTCATAACAAAACCTCCTTTTCTTCAAATTATACTGAATTTTGGAGAAATATTCATTAAATAAAAAACTGCCAAGAAAGTTCCTGACAGTTTTACTATATTTATTAGAAGATATTAAAGGTAATGTTTTGGAGCATTTGGATCTGGATGTGACTCATGACCACCAATAACCAAAAACTTAACTTGTGGATCTGGATGCGATTCGTGCGCTACTTCTATTACTGATTGTGGATCCGGATGCGATTCGTGTGCTACTTCTATTACTGATTGCGGATCTGGATGTGATTCGTGTGCTACTTCTATTACTGATTGCGGATCTGGGTGTGATTCGTGTGCTACTTCTATTACTGATTGCGGATCTGGGTGTGATTCATGGGCTTTAAGATCAAAGACCGAACTCGATTGTGACACTACTGTAAATCCAGTCAATAACGCAATTCCTAAAAATATTGATTTAGTTTTTCTTTTCATTTTATCATTACTCTCCTTTTTAAATATTATTGATTTTCTTCAAAGTACTGTTTGCTAACCTGTAATAATTACTTGCTAATTTATATTTATGATTTCTTTCATAATACCTAGCTAATTCCTCTGAATAATCAGACACATACTTACTATTATTCTGCTTTTCAAAGAAAGGAATCACACGTTCTTTCAAGAAATGCTCAAATTCTTCATTGGTCTCTGTCATTAAATATTCATACGTTCTAAAATGAAGAGAATATTCATTAAAATCTTCTTCACTTTTTAGCCACTCTTGACCTTTCCTAACCCAACTTAACCCTTTTTCAAAATCACATATTTTGTAATATTCAAAAACTAAGCAGAGAATATTAAGCAATCTACTTGATCTTTCTGCTTGCTCATTAAATAGAAAACTTTGTTCATAATGCTTAATTGCATCTTCTGACTTTGATTGCATTGAATATAAGTATCCGAGATTATGGTGAATATGTCCTTTTAGATTAAAATCTTTTAATGTATTGGCTATTTTGTCAGCAAGGAGATAGCTTTCTTCTGCTTTATCTATCTCATCACTTCTCCTATAAGAGATTCCTAATAGAATCTGACATTCAGCACTTCGTTTATAATTGTAATGTGCTTGATAGATAGCCAATGCTTGGGTTGTGTACTTAATACAAAGTGTAACCTTCCAAAGTTGGCTACTCGTAAGCCCTAGGGAATAACATAAATCAGCTTCCTCCCATTTATCAAAGACACTTCTTAGCAAAATACTCTCTGCTTTTTTATAATTTTCATAGGCTGACTGATAACTATTACTTAGATAGTTATATAGACCAATAAACTTATAGTTAAAATAATTTAATTCATCTGTTAATATGTCAGATATTTCTGATATCTTTTTATGTAATTTCTCTGCTTCATATAGTTCTCTCTTTAGTAAAAAGTATCTATACTCAAATAACATAAAATAGACCAATGAAGTAGAATCCCTTGACTGATTAGTCTTTTCCTTTAATTCCTCATATCTAAACTCAACTTCCTCTTTCTCTTGAAGGACCATCAACTTATACCAATCCTTCAATTCCTCTAAAAGACTTGGCTCTTCCTCATCAATAAATCGTATTCCAAGTTTCTCACAGAGCATATCGACAACCTCAAGACTTGGAAGACTTAGATTGTTCTCAATTTTTGAAAGGTATGATACGGAGATGAGCCCATTTGCCAGATCTTCTTGCGTTTTGTTCTGTTGTATTCTGTAAAATCGAATTCGATCCCCTATTTTCACATCCATCACTCCGTTTTTACTAATCTAATTTACTATATGAACTAATTCTATAATCTCATTCGTTTTTCCTGCTGCAATCATATTGGGAAAATAGTATGAAAAAACATACAATAATTCACTTTTTTATGTAGCACTTTCCCAACCTTTGTTTCATCACTCCTTTAGGTTTCAGTTTCAATGAAAAGAATTCCCTGATATCACCATTTCATTACTAATGATTAATTAATTTATAAGGTATAACTATTAATGTAACAAAATTCTGAAACTTTTACTATTGTTCAAGTTAACTAATTTTCGCCAAATTATCGAGTTATTTTCACCCCCATTTTCCCAATACAAAAATAATGATTATTGTGTTATTATTAAATGTTTCCCTTACAGATTTCCACTCGTACTTTCCGCTACAATCAACAAAGATATTTAACACTAGCCAATAGTTAAAAAGAAAAAAGAGCCTTACTTTGGCTCTTGGTGATTAACAATATTTTCTTTTAGAATAGTTCTCACAACCTCACGATCATCAAAATGAATTATCTCATCCCCTATAATTTGGTAATCTTCGTTACCTTTACCTGCAATTAATATAACATCGCCTTCTTGGGCAAGTTTCAGTGCATTTTTTATTGCAGTTTTTCGGTCAATGTGGACGTGAACTTTCTTCATATCCTTAATTCCTTTAAGTATATCTTGAATAATGACCCCTGGGTCTTCATATCTAGGATTATCGGATGTAATGACACATACATCTGAGTATTCATTTGCTATTGTGCCCATGATCGGACGTTTTGTACGATCTCGGTTACCTCCACAGCCAAATACGGTAATCAGTCGATTAATGCTGAATGATTTAATTGTTTTCATGATATTCTCCAATGAATCTGGAGAATGGGCATAATCGACAATCACAGTGAAATTTTGATGTGTTTCAACTACCTCAAACCGTCCAGGTGTTGCATGTGTTTCACTTAATGCGCTAATAATATTTTCTATTTGAAATCCAAATTGAATACAAGTTCCAATGACAGCTAATGCATTATAGACAGAAAAAAGCCCAGGGATTATTGTTTTTACATTGTAATTGCTTCCTTCATAAACAAGGGTAAATGAAGAACCTGAAATATCATTTTTCCACTCTGTAGCTTTTAATATTGAACTATTGTTAATTGAGTAAGTGATTAACTCACCAGAAACTTGTTCACATACCTCGCCTGATATTTCATCGTCAATATTCACAACCGCTCGCTCGGATAGTGGGAATAACTTTAGCTTTGCCATTTTGTAGTTTTCAAGTGTACCATGATCATCTAAATGGTCTTGAGTTAAATTCGTAAAGATCCCAACATCAAACCGAAGATTACTTACTCTTTTCATCTCTAGTGCCATTGAAGATACTTCCATCACAACATACTGTACTTCTCTTCTTCTCATTTCCGAAAATACAGCCTGTAAATCTAATGATTCTGGAGTTGTCGGGGTAGTTTGCTTCATGTCTAACCTTTGATTATTAACTAAATAACCAAGTGTTCCAATTGTGCCGACCTTTTGGTTTAGTTTCATGAGGACAGAAGAAAGCATACTCGTTACAGAAGTTTTTCCATTTGTACCCGTAATACCTACTAACTTAAAAAAATCGCTCGGACGTTCATAAAAATTACTAGCCATGATTGCCATTGCTTCTCGAGTGTTTGATACTTTTACAACAGTAGTTTTACCTGTTTGAAGTTGTATATTATTCTCTACAACGACTACGGTAGCACCCCGATTAATAACCTCTTGCACAAAGTCATGACCATCGTGTTTTTTACCCTTTATACATAAGAATAATGAACCCACACTTACTTCTTGTGAATTGTATGATAGGTGTTTAACATCCGTATGTAATCTTCCAGATAACAATTCAAAGTCTAATCCTTCTAGCAGTTTACTAAGAATCATTATAGCTTCCTCCTCCTTAGAAGACATAGCAAATGCTATGTCTTGTTTCATGATATAGCCTTAGGTCTCCAATTCCAAAGAAAAAGCACGAGATTTCCTCGTACTTTTCATCTACTTTAGAAACGGCTTTATCTTTGGAAAGACTTGCAGGGCAGTTTCGTAAAATACTTGTTCATGATACTCAGTTGGAATAATATCTTGAATAAAATTTACATAAGGCTTTATTGGTGTTAGTGGCCAATCTGTACCAAATAAGAATTTTTCGTAGTTATTCGTAAATGTTAACGCATGTAGTAAATGATCAAAGAATCTTGTATCTTGAAGCTTCTTAATATCTCCGTCTGCTCCAACAACTAGCCCAGATAGGTCAGCAAACACATTACTGTTTTTGTAGACAACCTCTGCTCCATCCAACACCCACGGGTCTCCGAAGTGGGCCATCATGATCGTCATGTCTCGATGTTTGACTGCTACTTCATCTATTGATAATGGATGTGAAAAACGAAGTCTTCCTCGTTCAGAATATGTATCACCTGTATGATACACAACTGGAACATTAAATTCCTTTGCAATCTTGTAAACAGGTTCGTACACCTCATCATACGCAAAAAATGGATAATACCCTAAATATATTTTAATCCCAACACATTCTTTTTTTTCTAGGTCATTTCTTAACTGTTTGAGCGCAGCGTCATCTAGCTTGAAAGGATTAATGCCTGCACAGTATACAATGTTTGAAGGAACATCCTCAGTTAAATCTATTCCCATAGGGGTAGGAGAGGCTGAATCTGGAAAGCCTTCTCCGTTAGTTTCGGTAACCCCCATTGCAATACCTAATACAACATTATTTTCTTTAAATTCCTTTTGTATTCCCTCAAAACTATAATCTACCTTTGAGATTTGATTAGCTGTTTCTTTAAAGCTATTGATTTTTGAATAGTGAATATGTGCATCAATGATTTTCATAGTACCCCTCTTTAAACGTCAATCGTTGAAGCTGCTTTACTTCATTTTCAGACAAAATAGATTCATGACCAACAAAAAATGTCGGTGATGATAAATATTGTTCGCCCTGAGCTAAGTGAAATTCTCTCCAAATTGCAAGAGAAAGGATTTCTTTATTGACATACGACTCAACATCAATGGACTCACGGTCAGTAATGATTTGAAGAATCCTTTGGTCATCCTTCGAACCAATCAATACATGATTCTCTAATTCCGTCTTATATTCCGTATGGCCAGCTAAGTATTTCTTATCTTGTGAAGCACCTTTGATCCAAGAAGAGTCCATTGTCTTACCTGGCAGAAATGCACATTCTGAGAACCACTTTTTATAATGGTAGTACTTTCCTGTTTCTTGTATAAATTTCGTACAATAAGCTACAACAGGAACACCCGGTAACATGACATAATATTGCTCAATAGCTAGTCCCTTAACCTCTTCATTTTCTTTAAAAACAATGGACAGGTTAATACCTTTCCACTCTCTTCCATATTGATCGAATAGAGAAGCTTCTGTCACTTCTGTTTTTTCTTTTGCAAACGATTTATGAGTTACCCCTGTAATGCCAGAGCGAATACCTCCACTCCATGGATTCCACCATGATCTCGGTTTTAAGATTGGAAAGGAAGTATCTAACCATTCCTTATCTAACAATTGCAGTGAAAACAATGCTGGATAAAATGAACCTGCAGCTGCAATTGTAATGCAACCATTTGTTGCTTCTAGCACTTCATGCCCATCTTTATTTATTTTCTCTACAACTACTTTATGGTTAGTAGGATTGAACACGATTGTATTTTTTGTTTCTTCCATTCCATTAATCTCGTAATGTACGTTTACATGATCCAACGGTTTAAGGTCTACTATTGCTGTTGCATTAATTTCTTTTGTTTCATTTTCTAATGTAAAAGAGCTTTCATAAATTGTTTGATTGTTATGATTCATTTCAACAGTACCTTGGAAATAGCTACTTTTCAGATCAGAGAATTTAACATCTACTGAATCATGTTTATTTAGCTTGGTAACCATTGAGAGATCCTCATAGATAACTTCCTTATCCATTCTCCCTTTATTCGCAAAGTCTCTAAAATCTTCCCATGACTGATAGGCACCAAATGAATGATAGACAGGTTCCGTTTTACGAATGGAATTTGCAGGGATCACACCTAAATCATGCTCTACATATAAATACCAAGTCTCAAAGTTAATTTTACAATTAGTTGGCCAAGATATCCCATGTAAATATGGAGAGTATCTTGAAACAAGCCAGTTTTCGGTTAACTGCTTACTGTCCCAAAGGCCATAATCTGCATGTGCCTGTTCATTAACTTCAATTACTTTATTGTTCATCACAAACACTGGCTTATATAGTTCGTGATAGATGGATTGATTCAACCAAATAGGAGTTTCGGTTTCTACTGAATTAGTATTTTTCACATAATACATTTGCTCCAGTAATCCTTCAGGGTATAACGTTGCTACACTCTGTAATTCAAGATTCGGAAAATCTGTAGATTCATAGGTTGCAATTAATGAAATACGACCTTTTTTTTCTTCATAACGCACTGAACTTGGCTTTCTCTTTGAGAATTCACTCGAATAAGGCTTCCCGATCTTTGGGAACATTCCAATTGTCTTTTGCGTGCCTTTAGTTAATCTACCTGGTATCGTGTCATTTTCTAGTTTATCTAAGTACATATGGTAAAGGCCATTATATATGTGCCAATAGTCATCACACTCGCCTGAAAATGCTGTACCTAGTCCTTTAAAACCAATCCCTATTTTCTTTGAAAAGCGAAGTTCCTCACCATTATCTGTTCTCACGGTTATTGCTAAATTGGGTGAGTAAAAGCCGTGGTCTTTTAGAACATATAGTACCGGAACAGATATCTTCCCTTTAGGTTCTAATTCAACTGTAAAGGTAGGTTGTTGTAAAATAAGAAGTTCACTTTCAGGAATCTGAATTGTAAAGGTTGCTTTACTTGTAAGGTTATTTTCAATATCAATATAAAAGCTTGACGGAACATTTACATAGCTTTGATATCCCGGTAACGTAGCTTTCAATTTGGCTGGTAACTTCGGTAACAATCCAATTGAAAATTTTGCTTTCTTTCCATTAATCAACAAATTCGTTACAACAGAAGGATGTGTCCTCCAGTTACTTTGTTCCTCTTCGAATTCCCCTAATTTATATGTTGCTTTTAGTTCTAGTTCGTCGTTAACTTCTACAACTTTTTTATAGGAATAGTTTACAAGTTTATGATTCTCACCGCTTAGTTCAATTTGGAGGGGTTTACCAGATTTATTCTTCACAAAATAACGAATCTCATATTCGGAATTACAAACTAATGTAAAGTTCTCTAACTCTGCCGAAATCAAATAATCATCTGTTTCGATTAATCGTAAGCCTCTACCAGTGCGTTCAAATTCCATACGTAAGCTTTGATTATCGTTTTCCCACTTATACTCGTAATACGTGAAGTCATTTTCTTTACGTCCATCTGGAGTAACTTCAATTTCTCTTGTGCTTAAAGCATACCAATCTGTATTTTCAAAGAAATCATTTACTGCCTCTGTTGTTAAAACAGTTGGCATGAAATTCATTAAATGGGTCGTATCATCACGATCTTCCCAGAAAAAACCGCACTTTTTATAAAGCGGAACAGCCTTCGTATTTCCTGCCCACGTGTATAAATCTAAGCGTGGCCAGCCTAACTCTACTACTCTCTCAATTGCTTTTAATACAAGATTCTTCCCAATCTTTCTTCCATGATAATCCGTTCTTGCATTCAGTAGTGGAATATATAGTGCACCTTCATCCTCACGATATTCTGATAATCCACAATATCCAACGACTGTTTCATCGTCCATCGCTAAATATAAATTCAGATTACTAGAGTTGGCTTCTTGTGTACGGACTTTTTCCTCAGTTGTAACGTGGGAATCTCCACCCCATCCATCACGACTTAAATTCCACATCTCCGCGACACCAGCTGCAAGCTTTTCATTATACTCTACTATTTTAATCTTTTGTTTTGTGTGTTCCATATAAACCTCCTACTTTAGTAACTACGTCTCAATTTTCCTATTGTCTTGTAATTCCTTTTGTACCTTCTTTAACTTCATCATCATACATCTCCTCCTTATTATTTTTGTGTGATTTAGTAAAAATTGGAATAACCACCTTTTAACTATAAATGACATCTCAATATTATGTAAAGGAATTTTCAGAATTTAAATCAACATTAGTTTAGCCACATATTTCAATGGTCTCCTTAAAAAATACAATTAAAAAATCGAGATACAATTAAATGCATTGTTATCTCGATTTTTTTTATGCTTGTAAAAGCTCTTCTATATCTTTTTGGATAGCTAAGGGGCTAGTGGATGGTGAATATCGCTTTATTACTTCACCTTGTTGATTAATTAAAAACTTCGTAAAGTTCCATTTGATCGCTTTTAAACCAAGAAAACCTTTTTCTTGCTCTGTTAAGTAGGTAAACAGAGGATGAGCATTCAATCCATTCACATGAATTTTTCCAAACATAGGAAACGTTACTCCGTAGTTCAACTGACAAAACTCTTGAATATCTTGATTGGATCCTGGCTCTTGATTCATAAACTGATTGCTTGGAAATCCAAGAATGATAAAGCCTTGATCCTTATAGGATTCATAAAGCTCCTGAAGTTCCTTCAATTGTGGTGTGAAGCCACAATTGCTTGCAGTATTAACGACTAACAAGACCTTTCCTTCAAAATCCTTTAGAAGTTTTTCTTCGCCTTTTATTGTCAATGCTTTATAATCAAAAATTGACATATAAGCTCTCCTTTTGGAATTACCTACTTTTTATTTTTGTTTTTACTAAATGACTTCGAGTTTGGCTTACCTTTACTCACTTGCATAGGTTTCTTTTTCTCGTATACAGGCTTCTGATCTGTCCATTGTCCTCTATGTAAATCCATTTTCTTTAGGGATAGATTTAATCTTCGATCATAATTTTGCAAGACATTCTCTTCATAAGGAGTTGCAAGTGCAACAACTGTTCCTTTTGCCCCCATTCTTCCAGTTCGACCTGAACGGTGAACGAATGGCTCGATTTGATCTGGAATATCTAAATGAACAACATGAGTAATTCCTTGAATGTCCAAACCTCTAGCTGCTACATCGGTAGCTAAAAGGAGCTGATACTTTCCTAATCGGAACTTTTTAAGCGTTGCTTCTCTCTCCGCTTGTGTAGATTGACTATATAAGACGCCTGCTTCAATCTTCTTATATTTCATTTTCGATGCTAACGCTTCTAAATGAAAAGAATCATTAATAAACGCAATCGCTTTTATATTTGGTTCTGTATGCAATATACGGCGTAAGTAGTCAATTTTATCACGACGTTCACAAACGACATAGTAAAATTGCGTGTTTTCTCTCGCTTCAACAGCAGTTTGTATTTGAACTTTTTTCGGATTGTTCATTTTCATTTGCAATAGTTCCACTGTATTAGGGGGCAATGTTGCAGAAAACGCAACTAATTGACGATCACGCAGGGCAGATTGTACAATTCGATCCATCTCTTTTGTAACACCAGATCCGACTAATTGATCCGCTTCGTCGATTACGATTGTCTTCACTTCATGCATCTTTAATTTTTTCATTTCAATTAACTCTACAAGACGATGTGGACTTCCTACAATAATTTGAGGATGTTTTTTCAGCTTTTCGACTTGTCGTTTAAGATCCGCACCACCGATAAAGGTTGCGGAAGAAAACGGACTTCCCTTTAAAAATCGTGTTGCCTCATCATGAATCTGCATCACTAATTCTCTTGTTGGTGCAATAATGACAGCCTGAGGACTCTTTGTGTCTTCTTGTAACGATTGTAAGATCGGTAATAAGTATGCCAGTGTTTTACCTGTTCCTGGCGGTGACTCAACTATGATATCTTCCTTGTTCATCATTTTAGGAATTGATTGCTTTTGAACATCTGTAAAAGTTGTAAACCCGGCACCAACCCATGCATCCTTTATAAATCCTTTAAACTCATTTATTGAAAATTCCATTTGCATTCTCCTAGCTGTTTTCATGCAAAGCATGTAATGTCTCTTCCATATAATTTAACATTTCTTGTAAATCGTCTATATCTTCTTCTCGGATTACTCGATTAAATCTCACTTCTACTTTTAGAGTGGAGCTATTTGTGGCTGGATATGTTTGTAAATTTGTACAGAGAATCTCCCGGTTTTCCCACTTCCGGGAAATTATCTTGTATATCTGTTCTATATCTACTTTTTCATCTTCCAATTGAATTAAAAATTCCAACCATGTTGAACAACCATGTAAAGTTTCCTCTCGATTAGTCAGCTCACTAGCTAGCTGTTCTACTGATGATGCTAAAAACCACGTACAACTCAAATGTTCCTTTTCTAATAGCTGAAAGGAAACGGAAAATTGTCTTGACATTGTCGCTAAATCAACAATATCTTTTCGATCGATAACCAACCAATCACCATCTAAATCACGATCGTATACCGCACCTTCAATTATTATCTTTAGGTTATCAAAGATTGTTGGATCAAACAAATCTAGAGCTCCCCTCTTGCTTCATGACATTGTAATACAATCATCAATTTTAGAATAATCCTGTTATTTTCCCATCTTCTGTTACGTCCATATTTAAAGCTGCAGGTTCCTTGGGCAACCCTGGCATTGTCATAACTGCACCAGTTAGCGCAACAATAAATCCTGCTCCGATAGATGCCTTTAATTCTCTAATCGTTACAGTAAAATCTGTAGGACGTCCTAGCTTTGAGGGATCATCAGATAATGAATATTGTGTTTTAGCCATACAAATCGGAAGGTTACCCCATCCTAATTGTTCGAATTGCTCTAATTGTTTACGGGCAGTTGCACTAAATTCAGCACCTTTTGCACCGTATACCTTTTGGACAATTGTATTAATTTTTGATTCAAGCGATTCGTTTACATTGTATAGTGCACGAAATTCATTTAATTCTGAAGAAATTGCAGATAATACGTTCTCCGCTAAATCAATTCCGCCCTCTCCACCTTTTTCCCAAACTTCAGCTAACGAGACACGTACATTCTTCTCCTTGCACCAATTTAGTAGCAAGTTAACTTCATCGTCGCTATCGGTAATAAATCGATTGATAGCCACAACGAAAGGAAGTCCGAATGATTGAATCGTTTCAATATGTTTTTCTAGATTTTCAACCCCATTTTTTAGAGCGGCCACGTTTTCATTTTTTAACTCACTTTTCGCTTGTCCACCATGCATTTTCAAAGCGCGGATCGTAGCAACGATGACCACTGCACTCGGCTCGATACCAGCTGATTGACATTTTATATGTAAAAATTTCTCTGCCCCTAAATCTGCTCCGAACCCAGCTTCAGTCACTACATAATCTCCAAGCTTCGCTGCCATTTTAGTAGCAATGACACTATTACAGCCATGTGCAATATTCGCAAACGGACCACCATGAATTATAGCTGGAGTGTTTTCTAATGTTTGAACAAGATTTGGTTTAATGGCGTCTTTTAGAAGCATAGTTAATGCACCTTCAAAGCCTAATTCCTTTACAGTAACAGGTGCTTTATCCACATTGTAGGCAATTACTATTCTTCCTAGTCTGTTCTTTAAGTCCATAATACTTGTCGATAAGCAAAGAACAGCCATAACTTCTGAAGCAACCGTAATATCAAATCCATCTTCTCTGGGAACACCTTGCAACGGACCGCCTAAACCTACAATAACTTGACGTAAAGCACGGTCATTCAAGTCCACAACACGCTTCCAAACAATTCTGCGTTGATCAATTTTCAGCTTGTTTCCTTGTTGTATATGGTTGTCGATAAACGCTGCTAATGCATTATTTGCAGTTGTAATTGCGTGTATATCACCAGTGAAGTGCAGGTTTATATCCTCCATTGGCACAACCTGTGAATAGCCTCCTCCCGTTGCTCCACCTTTAATCCCCATAGTTGGTCCAAGAGATGGCTCTCTCATTGCAATAATCGATTTTTTGCCAAGTTTGTGTAATGCTTGTCCAAGTCCAACTGTAACCGTAGACTTCCCTTCACCTGCTGGAGTTGGGTTAATCGATGTCACCAAAATGACATGTGCGTCCTTTGTATCTCTTAATCGGTCCATTATATCTAAACTTAATTTACCTTTATAGTGACCATAAGGTTCAAGTTCTTGCTCTGTAATACCAAGATTTTCAGAGATTTCATAAATAGGTTTTAATGTTGCTTGTTGAGCAATTTCAATATCGGATAATAGTTCCTTTTTCATAGCTTTTCCCCTCACTTATAAATTGAAATTAACAAATATCTTATCTATTGTTTTTGAAACATAAACACCCACATAAAGGTTAACGACTGTTTTAATTCCTCTGGAAACTTCGAAACCAAACTTTCAGTAACACCTCGTTTATATATTCCCTGTCCATCTACTAGATCAAAGCCATTTTCTAAAGCAAGTCTTTTGAACTCCCATGGCATCATGGTATTACAAATTACAAAGTCTCCATATAATCGTCGATAGCTATTCTCTCTTGGCTTTGCCGTTGGACCTAAAATTGCAACGCATAGATGACCTTTTTGTTTAATTACCCTCTTCATTTCGTGCAGCACTACCAAGGGATCTTGAGTCCATTCAATTGAATTAACGGCGATAAGGGCATTGAATTCATTATCTTGAAAAGGTAACCTGGCAAGGTCACCTTGAACAAACTTTAATGATTCACCACCTATATGTTTTGAAGCATTATTAATCATTTGGTGAGAGATATCTATCCCCGTAACATCATAACCTTGTTTGCTTAATTTAAACGAACCGTACCCATCCCCACAGCCCGCGTCAAGAACTGTAGAAGGTGGCGCTATATATTGTTCAAAGAAGGGGATGATTGTACTTCGACTACCCTCATCCCACATTTCTCTACTATTATTATTCCAAAACGTTGCCTTCTCGTCCCACTTCATCTCTGCTTCCTTATGCCAATTAAACATATTATTCCTCCATTAAATAAGAATAGTAATATTCATCGACCCATTGTCCATTAACTTTTAGAGAATGCTTCTTTATTCCTTCTCGTTGGAAACCCATCTTTTCATACAAAGCTATCCCACTTTTATTATGTACCATGACCGTTAGCTCAAGGCGGTGAAAGTTTTGAGCTTTCGCCCATAGGATTCCCTGCTCAAAAAGTTTTGTTCCAAGTCCTTTTCCCGTGTAATCCTGTAAAATTCCGATTACGATGTAGGCAGAGTGTTTATTTCTTAGATTTTTATTACCGAATAATGCTATAAAACCGACGATTTTATCAATGTGTTCTGCTACCAGAATGGTTGAATTCTTGGCAGAGATTATTCGTTCAATCATGTTTTTTTGTTCAAGAGCTGTTGTTTTTCTTTCATTTGGCTCATACAACATAAATGCTGTTTCTTGATCCAATCTTTTACTTAGAGCAAGAAATAGTTCTGCATCCTCAGGTGTGATTGACCTTATTTCCAATTGTAACCACCACTTCATTTTTTCTTCATCATACCATATGTACCTAGTACAGATTACATATATTTAAGATAGATAGGTAAAGATAAGCTACAGGAGGGATGATGATGAGTGAAACAGTTGTAGCAGTCCAGCGAAACGGTGATGGAGATATTACGATGTTTAAAACATCATCTGGCCGAGTGTTAACATACCAAGAAGCTTTAGCTGAAGTTTCCAATCACAAACTTGAAGGTATGAACACATTTGCAGGAAGAGATGGAGAAATGTATATCCGTAGTAATGCAGATGGAGATCCATCAAACAATTTAGATCAGTTACCCACATTTTAGGAGGATTCCAATGACTAAAAGACCAAATAAAGGAAGCCAAAATCAAAATGCTCCAGAGCGAGGAAATCAATTAGAGGAATTTTCAAATGAAATTGTTCCTGGAGATAACAGCAAAGGGAACAAACGTAACGTTAAGAACAAAACAGATAAGACGAACCCACAAGACTAACACTGCCTTAAGTGGCAGTGTAACACTATGTATAGAAGGCAATTTTTGTATAGTTTGTAGATTCTAATCAAATTTCGTTTACCTTTAATAGGTCAATACATAGTGAACTATTCATTGCCTTCACGAAAAGATGCCTCGAAACCTTACTCTTTACGTAGTTATAAAACTATTCCAGGAACAACAATCTATGTGAAAATAGCCTTATAAAATGAGGAAGGAAATTAAGAATGAGATATAAAAAAGAGGAAAGATTTTTAAGATTTTTAACTGCCTTTGGTATCCTTAGCTTCTTCAATTTAATTAGAAAGCCACCTAGTAAGGACTGGCTTTTAATTTTCTTACTAAAGAGCTACATCTCCTCATTTGTAGATACAATAGTTGTTCGAAAAGGATATATTAAATACCCGGCAAACCTATTAAAATCTTTTGATATTAGTGTTGTTTTCAGCTATCTTCTCTTTCCTATTACATGTGTTTATTATAATCAAATTACAAAGGAATCAAATTTACAAAGCATCATACTTAAAGGGGTTCTTTTTAGTCTCCCAATGGCTCTCTTTGAGGATTGGCTTGAGAAAAATACAAAGTTAATCAGGTATAAGAAATCTTGGAACTGGTTGTACAGTTTTATCTCAATTTTTTGTACATTTATATTAGTACGAGGTTTATACAGGTTCATTCATCATTCCACAATAAATCAGAACGTAAAACAATAGAGCTGTGCATAAAATGCACAGCTCTATTAGCTTTTAGGATGATAATTTAATCTCTTGATTATTCTGAATGGTTACCTTATGGAATGTAATTTCAGGTCTACTTCCAACACGAATATTTAATCCAGTTTGCCCTAAACCTTCACTAATATAAAATGGTTTGTTATGAAAATAGTGTAATCCTTTGACCATATTAAGTTTTACTAATTTCCCCATTTTCACTAAATGATATGGCTTTGGATAGCAGATTTGCCCTCCATGGAAATGACCAGCCAACAAATAATCGAAATAATAATCTTTCATATGCATAACGATATTAGGATCGTGCGTTAAGACGAGTTTGTATCCTGCACCCACATTTTCGTACGATTCTTCTAGGTCACTTCTTCCTGTACTAAAGTCATCAATACCAATAATATTAATGGGGCCTTGTTTTGTTTGAATAATTACACTTTCATTGCGAAGGGTTTGACAACCATGTTCTTCTAACATTCGTGTTAAACGGTTAAACGGCTCTCTACTTAGTACGTAATCATGATTTCCAAATACCGCATATGTGCCGTACGTTGGACGTAGTCTTTCTAATACTTCTAAATATGGTTTTAACTTTGCTATCGTTCTCTTTCGATCTAGAAAATCTCCTGTAAGAGCGATAAGGTCTATTTTTTCATTCACTACCTTATTATACAATTCTTGTGGTGATATTGAGATATTTTCAAGATGTAGATCGGATAAATGAAGAATTGAAAGAGATTTTGGAGTAGCAGGTTGTTGATCGTTGTTCGTTATCTGTATATATTGAACGGAGATATCCGATGTATTTTGGTTTCCTTTTCTAAAACCATAGGTTGCTAGAATGAAAAGTAATAGGAAGCTAATAAGTAAATAAACCACTATTGTTCCCCTCCTTGTTTACTTTCTCAAGTATAGTAAACAGGAGACGTGTTGAATAGTGGTAGTTGTTGTTAGTTGACTTTATAACGACTAGTAAGTGATTCGGTTGACATAAATAAGTATTTTGGTTGTTGCTTTTGGATTTTTGAGAAGTTTTTAGATGAGAGTACACTAATTACTAGAAATGGGATTTGTTTTAACGTACGATAATAGCGGTTTTTTATATCATAAGTCTCAAATCCTAAACGTCTACATCCTTTATGCAATGTAGTGATTCCAATAATACCTTTTATCTCATCACGCCTAGGGTGAAGTTCAATATAACTGGCTAAACCAGGTAATGATTCTAACACCCTTTTAAAAACAAATCTTCCCCTCGTTACATCGCAAGTCACTTTATCTAAATCATTTAACAATCTCGCATTATGTAAATGGATTTTAATCAACATATCATTTTTTTTAATTGTAATTCCGTCTGAAAGTAACGCTTCTCTGCCTTTATATCTAGTTATTCTCACTCTAAAGATGTTAGATTTTTGATCTTGGATATATGATAGCCGGGTAAAGGAATAATATATCGGATCAAGTAAAACCCATAGAAGTAGCAACCAACTCCTTACCATATTCCCCACGTTCAATTCCCCTTTATTTACATATTCACAATAATATTCTTCACCTTTTGACTACAATATTATTTTGGAAAATTAAGGGTGTTTTAGTACATGAAAGTCTCAATCTCTCCTCATACTATAATAAATACAACACAACAATGAGGAGAATAAAATGTTAAAGGTATTATTTTTACCATTTTTACAAATACCATCAGGTCACCATCAAGTTGTTACAACGATGACTCATCAATTAAATGAGGAGTATAACTTCGTGAAATGGGAAAAGGTTGATATATTAAGTTATACCTATAAAAAAATGGAGCCCCTTATTTCAACGATATATATAAAATGGATCGATTACTTTCCAAATATGTATCATTGGTTGTACAAAAAATCAGTATATGAATCTTTAGACGAAACTAAAGAGTTCAAGTTATATGAGGTTCTATTTTTACGCTCCATGAAAAAGTTAATACAAGAACAAAATCCAACCCATATTGTTTGTTCACACGCTTTACCTTCATATTTAATTTGTAAACTTAAAAAACAAGGGATATGTAACGCAAAGCTTATCAATGTATACACAGATTACTTTATCCATCACATTTGGGGAACAACAGCTGTTGATGCACATTTTATATCACTACCATCTATGAAACAATATTTATTAACGAAAGGTGTTAATCCGGAATCAATTTATTCGACAGGTATTCCCGTGCATGAAGAATTTCATTTTGATTCTAGAGTAATGAAAGATAAAACGAAATTTCAAGTCCTTTTAACAGGGGGTAGTTTAGGAGTAGGAAAATTAGACCGTATATTAGGAAATGTTCAACGTGATGGGCACATACAATATCACGTATTATGCGGCAGTAACGAAAAGCTTTATAAACGTTTAGTAAAGCAAGATCATCCAAGGATTTGCCCTTATCGTTATATTTCATGTAAAAAACAGTTAAACACGTTATATGATTCAATGGATGCTGTTTTAACAAAACCTGGAGGGATTACCGTAAGTGAATGTTTAATGAAACGAAAGCCTATATTTATTTATACTCATTTACCTGGCCAAGAAAAAATCAATGTCGATGCACTACTAGAACATGGTCTTATAACAATATTGCCTTTTAATGACAATTTAGTATCATTTGAACACCAATTAGTCACTATTCTATCTTCAGAAGAGTTTAGTATGAAATTGAAAGTTAACTTAGAGAATTATCATGGTAGTTTAACAAAAATAACTCCGATGGATCTAATTGTTCAGGATGCTGTTAATTATGGTGTTCTTGCATAGATTATTTTTTTCAAAAAAATATAGAAACTCTGGTTAGGTATCGGTGCAACCCGTTCGTCAAAGAAGTTGTGTTTCACATTATTTCGAAAATAGCCTTATTTATTAAACACATTATCAAATGGGATAATATTTTGAATTTGAATATCTAGTATTTCCCCATCTTGCACGTATGAGACTACATATCCAAATGAATCTATAATTGTGGCTATGCACTGTTTTTTATATAGGAGGATTTTACTTTGTAGTTGAAGTATTGATTTAATTGCTTCGTCCACAATATGATAATCGAAGCTTTGTTGAGTTTGTGTGAAGCGAATTACAACTTTTTGTCCGTCTATATTGGTACGATACATTCGTACACTCTCCCAACTATAATTTTCTTCAATATATGAGCATAATAAGGAGAGTATTCCGGGATTTTATACAGTTTTTCTTCATGTATAGTTCTTCTTTTTTCGGTGAATCTATAGTTGATAATGTGAAAGGAGAATGACCGATGTCAGAACCGTTTAACGATTTAAAACAAGTTGAAATGAGCGTAGCAGCAGCACAAAAAATGGTAGGGTCAGCAACAATGAGTATGGACCCAGAGCTTATACAAGATGCGTCGTCAGCTATTCAAGATGCAAGAACACAATTAAACTCAGTTAGAAATGATGAGACAGGTGTTGATGGTGAATTTCTCGCACGCCAAGAATCGCTCCTTCAACAATGTGAACAACAGCTTACTGAAGCACAACAATAAGAGGCTGTCCCAAAAGTCATGAATAGATGACTTTTGGGTAGCCTCGTTTTATTTCTACTTGGTAATGGAATGTTAATTTTAAAATGATGTCCGTTCCATTTCGCTCCAGACACTTGCTTTCCGCGGGGAGAAAGTTGAGCCTCCTTGGCTTCGCCTGCGGGGTCTCAACCTTTTCTCTTCCTCCCGCAGGAGTCAAGTGTCTTACGCTTCATTACACTATGTAATAGATAATAGATTATCTACAAAAAGTATTACTAAAACAAACAATTCAAAACAAATTGTCCTTATTGATAGAATCAAGCCATCACTACAGAATACCTAATTTATTACAATAACTACGAAAACAAAAATGCTGACTCTGAAAGGCCTTTATTTAACAACCTTTTGAGTCAGCCTCTTTCAATTTCTATATGAAAGGATTTTTCCATATTCCTTCAACTTTTCTCCTACCGTACATTCCTTGATACAAAACCTTTGGGCATATCTTTTACCGAATTCTTTTTTAAAGTACGTATTTACAAAGCATTGTTCACAATAATGATCTAAGAGTTCACTTACTTCGTGAATTACTCGACTTTGCCTCAATTAATTTCCCCCTTATTCTGAGAGATTTAGGTGACTAGAAACCATTGTTCCTTGTAAAGCTTGCGACGCTAATTGATCCGCTTCTTTGTTTTCTTTTCTCGATATTGGAGTGTAAGTTGGTCTAATTCCTAATTGTTTCACTTTTTCTTCAATACGATCTAACCAGACATTAAATTCGTCCTCAAAGCATGGCCATTCACCCGATAATTGATTTAATACAACTTGGGAGTCACCTTTAAATTGTACAGGCATATTATGAACTCCTAGTTCCTCCAAACGTAAAACAGCTTGCCAAAAAGCTGCATACTCTGCTTCGTTATTAGAGCCCAGCTGATCTATAAATACGTTCTCTCTTATTCTAAAGTTTTGATTATTTCTCGTATAGTAAATGACAACACCAATTCCAGCTTGCTTAGTATCTACATCGTAACCTCCGTCAAAAAACACTTCAATATCATTTGGTTCTTCTACGATTTCCTCTAAAAGCTTTTCGAATTCCTTTTTCGTCCACATCGTATGCTGCTCATCATAAAATACAACTTCCTTTGTTCTACCTGTTTTCAAAAAGTCATTAGCCAAAAGCAATGCTTGTTTTGCAGACATGACTTCTGATGTAAGAGTAGTAACTAAGTTTTTAGCGGTTTTATATTTCCATTCAATCCAAACTTTCACTTTCGTTCAGCCTCCAATTTATCGATATCTTCATTTTCCCTTAGTTTTTATCGCTTATACATACTTATATATTAGGATAGAAATAAAGAAACATTCCACTTCTCGTTATGTTGAAACAATGATATAGTATGTTTCATAGAAATTTAAAGGAGGATTGCTCTTGATAGAAGTGTATATTGATGGCGCAAGTAGTGGCAATCCAGGTCCATCTGGAGCGGGCATCTTTATTAAAGGCAATGGAATTGTTGAACAGCATTCAATCCCTCTTGGAACTATGTCTAATCATGAAGCTGAGTATTATTCACTAATAAAGGCTTTAGAGATATGTATAGAAAAGAAACTAAGTATTGTTTCATTTCGTACTGACTCACAATTAGTAGACCAAGCAATGGAAAAAGAATATGTAAAAAACAAACAGTATCTACCACTTTTAGAAAAAGCATTAGAGTTATCCAAACAATTTGACTTATTTTTTATAAAGTGGATTCCAAGTTCACAAAATCCGGTGGCGGATAAACTTGCTAGAGAAGCTATTCGAAAAAACTGAACCCTCGAAAGGAACAACTATGAAAAAGCGTCTTCTTGCTGATATTATTTTACTATTTGTAGCGTTTATTTGGGGTGCAACGTTTGTTCTTGTACAACAAGCAATCTCTTTTTTAGAACCGTTCACATTTAATGCAGTTCGTTTTTTATTTGCAGCATTTCTCTTATTAATTTGGTTTATATTGTTTAATCGAGATCAGGTAAAAAAGATCAATAAAAAATTATTCATCTCGGGGTTATTTATCGCAGCTTGCTTATTTTCAGGCTATGCACTTCAGACGATGGGACTACTATACACAACATCCTCTAAAGCAGGCTTTATTACTGGGTTAAGTGTTGTATTAGTTCCTTTACTTGGCTTTTTTATATTAAAGCAAAAGCCTCGCGCAATTGCTGTAATTGGTTCACTTGTTGCAGTTGCTGGTTTATTTTTATTATCATTTGGTGACTCCTTTTTATTAAACAAAGGTGATGTACTCGTTTTAGGATGTGCGATTGCCTTTGCGATGCATATCATTTTAACCGGAAAGTATACAAATGATTTCCCAAGCATGCTCTTGACGATTACACAAATAACAGGTGTCGCAATCTTCTCCTCTATTGGAGCATTTATTTTTGAGGACTGGAAGGTAGTATTTAATCAAGATATCATCCTTCAAAAAGATGTTTTGATCGCATTATTTGTAACGGCTGTTTTAGCTACTGCGGTTGCTTTTTTTGCTCAAACAAAATTACAGCAATATACAACTCCTACAAGAGTAGCCCTAATATTTGCGATGGAGCCAGTTTTCGCAGCAATTACAGCCTATTATTGGGCAGATGAACGGTTAAGTGTCTTTGCAATTATTGGGTGCTTGCTTATCTTTATGGGGATGATCTTCTCCGAGTTACCTACTCACAAAAAAAAGGATAAAACCTTGCAAAACGTGAAATCTGCTTAAAAAGAAAACCCACTAAATTTTAGTGGGTTTTCTACATTTTAAACGCTAATTATACCTTTATTTTGTGCATATTGAAAAGCCTGCTTTTTCGAAGTAATTCCTTCGCTTTTTAGTTGTTCTAAGAGGGCTACAAAATAACTTCCATCAAATTGGAGCTGAGCCTTTAACGTTATCTCAATGGCATGGATGACTTGTTCATCACTAGCACCAGCATACATTTGTCCAAACGAAATGAAACCTAACGCCTCTTCCCCAAAAACAAATCCTTTTTCCATTAAAAATTCAACATAGTCATTCACTGTTTTTTTCACTGCAACTGACACTTCTCCCCTAATTTCGACAAACTTTATCTATTTCTATCATACAAAATATTTGGCACATTTACCATTATTTATTTGTAAGGAAATGTGCGATTGTTCCTGTGACCACCCCTAAAAGTGCACCAGCGATTACTTCTTCCGGTTGATGGCCAAGCATTTCTTTTAACCTTTTTTCCTTGTTATCATGATAATGATGATCTTCTTGTCCTTGAAGCCTTTCAACTTCTTCGTCTATTTCATTTACTGCAATAGTAAGTTCCCCTGCCTGACGTCTAACCCCTTGAGCATCATACATGACAATCATCCCAAAAATGGATGCAAGGGCAAAGTCAATGGTAGAAACCCCGCGATCTAGTGCGACATACGTAGCTAATGATGTAACACCAGCAGAATGGGAGCTTGGCATACCACCTGAATCATTAAAGGTACCCCAATCCCAGACACCTGTTTTAGCTTGTTTTATTGGTATTTTTAAAAACTGGGCTAACCCTATTGTTGCAATCGCTGTAATAATACCCTTGTTCATAATATCACCTCAATCTTATTCTTTAAGTTGAGGGAATAAACTATTCGTTCTTTACATAAATGTTGTTTCCTCTTCAAACACTATTAATGGAGGTGAAGCTTCAATGACACATAAACATAATCGTGGCCAAAAGGCACAAGGAATTAACCCACAAGGCTATGCGCAGGATGAACATACTCCAGATCCAAAAACTAAATTAGAAAATGCTGCAAAACGATCAAATACAAAATAGGAATGGGGATTCCCCATTCCTATTTATTAACCTAAAAGTCGATCTAGCCCTTTAAATTCAAGCTCTTTAAATGTCAAAAGGGCTCGATCTTTATTCACATTAAAAATTGCTTCCTCTAGATTACACTCAATAGGTACCTCACAATGAATACGAGCTAATCGATGTGAAAGATGTAACATCTCGATACTATCTTCAATTTTAGCACGTTGTGATTTTGTTAACTTTGGTAAATTCTCAAGTATTCCTTCAATCGTTCCGTACTCAATTAACAACTTCAACGCTGTCTTTTCGCCAATCCCTTTCACTCCTGGATAGTTATCACTCGGATCACCCATCAGTGCTTTAAGATCAATCATTTGGTCTGGTGTAATGCCTTTCTCTTCAAACAACCTTTCAGGCTTGTACACCTCATAATTCCCAAAACCATTACGTACAATTGCTACAGAAATATGTTCATCCAATAACTGAAGAATATCTCGATCTCCCGTTACTATTGTGATGTCATAATCCCCACTATATTTCTTTGCGATAGTACCAATACAGTCATCTGCTTCATAACCAACCAGCCCTATATTAGGAATATCTAATGAATCCACTACTTCCTTAACTAAATCAAACTGAGGGATTAATTCAACCGGTGCTTCACCACGATTTGCTTTGTATTCAGGGAATTCTTCGTTTCTAAACGTTTTACTTCCCATATCCCAACAACAAATTACATGACTCGGATTAAAGTGGTCAATTGCCGTAAATAAATGCTTAATAAATCCATGTACGCCATTTGTAGGCATACCCTTACTATTTATCATAAAATAATTGCTCACCGCAGTTGCATAAAACGCTCTGAACAATAATGCCATCCCATCTACAAGTAGCATTTTTTTATTTGTCTCTGCCACATTTACACCCCTTTTCACTTTTGCATGTCTATTATAACATAGTATGAAAATTGGATGATTGTTAGTTATTGGCTAATAAAATAATCATAGTTTCTCTGAAGAGTTACTACTAAACAAGACATAGAGACTTCATATAAATTCAAATACGGTATTATTTCTATGCATAAATCCATTGAAAAATAGAAAGAAATAGGGCTTAGTTGTTTGCACACACACCAATAGAACTAATGAAAGCTATTTTGTTACCTCACTTGAATCTGGTAGGGTTCGCTTTACTTCTACATTCACTTTTCTTAACTCTGTATAGATGCGTCGTTTATTTAGTTGAACATCCTTCGTTACAGGCATATGAAAGACTTCTCCATTTTGGTAAGTAAAGACAAGATCACCTTCAACCATAACACCATTTCTAACAACTTGAAGTTGCTCAGCATGAGTGACATCTTGCCATTTAAATGTCTCAGTCCCAACACCCCAAAATTCATTGTAATGTATACCTTGGTTATCTAAATAAAAATAATGATTTAATGAAAGGATAATGGCAATTGCCCCAGGAAATGCAAGTATTAAAAATAATAAATGCTTTACTTTCTTTCCCTTTAACAACATCCTATTTCTATAAATTAAATACAAAATCATGACAATAGCAAACCAAAATAAAGACCCGGCAAATATTGCATAATTTGAATTTGGTGTTGTAAAAAACCATCCATTAATGTGGTTACTTATAAAAATATCCTGATATGTATAAATCACAACAAAAGGTAAAAAAATGCATGAAAATACTAGGATAATGCTTGTCATAATGAGGAATTTGGATAAATCAAATTGCTTCTTTTTCGTTGTAATTGTATAACTTGACATAAGTTGTTCTCCTTTTTAGGTTCTTTCATACATCTTATCAGATTTTTCCAAATAAAGAGAACACTTTATTTTTTTATATTATGTTTTGTAAATCAATGATGTTGATTTCCTTTTCATGTACTTATTTTTCGTTAATTGTGCTTTAAATCTTCGCTAGGAGTCAAATACCTCCCACTACACCTCCGCTATTGCCTTAAAATTGACATAGATAGTTAAAATACAGCTTATATAAAAATACCCTGTCAACATAAGACAGGGTCGGTTTTATAACAATGACTCCCACAACTGCCGTTATGTATGCAAACTAACACCGTAGGAGGAAATTGTTACTTCTTTTTCTTCATTCCTGCTTTCTCTGCTTCTACTTCCGCATAGGATTGAAATTCTGGAGAATTTCCCTTTTTTACATTATCATTGCGTTGAGCATTGGCATTAGCGTTTTTCGTTCTTCCCATCTTCATCACTCCTTTTCTAAGAATGTTATAAACCATAGATAGTATTTGTAGCTTTTTCGTTTTTATGTTGACCAGAGAAATAGAAAAAGCCCTTCTCCATTAGGAAAAGGACTATTTAGAAGAAATTGGGTTATCCGAATATGTTATCCAATCACTCCAGCTACCTGCATAAAGCAACACATTCTCATAACCCGCTTCTTTTAGTGAGAGGATATTAGGACAAGCTGTAACACCCGATCCACAATATACAATTACTTCTTTGTCTTTTGGTATGTTTTGAAATCGCTTTTCTAAATGCGCTTGGTTCTTCCATAATCCATTCTCAAATGACTCTTGCCAAAAATAGTTCACAGCACCTGGAATATGGCCAGAAATTTTATCAATTGGCTCTTCAATCCCAAGATAGCGATTAGGTTCTCTCGAATCAATTAGAATGGTTTGGGGATTATCTAACTTCGCTTTTACATCCTCTACTGAAGCCACAATATGTTTTTGTATAGAAGGATGGAAATTCCTTCGCTTAATAGCTGAAATAGCTGTATCTAAAGGTAGTCCTTGCTCTTTCCAAGAACTAAAATTTCCGTTCAAAACAAACACATCTTCATGCCCTAAGTACTTCATTAGCCACCATAACCTGGAGGCCATCGCCCCATTTTGGTCGTCATAGGCAACGACCGTTACCAAATCATCTACACCTAACCTTGAAAGCTTTTCAGTTAGTTTTTGTATATCAGGAAGCGGATGCCTCCCACCATGCTCTTGAATTTCACTCGATAAGTCTTTTTCTAAGTCCATATAAAAAGCATTAGGGAGGTGTTCTTCTGTATACAACTTCGCTCCTGCTGCCGGGTCATGTAACTGAAATCGACAATCAAATATTCTTACGTTTGGATTATCAATATTTTCTAGTACCCATTCAAATGACTTGATATTACTCATTAACGGTTTCCTTTTAATTTCGTTGCATACTCCTGAACCATATGTTCTGTAACCAATTTTCGCACTGGGATAATACCTTGTTTTGCTAACTCATTAATTTGAAGAGTTACTTTATTTATACTTTCAGTTGAAAACTCTTTTCCTTCAAGGCATAACGATACGGCATCATCAATGAACCTCTCTCGTTGTCCCTCTAACATTAAAAATTGTTTTACTAGCTCATGTTGTTTAGATGAGTGAGCTGATATTTCCTTATGAACTGACATTGAAATCTCCTTCCTTCTCAAACCCTCTTTTTTTCATTAATTGTACTACATTCTCTTTTGGCGTCCAGCAATTGAACTGATATTTTGGGTTTGTTGCAAATCCTAATCGTGAACATCGAAAGCTTACGCCTTTATCTGTTTTATCTACCGTATAGTGAATACATGTTGCACAAGCATGAAATGGATGATTGCTCATGACAGTCTCCCTACTTTATCATTTCTGTTACATTTGCTTCTATCTTCTTTAACTGTTCCACGTCAATTTTTTCAGATAACACTTCAAGCATACCATCAAAATAATTCTCCATTTCAACTTCTGCACGTTCTTTCCAATCTTCTAGTTGTCTAATGAAATTAGATGCATAATATTCAGCCATATTTTCTTCATTGTTCATGAGGTACGATGAAACAGGCTCTTGTAATAGCTTTTCAAGTTCATCTCTCATTTGCTTTTTCCCGCCCTTTTCAAAGAAGGTTTTTGCGTTTTTAAAGGACGATATTTCCTTTTGGAACATATCCTTTGATAGTTGCTCCGCCATGTTTTCGAACGGCAAGAGATCTATTCTTGAAGGATCTTTATATGTGAGTTGTAAGGTTTGTTGAATGTTTTGAATGTCCACATTTGCTTGGTTGTGGACAGACTTTAATTGCTTTTTCACAAAGCCTTCTACTCGTACACTCGTTGCACGAAGTTCCTGAATTAAATCAAACGCTACAAACTCAAGAAGTTCATCAAGACTATTGTTTAATGCTCTTTTTATATTCTTTTCTTCATCTTTTAAAACAGACGGATGGAAGGATTCATTGAACATATCAGAAAAACGTAAGAACACACGTTGTTTAACATAATACAATAACTCTTTTACTTCTTTATGGATTGCACGCAAATGTGATTCTGTCTGGATACTTGAAATTATTTCATTAATTTTGCTTTGTGCTTCAGCAAGTTTCAGTTTACGGTGTTCTTTTTCTTCATTTCCTATTAGAGCTGTTTCCATATATTCTCTAATAACATTTTTTACTCTATGAAGATCTAATCTTGCTGATGTTACGGTTAATTCTGTTAACTCGTGGTGAATAAAGTCTTTAAATGCTATCTCAAACTTTGATATCCCTGAACTATTCATCACACTTTGTTGTTCAATGTTAAGCCCTTGCTTTTCTTGTAATGCTAGTAAGCTAGAGATTGGATATAGTCTCGGATTTCTAATACCGTATGCTAACAGCTGACTACTTACATAGTTTTGAACAATTTCAAGTTCATCTAGTGATGAAGCAAGATCTGCCGCATTAATCATAAAGAACATTTTATCTAGCTCAAACGCATCTTTGACACGTCCAAGCTGTATTAAAAACTCCCGGTCAGCTTTGGAAAAGGCATGATTGTAATACGTTACAAAGAGAATTGCATCTGCATTCTTAATATACTCAAACGCTACACCAGTATGGCGAGCATTAATGGAGTCAGCGCCTGGAGTGTCTACTAGGGTAATTCCTTGTCTTGTAAAATCACAGTCATAATACACTTCAATCCATTCAACAAAACAAGATTTCTCCTCTTTGGCTACATAGTCTTCAAATTCTTTTAGTCCTACATATAGTAACTGACCAAAGTTATCTTTCACTTCATCAAATCCGTATAGAACAGCATTTAAAAAGCTATAATGTGGTTTCTGACGCGGCTCAATCTGTTCAAGCTTCAATATTTCTTGAATTTGCAGCAATGAGTCAGAAATGGTTGTGAAATCCTTATCAAAGAACTTGAGTGAGAAGGCTAGATCTTTTTCCATTTGTTTTTCTTCCTTCACCTGCACTCGAACAGTACCGTGTCTGTATTCATTTGTTACTGGTTTAATTTTATTAATCGTAGCAGTCGTTGGATTTGGTGAAACTGGTAGTAATTTCTCCCCAATTAATGCATTCGCAAATGAAGATTTACCTGCACTAAATGCACCAAATAACGCTACTGTAAAGGATTGATTTTTTAGTCGAGTTGCCTTTTCAGATAATTCCTTAATGACAGTTTGTAACCCTCTAACCTCTTGAAGAGAATCGACAACTGATTCGATTTTAGTTATCATTTCACCTGTACTATAATCGGAATCTTTGGCTTTCACGGGTTCTTCAGTTGGAATCGCTGTTTTCTCTGTAACTACTTCTTCTACTTCTACTACAGGTTTAGCAGTAATTACATCGTTTGAAATTGATTTTTTTTCATCTTTAAAAGATTCAAGTAGTAGGTTCTTCACTTCAGTAATGTTTTTTGATGGTCCGTTTACCAAACAATCTAGTAAACTTTCTCTAGTCTCATTTAATTTAGTTTCTAACATCTTCAGTTCAGTTAGAGCTGCTCTATATTTCTGAACATGTTCTATTTCTTTCGTTAATAATGTAATCTTGGATTGGCTTTGAACTTTCAGAATAGGCAGCCAAGATTCTATTTGAATTGTCGCAGCGTTACGGTATTTACGTTTACACTCGGCTGCAACATCATTCGTGAAATTTAGCACACTATCTCCTGTTACTTGAGCACCTTTTTTCACTAAATTTCTAATATCATCTGGTGAAATGGTAACGTTTAAATCATACAATTCATTTGCTTCTGTTTCCGATAAACTATATTTCTTAGTGAACTTAGACAGTAATTCCTTAACATGCCAATCAATTTGCGACTGTACCTTTTCAAGAAGGTCAGAATGGAAGGCTTGCAACCTATCTGCTTTTTCTTTTTCCGTTTTTTGCTTAGAAAACAGTAATCCTACTTTGAAATCCGGCTGTTCTGATTCCATAAAGCCTTTTGCTAATTCACGTGTTTGAAATGGCATAATATAAGCATTATCAAGTACTTTATTCAATTCTCCTTGAAACCACTCATATGCTTTCTCAGAAAGTTGACTAGCTATTGATTTTTCTTGTTCCATTTGTTGGATCTTGTATAAGATGTTATTTCTATCCTCACGATCTATGCTTGATAATTCTTTCTCCCACTTTTCAAACGAATCATGATCTTGATCTTTCATAAACTCAATATGATCATCAATAACGTTTTTAGATGCATTTACGATCCCTTGTAGAAGAGCATCCTCTTTCTTTTCCCACACAAGTGAAAGATATGATTTTAAATCAGACAATTGATTTTGCTCATGATTTTTTTCTCTAATACTCGTGTAGAAAATATCATTTGGTTCTACACCCCAGTCATGAAACGCTTGTTGAACTCCAGCTTTGAATTGTTCAAACGGAAGCTCTGACTCTTGATGCTTATCAATCTGATTAATAATTAAATAAAGTGGTTTATCCATTTCTTGAAGCTTTTTTGTAAAATGAAAACTCACTTCAGATTGAACATGATTGTAGTCCATCATATAAAAGATAATGTCTGCTAAGTGTAGGGCAGATTCAGTTGCTACACGATGGGCGTCATCAACTGAATCGATACCTGGTGTATCAAGTATAGTTACTCCATTAGGAATGAACGAAGAATTCGTACCAATTTCAATCCATTCCACTTCCCCGCCATCCATACAAAACTTCTTTACTTCATCTATGTCGTAAGGTGCAGGAAATTCCACAACCTCACCGTTAAACATATACACACGTGCTATTTTCTCACCTGAACGAACTTTTACTAAATTCGCACTTGTTGGAATGGGGCTTGAAGGCAAAATATCACTACCTGCAAGTTCATTAATCATACTGGACTTCCCTGCAGAGAAGTGCCCGCAAAAACCGATGCTATATTCTCGATCATACAGTTTTTTTATCAGCTGTTTCATTTTCCTAGATTGCTCACTATCCCCTGATTTTTCAATTACAGAATAAACACCAGTTAAGTTTGTGAGCAAATTGTCTTCCGTAAGTCTTTGTTCTCCGGCTGCTATCTTATGACTCATGACGTGCATATCTCCTTTTTACTATCCATTAAAACGTTTTCTATTCTATATTCTACTGTATTCCTGCATAATTTCCTATAAAAAATAGGTCGTACAATAAGAAAAAAGGCTAGTTTATCTAGCCTTTTTACGATTTCTTTAAAGGTGTTGGAAATCTGGAGATCTCTTTAAACTGCTCTGTGTAATCTGTTACACTCATTAAAGCCTTCTCTTCTAGAGGGATACGGACAGAAAGCATGAGAACATTTAAAATCGTAAAGATAACTGCAGTCCAAAATGCCTCGAACAGCATCGGAATCACTAATATCTCAAGAGCAACAATTGTATAGTTAGGATGCCTGAAGTATTTGTATGGACCTTTCTTTACTATGGATGTATTTGGTAAAACGATAATTTTCGTGTTCCAATACTTCCCTAATGAAGATAATGCCCAAATACGGATTGCCTGGGTAACGAAAAATAATGAAAGTAATACCGGCCACCACGAGGATAGTTGCTTATTTAGGACAAGCACTTCTACAAGTAATGCAACAAAGAACATGATATGCATTGTAACCATGATTGGATAATGTTCTTGTCCATATTCGACTCCTCCTTGTCCTTTCATCCACTTTTCATTTTTTCGTGCAATATAAAGCTCCAAAACCCTTTGAAGCACAATAATCGAAACAAATAGTATGAATAACATGTTACCCCACCCACCTTACGAGCAACAACTCAGAACTAAAACCTGGTCCTAATGCAGCAATTAATCCAAATTCATTTTTCGGAATATTTTGCTTCATGAATTCTTCTAGCACATAATAAACCGTAGCAGATGACATGTTTCCGTGCTCCCTGAGAATCTTTTGTGAAATCTTTGTTTTCTCTTTGCCGAAACCTAGGGATTCCTCGTATGCCTCAATTACTTTTTTTCCACCAGGATGAGCAATAAAATGCTGAATATCCGCTAATTTTAATTGGTGTTTTTCGAGGAATTTTTCTACATTTGGTTTTAACCACGATTTTATGATTGATGGTATATCTTTTGAAAAAATTACAAACAATCCTTCATTTTTTATATCCCAACCCATCACCTCTTCTGAATTAGGCATTAAAGTTGATTGTGTATCAACAATTGAAGGAAATGCTTTTGTTACCTCATTTTGCTTCATTGCAGCTGAGTCACCAATTACAAGTACCGCAGCAACCCCATCAGAAAATAATGAGGTTCCCACTAAATTACTTTTTGATCGGTCATTTCGTTGAAAAGTGAGACTACATAGTTCAACGGAGACTACTAACACCTTTGCCTTTGGATAAGCTAAACAATACTCGTATGCACGAGATAAACCCGCTGCGCCACCCGCGCAGCCTAATCCCCATATTGGTATTCGTTTTGTGTGAGGAGAAAATGGTAAATGATTCATAATTTTCGCTTCGATACTTGGAGTCGATATTCCTGTTGTAGAAATGAAAAAAATAGCATCTATTTCCTTGTATGGTATGTTTTTTGGTAAAAATGCTTGATTATGTAAACAATTTATTATCGCTTTCATTCCGAATTCAACGGCATGTTTGATATACGTGTTATTTTTCTCCTCAAACGTATGGTCTTGCCTAAACCATGTTATATCTTCAGCAAGGTTTCTACTCTGAATTTCAGCGTTTTCAAACACCTTTAGTAATCGTGGAAGATCTTTGAATGATTGCTGGAAGAGCTCAGCAGCAAATTCCATCGTTGTCTCTTGAGTTAAATGGTTCGGTGGAATACAAACACCGACAGAAGCTATTTTAGGCATACCATCCCACCTTTTTTCTGTTTCACTACCATTACTTTTTTCCAAATACAATCAGACTATTCATTATTTACCATAATAACGGCATAAAAAAAGCTTCCCTAGTTGGGAAGCAAACGTTTTTTGGAGAATTTATAAGTTGTTGTGCAAATTTATTATAACTCAATTTCAATACTACAACACTACTTAAAATTTGGAAATTCAAAAGAAATACGCCATAAAAATTTCATCATCTAATCGATTATTAATTTTCACTTGCCCCTTCTGAATTCCTTCTTCTACAAAACCATATTTTTTGTAAAGGTAATGTGCACCTTCGTTAGAGGCAAACACAGTTAGCCAAATCTTATGTATTCCTGCTTTTCTCCCCCACTCTAGTGTTGATTGCATAATAGCATTTCCAATTCCTAAGCCCTGCGCTTCGTCGATAATCCATGTTCGAAATACACCAGTATGCTCTTTCATGGATAAATCACCCTTCATCACTCGTGCTATCCCTACGATTTTCCCTTTCCATATTACTGTATTGTACATATTTCCTTTGTTCATCATATCTTCAATGAATGCTTCTTCTTCCTTAATCGAACGGACTGTTTCCTTTTGTATATACATTCCTGCCTCGATAATTGATTGAACAGCGCGAACGATTTCTCTAGCATCCTCCTTGTGAACAGGTCTAATCGTATAAATTGAGCCATCTTTCGCCTCATATTGTTTTCTCGTCATAAACACCTTCTCCTTATCTTATATAAAGTAGAATTCCATTGTATGTAAAAATAAAAAACGGCAATTTCTGCCGTTTTTTATTTTGGCTCTGTTAAACAATAATGTTGATTTTCGGTGCTGCACCCGTTTTCCTTGGTGCTACGGGAGCCTCCGTCACTATGCTACTGCATGAGTCTCACCTGCAGGAGTCTCGCACCATTCACTACAATCAACATATAGCTAAAATTCAAGACTGTACTTTAACAGTGCCTTTATTTTAATTACTATGATTATTTTTTACAGTTGCGATGTAGAGGATTTCCTCAAGCACTTCTTCTCGTTTTATATCAACTTTTTCAAAATCCATTGCTTGCATATAGAATTCTTCTAATCTATCGTGTAACCTCTTTGCTTCACTTAGGAAATTTGTCGCTAATGTCATCTTGTTTTTGTATGAAGTGTTTAGTTCTCCAATTTCATTACTATGAACATCTTCTACACTGGTGTCCATACATAGCGTAAACATATCTACTACTACATCATTTAAACGATATGGGTCTACTACATGAGGTGCAGTACCATCCATTACAGCAACACTTAATGAAGGGATAATGATCATGTCGATACTTTTTGGATCAAACGCACATGGATAATATTCAACAGATAAACTATTTGCCTCAGCATAAGCACCGATTTTCTTCATGAGTGTTGATTTTCCACTACCTGGTCTACCTTTTATTATATATCTTCGTGTTACATCTTCTGTAATGTTATCAATAAAGTTCACGGCTCCCTTAGGAGTAGCAGCACCGAAAAACTTCTTTGTTACCGTTGGATTTTCTTCTTTCGTAAATGGTATATGAAAAATAGAGCGAATTAAATCCTGAGTGACATGATCGGCTTTGTCAAAGCTCATTGCTCTCAAATATATTTCTTCTCGTTTTAAATGAACTTTTTTCGCTTCTTGCATCGTGCTGTAAGCTGCATTGAAATTTGTTTCAATGTCTTTTGTTAGACTTATAATGATATTTTTATATTGCGCAAGAAAAGCATCATTACGGTAAGCACCTAAATCCACTACTTTTTCCACTACTCCTGGATATTTCGGTTCAATCACATGAGGTGCAGTACCGTCAACGATTCCAACCTTTAACTCAGGAATTATAATGCCATCTAATGATTTATTGTCACTAGAGCAGTGCAGGTACTCCAGGTCATATCCTTTGTCCATCATGACTAAGCCTATTTTTCGCATAAATGTAGACTTACCAGTACCTGGCCCTCCTTTTAAAATATACAATCGATCAAGGTCCTTTATCGCTTGGTCATATAGAGAATAAAATCCTTGACTGGAATTAGAGCCAGCATAGAAGTTTTTAATTTTTGCCACCTTCAACCATCTCCTCATATAGATACTGGATTTTTGCCTAATGATACAGTATGGTTTTCGCTTAAATATTGTGACTTGTACCTTACAGTTTGGAAGATTATCTCTAATCATATAGCCATCATTTACCTATTCCTAAACCTGAATTCAGCCTGATCAATACATCTATAAGGAAAGGTGGAATTAAACACTGAAATTGGGAGAAAGTAAAAAGAATTTCATATTTGAGGGTGAAAAAACCAATGTTCTTTAAACTCGTTATTTCTATCATCATTAGTGTAAGCCTAATTCTTACATCTGGGATTAATAATAATGATAAAAAACCCGCGAATCCTAACGTGATTACTACTTCTTTATCAGAAAAAAAAGTGGTATTAATCGTAATTGATTCATTAATGGAAAGCCCGATGAAGAACGCAATTGAATCTGGACATGCCCCAGCTCTTAAATTTTTCATAAAAAATAGCAATTACTATCCTAAATTAATAAGTTCCTACCCCACTATGTCTGTAACGATCGATAGTTCGTTAATTACAGGTACTTACGCTAATCAACATAAAGTTCCAGGATTAATTTGGTACAACAATTCAGAAAACCGTCTCATCAGTTACGGTAATAATGCTTTAGAAAATATTAAACTTGGTATACCAAATTTCATAAGTGATAGTCTATATAAATTAAATAATGCAGACTTAAGCCATGAAGAATTAACAATATATGAGCAATTAGATAAAGTGGGATTAACGTCTGCATCAATTAACGGACTCGTTTATAGAGGAAATTATGAGCATACATTAAAACTACCTAGGCTCTTATATAAATTCCCTTCAATTCCAAAAGAATTTCGTACAACTGGCCCTCCGTTATTATCTTTTGGACAACTGATTAAAGTAAACCCAACTAACTACTCCCTTTTAAATAATTACGGAATAAGCGATAGAGGTTCTAGAGAGGAGCTAAACTATTTAATCCAACAAAATTTGACACCTAATTTTTCACTAGTTTATTTTCCAGGTAACGATCGACCCATACATAATAAAGGCATTCATACTGTCGACGGTATAATTAAAGTTGATAAAGAGCTCCAAAAAATACTTAACAACTTTTCAAGTTGGGAAGATGCCTTACACGAAATTACATGGGTCATTATTGGTGATAGTAGCCAATCCTCTATATTGGAAGACAAGCAAAGAGCATTAATAGATTTAAGAAGCTTATTAAAGGATTTTATAATTGCTAACTTAGAAGGAATCAAAAAGGACGACGAAATTATTCTTGCTCCAAACGAAAGAATGGCTTATATATATGCTCTAAAACAAGTGGTTTCTATAACATCAATTAGAGAGAAATTAATGAATGATAATCGAATCGGATTTGTTGCATGGAAGGAAGATGAAACTATTCATGTCATGACACCTACTAAAACTACAGTACTAACCTTTAAGAAAAAAGGAAAATATACCGATGAATTTGAACAATCTTGGCATCTGCATGGTGATATGACTATTTTGGATCTAAGTGTTAATAACGAGGGAAGGATTCAATATGGAGACTATCCTGATGGTCTTGCAAGATTATATGGTGCCTTAAACTCACACGATGGGAGGTTCCTAATTGTGGACGCAAAGCCTGGCTTTGAATTTATTGGTGAAAGTTCACCTACTCATATCGGCGGTGGTGCTCACGGTTCTTTACACGCTGTTGATTCTCTAGCACCAATAATTATTGCAGGTACTGAACAAGTACCTGACCATTATAGAATAATTGACTTACAAAAATGGTTATTAAAATTAATTAGAGGTAAGTAGAAGTAGGGCATTATGATAATTTAATCCTGTCGGGCACTTCGAAGATTGTCCGACAGGATTTGTTAACACTAATTAAAACCCTTGAATTGTCATTCCCCCGTCAACAAAAAGCGTTTGACCTGTAATGTATGAGGCAGCATCTGAGCATAAAAAAACAGTTGGGCCCACAAGCTCTGGCAATTCCCCGACACGTTTTAATGGTGTAACAGACAGTATTTCACTAACATATTGTTCATCCTGTAAAAGCTTTTCTGTTAATGGTGTTTTAAAGTACCAAGGGCCGATGGAGTTTACATTTATACCGTATTGTCCCCATTCTAGAGCTAATACTTTTGTCATTTGGATAATCGCCGCTTTCGTAGCAGCATAGACGACTCCTGTACGTAAAGCTACATGTCCAGCAACCGATGAAATGGTAATGATTCTACCATTTTTTCCGTTTTCTTTCATCACTTTACCAACTTCTTGTGCCATCATAAATGCTGATTTTAAGTTAGTATCCATGATTGCATGCCACTCTTCATCTGTTACATCTAAAGCTTTGGATCGTATGTTCATGCCCGCATTATTAATCAAGATATCAATGGTATCAAATTCCATTTTAATTTTATTTACAGCGTTTTGGACATCCTGTCTGCTTGTTACATCAGTTGGAATGTAAAGTACTTTACGTCCTAGCTTTTCTATTTCAGAGGCAACCAGTTTTAGGTCCTCCTCAGTTCTTGATAAAAGCGCTACATCAGCACCCGCCTCTGCAAGTCCGATTGCAATAGCTCTTCCAATTCCACGACCTGCACCTGTTACAACCGCAATTTTATTTGTTAAATCAAATGATGGTAAATACATAGTTTATTGCTCCTTTGCTCCATCAATAACAACATCTAATTTACCTGTGTCTGGATGAATGATCAGACCATGAACGACTGTATTTTTCGGCATTAACGGATGGTTCTTAATCATATTAACTGACTCTAGTACACTTTCCTCCACGCTGCTAAATCCTTGGAGGAAGGATTCAATATTGATTCCAGCATTCTTTAATATATCAATATTTTCTGTACTCACACCAGACTCAATAGCCTTTTCTAAAAGTGGAGTGGCATGCATGCCTGTCATCCCACAATCATGATGACCAACAACAAACACTTCCTTCGCCTTCAGCATATAAACAGCAACCAAAATACTACGCATGATCCCACCAAACGGATGAGAAACTAATGCTCCAGCATTCTTAATGACCTTTGCATCCCCATTAGAAATATTCATTGCCTTAGGAAGTAACTCAACAAGCCTAGTATCCATACAAGTTAAAATCACCATGTTCTTATCAGGATACTTATCTGTATGAAACTTCTCATAGTGCTTATCCTCTACAAAATTTTGATTATATGTAAGAATCTCATCTAACCTTGACATAACCAACCTCCTATCCAATTTATAACCATCTTACAATAAAATTTGAATTTTCACCAAACATTTTACCACTTTAAAGGAGTGGGGGACAGGCCCCCACTCCTTTAAAGTGGTAAAGTTCGTTCCATTGTTAAACACCCTAACCACGAGATTAGAGCGTTTGTGTTTTACTATTGTAAGTTGGATTGTTTATGTTTTAAGGTTATTGAGATACTTTCAGGTTTTGTCCGATATAAATTGTGTTAGATTTTAGGTTGTTCATCACTTTTAGATCTTGCACTGAGGTATTGTATTTATTAGCCAAGCTATAAAGAGTATCACCTTTTCGGATTTTGATAATGACTTCAGTTTTTACTTTTACTAGTTGACCAATGTAGATTGTGTTTGATGTTAAATTGTTCATTTCTTTTAACTTCGCGACAGTTGTTTTATGCTTTTTAGCAAGTGAGTATAGCGTATCACCCTTTTTTATAACAATCTCGTTTGAATCTTTCACCTTTAATATTTTTCCAACATAGATGATGTTTGAAGTTAGTTTATTAGCTAATTTCAACTCCTCTACTGTCATACCGTATTTGTTTGAAATGGAATATAAAGTGTCACCTTTTTTCACTGAAACAATTGTTGAAGCCTCAGCCTTTTGGATTCCAACTATCCCAAATGACAATATAAATCCTAATACAATAGCCATTATTGCTTTTCTCATCTGTCTTCCCCCTGGTGTATGAAATGGTGTTCAATTGATTTGACGGTACCATTAATTGGAAAGTTTCACATAAATAAGCCTAAAAAAGCTCTTTTCGCTGACATTATGGCTAGTTACCTTATTTAATTACATTTAAATCTCCAATCGTTGTGATATTCATGCGTTGACGAAGAGATGCACGCAAAACCTAACTAATTACTTGTTTCTAGACATGTTCGAAATAAAACAACGATCTATCAGAAGACAGAAAAAAAGATCATCAAATTGAGGATCTCTTAGGTTCTGTATTGGATTCAGTATTTTTATATCTCTTCCAAGCATCATAGAAGATTTTCGCCTCAGAGTTTAACCAGTCTTGTGAAGCTTTTTTCTCGAACAAATGTGAATTGTCATTATAAATTCGTTTCGCAAAGTCCAGGTTTAGCTCTCTCACATATTGATTAAATAGATTAAGGATCTTTTTCTCTGATAAAGATAAAGAATTAAAGGAACCAGTTTCTCTTTCAGATTTGATAATCTTAATAAATTCCTTTGCACTTTTGTTTAATAAATTGTAATTATTCGAGTCAGTTAGACGATCCCATTCTCTAAAAATAATTTCACGAGCCCTTGTATAATTAGATTCACCGCACATTTTATTAACTAATATTATGACACTTTCAATCTTCAACTTTGTTCACCTCGGAATGTTGTAAGTAGCACCATTGTGAATCTATCATTTATAAAACTAAACAGTTTTTCCTATTTAAACAAATAAATTTCGAGTAAATATTTAGGTATATAAACCTATACAATTTTATAATACCATTTTTTTCGACAAAATACACAAAAATTTAACTTGAAATCTATATTTTTGTATGAACAATTTTAGTATGCAAAACCATCTGGTTAAAAGAAAATGTTAGTGTTCCCTTTTCTTCAATTCTGATTATTGATTTTTGGGGGCTAGGTACTGGAGCAACATGATCTCTTCCCCCAAAAACAAAACTATCTTAAACGAGCAAAAAGTGGCACTCTACAGAGAGCACCACTTTTTTCTTGTATTATGATAATTGGTAGATTTCACCGTATTTCTTCTCTAAGTAACGGATTAAATACTCTGCATTTAGCCCTTCACCTGTTACGTCTTGAAGAATTTCTAATGGTTTCTTCATGCTACCATGTCGATGAACCTTCTCAGTTAACCATTCTCTAATAACAACTAGATTTCCATCTTCTAAAAGTTCATCGAAGTTAGGAAGATCCTTCAACATCGCTTCTTTCATCTGTGCTGCATACATGTAACCTAGTGCATAAGATGGGAAATAACCGAATGAACCTCCTGACCAGTGAACATCCTGAAGCACACCTTCTGCATCATTCTCCGGCCTAACACCTAGGTATTCTTCCATTTTCATATTCCAGAATTCAGGCAGATCCTTTACTTCTATTTCATCATTAAATAGGCCTTTTTCAATCTCATAACGAACCATTACATGTAAAGAATACGTAAGCTCATCAGCCTCGATACGAATTAACGACGGCTTTGATTCATTGATAGCCCGATAAAAATCATTTAATGAAACATCATCAAATTGACCCTTGGCATATTTCTTAAACAGTTCGTAGTTTTTTGTCCAGAAATGTTTGTTTCGTCCTACAAAATTTTCGTAGAATAAAGATTGAGATTCATGTATCCCCATTGACGTACCGCCACACAGTGGTGTTCCAATTAAATCCTTTGAGATGTTTTGTTCATAAAGGGCATGTCCGCATTCGTGTATTGTACCGAATACAGCACTTCTAAAATCATTCTCATCATATTTTGTCGTAACACGAACATCACCTGGATTTAACCCCGTCGCGAATGGATGCACGGTTTCGTCTAGGCGACCAGAATCGAAGTCGTAGCCCAACTCCTTTAATACAGCCAAACTAAATTCTCGTTGTTGTTCCTTTGGAAATGACTGAAATAGAAAATCAGTTTTAGGCTTATGCGTTGATTCTGATATTGCACTAACTAACGGTACAATCTTCTCTCTAAGCTGCCCAAAAACTTGATCTAACACTTCAACAGTTACTCCAGGCTCATAATCATCTAATAAAGTGTTATACTTGTTTCCTTCGTATCCCCAATATTCAATAAACTTCTTATTGTACTCAACCAACTTCTCTAAGTATGGTTGAAATAGCGAGAAATCGGCTTTCTCTTTTGCAGTTTCCCAGACTGACTCTGACTTTGATTGTAAGATTACATACTCTCTATATTCTTCAGCAGGAATCTTTTTATTGCGTTCATAATCCTTTTTACATTCCTCAACTGATTTTCGAGTTATTTCTGAGATTTTTTCTTGGCATTCAGGAGTAGATAAAACTTCTAAATACTCCTCCATTTCTTTTGATGTCGATAGTGCAAATACTTCAGATGATAGAACACCTAGTACCTCTGAACGCTGTTCAACACCATTTTTAGGTGCACCTGTACGCATATCCCAATGAATTAATCCTATCGCTTCACTATATGCACTCATTTTCTTGACGTGGTTAAGGAATTGTTTTTCAACTGTTTCTATTTTATTCATCTCTTTAATTCCCCCTTTTCATCTATATTTCTACACATCACTTCAAAGTCCTCTATAAAGTAACAGCTTTTGTTGGTAAAACCGCCTCAATAGTTCTTAAAATCTCTACATCAACATCACTCGGGAGCATAACTGTAATCATACCTTTGTCTTCTGACGTTCTAATTAAACGTCCGATCCCTTGTCTTAGTCGTAGAATCATATAAGGAACCTCGACTTCCCATGTGTAATTAGAAACTTGTTTTCTCTTCGATTGGAAAACTGGATCGTTTGGTGGGAACGGTAGTGACCATAATATAACATTCGATAATGAAGGCCCAGGAATATCTAGTCCTTCCCATAAGTGCACAGCACATAGAATGGACTCCTCGACATTTTGGAACATAGAAACTAGTTCACTTATCTCTTTATCTCCTTCAAACAACAAAGGATAGTCGATTTTATGTTGTGCATGTGTCTTAAATTCTTCTAATTCTTCTTTCGTGTTGAAAAGAATTAATGTTCGACCTTTTGATTTTTCAATGCTTGAAAGGGATCTGTCGAATTTTTGTGCAAAATCATCTTGATCTACGAACTTAAAATAAAGCTCCATTTGTTCCTCATAATCAAATGGTGATTCGACTGTAAATGAGCTATAGTTTTTTATTCCTAAGCTGTTGGCTACATAATCAAAGCTGCCATTTTGCGAAAGAGTCGCAGAAGAGAAGATAAAAGGAATTTTTTGTGTAAACACTCTTTCATTTAATACTTCTTGAACCGTTCTTGGCATTATAACAAGATGATAGCTATCTGTATCTAGCTCCACCCATGAGATAACTTCTTTTGTTTTTAAAAATAATTGTAGGGAATGCTCTAGTTGATCTAAATGTTCTTCTACAATATGAAGGTCGTAATGATTAATTGTATGTAGCTCACCTTCAAATACAAGTGCTTCTCCTATGTCTACAATTCTTTTATATAGAGTTTGCGCAAGACTTAAAAGTTGCTTTGAAAACTGAATTTGCATACGACTTGAGCCTTCTACAAGTGTGCTATTTCCTCTTAATTCTTCGAAAAACCATTCATTATCTTGAAGTGCATCTTCTACTAATTCAGCAAATTCCTCACGTAAGTCATTTCCTAATAATCTAGTAAGTAACTCTTCTAACGTCCGTTCTTTCACACGGAATGTTAAAGCCTTTTGAGCAGCAATTTCCACTAAATGTCCTTCATCAAAAACAACACAGCTTGCTTCAGGTAATAACGGCAATTGTCCTTCACGCTTTCGCGATTCACTCGTCCACACATGTTCCATATAAAAGTCATGTGAGCATATGATTAAATCTACTGCTTTTCGGTAATGATCTCTCGATAAGGTTTGTCCACAGCGATGACGTTTTGAACAAGCAAAACAATCTTGAAAATGATCCCATGCTATCTGGTTCCATTCTTGATCATTGAAATCCGGATATTCCTTTCGATCTCCATAATGATAAAACTTCTGGATACCACCTTGATCATGTACAAATTCCGGTAATTCATCAAATACACGATCTTCTTTGTCAGTAGGAGCAGCAGCAATTCTCTCATCCAATTTTTTTAAACATAAATATTGATTTGGTGATTTTGCCAATCGTGCGTCAACTGTGACATCAAGAAACTTTCCAATCTTGGCAATATCTCCTTCCTTTTTTACTAGTTGTTCAATTAATGTTTCATCTGCACAAGTAATAATGGCCGGTTTACCGATGTACCTCGCATAACAAATTGCATAAAGTAAATACACGATGGTCTTTCCAGTCCCAACTCCAGCTTCTGCGAATATTACTTGCTTATCACGAAAAGACTTCTCTAGTTGAAATGCCATAAAGATTTGTTCATCACGCAACTCAAATCCAGCGTCAGGTAAAATGTCATAAAAGACATCACCAATCCACTCATTAAGTTTAGTAAAAAAGTTATCAGTTTTCCCTACTTCGAACGGTAGCTTTTGCCCAATCATTTTATCTTCCTCCAACTTTACCAATACTCAAACTCTTTGTTCGTTTTTCATTCTATTAATTATGTAGATGCCCTAAATTTGATTAGCAGCAACAATGATTACGAAAAAGGCTACATAAAAGAAAAGGGGCCCAATACGGGATCCCCCTTACTATCGTTGATGAACTGAAGCAGAATAAGCCAAAGCCTCTAGACAATTTTGTTTTGCAATAGAAAGCTCTTCAGTTTTTAGGTGTTCATAAGTCTTTTCTAAAGCCTTTAATATCTTATCAAAATCTAATGGTTCACAGTGCATATTACGGATTTCACTCCCACTTAAAAATAGAGACAGTTAACAGTATATGCTGTGAAAAAAAACGCTATTCATAGTTTGATATTTATTTTCCTATCTTCTTGGTGGTCTTGGACCCCAGAATTGATAATAGTCAGTTCGAATGAAACCGTTGAAAAGCTTACGTTTTTTCGTTGCAGGCTTACCATATAATTTCTCAAAATCAGGGTGGGACGTTAACATATATACTGACCATGTAGGAAGTTTTGCAAATGCTTTCCCCATATCTTTGTACATTTTTTCAACTGCTGACTGTTCTCCTAGCCGTTCTCCATAAGGCGGATTTCCTATAATAACGCCATACTCATCTCTTGAAGTAATATCAGTTACTTGCATTTGTTTAAATGTAATAATATCTCCTAAACCGGCTTCAAATGCATTGTCTTTTGACATATTAACCATACGGTGATCAATATCTGAGCCTATAATATTCAGTGGTTGGTCATATTTAGCTAAATCCTCTGCTTCTTCCCGTGCTTCGTCCCAAAGCTTAGAGTCAATCCAACTCCACTGTTCAGACGCAAAATCACGGTTAAAGCCTGGGGCAATATTTTGACCAATTAACGCTGCCTCAATAGGAATAGTACCAGATCCGCAAAATGGATCTATAAATGGTTTATCGGGTGTCCAGTTAGTAAGTTTCACTAGTGTTGCAGCTAATGTCTCCTTCAAAGGAGCTTCACCTTGATCAGCACGATATCCTCTTTTATGTAAACCTACACCACTGGCATCGATAGTAAGAGTTGCAACATCCTTCAAAAGAGCAACCTCAATTCGATACAGCGGCCCAGTTTCCTCAAACCATGATGTTTGTTTATATGTATTCTTTAAGCTTTCAACAACTGCTCTTTTAACAATGCTTTGACAATCTGAAACACTAAATAGCTTTGATTTCACTGATTTACCGATAACTGGAAACTCTGCATCTTTTGGAATGTAATCTGCCCAGTTAAGTTTCTTTGTTTTTTCAAAGAGCTCATCAAATGTTGTAGCTTTAAATTCTCCTATTTTAATTTTGATACGATCTGCTGTTCTAAGCCATAAATTTGCTCTGCAAATTGCTTTTTCATCTGCCTCAAAAGTTACTTTTCCGTTTTCAACAATGCAATTTTCATAGCCAAGACTTCTTACTTCGTCTGCTACTAATGCTTCAATCCCCATTGCAGCTGTTGCTATTAACGTCACTTTACCCATAAACTGCTCCTTTTTACTTCGTTTCTTATCATCATAACGCATAATAATGCTGTTTATACTTCCACAATATAAAAAGCCCTCCTACTGGAGAGCCTACACATCTTCTAGTTAGAGTCAATCAATAGCGTTCTGTAAGCCATGTTTTGTTCCGTCGTACTGCAAACGACCGACTAAGTCTCGTACTCAGGTGGTAATCATCTATCTACAGATGAATGATCTGTCGTTCCCATCGTTCATTATTCCTTAGGGAACGCTCCCCTACCATTATTTGGGTTTCTCGCTCGTGGGGTTTACCTCGTTCCACTCCTACCATTTCTAGTAGGACTTCGTCACTGTGGCACTTTCAAAGTATTCAAGCCATATCCATAGGACTTAGGCTTTTTCCCTGCCGTCAGCCAAATAATTGGCTGCCCTAGCTTATGAATTCACTAGGCACGAACACTACAAGCATCTCAGCCTGTGCGAGCATGGACTTTCCTCTACATGTAGTAAACATGCAGCGATTACCCGAACGCTAATTGATAAGCAAGACTTAGTATAATACATACAGCTGTCTATCGCAACATCAAATGTTGGTAAATTTGCCAGTTAGTCATTAATCAAATAACTTACTTCCAAATACATGTTTTTCTAAATTTGATAATCTCTTTAGAATATCAAAATTCGTATTACCTGTCGGTTGTGGAGAAGGACGTTTCGTAGTGTCTTCAGCTTGTCTCTTTAAACGAGCATTTTCCTGCTGAAGCTCCTCGATTGTTTGTGCGAAAAGTTCATAATCTTTAATAACAAGATCTAAAAACTTATCAACTTCTTCTTGATTGTACCCTCTAAGGGAGGTTTTAAATTCTTTTTCTAAAATATCTTTTGCGTTTAATTTAGATACCATATTCTTTCACCTCAATGACCTTTACCATTCATCTTTATATTTTTTCAAAAAAAGGGACAATTGTCAATTTTATCTTATTATTATGGCTATTTTTGCAAATATGTCTATTGTACACCAGTGAGTATAGTTGATCCGCGGTGCTATAAGGAGAGATCACCCTAGTTGCATTACTCCTAGAGAAGCCAGATTCCTCTCCAATATAAGATATTAATTGTCTGTGTAGATATCATTACCTATCAAAGGGACAATAAACTAAATGAAAGCAGCCATTAATATAAACCTCTTAAAGAAAATACATATTATTTATTATAATGCTATGGTCACTTATTTTGTAGCAAAAATTACAATGGTGCATGATTATTCCCATAAAATATTGTTAAATTGCTCTTCATTTACGATATCTTCTATATCATATGAGTTAATATAAATAATATCATAGTTACCCTGCTCTATTTTCTTTTGTGCTTCTTGTACCATAAATAGAGGACTTCCTTCCTTTTCCTGGTCATAAAAGACTAGTAAAGCATCACTTTTTTGAACAATATATTGGTTTTTGAGCTTTAATTGTACAGGATTTTCGTATGGCCGTTTTGTAATACTATCTACAAAATCTGCTTGCTCTAATATTAATTCATACATTTCCTTATTGTTATCATTCCATTTTGATTGTTGTTCTAGGTATGGTGTTAACACTGCTAATTGAATATGAGGGTATTGTAGTTGAAGTTCAAATACTTCCTCTGCTGCCCAAAGTTCAGTTCCCATTTGACCTGATATGATAATCCATTCTAAACCTTCTTCAATTAATGGTACTAGACGTTTTCGAATCGCCTTTTTTATGTAAGTTATGCCTAAATGGTCTTGTTGAAAGATACCTAACTCAAACGATTTATATCCTGTAATTGCAAGTACTTTCACCATTTTCAGGTCCTCACTTTATTTTTATTTTGATACTTTTAAATGCAACAAGAACTGACGAATGCCAGCTCTTGTTATGAAAATTATTATTTTCTTCCAAACATATTTCCAGGCATCGGTCCAAATCCTGGACTTGGCATTACGCCTGGACCTGGTACAGCTCCTAAACCTGGCATTGGTCCTGGACCTGGTGAGACAAAGTGTTGGTTAGAAACCTCATTTACGACAGATTCTGTATGCGGGAAATAGTGATTATGCTGATACATGTGATGATTTACATGTGTTGTATGGCTCGGATGAATGTGTGGAACAATTGTTGTTTGGTAATGATGTTGAACGCAACACTTCGTTGGGTGGACGATTGGTGCCATCATATTCGGTCTACAATTCATGCTTATTTCTCCTTTCATCTCTTTAGTTTTACAATAATAGCCTATGAGAGAAGGAGTATACATGTACTAATTAAAATACCTATTTTCCGCTATATCATCAAAATCTCCACAATTGCCTAGTTAAAAAATAAATGCAATGGTTCCTTAAACTCTGAAAATATGAAAATCGTTAAACAGATCATAAAGAAAAAAAGAAATACTAATGCTTTCCTCACAATTTACTCTCTCCTAGAATACAGATGTTTAAAAAAACGGGAAATCCCCTTTTGTTTATACTTCAACAATCGTTCATTTTACATCGAATTTTGTCATAAAACAACATGCAATTTCTAGAATTTACATCCTTTTTATTTATTCGACAGCTTGATTTGGCGATTTATAGGGATTTATGCGCTTCCCTAGGAAATAATTATAAAATTTTTCTCACTTTTCTTTGCAAACGATTATAACGTTTTTCGAGTTCAATCTCCCATTTTTCAACATATTGAACTTTGACTTTGATTTCTTTTTCCCAGACTTCTTTTGCTTTCATCGTATAGTGAATAGCACGTTGTATGTCCTTCTTCTTATGCTCAAAAAATTTTGCAAGTTCTACTGCTGCATGAAGCCTAATTTTATATGGTGCAGCTTCGCTAACTAGTTCATCCCACAATACAACTGCTTGTTTCATGTTTTGCTCTTTTTTATAGAGGGCTGCAAGATTCGATTTCGTTTCCCAAGCATTTGAATCAGTTTTTTGTAATAAGTTTTCGTAATTCTTTTTTGCTACTTCTCGATTACCTATTGAATCGAACCATCTCGCAACTTCATATTGTTCAGTATTTGTATTCTTACCACCAAAATCAAGGACTTTATTGGAAATATGGACGTAAAGCGAAATAAGTGTAAGAATATCGGTTTCGTTATGTTTCATTATCTCAAAAACACCTTCAGGATTTTCGTCCTCTAAATAATGAAAATAAATCATTGGAGCCATAAATCCTGGTGTATCACTTGTTCGATGGATATTTAGAATTTCTTTTTCAACTACACTTAGCTTTAAGGATTCATATTCTGTCTTCCACAATCGTCTACTGGCATGAAGCAAATCAAAATGACCAAATTGCGGGAGCTTAGGTACGTGATCTCGTATTAACGTATGTCGTGTTTTAACTTGAGGCCAATCAAATGCTTTACCGTTAAACGTAACGAGTGTATTATAATCAACGTCTGATAGAAAATAGTGATATAAAGCAACTTCAGATGACGGACCAGGTAAAAATAGTTGCTTAACAACAATGCGATCTTCGTACACTCTCGCATAGCCTAATAGGAAAATGGTGTTACCTGTCCCTCCACCAAGACCAGTTGTTTCTGTATCAAAGAAAAACAAATCAGAAGCTGACAAACCAGTAATTGATAAAGGATGTTCCAAACTGGTGCAATTCCACTTTTTAACCGTGTCGTTTAATGCTCCTAATTCATATAGACCATGCATTGTCGTTAATGGATATACTTTTTCTCGAATGAAAATATATTCGTTCTCAAAGAAATAAGGTTTCGCGTCAAAAGCTTTCCAATCGTCTAAAAAAGGTATACTCGGAGTACTGATATTCTTCTCGACCTTTTGTTCTGCTTTCATATCTTCAGAAACTAAATGTTTTTTCATTCGATTTAATTTAGATTTTAATGACATGCTACTCCCTCTTTACTTAACTCCAGTTGATTTAGCTTAATAATGATTTTAGCAATGATAATGCAGTTTTCTTTGTATTTGATTCAAAGAGATCTAATCCTACACATGATGGACAACCTGAATCGCAAGGACATGAAGTAATCGTAGATTCTGCCTCTTTCATGATTAATTCAATTTTTTCATAAAGCTTCTCACTTAACCCAATTCCACCTGGATAACGGTCATACATATATACCGTTGGTTCTCCTGAGTGTGTTGCTTTAACTTGGGGAACAATATGCACATCTGCTGGGTCACACATGACCAATAGAGGAACGATATGTTTCATAGCATGTGCAATACCTACTAATCCTTGTTCAAGCTTCTTTTCTGTCATTTCCTCATCACCACTGAATGATATCCATGCCGCATTCGTATGGAGCTCCTCTTCTGGAAGGTGGATAGGACCTGAACCGATATTATCATGTGTTTCGAATTTAATCTTTTTAAAGATTGTCGCCATAGCCGTAACCATTACATCTCCATAACCGACACTAATTTTGTTCAATTGTTGATGCTTATCCATTTCAAGCACTTTTAACTGTACGGCTAAATTTGCATCTGTATAATAATCTACTTCTACTTCTCTTACAAATGCTTTTTTCTCTTCCCAATCTAGCTTTTCCACCTGGAATTGTGTACCTTGGTGAAGATAAATGGCTTCATCATGTAATAATGTCATTGCACTAAAACGATCCATCTCACCAATGACCGTTGACGCACCTGTCACAGAAATATCTATAATTACAACATTTTCTTGTGAGGCAGAGCGAAGGCTAATATTATGGGCGGGAAAACTGTCATTCATCCAAAACCATTTATTCGCTTTATGATGTAGCACTCTCTCCTCTGTTAGAAAATCTAAAATATCTTCTAACTCAACATCACCGAACATATCTCCTTGTTTAAATGGTAACTCATAGGCTGCACACTTTATATGATCAAGTAAAATAACTAAGTTATTTGGGTTAATTCGTGCTGTTTCAGGATTTTGTTCGAAGAAGTATTCAGGATGTTGAATGATATATTGATCTAATGGATTTGAGCTACCGACCATGATAATTAGGGCTTCTCCTTGTCTTCTCCCTGCTCGTCCTGCTTGTTGCCACGCACTTGCAATTGTGCCAGGGTATCCTGTCATAATACAAACTTGTAATTGACCAATGTCAACCCCAAGCTCAAGTGCATTTGTGCTAACTACTCCATAAATCTCTCCATTTCGTAGCCCGCGTTCAATTTCTCTACGTTGTTTTGGTAAATAGCCACCGCGGTATCCTTGAATAGATTTAGGACCTAATTCTCGGCTCACAAGCTCTTGTAAGTAGGTTAGAATAATTTCCACACGAACTCGGCTACGTGCAAACACTATCGTTTGAATTTTATTTTTCAAAAATTCTCCCGCTATGTCTCGCACTTCTAATGTTGCACTTTTTCGAATGTTAAGTGGTTTATTTACAACAGGCGGATTGTAGAAAGCAAAATGTTTTCGTCCAGATGGTGCTCCATTATTTGAAATTAATGACATTCCACATCCTGTTAAGTTTTCTGCAAGTTCTCTAGGGTTGGCAATGGTTGCCGACGTACAAATAAATTGTGGATTACTTCCATAGAACTCACATATTCTTTTTAGTCTACGGATTACATTCGCCACATGACTTCCAAAAACTCCACGGTATATGTGCAGTTCATCAATGACGATATACTTCAAGTTCTCAAATAACGATACCCACTTCGTATGGTGTGGTAGTATTGCTGAATGAAGCATATCAGGATTGGTAATCACAATATGCCCTGCTTTTCTCACCTTTTGTCTTATTGATGGTGCAGTATCTCCGTCATATGTATAGCTATTAATCGACACACCAATTTCGTCTATTAATTCATTAAGCTCACTTTTTTGATCTTGAGCAAGCGCCTTTGTCGGGAAAAGATAAAGTGCACGACTGTCATGATCTTTAATGATGGATTGAAGGACAGGAAGGTTATAACAAAGTGTTTTTCCGGATGCTGTTGGTGTAACAGCCACAAAGTTTAATCCTGCTTGAATAGTTTCGTACGCTTCAACTTGATGCGTATAAAGCTCCTTAATGCCTCTTTTTTTCAGTGCAGAGTGTAACCTATCATCTATAGAGTCGGGTATAGGTAAAGTTTGAGCTTGCCTTGCTTCAATCGTATGCCAGTGAACAATTTGTTTATTTGCTTTTAAATCTTGAATGATGTTTTGCAATGTTTGCTTTCCAAATGGCATCATTTCCAATCCTCTCTCATTTCCTCCTTCTATTTTAACGAATGAATGTTCGTTTAGTAAATAGAAAAACACCTGACCTTAAATAGTTTACTATTCAAGATATTTAGAATCCTTGCAGTTACAACCATATAGTATTAAATGGTAAATCTTTCTGTGAGAAATTTTTATACTAGTCCCTTCTTTGGAAGTTGCATTATTTTATTTCCTAATATCCATTTGCTAAAGGTAAAATTTACTATTGCTATATCATTTCTCAAATTAGAAACTACATGAATTATTACTAAAGGCTGTTTTCGCATACTTTGTTGTTATTTTTACAAAAAAAGAATTTTTTTAGGTCCGTTGATTTAACAGCGCTATTCAAATAGCAACAATCTTTACGAAAAGAGCCTTACTAAATTAGTTATCAAAACTTGAAACGAAAACATTGCCAGCATTATGTTTCAAAATCAAGTAAATATTAAGGTTGCGGGAGAAGTTCTTTTCCTCCCAAAACTCTAATAGAGGAAGTGCTATCGGATGAATAATTGGATGCTAACTCTTTTTAACAGACGTACAGTTAACACTATATTAAGCTTGTTCGGAAAAAAGAGAAGTAACAGGAGTATGGTAATGTGGGCTTCTTTGTTAGGGTTGGTTATTTCAATTGCCGCTTGGGGTTCTAAGAAAAACGGAAATCAAGTGACGCAACAGAATCCACTCCAAAATGTTATGGAGAATCTGCAAAACATACCAACAGCTAATTTACTAAAATCTATATCAACAACCGAATTTTCTGGGGAATTACACCCTTTAAAAGATCCATTATCAGACGAGTAGAAGATAAGGCAAGCTCAATTCTGGGCATGTATTCCTTAAGGAAAATAGAGAACAGGGTAAAAAAATTCACCCTGTTCCTATTTGTTCTTCAAAAATGTTTTGAGTTCATACCAATGAAAAATACGTGGACCTGGATAGTTTCGATTATAAGATTGATCCTTTAGCAATGGCTGAACAGATTCTTGACTCAATGTTTCCAAAATAGCAGGCTTATCATCAACATAGTAATCTAATTGCAATTCTTTTATAAAATTCACCTTTTCATGATCCTGCATACCATAGAAAAACCGGGTATCCTCTATCGGAAAGCCTTTCTTTTTCATCCATTCTTTTGTCCGCTCACCATGTTCTTTAGGTCTAGCCGTTATATAATATATTTCATGCCCTTCTGCCATTAATTCCTTTAATGTTTCAATCGCCCCATCATAGGGAGGACATTCCGTATAATAAATTTCCTCTAAGGAACGATTCCACATATTATTTCCTTGTTCATCTGTTAACCCAAAGAGTTCATGAATTTCTACTCTATTCAATTCATAAAACTGTTCACTTGGAACATCTATGTTTAATTTTCTTTTATATATTTCAAAGGCATGTTCTCTTAAGTTAATTAACGTGTCGTCTATATCAAATCCAATTTTCATGAGTTAATATCCTTTTTTTAGTCTTTAGGACAAGTAGTATGGTCATCTAAGTGACCAGATCGTTGTACTTTTGTTTGAAGATATCTTTCATTAAATTCAGATTTATCTCCCCATATTGCTTGTCTTCCCGATACAGGTAATCCTGATTCTTTAAGTGCTTGCAGCTTTCTAGGATTATTCGTCATTAGTGTAACAGGCTTAGAACGAAGAGCTTTTAGTACGTAAATTGCATCTTCATAATTTCTTGAATCGTCTACAAACCCTAAGCTTTCATTTGCATCTACTGTGTCATACCCATTTTCTTGGAGAACATATGCCATAGCTTTACTAAACAATCCAATCCCACGACCTTCATGGTTTGCTAAGTAAAATAACGCCCCTGTTCCATGATCCACGATCATTTTCATCGATTCCTTTAACTGATAACCACAGTCACAACGTTTACTTCCAAAAATATCACCAGTATGGCAGATAGAATGCATACGAATAATTGCATCTTCCTCATATTCGAAATCGCCATACACTAAAACACTTGATTGCTGTAGTTCAGCTAAGTTTACTGAAGAAAGTTTTTCTATAATATTTTCAAAGTTCTCTGTAACCTCATTACAATTTAACCAGCAATACCAGCTAAACACGATTGTTTCACCGTATAAGTTTACTGGTAATCGAATTGGTCCTACTAAATAAACCGCTCCTTTTTCTGTCCGGATGAGTTGGATTTTATCTTCTAGTATTTCTATGACCTTGGGGTCCAATTTTGTTTGATTCATTTTTTTATCACCTTTTTATTTTTAGTGTGTTATTATATGATTTTTTTCATGTATTCGCTTCAGTATTTTCTAATCCTTATAAGTTTGTATGATTATTTCATTTTTCTACGCATGTTACCTTACATTTATTAACAAACTAACTCTAATTGATAATAATGAATGATAAGGAGTAAGTTTATGAATGAATCACAAGCAGATCATTTAAATAAAATAAAGAGAATGTCAGTAGAGCTTTCAAATGAGCAGATTGTCTATTGGTTTAACTATTCATCTTTTGATACTTGGCAATTTTGGGTGAATGTTGGAATCTTGGTGATCCCGTTAATATCCTCTTATTCAAGATAGACAGAAGTAGAGCACTTCACCTTGGTTTTTTTGGTTATAATGTACACGTTCTTTCAACTTACATTGATGGCTATGCAACAAATCATGGAAATTGGGAATACCCCTTTAAAGCGATACCTTTTTTACCAATTAGTTTTGGTTTAGATACTTCTTTAATTCCAGTAGTATATATGCTTGTCTATCAATGGACATTAAATCACAAAAAAAATTATTACATAATGCTATTGCTAGTATCAGCGGTCTTTTCCTTTGTTCTAAAACCTATCCTCGTTTCTTTGGACCTATTCCGATTTGGAGACGGGCAAACATACTTCCATTTGTTTTTTTGGTACTTTATCGGAGGTGTAATAGCAAAATGGATTACGAACGTATTTTTATACTTTGAGAAAAGTGCAAAAGGAACAAATTAATTCTAACCAAACAATTGTTTTGTGTCTAATTTTAGCTGCCATAAATAAGTTTACAGATTCATTTTATAAAAATTGGCTCTGTTCAACAATAATGTTGATTTCCGCGTCCGGCAATCCCTTTCCTTGGTGCTACGGGAGCCCTTGTCGCTATGCTCCCACAGGAGTCTCACACCTTCCTTACAATCAACATATAGCTAAAAATCAACAATGTACTTTAACAGAGCTTAAAAATTAATTAAAGGAGTCTATAAGTATGGAAAATATTAACATAACAGAAGAGGCACTAAAAGCCTTACACCATGCAGAAGAAGCTGTATACAGTGCACAGTCAAATTCCCATATAGAATTTCGACAGAAAGCACTACAACAGCTCTTAATTGCAAAAGATAAAATTGACCTTGCCTATTTGCAAAGCCCTACCTCAGATCAACAGCATCGTTTACATCAGGCTCAGGAGCAATTACGTCACTTAACAGAGGCTCATCAAGCTCTAGAAAATTAGTATTCGATTGAAACTAATATTGAAATTCGTTAACCTAAGTTATGTATTCTACTCTTTAATTTCTCTTTCCAAATATCGGCTAACTCCTCAATTGCGAGGAGTTTCTTTATATCCTTCACATTATTTTTATCATGGAAATAAAGCTCATTTGACTTAAGTACAGACATTGAGTGAGGTAGTCTTTCTTTTAGGACAATAGGTGAGTTTTGCATAATCCATCCTTCTTTTAAAACTCTTCCTAGGAACCCTGTATATCCCGTCTCCACTAATCTACCTAACAATTTATCTAAGCCATTGTATTTCGATAATGTATTGCACGGAATACGTGCTTGCGTTATTTGAATCATCGCATCCCCAACTTGATAAACATCTCCAATATGAGCAGTTGCTTCAGAAAGTCCAGAGACTGTAAGATTCTCACCAAAACCTGGGACAACAAGCTCCTTTCCAAATTCTTGCTTCCATTGCTTATAATGTTCATAACAGTATAGGAGAACTGCTCGGTCTGGTCCACCATGGAATTGAATCTGTTCTACCCCATCGTCTTTAAAACCATTTTTCGTTAAGAAGGCTTTCTCTACATATTGTTTTCCTACACCTGATGTAAAGAAATGTTCCTTATATTGAATTTTATTTGGTTTGCCAATATTTAACGATACCAATTTCATCATGTTACCTCCTTTAAGATAAAACTAAAAATAATTAGTCGTACAACCTATCCTACTTGAATACAAATGTACAAGATGTATTTAAATTTTACAACGTGTTTGTAGGAGTGGTGTATAACGTGAGCATATTTTTCAGTTATATTTTTCTAGGATTATCATTAGCCGCACCCATTGGCCCCATTAATGCTGCGCAGTTAGACAGAGGAATTAAACAGGGTTTCTTTCATGCATGGTTAATTGGACTTGGTTCTGTCGTTGCAGATATTGTATATATGTGTACAGTTTACATGGGCATGGTGCATTTTATTGAAATTCCTATTGTAAAAGCATTTTTATGGTTGTTTGGTTTCTTTGTTTTAGTTTATACAGGTATTGAGAGCATTGTAAGTGCTGTAAATTTGAACACAACAAATCGAAATAACGGAGACTCTCATATTAAAACGTTCTTTACTGGTTTTTTCATGGCGTTATCTAATCCGTTAACAATTTTATTTTGGCTCGGTATCTATGGATCCATTCTTGCCAAGTCCGCATCGAGTCTACAACATGATCAACTTATTTTATACAGCTTTGCAATTATACTAGGCTTACTACTTTGGGATGTAACAATGGCAGCTGTTGCAAGTACATTTAGAAAAGTTCTAACAGATTCTGTCCTAAAAGTTATATCTGTAGTTTCAGGCCTCTCTTTACTAGGCTTTGGTATTTATTTTGGACTTCAAGCATTTCATTTATTGTTTTAATGAAAAACGACAAGCTCATCTGATATGCTCCCCTTTAGGTAGACAGATTAAAAATAAAAATCTGACTACTAAAGGGGAGTATTTTTTATGTCTAAAAGAGCCTTTACTCCGAAGTTTAAAATTAAAGTATTAGAAGCATGGGAAGATGGGTCATTTACCTTAGCGGAGATCGTTAAACAGTATAAGGTTAGTGAATTCACAATCAGGAAATGAAAATATAGTTTTGATACATTTGGTTCTGAAGGTCTTAAAGAATCCTCAACTTGGAAAAGGTACTCGAAGGAAATAAAGCTTTTAGCTGTTAGTGATTATCTGTCTGGTAAATACTCTTTACTTGAGGTTGTCAAAAAGTATGAAATATCAAGTCATTCCGTCCTCCACGAGTGGATTAAGAAGTATAATACTCATAGAGATTTAAAGGATACGTCAAAAGGAAGGACGAGCTCTATGACTAAGGGAAGAAAAACAACTTGGGAAGAACGAATACAAATTGTACTTGATTGCTTGGGGAGCGGAAAAGATTATCAAGAAGCAGCTAATACTTATAATGTTTCTTATCAACAAGTCTATCAATGGGTTAAGAAGTATGAAGTGGCGGAGATGAAGCACTAAAAGATAAACGTGGTATTAAGAAAGAAGAAGCTAAGCTTACTCCAGAAGAGAAAATCGAACTTCAAATGAAAAAGTTAGAAAGAGAAAATGAACGGTTACGTGCGGAGAATTTATTCTTAAAAAAGTTAGAGGAGATCGAAAGGAGGCGAAAATAAGCCTAATCCGATTTGAGGATAAGTATATCGCTATTCAGGAGCTTCACAAAAATGAGAATTTAAGCATTAGTTTACTTTGTGAGATCGCTGAAATTGCACGTTCTGCATACTATAAGTGGCTTAACCGTACCCCTTCTACCCGAGAAATACTGAATGAAGAAATCATTAAAGAGATGAAAATTCTCCATAAAAAGGTTGATAACACCTTCGGCTACCGACAAATGACGCTTCATATGAACAGAATGTTTGAGGAGAACCTTAATCATAAAAGAATTTACCGATTAATGAAAGTGGCTGGTTTACGCTCTGTCATTAGGATTAAGAGGAAACAATATAAACGTTCTACACCTCAACATGTGGCAGACAATATATTAAATCGAGAATTTACCGCGGAAAAACCAAATGAAAAATGGGTTACGGATGTGACAGAATTTAAGTATGGTCAATCAAAAAAGGCCTATTTAAGTGCGATTCGTGACCTATATGATGGTTCAATCATAAGTTATGTTCTAGGACATTCTAATAATAACCAACTTGTATTTAAGACACTTGACCAAGCTACAGTACTATTAGCTGCGGAAAAACCACTTATCCATAGTGACCGTGGATTTCAGTACACCTCTAAAGGATTTAAACGTAAAATAGATGCGGCGAATATGACACAAAGTATGTCACGAGTTGGTCGGTGTATTGATAATGGACCAATGGAATCCTTTTTTGGAACACTAAAATGTGAGAAATATTATTTGCATAAATATAAGACTTTTGAGGATCTTTCTCTTGCGATAAATGAGTACATTCATTTTTATAATCATGAGAGATACCAAAAACGATTAAACGGCCTTAGC
>NZ_JAFELM010000042.1 GCF_016890225.1 Bacillus suaedaesalsae | reverse complement strand
AGCCTCCTGATATGAACGAAACTGTCAAGGCTCCCACTCTTCACCAGGTTTGGATTGTCTTTTGACCAACTCTAAGAAGAGAAGCTATTTACGGCTTCTTTTCTTGATTTTGTTAGTTAGCAAGCCATTCTGGCTAGAATAGCTCCTTCTTTAGCTTACTGACCACTTCTCACTTCTTTGTATGTCTGTCAAGTGGTCTCCTTGACTGTCATACAAAGAAGTGAGAGACTCCATTAAGCTATAGAAGGAATCTGTTCCTTTCTCCTTTTTTTGACTTGAATAGAAGTTAAGAACACGGCACGAAGGCAAAAATCTCTACTGCGGTTTACGCTCTGATATCCGTGGGTTTTCACATTTTATCTTTCCGTATAAAGGACTAATCCACTAACTCGGCACGTGCGTTAATCTATTTAGATATAGCACAGAGGAGGCCACGTGGGTTTTCCTTTCCGGTTTTTTTCTTTGCCTTCGAGCCCTGTTCTCAATCATCTATCTTTCTTCGTAAATTATTCGTGTGAAATTAAAGCCATACATAAAAAATGGATCAATAATACCTATATCACCGTAACATGACAACTTGTAAGATCAAAAACTAGCGTTTTTTACTTCTTCTACCTCTTGTGTAATAGCCCAAATAAAACCAGCTAATTCTCTGGCAACTGCAGTAATTGCTTTTCCACTTTCTTTTCCTCTTGATAATAATCGGTAATACTTTTTATGAAGTCGGTTTTGTGCTTTCCAGGATATCGCTTGAATAGTGGGGGACTGTCCATTTTGTCGTCTCATCAATTCTCCTTTAACTGACGGTTGATAACGATAACTCCATGCAGCTTCTACTAATAAGCGTCGTACATGACGATTCCCTGTTTTTGTGATGCTCCCTTGTATTCTTCTTTCACCACTTGAGTATTCACTTGGTATTAAACCAATATAGGCCATTAATTGTGTTGGTGATGAGAAACGTTTGAAAGAACCTATCTCCGCTACAAGACTAGTCGCAGTAATAAGAGCTACACCTCTTAGTGATTGTAAGGCTTGAATGGTTGGGGCGTGTACGCCCTCCGTTGCCTGAACTCTAATTTCTTCCTCTAGTCTTAAAATTCGTTGTTCTAGCTCTTTCAATTGATGATAATATTCTTGAAAGACCACACGTAGTTTGGAGCTTTCAAATTTTAATGCATCCAGCCATCTACGATATTTGACCGTCCATTTGTTCACACCTGACGGTGGCTTAATGTTATTACGAAGCAAAAATTTACTCAAACGGTGCCTTGCCCTAAGTTCATCTTCTTTTGCATCTTCACGACATCTTACAAGATCACGGAGAGCTTCATCCTCTTCGTTTGGAACATAGATGTTAGTTAATTCTCCTGCTCGATATAACTGAGCCAGTCGAATAGAGTCTCTACGATCTGTCTTAATACGTTCACCTGGTCTTTTAGGTATGAGAGATGGGGCTATCACATCACAATGAACACCTAGGGAAAGTAATAATCTATATAGTGGGTATCCAGTTGGACCGGCTTCATAACAGACTCGAAGAGTCTCGGTGTTTCCAAGTTTATTTATTAATTTCCTAACTGCTTCTGGTGTGTGAGGAATTACTCCCCAGTATCTCGGCTCTTCTCGCCCCTCATCCGCGATCGCAACTGCAATTTTTTCTTTTGATACGTCTAAACCTACATATTTTATGGTATCCTTCATAATAACTAGCTCCTTCCGTAATGTAGCTCTGATTTGGTTTGTTTTTACCAGTAAACATTCTAACCAAATTAACCTACGATGTTACGAGTAAGGAGCTAGTTTCGTTCATGATAACTCGAACGCTTACTCCTGCATGTGTCTCGCACCTTCCACCACAAATCAATATATAGCCTTTAACAGAGCCTATAAAATAAAGACTCTTTTCGCAAACATTGTTGCTATTTGTATAGCTCTGTTAAAAAATGAGTTGATTGGAGCGGAAGGCACTCGACTCCTGCGGGAGATAGAGGGAATCGTGAGACCCCGCAGGCGAGCGAGGCCACTCACGTCCCTCCCGCGGAAAGCGTGTGCCTGAAGAGGAAATCAACGGACCTAAAATAAATTCTTTTTTTGTAAAAATAGCAACAAAGTATGCGAAAACAGCCAAAATAAAAAACCAGCAAAACAAATTGGCAAGAACAATTTGATTGCCTGGTTTTTATTATTATTGAATCGTACATTCAGGGCATTTTCCGTAAATTTCGAATTTATGCCCCGTTATATCGTAATCTTTTAAGTCATTTGGCACACGATCCATCGGACAAATATTTACTTCCTTTGTTTCACCACAATCCATACAAATAAAATGATGATGGTGTTCTTTCGTTGAACAGCTAAAACGGAAGTGCTTTTCTCCATCTAACTCAGTTGCCTCTAGTATTCCCATCTCTGCAAAGAGGGACAAATTTCTATAAATCGTATCGAAGCTCAAGCCAGGATAATCATCCTTCATATTTTCTAGAATATCCTTTGCTGTTAAATATTTATTAACGGATGAGAAAATTCTTAACATCTCTTCCCTTTTATCTGTATGCTTATAGCCTTTTTCCTTCATTATTTCAATCGCTTCATGTAGCCTCATGAGATATTCACCTTCCACTTTTGTTAAAAAAGTTTAACCTTTCTTCCTAGCCAATACAATCGTCACTAATAATAAAATAACGGAAATGATGACAATCGTGCCACCAGGTGCTAAGTTCATATAGTACGATAAAAATAATCCGCCAATAACAGCCGTTTCTCCAAACAAAATTGAAAACAGAATTGTTTGCTTAAACCCTGTGGCAATTCGAATGCTTGCTGCAACTGGTAATGTCATAAGTGAGGAAACTAGAAGAATTCCTACTACTCTCATTGAAGCAGCAATGACTAGCGCAACCATTACAATAAATACAAAGTTGACAACCTTCGTTTTTACCCCAGCAGCCACTGCATGCTCCTCATCAAAGGACAATGTAAATAGTTCTTTATAGATAGCGTATATCACAACAGCAACAACAACTGTAATGACCACAACTGTCCACATATCAGAACGACTCACAGCATTTACACTTCCGAATAAATAGTTAAAAAGATCTGTATTAAAACCATCTGCTAACGAAATAAAAATTACACCAAGACCAATTCCACCAGATAATATTATCGGAATTGCTAGTTCCTGATAATGTTTATAAACTTTTCGAAGTCTTTCAATAAATAATGAGCCAATTACTGAAAACGCCATTCCCATATAAAGAGGATTAAACGTAAAAGCAGACCATTTTTTCTCTAATAATAAGCTAGCTGCAATACCTGCTAATGTAATGTGACTTAATGCATCAGCAATAAGTGCTTGCCTTCTCACGACAATAAACACTCCAAGAAGTGGAGCAACGATCCCAATTAATACACCTGCAATAAATGCATTTTGAATGAACTCATATTCGAATAATGATGTTAACATTTTTCACAACCTCCATGATCATGATCCAAAACATGGACATGATGACCATAGAATTGTGATAACTTATCTTGTTGCTCTGAGAACTCCCCTGTATTCCCGTGGAAATGTAAGTGCTGATTTAAACAGGCAACATGACTCACTTTATCTGTAATTGTACCGATATCATGAGTGACGAGAACTAGCGTGATACCTCTATCCTTATTTAACTTTCCAAGCATATTATAAAAGTTCTGAACTGTTTCAGCATCAATTCCTACCGTCGGTTCGTCTAGAATTAATAGCTCTGGTTCACTAACTAATGCTCTTGCAATAAATACCCGTTGCTGTTGACCACCTGACAATTCACCGATGTTTCGATTGAGAAATTTCTCCATTCCGACAGCTTGTATAGAAGAAATAATTTTCTCTTTATCATCTTTACTTAATCTCTTAAAAAGCCCTGCTTTTGAAACGAGACCTGTTGAGACAACTTCATTTACTGTAGCAGGAAAACCTGAGTTAAAGCTATTTGCCTTTTGTGATACATACCCGATCTTAAACCATTCATTAAAAACCGAAATGTCTTCCCCAAATAACTTTATAGAGCCTTCATCTGGCTTTAGTAAGCCTAGTAAACACTTTAATAACGTCGACTTACCTGAACCATTTGGCCCAACTAAGCCTAAAAAGGCTCCCCTATTCACAGTAAGATTTATATCATCTAGAACTTTTTGCTGGTTATATCGAAACGACAGGTTTTGAATATCAATTAAACGTTCGTCATTTCCTTTCATTTTCATTTACTCACCATCTTTATAAGAATCATTACGATTTATTTTCAACTCAACATAGTATACAGTAGCAATCATAAATTGTAAATAAATTTAAGTTGTAACTAATGGCAATGTAAACTGAAATCGTGTACCTTCCCCCTCTTTACTATCAATTTTCATCACTCCACCATGATCTTCAATTATCTTCCGACATAGTGGTATTCCAATTCCGTTTCCTTTTTCTTTCGTTGTGAAAAACGGTTTTCCTAATTGATTTACTATTTCTGTGCTCATGCCCGGACCCGTATCAACAACTTGTATTACATAAGAATGATCCTCTTTGTATCCTATTAACTTAAAGTTCCGATTTTCTTCTTGACTTTCAAATGCATCAATTGAGTTTCTTAATAAGTTAAGTAATACTTGTTTAATCATCGCTTCATTAATGCTGACACATTCATCAATTTTCTCAATACTAACTTCAAGAGAAATATTATGTAATAGACATTCTGAACGAATTAGGAAAGTAAGTGATTCCAGAACCTCTTGTGGTAAGGTATTATTCCTCTTTCCCTTCTTTCGCGATACCGACAAAAAGTCATCAATAATATCATTCATCCGGTTAATTTCGGATAAAACTGTTCCATAATATTTCGTCCACTCATTTGTAATAGAAGATAGCTGTATAAAGCCCTTAATAACAGATAAGGGGTTTCTTAATTCATGGGCAACGCCTGCTGAGAGCTGGGACACGGTCTCCATTTGTCTTTTATAAATTAATAAATTCTCAAATCGTTGTTGATAAGATCGATCATGTAGGACGAATAATATATTCTTGGTAGTTGGGAAGTATTGGGCTTGTATATGAAATAAATTCTCTTCTTCATAGTAGTAGGATTCAAGGCTCTCTTCTTTCTCTTTGGCATGACTCAGTAGTTCTATAAGTTTAGAAAGTATCGGATTTATCGAAAGACTCGCTAACGGTTTGTCTTTATACTTTATAGGTTCGTTTGAAATATGTAGTATTTCACAAAACTTTTTATTACAGTACTTAATATTGTATGTAGGTGTTAGATGTAAGACTGCTAGGTCAATGTGATTGGAGATAAATTTCTCAATAAGCTGAACTTCTTCTTTTTCACTACTTACTTCCTGCTGCAATAGGATTGTTCCATTTAAAAAAATATAGTTATCTACAAGTTTAGCTCGATATTTGACGGGGATTGTGATGTTTGAGGTTGATTCATGAAGTATAACTTGTTCACCAACGTTTTTACTTGCTAATGATGATACAAATCTATAAGCATCTGCTTGATGTAATCTTGATATTGTGGAATAAAATGTCTCTGGACCATTTAGTATTTTTTTGACATGTTCATTTGTCTCGACAACATAACCATTGAAGTGAATAATCCAACGTAATTCATTGGACAGTTCAAGAAATACAGGGTTTTCAATACTAACATCGTTGTTAGCTAAATTCAAATGAATACCTCCCCCTACCTTACTCATATATGTTTAGTATAACGTATTTTAACTTTCATAACAGTGAAAAAAACTTTGATCCTCTACTGAATGAAAGACATCTATGTTAAGTATTAGAGGGAGGCTATTATGAAATTACTTGAGCAAATTGTCAACCAACGTATTAACCGGATTACAAAGGAAGATTTACTTAAATACTCGAAGGAATATGGAATTACCATTACAACTAATCAAGCTGAAAAAGTTGTTGGGTTACTCCGAGGGAAAAATGTGAATATCTTTAATTCGTTAGAGCGAGCAAAATTAATAAAGGAAATTGCCAAGATAACAAGTCCTGCTGTGGCTAAGGAACTCAATCAATTATTTCTTCAATTCACTGGAACAAATTAGTAGAAAAAAACGAGAGCAAATACATGCTCTCGTTTTAATATTAATCAATCCAATTTTTGAATTCTTTATTTCGTAACATCTCAATTTCAACTTGGTAAGGTGGTTTCTTGCTATTTTTGTCCTCACCAACATAAGGAGTTTCAAGTATTTTCGGTACTGACAGTAAAGATGGATGGTGAACAATGTAATTTAATGCATCAAATCCAATATGTCCATATCCAAGATTTTCATGTCGGTCCTTACTAGCTCCTCGCTCATTTTTACTGTCGTTAATATGAAGGACCTTTATGCGGTCAATACCTACAATCTTGTCAAACTCGTTTAAAACACCATCAAAGTCCTCCACGATATTATAACCAGCATCGTGTGTATGGCAAGTATCGAAGCAAACTGATAACTTCTCATTATAAGTAACTCCATCCATAATTTGTGCGATTTCTTCAAAAGAACGACCACACTCAGAACCTTTACCAGCCATTGTTTCTAATGCAATTTGAACGTCAATGGATGGATCTAATACTTCATTTAATCCTTCAATTATTTTTTTAATGCCGGCATCAGCACCCGCTCCCACGTGAGCACCAGGATGAAGAACGATTTGCTTCGCACCAAGAGCTGCTGTTCGTTCAATTTCAGAGCGAAGGAAACGTACACCAAGCTCAAAAGTATCAGGGTTTTGTGTATTACCTATGTTAATAATGTACGGAGCATGAACAACAATCTCGTCTATTCCATGCTCCTTCATATGAGCTAGTCCAGCTTCAATATTTAAGTCTTCTATTTTCTTTCTGCGCGTATTCTGAGGTGCCCCTGTATAGATCATAAATGTATTTGCACCATAGGAAACTGCTTCCTTGCTTGCAGCTAATAACATATCTTTTCCACTCATGGATACATGAGAACCAATTTTAAGCATATTTTCCCCCTACTCCCTATCTAGAATCTTTTCTCTTTAGCCTCTTTTTATATTTTTCAGTATCTGATTGCATTTTCTTTTTATAACCTGGCTTTACCTTTTTAGGTTTTTGAATAAAGCTTTTTGCTTTCTTATCAACTTCAGAAAGTTCTTTTTTACGGCTTCTTCTTTTATCTCTAGCGCCTAATTCAACCCATTCTGTTCCCCTGATATCAGTATGAGAGAAAGTAACGCCCATCTTTTCTAATTTATTTAAAGCATCTTCATCTGAAGGCTCATAAATGGTAATAGCTTGTCCTGACAGTCCAGCACGTGCAGTTCTTCCTACTCGGTGAACATAAAAATCTAAATCTGACGGAATCTCAAAGTTGATAACATGGCTAACACCCTTAATATCAATTCCTCTGGCTGCTAAATCTGTGGCCACAACAAATTGAAACTCTGCATCATTAATTTGCTTCATTATTTTTTTACGATCTCTAGGCGCCAAATCACCATGAATAACTCCAACTGACACTCCGTGTTCACCTAAGCCGTTAGCAACCGAGTCCGCCATTTTTTTCGTGTTTGTAAAAATGATGGCTAAATACGGGTTAATTGACTGACAAATTTCTGCTAATAGTTTAATTTTATTTCGGTGTTTCAATGGTATGATATGGTGCTCAATTTTAGCCGCCGTTAATTGCTTCGGCTGAACATGCGTATATCTTGGATTTTCCATATACTTTTTTAAGAATGGCTTTAATTTTTCAGGAATCGTTGCAGAAAAGACAAGTAATTGAAGATTTTCCTTCATTTTCACACTGATTTGATCTACATCCTGAATAAAGCCCATATCTAGCATTAAGTCTGCTTCATCAACAACGAGTGAACCGGCTGTATAAACAAATAATGCCTGTTCTTTCGTTAAGTCATTAATACGCCCTGGTGTACCTACAACAATGTGTGGCTGTGTTTTTAATTTTTCGATGGTTCGTTGCTTATCTGTTCCACCAATAAATATCTTCGCTGAAATACTAGGTTCATGAGCAATGATCTTCTGAACTTCCTCATAAATTTGTTGTGCTAACTCACGCGTAGGTGCCGTAATAACTGTTTGAACCTCGTTTCGTTCAGGATCAATTTTGTTAATAATCGGTAGTAAGAACGCATGTGTTTTTCCTGTTCCTGTTTGTGATTGACCAATTACACTTTCCCCTCGTTGTATCGAAGGAATAATTCTTTCTTGAATCTCAGTTGGCTTGTAAAATTGCAATTGTACTAAGGCATCTATAATAAACGGCTTAAATCCAAATTGCTCAAATTGATTTTTCTTCATTCTTTCACCTCATATGGTTATGACAATCTCATTCTTGCCACACATCTTCTTATTATAGTTTAACATAAACGATATTTCCATGTATGAAGCCTATTTGTACTTATTCTTTCAAACCTTTCTGTGATTACACGCATATTGTATAAATGACTAGTAAAAACAAGGAGGTATGAACATGTTTCCAAGAGGACCAAGAATGCCGATGCGACCGATGAATCCATATTATGGACCGAGACCATTCCAACAGATGCCAAGACAGTTCCCTCAAAGAGGTGCCAGTGGCGGAGGAGGGTTGCTTTCTAAGCTATTCTCTAAAAATAATTCAAGGATGGGGATGAACCCTATTATTGGTGGTCAAACGATTCAAAACAGTTCAGGCGGTTTTTTAAAGAATCTGTTAAATCCTGAAGCTGCATCTGGAATGTTCTCAAATATACAAAAAGTAATGGGTGTTGCGAACCAAGTTGGCCCGATGGTTCAGCAATATGGCCCAATGGTTAAGAATTTACCAACTTTAATAAAGCTTTATAAGGAAATCAATTCAGATGATGAGGAAACAGAAACAGACGTGCAATCAATTGAAGAAGAACTAGAGGTTCCAACTGAAGAAGAGGAAGAACTTGTTACAGTTACCAAACAAAGATCAAAACCAAGATTATATATTTAATACCAATTTTCTTTTTTGTCACCTATGTTCTCTTACTATATAATAAAAGTAGGATTAAATAATAAGAAAACAATTCCTACTGTCATAGAAAAGTATTGTCTTAAATAAGGGGAGGACATTCGATGGAAGTAATCAAAATTGCACCTAGAGGTTACTGCTATGGTGTAGTCGATGCAATGGTCATTGCAAGGAACGCTGCTTTAGATAAAAATCTACCTCGTCCTATCTACATTCTTGGTATGATTGTTCACAATAAACATGTGACTGATGCATTTGAAGAAGAAGGTATTATTACGTTAGACGGTCCAAATCGCTTAGAGATTCTAAAGCAAGTCGATCAAGGCACCGTCATTTTCACAGCACACGGAGTATCACCAGAGGTTAGAAAAATCGCAGAAGAAAAAGGACTTACTACAATTGATGCAACTTGTCCTGATGTTACTGTAACACATGACTTAATAAGAAATAAGAGGACAGAAGGATACGAGTTTATTTATATCGGGAAGAAAGGCCATCCCGAGCCAGAAGGGGCAGTTGGTATTGCACCTAAAATCGTTCACTTAGTCGAAACAACTGAGGATGTTGAAAAGTTAAACATCACTAGCGAAAAAATTATTGTTACGAACCAAACAACAATGAGTCAATGGGACGTTCAGGCAATTATGGAAAAAGTAAAAGTTAAGTACCCATATGTAGAGGTCCATAAGGAAATCTGCCTTGCGACTCAAGTTAGACAAGAAGCAGTTGCAGAACAGGCTAAACAAGCAGAACTAACAATTGTAGTAGGCGACCCAAAAAGTAATAACTCAAATCGCCTCGCTCAAGTTTCTGTAGAGATTGCAGGTACGAAAGCGTATCGTATTTCAGATATATCAGAGCTTCAGCTAGATTGGTTAGAAGGCGTAAAAACAGTTGCCGTTACAGCTGGCGCCTCCACTCCGACACCTATTACGAAAGAAGTGATTAACTTCTTAGAACAGTATGATCCAACTAATGAAGCTACGTGGGAAAAGAAACCATCTGTTCCCCTTCACAAAATATTACCTAAAGTAAAAACAAAATAGCATCCCTCGGGATGCTATTTTGTTATATAAATTTAAAAGGATTAGTGTTTACTTTTGATTCATGAATTTTTACATCATAGTTTTTACGGCTCGACTCTTTCTCAAGAATCTTTGCTACACCTTTAATCATTACTTTCTCGATGTGATGTCCTGGATCAATTATATTTAAACCTAGCCCCATTGCATCATGTGCTAAATGGTAATATATATCACCACTTACAAATACATCTGCTCCTTTAAAGTGAGCTTGTTTTATATACTTGTTCCCATCACCACCGAGAACCGCAACCTTTTGTATCTTGGCGTTTACATCGCCAACAACTCTAACTCCCTCAACATCAAGGGACGTTTTAACGAATTCTGCAAACTCTTCAAGCGTCATTGATTTCTCTAAATGGCCTATTCTTCCTAACCCATAAGCTTCACCAATGTTCTCAACTGGATAAATATCATAAGCAACTTCTTCGTAGGGGTGAGCCTTTTGCATTTCTCTAATTACTTGTTTTTGAATCGACTCTGGGAAGATTGTCTCAATCCTAACCTCTTCCACTCTTTCTACCCTACCTTGGTGGCCGATATAAGGATTTGATCCATTCTCAGGTAAAAACGTTCCAGTGCCTAAAGCATTAAACGTACAATTGCTGTAATTGCCTATATGCCCTGCACCAGCATTACCTAACGCTTCACGAACTCTATCTTCATCAGCTACTGGAACGAACACAACTAGCTTTTTTAATTTTGTTTCATATGTTTTCGAAAGGATTTCAACATCCTTTAATTTTAATGCTTCTGCTAGTAGGTCATTAACACCACCTACAGTAATATCTAAATTGGAGTGAGCGGAATAAACAGCAATATCATGTTTTATACACTTTTCTATAATCTTTCCAGAAGTTGAATCTGTTCGAATATGTTTAATTGGTCTAAAAATGGGAGGATGATGAGAAATAATTAAATCAATACTCTTGTCAATAGCTTCATCAACAACATTTTCTAGCAAGTCTAAAGTGACCATTACATTATGTATCTTTTTATTCAGCGTACCAATTTGCAAACCAAATTGGTCATCCTCCATTGCAAGACTCAATGGAGAAAACTGTTCAAACATGTGTATGACTTCATAACCATTCGGCACTTTTACCATATTAGAAAATTGCCTCCTCAACAATTCGAATCAGATTTTTTATTTCTTCTTGTTTAGCTTGAACCTCCTCAGAAGATTTTGCTCCTTGTAATTCAGATAAGACACGTTCCCAATTTTTCTTTTCTGATGTCCATTTCTTAATAAACACTTCACTTTTATCTTGCATGAGAAATGGACCAAGCAATAGTTCTGTCTCAAGGTTACCCGACGTATAGGAGTGTATTGAATTGCCTTTTTCAGCAACAAGAACTTCGTAAATCTTACCATCCTCTTCTAAAATAAACTCTTGAAGTAATGCCCAATTATTCTCAATCAGCCATTTCCGAATATTTATTGCCATTATATTGGGCTGTAAGATGATTCGTTTTACGCCATCAAGCTTATGTTTACCACTTTCTAAAATGGATGTAATAAGAGCTCCACCCATACCACAAATTGTAACAACCTCTACTTCTCCTGGTTGTATAACCTCGAGTCCGTCACCTCTACGAACTTCAACTGAATTTTGTAAATTTAAACGTTCAACTTGATTCTTCGCTGTTTGAAACGGACCTTCTACTACCTCTCCAGCAATAGCAAAACGTACAATTCCATTTAACTTGCAGTATATCGGGAGGTAAGCATGATCGGAGCCAATATCTGCTAAAGTAGATCCAAATGGAATGGCTTCTGCTACCGTTTCTAATCGTTTTGATAATTTTAGTTCATTCATTTATAAACACCACCTATATCTCTCTACAATCATCATAATCCTTTCACTGTATGGTTTCAACTAACGGTATCATTTGAACATATAACATAAAAGAACAAAAGGCGCAAGCGCCCCGTTTAGCCTCAGGCACAGCAAATGTTCCGAAGAGATTAAAAGGGTGTACTTCCCTTTTCTTCTCTTCGGGTTATTTGACATCAGGCGGGCTGGGCGCTGGAGCTAGATTATAACGACCCACACATAGTTATACACAAGTGATTGATTTTATAATTTCCTAAACAATAAAAAAGGCTTTTGCATTAACAGCAAAAACCTTTTAGACAACTATTTCTTTTCAGCTAACCATTCAGCCAATGCTTTTGCTTGTTCAGCGTTTACAAGACCTCCAGGCATGCCTGATCCTTGACCATTTACGATGACGTCTTCAATATGTGCAACATCATATTGGCTTCCGATGTTCGCAAGAGCTGGTCCAACTACACCTTGTAATTGATCACCATGACAGCTTAAGCAGCTTTGCTTATATAAATCTTCTGGTGTAGAAGCTACTGCCTCTTTCTTTTCGCCTGGGTTTGCCATTTCATCCGCGTTATCAAGCCCTACGAATGAAAATAGAAACATTAGACCAATTCCTAAAAATGCAATAAGTGCAAAGGGAATTAATGGATTACGATTCATCTGGTTATCCTCCTTATGTAAATTCAAGCATCCATAAAGTGATTATCTCTTAATATGAGTACTATGTCCACCTATGGCTTTTGTAGTCAATTGACCAATTATACTATTATTTTATACAAACAAACTCTATTTTACTTGAAAATTGTAAGAAGTAAAAGACCTAAAGTACAACTATCGACGTAAATTCACGAAATAGACAAAAAAACTTCATCCGGAGATGAAGTTTATCCATTATTAACAGCCAATTTCACGTGCGATCACGATACGTTGAACTTCAGAGGTACCTTCTCCGATTTCAAGAAGCTTTGCGTCTCTCATGTAGCGTTCTACGTGATAATCACGCATGTATCCATTACCACCATGAATCTGAACTGCTTGACTCGTTACTTCCATACAAATTTCGGAAGCATATAGCTTACACATAGACGCTTCTTTCGCGAATGGTCTGCCTTGGTCTTTTAACCACGCAGCTTTGTGAACCATATTTCGAGCTAATTCAATTTTCATAGCCATATCTGCTAACTTGAAAGAGATAACCTGAAACTTTGAAATTGGAGAACCAAACTGCTTTCGTTCTTGTGCATATGCTAATGCTTTTTCGTAGGCAGCTTGTGCAATACCAACTGCCATTGCACCGATACCAATTCGTCCACCATCAAGAGTAGCCAAAAATTGTTTAAATCCTTCTCCACGTTTACCTAATAGGTTTTCTTGTGGAACGGTAACACCTTCAAGTACTAATTCAGTTGTATTCGAAGAATGCAGTCCCATTTTTTCATAGTTATCAATTACTGTGAAACCTGGAGTATTTGTCGGTACGATGATAGCACTAATTTCCTTCTTATCTCCGTCTCGACCTGTAATTGCTGTTAATGCTAAGTATTTTGCATAACTAGCATTTGTTATATAGCATTTATTCCCGTTGATAATAAAATCTGAGCCACTTTCTATAGCAGTCGTTTGGGTACCACCTGCATCAGAACCAGCATTAGGCTCTGTTAGTCCAAAGGCACCTAATGACTCACCAGAGCAAATCTGTGGTAAATACTTTTGTTTTTGCTCCTCTGTACCAAACATTGCAATTGGAGCTCCACCTAAGGAAATATGAGCTGAATATGTAATACCTGTTGATCCACAGGCTCTACTTAATTCTTCAACAACAATCGCAAAACTAATCGTATCGGCACCTGCTCCTCCATACTCTTCTGGAAACGGCAGTCCCATCATACCTAATTTGCCTAACTCATCAAAAATTTCTTTCGGGAACTGCTTTTCTTTATCTCTTTTCTCAGCACCCGGAGCAACTTCTTCATTTGCAAATTCACGAATCATTTTCTGCAATATTCGTTGCTCTTCCGTTAAATCAAAGTTCATGTCTTCCCCTCCTGAAAGTAATGAATGCGTTTACATTATCTATTATAAGGTAAAGACATGAATTTTCACAACATTTGAAACCTTTTTTACTTATTGTAAATTATGAATTGAATAATTTATACAGTATGGAAGCAATTAAAAATACGATACCAATAATACCTGATATTTCTAGTAACCTTATATTTGACCTCTTACCAACGCCGTACCAAAGAGCACAGTGTATCAGAACTGTACCTTCTATCAGAAAAGGTACACCACGAAATAACGCCTCTATTATGTCTATTGTTACAATAAAAAAAAGTAAAAGGGTAAGGATTGTATAAAACGTAAAGTATAATTGGTTCTTCCTTTTTGAATGGTAAAGAGCTAGAAGTACAGCGAAAAAAACGATTGCGGACTGCAAAACGATTTGCAAACCGAAAGACAATTCATTAAAATAAATAAAAAGAAACAAAGCAGGTAATAAAAATAGCAATATTATAGGACTCATCACACGTAGCTTTTCAAATTGCTTAATATTACGTTCGCTTGTTTCATGCTCTCCTTCTGAATATAATGTAAGTAAATAATTGCAATATTGTTCAGGCAGAAGGCGGTTTCGCTTCCAATATTCAATTTCTTTAATAATAATCTGTTTTCTAATATCGTTCATAATTTCCCCTTAAATTTACATAAAGGCTCTGTTTATGGTTATCAACAAATCAGAAACATAGCCAACATAAAATAAAAACTAGCCTACTTCATTGTAAGAAGTAAACTAGTTCATGTAAATAGTATTCTATTCTAAGAAATCTTTTAATCGTTTGCTTCGGCTAGGATGTCTTAGTTTCCTTAGCGCCTTAGCTTCAATTTGACGAATACGTTCTCGAGTAACACCGAACACTTTCCCTACTTCTTCTAATGTTCTTGTGCGACCGTCGTCTAAACCAAATCGAAGACGTAAAACATTTTCTTCACGATCTGTTAATGTATCTAAAACATCTTCTAGTTGTTCTTTTAGTAGCTCATAAGCAGCATGTTCAGATGGTGAGGTAGCATCCTGGTCTTCAATGAAATCACCTAGATGTGAATCATCCTCTTCTCCAATTGGCGTTTCTAAAGATACTGGTTCTTGAGCAATCTTTAGGATTTCTCTAACCTTATCTGGCGTTAAATCCATATCTTCTCCAATTTCTTCTGGAGTAGGTTCTCTCCCAAGATCCTGCAATAATTGACGTTGAACTCTGATTAATTTATTAATCGTTTCAACCATATGAACTGGGATACGAATTGTTCTTGCCTGGTCAGCAATTGCTCTTGTAATCGCTTGACGAATCCACCACGTTGCATACGTACTAAATTTGAAGCCCTTTTCGAAATCAAATTTCTCTACTGCTTTAATTAGTCCCATGTTACCTTCTTGAATTAAGTCAAGAAATAACATACCTCGGCCTACGTATCTTTTTGCAATACTTACAACAAGACGAAGGTTAGCTTCTGCTAAACGGCGCTTTGCTTCCTCATCACCCTTTTGAATTCTCTTTGCTAATTCAATTTCCTCTTCTGCAGAAAGGAGATCTACTCGGCCAATTTCTTTTAAATACATTCTCACAGGGTCATTTATTTTGACACCTGGAGGAACACTTAAGTCGTTCAAGTCAAATTCTTCGTCTTTTGATAATTGATTTATATTAGGATCTTCTTCTCCATCACCAAGAATCTCAACACCTTGCTCTCCAAGATACTCATAGTACTCATCCATTTGATCAGATTCGATATCAAATCCAGACATCTTTTCTGCAATCTCTTCGTACGTAAGTACACCACGTTTTTTACCTAGAGCAGTTAGTTGCTCTTTGACTTGGTCAAGGGTTAATTCTTCTGTATCTACTTCTTTAGAGTGAGCTGGTTTTTCAGCCATAAGATCCCCTCCTTCCGATTAATTACAAGTAAGTTACTTTAGTTCTTTTTTCATTTGAAGTATTTCCATTTGGATTTGAGCAGCCTGAACAAATTCTTGTTTCCGTTCAGCGTCTCTTCGTTCTTGTTCCTTTTCCTTTATCTTTAACAATTTAGGATAATTCAACACCTGTTTTATGTAATCTGCTAATTCTTGTTGCGAGATATCTTCATTGATGTTTAGCATAGAAAGCTCAGATATGATTCGCTGTAGTTCTTTTTCTTCAACACGACTTATAAAAGCATTCACACTTGGAGCATGGCCATCCTCATAGAAAGCATAAAGATAAGCCGCAATAGCGCTATGTTCCTCTATGTTAAACAAACCTTGTAAGGATTGTTGAACCTTTTCTGTAACTTCTTGACTCCTCAACATATGAGCGAGAAGCAACCGTTCTGCATTTTGATATGCAGGCCGCATTTTTGACTGCATTGTTGGTCTAGTAGATATATTATTTCTTGATGAAGGTACATTATCCCTCTTTTTTTGTTGCTTATATTGCTGATAGGCTTGAGATTTTAACGCATCAAGAGAGATAGAAAACTCATCAGACAATTGCCTTAAATAATGATCCCGTTCTACAGGCTTACTTAAAGCCGAGATTTCTTTAAGAACCTCATCTATATACGAGATTCTGTCCGCTTCATCTTGAAGATCTCTTCCTCGCTTAAAGTACTGTAATTTAAAGGCCATCAATGTTAAACTTGCCCCTATTACATTTGTTCTAAACTTTTCAGGTCCAAACTTTTTAATATAGTCATCAGGGTCATGTCCTTCTGGCATTAATGCTACTCTAACTTCACAGCCCGCCGCCCTTAAAAGAGAAGAAGCTTTGTATGCAGCTACTATACCAGCATTATCTGAATCAAAACAAACCGTAACGTGATCTACGTTACGTCTTATAATTCTTATTTGATCATCCGTTAATGCCGTTCCCATCGTCGCGATTGAAAAAGGTAACTCGGCCCGGTGTAAAGAGATTACATCCATAAAGCCTTCAAGTAAAATTGCTTGTTGCTTTTTTCGAATATGGGATTTAGCTAAATGAAAACCATATAAATTTTTGCCTTTATGAAAGATTTCTGTTTCAGGACTGTTTAAGTATTTGGGCTCACCAGAATCAATAATCCTTCCACTAAATGCAGTTACCTGACCTTGTAGATCCCATAATGGAAACATGACACGATTTCTAAATCGATCGAAGTGCTTTCCCTCATGATTCCGAATCGTAATACCTGCATGTTCGAGAAGTTCTAATGAAAATCCTCTTTTTTGCAGGAATTTTGTCGCAAAATCCCAAGAAGATGGTGAATACCCAATTCCAAATGTATCGATGGTCTCTCGGGTGATTCCTCTATTAATAAGATATTCTAAAGGTTTTTCACCTTCCTTTGTGTTTACAAGCAAATGATGGTAAAATTTCTTTAAGAGTTCATGAGCCTCTATCATTTTGGACGCGCGAGACGATTGATTAGTCGTCTGATGAGTTTCTAAAGTATCTGGAAGCTCTACATTCGTCCGTTTTGCTGCGAGTTTAACACTCTCAAGAAATGATAATCCTTCAATTTCCATTAAGAAGGAGAAAACATTTCCGCCTGCTCCACATCCGAAGCAGTGGTATATTTGCTTCTCTGTTGACACAGAAAAAGATGGTGAATTCTCACCGTGAAACGGACATAGACCGAAATAATTTCTGCCTTGTTTCTTCAATTGAACATATTCACTTACAACATCTACAATGTCTATTGTATTGCGAATCTTTTCGATAACATCTTCAGAAATTCGATTCACTCTTTAACAACTCCATTGTTATTATTTCTATACGAAGTCCGTTTCTCCTTCAAGATTCGACAAAATTTTTTCGAAATTCGAAGAGAAATTCACCCTGTCAGCATCTGTAAAAGAACTTGGACCTTTGGAATGATGTCCTTTTCTCCTTTCCTTAGCAGAGATATACCTCATGTTTAAAGCAAGATCTATTGTATTCTCGAGATATTGTTTCCCTCTTGGAGAGATGACGATGATTTTTTTCGGAAGTAAAAGACTTGCAAGACCTATATCTTGTGTAATCACAATGTCCATTTTTTTACTATGATTGACAATGTACATATCTACTTCTTCTTTTCCAGTGTCCACGTATATCCATTTTCCACCCATTTTATTAGTCATTACATGAGAATATGAGGCGACAAATGTTACCTCAACTTGATATGTATTTGCAATGTGCAGAATTTCACTTTTTACAGGACACGCATCAGCGTCAACAAATACTTGATAGCTTTTTTTCGTCATATTTCACTATTCTACATCCCTCCGCAGAATCCTTCAAACGATTTGATGTTTTAACTTTCTGAATTTTATCGAACAATAATTTAAAACAAAAGGTGATTTTAAATGATGGTCATAGTCTTTCAAAAACTTTTTACTACTTCAGAAAGCATGATGAGAAACTGAAAAACTTGCCTAATTCCTGCGATATAACAACAGAAGTCCACCTTAGTGTTCTCATTAACCGAAAATGAATATCATTATATTATACTGATTGAAGAAGACACCGTATTATATTAAATATTACAATAGCCTCTTGACAAATGCTCTACAGTTAGTTTATTCGTATTTCCCTAAGTCTAAACCTCTTTTTACTCTTTTTTCTCATAAATATATATTATATTATACGTTTGTACTTAAATCTATTGTTTTTTTTATTTTTTCATTGATTCCTTTTCGTTAAAAAATAAAAACACGCGTTATATGAGCGTGTTTACATTTGATGATTGGATTGATACATGTTTATAATTACGTTTGCCGTTTCCTCTACAGCTTTATTCGAAACATCAATAACTTTACAACCAATCCTCGATGAAACTTTTTCAAAATATTGAAGCTCTTCTTTTATTCGTTCAATATTCGCATAGCTTGCATGATCGTTTAACCCTAGAGCTTTTAGTCTCTCTTTACGTATATCGTTTAGTTTATCAGGACTGATTTTTAGTCCAAAGCATCTTGAAGCTGGTACCTTAAATAACTCTTCAGGAGGATCTACCTCTGGAACAATTGGTACGTTTGCTACTTTTAAACGTTTATGTGCTAGGTATTGAGATAGAGGTGTTTTGGATGTTCTTGAAACACCAACTAAAATAATATCCGCTCTTAAGATTCCTCTTGGGTCTCTTCCATCATCATATTTAACAGCGAACTCAATGGCTTCAACCTTTCTAAAATACTCCTCATCTAATTTGCGAACATTTCCAGGTTCACATAACGGCTGAATTCCCGTTGACGATTGTATTTTATCAATTAATGGACCGATAATGTCGATTGCTTCTACCCCTTCATTACTCGCTTCTTCTATTAAATATTCTCTAAGCTCAGGAATAACAAGAGTAAAAACAATAATTGCTTTATTAACTTTTGCTAATGTAACAACTTCTTTTAAAGTTGATTTATCTTCGATGAAAGGAATTCTTCGAAAATCACTATTTAACGATTGAAATTGACTAACGGCTGCCTTTGTTACTAATTCTGCCGTCTCTCCTACAGAGTCAGACACAACATAAATAATTCTTTTACCCATAACTTCCCTCCATCCTTTAGATCATCTCATCATTTCCGAGGTCTACTAATACCTTTGTAATGTTTGTCTTTGTCAATCTACCTACAACTTCAAACCCTTTTTCTGTCTCTTTTACGATAGGAACAGCATCAATTTGCTTTTCAATTAGTTTAATTGCAACATCAACAATTAAGTCTTCTTTTAGGCAAACTGTGATATTCGGCATTCGAGTCATAATAATGTTCACTGGAATATTCGTAAGTTCTTGTTTACCTAGGCTTGCTCGTAGTAAATCTTTTCTTGATAATACTCCAACTAATATGCCATCTTTATTTACAACGAATAATGTTCCGACATCTTCTAAAAACATCGTACAAATCGCATCATAAACAGAGACATTTTCATCACAAACAACTGGAATCGATTGATATTCTTTAACCTTAATTTTTTTTATTTTTTCGGTTAGTAATTGTGATCCTGTTTTACCAGTATAAAAATATCCAACTCTTGGCCTTGCGTCTAAATACCCTGCCATTGTAAGAATTGCAAGGTCTGGTCTTAAAGTAGCACGAGTCAAATTCAAGCGATCAGCTATGCTTTCTCCTGTGATCGGTCCGTTATCTTTTACAATTTGTATTATGAGTTCTTGACGTTTATTCAGTTCGATTGTTTCCACCACCTTATAAAAAACAGCCCATTGTGACATACTTTTTATAATTATTATATATCATTTCGTTTAAACTTGGCTATTATTAAAAATAATTGGAACTGAATAATGGCAAAAATAGATAAAATACCTCAGGAACAAAAAGCTCATGGCGCAACGTCTTAGAGCCTCAGACACAGCGAATGTTCCGGAGAGAATAAAAAGTTGCACTTCCCTTTACTTCTCACCGGATTATCCCGGTCTAACTGCGGTAATTACTGCCCTAGTAAATTAATTTAGTACTTCATATCGCCGCCAGTAGACCTCGATTTATTCAAATAACCATCAGAAATTCGCTGATGGAGTTTCACTATATTTGACCTCAGGTGGGATGGGTGTTGGAGCTGAATTAAGAATACACAAATACAAAAGATACACTCAAACTTTTATACTTTCTAAAACTGTAAAAATTAAACCCTCTGGTTACAATCTAACCGAGGGTTGTCTTTACGTGTTATATTTTTGAAGAGTGGTACATAATTATTATGGAGTTTGAAATGAATCTAACTGATTTAAAAAGCGTTTAGACTTTAACATAAGTCCTGAGTACTCATCATAAAACCGAGATATGACAGTTTTAAGCTCTTTCTTCGTTTCATCTTTTACAGATATATTGCCTAATCGATTTAAATCGAAAGAGTGAAATAAACGTAAAAGTCTTACCGTTGCAGGAGAAATATCAATACGGTGTGTATCATTATTTTTACAATCATGACACAAAAGCCCGCCTTGGCCAATAGAGAAGGAAAATCGCCCTTCTGTTACACCGCAACTTACACAACTAGTTAAGTGTGGATAAAGTCCAATTACCTGTAACATTTTAATTTCATAGATCATGGTAATAATTTCTGTATCCAAGCCTTCATTTAGATAATTAAGTGATTGATATAGTAATTCGAATAAGTATGGATTAACTTTTCGATCTTCAACAGCCTTATCCGTCAATTCAACAAGATAGGAAGCGTAGGCAGTCGAAATAATATCTTCTTTGATATGCTTCATACTAGATAGGCTCTCACCTTGCTGTAAGGTGCCAAGCCCAGAGCCAGTTTGAATTAAGAAATAACCATACGTGAAAATTTGAGAAACAGAGGCTAATCGACTGCTTGGCTTTCTCGCTCCTCTTGCCATTACACCAACTTTGCCAAGCTCTCGAGTGAACAAAGTAATGATCTTATTTGTTTCACCATAATTTGTTGTTCTGATTATAATCCCTTCTACTTTCTGAAGCAATTCCTGCCGCCTTTCAAACTAAAAGAGAGAGGTCAGGAGATTGGAGAATCAATTTCTGCTAGGTCTTCACTAAATTCATCGGTTCTTTTTTCATGTTCCTTTTCAAGCTCTTTAAAAAGAAGGTACGTATCGATGTTACCTGTCTCGCTAAACACTTTCCAAGTAAAATGTAACATAAGAACCCCACCTTTCTTATTTTCGACTAGCAACTACTAAATCCAATTCCTTAGCATTTATGATGACCTTTCTACCCTGTTTTCATGTGAATTAAATTTTGTAAAATTTTACTTAGTATTCGTCTTCTCTAAATCCGAAGTCTCGTAAATTAGATAAGCGGTTACGCCAATCCTTTTGTACCTTAACCCATAGTTCTAGAAATACTTTAGTACCGAGTAAAGCCTCTATATCGGTTCTAGCTCTTTTTCCTACTTCTTTTAACATGGATCCTTGCTTGCCGATAATAATTCCCTTTTGAGAAGCACGTTCCACAATGATTGTTGCGCTTACATAAATTGTGTTTCCACCTTCTCTTTTTTCGAGAGAATCCATCACAACAGCAATTGAATGAGGTACTTCTTCTCTTGTTAGATGAAGAACCTTTTCGCGAATTAACTCTGTAATAATAAAGCGCTCAGGATGGTCTGTCACTTGATTTTCAGGATAATATTGTGGTCCTTCTGGCAAATACTTTTTTATTTGTCCAAGAAGTGTCTCAAGGTTATTTCCTTGCAAAGCAGAAATAGGTATGATTTCTGCAAATGGATAAAGATCCTTGTAATCGTTAATGACTGTTAGAAGATCCTCTGGATGCACCTTATCAATCTTATTCAAAATTAAAAATACCGGTGTTTTTGTTTCTTTTAGTTTCTCAATGATAAACTCGTCGCCTCTTCCGAAACCTTCCTCGACATTTACCATAAACAATATGATATCCACTTCTCTAAGTGTGTTCGTTGCAATTTTCATCATAAAATCGCCAAGCTTATGCTTTGGTTTATGAATACCAGGTGTATCAATAAAGACAATTTGAGCTTCATTTTCGGTGTATACACCTTGAATTTTATTTCTCGTTGTTTGTGGCTTATCGCTCATGATGGCAATTTTTTGACCAATTACCTTGTTTAAAAAGGTGGATTTCCCTACATTTGGTCGCCCAATGATAGAGACAAACCCAGATTTATAACCTTCAATTATCATTTCTTCATATCCTCCGCTGAAAATGCACCAGGTAGCAATTCCGCAACAGTCAGTTCCTCAACGATCCCATTCAGGTTAGTTAAGTATACCTTCATATCACTCGGACAAAGCTCAGAAATTACTTGTCTGCATGCACCACAAGGTGGAACAGGTCTTTCAGTGTCTGCAACTACTGCAATAGCTGTAAAGTCTTTATCAGCCTCTGAGATTGCTTTAAAAAGGGCAGTTCGTTCTGCACAGTTTGTCATGCTATATGCTGCATTTTCAATATTACATCCTTTATATACTTTTCCATCCTTTGTTAAAAGGGCTGCACCAACTTTGAACTTTGAGTAAGGAACATATGCTAGTTCTCTTGCTTCTTTCGCTGCTGTAATTAATTGATCCTTGTTCATGTAATACTTCCTTTCTTTCATACCTTTATTTTACCTTAAAATGCACAAAATTTCACGTTAAATAGTGAGAAAATTTAAAAAATTAAACTAGTGAGATCTTATAACGGATTAATATACTTCATTATGGCCTTACCAAAAATAATGAGTCCTATTATGATAGCGGTAACAGCATAGACGAGGACTGCTCCAGCTGCAAGATCCTTAGCTTGTTTTGCTAACAAATGATACTCTTTATTTGTCGCAAGGTCAACTGTGCGCTCGATTGCTGTGTTGACAAGCTCCAGTACAATTATTCCTGAAATTAGTAATAACAGAATGGTCCATTCAATAGCTGATACTTTTACGATAAATGCAAGTATAAAGACGATAATCCCTGCCAACAAGTGAATTCGAATGTTTTGTTCTGTTTTTAAAGCATGAATAATCCCCATACTTGCATACTTAAAGCTATGAATAAATCGATTCCAAGAACGGTTCATCTTACTAATCCGAATTCAGCTAATATTTCGTCTTGACGAGTAAACATCTTCTTTTCATCTTCTTCATTCATATGATCATACCCAAGCAAATGAAGAAAACCATGGACAGTTAAAAATCCTAATTCTCGATGAAATGAATGTCCATATTCTTCTGCTTGTTCTATAGTTCTTGGTATAGAAATAATAATATCACCTAAATGTTTAGGAATAGAGTCACCTATAATTTCAATTTCTCCCTCTCCTAATTCCTCCATTGCAAAGGAAATCACATCAGTAGGTTGGTCTTTATCACGATATTCTCTGTTTATTTCTTGAATGCGATCATTATCTACAAACGTAACGCTAACCTCGGCTTCATAAACCTTTTCTAGTCTTGCAGCTACTTCTAGCAGCCTTTCAAGCAATAGAATATCCTCTTCTTTCATATCATTTGTCTCATCCATAAAATCAATCATTAATGTCATGCTTCTTTCACCTTCTGTTTCGTAACTTCTGGGTATTCAATTCTTGAATGGAATATTCCTTGTAATGTCTCAAATAGTGACTTTGCAACGGTATCTAATTCCTTCATGGTAATATCACATTCATCAAATTGACCGTCTTGAAGTCTGTCTTTAATAATGTTATTAATAATACTTTCGATTTTTTGTGGTGACGGTGAATTCATTGAACGAACTGCCGCCTCTACACTATCAGCAATTCCAATAACTGCTGCCTCTTTTGACCTTGCCTTTGGACCTGCATATCGAAACTCTGACTCCATCACTTCTTTTTCACTATTTTGACATGCTTTGTGATAAAAATATTTTAATAGTGTCGTTCCATGGTGCTGCTCGGCGATATCAACAATTTCTTTCGGCATACGGTGTTGTCTTAGCATTTCTGCTCCGTCAGTTGCATGGGAAACAATAATGGTTTTACTTAATTGTGGCGAAATTTTATCATGTGGATTTTCCATGTTTAATTGGTTTTCAATAAAGAAACGCGGTCTCTTCGTCTTACCAATATCATGATAATAAGAACCAACACGAGCTAATAGTCCATTCGCTCCAATTGCTTCACAAGCAGCATCTGATAAATTAGCAACCATAACACTATGATGATACGTGCCAGGCGTTTCCGTTAATATTTTTCGCAGCAAAGGATGATTCGGATTTGAGAGTTCAATTAATCTCATCGATGATAAAATTCCAAATCCAGTTTCAAAAAATGGCATTAAGCCTATCGCTAGCACCGCTGAAATCATCCCTGAAAATAATGACATTGTGAAATAGGAGACTGCTTGCAAGCTAACAATTTCACTATTTTTCAACATGACTAGGGCAGATATTAAAATAAAGTTGATGATCCCAACTAGTAGACCTGTTTGTAAAATTTTAGAACGATGATTATGTTTTCCAAGGAAAATAATCCCCGCAATACAGCTAGTTAGAAAATAAATGCCAATTGAAAAATTAAATGTACCGGAAATACCTCCGTTAAAGATAATACTGCCACAAATAGAAAATATCATACTGGAAAGTAAAGCAATCCGTTCATTAATCAATAGTTTAATTAGAATAGCTCCCATTGCAATCGGTACGACATATCCAATATCAGAATAGTTGATTTTAGGAAATAAGCTAATAATCTTCATCAATATAATGGTAATGGAACAAATGAGGATAAAGATCGTCGTATATTTTAACTCATTTGTTTTTGTATCTTTAAAATAAAAGTATTTAGAGCTAATCAGAAGTAATATTAAGATGGCTAACCCGATGAAAGGTAGGTTCGTGTCTTTATCTTTTAATAAACCCGCTAAACCTAGTTGGCGATATATTTCCTGCGTAATTTTTTCGCCTTCTCTTACTAAAATTTGTCCTTGTAAAATATAAATTGGTTCAACCTCATCACTTGCATTTTGTCTAGCTGCTTCTGTTGCTTCTTTATCAAATACTACATTCGGTACTATTGCAAGTTTACAGAGCTCTGTTAATGCAGACTTAAGTGTTGAACTGATATTAACATATCTTAGTTCACTTTCGACCTTTTGCCTTGCAGCATCAATTTCTGGAATTTCAATGCGTTTTGACATGATATTATTAACAGCAGTTACAGCGCTATCCCGTGCCACAACTCGTTGCTCAGGAGTCGCAGCAAAGAAAGCTCCTAATGCTTCACTTGATACTTCTTTATGTATTTGCACTTCTTCTGGCAAAATCGTATTCAGTATTTCAATCTTTTCCTTAACTGGTATTTGAGCTAGTTGGTCTTCTTTAGACAGTGTTTGTTCTTCAGTGTCAGAAGACTGTGCTTCTAGTTGAGTTAATAGTTTCTCCTCGACTTCTGAAATACCTTTAAACACAGCGTCGATCATATCAATTTGATTTTGAGCATAATCCTTTTTTAACGAGTACACATCACTTACTAGTTCCATCGCCTCGTTTTTCTTAAGTGACGTACTGTGTTCATCTAATATTAATTCAGGCGATACAATTGTCTTTTCGGCTTCTGAAAATCGTACTAAGTTTAACTTTTCAGGACGTATATTACTGAACATTGCAAAGAACAAAACAAGTGCAAATAATATATATAATCCAGTTAATAATATGTACTGATTTTTAAAGGCTTCAAAATAAGTCAGTATTTTCTTCCAGTTTGTCATGGAGCTTTCCTCCTTTAACGCCCTTTATTGCTTTAGTACAAGAATAACATGTAAACCCATTAATTTCCTAGTGCTTTCGGTATGTTCATCATAAAACTTATAATAAAACAAATCCATAGTATACATCCGAGGAAATCTATCCGTATCGTTACGATCTATTGAACAAAAAAAGCCCCTACTAAGGGCTTTTTTGAGTTCAAATAATCAGTCTAATTCTTCATATGCTTGGATAATTTTTTGGACTAATGGGTGTCTAACTACATCAGATTGTTCTAAATAGATGAATGAGAGTCCTGATACACCCTTTAAAATTTTTTGAGTCACTGCAAGACCTGACTGGATCCCTTTTGGTAAGTCTACTTGAGATACATCACCTGTAATGACCATCTTCGAACCAAAGCCTAGTCTTGTTAAAAACATCTTCATTTGTGCAGCCGTTGTGTTTTGTGCTTCATCCAAAATAACAAAAGCATCATCTAATGTTCGTCCCCGCATATAAGCTAAGGGGGCAATTTCGATTGTTCCTCTTTCGATCATTCTGAGTGTATGCTCCTGACCAAGAATATCGTGCAAGGCATCATATAAAGGTCTTAAGTATGGATCAACCTTTTCTTTTAAATCACCAGGTAAGAAACCCAGGCTCTCCCCTGCTTCAACAGCTGGTCTTGTTAATATGATCTTTTTTACAAACCCATTTTTCAATGCTGTTACAGCCATCACAACCGCTAGATACGTTTTCCCAGTCCCTGCAGGACCAATACCAAACACTAAATCATTTTTTCTTATTGCATTTATATACTGCCTTTGACCTAATGTTTTAATTCTAATTGATTTGCCACGTGCATTTTTCGTAATTTCCTCATCATATAAATGAAGAAATTCATCAATTTTCCCCTCTTCTGCTAGTTGAATAGCGTAAATAACATCTCTTTCTGTAATGGAGATCCCTTTACGTATAACTTGAAGTAGTCCAGCTAAGATATCTTCTACAAGCTCGTATTTTTCTGAATCAGTTGACACAAGAACAGACTCTCCTCTTGTTACAATCGTTACGCCAAGAAGTTCTTCCATTCTTTTCAAGTGCGAATCTTGATTTCCGAATAACGCAATTGCTTCATTAGGATTATCTAATTGCTGGTTTATGGTTATGAATTGTTCTGGCATTCCTCAGTCTCCTTGAATGATTGGTTGAACTGCTGATATTTCTTCAATGACATTGTACAGTAGTAATAATTTTACTTTACCACTCTCTACAGATTGTTGTAAAATCTTTTCACCTTTAATAACTGCATCCTCACTCAATGATTTCTTTAGATCTTTTCGCCCATCTTCTATACCAACCTTTATTGCTTCTTCTTTCGTGTAAGTTCTTTCAACAGTTTCACTTTCTCTAATTATTTTTTTATTATACCCAATTGGCAGTTTCCAACTTATAAAATAAAATGGTTTTTCTTGATATGTTGTTTCCACTTGTTTAAACTCGTGTTTTCCAAAGCCCCAGAATGGAATATTTAAACTGAATAACTGAAAATAATGAGTTGTCTTTGTCTTACCGGTTAACACATTAAGTGTTGTTTTTAATGGTACCTCTACTTTGGCATCCCACCATGTTTCTCCCATCACTTTTCCTCTAGCACTAACAACTTCCGTTTGACCCTCTTTTCCAATAAATCCAGAAACAAGCAAGTCCCCTTTTCTGACAAAATCATTGACTGTAACAACAGCCTGCCCTTCCTCAATAAACATATTTGAAATGACGGCTTCTTTTCTAGCTACTAAGTGTCTTGGACTGAAAAACTCCTGTTCTTTTGGTTGTGTCTTTTCGACAACTTGAAAATGATAGGTCGTCCCATTTAACTCCACGCCTACCCAGGTTATCGCGTTAATGGTTTCTGATAAATGTTTTTGAATTTCATTAACATCCTTAAGTACAAATTGAAACTTTCCTTTTTCAACTCCAATTGCATCTAATTCTTTACGGATTTTATATTCTGTTTCAGGCTCAGCACCCTCTATCTCAATACCCCAAACCATATTAGATAATATAAATAAAATAAAAATGAAACTAATTGCCCCTGCGACGAATCCAATATTATAAAGTGCTTTTTGGAACAGGAAAGGAAGTCCTCTCCCTCCTTCAAACGTTAGTTTACAACTACTGTTTCTTACAACTCTTCTTAGCTTATGTATATCTTTAAGATGAAGGGAGCATGTGATGGAAAAATCTGTTAGTCTTGTCACTTCCCAAACTACAATATTCTCTCGAACACACTGATTAATAAAACGCTCGATTCCTTTTCCTACAATTTTTACTTTTACATGACCAGAAAAAAAGATTGTCCATTGATTCTTCATAGTAAAATAACGCTCCCCCCAGATATTTAAGCTTGATCTATATAGATAACTTGTTGTATTTTCCCTTCTAATAAAATCTCCTCAGGCAAAATCGTTTTGATCACAAATGAATTACCTTTTATTAAAAGATGTCCTTGCTTAAGCAATAGTCTTAATTCAGTATCCGAAAACGAAAGTAACCCCCGATGATTTTCTATATATATATGTAGTTGACCAATCATTGTAATTCTTGGTAAGTCCATCATCACATCAGCCGGAAGTTCCATCTTTGTTGTTAGCCATCTTGACATTTTTGTTTTGAATTTCTTCATAAATGGACCCCCTTTCATCTCATATTTATGTTAAAGCGCGCTCACGTATCACTGCTTTTTTTCTGGAGTATGTAAGTAATGTGCTTGACAATTGACCTAGCTATAGTTTTTTGAGAGTATATGAAAAAAAAGACTGCCTATTTAGGCAGTCTTCCTGTATGACTTGATCGTAAGGGTTTTAGTGCACGTGGAGGTCCTAGAACCTCTGCCATGATTACTCCCTCAATCAATTTCTTTTTATTCAAGTTTTTTAGCGTAGAAGTTGAAACAATCGGTTCATTTACTTTCTTATCCTCTTGTTGATTGACTCTCTTCGAAGCAACATGTGTATTTTCAAAACTATGAACAGATGTCTCATTTTGTAAAGATGGTTTACTTGTATGCTCAAAAGTGCTTTTCATTGGGACTTCCGTTTTTTGCGGCATTTTATTCTCAAAATGCTTCGGATGCATCGGGTCTAATTGCGGAGGCATCATTGGCTTCCCTGAATTACCTTGGCTTTGCCCTTTCATCCTTGAAAACGTTGTGATCAAACCTATCACTACAGCAACAAGTAAAGGTAAAAACTCTCCCATTTAAAGCACCTCCCTTAGGAAGAGACTATTATTTATTTTCATCTTCTTTCACATCGTTTAGCTTTCCGATCGAATCTCTCATATCTGTATCAGCCATAATGTTCTTTAAATTCATATAATCCATAACACCCATATTACCTGAGCGTAGTGCTTCAGCAAGTGCAAGAGGTACTTCGGCTTCAGAAGCAACAACTTTTGCTCTCATTTCTTGTACACGTGCAACCATTTCTTGTTCATTTGCAACTGCCATCGCACGTCTTTCTTCAGCTTTTGCTTGAGCAATTCGCTTATCCGCTTCAGCTTGGTCTGTTTGAAGAACTGCTCCGATGTTTTTACCGATATCAATGTCAGCAATATCAATAGATAGAATTTCAAATGCAGTACCAGCATCTAAACCTTTACTTAACACAGTACGAGAAATCATATCTGGGTTTTCTAATACTTTCTTATGGTCAACTTGGGAACCAATCGTACTTACAATACCTTCACCAACACGGGCAATAATCGTATCTTCACCCGCACCCCCAACTAGACGATCAATATTTGCACGAACTGTAATTCTTGCTTTTGCTTTTACTTCAATACCATCCATCGCAACACCAGAAATAAACGGTGTTTCAATTACCTTAGGATTTACACTCATTTGAACAGCTTCTAAAACGTCACGACCAGCTAAATCAATTGCAGCCGCACGTTCGAATGTTAGTTCAATATTTGCTCTGTGAGCCGCAATAAGTGCGTTTACAACACGATCAACATTACCCCCAGCTAAGTAGTGGCTTTCTAACTGATTGATTGTCACATCTAGACCAGCTTTGTATGATTTAATTAACGGGTTAATAATTCGATTTGGAATTACACGACGTAATCTCATACCGATCAATGTAAAGATACTAATTTTTACCCCCGCCGCCAATGCAGAAATCCATAGCATAACCGGCACAAATGTTAATAAAACAACTAAAAAGATGAATCCAATTGCAATCGCTAATAACAATAATAATGAACTTGGTTCCATTTTGTTTCCTCCTTAAATTAGTTACTCATTAGTATTTCTCTAACAACAACCCTTGCACCTTCTACTTTTATAACTTTAATTGGTTTGTTTTGACCAATATATCCACCTTCTGTCACAACATCAAGTTGCTCTTCATCGACAATAGCGATTCCAGATGGTCGCAGTGGTGTAAGTGACATACCTTCTAATCCTATTAATTCTAATCGGTTTACATTTGAAACATAACCTTTTTCAGTACGGGCACGATCCTTTAAAATAAGTCGTTCAAAAACTTTTATGTTCTTTCCAAAAACCTTAATCAGTAGAATAGAGGCAGCGATACATAGAATAAAGGCAAGTAAGATTGAAATGGCAGCAATCTCAAAACTTGCTGTAGATAGAAAAACACTCGTCAAAACTGCTACGATTCCTATAATACCTAGTATCCCTCCAGGGACAAACAACTCGAGGACTAGAAGAATAAAGCCTACGATAAATAGGATAATTGCTTCCATACCTGCAAGACCTGCTACTAGGTGTCCGTAAAAGAACAAGATTAAAGCAGTAATACCAACCGCTCCAGGAATCCCGAAGCCTGGTGAATAAAGTTCTAACACTAGTCCTAAGCTTCCTAATGAAAGCAAGATTGGTACAATTACTGGATGTGTTAAAAATCTTGCAATATTCTCCGATATACTTACTTCAGCTTCCACAACTTCATAATTCTCAAGATCGAGCTTCGTTAACAATTCGTTTAAATCATTTACGGTACCCTCAGAATATTTTACTTGAAGAGCATAAGATGGAGTAAGTGTTAATAGTTTTCCTTTTTCGGCATTTAAGTCCGGTAATTCAATATCTTTATCGGCCATTGCCATTGCATAGATTGGATCACGGCCATTTTGCTCGGCTGCACTCTCCATAGCCGCTAGCCAGTAAGATGCTGCTTTCTCGTCAGCCGCATTACCACTTCCATCGATAATAGCAGCTGCTCCCATTGTCGAACCTGGAGTCATATAAATTTCATCTGCATTTAATGCAATATATGCTCCTGCAGAAAGCGCTTGTTTATTTACAAAAGCAATTAAAGGGATCTCGGTTGCAGTGATACTTTTCGCAATTTCTGAAGCCGCATCAACAGCCCCACCAGGAGTGTTAATATCTAAAATAATGGCTTTTGCATTTAATTCCTCTGCTTCTTCAATGGATCGATTAATAAAGGCTAATAGTCCTTTTTCTACGGTGTTATGCACAGGTATGATATAGACAGGCTGTTCAACTGACTTTGCTTGAACAAATTGACTCGCAAGTAATGAAGACACTAGGGTAAAAAAGAAAATCCCCCATATAGCACCCTTAAGTATTCTCAACAATTTCCCCTCCTTTCTTTCATAATAGCAGGGAAAAAATATTCCTTGGTAGGTAATACGATTTATTATGTAAAAGGTTTCATTTTTTATTTTTTTTTGGTGCATCAAAAAAATATGTTAATTGCTGTTACAGTTATACGCTTTCATTTTCGGTTCGTAAGCCTCCTCAGCGTTACTGCCTTTCATTGGCCTCCTTTGTGTGAAGCCCTTATTAGTATATCTTTTAGTTAGCAGAGGTACCTTATACGCACATTCGACATTTTAACAAATCACTTTTTTATGTAATAAAAAACACCTTCTAAAAAGAAGGTGTTAGGATAAATGCTGTTGGACTAAACGATTCACGAGACCACCATCTGCCTTACCTTTTACCTTAGGCATGATAGCACTCATTACTTTACCCATGTCTGCTTTGGAAGAAGCATTTACTTCTAAAATTGTTTGTTTCACAATTTCAGATAGTTCTTCTTCAGTCAATTGCTTCGGAAGATATTCTTCTAGTATGACAATTTCAGCTTTTAATTTATCCACTAGGTCATCTCGACCAGCTTTTATAAACTCATGGAGGGAGTCTTTGCGTTGCTTAACTTCACGAGAAAGGACTGTTAATTCGTCATCTGCGGAAAGTTCACTTACTTGAAGCTTGATCGCTTCATTTTGAAGTGATGCCTTTACCATTCGAATGACGGCTAATTTTTCCTTCTCTTTGCTTTTCATCGCTTGTTTCATGTCGTTATTTAAACGTTCAAGAAGACTCATTTTTATTACACCCTCTATTAGAATTTACGCTTTCTAGCTGCCTCAGACTTTTTCTTACGCTTTACGCTAGGCTTTTCATAGAATTCACGCTTTCTTGCCTCAGAAAGTGTACCAGTTTTTGATACGGAACGTTTGAAGCGACGTAGAGCATCTTCAATAGACTCGTTTTTACGTACGACTGTTTTAGTCATTCTATTTCCCTCCCTCCGAACAATCACGTGCGATAAAGATTTAGACACATGTTTTATCTAAACATGTCTTTTGCCATTATAATATATTGTTAACTAAAGCGTCAACTCATATTAGAGTCAGACAATACTTTCTTTGAGATTATTCATCATTTTTTAATCATTTTGTCTACAAATCACGACATATCTATAATTTTTCTTGTTTCAGTAGTAATTTTGTTCTTACAATCACCTCTTGTCCATATGATATACAGAGGTGAGACCATGTCCAAGGATATTGTCTGGTTTTGTGTATTTATTGCTATTTTTATGTTTGGCTTATCCGTAATGAGAATTGGATTATTTCAATTATCAAGTGATAAACTCAAGGAACAACTGGTTAAGATTGCTGGTAACCCTATAAAGGGATTGTTAGTCGGAACAATTATAACTGCACTTCTTCAGAGCAGTTCTGCTGTAATGGTTATTACCGTTGGGTTTGTCACTGCTGGACTCCTTACTTTTAGACAAAGTATTGGAATCATGCTTGGTGCAAATATCGGAACAACTGTGACAGCAGAACTGATGACGATCGAAATAGGCGATGCAGCTGTCCCCATAGTATTATTAGGGTTTATCTTGCTATTAATACCTAGGAAAATATTCTTCTCTCTTGGTACAACTTTTTTAGGGTTAGGAAGTATTTTTGTAGCTATGAAAGGATTTGCTTCATTATCTGCATCTCTGTACTCTTATCCAATAGTAGAAACAATCTTACTTAATACCAATAACAGTACATTTGTCGGTATTGGAATGGGCTCCATTTTAACTGCCTTTATTCATTCAAGCTCTGCAGTAATCGGAATTGCAATGGGTTTTTTACATAATCATCTCCTAACTATTGAGGGAGGTATTGCAATCATGCTTGGTTCTAATATTGGAACTTGTGTAACAGCATTGTTTGCAAGCTTTGGTGCAAATATCGATGCTAAAAGAACTGCTTATGCACACATTTGGTTAAATGTATTTGGTGTATTATTGTTCATTCCATTTATCCCTCATTTATCCTTGGTTGTCGAGCATTTAACCACTTCCTTAGACTTACAACTTGCTCATGCAAGTGTTATTTTTAATATTATTTGTTCTCTCATTGCATTACCCTTTACAAATTCTTTATCTAACTTCGTTATTAGAGTCCATAAAGTATAAATCATTTAGGAAATTGCCAATGGCAGTTTCCTTTTTTATTTCAAATGCACTGTTAAACACCGATGTTGATTACCATGAAAGGCACTAGCTTTTCGCGGGCTTATTCTTTCATCCTACTATCAGCATAGAACGCCATCGCTTTGGACATAAAAATCGATAATCCCTCTCCGAATTGGTCAATGTTCTTCGTAAATCTTTCATCATCGACATACAACTGCCCTAACCCTTTAAAAGCTTCTAGTGAGTAACTTCCCATTTTATTTAATAGATGATACCATTCTTCAATTGCTGCTTGTGACTTTTTCGTGTCAGGTGATTCATGACGAAGATTTGCTAGCTTTCGATAAATATTATTCATTGACTCACCTAATTCCTTTTGCTCAGTTGGTGACATCCTTCCAATCTTCTTGTTAGACTCATCTATAGCTTGATCTCCATAACGTTTTCTTGCTTCCTCTTCAAATGGATTCGAATTAAAATTAAATCCTTCAAATTTCTCTTTATTACTCATAAAGATTTCCCCTTTCGTATGTTTAATGGTTTTATTAAGTGTTGCAATCATCGTGTCGAGTCTTTTTCGCTTATCTAAAAGCATTTCTCTATGAAGCTCTAGAGCTTCTCTTTTGTTAAAAGTAGGGTCTGTAATGATTTCTTTAATCTTTTTTAATGGAAATCCAAGTTCCTTAAAAAACAATATTTGCTGCAGCATTTCTAGATTTTCATTTGAATACAATCGATAACCCGCTTCTGATGTCTGATCTGGAGAAAGTAAGCCTATATCATCGTAATGATGTAGTGTGCGCACACTAATTCCAACTAAATTGGCTACTTCCTTTACGAACATTCCCATTACATTTCCTCCCCACATTCATATTTTAAAGTCTTACGTAACGTAAGAGTCAATAAAAATTTTCCGATTGATTGCATCGAGATCATGCTACTTTTCCTTTGTACACAATTTTCGAAAATGCGCGCCGAACATTTAATTATTTAACGAAACACACAATTTGCGGTCAAGAAAAAAGAAGGCTCTTTTCGTAAAGATTGTTGCTATTTGGATAGCTCTGTTAAAACATTGAGTTGATTGGAGCGGAAGGCACTCGACTCCTGCGGGAGATAGAGGGAGTCGTGAGACCCCGCAGGCGAAGCCGAGGAGGTAGGTTTTTTCACGATAGTGAAAATAACCATCAGCTCCCTCCCCGCGGAAAGCGTGTGCCTGAAGTGGAAATCAACGGACCTAAAATAAATTCTTTTTTTGTAAAAATAGCAACAAAGTATGCGAAAACAGCCAAAAAGAACGAATGCTTGTAACAAAATATATAAAACCGACAGAAATTCGTGTAAATAAAAAAGTGTTAAAATCATAACGATTTTAACACTTTTGACGGAATTAATAACTAGATGTTCCAGTTTCACCTTTTACAATTGCAATTCCTGAGCTAGCTCCGATTCTTGTTGCACCAGCGTTAATAAGAGCAAACGCTGTTTCAGCGTCTCTTACTCCACCCGATGCTTTTACTCCAAGGTCAGGTCCAACTGTTTCTCTCATTAACTTAATATCTGCTAACGTTGCTCCACCTGTTGAGAAACCAGTTGAGGTTTTCACAAAATCAGCTCCTGCTGAAACAGATAATTTACACGCTCTTACTTTTTCTTCATCTGTTAATAGAGCAGTTTCAATAATTACTTTAACAAGTGCTTTACCTTTAGCTGCTTCAACAACTGCACGTATGTCTGCTTCCACAACATCGTCGTGCTTGTCCTTAAGGGCACCGATGTTAATAACCATATCAACTTCAGTTGCACCATTTTCAATTGCATTTGTTGTTTCAAATGCTTTTGTTGCAGAAGTAGTTGCTCCTAATGGGAATCCGATAACTGTACAAGTATCTACACCTGAACCATTTAGTAATTCTGCTGCTTTTTTAACCCATGTTGGATTCACACATACAGACGCAAAGTTATATTCTCTTGCCTCTGCACATAGCTTCTCGATTTCAGCATATGTTGCATCTGCTTTTAGAAGTGTATGATCTATCATTTTTGCTACATCTTTTGACATTTATGTATACCCCCACTTTTAGTTGTACGTACCTCTTAATCATACCATGATAAACGATAAAATACATAACATTTTTACACGTTTAGTATGATACACCAATTATTTTTTTACTCCTTTACATTTTGTATTTACAAGTATAAAAAAAAAGCCCTAAATTAGGGCTGGCTTATGAACTAATCTTCACTTTCTCACTATCTAATAGCTCATGCTGATCCATAACGCGAACAAATTGTCCTTCATTGTATGGATAGCCTGCTTTTTCAATTTTCACTTTGACGATCTCTCCCACCATTTCTTCTGATGCTGGGAATACAACCTTTAAGTAATTATCTGTATACCCTACATATAAATGACTGTTTGACTCATCTTTAAACTTTTCTTCGGGAATCACTTCTAATACTTCGCCTTCAAAGCTAGATGCATATTCTTTTGCAAGTTGACCAGATAGGGAAATTAAACGATGTACTCGTTCATTCTTCACCTCTTCATCTACTTGGCCTTCCATTCTAGCAGCTGGTGTTCCTGTACGTTTTGAGTAAGGAAACACGTGAAGTTCAGAAAAACCATGTTCTTTAATGAAGTTATACGTTTCCATAAACTCTTCTTCTGTTTCACCCGGAAAACCGACAATAACATCAGATGTTACAGCTAGTCCAGGTAATGCAGCGTGAAGTTTTTCAAGACGCTCAGCAAAGAAATCCATTGTGTATTTACGGCGCATTCTTTTTAATACTGTATCAGAACCTGATTGAAGAGGAATGTGAAGATGACGAACTACTTTTGATGATTTATCTAAGACGTCAATTACTTCATCTGTAATCTGACTTGCTTCAATTGAAGAGATACGAATTCTTTTTAATCCTACTACTTTTTCATCAAGTTCTCTTAGTAGCATCGCTAAATTGTAATCCTTCATGTCTTCACCGTATCCGCCTGTGTGAATTCCTGTTAAAACAATCTCCTTGTAGCCTGCATCAACTAATTGTTGCGCTTGCTTGATGACTTCCTTTGGATCACGAGAACGCATTAATCCACGTGCCCAAGGAATAATACAAAACGTACAGAAGTTGTTACAACCTTCTTGAATTTTAAGTGATGCACGTGTACGATCTGTGAACGCTGGTACTTCTAATTCCTCATAAACACGTGTTTTCATGATATTACCAACACCATTAATTGGTTGACGCTCGTTTTTAAATTGCTCAATGTACTCTAGCATTTTTACACGGTCTTGAGTACCTACAACAATATCCACCCCTGGGATTGCCATAATTTCAGCAGGTGATGTTTGGGCATAACAGCCTGTAACACAAATAACCGCATCTGGATTTTTTCGAACAGCTCGTCTAATTACTTGACGGCTTTTTTTATCTCCAGTGTTCGTAACAGTACATGTATTAATAACATATACATCAGCTGTTTGCTCAAACTCTGTCCGTTCATAGCTAGACTCTTTAAATAATTGCCATATTGCTTCTGTTTCATAATGATTTACTTTACAACCTAATGTATGGAAAGCCACTGTTGGCATTTTACTTCACTCCTTGTAGTTCAAAGTGATACGAAATTGCTGATAAAACATATAATGGAGCTGTCTCTGTTCTAAGGATGCGTGGACCCAAACCACATGCTATGAAACCATATTCCTCTAGGAGAACTATTTCCTTCTCTGTGAGTCCGCCTTCTGGTCCAAAAGCAACAAGTATTGACTCACCTGGTTTCATATTTGTTAACACATTCGCAAAGCGAGACATTTCCCCAGTCTTTGCCACTTCTTCGTATGCTACTATTTTGTAATCATAATTTTTACTCTCTTTTAGAAGAAAATCAAAAGAAACGGGCTTGAGAATGGTAGGGACAACACTTCGATGTGATTGCTCTGCAGCTTCCTTTGCAATTTTCCCCCACCGTTCCACCTTTTTAATTCCCTTTTTTTCGTCCCACTTCACGATCGAACGGGCAGCATTAAAAGGGACAAACCGATGAGCACCAAGCTCTGTTGCCTTTTGAATAATGAGCTCGAGCTTATCCCCTTTAGGCAGCCCACTCGCTATACTCACTTGAATCGGGAGCTCTTTAGATTCCTCTATCCATTTTACAATATGAAGTGTAACGGCTTCATTGGTAAAATTCGTAATCTCTGCAACCGCGGTTTTTCCCTCTTCATTACAGCAATATACTTGAGATCCCTCTTCCATTCTCATAACACGAGCAATATGGTGTGCATCTTCCCCACCGATTGTGATTGTATCATCTTGAAACTGTGAATTTGATAGAAAATATCTTTGCATTTGATCACCTTCTTTTAAAAGAATGAAAAGAGGAATAGCATATTTGCCATCCTCTGCCTTTAACAATTCAACCTTTAGTCTTTAAGGTCTTTTTGCGATAAATGATACCCAATCTTCCATTGTTAGTGTTTCAAATATTTCGAACCCTGCTTCAAGTAACGCAGACTTAACTTCCTGTTTTTTTGGCTGAATGATTCCCGAGGTGATGAAATATCCACCTGGCTTCACTAAGTTAAACGCATCTTCCACAAATAGAAGGATAATCTCAGAAAGGATGTTTGCTACAATGACATCCACAGTACCCTTCACATCATTTAAAAGATTATTTTGAGAAACTTCAACCACATCATGTACTTTATTTAATTCAATGTTGAGCTTTGCTGAATTTACAGCTACTTCATCTAAGTCGAAAGCACGAACATCCTTTGCACCTAATAATGCTGCAGCAATACTAAGTACACCAGAGCCAGTTCCAACATCGATTACAGATTCTCCTGCTTTAACTGTTCTTTCAAGAGCTTGAATACACATTACTGTAGTAGGATGAGTACCTGTACCAAATGCCATACCCGGATCCAGTTCTATAATTAACTCATCACTACTAACCTTTTCATAGGTCTCCCAAGTTGGTACAATTGTAAACTTCTCAGAAATCTTAACAGGGTGGTAATATTTTTTCCACGCTGTTGCCCATTCTTCTTCATTTACTTCACTAATTGTCACCTTGTTATGACCAATATCAATATTAAATGTAACTAAGCTATTAATTGCTTCCTTGATTTCATCCACCGTTTCACCTAGAAAGCTAGTAACCGGTAAATAAGCTTTAACTATTACGCCTTCTTCCGGATAATCATCTGGATTGAGTTGGTAGATTTCTCCGAAGACTTGCTCTCGCTCTTTACTTAATTCTTCTGGGTCCTCAATTACAACTCCGCTGGCACCTGCCTCATGTAAAATATTTGAGATTGGCTCCACTGCTTCATTTGTTGTATGAATACTTATTTCAGACCATTTCATATCTACCAACTCCATTCATTTAATCACCTTTAAAGGCACGCTTTACCTTAGCAAAGAAACTATCATGTTGTTCATCAGGAGTTCCTGTACCACTTAACTCAGAGAAACTACGAAGTAAATCTCTTTGTTCATCCGACAGTTTCGTTGGTGTGATTACTCGAACCTCGATATGCTGGTCACCTTGACCGTACCCACGAACATTAGGTACACCTTTTCCACGTAATCGGAACCTTGTTCCTGATTGAGTACCAGCTGGAATCTTTAGCTTCACTTTTCCATGTAAGGTTGGAACTTCGATTTCATCACCTAGTGCAGCTTGTGCAAAAGTTAGTGGCATTTCACAATAGATGTCATCTCCATCACGTTCAAAGAATTCGTGTGATCTTACGCGGAATACAACGTATAGATCGCCAGAAGGTCCGCCGTTAACACCCGCTTCACCTTGTCCGGTTACACGTAACTGTTGACCATCGTCCACTCCTGCTGGAATTTTAACGTTAATCTTCTTGTGCTTTTTCACTCTACCCGATCCACTACATGTTGAACATTTATCTATGATCATCTTGCCAGTACCATTACAGTAGTGACAAACACGACGGTTTACAATTCTACCAAATGGTGTATTTTGTTCAACATTTAGTTGACCAGAACCGTTACAATGTGAACATGTTTCAGGCTTCGTCCCAGGTTTTGCTCCTGAACCGTGACACGTATCACACGATTCTTCTCTTGGTATTTCAATTGTTGTCTCTTTTCCGAAAACAGCTTCTTCAAAATTTAGTGTCATCGTATATTGAAGATCCGCACCTTGTCTAGGAGCATTCGGATCCCTTCTACGACCACCACCACCACCGAAGAACGTTTCAAAAATATCCTCGAAGCCTCCGAAACCGCCGCCGCCTCCAAATCCACCAAAACCTTGATTTGGATCAGTATGGCCAAACTGGTCATATTGTGCACGCTTTTGGTCGTCACTTAGTACTTCATTCGCTTCAGAAATTTCTTTAAATTTCTCATTTGCATCTGCTTCTTTGTTAATATCCGGGTGGTACTGCTTTGAAAGTTTTCGGTATGCCTTTTTTATCTCATCTTTCGTTGCATTCTTACTAACTCCAAGTACCTCATAATAATCTCGTTTACTCATGTCTTTTCCACTCCCATTATTCTTCTGGAAGATAGACTCCCACTTTCACATAAAGTTTATTGTATCACTAATTAAATTAAGTGAGCAATTTTTATTCCTCGAATAATTTTATAAAGTTTGTATTTAATGAATTATGTTAATCTCATTGATAGCGAACAAAGGATTATAAATCAAATTGTACTTTAAAGCCTAATAAAATAAAGCCAAAGCCAAGACATGCCTGACTTTGACTTTCTTTGTTTTACTTATCGTCGTTTACTTCTTCAAACTCTGCATCTACAACATTGTCGCCTTTTTTACCGTCTGTAGCCCCTTCTGCTCCTTGTGAAGCTTGCGCTTGCTTAGCTGCCTCTTCATACAGCTTAACAGAAAGTTGTTGCACGATTTCTTGTAATTCATCCTTTTTAGAACGAATATCTTCCAAATTGTTGCTTTCGATTGCAGCTTTTAAAGCATCTTTTGCTTCTTGGGCTTTCTTCTTCTCTTCCTCAGATACTTTGTCTTCTAAATCCTTTAGTGTTTTTTCCGTAGTGAACACTAATTGGTCTGCTTCATTACGAAGGTCTACTTCTTCCTTACGCTTTTTATCTGCTTCAGCATTTGCTTCTGCATCTTTAACCATACGTTCAACTTCTTCATCAGATAATCCTGTCGAAGATTTAATCGTAATAGACTGTTCTTTGTTTGTTCCCAAATCTTTTGCACGAACATTTACGATACCGTTTTTATCAATATCAAACGTAACTTCAATTTGTGGTACACCTCTTGGTGCTGGTGGAATGTCTGTAAGTTGGAAACGACCTAATGTCTTGTTATCTGCAGCCATTGAGCGTTCACCTTGCAATACGTGAATATCTACAGCTGGCTGGTTGTCAGCAGCAGTAGAAAACACCTGTGACTTACTTGTTGGAATCGTAGTATTACGATCAATTAACTTCGTAAATACTCCACCCATTGTCTCGATACCAAGTGATAGTGGTGTTACGTCAAGAAGAACAACGTCCTTAACATCTCCAGTGATAACTCCACCTTGGATAGAAGCACCTAATGCTACTACTTCGTCTGGGTTTACACCTTTGTGTGGCTCTTTACCAGTTGCCTTTTTAATCGCTTCTTGAACAGCAGGGATACGAGTTGATCCACCAACAAGAATAACCTTATCAAGTTCACTAGCAGATAAGCCTGCATCAGATAGCGCTTGACGTACTGGTCCCATTGTTCTCTCAACTAAATTTGCAGAAATTTCATCAAATTTAGCACGTGAAAGTGATACTTCTAAATGAAGTGGTCCTGCTTCACCAGCTGTAATAAACGGTAATGAGATTTGAGTAGTTGTTACACCTGAAAGATCCTTCTTAGCCTTCTCAGCAGCATCTTTCAAACGTTGCATAGCCATTTTATCTTTTGAAAGGTCAATTCCGTTTTCCTTTTTAAATTCAGCCACTAAGTAATCAATAATCACTTGGTCAAAGTCATCTCCACCAAGACGGTTATCCCCTGCAGTAGCCTTAACTTCGAATACTCCATCACCTAGTTCCAGGATCGAAACGTCAAATGTTCCTCCTCCAAGGTCATAAACTAGGATTGTTTGGTCTTCGTCCGTTTTATCTAATCCATATGCAAGTGCTGCAGCAGTCGGCTCGTTGATAATGCGTTCTACTTCAAGACCAGCAATTTTACCAGCATCCTTCGTAGCTTGACGTTCAGCATCATTGAAATAAGCTGGAACTGTAATAACAGCCTTTGTTACTGGCTCGCCTAAATAATCTTCTGCATAAGATTTTAAGTATTGAAGAATCATTGCTGATACTTCTTGTGGTGTATATTCCTTACCTTCAACTTCAACCTTATGGCTAGTACCCATATGACGTTTAACTGAGATAATTGTGTTTGGATTTGTTACAGCTTGTCGTTTCGCTACTTCCCCAACTTGGCGCTCGCCATTTTTGAATGCAACTACCGATGGAGTAGTACGGTTTCCTTCAGGATTTGGGATAACCTTTGGTTCTCCACCTTCTAAAACAGCTACACATGAGTTTGTTGTTCCTAAGTCAATACCGATAATTTTACTCATTTGTTATGCCTCCTCATTTTTCCTATTGATTTACCTTAACCATAGACGGTCTTATTACTCGATCTTTTAATTTATATCCTTTTTGGAACTCTTCAACAATTACATTAGATTCAACATTTGGTTCATCCACTTGCATAACAGCCTGATGTAAATGAGGATCAAATTGTTGTCCTACTGATTCGATGATCTCCACGCCTTCTTTTTTCACGGCTTCTATTAAACCTTTGTATACCATTTCCATTCCTTGCAGAAGAGACTTCATTTGTTCATCGTTTGTCTCAACCTTAAGTGCTCTCTCAAAATTATCAAGAGAAGGCAAGATATCAGAAACCAGGCTTTGTGCTCTATATTTTTCAGCTGCTTCCTGATCAAGTCTAACGCGGCGACGGTAGTTGTCAAAATCAGCCTGCAATCTTAATAATTTGTTTTCATTTTCATCAAGTGCATCTTCTAATTCTTTTACCTTGTTTAAGGCAAGTGTTAATTCATCCACCTCTACTGACTCACTATGTAATTGTTCCTCTGAGTTTGTATCGGCAGTTGCACCTTCCACTTGCTCATTTTCAACTTCAGTTACTACTTCTTCTACTATGTCTTTTTCGTTAGTCACTAGTTTCACCTCCCTTAAAGGTACTTGCATTTGCTATGTAAGGAGGAAAACCTCCTAATTACCCCAAAACTTTAGTATTGTGCACAATCAGTCTACTTTTGATACCATTTTTCAAGTACTTTTGTAAGGTCATTAGACAGTATTCCAAGAAGACTTACTACTCTCGAATACTCCATTCTTGTTGGGCCCAATAGAGCAATTGTTCCGAGTTGTTCATTCCCAAACGAATACGTGGCTGTGATTAAGCTACATTCTTCCATAGCTACATTTTGATTTTCTTTCCCGATCGTAATGTGAATCCCTGCTCCTTTTGGGCGAAGAAGTTTATAAATTTCGTTTTCTTGCTCAATGACATTTAAAAGAGACCGAACTTTTGTAACATCATGAAACTCTGGCTGAGAAAGCATATTCGTTTTACCACCATAAAAGACCTTCTCAGACTTTGGTAAAGCAAATGTTTCTTGCGTTTGAATTGCACCTAAGAGTTTTTCATAGCTCTTTATGTTTTCTTTCAGAACAGTTGCCACTTCCTTGTAAATTTTGTCCTGTAATTCAACAAGCGGCACTCCTGCTAACCTGCCGTTTAGTATATTAACAAGTCTTTCAATATCAGATAGCTCAATATTTTCAGGAATCGTTAATGGTCTATGCTCTACATGTCCTGTATCCGTTACAATAATAGTAACTGCAGTTGTAGAGCTTAACGGTACAATTTGAATTTGTTTCAAACGGTTATTATTTACTTCAGGTCCAAGTACAATTGATGTGTAATTCGTAATATCAGATAATATTTGCGCTGATTTCTGAACAATCTTCTCCATTTCGAAAATATGTTCTGCAAATACTGATTGAATACGAAATAAGTCATCTTTCTTTACCTTTTGTGGTGCCAATAGATGGTCAACATAAAACCGATAACCTTTTTCTGATGGAACTCTTCCAGAAGAAGTATGTGTTTTTTCAAGGAAACCTAGTTCCTCTAGATCAGCCATCTCATTACGTATTGTAGCAGAGCTAAACGTAATCTCACTCTTTTTTGACAATGTTCGAGAGCCGACTGGTTGGGCTGAACGGATAAAATCATCAATAATCACTTGTAATACTAATAGCTGACGATCAGTTAACATCCATTATCACCTCTGTTAGCACTCATCTAGTTCGAGTGCTAAATCTACTTAATAAATTAACAAATCTTTTTTTTCATGTCAATCATTTAGCTACATCCGTTTGAGATTAAACCGTAAGAAATGTTTGGAAAACTTCATTACCTAACAACTTACCTTGTCTAGTGAGAAAAACTCTATCTTCACTTGTAGTTAGCAATCCTCTCTCCGTATTTTCCATTACTTGTTTTCCGAATACGTCTAGTAGCTTTTTGCCGTATTTTTTTTCAAATGTAGAAAGTGATACACCATCTGCTTTTCTTAAGCCTAGAAAAAGCTCTTCCTCCATTTTTTCTATATCTGTAACTGGATGTGATTCAACAAGGGGAATTCCATTTTCATCAATGAGACTCATATACTTTTTCAATGGACCAGCATTGGCATTACGAGACCCATTTACGTAACTATGAGCTCCTGCTCCGAACCCAAAATAATCTTCGTTATCCCAATAAGTTAAGTTATGTCTACTCTCATAACCTTCTTTAGAGAAGTTACTTATTTCATATTGGTGATAGCCATTCACTTCCATTTCATCCATTAAAAGTTCATACATTTTAGCTTCTGTCTCATGAGATGGTAAAGGTAGATTTCCTTTTCTCATGAGATTATAAAACACAGTTTTCGGTTCAATGATCAGTGAATAAGCAGAAAAATGCTGTAATTCCAATGAAAATGCTTTTTCCAATGTGTCCTTAAAGTCTTGCAAAGTTTGATTTGGCAAGCTATAAATCAAGTCAATACTGACATTTTGAAAGCCTAATTGCTTTGTTAATTCAATTCCTCTAATTACATCATCTGCTTTATGAGTTCTACCAATTTTCTTCAACAGCTCATCATTAAACGATTGGACACCTACACTCAGTCGATTAATTCCTCCATTCTTTAATACTGAAAGCTTTTCAATCGTAAGATCGCCCGGATTAGCCTCTATCGTATACTCCACATCTTTTACGTCAAAAGGTAAGTGAAATCTTATCAATGATAATAGCCTTTCAAGTTGCTTCTCATTCAGTGATGTTGGTGTTCCACCACCAATAAAAATGGTTTTAAGCTTACTTGTTGGATAGTTAACTAACGTGTTTTTCATCTCACGCTCTAAATAGTTTAAGTAATCATCTACAGGCTGCCCTTTTAAAAAAACTTTATTAAAATCACAATAATGACAGATTTGATGACAGAAAGGGATGTGAATATATGCTGCTTGTATCATTTTTAACACTGCTTTCTATTCGAATTAAAATTTCTGTATATTCTCGTTGGAACAAAAGGCTCAGGGCGCCTCATTTAGCCTCAGGTACAGCAAATGCTCCGGAGAGAAGGAAAGGGTGTGTTTCCTTTTTTTCTCTTCCCGGTTATTTGACCTCAGGTAGGTTGGGTGCTGAGCTGGATTAAAAATACACAAATACAAAAGATACACTCTAAATTTTATATTTTCTTAAACTGTAAATAAAATACCGCAGGGGTCTGCGGTATTTTACGTTTATGTGTTCATAAATTATTTGTTTGTATCGTCCATTCGAAGTACGGCCATGAAGGCTTCTTGAGGTACTTCAACAGATCCAACTTGTTTCATACGCTTTTTACCTTCTTTTTGCTTCTCTAGGAGCTTACGTTTACGTGAGATATCCCCACCGTAACATTTTGCTAATACATTTTTTCTCATTGCTTTAATCGTTGAACGAGCTACAATTTTTTGACCAATAGCTGCTTGTATCGGAACTTCGAACTGCTGTCTAGGAATCAGTTCCTTAAGCTTCTCAACAATCACTTTTCCACGCTCATACGCTGAATCACGGTGAACGATAAAGGATAGTGCGTCAACTGTTTCAGCGTTTAGAAGGATATCCATTTTTACCAACTTAGACTCTTTGTAGCCAATTAATTCATAATCGAAGGAAGCATAACCTTTTGTATTTGATTTTAATTGATCGAAAAAGTCATATACAATTTCTGCTAATGGAATTTCATAAACAATACTTACACGGTTTGCATCTAAGTATTGCATATCAATAAAGTTACCACGCTTTCCTTGACATAATTCCATAACAGCACCGACATAGTCATTTGGAACCATCATTGTTGCTTTTACATAAGGCTCTTCTACCTTCGCAATTTTTTGTTGCTCAGGCATATCAGCAGGGTTATCAATATGAATTTCTTCTCCATCTGTTAAAGTAACATGATAAATAACACTTGGAGCTGTTGTAATTAGATCAATTTTAAACTCACGCTCAATACGTTCTTGGATAATTTCCATATGAAGTAATCCTAAGAAACCACAACGGAAACCAAATCCAAGCGCTTGAGATGTTTCAGGTTCAAACTGCAGGGCTGCATCATTTAATTGAAGCTTTTCTAATGCTTCACGTAAGTCATTAAAACGTGCAGAATCTATCGGATATAATCCACAGAATACCATTGGATTAAGTTTACGATATCCAGGTAAAGCTTCTGTTGCCCCATTCTTCGCATTCGTAATTGTATCACCGACGCGAGTATCTGCCACATTTTTAATGGCAGCTGTCAGGAAACCAACATCACCTACTGTTAACTCGTCTTTCATCGTTGCCTTCGGTGTGAATACGCCAACCTCATTAACTTCAAATTCTGCACCGGTTGCCATCATTTTAATTTTGTCGCCAACCTTAACAGTACCATCTACTAAACGTATATATAACACAACTCCACGATATGGATCATACAGAGAATCAAAAATAAGTGCCTTTAAAGGAGCAGCTGGATCTCCCTGTGGTGCAGGTACCTTTTCTACAACTTGCTCTAGAATGTCCTCTATACCAATACCTGCTTTTGCAGATGCAAGCACCGCCTCCGAAGCATCTAACCCAATTACATCTTCAATTTCTTGACGAACACGTTCTGGTTCAGCACTAGGTAAATCAATTTTATTTATGACAGGTACAATTTCTAAATCATTATCAATAGCTAAATAAACGTTCGCTAACGTTTGAGCTTCAATACCTTGAGCTGCATCTACTACTAGAACAGCACCTTCACATGCAGCTAAGCTTCGTGAAACTTCATAAGTAAAGTCAACATGTCCCGGAGTATCGATTAAATGGAATATGTATTCATTTCCATCCTTCGCTTTGTATTGTAATTGAACAGCATTTAGTTTAATTGTAATTCCGCGTTCACGCTCTAAGTCCATAGAATCTAATAGCTGATCTTTCATTTCACGAGCTGTTAATGCACTCGTCTTTTCTAAAATACGGTCAGCTAACGTTGACTTACCATGGTCAATGTGAGCAATGATAGAAAAATTTCGAATTCTTGATTGTCGTTTAAGTCTATCTTCACTACTCATAATTTATCACTCCTACATTACTACCAATACACTAGATTTGATTATAGCAATACAACTTGTAAGATTCAATGAAAACTACGTTTAAGATGCTATCATTTATATAATTTGAATCTAAATCAAGTTTTGTAAAGCGATAATATTATTTCCGATCTTGATTACTTGCTTTTCTTCGCGATGCTGGTGCCTCCTCTGCTTCGCCATGCATGAGTCTCCTTTACCCATTATTCAAAAGGAGTCTCACACATTACATTACAATTAACGGCTAAATAAACTATTTCATATATTCAAACACAAAGAAAACCTGTACTTTCTTAGTAACAGGTTTTCCAAATTTTTATAAACTTAACTAGACAGCACATCAATTAATTTCTGAAACAGACTGGCTGTTGCATCAGCAAATTTACTGCCTAGTGATGAGAAAAAATTAAACGCTTCTAACTGCTCAAGCTTTTCTTGCTTAATTCTTATATCATGACTTGTTACTTTTTCACCGAGAAGTGCGGCCTCTAATTCTCCTTCATGTCCCTCGGTAATATGAAATGCTCCTTTAAATTCCGGGTCATCATACCCCTTCATTTCTCTAATACCGTTATTAGCAATTTGCATACCTACTAATATACAAATTGCTGCAAAAGTAATTAGCAGGGAAAATTTCAATGTAAATTTAATCATGATATCCACACCTTTTTCTATTCAGCAGAACTATTAACCTTTTCTGCATTCCAATAATATTCACTAAACACATCAGCAACAGCAGTCGCAGTTGCATTCAATTCTTCTAACGTATTGTCAACTCCACCAAATTCAATTACAAGAGAATTTTCTGATAAATCTTGATTAAATTTACCGTTTGTTCCCGGTCCTTGTTTCGTCGTAATACCACGGCTCAAACCAGGATATTTCTTTTGTAACGATTCATGAAGGTCTTGAGCTAATTTAAAATTCTCCTTATACTTTGCATGTTCGCCACCAATTACGAAAAATATTCGTGCATATGGCTTTCCGTTAATAGTAGCCGTTGTGACTTCTTTTCGTTGATAGTCACGATGTAAATCAAACAGAAACTTTATATCCTTATTTTGTGCCATTGCACTTTCAACAATTGGTCTGGAGGCATCATAGGATCGTGAATATTTTAGTCCTTTTTGATTCAAGATGCCGGTGAAATCTGTCTTATCAAGGTGTGTACCGATACCACGTTCTTCTAATTCACTCGATAATTTCTCTCCGACTAATGTAATATTCGCAGTGGAATGATAGGCTTCATTCGGATTCGTCACACCTTTTAATAAAGGCAAGAATGATTCACGAGTATGTGTATGATAAATAAATACAACATCTTTTCCAGTACTCGAAACAGGTGGAACTGGCTTTTCTTTATCTTCTGACTTGTCCATGTTCTGTAAATTTTGAACCGCTGCTTCCCGCTCAGCTAATAAAACATCCATAGGTGGAGCGGATTCCATTGGCATCGTTGTATAGTTTGTCCCATCCCCTGCCACAAGTAATTCACCATCAAACACTTTAAATCCAGGCAATTCTCCACCAAGTAAACTTCGAGGATCATCTGGATTAATACTTGTTGCCTTTTGAAAAAGAACAGATGAATATTTCGGTATAGCTTGTCCTTCAGGAACCGCTTGTAAAAAATATCGATTTTCTTGACCGAGCAAAAAAATTAAAGAGCTTTCAGCAAAGCTATTCGTAATCGAATGCACAGAAGAAGAGGATATTCGGTATTCTGGTTTAAGTGTTGTTAGTAAACCAGTTATTGTAAATATGGTGATAAAACAAAATGCAAAAGCTAATATCACCTTTTTAACGCTTGTCCCATTTAAGGAGACCATTATCCCCTGTTGTCTATTTAAGTTCATGGTTCCACTCCTCAAAAGCTTGTCTACTTAATCATTATGAACAAGCTTTAAGAAGTAGAACCCTTTTTTACCATCTTTTCGTATTTAATGTGTATAGGCACCTATATTATCTTGGTCCACCTCATGATGTAGAGCTGCATTTAATCCACCTGCAATGACATTTGCCATATCCTCAATGAATGTGTCTACTTCTTTTGGTGTAACCATTAAATTATGTCCAATTGGTGCTAACACCTCTTGAATAAGTCTTCTTTTTTCATCCTCTTGCAGCGTACCAACTAAACCTAGAAACGTTGATCGATCTTTTTCCTCTGGTAGGTCTTCTTCCGTAAATTGACGTTTACCACCGAATGTCATGGAAGCTGGAGCCAATGCCCTAGATGGCCGATTTCCTTCTTTCATCTCTCTACCAAAATGTTTTAAAATAAAATCAATCGTATCACTTGTAATAGAGACCGCATCAACAACTGTTGGAATGCCAATTGCAATTACAGGAATACCTAGCGTTTCCTGACTAAGCTCTTTTCTCTTATTACCGACACCAGAACCTGGATGTATGCCAGAATCAGATATTTGAATGGTAGAGTTTACTCGTTGAATAGAACGAGCAGCTAACGCATCAATTGCAATGACAAAGTCAGGTTTTGTCTTCTCAATGACGCCATGAATAATATCACTTGTTTCGATACCGGTTATTCCCATTACCCCAGGTGCAATGGCACTTACTGAACGAAATCCTTCTGCGACATTTTCAGGTTGCAGGGCAAATAAATGTTTCGTGATTAATAAATTTTCTACAGCCATCGGACCTAATGCATCAGGTGTAACGTTCCAGTTACCTAGACCAACCACCAAACAACTTGCATCATCTGAAATTCCAAGTTGTTTTATAAAGGTTGCCATTTCCTTTGCGAAAACTTCTTCAACCACTTGTTGTAGCTCACTATCCTTTTGACGAATTCCTTGTACTTCTAATGTTACATATTTCCCCTTCTTTTTCCCTATTGTTTGAGCACCTTGTTCAGTAATTTCAACTGAAGAAATTTTAACACCTCTAACGTCACGTTCTTTTATTATCACGCCTTCAATTTGATCAGAAGCTTGCTGCTGCTTTTTTTGATTCTCTTCTACTACCATTTCTCTTGCTTCAACAGCAAGGTCTGTTCTAATTGAATATTGACTTAAATCTAGTTCACTCATTATTGTTCCCCCTAATTGATTAGTGGTTAGCTGAAGTGATCAGCCTACAAATATAAAAAAGTTTTCTTCCACTTTTCATGTTATTTACATAGTTTTTCCACGAGGAAATAGATTCATTCACTATTAAACATTCTTTATTACCTGAAAACACGAACTTCATCGAAACATGTATTGCAATTATAGTCATCGTTTGATAAAATATCACTTGTTCTAACTTCAGAGTTTTCTTAGAAAAAACTTAACAGTTACTAAGTCTTTTTACGAAAAAACTTCTGACTAAAAATGTATTTTGGTATTTCAACATTGAAAACCAATGAATGAATAAGGACATCGAGCTTTAAAAACTCGGTTTACATTTTAGGGAGGTGAAACGAATGCCTAATATTAAATCTGCTATTAAGCGTGTTAAGACAAGCAGCGAGCACCGTGCACAAAACTCTTCTGTTAAGTCTGCAATGCGTACTGCTGTTAAGAACGTAGAAGCACTTGTTGCGAACAACGATCTTGATACTGCAAAGACTGCACTTGTTGAGGCAAGCAAGAAGCTTGATAAAGCTGCTCGCAATGGTCTTATCCATAAAAACGCTGCGGCTCGTCAAAAGTCTCGTTTAACTAAGAAAGTTAACGGAGCTAACGCATAATAAAGAAAAAACGATGACATTTGTCATCGTTTTTTTATTGCTTTAATATGAATAACTCTATTGCTAACTTCTTATCAATTTGTCCTGTTTTTATTTTATAATCCATTTCGGCAAGCTCATGAATAGCTTTCAACAGCGAGTCTGCCGAAAATTGCGATACTTTTTGCATCGCTAATTTCACACGAAATGGATGTATCTTCAAATGAGATGCTATTTGCTGCTGTCCATATCCTTTTGAGGATAATTCTTTTACTTGAAATAATAGTCTGAACTGTCCCGCTAATAAAGATAAAATTTTAATCGGTTCTTCATTTAACTTGAGTAAATCTTGGAATATCACCATCGCCTCAGGTACTTTCCCTTGTGTAACACAATCTACAAGTTCAAATATGTTATCCTCAATTGTTTTCGATGAGAGCAGTCGTACTGTTTCAATGTCAATGGAACCTGCTTCACCTACATACGTGGCCATTTTATTTAATTCTTGTATGCATAAAGTGACTGAATTTCGAACATATTGTAATAATAGTAAAATTGCTTCATCTGTAATTGATACATTCTTTTCTTTCGCTTGGTTTTTCAACCATTGTACCATTGCTTTTTCATCAGGAATTGAAGCTTCAAATACTTCAGCTTCCTTTTTAAGTAGTTTAGAGATCTTCTTTCGATCATCTAATTTTTCAGCATTGACCACTACGATAAATATTGTAAAAGGTGATGGAGACTGAATATACGATTCAAACAGGCTAATTGTATGATCCACTTTTTCCTTGTCTTTCGTACCTGTTAAAAACCATGCATTTTTTACAATAACAATTCTTTTATCTCCGAAAAACGGTAATGTTTGAGCATCTTCTATTGCTAAATCAATCGACACTTCTTCCATGTCATAGGTAGAAAGGTTGAAGTCACGTTCTTCATCATTTAATGTAGTTGAAATAATAAGCTGCGTGAGTTCATCAATAAAGTATGATTCTTTTCCGTAGAGTAGGTATAAGGACGAAAGTTGTTTTGACTTAACTTTTTTATGTATATCTAAATTCATAATAAACGTTGACTCCTTTTATATACTTTCTTTATCGTAGAACGAATTCGCCCAGTTTGCAACATTTGTTTCAGAAGCAAGAAAGGGAATTGGCTCGAATAGCCAACCCCCTTTTTTATGTTAACGTTACGAAAGTTAGCCCCAGGTATCCAACTTTGTAACGATATTTCTTTGTACATATATTATGGACTGTAACTACATGTTGTATTTGTGTTAACTCTTGTCAGTAAAGGAAAGAGCCTTTTTATGAATAAGTAATTTTTTTAATACTTTATGAAATATTATTGACGAAAGAGTAAGGAGTGTAGATTTTTTTTATACTTTAGCTTATACTAAGTACTGTATGTGAGGAGGGGTTTGTAGTGAACGAATTTGAACACAATGTCCAAAGTAAGCGAAATGATGCAATTGATTCAGGTATTGGGTTTATCGTATCTTTCGGTTTCTTTGCAACTTTATTTATCATTGCAACCGTTATTAAGTTAGTTTCTGCATAAAAAATGGGACTGAGATCAGTCTCTTTTTTTATTGCCTTTTATGAGTTGTTCTCTTTATATCATATGGAATTTTTGATTGAAAGGTTCCTTTTTGATTATGAAAAAATGTATAACGAATCGCTCCAAGTTGATCTGTACGTAACACCTTCACACCATTCTCTCCTAAACGTTCTAGAACTTCTTTATTCGGGTGATTGTACCGGTTGCCTACTCCAACAGAGATGATGGCAACTTTTGGCTTCAATTGTTTAATAACATCTTCAGAGGTAGAAGTACGACTACCATGATGTGCCACTTTCAACACGTCTGTCTTCAAATTAGGGTAATTTTTGATAAGATTATTTTCCGCTTCCTTTTCAATATCCCCTGTAAAAAGCCACGACCTTCCCCCTAAAAACGTTTCCAATACAATGGACCCTTCGTTTTGATTTACATATGTTTTATCAGGTGATAGTACTCTAAAAGTTGAATCTGATACAGTCCATTCATCTCCTCTTTTCACCCTTTTCACTTCTACTTTTTCTTTTTTTGCCGTAGTCATGATTTGCCTTTCTAACTGACTCATTTCATGGAGTTCACCCAACATTACCTCAGAGACTTCCATGTTTTCTAGCAGTGTGATTGATTCCCCAGCATGATCTAAATCAGCGTGAGTTATGATCAATTTATCGATTTTCCGAATTCCCTTCCCTTTTAAATAAGGAATGATGACCTCTTTACTAATCGAATAGGGGTCTTTTTTCTTTTTCCAATCCTCTTGCTCATACAGAATCATTCCCCCTGTATCAATTAAGTAAACCTCCTTTCGAAATGGAAGCTCAATTAAAATGCTGTCTCCTTGTCCAACATCAATAAAAGTGATTTCCCCTTTAGGAGATATATAAGGAAAACACCAATGGAATGCTAACAGTAGGAGTAAAGGAATGAAGGTATTTCGTAAGCTCATTTGCTCTTTTTCCCACATTAAAAATGTAAATATTGTAAATACGGTATATAGAAAAATCACAATACCACCTGGTCTACCCAACACTAAAAGTTGCCAATCACTATTTGCAATAAAAATTGCTATTTGATTGATAAGTTTTAATAATTCATTTGCAATAGGCATGATGAGATTAGTTATTCGAGTTGAAATCATGGAAGTGAAAAATAACATCATACTCATTGGCAATATAATAAACGTTATAATCGGTATATAAATGATGTTTAACGGAATACTGAGGAGTGAAAATTGGTAAAAATGAAACAATACAAATGGCAAGGAGCTAACTTGAGCAACGACACTAGAGGATAACATTTGAGCAAATATACTCGAGTACTTTTGAAGGATTGTTTTACTTGAAAGTATTAAAGCTAAAGTAACAATGAATGAAAATTGAAAACCAGCTTGGAATATATAGTATGGATTTGCAATGACCATCATTATAAAAGCAAGACTTATTAGATCTAACGCTGCAAGTGGGAAATTTCGAAAACGAAGCTTAAGTAGAAGTAGAAATGTCATAATCGACGCGCGGATAACCGAAGGAGTTGCGCCAGCAACAATTACATAAATAGGAAGAATAAGCATTAAAGTAAAAATGGTTTTCTCTTTCGTTAATCCTATTCGTACAAACAAAAGGTATGCAAATGCACATAGTAAACTAACATGCATTCCGGAGATGGCTAATAAATGGACCAATCCTAAATCTTGATAGGACTGTAGTGTATCTTCCTCTAGTAATCCTCTTTCACCAAAGATTAACGCCTGGATAAAGCCATTAAGTGGAGAAGGAAAATAAGTTTCTATAAACGTAAGTGATGTATGTCTTTTTATATGGATATGATCTAATATCGACACATCTGCATTCTTACAGTGTGAAACAGAAAAGCTTGTAGGTTCAACCATCCAATGAATATGATTTCGGAATAAATATTGTTTAAAATCAAAAATGTAGTAATTACGGGCTTCCTTCGGTGAGATTACATGGCCATTAAACACACACGTTTGTCTTGGAGTGAGAAGAGAAAAATGTTCCTTTTCCTCTTCTGATTGAAGCTTATATGTGAAATAAAGCGTTTCTCCATGATTCAATTTAAAAATGAAACGAAGCTGATCTCCGTTAATAACCGGCCTAGACACAATCTTACCTTGAAAATGCTGCTTAGTAGTATTAATAGTCGTACTATTTCCTTTGTTATGAATATGATAATAGATTGAGAATCCAACAAATATGACACAACAGGTAATGGCAAGCTTTCGATTCTTGATAGCAAGATACACTATAATTAAAGTAACAATAAGCAAGAACAAAGGAGAACGAAGATGAATAAACACAATTCCAAACAAGCTAAAACAAGCAAGGTATATCCACTGATTTTGCATTTACAAGACCTCTTATTTAGTTATAAGAAGTGAACAGTTGATTTGCCTGTTCGTATAATCGCTTTATTTCGTGTTCTTCCACTCCAACTGTCGATAACTTTTCAATCATTGATGCAACAAATTGTAGCTTCTCTTTATTTTTCGTATCAATAATCATTTCATCGAGTTCGACTTGTTTCACTTCGACATCTGCATCTTCAAATAATTTATTAGCGTAAGGGTGATTTTTATAATCTTGAGAGTAATACACTCGTTTAATCCCGCTTTGAATAATTCCCTTGCAGCATTGTAAACAAGGGTAATGGGTTACATAAATCTCAGATCCCTCGGTTGGAACGCCGAACTTTGCACACTGAATGATAGCATTCATCTCTGCATGAATGGTCCTTACACAATGACTATCAATAACATAGCAACCTTCATCAATACAATGTGTTCCACCTGCGATAGAACCATTGTACCCCCCCGCAATAATCCGCTTATCTCTAACAATTGTAGCTCCAACCATTAATCTCTCACATGTACTACGCAATGCAATTAAATGACTCTGAGCCATAAAGTATTGATCCCAAGAAATTCTATTCATTTATATTGCCTCCTTTGTCTCTAGAAACTTGTCTAATTAATTTTATTGTACCGTAATATGTTCTCGCAATGAATCTAAAGATTTTTCCCCAATACCCGGAACGTTTACAAGGTCATCTACAGCCTTAAACTTACCGTTTTCCTCGCGAAAAGAAATAATAGCCTCAGCCTTAGATGGTCCTATTCCAGGTAATGAATCTAACTGTTCGACGGTTGCGCTATTTATGTTAATTAAATATTCGTCCCCGCCCTGAGTGGTAGTTGGTATCGTAGAATGAGTCTCACCAAACTTAGGTACATATATGACCATTTCATCTGTCACTTTTTGTGCAAGATTCACTCCATTTTGATCTGCCTCAGCAGTCATACCTCCTGCCAATTCAATTACTTCTAATACACGGCTAGTATTAGTTACTTCATATACTCCCGGCTTCATAACTGCCCCTTTTACATCAACAAAAATTTCAGCTGATAATTGTGGTTCCTTAGTCACATCGCTTTTATTTACTTCCTCCGCTTCATTTATTAAAGAACTCTCAAACTCATCTATTTGCATTTCTGTAGCAGAAGAGGAAGGCATTGAGAAAATCACATAAATGACGAAAGCTGCTATAGGAATTAAAACAAGCCAATATCTACGTATGTATTCCATCTTTTTTTTCCTCCATTTCATATTCAATTCAAACTTTTTAAGTCTCATTTCCTATTTGTTTGTTCCTGAATGTTACATCGATTCATAAATTTCCAATTTGAAACATATATGTGTATGAGAAACGTAAGTAAAGGAGGGGAAGGCAATGAATATAGGGATAATCGGAACAGGAAATATGGGGACAATTCTAGTGGAATCCTTCATTGAATCTCGTGCCGTTACACCTTCTAATTTGTATCTTACAAATCGAACACTAAAAAAAGCAGAAAATTTAAAGACCATAGATTCAGCACTACACGTTATGCCAAATGCAGAGGAAGTCGCAGCTTCTTCAGACATCATATTTGTCTGCATAAAGCCACTTGATATATTTCCATTATTAAATAGACTTTCACCACTTTTAAAACCTGAGCAATGCATCGTTTCGATTACAAGTCCAATTAGCGTCGAGCAAATACAGGAAGTTGTGAAATGTAATGTGGCACGTGTGATCCCTAGTATAACGAATCGAGCTTTATCTGGTGTTTCTCTTATGACATTCTCGCAGAGTTGCTCTCAGGAAATGAAAGAACAATTATTGGCATTATTTCATCACATATCCTCCCCTGTATTAATTGAGGATAATATAACAAGAGTGGCTTCCGACATCGTTAGCTGTGGTCCTGCTTTTTTCACTTATCTTGTTCGTCGATTTATTACAAGTGCTGTAGAAGAAACGGAAATTAGTGAAGAGATAGCAACTGAATTAGCAAGTGGAATGATAATTGGTTTAGGAAAATTATTAGATAAAGGTGTATTTACGTTACCTACCCTGCAAGAAAAGGTTTGTGTAAAAGGTGGTGTAACTGGAGAAGGAATTAAAGTATTAGAGGAAGAGCTTGGTTTGGTTTTTAATCATGTATTTAATAGCACACACGAGAAATATTACGAAGACATTAGAGAAGTAACTGAACAATTAGAATGTATAAGGGACATCAAGAGCACTAAATAATAATTCAACATAACTGAAAAAATTCCTCCAAAAAAAATAAACCATTTTTATGGTTTATTTTTTTTGGCAGCAAAAGAAGATCCGTTCGTTTTGTTCATCATTTAACGTTGCCTCAAAATCAGATGAAATTACAATAGAAGTAAAGCCAACTTCTCGTAACCACTTTTCATATTGCTGTATCGGAAACGTTCTTTGCATATGGACCTCATCAAATCGGTCGTATAAATTGGTTGCCTCATCTCTCACAAAAAATGTTAGTTCATGTTCGACACTAAATGGATATTCACCTTCGAAGCAATTCCATATATAAGATACATCATCATCATTGTTTACAAACGTTTGGTCTTTAAAGATGTTTTCCATCTTTTGAATCGAATGGACATCAAACATAAACATGCCATTAGCATCTAAGGAATCGTACACACCTTTAAAGGCCGACACAATTTCCTCTTCACTTTCTAAATAATTCAAGGAATCACAAAAGCAAACGATATAATCAAACATCCCAATTCCGGAAATCTCTGTCATATTCATTTCGAGAAACGTAATGGGGAGGTTTTCTTTTCGTGCCTTCTCATCTGCGACAGAGAGCATTTCTGTTGATAAATCCACACCAGTTACATTCAATCCCATTTTTGAAAACGGTACAGATAATGTGCCTGTTCCACAAGCAAGATCAAGAAGATGAGAGTTTGCTTTCAGTTCTATAGTATGATTTTTGAAATAAGTGACCCATCGTTCATATGGAACATCCTTCATGAGTAAATCATAAAAATGTGCAAAGTGTTGATAGGCCATTACACGATTTCACTTTGAATATCTTCGATAGGAGCATCTCCCCAAAGTCTTTCTAGGTTATAATAGCTTCTTTCATCCTTATGGAAAACATGTGCGATTACATCCCCCATATCAACTAAAATCCATCGTGCTTCTTCAAACCCTTCCATTCGTTTTACATGAATTTGATTTTCTTCTGCTTTAGCCTTCATCTCTCTGGCGATGGCTTGAACTTGCTTATCAGAGTTACCATGACAAATTAAAAAATAATCTGCAACAAGAGATATCCCCTTCATATTTAAGGCAATAATATTTTCTGCTTTTTTATCATCTGCTGCTTTTGCAGCAATCACTAACGTTTCTTTTTCAGTCATTCAATTTTTTCCTCCCTTTTCTTGTCTATACTGTTTTACCATATCGTTGTACGTTAAAAATGTATCAGGATAGATCGGTTGTTTCTTTATCATTAGAAAGCTAATCGTATTTCTTAGCGCCATAATTACGGCTAGATCTAAATCAGATTCTGCAACATCACGGACTTCATCAACGCCAGGGAAATGTCTCCCGGGTTCTATATAATCTGCGAGGTAAATGATTTTTTCTAACAAGGTCATAGTAACTCGTCCAGATGTATGATATTTTATAGCATTTAGTATGTCCAAGTCTTTAATTCCTACTTCATGTTCTACTAAGTACGCACCGACCGGAGCATGCCATAGTTCCGTATCAAATAAAAGAAGGTCACTCGCCATATTTTCTCTAATGATGATATTTTTCATTTCTTGTTTTTTTCTAAACTTCGCATAGTCATGAAAAATTGCAGCGGTCTCGGCTTTTCTTTCATCTTCCCCATAGCGTCTTGCAAGGATAATGGCTGTTTCCATAACCCCAATTGTATGTATATAACGATGCTCTGTTATCTGCTTTTTTACGATCAACAGTGCCTCTTCCCTATTCATATAACCGATTCTCCTCAATATATTGCTTCACTTGATATGGAACTAGCATATGTGTATTCCCTTTTTGTTTAGTCCTTTCACGAATTAACGTAGATGAGACTTCAAACATTGGTGTTGATACATGAAGGAGTGGATAACTCGTTTCATTTGAGTATCCTGCTCGGCCGACACCTACAAACGTAAGGAGTTTAATCAATTCATCGATGTTATACCAACTAGGTAAGTACTCGACCATATCTGCACCAATAATGAAATAAAAATCATGATCATACATCTCTTTTAGCAACCGAATAGTATCATATGTATAAGATTTGCCCTCTCTATGCAATTCAATCGGCTGAATACTAAAGTATTCATTGTTCTTTAAAGCCAACTCAAGCATCGCTATACGATTTTTTTCACCTGTAACTTCTCTTTCTTTATGTGGAGGTATTTTCGTAGGCATAAACCATACTTCATCGAGAGTTAACGCTTTATGTACTTCGTGCGCAATTAGAAGGTGACCATTATGAGGCGGATCAAATGTGCCACCTAATATTCCGATTTTCTTCATCGCTACCTCACATTAGGATGGAAGAACTAGTTGTTTATTTTCTTTCGATTCTTTATAAAGTACAATCGTATGACCGATAACTTGTACTAGTTCAGCATCTGCTCCAGCACTTAGTTGATCTGCAACATCATAGCGGTCATCTTCACAGTTTTGTAATACACTTACTTTGATTAGTTCTCTTTTTTCTAGAACATCTTCAATCTGTTTAATCATATTTTCATTTACTCCACCTTTACCAACTTGAAAAATTGGATCAAGATGATGTGCTTTTGAACGTAAAAAACGTTTTTGTTTACCAGTTAACATTATGAAACACCTCCGAGTTTTTTCTTTATGACTGATTTCATTGTTTCTATGTCTGGATAAATACCTGTCCACTTTTCAAAAGCTAGTGCGCCTTGAAAAACAAACATATTTATTCCATTTTGTGTAACAGCCCCATACTTTTTTGCTTCTTTTAACAATTGAGTTTCAAACGGGTTATAAATAATATCACTGACAATTGCCCCTGTTTTTAAACGTGATAGCTGCATTGGAACGTCATTTGTTTGTGGATACATACCAACGGAAGTTGTATTAACAATAATATCATAAGTATGCAGTTGTTGCTCTGCTTCAAGTAATGTTACTGCATTTGAAGTAGAGTGTTCTTTTATAAGGTCCTCTGCATGAAGTAGCGTTCGATTTGTAACATCCACGTTTTTACCCCCTTCAGCAATGAGGGAATAATAGATGGCCTTTGCTGCACCACCTGCTCCAATCACTAGTATTGATTGATTTTGCAGGTTTTTTTCTTGAAGAAGTTGTTTTAAACTATTTACAAAACCGATACCATCCGTATTATAACCAACTAGTTTCCCTTTTTCATTGACGATTGTGTTGACCGCACCAATTTGTTTCGCTAATGGATCAATTTCGTCCAAATATTTCATAACAGATACTTTATGAGGAATTGTTACATTCATCCCACCAATATTTAAGCCACGAAGACCTTCTATTGCACTAGAAAGTCGTTCGGGTGTAACATGGAAAGCTATATAACGAGCGTTGAGACCGTGATGTATGAATGCTGTATTATGCATTAAAGGTGACATTGAATGTGAAATTGGATCACCTATTACTCCATATAGCTTTTCCATCCATACTCCCCCATTTTCAATATATTAAATTAACGACCTTCTTACCGACACGCCAACTCCTTTTGGAGCATGTGCTACAATTCTTGTACCAGGTGCTTGCAGTGTCACCCAGCCAAGTCCTGAGAACACAACATCTACCTTTTCTTCACGAATAGTAAAGGCATGCGCTTGTAAAGCAGGAAAGTTTTCTATGTCTTCTTTTCTAGGAGGACTTAATAGCTCACCTAAGTGATTATTATATAACTCATCAGCCTTCTCCAGTTTTGTTCGATGGATATCTAGTTCATTTGAGACATAACATACAAAAGGCTGTCTCTCTCCACTCACAAAATCGATTCGAGCCAATCCCCCAAAGTATAAAGTTTGCTCTGGATTCAGTTGGAAGATTTTCGGTTTGATTTCTTTTTTAGGTGTAATATATTTTAAATCGGCTTTATTGATATAATGAGCCATTTGATGGTGATTAATGATACCCGGTGTATCAATTAATGAAGAATCATCATCTAAGGGAATATCAATGATATCTAATGTAGTACCAGGGAAATGAGAAGTTGTGATTAACTCTTTTTCGCCACCGTACTGCTTTAGAATTCGATTGATGAACGTTGATTTCCCAACATTTGTACTTCCAACGACGAATACATCTTTATTCTCTCTATATTCCTCAATTGCCTGTACTAACTCTTCAATTCCAAGTCCTTTTTCAGCACTAATTAAAAATACATCCTTAGGCTTTAAGCCAAGCTCACTAGATTCCTGCTTCATCCAATGAATGACCTTATTATGTTTAATGGATTTTGGTAATAAATCAACTTTGTTTCCTACAAGTAATATATCGTTAGATCCAACAAAGCGATGAAGACCAGGCAACCAGCTTCCAGTAAAGTCAAAGATATCAACTAACTTTACAATTAATGCATCCCTCGTTCCAATACCATTCAATATTTTAATAAAATCATCATCTGTTAAGGACACATCTTGTACTTCATTATAATGCTTCAATCGAAAACATCTCTGACAGATTACAACTTCTTTTGTTAATGCAGATGGAGGTGCATAACCTAATTGCCCCTCATTCTCTGTTTGGATTGATACGCCACATCCGATACATTTGTAAGCTTCTTCAGTCATGAATTAGTCCCCCCATTGAATCATACCTTTTTGTTTCAATTTCTTTAATATTGTTCTCTCAACACGTCGATTAAATTTAGTAAAGAAGCCGTCAGACTGTGTTACAGGAACAACTAGAATTGTATGTAGTCCTAAACGGTTACCACCTAAAACATCCGTTAAAAGTTGATCACCAATTACTACTACTTCTTCTGGTCTTAATTTCATGCTGTTTATGGCTTGTTTAAACGCCATAGTCATCGGTTTTCTTGCACGGAAAATGAACGGAATGTTAACTGGTGCTGCAAATGCTTCAACTCGATCTTTATTATTATTCGAAACAATCGTAACCTTTATATTTTCATCCACCATTGACTGGAACCATTCAATCAACTCTGGTGTTGCAAATGGACGGTCCCATTCGACTAATGTATTATCTAAGTCTGTAATAATTCCTTTAATTCCTCTTTCCTTTAAAGCTTTCGCTTTAACATCAAATATCGTCTTTACATGCTCACTAGGCAAAAATTTTGTTAACAAGTTGAACACCTCAATTTTTATTCCTTTATATATTCTAGCTTTCTACATCGACATACATCATAACCAATTTCCTTAAAACTTTCAAAATAAAATTAGTAAACAAGATAAATAATCGTAAAAATAGAAGAAAAAGCAAAAAAAAATAAAAACTTTTCGACAAATTTTTGTCCATTTCAACATATGTGGATAAAGTTATTAACATTTTACACATTGATAATATTGAAATTCTTCCATTTATAAACAATTAGTCCACAATTTATCCACTAATCCCTGTGGATAACAGAACGGTTGTTCTCCAAATTAAATCATGATAGATTAAAATTACATAAAAAAACAACTTACTATTATATGCAGACACATAATTAAATAGACCAACATTTCAACAACTATTAATACGTAAATGCTGAAAAAAAATTAAGGAGGTGGGCTTGCCAGTTCGGCAAACATTATGAAAAAATTATCTGATGAGCTACTTATTGAATCGTATTATAAAGCAATAGAGTTAAAGCTTAGCCCAGAATTTATCCACTTAATTGAAATCGAAATTAAACGCAGATCATTTGGACATAAGATTAAACTTTCGTCATAATCCAAAGACATAGTAAGAAGAGCCGATTATATAGATCGGCTCTTTTCTTATGAATATCTCATTTTAATTGTTCAATAAAACTCGACCACTCCTTATTCCATTCTTCATTTATGCCATACATTTCCTTATCATGTACTAACTCTTCCATCGTTCGGTATTTTCTTGGATCATCTATTATATTTCCTACTGATACAGACGTTATAGAAGATAATTCTTCAAGCACTTCATTTCTCACATTCCTGTGATAAGGTTTAATTTTCACACCTAAATATGTTTTTCCCTCGTGGGTAACGTAGATTGCATCACTTATTTTTTCGTGTTCAATAATAGTTGGAATGATTCCATACATTTCATCCTTTGGTTTGTATAAAGCAACCCCAATATCGGCATTATTCATAATGGTGCGGTAATATTCCCTTGGCAATAAAGTTTCTTGATTGTCTTTTCCTGCAGAACAACCAGAAGTGAAAACTATGAAAAGAATTAATAAGAAAAAATTACGCATATTTTGCACATCCTTTCTTATTTAATATGTATTTAAAATCCTGATTTCATACAGTTTTTTTCACATTTATTATAGGGTTATTAGTTGAAGTTATATTAAAAATGTGGGTACAATTAAAAGAAGAGAAAATTATTGTAAAGGAGGATTAAGAGATGCTTCACTTTCTTATCATTGCACCATTGCTTTTTTCAATATTCACACCGATCCTCTATCAAAATATAAAACGAATACATACAGGTTGGATGGTCTTACTAATTCCTATTAGCATTTTTGTTTATTTACTTTCCTATTTACCTAAAATAGTAGATCACCCCTTTCATCTTACTTTTAATTGGCTCCCATCACTGGGCATCAATTATGATTTATATGTAGATGGACTAAGTATATTATTTGGGTTGCTAATATCCGGGATTGGCAGCTTAGTCGTTTTATATTCTATTTTCTACTTACATAAGACTGAAAAACTGGGTCATTTTTATACGTATCTTTTAATATTCATGACTGCAATGCTTGGCATTGTATTCTCTGATAACGTATTTGTTTTCTATGTCTTTTGGGAACTCACTAGTCTTTCATCCTTTTTATTAATTGGTTTCTGGAATTATAGAGAAAAATCTAGATACGGTGCATTAAAATCTATGCTTATCACGGTTCTCGGTGGCTTGGCGATGTTTGCAGGATTTGTTTGGATGTCAATTTTAACCGATACATCTAGCATTAGAGAAATGATTGAAAATAGTGAACTCATTACAAATAGTCCTTATTTTATTGCTATTTTAATACTAATTCTCACAGGGGCATTTACTAAGTCTGCTCAGTTTCCATTTCATATTTGGCTACCTGACGCGATGGAAGCACCTACTCCGGTTAGTGCATACCTACACTCCGCTACGATGGTCAAAGCAGGGATTTATTTAGTTGCCCGTTTATCATTAATATTTGCTGGAACAGATGAATTCTTCATCATTGTATCTTCGATAGGTCTCCTTACATTATGTTGGGGATCTTACATGGCAGTGAAGCAAACGGATTTAAAAGGAATTCTAGCATACTCTACAATTAGTCAGCTTGGAATGATTATGGCTATGTTAGGCTTTGGAACAGGTGTAGCTGTCTTTGCAGCAATTTTCCATATTCTTAATCATGCTACCTTCAAAGGAAGTCTCTTCATGGTAGCTGGTATTGTCGATCACGAGACAGGTACTCGTGATATTAGAAGATTAGGTGGATTGTATACATTAATGCCAATAACTGCAACTCTAGCGATATTCGGTGTATTTTCAATGGCTGGAGTTCCGCTTCCTATCTTTAACGGCTTTTTAAGTAAAGAAATGTTCTTCGATGCAACTGTAGACTTAAGTGAGGAAGCAGGGACAATCTACCAGTCAATTGGACCGTTTATTCCCTTTATCGCCCTCTTAGGAAGTATTTTTACATTTGTGTATTCTATGATTTTGTTCTTTAAAACGTTTACAGGGAAGATCCAGCTAGATAAGCTTGAGAGGAAACCTCATGATCCTCCTTTCGGAATGCTTTTATCACCTATTGTGTTAGTGACTTTAATAGTTGTTATTGCTCTTTTCCCTGGCCCATTCAATCATTATTTGCTAACTCCTGCAACATCTGCAGTGATGGGAGAAGTATCACAAACTCATATTAAATTCTGGCATGGATTTTATAATTTACCGTTGTTTATGTCATTAACTGTGTTAGTTGTCGGAATCATACTGTTCCTTACAAGAGAGAAATGGGTACGGGTATATAATAGAATACCTGGTTCTTGGAGCATGAATAAGGGGTATGATTACATTCTTGATGGATTAATAAAAGGATCAAAACTTGTAACAACATCATATATGACTGGTTCTTTAAAAAATTATGTAAGAATGATCATTGGTTTTATGACAGTTGTTGGATTGTATACATTTATCAAAACTGATGGGTGGGCATTTACGTTTAATGGCGCAACATTATCTATTCCAGAGATTGCGATTGCTGTCACGATGATGATTGCAGCTATTTCTGTATTGTTTATCTCAAACCGAATCGCAGGTATTCTAGTTTTAGGGGTTGTCGGATACGGATTATCGTTATTATTCGTATTTTACTCAGCACCAGATTTGGCACTCACTCAATTAATTGTTGAAACGGTCACGGTATCATTATTCTTACTTGCCTTCTATCATTTACCAAAACTGAAAGAAGAAAAAGAGTCAAAAACAAACAACTTTATTAATTTAGTTATTTCCGTTTCTTTCGGAATTTTCATTACGCTAGTTGGTTTATCATCTCATAGCTCAAAATGGTTTGATTCTATATCCAGTTACTTTGTTGAAACGTCTTATACCCTTGGTGGAGGAAATAACATCGTCAATGTCATCTTAGTCGATATGAGAGGCCTTGATACAATGTTTGAAATTAGTGTACTTGGTGTCGCAGCTCTTGGAATATTAGCTCTAATTAATTATAAGAAAAAGGGAGATGTTGAATAAGTGGAAGTCATTATGTCGATTCTCTCTGGAATTTTATTTACATGCGGGGTTTATTTATTATTACAGAAACGGTTAATGAAAGTTATATTTGGTACGGTTTTGCTTTCACATGGGGCTCATTTATTTATTTTAACAATGGGAGGACTTCGAAGTGGTGCACCTCCCATTTTAAAGGATGGAGTCACCACCTACACTGACCCATTACCACAAGCTTTAATTTTAACATCCATTGTTATTAGCTTTGGTATCACTTCATTTTTATTAGTTTTGGCATACAAGGCATACAAAACAAACGGGACAGATAACCTAGAAGAACTAAGGGGAACGGACAATGAGTAACTTTAACAATTTAGCCATATTACCGGTATTATTGCCCGTTATAGCAGGAATTTTAGCTATCTTTATTCATAAGAAACCTGTTGCTACACGAGTCATGACCGCTATATTTACTATTGCTCAGCTTTTATTATCATTCTTCTTAACCATTTATGTCTTTAACCATGGACCGATTGTATTGGAAACGGGAGATTGGAAAGCACCGTTTGGAATTGTGGTCGTGGCTGATGAATTAGCGATGTTACTTGTCACAACAACAAACATCATTTCAGTCGCAATTGCGATGTATTCCTTTTATACAATTAAAGCTCTCGAACACCGTTATTTCTTTTACGTGTTTTATCACTTTTTAATTGCTGGTGTTTCCGGTGCATTCTTAACAGGAGATTTATTCAACCTTTTTGTATTTTTTGAAGTACTCCTCATGTCGTCCTATGCATTAATTATTTTCGGTAGTGGCAAAGAACAATTACGAGAATCAGTGAAGTATGTATTAATCAATGTTTTTTCATCTATAATCTTTGTTACGACAATAGCATTTTTATATTCGGTAACAGGTACGGTTAACATAGCACAACTAGGTATGCGAGTTGGAGAAATTGAACAAGCCGGAATTTTAACAACAATAGCAGTTATGTTATTTTTCGTTTTCGCAACAAAAGGTGCACTATTCCCGCTATATTTCTGGTTACCCAAATCATATGCAGTACCACATCCTGTTGTAGCAGCTCTATTTGGGTCGTTGCTAACGAAGGTCGGGATCTACTCAATTCTTCGTACATTCACCGTTATATTCGGATATGAAGCTCAATTTACACACCAAATCTTTATTATTATAGGTGTTCTAACTATATTATTTGGCGTAGTTGGCGCACTCTCAACACACAATATCAAGCTAATAATAGCTTATAATATCATTCCAGCTGTCGGATTTATGCTAATAGGCATTGGAGTCTTTAGTGTTACTTCTCTTGCAGGTGCTGTATATTACCTAATTCATGACATGATCATTAAATGCGCACTGTTCTTATTAGCAGGAACTGTTGTTTCAATAACAGGTACAACAGACATTCGTAAAATGGGTGGACTCATTCATCGTTATCCGCTATTAGGATGGCTATTCTTTGTTTCGGCGTTAGTTGTAGCTGGAATTCCTCCATTCAGTGGTTTTATCGGTAAATATCTATTGGTACGTGGTGGGTTAGAAGAAGGCCATTACTTTGCCATTATATTGGCGCTATTATTAAGTCTCCTTATTCTCCTATCTGTTATTAGAATTTTTATTACAGCATTTTGGGGAGAGGAAAAGGAATATAATGGAAAACATGTTTCGATGAAAGGAATTGTTCCTCCAGTTTCATTTTTACTAGCCTTCTCGATCTTTCTAGGCTTAGGAGCAGAAGTTGTTTATCCTTATGTTCAGTTTATAGGTGACGTTTTGGCGAGTCCTTCCTACTATATTGAAAATGTGATAAAGGAGTAGGTGCTCATGGCCTTTCAGTTAATTCTAAATATTTTAATCGCTTTCATTTGGATGTTTTTATGGGAGGATTTCTCATTTGATTTCTTCTTTTTAGGCTTTTTAGTTGGGTTAGTATTATTATTTATCTTTAACCGTTATATTCCTGGCAGATTTTATTTTGTTAAAATTTATGCCATTTGCAAGCTCATTTATCTGTTTATTTGGGAACTACTATTATCAAATCTTGCTATAGTAAAGGTTGTCTATCAAAAAGATTCAGATATACAGCCAGGTATTATTGCTTTACCTACGGAATTAAAAAAGAATTGGGAAATAACATTATTAGCCAATTTAATTACGTTAACACCTGGAACATTATCGGTATTGGTGTCACAGGATTATCGAACGATATATATACATGCCATGGACATTCGTGATAAAGATGAAGTGATTAAGTCTATAAAAGGGACATTTGAAGAAGCAATTATGGAGGTGACGAGATAATGAATATTTTTTCAACCATCTTAACCGGATCAATTATTTTATCGTTACTCGTCCTTTCCGTCTCGGTTTTGTTATTGTTGTATAGAACGATTAAAGGACCGACAAACCCTGACCGCGCCATTGCACTTGATAGTATCGGAATTAACTTAATTGCAATGGCTGCATTAATTGCAATACAATTAAAAACAACCTATTTCAACGATATTATTTTATTAATTGGTATATTGGCTTTTATAGGGACAATAGCAATTGCAAAATTTATCGAGAAAGGTGTGATTATTGAAAATGATCGAGATTAATATTAGCCCAGTAATGTCTATCTTAGTGTCCTTATTCCTTTTATTTGGGACCTTCTTCATATTTTCTAGTTCAATTGGGTTAATTCGTCTCCCAGATGTTTTCACACGTTCTCACGCCGCCTCAAAGGGTGCTACACTTGGGATCTCTAGTATTTTGTTAGGAACTTTTATTTACTTTTTATATTTTGAAAAAGAATTAAGCAGCTCGTTAATTTTAGGGATAATCTTTATTTTTTTAACCCTTCCAGTGTCTGGCCATATGCTTGCAAGAGCTGCATACAATAGCGGAATTCCCCTTTGGGAAAAAAGTGTAAAAAACGAACTTGAACAAGCAATCGAAAAGAAGAAAAAAGAAATGGACAATGCAAATTGATATGCTCCCCTTTAGGTAGACAGATTAAAAAATAAAAATCTGACTACTAAAGGGGAGTATTTTTTATGTCTAAAAGAGCCTTTACTCCGAAGTTTAAAATTAAAGTATTAGAAGCATGAGAAGATGGGTCATTTACCTTAGCGGAGATCGTTAAACAGTATAAGGTTAGTGAATTCACAATCAGGAAATGGAAATATTGTTTTGATACATTTGGTTCTGAAGGTCTTAAAGAATCCTCAACTTGGAAAAGGTACTCGAAGGAAATAAAGCTTTTAGCTGTTAGTGATTATCTGTCTGGTAAATACTCTTTACTTGAGGTTGTCAAAAAGTATGAAATATCAAGTCATTCCGTCCTCCACGAGTGGATTAAGAAGTATAATACTCATAGAGATTTAAAGGATACGTCAAAAGGAAGGACGAGCTCTATGACTAAGGGAAGAAAAACAACTTGGGAAGAACGAATACAAATTGTACTTGATTGCTTGGGGAGCGGAAAAGATTATCAAGAAGCAGCTAATACTTATAATGTTTCTTATCAACAAGTCTATCAATGGGTTAAGAAGTATGAAGTGGCGGAGATGAAGCACTAAAAGATAAACGTGGTATTAAGAAAGAAGAAGCTAAGCTTACTCCAGAAGAGAAAATCGAACTTCAAATGAAAAAGTTAGAAAGAGAAAATGAACGGTTACGTGCGGAGAATTTATTCTTAAAAAAGTTAGAGGAGATCGAAAGGAGGCGAAAATAAGCCTAATCCGATTTGAGGATAAGTATATCGCTATTCAGGAGCTTCACAAAAATGAGAATTTAAGCATTAGTTTACTTTGTGAGATCGCTGAAATTGCACGTTCTGCATACTATAAGTGGCTTAACCGTACCCCTTCTACCCGAGAAATACTGAATGAAGAAATCATTAAAGAGATGAAAATTCTCCATAAAAAGGTTGATAACACCTTCGGCTACCGACAAATGACGCTTCATATGAACAGAATGTTTGAGGAGAACCTTAATCATAAAAGAATTTACCGATTAATGAAAGTGGCTGGTTTACGCTCTGTCATTAGGATTAAGAGGAAACAATATAAACGTTCTACACCTCAACATGTGGCAGACAATATATTAAATCGAGAATTTACCGCGGAAAAACCAAATGAAAAATGGGTTACGGATGTGACAGAATTTAAGTATGGTCAATCAAAAAAGGCCTATTTAAGTGCGATTCGTGACCTATATGATGGTTCAATCATAAGTTATGTTCTAGGACATTCTAATAATAACCAACTTGTATTTAAGACACTTGACCAAGCTACAGTACTATTAGCTGCGGAAAAACCACTTATCCATAGTGACCGTGGATTTCAGTACACCTCTAAAGGATTTAAACGTAAAATAGATGCGGCGAATATGACACAAAGTATGTCACGAGTTGGTCGGTGTATTGATAATGGACCAATGGAATCCTTTTTTGGAACACTAAAATGTGAGAAATATTATTTGCATAAATATAAGACTTTTGAGGATCTTTCTCTTGCGATAAATGAGTACATTCATTTTTATAATCATGAGAGATACCAAAAACGATTAAACGGCCTTAGC
>NZ_JAFELM010000041.1 GCF_016890225.1 Bacillus suaedaesalsae | reverse complement strand
GTCCCTTGTTACGGACAGAGTGTGGCCTTTTTTATTTTTATATCGTTTGCGTTGATAAGGACATGAATCAATCTCATCTTTCTTTTACAGAGAACGGGGCCACAGGCTGAAAGCCCTGAAGAAAGCAGCTTGATTTACCACCTTGGAGCTATTATGGGGATAATCCATAATCGGGAGACCGTTATCTTTTCACGAAGCGAAGTGTTTTCTCACTTCGGAATTAGGGTGGAACCACGAACCACACTCGTCCCTTAACGATAGGATGAGTGTGGTTTTTTATATTTCTTAAATAGTAGGAGGAATTATAATGTCAATTCAAGCAGAAGCAGAAAAAAGAAATCATCGTAAATTAGGTCAACAATTAGAGTTGTTTTTATCTATGGAAGAAGCACCAGGTATGCCATTTTTCTTACCGAAGGGAATGATCTTCCGCAATGAGCTAGAACAGTTTTGGCGAAATAAACATCAACAGGCAGGTTACCAAGAGATTAAAACTCCTCTCATGATGAAGCAAGAGCTTTGGGAACAATCGGGTCACTTTGAGCACTATCAAGAAAACATGTACTTTTCAAACGTAGATGATCAACAATATGCGATTAAACCAATGAACTGTCCAGGGGCTGTGTTAATTTTCAATAGCAAAAGACGAAGCTATCGTGAGCTTCCAATTCGATATGCTGAGCTTGGTCAAGTACATCGTCATGAGCTATCCGGCTCACTGAATGGATTATTTAGAGTTCGTTCCTTCACTCAAGATGACGCTCACCTCTTTGTACGTGAGGATCAGATTGAAGCTGAAATTGAAAAAGTATTAGACCTTATTCATGAAATTTATTCTGAATTTGGCTTTAGTTATAGTCTTGAACTCTCGAGTCGCCCAGTTAATTTTATGGGGTCTGTAGAGATTTGGAATCAGGCTGAGAAGTCATTACAATCTGTACTTCAGAAAAAGAATGTGGCATATAAACTAAATGAAGGTGACGGTGCATTTTACGGTCCGAAAATAGATTTTCATATTCAAGATTCTCTCGGCAGAAGCTGGCAATGCGGAACTGTCCAACTCGATTTTCAAATGCCTGAAAAGTTTGATTGCTCTTACATCGGTGAAGATAATATGCCACATCAACCAATCATGATTCATCGAGCAATCTATGGCTCCCTTGAAAGATTTATAGGTATTCTTATCGAGCATTTTGCTGGTGACTTCCCGCTATGGTTAGCACCAAGCCAAGTGAAGATTCTGCCACTCTCTGATTCACACAATGAATATGCGAACCACGTGAAAGATCAATTAGAAGGTGCGGGATTCCGTGTTGAGGTTGATGAGCGAGTTGAAAAGGTTGGACTAAAAATTAGAGAAGCTGAGCTTCATAAGGTTCCATATATGCTCATTATCGGTGATAAAGAGATGGAGAACGGTTCTGTAGCGGTTCGAAAACGGAAAGAAGGAAATGCTGGATCTATGCATTATTTAGAGTTTTTACATGTGTTAAAGGAAGAACTAGGAAACGTTAGAATTTGGTAGATATCGGAAAATGGCGCATCCCAACTTTGCGCCATTAACTTATTCATTCCAAGCTTTTTTAGGTCGATCCTCAGGATATCCATACTTACTTCTGTAAGCTTTTCTTTCCTCTGTAAAATCCCACCAACTTTTATCACTGTTTGGCTTATTAGCATGGTAAACAATACATCTAAGTCCATCTTCTACACATGGGTCCATCCAAACTCCGTATTTCTTCTCTAGCGCTAGTATTAATTCTTCTCCTCTTTGACCTCGAATTTGTTCAAAATCATAATATCCTAAATCGTTTACAACATTATTAGCTAGTCCTGGCCCAACTGAGGGGATTGCCTGAAAGATAGAAAGTGCGATAATCTCCTTCGCTCGATTCTCTTTGAATCCAATTTGCACGAACTGCTCGATTGTATAATTTTTGATTTGAGATAATTTAATCTTACTTTTCCTAAGTAAGGTTCTTTCTTCCTTTAATAGGCTTAATTTAGGTGTTTTTTCTTTTTTATTTCTTCATTCTTTTCCCCCTGATAGCAAAACTTATCATATTTTTTATATTCTCTTTTACTAATCAAACTCCCTCTAAGATAAAAAAAATGAGCTAACTGCTAAGGCAGTTAACTCAAATGTTCATTAAGGCTTCGCATTGATTGACCAAGCTAATATAAACATCATAGCTGTAAAGATTAATATAAAGGTATTTAAACCGAGTCCCCACCACGCATACATTCTTGAATGTTTTCGAGTAAATAGCCAGATGATTTAGGCTATGCACATTCCACGTTTTATTTTCTGTGAATTCTTACTATTTATTAATTTAACACTATGAAAGGTGCTTATTTTACTATAGATTAAATATAATAGAATAATTTTACAAAAAGTGAGGGAAATGTATGTACAAGTTGTATTGTCGTACTTACCAAGGTGCTTTCAAGATCACTTCTCGGTTTCTACCTTGGCGTCATCCTGAATTACTAGTAGGAGAAAACAGTCTCCAACAATTACCTGGGCTTATTCGCACTAAAGGAATAACTAGTGTGTTAATCGTTACAGACAAAGGAATTACTACTCTTGGATTAATGAACGGACTGCTAGAAGGCTTAAAAAAGGAAAACATTGATTATTTTATTTATGATAAAACTGTACCAAATCCAACGATTGATAACATCGAAGAAGCACTAAAGTTATACAACGAGTACAAATGTAATGGAATAGTTGCCTTCGGTGGTGGCTCACCGATGGATTGTGCAAAAGGTGTTGGCGCACGTGTGGCAAAACCAAACAAAACAATTAGGCAAATGAAGGGCGTACTAAAGATAAGAAATGAGATTCCTCCGTTATTTGCCGTTCCGACAACCGCAGGTACAGGGAGTGAAGCTACCTTGGCTGCGGTTATTTCTAACAGCCAAACACATGAGAAATATACTGTGAATGACATGTCACTCATTCCACATTATGCAGTGTTAGATCCACTGCTGACTGTTGGCTTACCATCTCATATTACATCGACAACAGGTATTGATGCATTGACACATGCTGTTGAAGCTTACATAGGGAGAAGTAATACCGAAGCGACAAAACAATTAAGCCGTGAAGCTGTAACGTTAATCTTTGATAACATTTATGAAGCCTATTCAAATGGAGAAAACATTGAAGCAAGAACGAATATGCAAAATGCAGCATATAAAGCTGGAGTTGCTTTTACCAGGGCTTATGTTGGCTATGTACATGCTATCGCTCATACGTTAGGTGGTTTTTATTCTGTTCCTCACGGCTTAGCAAATGCAATTATCTTACCTTATGTGTTAGATTATTATGGAGAGTCAGTACATAAACCGTTAGCTGAGCTTGCGGATCTCGTTGGCATCGGTAAAGGATTAGAAACAGAGGAACAAAAAGCACAAGCATTTATTGAAGCGGTTCGAAAGCTAAATGCTAGCATGAACATTCCAAGCAAGGTAAGTGGAATTGTAGATCGTGACATTCCAACGATGGTGGAACGTGCTCTAAAGGAAGCGAATCCACTTTATCCAGTTCCTAAAATCCTTTCTAAAGATGATCTATTCAAGCTTTATGACATGATAAAAGAGTAATGACAAAAAGGAGGGGTTCCTTTGGAAAACTACAATGCACTTATTTCAAAGCAAAAGTCCTATTTTCTCACAGGTAAAACAAAGGAAGTTCAATTCCGTATCGACTCGCTCGAAAAATTGCGTGCAGCGATCCGAAATTATGAAAAAGAGTTACTAACTGCACTTAAAGCAGATTTAAATAAATCTGAGTTTGATGCGTATACAACTGAAGTTGGCGTTTTACTTGAAGAGATTCGTTTTACTCTAAGTAATCTACGCTCTTGGGTGAATCCTGAAAAAGTTAAAACACCCGTCACCCACGTCGGATCTACTAGTTACGTTTATCCGGAGCCTTATGGAGTTGCCCTCATTATTTCACCTTGGAACTATCCGTTTCAATTGGCAATTGCTCCGTTAATTGGTGCAATCGCTGCAGGAAATTGCGCCATTATTAAGCCGTCTGAGTTAACTCCAAAAACATCAGAAGTATTAGCAAAATTAATAAAAGAAATTTTCCCCGAAGAATATATAACAGTGGCTATTGGTGGAGTTGAGGTAAGTACTGCCCTATTAAGTGAACACGTAGATTATATTTTCTTTACAGGTAGTGTTCCTGTTGGAAGAGTCGTAATGGAAGCTGCTTCTAAAAATTTAACTCCTGTTACGTTAGAGCTTGGTGGCAAAAGCCCCTGTATTGTCCATGAGGATGCACACCTAAAGATCGCCGCTAAACGGATTGCATGGGGTAAGTTTACAAATGCTGGCCAAACTTGTGTTGCACCAGATTATTTGTATGTTCATACCTCTGTTAAGGATCAGTTTTTAACACATTTCAAAGAAGCGATTACAGAATTATACGGCCATGAACCGTTACAAAACTCAAATTTCACTCGCATCGTTAGTGAACGACATTTCAACAGATTAACGTCGTTTTTAAACGATGGCAAGATCTATTTGGGCGGTAACCAAAATCCAGATAAACTGTTAATTGAACCTACTGTTCTTACAAATATTTCTTGGGAAGATTCTATCATGGCTGACGAAATTTTCGGTCCGATTCTTCCTGTTATGGAGTATAATGACATAACAGATGTGATTAAAGGTATTCATAAACACCCAAATCCACTAGCCCTTTATGTATTTACAGAAAGTGCAGAAATTGAAAAGAAAGTGTTACACAACGTTTCGTTCGGTGGAGGCTGTATAAACGATACATTGTATCATCTTGCTTCACCCTACTTGCCATTTGGCGGAGTAGGAAATAGCGGAATGGGTGCTTACCATGGAAAGGGTAGCTTCGACACATTCTCTCATAAGAAAGCTGTCCTTAAGCAAACAACAATGTTTGATATACCGTTTAGATATCCAAATGCCAAAAATGCGTTAAAAAGAATAAAGATGTTTTTAAAATAGGAAAAGGAGCCTGTGGGGCTCCTTTTCGCTTCTTACAATATAAAATTTCTACTCATTTTATTTTAATGCTTAGCTAAATCTTTACGGTCAGCTGCTTTAGGAGGTTGCTCGAACCAGCCCTCACTTATCATAAGATTTGCAGCATCTTCCACGAAACGTCCGACATCTGTTATAAATCTGCCATACATCATCCCTATGTCACGTCTACCATTAAGGGACAGTGCACTTGCATAAGTTCTAATTTTCATATTGAACATATCAACCTTATGGAAAAGGATCAACTTATCAGAAAATGGTGAAACGGTTGTTGCCTCAATTAAATCATCCAATAAAGGAGGTGATGGTAAATCTTCATTGTGCAATTTCTCTGCACAAGATTCGAAGTGATTCCTTGCAATTTCCTTCCCACGGAGCATAATCTCTCTAACTGATTCCTTTTTTGCTACTTGGCTAAATGCAATTAATAATCCTTTACTTGTTGCATTATTCTCTAAATTATCATGTAGATGTGAAACTTCAAGCGCATGAAGCGACCTAACATTTCTAAAAAATCCATTCAAGTAATTCTGCTTTTTAATAAAGTCAACCTTGTCTGGAATAGGAATAAGTGGTGGCTTATTAAGTATTCCCTTCTTACTCATTAGTTCATTTAGCGTATTAAGTAAGTCTGTTGTATATTTATTACATTTTAATATAAAATCCCTTACATCTTTCCGTATCATCAGAGGAATTGCTGTTGAATATAAGCTAAGACCAGCTTTTGCTGCATATTTTAAATAATGTAAATAAAACTCATCTGCCACTAATCGAGGGGCACCTAGGTTTACATCTTTCTCTGTAAAACCTATAGGGATTGGTATCTGTTCTTTTTCAAAAATAGCTGCTACTCCTTTTGTAAAGCCTTTTGCCAGTTCAAGTGAATCTTCTAATATTGCTTTTGTGTCTGTGTCATCCACATGTTGTAAGAAGTAGCTAAGCACACAGATAGACATACTATTTCCCATAAAGACTGCCCAGAGTTTCCCCATTTCGGCTGAAGTAATTTTTTCCTTTGCTGGGTCGAAATTATTTGAATCATCATTCTCGGTTGGTTTAATGATTTTCATATACTAAATTCCCCTTAGACATGGTTTTCTTTAGTATTTCTTACCCTTAATAATCTATTCTTTTTACACTCTCTCTTTTTAATAACCGTGGTACAATGCTCACACTCTTTCCTTGTCTACCTTCAATAAGTTCAAGTAATGCATGTGCTGCTTTACCTCCAATTTCTTTGTATTGTATTTGTATAGTTGTTAGCGGTGGATTATAAAATTGAGAAAGCCTGTGTCCGTCATAGCCAACGATAGAAATATCTTGAGGTACAGCAATATTACGTTTAGATAAATTTGATATGGCCCCCATTGCCATTACATCATTTGCAAAAAATATTGCCGTTATTTCCGGATTTCGCTGTAGTAATTCAGTTGACGCTTCAGCTCCCCCTTCTCCTTTATAATTACTTTCCATTACATACTCCTGGTTATAAGGAATTCCATGTTTCTCAAGCGCTTTTTTATATCCTTGAAATCTTAAGTTAGATATGTGGATAAAGCCGAGACCATTTATAAATCCAATATGTTTATGTCCCGATAAAATAAGGTGTTCAGTAGCGAGCTCCCCACCTAATATTTCGTCTGTATTAATGCTAGAACAATGAGGTGCCTCTATTTCTTCTTCTAGCACAACGACTGGTGTTTTTATTTTTAATACATCATCAAAAATAGGATGACCCTTTAAGAAACCGGGAAAGATTATACATCCTTCGAAGTTTCTCTTTTGAATAAATTGTTGCAACTCACCACTATGATAATTCACTCTTGATATTGTTTGAATCATCGTATCTTTTCCCGCTTCATTTAACACCTGATTAATATAAGGTAAATGATGTAGAAAGGCAGGCTCTACTTCATAATCGTCACCGTGTAGAATGAGTCCAATTACATTACTTCGTTTTCTGACTAATTCCTTTGCTCCCTCATTCGGAACATACCGTAATTCATCTACAGCTTTTAAAACTTTTTGCCTCGCCTTCTCACTTACTCCATATTGGTTATTTAAAGCTCTTGATACAGTGCTGACAGATAAGTTACAATGCTTCGCAAGATCAATAATAGATATCCCCATTCTCTTCCTCCGGTTACTCTAGTTTTACTGCCTTTTCTTCTAGTTCAAAAATGAGTTCATTTGCTTCCCGTTTGTTAACTTGTACTTCACCTTTCTCTTTTACTAGAACTGATAATTCCTGTATCTTATTGATTTGGGTTTCAGTTGGTTGTTGATTCTCAATTAATTTCTCAGCATTTTGATAAGACATTTTACATGCAGTTTCCGGTTCAAGTAAATGAATCGTTTCATAAATCGCCGTTGCTGCCTTACTATAGGTCATTCCGTATCCACCATCTGTTCCAAACAAAAACTGATCAGGATATTGTTCAATGACAGGAATATAATCCTCAATCCCGTAGCTGCCCTTTTCCGAAGCTTGAAGGGTGTATCCAGCAAAAAAATCGATATATAAATTTTTATGCTTCTTCAACAACTCCCCAATTGCTTTCGGAGTATTTTCTACATTGGCATGCCCAAAAATAAACGCTGTATTTGGGTAATCATTCAACGCTTTTTCAAGAACACGAATTGGATGTCCATCTGGTGGATCAATATGTAATAAAACGGGTGCACCATATTCTGCAGCTAACTCATAAATTTGTGGAAGCCTTTTATCTAAAGGGTGTCTTCCTTTCCATTTCACTGAAGATAGAACAGGTGAATACGTACTAGCTGCTGCTAACTCCCCTATACCTAAAAATCCTCGTTCCAGTTGTTGTTTTGTATATTCAACACCGGATTCATCTGTAATATTCACTCCTGCAAAAAAGGGCAGAATATCTTGAGGTAGTCTTTTGTATGCCAAAAATGATTGTTCATCTGTTCCAATTGCTGACGGTTCTGACACGTTTCCAAACACAAAGGTCTCGTCAATATTAAAGGACTTCCATTCGTCGACCGATACAACAGCCGATGGCCCGCCATGATTATGTACATCTACTACCTTTAAATCTTTGTATCTATTTTTTAATGACATATCTGAAGCATCAACTAGTCGCATTGAATTAACTTCCTCTATACAATTTGTATCTACTGTATAAGTTGGTGCTGGAATAGCTATTAAGCCACCATTATTTAAACCGTAAGTAAAAGCTCCAATTGATACAAACATTATCGTGATAAACAGAATGATAACTATCTTTTTATTTTTCATTATCAATACTCCTCCTCGCCTTCGGGAACGTTTCCTATTATCTGAAAATTTAACATATAATCCCTTTTTTTGTCAATTTCATTTCATAATCAGCTTACCGACTTGTCAGCAATGGCAACGATTTAAAAAATAAAGTTATCCTATTAAACAACAGGATAACTTTTATAAGTTAGTAATTTTTAATTGTTATATAAAATGATTCCAGGCTATTTTGCATTACTATATTTAAATTCTTCCAATCTCTCCTCCCCCGTAACCATATCTTTGATTTTGTATTGCTTGTTGACTACCTCATCTTCACCAATAATTACAACTTTCTTTATCTTCTCTTTATTTGCTTTGTCCAATGCCTTCCCTAGTCTTTTATTCCCCATTTCAAGCTCTACTTTATATCCCTTGCTTCTTAAATCTTGGGCAACGACTAATGATTCCCTAAGAGTATTGAGTGGAATAATGTAAAAATCTAGATCTGAGTCATTAAAATCTTCACTTTTCGCACTGCACATTGCTGTATAAATCACATCTAATCCAAATGAAATTCCCACTGTTGAATAAGGTGTATTAGAACCGATTAAGCCTCCAATCGCATTATCATAGCGTCCCCCGCTTCCAATACTAGACGTAATACTTCGATTCGCTAAAAAGATTTCATAAATCGTTCCAGTATATATCTCTAATCCTCTCGCTAAAAATGGATTGAATAGGCACTGACTTTTTATACCCAAAAGTTGTAAGTACGAATCTAACTCTTTAAGCTCTTCAAGTCCTTCTTTCACTTGAGTGTTTTGATCATAATACGCATTAAAGTACTCATACCTAGAATTGTTAGAGTCCGTTAAAAAATTTTTTATATTCTCTACAGTTTCTTGTTCTAACCCTTGTTCTGAGAGCTCTTTAGCCACAGTATCGAGCCCAACTTTTTCAAGCTTATCTAGAATTAGTACAACTTTATTCAGCTTCTCCGCAGGTGTTTGAAACACCTCCAGCATTCCTGCTAATAGTTTTCGGTTGTTATATTGAATGACAATTTGAAGATTAAGTTTTGAAAAGGCATCTAGCGCCATCACCATTAGCTCCGCTTCCGCTACTTGTGAATCCACGCCTACAATATCTACATCACATTGTGTGAATTCTCGGAATCGACCTGTTTTAATTGGTCCATCTCTAAACACCTTACCCATTTCGTATCGCTTAAACGGCATTCGAATGGTCGGATTCATTGCTACCACCTTCGCAAATGGAATCGTAAGGTCATATCTCAATGCCAAATCCCGCTCACCACGATCGGTCAACGTATACATCTCCTGTAATATTTCAGCGCCACCTCCATATTTGGAAGCCATCAATTCCGTGTAGTTTATAATCGGGGTCTCCAGTGGCTTACAGCCAAATTGAATAAACACATCTTCTAGCTTTCTACGTATCTCTCTTCGAACTACCTCTGCTTCTGGTAAATAATCCTGTGTTCCTCTAACATTTTGATAATCCATCTTCTTCATCTTTGTTTCCTCCTGTTTTAAAAAAAATAAAAAACCGCTCTAGATTGAGTTCGATAAACTTAATCCATGCGGTTTCATGAGAAATAGCCTTCCTATTTACGATTTTTTCAAAAATCGGATAGCAAGACTACTTGATATGATGATGTAATTGTGACAAGGAAAGGTACGTAATTGAATCCATGTTTTTCGTCACCTCTGATTTTTATATACTTTAGCATAGTATGGAAAATGCCTCAAATTCTTTTTTATTTCGAAGTAACATTTGCCAAATTAGCTACTATAAATTTAGTTGAATAAAATTGGAATCAATAAATGGTTGGGACATATTTTAGTAGATGACGATGATAAAGAGATCGTTCAATTAATTATATTTTTTCTCCAGAACGAAGGATATATTGTACATAAAGCATATTACGGGAAGGAAGACCTTACCTGAAGCACGATGGTATTAAAACTTTATACACTAAACGAGGCTGAATACTGTATAGTTTCTTCTATCTCACGGGAGGAAATTGTTAGTAAGAAAAAATAAAAAGGAGTTGCATCGCAACTCCTCGATCAAACTATTAATTTCCTTTGTCTAATTCTTCGTTATAGAATCACACGTACTTCCATCTTGTTTATTGTTTCTTTCATTTTCAACGTTACCAATTTTAAATTGGGAAGTAATCATAGAAATTGACTTTGCAAGGACATTTAACTTTAAACCGATCTTATCAGTATTTTCCATTTGATTTATTTGTATATCACTAATGGATAGCATTTCTTCTGCACTTGAGAGAGTTTCCTGAGATACAGTAGAGAAGCTATTGGCACCATACTCAAGTTGCGGCAATGTATCCCCAATATATTCTAATTCATTTTTAATTGATTTTAAGTTTCCAATTACCGTAGCAATTTCTTTCATGAGTTCATCAAATGTTACTTTTGAATCATTTGCCAGCGTTAAATTTGATTTTATTTTACCATGCATTTGATCAAATTCTTCTGTTGCACCTAATGTTAAATTTCTTAGGTTTATCATTGCTTTTGTAATTTCTTCCGTTGTTTTCGCAGATTTATTTGCAAGATTTCCTACTTCTTTTGCTACTACCGCAAATCCCTTCCCCGCTTCCCCAGCACGAGCTGCTTCAATAGATGCATTTAAAGCTAATAGTTTTGTTTGTTCTGCGATGCTTCTGACCATTCCAACAAGGTTTGTAATCGAAAAGGAGTATTCTTTAACCTGGTGAATTGTATTAGCAAGGTGTTCAAAATCCTTTTCAAAAAGATGTATGGTTGAGATTAGCTCTTCATTATTCTTTTCTCCACTCTCGGCAGTTTCACTCATTTTAGTCGAACTCTGAAAAACATTTTTCATATTCTTTAACATTTCTTCTATCATCTGCTTTAGCGCCTTCGAACTAGTTGCACTCATTTCCGAACTAACTGCAGTCTGTTCTGCGACTGTTTTCACTATATTAATGGCCGAAATCAACTGATGACTGCTTGTAAGTGCACTTTGGGAAGAGTTATTAAGCTGGTCACCAGTCACTTCTAATTCTTTAGTCGTTTCTGTTAATTCATAAATCATTCTCATCATTTGATCAATCATACTATTATAGCTTTTGTGTAATGAACTTAACTCCGGGATAGTTGTATGACAATCTACTGATTTTTGAAGATAACCATCACGAACTTGTTTCATTGTATTCTTTAATTGATTTAGAGGTTTTATTAGTTTTCTTACAAAGAAGTTTGTGAATCCAATAGTTATGAATATACTAATTGTAATAACAATCATTGTAAAATATGCCATTTCACTTACTGATTTCATATACGAATTTGTTGGAATTAGGATAACCATAATTCCTTCAATCTCTTTAATTTCTTTAAATACAACAGTATAGCTTGTGCCCTTTATCGTTTCATGTAAAATTCCATTTTGTGTTTTCAAGATTTGATTGACTATCCCATTATCGATGTTAATATCAGTTTTTTCACTAACCTGAAATGGTATGACCTTAGAATTCCTAATATAGAAAAAATCTGTAGTGATTTCTTCTTTTTTTAGCTTGTTTTGTTGAGACCTGATACTTCCCTCAAGTTGTTTCATGAAATATTCATCATCACTTACATAAACAAACTTTAAATTTTCTGCTATGTAACCTGTTAGTTCAGCTTCTCTTTCTAGTCTATTTTCAATCGACTCCATGGTCATTTCTCTAGCTTTTAAATACGAGCTTGTCCCTACTGAAACAATTGATAGCACAATTAAAGAAACAAATAGTAAATTTAATCTGGTTACTAGTTTCATACTACTGCTGATAGTATCATTCTTTTTTCTTAAACTAATGCTAAACTTTCGACTCATATAAAAAGACCTCCGACCTTAATATGTGACTAACGACCTATATTTAAAATTATACATACCTAATGTGAAGCTCATGTAAATTTTATATGAAGAATTGATATATGAAGAATTGATGTATCATTTTGAGATACATCAAACAAAAAATCAGAAGAAATAATCTACCTGTTTTCTCTTATAAAAAAACCTGAACCAAATTAATGTGAATTACAGTTTTATTTGTCACAAAAAATGGCCAATAATTAATGTATTTATAGTATTAATATGTCACTAATTTCATTATTCTTTGTCACATTTTGTATTCTTTACAATTAAAATTGTCACTTTTTGAAGAGCGCTCTTTTGATTAACTACCCCATATTTCGAAATAATTTCTAATATATAAACACGCTACTGTTAGTTATTAAAAACTAATTTCTTTATGTATTTTTATTTAATTTATCGTAACGAGTCTATATATTCCCTTAATTCAGGGAAATCTGTAAATAGATATCTACCGTAACCCACCTTATTTAAGATAACCTCGTAAGTAGGTATAACTCCTTGTAGTTTCAATTCATTTATTACTTCTCTTATTGGTTCCTTTAGATTAATAATTAATGAATTTCTAATTGATTTATTAGCAACTCTTATTTCTTCCTTCATCCATTTAAAAAAATCCGGGAAACAAATCCTTAATCGTCCCAAATCTCTATCCAAAATTCTACACGCCTCTGCTAATGTTATATTCTCATGTTCAAAAATCCTAAAACTAAGCCATTTTCTAATTCTTTCTTTATACTCTAATTCAATTTCTCTATTCCTTTTAATCTTCTGCAATTCTTTAGCTTCACTAATTATTTTTGTAACCTTGTTTTTTTGCAGAACTGCAACATTGGTATTTAAATTATTTGCAATAACTTTAACGCTTATATCTTTATTCTTTTTTGACAGTTTTTCTATCTCTTCTCTAACTCTCATCTCCCATTTTACTGAAGAGTTTGTTTTGTATTTTTTTTTAATCCCTGAGGAATTTAATAACAAAAATTCTTGTATTTCTCTCATATTTAAATAGAAGAAGAATTCTCTAGAATTCCAATCATATAAAGAAAGGGCATTTTTTCTCATTTCACCTCTTAATTTTACTAGTTCAATAAAGCAACTCTTTAAATTTTTAGGTATTTTTAATTCTTCATTAAATAAGTAATTTCTGGGTAACAAAGATTGGTTTATTAAATATCCAATTGCATACAATAATTTGAATCTTGTTATACCTAAATTACTATTTAATAAGTCGTTGTAAGACAAACCTTGTTTGATTAAGGGTAATATTAAGTTGATAACATCAATGTTTACCCCGACCGTTTGCTTTGTTAATCGTATAGGTTCCCAAATATCGGAATTATAGTTATATCCGTATCGAATATAACAATCAAAACATATTGAGGGTAATGAATATATTCCATTATGAAATTTGAATGCTTGATTTGCTATTGTATCAGATGTTCTTTTCATTTTAGTTTTTGTTAAATATGAACTACACCATGGGGATAAACATGGACCAATTTCCTTATCTTTTTTTTCAGTTATTGAATTTATAAACTCTGTAGGGACATGGATATTGGAGAAATCTTCCAAATCCATATTATATTCGCGCAACAACCAAAATAGTCTTGGAATGCTTATTTTTATTTTACGATCTCCATTTTGAATAAGTCGATTCAATCCCCTTTGATAACTAGCACTTATAATCTTATCTGTGTTATCTACACTTACTGCTAATTCCCCACTAGCTATAATATATAAAAATTTAATCGCTAAGTATTTTTCTATAGAATTCTCTGGCTGAAATTCGTTAATTAAATTTAATCCTGGGTTCAATAAAAGGCTCCAGTTTTTATAATAAAAGTGATGTTCCCTTAATTCATTATCGATTAATATACTTGGCTCTTCTAAAATGTTAACAAGTGATGAGTTACAATAACAACATTTTTGATCAAAAAGATGAGAATCAGAGTATGGTTGTTCTCTGGAGCAATTTAAACAAATTGATTCTAACTTTGTATTATGTATATCACATATTTGAATATCATTAATTTGCCATAATAATTTAAATACTCCATTGTTATTAAGACACTTTCTACAAAACCGTCTTTTCCTTTTCTCAATAGATAAGGAAAGAGATAAAGAACCTGAACTATTAATAGCATCTTTAGTAGAGGAAAAAAACTTATTAAGCACTGGAAAAAAACTCATATTTCTTAAAATAGATTCTTCAATCTGAAGAAGTTCAGCTAGTGTAGTTAAATCAATTTTACTATCAGGATTTGTATCTATTAAATATTGTTGTTTATTACTTAAGATATAATTATTTTCTGTTTTTTTAACATTCAATAATAGCTCTCTTATAGGCATAAAATTATTCGCTGCAACCCTATAAAGAAAACTCGACAATGACTCATCTATATAGGGCTTAGGTCTGACTGTCAACTTATCCATAGCTCACCTTTTTAGGACTATTAATATATATTTTTCTACTGGATTTAGCTTGTTGCATTAATTATCTTAGCCTTTAAAACATATATCAGGCAAGGGTTATATTGTTAATATAATATTTTTGAATATGTTAGTTTTGAACTTACATAGGTAATAAATAAATTACTTAAAGGTCATTATTTTTTATAAATAAAAAGAGTTCCTAAAGTGAAACTTTCAGGAACTCTAACTGTAAAACGCTAATTCAATTATAGATTCGCTTTTGTTGACTTAACAATTCTGATATGTATGATGTAATTTCAGGAGCAATTCTCCATAATACTGTTCTCCCTATTCCAATTTTTTTATACAACTCTTTAGAACTTATTTTTTCTTTAGTACTCATAAACATTTCGTCAATTAACGAGTATATTTCGTTTTTCCTAATAAATATCCTTTCTTCCTTTTGTCTTTTTTTCCTTTCCGAAATAATCCGATTGCACCCCCAATTCCTGATTGTTTCAGGAGAAATATTTATTTTTTTACATACAGCACCGACTGTTATATCAATATTATTTAAAAACATTTCATCGAGTAATTTCTCAACCTTATATTTATTAATTTCCAAGTTCATTCTTGGTTTACGTCTTTGCTTACGAGTAATTAAAAATCCAATAACATCTTTATGATACCTATATACAAGATAGTGAAAATAATCGCTAAAACATTCCCATTTTTTAATATTATTAAATTTTCCATTACTCTTTAAAGATTGAATAAAATTATCTTTAATTTCATCATTAATTATTACTTCTTTTTTATATCCATTAATATTAAATTGAATACCTCTAGACATAAAATAGGCTAGAGATCTCTTTAATCTCTCAAGAGATTCATTAATTCTTTGACTAAGTTCACTTAAAGAAATTTCTTTATCAGTTAAATCATTTATGAGATTGTAAATCCTAAAAAAATACGAGCGTTCTATTAGTTCATCCTTTGTATTAAAGGCATACTCACAACAACAATCAGAACATGTTAAGTAGTATCTCAGTTTCTCCCCTTTTCTAATTCTTGTTGAGGTACCTGTCTTTATTAGTGATCCATGGATACCATTACTTTTACACCATGGAGCAAAACAGTATACATTATTAGTTTTTTTCTGTTTATCATTTAAAATGCTATCTTTAAAAAGATCAGGAACATTAATATCTATGAAATCATTGAAATAAATATTGTTATCTTTTAATATTTCTAAAACAAATCCCATATGAAGAGTTCTTTCTACAGCTAAAGTTCCCCTTGCGTGTTGTAAAAGTGTAGGAATTATAGATGGGGATTTCAGTTTGTTCTCCAGTGTCTCTCTTTCAAAGTAATCATTGAACCCACATAAGATATAAATAATCTTAAGCGCCAATTCATTCGGTGATAATATTGAAGATTGGCTAATCTTAAACAATTGTATCCATGTTTCATAAAGCCACTCTTCTCTTTGCAACTCTTCATCAATGATATCATTCATTTCACTAATTTTATCTAAAGAACTGTTACAATAGGGACAAATTCCAATTAATTCGACATCTCTTAATTTTATTAATTTATTACAATCTGGACATTGATTTACTAATTTTATTTTATGTAAGGTACATGCATTTATCTGATTAACTTTCCACTGAATTCTATAATATTTACTTTCTAATATGCATAAAGGACAATAGTGTAGATTATTCCTTATCATACCCGACATAAATCTAGCTCTTTCAACTTTGCTACTTCCACAGAAATGATTAAGTATATTGTAAAATGTACATGTTAAAATCTTATCTTCTGTTATATTCGTTTGAGCTGATAGTTTTTCAACATCTATAATGCTACCATGAAAATTAAATTCTGTAACAACGTAAAAAAGGCAATACTTAAATAGACGCAGCTCATTCATTTTTTTAAAAAAGGGAGAGCGCCGATCTTGAGTTCATTTATAGATAGTTGACTAGTTTAAGATGCTTCAGGTTCTTCAATAGTGACTGTGTAGCCTAAGCTTTCGAGTCTTCGAAGTGAATGTCTTACGATTGATTGCTGTCTCTTTTTATCAAAGTAGTCTTCGCCTAAGTCTACATACATTTCTTTTCGTGTTAAGAGGTAATAAGAAATTCTCAAAATGGCATGAGCGACAACAATTCCTGCTCGTTTCCTGCCTTTTCGCGAGGCTGTACGCCTATACAGTGCTCCAAGGTAATTCTTAGATCCACTTACTGAATGAGCTGCTTCTGTTAATGCTGACCTTAAATATTTGTTTCCTTTCTTAGTTTTAGATGATTTCCTCTTCCCAGCACTTTCATTATGTCCAGGAACCACACCTGACCAGGAACACATGTGACTGGCACTTGGAAATTGCTTCTTCACATCAAATCCAATTTCAGAAAGAATCTGTTCAGCCATTCTTCTGGCGATGCCTGGGATTGAATCTAATCTTTCAATATCTTCTTGGTAGGATTGCATTCTTTCTTGTACCTCTGAATCTAGCATCTCAATTTGTTCAGTTAGGAAATCAATGTGCTTTAAAATGGTTCTCAGCATAAGTCTTTGATGAGAATGGATATATCCTTTAAGTGCTAATTCTAGCTCTTCTTTCTTCTTTTTCATTGATCGGCGAGCGAAACTGGCTAGTATTTCAGGGTTATCTTCTCCATCGGCAATCGCATTAAGCATGTCTCTAGCTGAAACTCCCATAATATCTGATACAACAGATCCTAACTTAATATTCGCACCTTCTAATACCTTTTGAATACGATTATGCTGCCTTGCACGTTCTTCAATAATGCTTCTTCGATAACGAACAAGCTCGCGTAATTCACGTTGATTCCTGTCAGGTATATAGCTAGCTTTAATTAGTCCATGACGGAGAAGTTTGGCAATCCATTCTGCATCTTTTACATCTGTTTTACGTCCTGGAACAGCCTTCATATGTTGTGCATTTACTACTAAAAATTCAATCTCCTCATATTCTAGTAAGTTCACAATAGGCTTCCAGTAAACACTTGTGCTTTCCATAGCAGCATGCGTACAATTGTGCTGTTTGATCCAGTCAACCAGTTGGATCAAAAACACAGTCTTAGTAGAAAAAGTTTTAATCTCCTTTCCTTCTGGAGTGATGATACATGCGGTGATGTTGTCCTTATGGACATCCATTCCACACGCTCTTTCAATGATTACATCCATTGAAATACATCCTTTCTACGGCGATAAT
>NZ_JAFELM010000039.1 GCF_016890225.1 Bacillus suaedaesalsae | reverse complement strand
CGGGGGACTGGCCCCCACTACGTTAATGTGGTAAAGTGTCCCTAACAAATGGTCAGAACTTCATGTTGTGCTGCCAGTTCAATAAAGTGAGCCATACTACTAATCTCACCACAAGTTAATTGGTCCCCAAGCTCATAGTAATCCACACACGTTTTACAAGCGAATAGGGAGACTCCTGCTTGTTCAAGCTCCTGCAAGTGAACAGATACTAGCGACTGCTCTGTTAACGTAAAAACCCCACGATTCATAAAGAAAACGGCAACTGGCTTTTCTTCTCGTTGCTTTACAAGGGTAAAAAATGTTTCTAGTACTCCTTCGCCTAATTCCTTATCACCATTCCCTAATTGATCTGAGCTTACTAGAATTACTTTGTTTTTCATCTTCTCCACTCCCAATTCTTTTTCTCCCTTTCATTATCTCAAATGTATGTGCATGTCACAAAAGGCTCTTTTCGTAAACATTGTTGCTATTAGTGAAATCTTTGAATATTTAATAGGTCTATAGTTGTGCAACATTTATATCTATGACGAAAAGATGCCACGGAACCTTAATGAAATTGCGGGTATAGACTTATTCGATAAACAACAATCAATGCGAAAACAACCTATCAAAATAATGTTAAATCTTCAAAAAGTTGTTAAAATTAAAGATAAGTACAAAATTGGAAAGGAAGAATTTTAATGAAACCGAGTATTTTCATAACGAGAAAGATACCAGAAATAGCTGTACAAATGTTACGTGAGCAATGTGAAGTTGAAATGTGGGACAAAGAGGATATTCCAGTACCAGTAGAGATTTTACGAGAAAAAGTAAAAACAGTTGATGGCTTATATTGTATGCTGTCAGATTCAATCAACAAAGAAATGATGGAAGAGGCACAAAATTTAAAAGTGATTAGCAATCTGGCTGTAGGTTATAACAATATTGATATTCAAGCAGCTTCTGAAAAAGGAATAATGGTCACGAATACACCAGGCGTTCTAAATGAAGCAACAGCTGACTTAACCTTTTCTTTATTAATGGCAACGGCAAGAAGAATTCCAGAAGCATCTGATTTTGTGCGAAACGGAGAATGGAAATCGTGGTCTCCTATGCTACTTACTGGTCAGGATGTCTTCGGTGCCACAATCGGGATAATCGGAATGGGAAGAATAGGAGAAGCAGTAGCTAGAAGAGCAAAAGGATTCAATATGAACATTCTGTATCATAATAGATCGAGAAAAGAACAAGCAGAAAAAGAGCTTGGCGCTACTTACGTAAGCTTAGAGGAATTGTTAGCAAAGTCTGATTTTGTCGTGCTATTAGCACCATTCACGGAAGAAACGAAGAATCTTATCGCAAAAAAGGAATTGGAACAAATGAAAGAAACCTCCATTCTCATTAATGTTGCGCGAGGAGGAATGGTGAATGAATCAGATTTATACGATGCATTGGTCCAAAAGAAAATCTGGGCAGCAGGTCTAGACGTATTTGAACAGGAACCAGTCCCACTAGACCATCCACTATTAACACTACCAAACGTCGTGGTTCTTCCACATATCGGATCCGCGAGTATCAAAACAAGAATCACAATGTCAGAAGTAGCGGCAAGCAACATGCTACAAGCCCTAAACGGACAAGTACCAAGTGACCTCGTCAATACAAACATTTTAACGCGTTAAAGGAGTGGTGGCCTGTCCCCCATCACTTTAAAGTGATGAAGGGACAGGCCCAGATAATGATAAAAACCTGCCGATTCGGTAGGTTTGACTATTTGACTGAAATTTTAGTTTGTGGTTTTTCGTTGGTATTTCGTTTTTTGAATTCTTCGAGAAGGGCGTTTCCGTGGAAGCCTTCTTCGATAAGCTCGGTCAGTACGTCTTCTGAGCGATCCAACTTTCCTACAATTAAGCCATTAAGTAGTACACTCATGTTATCTTCCATGAGTGAAACGCTTAAGATTGTAGTGATAAAAGGCGCAGGGGCATTGTCTGAACGTGAGATTACAGCCTCAACCAAGAGTTCTTGTTCATCATCTTTTAGCTTGTTAAAGAGCTCGGAGTGACTTTTATCCACGTACATTTCAATTAGCCATTGCCGCTGATCATCCTCTTTGTTAATCACAAGTCCGTCAATTAAATGAACTTCTTGAATGATCACTTGGTTTTGTGGATGTGAGATTTTTAAGGATACTAGTTTGAACGTTTTCATAGCTCCTCCTCTGGTCCATACTTTCTAAATAGTATACCATGTAAACTATCTTCATCATAACTTGTATAGTTGTACTAGACAATCGTTTATTTGCCTAGTTTTATCGTAATTCGCTAAACTAATAAATAAAGGCACTTTTCTAGGTGAAACATTTATTGCTTCGACGAGAAGGTGCTCCGAAACTTCCATTACTACGTGTTTTTGCACTTACTAGAACATAAATATAGAAACGAAAGGGAGGTGCCATTCATGAAGCCTATTCCAGATCATTTAGTAGAAGGGTTGAAAATTGTCTTTATCGGTTTTAACCCTAGTATTCGGTCTAGTGAAACAGGTCACCATTTTGCTAATCCGAACAATCGGTTCTGGAAAATCCTCTTCGAATCAGGATTAACACCACGATTATATAATACGGAAGAGGATCAAACTCTAGTGAAGCTAGGCTATGGATTAACAAACATCGTAGAACGACCAACAAAAGAAGCATTAGAAATCTCAAAAGAAGAGTATGAAGAAGGACGAATTCAACTAGTAGAAAAACTTGAAACATATAAACCGAAAATCGCCTGCTATGTAGGAAAAGGCGTGTACCAGGAGCTATCAAAAAAGAAAACCATTCCATGGGGATTACAAGAAACATCTGTAGTTGAAGGTGTTCAAGATTTTGTAGCGCCTTCCTCTAGCGGCCTTGTACGAATGAGATTAAACGAAATTGTGGATATTTATAAGCAATTACATCAAATCACATAACAATCAAGAGCTTGGAATGTTTCCAGGCTTTGTTCCTCCTACTATTATCCTATGTTACAAGCCCCTCCGTATGAATTAAATCCTACACTTTCATACATAACAATGCCTCGTTAACAAACAATAACCTTACAAAATATTGTTTAGAGGTGAACAGATGAACGTTGAAAATTTTAGGCTTTTGCCTAATTCAGATGGAAGCTACACCATTGAAGTGAACATTGGGAAATATAACGAGGAATTCGCAAGCGAACTCGGTCAACCATCAAAGACACGGGACAACCTCTTACAGGAAGTAAAAAGACTTGCTAAACAGCAGTATCCCAATCTCAAAATTAATACCATTAAGGTTCTTGCGGGCGCCATGTTAATAGGTGTAATCAACCTCGGTGCTGCCGGAAATTTAGAGGCACGAGCAGAGGGAACAACATATCAAGTAGTTACAGGCTACCCGACAATCTCGCACACTGTGAAAAGCGGGGACACGTTATCAGTCATCGCTCGAAACTATAACGTAACCGTGACGGATATAAAAGACTTTAACGGACTCAAATCAGATGTCATTTATGTCGGACAAATCATAAAAATTCCGTACTATTCTTATATCGTGGTAGGTGGGGACAGCCTGTCATTAATTGCAAAAAAGCTTAATTCTACTGTAACAGCAATTAAAGAGACAAATAAATTAACGTCTGATCAAATTTATATCGCTCAAAAATTACTCGTTCCTGTTACAAAATCTCAAGTAACAACAACGACACCTGCAACCACACCAACAATTGAAACGAGCACAAACACGTACACTGTAAAATCAGGGGATACATTAAGCATAATTGCCAAAAATTATGGTACGACCGTAGACAACTTGCAGAAGCTAAACAATTTAACAACAACCGTTATCTACCCTGGACAACTGTTAAAGGTGCCATCCGTAACAACACCAGCACCAGCTCCTGAACAACCAACTGCACCGGTGCAGGACACTGTTTATACAGTTGTGCTTGGAGACTCGTTATCCTTAATCGCGAAAAAGTACAATATTACGGCAGATCAGATCAAAACAGCCAATAAGCTTACATCGGACATGATTTACGTTGGCCAAAAGCTAACTATTCCGGCTCCACCTATTCCAACAACAGAGCAGGCTCAACCTGTGGTAGAAGTGCCAGTTGAACCAGAAACAACTCAAATAACGTACACGGTTACTCTTGGAGATTCATTAAGTGTCATTGCAAGCCGTCACAATACCACTGTTGCTGCCATCAAAGAACTCAATAATCTTCAATCTGACATGATCTATGTCGGTCAAAAGCTGTTAATTTCAAAAACAACAGTCGCAGTTGACCAAACTCCACCTGCTACACCAACGATTGAACCATTGCAGGTAATAAAGCAAACGAATGTATCGATTTATGAAGTCAGAGGAAAAACAGAAGCAGGTGCGAAGGTAAGCATCACAGCAACCGATCAGTCAGGAAAAACGATTAAAGCAGAAACAACTGCAAATAATGATGGTTCCTACTCATTCAAGCGAGATTTTACAACATTACAAGATGGGAAAATTACATTGGAAGTTATTGCAACAGATGCGGCAGGAAATAAAAGTACAGCACAAACAGCAACTGTCACAAAAGACGTACTAGCACCAACCAGCCTTCAAATCACTAGCAAAGAAACAATTACAAATCAAAATGCCTCAACCTACCCGTTAACAGGAACGGTAACGGGTGCGACAAAAATAAAAATAGAACTAACAGATGAAGCAAACAACGTAATACGTGACGAGATCGCAGTAGCAAATAATACGTACCAAAAGGCAGTAAATGTGTCTACCTTAACCGACGGGAACATAACGGTGAAAGCTACGGCAGTAGATTCATTTGGAAATGAAAGTACACTTGTTTCAAAAATCGTTACGAAAGACACGGCTGGTCCAAGTGCACCAACACTTACAGGTCCAACGTACATAAACACTGAAAATCAACATGAAATCACGTTAACAGGTACAACTGAACCTGGTGCAACTGTGGCACTATCAATAAGTGATAATGTCAACTCTACGACGAAACAAACGACTGCAGATTCAAACGGAACGTATACCTTCACCATCGATGCCCGAATTTTTAATGAAGGGAACACCTCATTCACTGCAAGAAGTAAAGATGCAGCAGGAAATGAAAGTGAAGCAACAACGATCCACATAACGAAAGACGTTACAGTAGGTGACCTCATACTCGGCGATACAAAAGACATTAATATTGATTCAGCTGGAGCTTTTTCTATAAATGGAAAAGGAGAATCAAATACAAATGTCGTTATATCACTGGAAGATCGTACGGGCAAGGTCATTCATCAAAAAGCAAAAACAGATGAAAACGGAAATTTTTCCGCAACGTTAGACACCAACACACTATCTGACGGTGTGATTACACTATTAGCATCTCAAATGGATGAAGCCGGAAATAAAAGTACAACAATTACAAAAGTGATTCAAAAGGACACTGCAGCGCCATCGCAGGTCAACATCAATTCACTAGAAACATTAACTCAAATAAATGCTGGGGACTATACCATTTCTGGTGCAGGTGAACCATTAAGCACGATAACAGCAACAATTGTTGACCTTGATGGAAAAACCGTTACAAAAGAGATAAGAGTAGTAGCCGATGGAAGCTTTAGTACAAAGGTTGATCTATCTAGCTTAAATGGAGAGCGTCTAACCCTTTCACTACAAGCAAAAGATGAAGCGGGAAATAAGAGCGAAGGAATAACAGAAACAATAACGATTGACAAGACAGGGCCGCAAACAGTAGACGCAAGCTTTTTACCAATGATAAATCGTGAAACAGTAAGTACCTATACCGTTTCTGGTCTAACAGAAGCCCATGCTTCCATTGAAATCGAATTTTCGGACGGTACAACGACAATAGTTAGTCAAGCAAAAGCAGATGAAAATGGAAACTTCACTACTCAAGCGGATTTAACTAGGTTAAAAGATGGTACTGTTACAGGCATCATCAGAACAAAGGATACTAATCAAAATGATGGTGTAGTAAAAGAAATATCTATTACGAAGGATACAACTGTGACAGATTTATCAACTTTCTTTGCAGACGACGCCGGAAAAGTGTCTTCTACCAATGCTACAACCTATTCATTAAGCGGGACAAGTCAAGAGGAAGGTGCAACGGTAACGATTCAAGTAACAGACGGTACAACGGTGGTAAAGGAAACAGCCTTAGTTGTGGACGGGAAATTTCAAGCGCCACTTAACTTATCGAAGCTTACTGACGGTACGCTTACGGTCACTGCCTCACAGCAAGACATTGCCGGAAATAGTAGCAATGAATATACAACGACCATTGAAAAAGATACGATCGTGAACCAGCCTGTCATTCAAACAAGTAAACTAACAAGGACTAGTACGGGTTATACATACACGATTCAAGGAATCGGAGAACCGAATAGTAAAGTGTATGTAAATATCTCTGGCCAATCAAGTCCTGTAACGATTACAAAGGAGTTTCCACTTAACATTTCAGATACGTTTACTGCAACCATTGACGTTTCTTCCTTAAACGGTCAAAAGCCATTCATAACAGTTACCCAAGAAGATAGCTTTGGAAATGATAGTAAGCTTTTGATTGCCGGAATCTCAACCTATGTCGTCGGTTCAGGAGATACACTGTGGAAAGTTTCAACAGTACTAGGCACAACAGTGAATGAGCTTAAAACACTTAACCAGCTCACATCCGATATGGTTTACATCGGTCAACAACTAAAAGTGCCACTTGTCGCTGGCTTAACACAAGAAGCCATTTCTGAAGAACAAGCTTTTAATATGGGTTATTTATATCACGGTAGTTCCAACACGTACATGGAAACGATGCAGCATACACAAGGAAGCATCAATGTTGTATCACCAACTTACTTTGACATTAATGCAGACGGAACGTTAAAGCTAACGCAAGTTGTAGATCGATATTTTATCGCCAATATGCAGACAAATGGCATCCGGGTTGTTCCATTCCTTAGCAATCACTGGGATCGAGCAACAGGAGAAAAAGCTTTGCAAAACCGTGAAGTATTATCCGATCAAATTGCAGAGGTAGTTCGTATTTACAACCTAGACGGAGTCAATATTGATATTGAAAATGTCACACATGAATACCGCGTGGAATATACCGATTTTGCAAGGATGCTAAGAGAAAAGATTCCTGCCGATAAAGAAGTTTCTGTTGCAGTCGCAGCAAATCCATACAATTATCAAACGGGCTGGCACGGTTCATATGATTACTCAAGCTTAGCCCAGTCTTCGGATTATTTAATGATTATGGCGTATGACGAAAGCTATTCAGGCAGTAAACCGGGACCAGTGGCAAGCGTGCAGTTCGTCGAGAAGTCCATTCAATATGCTCTAGAGAGTGGTGTTCCAAAAGAAAAAATTGTACTCGGTCTTGGCCATTACGGACGATACTGGGTAGAGGGGGCAACAGTTGGAGGAAATGCAATCTCTAATCAACAAGTAACAGAAGCTGTAAAGCTTTATAACGGTGTCGTTTCATTTGATCAACAAAGCATGTCACCAAAAGCTACCTTCACCATTAATGAAGGAGACCCAATCTTGTCCGTATACGGAGTGGCACTAAAACCCGGTAATTATACAGTCTGGTTTGAAAATGAGGAATCAATGCGAGCGAAGTTTGAACTTGTAGAGAAATATGGAATCAAAGGTACAGGAAACTGGGGAGTGGAAATGGAAAACCGTGAGTTTTGGACAAGCTTTTCTGATTGGCAAAAAGCGACTCAGCCTGTTAACGGGGAAGATTCTTAGGAATCTTCCTTTTTTTACTTATGTAAAATAGGGCAACTATGTAGAAACTATGGGAAAAAGGAGTGTGTAACCCATGATTATGAACCATCGTATAGAGAGGGACGGCACGATCCTCCTATTCCTTGACCCATCGTTAACCGAATTTGCCCAAGAGCTTGAACACGGTGAACAAGGTAAAAAGGTAACCTTACAACAAAGTGTTATGGATTACGTCAGAGAACGTGTCCCAAATGCAAATGGAAAAGTGATAAAAGTAATGCTAGGATCAATTGTTGTTACGACACTAGCATTTGGAGTGAATAATACATCTGAAGCAGAAGCTTCTACAATTGATTCTATACAAAGCCAGCAAAGCGTATATACTGTTCAATCTGGTGACACTCTTTCAGGTATTGCGAAACGCTTTAACACAACGGTTACAGATATTAAACAATTAAATAATTTAACATCAGATGTTATTTATATTGGTCAGTCATTAAAAATGCCATTGACTACTTCAACCGTAACAATAAGTACGTATACCGTTCAAAGCGGAGACTCCTTATCTGTTATAGCAAAAAGATTTGGAACAACTGTCGATCAGTTAAAACAAATAAATAACCTAACATCAGATACCATTTTTATAGGACAATCGTTAAAAGTGTCAGGGACAAGTACAGTTACACCTGCCCCATCACCAACTCAGAACACATCAACGTATACTGTGCAGTCTGGGGATTCATTATCTGTTATTGCAAGAAAGTTCAACACAACTGTTACGAACCTAAAGCAGCTGAACGGATTAACATCCGATACGATTTATGTAGGACAAACGTTAAAGGTATCAGGGACTGTTTCCACACCAGAGGCGACAAGCTCTTATACAGTGAAATCAGGAGATACATTATCAGCTATTGCAAGAAGTTTCGGAATTACAACAACCGAGCTTAAACAAGCCAATAATTTAACATCCGACTTAATTAGAGTAGGACAAGTGTTAACCATTCCAAGTGCAGGAACCGCAACGCCAGCACCAGCACCGTCACCTACTCAAACCCAGCAAACAACCGAGCAACGAATGCAAGCTCTTCTGCAAGACTCTAAAAACTACTTAGGAGTTCGGTATGTATGGGGCGGGGAGTCACCAAGTGGATTTGACTGCTCAGGGTTTGTCTATTTTATGTTTAATAAACATGGCTTTGACTTTCCGAGACAAACATCGGGTGATTACTACAAAATGGGAACGGCTGTCTCGAAAGCGAATTTACAGCCAGGAGACCTTGTATTCTTTGGGGTCAATACTCCGGGAGTTGTGTCACACGTAGGGTTCTATATGGGAGACGGTAAATATATATCTGCAACCTCATCTAGCGGGATTGCCATCGTCTCAATGGACAATGTCTATTGGTCAAAATATTACATGGGTGCCAAACGGGTTGTATAGAAAAAGGATTGGTGAATTTTTCACCAATCCTTTCATTTTTATTCTTCACCTATTGGGGTTCCATCCTCATTTTCCGGAACTTGATCTTCTGTTTCGATGATTTCGTTTCCTTCGGCTTCGGTTGGAGTTGCCTTTTTAAGTTCAAAGTACTTATCTAATACTCTTTGACCAATCTTTTTGTTTACAGGGTTTTTATCTGTATCTAGATTTGGTACAACAATCGCAAACGCAACTTCAGGATTGTCATAGGGTGCATAACCAACAAGTGTTAAATTATAAGTAGACCAAGTATGTTTGAGCTTGCCGTTTTCATCACGTTCAAAAACAAAAGATTGAGCAGTACCTGTTTTACCAGCAGGATTGTATGGCGAATTCCCAAACCATGCAGTTGCAGTTCCTCTCGGCTCCTGCATTACACGTCTAAATCCTTCTTGAACTCTATCAAGATATTCATCACTCATATCGATTTTATTTAAGACAACGGGTTCAAAAGGTTTAACGACTGGACCTAGTTCATTTTCTAACGTTGGCTGGCGAATTTCTTTTACAATTTGTGGCTTCATACGATAACCATCGTTTGCAATCGTTGATACATATTGAGCTAATTGCAAAGGTGTGTACGTATCAAATTGCCCGATTGCATAGTCCAACATTAACCCCGGATTTGAAAGTTTTCCAGGGTACCCGATACTTTCAGAAGGTAAATCAATTTCTGTTTTAACACCTAATCCAAATTGATGGAAGTAGCTTCTCATGTTGTCGAGAGCTTCAGGCTTTAAAGGTGTTGCCATATATGGACTATAATTTACGCCCATCATTTTAAGAGCAATATTAAACATATAAACGTTAGAGGAAAGCTTTAATGCATTACGGTCATCAACACTTCCTAATACTGCATAAGATCCTTTCGGTTTCGTATTTCCTTTGAAATACATAGGGCGGTCATTAAAAACTGTACCAGGATTAATTACACCTGCTTGCATACCAGTTAAAACTGTTGCACCTTTAACAGCCGAACCCATCGCATAGGCAGAAGTAAAGGTTCCAAGAGCATGGTCTTCGACGACGTACTGACCATTCTTTGTTTTAATTTCTTTTCCTGCAAGTGAATAGATTTCCCCGGTTTTCGGATTCATCATGACAACATATGCACGGTCTAAGAAACGAGCACCTTTACCTTTTTTTGTTGCAAGAAGCTCTTCTTCAATGATTTTCTCAACTTCAGCCTGAAGCTCAAAGTTGATTGATAAAATTAAGTCATTTCCACTTTTACCTTCATTGATTACTTCTGTATTTAGAACATTCCCTGCCTTATCCGTAATGTTACGGATTTTTTTCTTTTGCCCGGCAAGAACGTCTTCATACTCTTCTTCTAGCTGACTTTTCCCAACACGATCATCACGGCTATAGCCACGAGCTAAGTAATAATCCAGTTTATCAGCGGGTAGCCCTTCATCTGCAGACGTGATACTACCAAGAACTGAGTCGAGAATTTCAACGTGTAAATCACGATCCCAGTCTGTTGTTACATCAATATTCGGTAAGCCTTCTAAGTTTTCACTCACGATGGCTAGTTCTTCTGTCGTAATTCCATCCTTACCTTTTTTGATGATTTTAGGAGTTAGTGATGTTGCACTTACCATCTCTCTGAAGTAGGATACAACATGCATTTCATCATTAGTAATCTCACTTAAATCTTCCTCTGTAATACGAGAAAGCTGAAGTTTATAGGCATCTTTCTTTTTCCACTCTTTTTCCGTTAACTTCGCTTTCGCACGCTCGGGACGAGTTAAAATCCAGTAATCTTTGAAATCACGTTCAGTAATCTTTTCAAAGCGTTCTTCGTTTTGTGGAACAAGCTCCGCTAGCTTTTGAGCAATGTCTAGCATTTCTTCAGGCTTTGTCCCTTTTGGCTTCGTATACGTAATCGCGTTCTTTGCAACATTATCTACAATTGTTCGATGATCACGATCATAAATAACCCCACGCGGAACCGAAACACTAACCTCAAGGTTTTCCGTCCGATTCACTTCCTTAACATAATCCTCACCATACACAATTTGAACAAGACCAAGCCTTACAATTAAAGCCGCGAACAAACAGAACACAATGAAAAACAAAAAATTCAACCGAAGAGGGACATGTGTTTTCTTCTTTTTATTCATATCTATTTCCTTTCTAACTATAGTAAAGGGACTGTCCCTTATTTATTTGGCGAAATCCCAGCATATTCTGGCGATCTCGATCATTAATCTGGCGTAATTTAAATTATTTTGGCGAAATCATCCAATAATTTGGCGAAATTTAAAATAAATCAGCGAACCAATACTTATTCTAAAAAACCATCTAAAAATAGTGTATCATACATTATCCAAAATATGTCTATTGGAAGTGATAAGCCGTACTTTTCATTATAACATCATTGTATGTTGAGGGTGAATGGAAAAGGATAGACGATTATGTCTATCCCTTCAGTTTTTTTGATGTTAGTTCTAGCTTCTCTTTGGCTACTTGTAAACTTTTATGATCGTTTTCGACCTCTAAAAAGACAATACTTTTTGAAAGGAAGCCATGTGCTTCACTATACTTTTTCATTTGTAAATAATTGAAGCCGATATGATAATGTAATTTTCCTAATAACCTTAATCTATGATGGTCAACCGTCCATTTGATAGCTTCTAAACATAGTTCATTTGAATAATCATATTCTTTTTTTCGTGTATATGTCTTTGCAAGGTTATAAAATAGTTTAGTTTTTATCGTAGCTTCTTCAATATATGGAATTTTTTTATATTGTTTCAATGCTTTTTCAAAGGTTTCTATTGCGCTATCCATATCCTTACTTTCAAAATGAGTAATGCCGATACTATTTAAGATTTCAATATTTCTCTCCGATTGCAGCTTAGGAGAGCATATTGACAAACTCAACGCTTCTTCTAATAGGGAAAGAGTCTCTTCTTTATTATTATTTATATAATAGAGTGCAACACCTTCTTGCCATTTTAAAAATTGTTGATTAACTCGATTTTCTTGGAATACGCGTTGCTTGCTTTCCCTCTTAATATATGAGTATGCGTTCTCATAATCTTGGTTCTTTATGTAGTCTCTGATTTTCTCTTTCACATTTTTAGCATAATCTACACTCGTATGAGTTGCTGTAAGGAAAAAGTAGTCAATTGGATAACCTAAAAATTCTGCTATTAATAGTAGGTTTGGGGCATTGGGTGTATTCCCGGTATTGCCATTTTCTAATTTAGAAATTGCTGCTTGTGATAAATTTACTCCGTCAGCTAATTCCTTTTGAGTTATTCCTGCCATTAGACGTAGATTTTTTATTTCTTCTCCTAATCTTTCTGAATCCCATTTCAACATTTTAATCACTCTCCATGAAAATAAAACCAAAATTATACAAAAAATCAATATAGTGAGAATTTTGAAGAAAAATGTAGATATTTATATTCTAAATTATCTAAATCGCCTGAGCGAGGTTTTTCTTTTTCTTGTATAGTAATTTCTCGAAAGGAGGGATTTAGATGAAGAAATGGATAATCGGACTTGCTCTACTTGCAGCAGTAACAGTACTGGTAATTGTAGATGCAGGGTTAACAACAAATATTGCAATCGATCAATTACCATCAGAACACTAGAAACTGGATGACCCACATCCAGTTTCTCTTCAAAGGAGGAATCCGTAATCGATAACTATTATTTAGCAGGTATTCGTGTGAGTGGGTTGTCGAACGTGAGGGGAGAGCGGCTTAGTCCGGTTCAGCTTGTGTTTTCTGGTGGGGATCCGGATGTCGGATTGGTTGGACGATTTTCTGATGCTGTCTTTCAGTCTGCTAGAATACTAGAAAATCAAGTGAAGGAACAGAGGGATGGATATCACCCAGAGCCACCGCCTTCAATTGAGCTGTTGTATGCTTCGAAGGATGGGACAGATGGTGTGAGTGTTACAATACTATTCCATCAAACCGGACCTTCTGTTATTTTTTATTCAAAGAAATCCCCTACGAAGGACCCCGGAACATTTAATCAATTAACTATTCCTAAAGTGTTAGAAAAACTATGTATTGGTTATGAAAATCGATATTCTTACTTCACGATTCCAAATGTCGAAAAAAATTGTCAAATTTAGTGGAAAACGTTTTTTTTATATGTGCATGATGTGAAAATCAAAATTTCAAACGACAAAAGTTAATTATTGTAAGAAGAAGGGAGTGCAAGAGGGGATTTTGCTGATTTTACTAGTAATAAAGACTCGTTTACGATATGTCCAAGGAGGGGGATTAAATTGATAAACAAGGTCATTTTAGTAGGAAGATTAGTAAAAGATCCAGAGCTGAAATATTTAGAAGATGGAAAAGCTGTTACTTCTATTACTCTAGCAGTTAACCGCAATTTCAAAAATCAAAACGGAGATTATGATACAGATTTTCTAAATTGCACACTGTGGAAGAAAAATGCAGAGAACACAGCTAACTACTGCCGAAAAGGTTCTGTAATAGGTGTGACTGGAAGAATTCAAACGAGAAGCTACGATAATAACGATGGCCAAAGAGTATATGTAACAGAAGTCATTGCAGAAGGCGTTAAATTTTTGAGCACAAAAAAAGAAGCGCTAGTGTAAGGAATGTTATCTGAAGGGAGTGATGTCATCAAGAGTAAGGAGCGGCAGATAGCACTAAAGTGAACACCTCTTTTTCCACATTAGAAAGAATCAACGAACTCTTCTCTATACTTGCTTATCTTTGAATAAGCAAGTCCTCATTTTTGTTACTAGCCTGTTAGGGCTAGTTTTTTTCATTCCTAATGGATAGCGGGCATATTCCTCAAAATAACTGGGTAAACTTAATAGAAAGAACTCAGGGGATGTGATTCGTATGGATCATGAGTACGAAGGAAATCTGGTAGTCGGCCTATTTTGGGGAACGTGTATTAGTATACCGTTATGGATAGCTGTATTTGGTTGGATAAAATTAATAGTAAAGTGATAAACCTACTTACACATGTAAAGTAGGTTTTCGTTTGTTTTGTTATACTAGATGTAAAAAACAGGTGAATAAGATGAAATATAAAATACTAATATGGCTCCCCGTGGTGGTAATAGCGTCAATCATATTTTGGTTTTCCGACCAACCTTATCAAGAGCAGGACGTGAAACCATTTCTCGGTGATTTTATCAATGAAAAATGGATTGAAGGAAGCTTTGACTGGGTTCAGTTTGATTATGCAGGGTATGAAGTTAGCACTGAAAAATTAGGCGGAACAGCTTTCGTTGAATTTTTTATTCGAAAAGGTGCTCACTTTGGGATATTCTTCTTACTCGGATTTTTTACATATCGAGCACTCATCCAAACTTTATTAAAAAGACGCATTACAACCGGATTTATAAGCTCTATTGTTTTCGTTTTTATTTATGCAGTACAAGATGAACTACATCAACACTTTACAGGAAACCGAACGCCACTTATACATGATGTAGGTATTGATACGATTGGAGGAATCGTTGGGATTAGCTTATATATGTTATTTAATCATTGTAATCCCAAACAATGACCCAATCTCCCTTATGGTCTACCACATAAACATCTTGTAGGAAGCTAAACGAACCGTATTTCCCGTTATATTTTTGTGTGACAACAAATTTATAGGCTACCTTATGGGAGTCCGTCTCTTTTGACATTCTCCAGTTTTCGACCTTGTCTTCCTCTTCTATTGTATAGGAAAAGGTATCAGCACCGAAGTGACCAATGAAAACGTGAGCACGGTCTTGAATATAGTCACCTTGTTCAAACTTCTTTTTCATATCAGGATGAAGTAACTCCCAGGAGTTAGAGAAATCTCCATCTTGCTCATACGCATAAAACTGATCAACAACACGTTCTGCCTGCTGACCTCCTGAAAAGAGGAATGAACCTAATAAGTAAAGGATAAAGATACCTAGACAGATGATTCCCATCGGCAGTAGGGGTAAATTTCTTCGTCTTCGCATAACGATCTCCTTTTGTATAGATAAGCTATATAAAAGGATATGATGACAAGCAGAGGATTATTAACAACAAAAAAGCCTTGGCCCAAAAAGACCAACGCTTTCTCAACTATTTCTTCACCTTCGCAGACATCAACCGATAAAAAGACTGCCACTCTTTCGCTTTGTCTTTATGTTTTGGGTCAATGATTACTTCCTCTTTTTTTGCTTTTTTCTTCGCCATCTATTCACCACTCCAGCCTGAGCGTAATGAGAATAATTCGTGTAGATCACGAGTGGACAGCTCTGTAATCCATGCTTCACTTTGGATAATTTCTTCGTTTAGTTGTTGCTTTTTTTCTAGCATTTCATCTATTTTTTCTTCCAATGTTCCATTCGTAATCAGTTTGTGGACGTGAACGAACTTCGTTTGACCAATACGATAGGCACGGTCGGTTGCTTGATTCTCAACGGCAGGATTCCACCAACGGTCATAGTGAATGACATGGTTAGCAGCCGTTAAGTTCAGACCTGTTCCACCAGCTTTTAATGAAAGAATGAGGAATTGTTGTTTACCTTCCTGGAAGTCTTGGATCATTCGGTCACGCTCGACCTTCGATGTACCACCGTGAAGGAATCGAACAGGTTCCTTGAACTCATTTTCTAGAAACTCGCGAATCATGTTCCCCATTGAAATATACTGAGTAAAAATAATGCAGCTTTCTTCTTGATCTCGAATATTTTGTACAAGCTCAGCTAGCTTTTCCATCTTATTTGAACGAGTCACAATATCTTTTGGCTTTTCTTCCTTCAAATAAAGACTTGGATGATTACATACTTGCTTCAGCTTGCCGAGCATTTTCAAGACAAGTCCTTTTCGTTGCATGCCGGTTAATGCTTCAATTTGTTCGAACGTATCTTTTACGAGCTGTTCGTATAATGAAGCTTGCTCAACGGTTAACGCACAATATTCCTTTTGTTCCTGTTTATCCGGTAAATTTAACGCCACTTCTTGATCCTTTTTCGTACGACGCAGTAGGAATGGTCGAATCATTTTTTGCAGCATTTCCACCCGTTCCTTTTCGTGATCGCGTTCAATTGGAACAACAAAGCGCTTATGAAACTGAGTTAAACTACCAAGATAGCCTCTATTAATAAAATCATAAATGGCCCAAAGCTCTGATAAACGGTTTTCCATTGGAGTACCCGTCAACGCAATATGATGATTACCGTTTAAACTTCTTACCGAGCGGGATTGCTTCGTATCAGCATTTTTAATGTTTTGCGCTTCATCAATACATAAAGAACTCCACTGAATGTCTTGAAGCTCTTCAAGGTCTAAATGAGCAAGACCGTAAGAAGTAATGACAATATCAGCATCTTTAATTGAGTTTTTGAACTGTTCTTCTTTTTTACGATTCGCTCCGTAATGTAAATGAACGTTAAGAGAAGGAGCGAACTTTTCAAGCTCTCGTTGCCAGTTGCCGAGAACGGAGGTTGGGCAAATAATTAATGCTGGTGTTTTCGGATTCTCTTTTTCTTTGACATGTAAAAAGTACGTAATCATCTGCACCGTTTTACCAAGACCCATGTCGTCCGCTAGACAAGCTCCAAACCCAAAACCACGCAAGAAAGAAAGCCATTCAACACCATGTTTTTGATACGGTCTTAGTTCTCCTTTAAAGGTAGCGGGTACTTCAACTGGAGGAAGCTCTTTTGCCTCAGTAAGCTTACGAATCATGCCAGATAACTGCTCGTTAATTTCGATTTGAATGTGACGGAATATTTGAGCCGATTCAAGCTCCTCAACGTTAGCTTCACGATCTTCCTGCAAGAGCTCCTGCTCGAGCACATCCCAAAAACGCAAGCCTTCACGATTTGCTTTTTGCATAATCGTTTGTACTTGTTTAATGAAGTTAGGGTCTAAACGAATCCAACGACCTCGAATGTTTATTAGCCTTCGTTTTTCCTCGACCAGCTTTGTAAACTCTTCCTCTGATATGTCAATTCCGTTCGTCGATAAGCGCCAGTCGTATTGGATAATCGCATTCATGCCAACAAACGATTGCCTCGAAGAACTTGGAGAATTTTTAACTTTAGCTTTTAGCTGAGCCTGTGAATCTTTAATCGACTGCCACCAAGAAGGTAGTAGGATTTCAACACCTGCACTCGTCAAGGTTGTACTCGCACCAGTTAAAAATTCAAATGCTTCTATTTCGGATAATGTTTGTTTAATTGATTCGCCATGCTGTAACCATGGAATTAAGGAAGTCCAACGGTCAATGGCTCTTGTAATGGAAAGGGAGGACTCTTCATCTAGCTCGCGAACTTCGTTTAAAGGAATCAACTCGTCTGGAATTTCCTTGTCACGCAACACCACTTCTAGATGCCAGTCAAGGCCATCTTCCAAAGGTTCTTCTAAACGTAACCCAATACGGAAACGTGAAGGGTCTTCCTGCCACCCAATTTTCTGGAGCCAGTCGTCTTCATCTACAACCATCCCTTTCTTTTTCAATAAAGGATAGCGGGACTGTAATTCCTTCCACTGCTCGAATAGTTCCTGATCGGATTCAATAAACTCTTGAACAGCTAAGCTGAACAATTCTTTTTCTGTATCAGATAAGACAAGGGAAGTGTGTCGCCACGCTGTTTTCCCTTCTAGCCATGCATCAAAATCTGGCATGAAGTCCCCAAATTGAATTGCCTCCATGAGGGCGCTGGCAATCGTTTTGAGATACGTTGCATCTTCATCCCAATGAATTCTAGATAAAGAATTTTCGTTTGGGTTTGCTAGATAATCTAATGCGATCCAAGGGGAGAGGAGAGCACCTTCCTGCCGCTTCCAATCATGCTTTTTTAGAAAGGTTCCGTAAAAGGTAGCTTCATGTCTTGCGAAGGCGTCATGTTTCCAATCCTCCAAATCAAGTGAAAATCCAGCTTCATTTTCACACCATAAAAACATCCCTTTATCAGAAAGCCACTCTGATCGTCCAATCATTGTTTTAATTTCTAACATGAAGCAACTTTCCTCTCTCTAATTCCTCTTGAAAAGCACGTAATCGTTTATGTTCCGTTGCCAAACGGTCAATGAATTCATCCCAGCGTTCCACTTGCTTTAACTTTTTATAATACGTTCGCAGTTTTTTTAAATAACGAACCGCTAATTTGTAAGAAGGTCGATTTCGCCCCTTAATGGCTTCATTCACAGCCCTGTGATAGAGGGGAATTAACACCGTGATATCGATAGCTTCAATTTGTTTTAATAACTCACGAGGTTGTTCATCAATTTGATAACCGACAAGCATTTGTAAATCAGCCCACGTGTCGTAATTTTGATTTTCGAGCAAATAGTGATCAAACTCCTGAAAACTATAAGGAAGCAATGACTTCAAAACCATTTCATAACTAGATGGATCGTCAAGTTGTTTTGCATTTTCCTCATAGTAAGGAAGAAACTGCCGTGTCATGTTGCGCTTTGAGTGATAATCAATTAAACGTTTATGATGTTCCTCCAAAATCTCAAGTGTTACATCTAGCCAAATACGTTGACGTTGCCATTCCTGCGCCGGTTGTAGATTGGCTATCCAGAAGTAATAAAAACGAAGGATGTTCCCTTGAATAGTAGTTAACAGTTTAAGAGCTGCATCGTCGTCTTTTTCTAGATAGGCTAGATGCGCTAAGGCAAACTGGCACTCAACAGCAAAGGACTGTTTCCGTTTAATAAATTCTTCTTTTTTTTCAGTAAGAAAAGCTTTCTCTTCTTGAATCCATTCTTTTCGGAGCAGAACATTCCAAACGAAAAAGTACGCCATTAATCGTTCATATTGATATTCATTGCCAGAAAACAGCAGCTGCGATAAATGTTCGCGTGTATCTTTTAATAAAGATTCAGCCGAAAGAGGAATGGCTAAACTTTTAATTTCGACTAAGCGCTCATAAACGTTATTAAGCAATTCACTCATGTAAGGATACACGTACGAATCCTTACTGCTAATTGAAAGCTTAGACTGTTCCGACTCTTCCACAAGCTTTTGCATCGTATAGATGGCAGCATGGATGATAAATAAATCCTTTATAAAAGGAGTCTGAGGTGCACTTTTTCTCAGGTCTTGAAAAAAGACACGATAAATCGACTCAAACAGAAACAGTTGATTAAAGGAAAAACGATCCTGCTTATGCTTTTCCTTAAACGCATGATAGCTTCTTTTGAAATATGTATACCAAGCACTCACTTTTTCTCCAATAACCGATTTCTCTTCTTCCTCTTTTGTTAGGTCCTTTGGCCTAGCTTTTGTGATATCCAGTTTTTTACTACTTTTCCAATCCTGGAAGAAATCCCCTACCCTTCCAACCATCGCATAACTATAGAAAAAAGTGGCTAATTTATGTCGGCAAATTCCTTCAACCGAACAAGAACAGCTGCTCAATACGAAAACATCTAAATCAAGTGATACATCGTATAGCTTCTCATCCTGAACCTGTGCCTCTATATAACGACCTTCCATCTTCGCGTTAAAGACATGGCCTTGTCTATATAAATTCAAGCCCTTCTTCATCTTCACTCGATCATAATCTATATCAGGACTGAGCTCTCTCATGATTTCCTCTGCGCAATAATCAAGCTGTTCCTTCGTTAACTCACTTTGCAACATGCTTTCACCACATTTCTTTTGCCGTTTCTAAAAAAGGTTATTTCCTTATTATACCGTATTTTCTTTGAATCAAAAATGATTAAGGTATACAAAGGTATATCTCTATTTCAAGCACTCTTTACATAAACTTAATGATATATATAACTTCTCATATATGTATTTTTTTTATAATAGAATGAAAGATATGTTAACTGTTAGATCAGAGAAGGAGGAGGTTTGGCGATGAGAGTTCGAAAGGCGATTATACCAGCAGCTGGTTTAGGTACCCGATTTTTACCCGCAACAAAGGCACAACCAAAAGAGATGCTTCCAATTGTTGATAAGCCAACAATTCAATACATTGTGGAAGAAGCTGTTGCTTCAGGGATAGAAGATATTATGATAATAAGCGGTCGTGGGAAAAGGGCAATTGAAGATCACTTTGACAAATCATACGAACTGGAAGAAACACTTGCAAAGAAAGAAAAATGGAATAGCTTAGAGGAAGTGCAACTCATATCAAGATTGGCAAATATTCATTACATTCGTCAAAAAGAACCGCTTGGACTCGGGCATGCCATCCATTGTGCCAGAAGATTTATCGGTGACGAACCGTTTGCAGTTTTACTTGGCGATGATATCGTCCACTCTCAAAAGCCGTGCCTTGGTCAACTGATAGAAGTGTTTAACCGATATCAAACAAGTGTAGTAGGAGTGCAGAGGGTGCCTGAAACAGACGTGTCCAAATATGGAATCATTGGATACAAGGGACAAGAGCTAGAAGAGAATCTACTTAATGTGAGTACACTTGTAGAAAAGCCTTCAATTGAGGATGCACCCTCATCCTATGGAATTATGGGTCGCTACATACTACGTCCTGAAATTTTTACAATTTTAGATGATCTGCAACCAGGTGCAGCAGGTGAAATTCAGTTAACAGATGCGATCAGAGAACTAAATAAAATCCAGGCAGTTCTCGCTTACAATTTTGAGGGAGTTCGTTATGATGTAGGGGATAAGTTTGGATTTATTAAGGCGACGATTGATTTTGCTATGATGAGGGAAGAACTGAAAGAGCAATTACTAGAGTATGTAGTAGAGTTAATACAGAAGAAAGGTCGATAATTTCCCAATATAAAAAGGAAGGGGAATTCCCCTTCCTTAATTTTTATCCTTTTTTCCTTTAACCTTTTTAATAAGGGCAATAACTCCACCAATTGCAGCGACAATTAAAATTCCAAACTTCTTAACAAAAACTAGTAGAGTTGCTAGTAACCCGGACTTTACTGCTGCCACTCCTGCACCACCAGTAATGAGTGCAGCCAATCCAAATTGAGCAATTTTATCCTTCTCTGGATCAAAGTCTTCATAACGTTGTCCTTCTTTAAAAGAAAATCCTTCTAAGACTCTATCCACTTCAGGGATTAATCGTTCAAGTTCAGAAGAATCCGCAACTAATACAGCAGACACACTTCCAAAACGATTCAATAAACGCACGTTATAGTTAACGATAGATTCACCTTCACTTTCTAGCTCTAACGCCCAAGCGAGGTTTTTCGTTTTGCTATCAAAGAACGGTTCCTTCGTCCAACCGATTACATTAATGGGAGCAAAGCCATCTTTCTCAAGCTCTTTATTTGCTTCTTCATTTCCTTCTTTATACGATGCTAAAATTTCATCTGCATCAATTTTTTCTTCAGTAGGGTTTTCAATGTATCCTGTTGTATCGTCGTATTCAAAGATAATAAACCAGTCTTCATCTTCAGAAGCAGGATAAATTGAACCAATCTCAAGTCCTGTTTCATAGTTTCCAATTTCATTGTTAAAAGCAACGGTATCTTCTTTGTTCAAGAATACATAGTCTTCACTAAGTTCAATCGTTGCAAGGTCATCAACATCTACAGTGGTCGGACCTGAAATCCAATTTAACTCGCCTTCTGCAAAGGCTGGTGTTACAAGTTGTAGGATAAAAATAAATACTGCAAAATAAGTGAATAATTTCAGTTTCAAAAGTGGGTCCCCCTCAAAATTTGTCGAAATCAAAGTGAGTATAGCATGAAAGAGGGAGGCTGGATATGGTATTTTTTGTTGGAAAAAAAAGAGCAGCCACACAAGGTAGCTACTCTGTTGATCGATATTTTTTTCTATTGCTTCTACGAGGAAGACCTTTAATAGTTAAAACATCCTTCATCTTCTTCCGAGGTCTTGGAGTTAAAACGGCTGGCATCATTAAGAGAGAGGAATTGTAAACGAGTACTGGTATTTCTTCAGAATCATCATAGATTTTGCCGGATAATGCGTGTTTAGTTTCCACTTTGATTTTGTAGAATCCAGGCTGTGTTGGGGTCCAATTGAGTGTACTGTTCGGCGAATAGTCTTGCAGTTCTACCCAGTCTGAGCCATCGTAGACAGAAAAGCGATATTCTACCCCTTTCATCATGTTGGTTGAGGCGTTCAACATAAAGTGATGTAGGTTTTTTTGTAGTCCTTTTCCGTTTACCTGCAGCGCTTGCAAAATTGCGGGTTCATAGATGAAATAGTCCATGACTAATTCAGAATCATATTCTGCTTTGCTAAGGCTGTGTTTTGCTTGGATTTTAAGTTTATAGTCTCCTGACGTTTCAGGTTTCCAGGAAACAATCGGTCCACGCTTGAATTCTTGGATTGTTAACCATTTATCCCCGTCATGGACGAGCACCTTAAAGAGGTTTTGATCATCATTGTTTGAAGCTCCAACGATTGCGATAGAAGAACTTAATTGTTGGGGACTAGCTACATCTGTTGAAATAGCTTCTAAAATGGCAGGTTCAAAAATGGTGAATGTGAGTTCTTTTTCTTCATCTGCCTCTTGATTGGATAGATGATGTCGAGTTTGTACTTTTACTTTGTAGTCACCTGGCTTTGTTGGATTCCATGAAAAAGCTCCTGTATCAGAATACTCTTGTAAAATTCGCCATGTATCTCCATCGAAGACGGAGTACTGGATATGATTTGTAGAATTGTTTGTTTCGGTAGAAAAAGAAATGCTTGAATTTGTAGGAAGTGGTCCCTCTAGGTTTGAACTAATGATTTTAATGTTGGCAGGTACGTATATATCAAATTGTATTTCTTTTTCATCGTCGTACGCTTTATCGGAAACTGAACTTTTTATTTGAGCCTTGATACGGTATGTGCCGTCTTTCGTCGGAATCCATTTTAGTTTGTTTGAATGGGAGAAATCTTGAACCATTTCCCAATCGGTACCATTGTGTACAAGGAATTTATAAAGAGAGTCTACTGAAGTAGCTTTATTAGTAGAGACAGTGATGGTGGTGTTCTCAGGTTGAGGACTTTCTTTGTTGACGGTAACGGATTTAATCTCACTGTAAGTTACATAATCCTTGGATGCTGCGATTGCTTCGAAAGACTTTGAAGTGTTAGTAATATAAACAGTGGCATATATGTCAATTTGATCAAACAACCACCGTACTTCTTCATCATACATCCTGACGCAGCCTGAACTTGCGTACGTTCCAATGGAAGCAGGATTCGCATTTCCGTGGATGGCATAGGTCGTACCATAGGTGCCTCTTGCATTCAGACCAAGCCAACGATCTCCTAAGGGATTCTTTGGATCACCACCGGGAATGTTCTCTTTATAATACGGGCGGTTTTTAATCTTATTTACAATTTGAAACGTCCCCTCCGGAGTTAAATCCTGACTCCTTCCAGTCGCAACCTTAAATGTCCGTACAAGATTACCATTTTCAAAGAATGCTAATTGATTGGTTCGTTTATTTATAATAATTAACTGATTCCCCTCATTAGCTTCTACCTCTATGGCAATAGTCCCAAATAAAAATCCGATAAAAACCACCACAAAACTAACTAAAAACCTCATAATATCCCCCACTTTTATCTCACGTTCCCCTTTCTATCACACTATGGGAGGGACTAGGAATATATGCATGTACAAACGGAAAAAAATGGTATTCGACAGGTGCCAGGCACGCCCCGGATTTTCTTGTTTCACAAAAATGTTTCACACGCACAAAGCATAGAAAAAGCCCACCTAAAATAGGTGAGCTTTCGATCTATAATAATAGGAATCCAAGAGAGATTACTACTCCGCTGACAAGGAGAATCATGACGCAGTAGCCCATGATGTCTTTTGCTTTTAAGCCTGCGATAGCTAGTGCAGGGAGAGCCCAGAATGGTTGGATGAGATTCGTCCATGCATCTCCCCAAGCTACGGCCATGGCTGTCTTTGCATAGGACACACCGAGCGTTTGTGCTGCTTCAAGCATAACAGGTGCTTGAACGGCCCATTGTCCACCACCGGAAGGGACGAAGAAATTGACGATTCCGGCGCTGAGGAATGCAAAGAATGGGAAGGTGTGCTCGTTGGAAATCGCCACGAAGGCTTCTGACATAACGGCGGCTAAACCAGAAGTTGTCATCATACCCATAATTCCTGCGTAGAACGGGAACTGAATGATAATTCCACCTGCACCTTTTACAGCTTCCAATACTGCATCCAAAAACCTCTTTGGTGTACCATGGAAGAGAATGCCTAGGAACAAGAATAAGAAGTTAACGATGTTCAGGTTTAGGTTGAATCCGTTGTTTACGAAGTAATAAACAAGGAAGCTGACACCGAGTAAAGCCGTAACTATTGATACAATTTTACTGTTCTCAATACGTTCTGCTGGTGTCATCGATGAAAAATCATGTTTCGCATCTTTAGAGGAAGGTTCATCTTTCAACAAAGCCGGGTCGACTGTAATGGTTTCCTCTTTTGAGGGATGCATGAAGCGGTTTAGAACTGGTAGTATTAGAAATAATGCAAGAACAATAACAACATTAAACGTTGCGAAAATCGTTTGGCTTGTTGGAATAATACCGATTAAATCCTGTGAAAAATGACCTTCTGTCGCAATCGTTAGTGGAATGGATCCTGAAAAGCCACCATGCCATACAATAAACCCAGAGTAGGCACTTGCAATTAAGAGTCTATAGTCCACTCCAGAAACTTTACGAGCGAGTTCCTTTGCAAAAAGAGCCCCAATAACAAGCCCAAATCCCCAATTAATCCAGCTTGCGATAACCGAAATCACGGTTACTAAAATAATTGCCTGACTAGGAGACTTTGCTTTTCCTGCAAGAGCACCCAATCCCTTTTTGAAAATAGGGCTACATGCCAACACATACCCAGTAACAAGCACCAACACCATCTGCATCGAGAATGCTAGTAAACTCCAAAACCCATCTCCCCAATACTGAACCATGTTGATTGGATTACTGTCTGTAAAAATCAACCCAAGACCAAACACAACAAACGTCAAAATGACAACAAACAAAAATGGATCAGGTAAATAACGTTGCATGATACGGTTGAATAATGAGATAAGTCCCTTCATAACATATCCTCCTTTTCATAATTGTGCTAAAACTCTACTAAACTATATGAATAGTGGAGACAAGTTATGAATAGAGAATTGAAGTTGGCCTTGAGCACCTTTGTGAGGAAAGAAGAGAAGTATTCTACTAGTAGTTTTGGACTTTATAAAATCATAATTGAAATGCATAAGATGAAAGAGAAGATATTGAAGAATATAAAAAAGCCCTACTATAGGGCAAGGGGAGTAGATCTATTACAGCATATAAGCGAAAACGTATGGTAATTATAAGATATAAAAATGTGCCATGAGTATAATGAAATTTATTCCAGTTTTCATAATCATTACAGCACCACCCATATAGGTTATGTCTTATATTTACAATTTATCAGGAATTTGTTAACTGTATTTATGAAAAGTGTAAAGTTCTTGTTAATAACACATGTTTAGAAAATATATTGACTTTATTGCACAATCGTATTAAAGTACTATCTATGAATCTTAAATTCTGAATTTAATAGCAATTCTCTTATCAAGAGAGGCGGAGGGACTGGCCCTATGATGCCCGGCAACCGTTCCATTTATGGAATTGGTGCTAAATCCTGCAAAACAAGTATTTGTTTTGACAGATAAGAGAGGAATACACATACATTGTGAAAGCCTCTCGAATCGTCGAGAGGCTTTTTACGTTCACGTAATTCCTCTCCCTTGTTTACGTGTAGTGATGGTACGTGCACATACCATGACGAGTTACATAAACGCCAAACTAACTAAAAAGGGGAAATTCAAACATGAAACAAACAATTGTAAAAACAGCATTAACATCCGCATTAGCATTCTCTTTACTACTAACAGGCTGTTCAGCAGGTGGAAATTCAGAAACAGCTGTTACAAAAGAAAAGGTAACCTTTGAAAACGTACCGGAACGATTCGCAGCAGGTGAAGGAGCAAAGATAAAAGTAATCCGTAAGATTGGCGGAGATGATCATACAGCACAATACTTAGCAGGGGCAAAAGCAGAAGGGGAGTCACTAGGCTTTGAAGTGGATGTATTTACTGCAAATGGAGATTCTGCCAAGTTCCTAGATGCAATCGATCAAGCAGCAACGCAAGATTATGATGGAGTAATCATCTCTCACGGTGATGATGCAGCAACAGTTGAAGGAGTAAAGAAGCTAAAGGAAGCTGGCAAGGAAGTTGTCACATTTGACTCGAACCCAGATATCGCTTCGGTTGGTGGAGTAACACTTACTTCTCAAGACGACGAAGCACTAGCAAAGCTGGCACTTGATCAACTTGTAAAAGAAACAAACGGTGAAGCAAATATCGTATACCTATGGGTAGACGGATTCCCTCCAATGGTTCGTCGTAACGCGGTGTACCAAGAAACATTAAAAGCAAACCCTGGGATAAAAGAAGTTGAGCGTTTTGGAGTAGCAGCAGCTGACACTTCCGTTCAAACGCAAAACGCAGTAGCAGCTATGTTAAATAAGCACCCAAAAGGTGAAATTGATGCGATTTTTGCAGCATGGGATGCATTTGCAATTGGGGCAACACGCGCAATCCAAGAAGCAGGACGTAATGAAATTAAAATCTACGGTATCGACGTATCGAACACAGACCTCCAAGAAATCCAAGCTGAAAACAGTCCTTGGAAATACACAGCAGCAGTAGATCCAAAGCTTATTGGTGCAGTGAACTTACGTTTACTTGCTAAGAAGCTAGCTGACGAAGAAACACCTGAAACATATGACCTTGAAGCATCTTTAATTTCACAAGAGGACCTTCGTAAAGCGGATGGGGCTGTTAACATGGAAAGCCTTGCAAAAATCATTGACGGATGGGGAACTTCCACTGCCTTTGAAGAAGACTGGATGAAGGTATTAAAGGATCACTATACAAAGTAAAAACCCTAAGGGGACACTCTTCTTACTGAAAAAGGAGAGTGTTCTGCCTGTTTTAGGAGGAGGGCAGCAAATGGCAACACTTCATATGAAAAACATCTCCATTGAGTTCCCAGGTGTTAAAGCATTACAAAACGTTGATTTCACAACTGAAACAGGTTCCGTTCATGCATTAATTGGTGCAAATGGAGCTGGTAAATCAACGTTAATGAAAGTACTATCTGGTGCTTACAATCATTACACAGGTGAAATCAAGATAGATGGCGTAAATCTACCGATTCGTACACCAAAGAATGCACAAGATAATGGAATTCAAATTGTGTACCAGGAAGTAGATACAGCACTCGTTTCCTACCTATCAGTCGGCGAAAATATTATGCTAAATGAATCCAAAAAGCTCTTCTTAAACTGGAAGGAGCTTCATAAAAAGGCTACTGAAGTTCTGAAGAAATTGAATGTAAACATACAGTCTCAAAAACTAGTAAGTGAGCTAACACTTGCCGAGAAGCAAATGGTTCTAATCGCAAGGTCCATTTCAACGGAGTGTAAGTTTCTCATTTTAGATGAACCAACTGCACCTCTTAGCCAAAATGAAACAAAAGAGCTGTTCCGAATTGTGGGGGACCTCAAGAGAAATGATGTTGGAGTGATCTTTATTTCACACCGCTTACCGGAAATCTTCGAACTGTGTGATGAAATCACGGTCATGAGAAACGGCGAGTTTGTTTCAAAAGAAAAAGTCAAAGACACTACTCAAAATAAAGTCGTGGAGCAAATGCTTGGAAAAAAGCTTGAAGAACAGTTCCCAAGTCATGATGGAGAAGTAGGGACTACTTTATTAGAAACTAAAGGACTTTCAGATTCTAGTAAAGTAAAAAATATCTCACTGACTGCATCTCAAGGGGAAATCGTTGGAATTGCTGGATTAGTAGGAGCAGGAAAGACAGAGCTGTGTAAAACGTTATTTGGGCTTTCTAAAATAACTCAAGGTAGCATCTATTTAAACGGTAAAAAGATTAAACCAAAAAGCCCATATGAAGCTTTGAAGCATGGTCTTGCATTAGTTCCAGAAGAACGTAGAAAAGAAGGAATACTAGTCTCGGAGACTGTCTCCACTAATTTAACGGCGGCCAACTTAAATCAATTTACTTCTTTTCTCAGTTTTCTAAACTTAAAAAAAGAAAAACAACAAGCAGTAGAACTAATCAATCAACTAGGAATTAAAACGCCTTCTACAGACGCACTTGTTCAAAACCTCTCAGGAGGAAATCAACAAAAAATCGCAATCGGCAAATGGCTCATAACAGACGCGGATGTGTACATGTTTGATGAACCAACAAAAGGTGTTGATGTGGGAGCGAAGAAAGATATCTTTAATTTGATTGTAGGTCTAGCGAAGCGGGGCAAAGCAGTCATCTATGCTTCATCAGAAACATCAGAAATTATGGGGCTATCAAGCCGAATGTATGTCATGTACGACGGTCAGTTCTTAAAAGAATTAATCACATCCGAAACAAATGAAGAAGAAATCTTATATTACTCAGCAGGAGGCAACTAGCATGCAGAGTACATCAAGCTCAAACGCTATTTTAAATTTTTTATATAAATATGGAACGATCTTAACCATTGTTGTGTTAATTGCTGTATTCGCTGCAGCTAATCCTTCCTTTATTCAAGGAAACAACATCATCAACATCTTGCGATCCATCTCCATTGTAACGATTATTGCAATCGGAATTACGATATCACTTTCCGTGAATGGATTTGATTTGTCGGTAGGGTCTATAGCTTCATTATCGAATGCAATCGTCATTTCAATGTTTGTTTGGTTTTCACAAAACACGTTTATTGCAATTATGGCTGCGTTAATTGCGGCATTACTTGTTGGTGTGCTAAATTCCATCCTAATCGTAAAAGTAAAAATTCCTGACATGCTTCTTACCCTAGCGATGATGTTCATCATCCAAGGAATTGCACTCACCTATACAAGGGGAGCAACAATTTCACAAAACATGATCATGCCAGATGGATCTTTTGCAGAAGGATTAATTAGTCCACTTTTTGGGAAGATCGGTCAAGTACCTTGGATTATCATTATCATGGCGTTAGTCGTTATTTTTGTGCATATCTTCCTCACCTACACAAAACACGGAAGATACATGTACGTGATTGGTGGTAACATCGAAGCAGCAAGATTATCAGGTATCCCTGTAAACAAATACAAAGTGGCCGCCTACCTCATGTCAGCACTGTTCGCTGCAATCGGAGGAATCGTCCTCGCATCCAGAGTCATGACAGCCGAAATCAACGCAGGATCACCCTACCTCATGGACTCCGTAGCCGCAGCATTCATTGGATTCTCCGTACTAGGCGCGGGTAAACCTAACGCATTTGGAACATTCATTGGAGCAGTATTAATCGGGATCCTTCAAAACGGACTCGTCATGATGTCAGTACCGTACTTTGCGATGGATATTGTGAAAGGTGGAGTATTGGCGCTTGCGCTTGCTCTGACATACTACAAAACACGTTGAATCTTAGGATAGGAGAATTAGCCTCCTATCCTTTTCTTATTTAGTCATAAATAATATCATTTTGAAACCGATATTAAAGATAGAAAACACTAAAGGAGAAAAATACCATTGAAAAAAATTGAAATTAAACAAATTGGCGTTACATCTATGTTTAAAACGATCTTATTTATTGGAAGTGTCCCATTAGCTTTGATGGCACTCATCGGTATCATCATTACAATCGTTGGTGTCGCAAGTGGTAATACAGAATTACTGTTTTTTGGTGTTCCTTATATTGTTTTTCCGTTGTTCATGATAGGAATTTATGGATTAATGGGTATGCTTGTGGCGTATATTTACAATAAATTTGCAAGTAAGTTTGGTGGATTAGAGTTAGTGATTGAAGAAAAAAGCGAACAAAATGTAGTAATAAAAGAAGAGAAGCTAACTAATTAAATGTTAGCTTCTCTTTTTCCTTATTACTTTACTGCATTGTATGCATTGATTACACCATGACCGAAGATTGGATCATAACCGTTCTTTCCTGCATCTTCAGCTGTTTGCTGTAGGTGTGTTTGTACTTGGCTTGGAGACGGCTTCTTACCTGTTTCCTCATATACTTTTGCAATATAGGCAGCAGCTACACCAGCAACCTGTGGTGAAGCCATTGATGTTCCACCTTTCCAACCATAACCTTGAGTTCCAAACATCGCTACACCAGTCGGTGAATTTAAATAAGTTGGAACTGCACTTAGTACTAGCCACTTGTAATCACCAGGTACACGAGTTCCATTGTAGTCTGGACCCAGATCTCCACCAGGAGCCGATACGTCGATGTTTCCATTTCCATAATTTGAATAGAATGCTAAGCGATCTTCAGTTCCGAATCCTCCACCAAGGGCCGAAACCGTAATGACACCTGGAGTTTGTGCAGGGACCTTAAACGCTGCACCTTGTACATCATACATAGCAGTTGAAGGACTAGCATCTAAAGTAGCGTTATACCAATCTGCTAATTTAGCTGGGTTACTTAAATCTTGACCATCGTTACCTGCAGATGCTACAACTGTAACACCCTTGTTTGTTGCATAACGAATTGCACGATTATAAGCTACCATGTCAGCCGCATCATTACCTAAACGGATCTTCTCACCAGTCGCTGGATCTGTGTAATACCATTGACCAATAACACGAGTACCACCAAGACTCATATTGATAACATCTACACCATCATTAGCCGCAGCAATAATGGCATCTGTAATCCAAATTTGTTGGGCACCGCCAGTTGCTCCGAATACTCGGTATGAACGTAACCCTACTTCAGGAGCAATTCCTTTAATACGACCATTTGCCCCGATTGTACCCGCAACGTGTGTACCATGGCTGTTGAAATCCCATGCATCCGTTGTACCAGGGACAAATGTCTTGGATCCAGGTACGATGTTGTTCTTTAAATCTGGGTGATCGAAATCGATACCAGAGTCAATAATTCCAACAACAACATCCTTGCTACCACTTGAGATCTCGTGACTAGCACCTTGATTCGTCACTCTCTCGATATCCCATTGCCAACCTGCTTCCCAAATACTTTCATCAGCAGGAACAGGAGCTACATCACCTTGTTCAACGTCAGAAGCATCCACTTCTGGAAGATCAAGACTAACTTCAAGTGCAGGTGCTAAGCTTGCAACTTGAGTATTCTTTACTAATGACTTAATAAATGCAGTCGGGTTACTAGTTGTAGCTTCAACAGTTCCAATTTCGGAAACCTCGTATGTAACCTTTCCTCCTGCTTTCTCAATAATTGATTCATAGTTTGAAGGCAAACTACTATCAGACTTAAATACTACTAAAAAAGATTGCGGAGAAGCAGTAGATTCTTGTTGTGTAGCAAATGCACTAAAACTAAAAGAAGATAATGCTAGTAAAACACCTAAAAACACTAAAAAGCCTTTTCTCAAATCACTTCATCCTTTCTTTCTATAAATTTGTACTACAAGAATATATATTCAATGAGATAAAGAGATAAACCTCTGTAAAATATTTGAAAATTTAGACAACTATCGACAAGTGCCAGGCACCACCCGGATTTTCTTGTTTCACAAACAAATGTTTCACGGAACATAGTAAAAGGAGGATACCTCGTCACGGTATCCTCCTTTATTAATCATAAATGTATTTTAATCGGTCTACTTCATCATAGAGTTCCATGCTCATCATTTCTTTGATTACTAATTGCCGAATTTCAAGGTTATTAGTGATTTGATAGGTAAATTGAGCATCTCGTATGAAGGCGAGCTTACTTTCGTACGATGCAGTTTCAAGGAAAGTACGAATATCATCAAGCTCAATTTCAGTATCAGTATATACTTCAAAACGGTTTGTAACTTTGTTACTTACAGTTTTTAATAAAGGGATACCAATTCCATCAAGAGTTGGCAATACTGTTTGTTTCTCTCTTACATGAGGTACTCTTTTCTCTACGTACTCATATACATCCTCAATTATGTCCAACGAAATAGTTGCCAGTAATTTCTCTATTACATAATTAGCTCTCTGGGCATATTCAGGTTCTTCCAATTGTTCTATTTTTATTTCCTCGATTAAATTAAGGTATTGTTCTCTGTTTTCTAAAAAATGAAGGTTTGAAATTGTAACAGCACCTCTTAATGTACATACGAGACTAATAAACTCTTTTAGATTCCGTGCAACGATTTTAATAGGATTATCAAAATCCATTGGGCAAATCGAGACGACAAATGCTTCTTCAAGATTAGAAACCGACCCAAAATCAGTTAATAAACCAAAATGAATACCATCACATCCAGTGCTTGCAAAAGTAATGACATCATATGGTGTTATATCATAATAAAAATAGTCAGTCTGAAGTACAAGGCTAAGTTCTTGATCTAATGAATATCCTTCCTTTAGAAGTGCTTTCTCTAATCTTAACAACCTCTTAAAGATCTGAGGTAATTGTTTATACTTTCCTACGAATTGCATTTCCCTTCACTCCATAACGGCAAAATATTTAATACGACTATTACTTGCTTTCTTTGTTGCTCCCTTTGCTCCGGTAGTCATTAACGTCTATGGTAACTCCGATCCTCACAAGGATTCGGCTTCGAAAGCCGTTTTCAATCAGTCTGATGGGATAGTTTTATTTTGTCTAAATCCTTAAGGTTTTTGTATATTATTTATTATAATCCATCTCTAACATCTCTTTTAAATACTCATTGATTTCCTGTTTCACTTCCTGAATGGATTCATCTAGAAGTTCACCGGTAATTTTACTACCTACTACTTTCTTTGAAACAGGAATACCTAGTAATGACAGTTCACACTTCCATATAGGAATAACATGTAAATCAATTAAATCAACAGTCTCTTCAGATACACCGAGTGCTGCTGATGAATGATAGCCAGGTTCAAAATAGTCTTCTCCCTCTTTTTCCAAACTAACTTCTAATTTAAGTCCTTTATTTAAAAAGTTACTTTCATGCTTATTAAATAATTCAATAAGAAGCTTATTTAGCTCAGTTTCTAAATGTTCGATCTTTGAACGTAATTCGGGTGTAAAGTGTTTTTGAGTCATTTTCATACATTTCATCCTTTGCATGATAAAGTAATAGTTTGAACCCATTTGCTAGTTTTGAAGATACGTGGAAAGTTGGCTATCAATCCATTTCACTTTCTCTAGAAATCTACTATGTTATAAATAGTAAATGCAAAGGTGCTAGAATACAATACTGTTACTCTTGTATATCTAATGGGAATCACTTTACCCCCTAGGAGTCCTAATCATAAATTAGGCTAAATTCTTTATTCTATTATAAAATTAGGATGGGAAATAACCAGCCTTGTATGGAGAGTGATCATATGACAACTACACAATCTATGATAGATACAATGAGAAAACGTAAATCAATACGTACATTTGAAGAAAGAGCATTAGAACATAGCGATGTCTCCCAAATACGTGAATACATAAACAACCCTCAAAACCTAATTGGTCCCTTTGGAGGAAATGGGAAAATCGAGTGGATACCGGTGACAAAAAATGTTACAGATCAAGGAATTAAGTTAGGTACCTATGGTTTTATCAAGAATCCGAGTAGTTATCTTGTGGGCATTACTCAAAATAATAAGTATTCACTTGTCGAGTACGCATACATCTTCCATAAGCTTGTTTTATATGTTACAGGTCTAGACATCGGAACGTGCTGGATGGGAGGTACTTTTAATCGAACGTCCTTTGAGAAGGAAATATCTCTTGGTATAGATGAATTTATCCCTTGTATTACCCCAATCGGATATCCAAAAGAAAAAGGAAGAATGTTTGACATAGCCCTTCGATATGTCGTAAAAGCAGATAATAAAAAACCATGGGAAAAGCTTTTCTATGACGGTAACTTTCAGATACCTTTAACAAAAGAAAAGGCAGGAATCCTCGAGACCCCAATTGAAATGGTCAGAATTGGTCCATCGGCCTCAAACAAACAACCATGGAGATTAGTACTTTCAGAAGACCGCAAACAATGTCACTTTTATATAGAGCATACACCGAATTATAGCAGTAGCCTTGGATATGACATGCAATTGCTAGACATGGGCATTGCGATGTGCCAGTTTGAATTGGCATGTCAGGAGTTAAATATTAGCGGAGATTGGAAAATTGAGGAGCAAACAAAACCGGTCCCGAATGAGAATGTGGAGTATATTGTTAGTTGGAAAATAGACAGTTGATTGCTAAAAGGACATATCAACCTAGTGGTGCGAGGCATCAATAGGTTTTCCTTGTTTCGTAACGATTGTGTCGACAAGTGCCAGGCACCACCCGGTTTTTCTTGTTTCACAAAGCAATGTTTCACACAAAAAGATGTCTCACGTATGCGTGAACATCTTTTCTTATTGGTGTTTGCATTTGTCAAAAACTTCCGTAATTTTGTAATAAATAGTACTTCCTCAAAAATGCGAACATCCATTATTATATATCTATAACTATTAAAAAAATGGAGACATAATATGAAACTATTTAAACGAAGCACTTCATTATTGCTTTCTTGTTTTCTTCTGTTTACTTCTATACCATTCACGACAATATCAGCTTCTGCAACTACAGTTATAACACCAACTGAAATTCCATCCACGATTACCGAAGATTTGACGCTAGTAAAAAGTAATTCACCGTATTCGATGAAGAACAATGTGACGATTGAATCTGGTGCAACTTTGCGTGTTGAACCGGGGGTAGAGATTCTAGGTAATGTAAAGCAACTTACTGTACAAGGTAATCTAGATATACAAGGATCTCAGGAAGAATTAGTCGTCTTAGAGGATGTTTATCTTAATGGTCAAGCTGGAGGAACAGTATCTATTAATTTTGCAGACTGGAGAAAAACAGGTATTGCAGGAGTATTTAATAGAAATTCTACCTTCTCCATGAAGAACAGTAAGTTTGCATATGGAAGTATTCAACTCTCTGGTACGAATGTGGATGCAATCATTTCTCAAAACTTATTTCATAATGAAGGAAGATTACATGTAACTGGTATCGTAACAGAGAAAGTTTTTATTCAAGGGAATACATTTTATAATCATGAGAGTAGAGACATAGAGGTCTCATGCTACACTTATAATTGCACAGAACCGAACAACTTAGTGATACAAAATAACAACTTCTACAATGACCATATTCATTTGTATCTAACAGGTGATAATAATTCACCTATAAATGTAGCAAACAACTACTGGGACACTTCCATCCTAGCAAAAATAAATGGAATGATATACGACTCTATGGGTTTATCAACTAATACTGAGGTTAGCCCAATTGCAACATCTGCTTTTCCAACTGTTTATGCATTACCAACATTAGAGACTCCTCAACTTGAGGGAGACACTGCATATGAAGGTACTACGTTTAAAGGAACAGCACCAAATGCTACAAAAGTAGTATTAAAAACAAAGTCAATATCAGGTAATGTCGTTTGGCACGAAACGACTGTTAATAAAGGAAGGTTTACGTTTTACGTTCCAAGACAATTAAAGGGCACTGTATTAGAGTTATTCTCCTATACTTCTAATAAAACTAGTGAACCTAAGTATTACACAGTTCAACCTTCTTTTTGGAATGCAAAACCAATTGTATACCCAGTCAAACCGGGATCGACTGTTATAGAAGGTTTAACGAAACCCGAGACACAAGTAGTAGTTGAACAGGATAACCACATCATTGGAACTGGAACTTCATCTGCTACTGGTGAGTTTGAAATTAATATTTCTCAACAAGATGATCAAAATCTACTTACTGTGTACAGTACATTTGAAAATCAAAAGACAGACCCTACAACTGTTATTGTAAAAGAAAAACAAGAGTCGGAGGCTCCTAGTCTGACAGAAGTAAAATTAAACTATAACCAAGATTTTGTTACTGGTATTACTGAGCCTAATACGAATCTACAAGTGAGAGTAAATAATCTGTCTATTGGTGATTCACTAAGTGACAGCAACGGGCGATTTACAGTTACCTTTTTTAACACACAAAAAGGAGATATTGTGGAAGTTACGGCAGTAGACACTGAAGGCAACCGTAGTGAAAGTGTACTCTTAGAAGTAATAGATATTAAACAGCCAACGATATCACCAAGAGCATTCTCAAATGCTGATGTTTTTTACACGGGAAGATCGGAAACTGACGTTACAATATATATCTACAATAGCACAGGTACTATAATTACTAGCGGTAAGACAGATAACTATGGTTATTATTCCATACCTATCCCCCGACAGGAAGCGGGTACGTGGCTAAAAATTGAAGCTACAGATTCAAGTGGGAATACGACAAAAGTAGAGCAAAGGGTTGCTGATTACGTTTCACCTATTATTGAGCAAGTATCGACGATTTATGAAGGAGATACGGTAATTGAAGGGAAAACTGAGCCTAATGCAATTCTTGAGTTGTATGTTAATGAAGAAACAAGCGAAAAACTTCAAGCAAACAGCCAAGGCCATTTTTCTTATTCAGTAACAGGCCTTGTTGCAGGGAACAAAATTAAAATTATAGCCACTGATTCTTCAAGAAATAGTAGTGATCCGTTCATAACGGAGGTAATGCCGTTAGTAAAGATCGGTGCACCAGAAGTAGATACAATCTCAGACCAGTCTAATTATATTACTGGGAAAACGAGCCCTAATAAAAAAGTGGAAATTTATAAGGAAACAATCCTTGTAAATGAAGGAATATCAACATCAGAAGGTAGCTTTAACATTGCGATACAAAAACAACCAGTCGGTACAAAACTAACGGTAGTTACATTAAACGAAAGAAATCAAGAGGGCGAACCAACTATAGTGACTGTAGTTGATAAAACTGCACCAGAAATACCAAACATTGCGACAACCATTACAGACCAAACGAGATTAGTAAGTGGAACGGCCGAGCCTCTCTCATATGTAGTATTTAGTTTGAATGAGGAAGTTATTGCAAAGGTAAATGCTAATGATCAAGGTGAATTTAGTGCAGATATTCCAATGATAACGGCACATGTAGAATTAAAATTTTACGCAGAAGATCAAGCAGGTAATATAAGCTTAGTAAAGATAATAAAAGTTAAGGACGCGACACCACCAATAGTTACTGTAAACTCTGTCACCAATCTTACGACAACAGTTACTGGAGTCTCAAGTGAGACAGGATCTGTAGAGGTAAAAATAGGGTCCCAACTTTTTAACAAGACTGTGTCAGCGGGACTACCATTCTCTATTACAATACCAGTTCAGAAGGAAGGCGCAATGCTTACTATTATCAGTAAAGATAACTACGGTAATAGTAGCAAACCAGTAACCCTGATTGTAAAAGATGTTATTGCACCAGGAGCACCTCAAGTTAATAAAGTCACGGATCAATCTAAGGAGATTAGTGGGAAAGCTGAAGTAGGTGCCGTAGTTAGAGTGTATGTCGGCAGTAGGCAAATTGGTTACGGTACTTCAAACGGTGCATATAAGCTAACTATACCTATTCAAAAAGCTGGAACGATCCTTACGATAAAGGCTATCGATAAAGCAGGCAATAGCAGTAAAGTAACTACAATAAAGGTTGTAGATATTACTGCACCAAATAAACCAATGTTTAATGCTGTAAAAAATAATACAACGACGGCTTCTGGTAAAGCAGAACCAGGTTCTATTGTAAGATTATACAGTGGTACTAGAATAATAGGGTATGGTACATCAACTTCAAAAGGAACATTCTCAATTAGAATTCCTGTACAGAAAGTGGGAGTTAAACTAACTGCAAATGCAACTGATCTCTCCGGGAACAAAAGTAGTACAACGTATATAACAGTTCTTGACGGTATTGCACCAGGAGCGCCTAAAGTAAACGCTGTTTATTCAAAATCCTATTATGTTACAGGGAAAGCAGAAGCCTACAGTACTGTGAAGGTTAAAAGAGGAACTACAATACTAGGTACTGCAAAAGCTGATCGATATGGGAAATATAAATTGAAAATCTCAAGGCAAAAAAGAGGGGTTACACTAGGCGTGTCGTCTACCGATGCATCTAAAAATGAAAGTGAACAAACCTATATAAAAGTAAGATAAATAGCAAAACCTCGTCATAATACTTGACGAGGTTTTATTTTAGTCATGTTGATAATTGCTCTACTAAATATTCCATAAGCTCCTGCCTTATTTCAACGATCGTTTCATCCAACAGTTCGCCGATGAGTTTACTGCCAAATACCTTTTGGGAAACTGGAATACCGAGAAGAGATCGTTCACATTTCCATATTGGAATGATGTGTAAATCAAGCAGTTCACCTTCGGGGTCTAATATTCCTAGTGTGATAGAAGAATGATAGCCAGGTGTAAAGTAATCTTCTCCTTCTTATTCAAAACTACCCTCAAGTTTTAGTCCCTTTTTATAAAACTTTTTCTCAAATTTAGTTATTGCATCATTCAAAGCCGAATGTAGTTCATTTTCCAAGTGTATAATTTTTGAGCGCAGATCAGTTGTAAAGTTGCCTTGAGAAACTTTCATATAGTTAATCATCCTTTTTAATAGTAATGGTTTCAACCCATTTACTAGTTTTAGAGAATACTTGGAAGTTGTAATTATCGATCCATTTAGCTTGTCCTAAAAACCGTCTATAAATATTTGCATTTGGGACTTCCTCTACAAGGAGTTTCTCTGCTAAACACTCTCCGTTTTTATCCAGTATTTTACCAATCAGTTGAAAGGAAGTGATGGTGTGTATGCCATATACGAAAGCACTGTATTTTCGATTAGGATTTTTCTTAGGCGTTCCTTTCAATGGAAATTCAAGTTTACCCTCATGACGTTTTATTTCATTTAATGCTTTTGTTACAGGTGTGTAATCCCATCCTTTTTCTAGAAAAACAGGAGCTATAAAAGAATCTAGAATTCTTTTATATTCTGAAAATTTTTCTTCGTAACTCTGTAAATTAAGGAATTGTATGGGGTTATAAGGGATTTTAACAGTTAGTCCGTTTTCAATTGTATATGAATCATATGTGATTTCGGTTAAATTTCCTAAACAATAGACATGAAGATATTCTACATCTTGAGTATGTATACCTTGTAAATACTTACTCAACAACAATTGAAAAAGATTAGTTTGAAGGGTAAAGCCAATTTCATTTTTCTTTTGTTTGTTCGTAAAATCTTGCAAGAGAATCTCTTTTAGTTGCATATTTCTTCTCCTAATCTTCAAAATCAAACGCATCCGTTGACCAAACAGCGATATCATTACCTGGAATAGCTACCACTAACCAATCGGGGGCATCTTGAACTCCAGCCTCCCAACTTTCATATTGATCATGATATCCATAGACATAGAGAGTCCGTCCATTTTCTAAAGTAAACTCTAGGTGTGGAGACACTTCTCCTAAAGAAATATCTACAATCTTTTGGCTCCGATTTTCATAGATTTGCTTCCGAGCTATATCTAATTGTAAAGTTAATAATCCCAACTGTTCGGTAGGAAAAGACTGATTATCGATACACCAACTAGATTCAATATTTAAATACAGTTTACCTGCAAAATGATTTAATTTAGTATAATTCACAAAGTAGATTTTTGTTGTTTTGGAAGATAGACCAAACTCGATACTGTCAATCTGTGATCCTAAGAAAAGATACTTCAATACCTTCTCAGCGTAATGTTTATCAGTAGGTTTCAGCATAAACTCCTTTTATTATCAGTTTCACATATAAAATGAAGATAAACAATTAGAAAAACGTGAACTCTAAAGAATTCACGTTTTTATTTGAAGGGGTAAACTAACGATAAACGTAGTGCCAGTCTCCGAACTTTCAAAAAGCTTAATAGATCCACCATGGTTCTCGATAATTCTTTGAACAATAGTTAATCCCAGGCCTGTTCCTGAATCTTTCGAGGTTAAAAATGGCTCGAAAATAGTTTTTTGTAACTCTAACGGTATTCCAGACCCGTCATCTTTAATAAATATTTGGTACGTATCAACTGTAACTTTAGAGAATATAGATATTGTTCCGGCAAAACCAATGGCTTCGGCACTATTTCTAATCATATTGTAAAGCACCTGTGTCATTTGACGTTTATCTAGTAACAGTTTGATAGGGTGTAAGTCAACGTCAATATTTATATTTTGCGAAGAGCTTTGTTTATATAATGCAAGAACATCTTTCAGGATGTCTTCTACATAACCTTCAACCAATGATGGTTCTTTAGGTTTGGCAATGGAAAGCATCTCATCAATAATTGAATTAATGCGTTCAAATTCAAGTAACATTAACGGTACTTGAAAACGATTTTTATCACTGTCAGATAAGGATTGCTTCATGAGTGTTAAAAATCCATAAATAACTGTTAGAGGATTACGAATTTCATGAGCTGCCTTTGCCGAGATTTCCCCAAGTAAAGCAAGCTTTTCAGATTGGTAAATTCTCTTTTCAAGCTGTTCAATTTCGGTTATATCAATAAATGAATAGATCTTACCAACCGCAGTATCGTATTGATCAAGTAGATCGGCCCTGGAAACTAGTAGTTGATAATGGTTTTGTACTGTATTGAAATGTAGTTTCTTGTTATGGATATTGTACTTTGAAGAAAAGATGTCCCAAAATTCACGATTTGTATTTTTCTTATTAATTTTCTCTTTTAATTGATCGGATTCAATCTCTAATATTTGTTTAGCGGTGGTGTTGAGTGTATATTTTTGTTTTCTAAAGTCATATGTCGCAATACCAACTGGAATTGAATTCATGATTTGTTCGCGAAACGCTTTATCAATCGATACTTCTTCATATAGTAAGTGGTATTCTCTAAGTGCATTTGAAATCAATATAATAATAAACGTAAAGAGAATGATATTAAAGATTGGATGTGTAACTAAAAGTGTAACTAGACTTAGCGACGATGCTAAGATGATGACATAATTTGAAACTGATTCCTTTAAAATATTTCGAATGATAGTAAAAGAGCGGTCTGAAGAGTTGAACCAAAAATAAAAAGCAATAAACAAGACATTTAGAAAAAGATAGCAAATTAAGGCGAGAACATATGAATGTAAGTGAACGAGATTAAGTTGCCCTAACTCCCCGCCAGTCAAAATATATACAAAATATGAGGTTATTATCGTAATAGTGAAAATAGAAAAATTAAAGAGGTGCTTCCACATTTCCATCGTTCTTCTTTGGATAAGAGTTACCATACTATTAACCAATAACAACATTAATGAATATTCTACTCCAAAAACAAAGATAGAGGCCAAATAAATGGCGGAATCCATGGATAAGCCATTTCCATTGGGGGGTAAGAAGATAACATAATGATTTAATAAGACAATCGCAGAGGACATCAACAACACTAATATCCAATCAGGAAATGAAGATAACGTTGGTATAGTGAATGTCATTGTTATAAGAATTCCAGCAGCTAAAGATAAGCTTAATAAATAGATGTTGGTCACTGGTTTAGTTGGCGTAAGACTGCTCATGTTGTACCACTCTTTATCGTTTTATAGTTCTTTTTTACTAGCTATAAACATTATTTTAATTGATGAGCGTTGCTAAATCAATATACTGAAATGATATACCATACGTAATAGCAACATAAATGTTGCTATTTAGTTTTTAGTGAGTTCCTTCTATTATCTTTTATATCGGTTAGATTCTTGTTATGTACATACTCAGAAGTACAAACAGTGTGTTCACAAAAAAAAATTCCTGTAATGCCCTAGTGTTTGGACGGGTAACTACCACCTGTCTATCAAACTATTATGATCTGATTCATGCAAAACTAGTAAAAACGAAAAAAGGAAGCTTAAAATTTACACAAGCTTCCTCTTTCCTATAAGAATACAAATTAAAAAAGTAGTTCCATTCTTTGAACTTTCATACAACTCAATCGTACCACCATGGTTTTCGATGATTCGTTGAACAATCGTCAATCCTAGTCCAGTCCCAGAATCTTTTGATGTAAGAAACGGTTCAAAAATCGTCCTTTGAAGCTCAAAAGGTATACCCGATCCATCATCTTTAATAAATAGTTGATATGAGTCATGAGTTACTTTTGAATAGATAGATACTGTACCTGCACAATCGATAGCTTCTGAACTATTTCGAATCAGGTTATATAACACTTGTGTCATCTGACGCTTATCAACGAAAAGAGGAACACGATCTAATTTCACTTCAAACTTTATGGATTTTGACGATATTTGCCTATGCAAGGTTAGAACGTCTTCAACAACATCTTCAATATAACATTCTACTAACGTTGGCATTTGCGGCTGAGCCATCGAAAGCATCTCGTCGATGATCGAGTTAATACGCTCAAATTCGGTAAGCATGAGTGGAATTTGATACCGCTCTCTATCATTATCGGAAAAAGATTGCTTCATAAGAGTTAAAAATCCATAAATAACAGTTAATGGATTACGAATTTCATGGGCAGCCTTTGCTGAAATTTCACCTAGTATCGCTAGCTTCTCAGATTGATAGATTCTCTTTTCTAGCTGTTCAATTTCGGTGATGTCTGTAAACGTAACAATACGACCAACAGACATATTAAATTGATCATGTAAATCAGATTGAGATACGAGTAACAGGTAAGTATTCTCACCGTTTGTATAATAGACTTTTTTATTTTGAATCTTCTTATTAAGCAGCAAAACATCCCAAAATTCTTTATTATGAATAGTTTGTTTGCGCTTCACAAGGGTATCGAGTTCTGCTGCAGTCAAGTCTAGTATGTGTTTAGCGGTTTCATTTAGAGTATATGTTAGTACTCTCTCGTCGTAAATAATACTTCCTACCGGTAATGAGTTGAAAATTTGCTCTCTATATATTGTGTCATTGGTTACTTGATCATAAAGAAGGTGATATTGCCGGAGTATGAGTGAAAACAATAACACTACAAAAGTAAACAAAATGATACCCATGATTGGAACTGTATCTAAAAGAATTGCCAAAATTAACGATAAAGCTAACACAACAAAATAATGTGATGCAGATTCCTTTAGAAATCCAGTGATAATAGCCATAACTTGATTAGGAGAAACGATGTAATAATGAATACTAATTAATAAAACATTTAAGATGAAATAGATAATTAATGTTGATAGATAGGCATGAGTTGTATAGAGATTAAGGGTACCTACTTCGCCGCCTAAAAAGATATAAGTATAGTACGAGCCAACAATCATTATCGTAAAAATTGAAAAATTAAAGAGATGCTTCCACAATTCAAATCGTCTTTCAACTATTGCAAGGATAATACTACTTAAACATAAAACAGCTAACGTCATTTCGATACCAAGTGTAAAGATGGAGGCAAGATAAATAGTAGAGTCTGTACTAAGATTTGTCCCTCTCGGAGGAAGTAGAATTATATATTTATTTAAAAGTATGATGGAAAATGACAAAGACAGTAGCAAAAAAAATAACATCTCGGTACTATAAGAAAGCTCTGGGATCGATAAGTGGAAAAAATGAAAAGTTAGTGCAAAAAGAGCAGTAAGACTAACGTATAAAATTGTACCGAATTTCATTTTCTCAGGTTTACTCATGAAGTATCACTCTTTATCATTTTTATAGTTCTAAATTACTAGGTCATAAGTATTATATTAATCGATAAACTGTACTTATTCAATATAATAGTATGAAATCAATTTACAAGTAAATAGCACCATGAATGGTGATTTTTGGTTACGATTGGAGATTTTCTATCAATCTATATATCGGTTCAAAGGATGAATTTATAAATATGAAACAAATTTCTTATGAAAAGATGCATTTCTTTAAGTTACGAAAATATATTTTAATTGTATATAACTGTTGAAAGAATTATAGGAAGAAAGCTCCTAATTTTCGACAATTATATACAAAACTTTTGAATCTTGCTATATTAATAATGTTATAGTAATTTTCAAAACTATAAGAAAAATCATACATAGGAGGTGTCTACATGGAGTGGTATCTGAAAGTATTGAAAAATTATGTAGGCTTTCAAGGCAGAGCAAGACGTAAGGAATACTGGATGTTTACTTTATTCAATGTAATCGTTAGTATTGTGCTTGCAATTGTTGAAGCAATCACTGGTTTAGAATCAATGTTAACTGGACTTTATTCATTAGCTGTTTTATTACCTTCACTTGCTGTAAGTGTACGTCGTTTACATGATACTGGAAGAAGTGGCTGGTGGCTATTAATCAGCTTAATTCCGATCATTGGAGCAATTGTACTACTTGTCTTTACGGTTTCTGATAGCCAAGAGGGCGAAAATCAGTACGGACCAAATCCGAAGTATAGCTAAGAACAATAATTGTTACAAACAAAACCTGCTATCAACTATGATAGCAGGTTTGCTGTTGTATCCTCATAATCTGTTAATCGGTCAGGATACTTTTCCTCAATCATTTCAATAAATGGCTCTACAAATTGTGGATCAAACTGTTTGCCAGAGCAATCGCGTAATTCCTCGATCGCGTCTTCAAAAGATCTTGTCGCTTGATATGGTCGTTCTGTCGTCATCGCATCAAATGAATCAATCACACATAAAATTCTAGCTAGCTTTGGAATACTTTCTCCAGCTAATCCGTATGGATACCCTCTACCATCAAAGCGTTCATGGTGTAGCTCAATTAATGGTAATAATTCATCATACCTCTTCGTTGAAGCCACAATTTCCTTACCAAACGTAACGTGCTTTTTCATCATTTCCCATTCGTGATGATCAAGAGCACCCTTTTTATTAATCACATCACGAGGAATTTCAAGTTTACCAATATCATGGATGAGAGCTCCTAGAATTAGTGAGCGCTTTTCACTTTCTGTTAAATGTAACTTCTCGCTAAGATCTGCTGCGTATCTGAAGACACGCTTACTATGCTGGTACGTATACATATCCTTTGAAAGGAAAATTTGCAACTGCTGTTCAAGAGATTCAACATCCTTGAAGATTTGTAAATCATCTTGGTATACATCATTCGTTTCATTATAAATTTGTATGTTGTTCTTACCTTGTGCCTTTGCATAATAAAGAGCTTTATCAGCCTTTTTCAGTAGCTCTGTTGAATCCATGATTCCTTTTTCATACTCAACAATTCCACCAGAGAAGGAAATGCACTCAAGAGGAAGATCCTCTGCACCAAATATATATGTATCATTTAATTTTTTACGAAGTTTATTTAAAAATAAGAAGGCTTCACTACGAGATGTACCCGGCATAAGAATACCGAATTCTTCTCCGCCGTAGCGTGCTACTATGTAATCTTTTTTTGCTGCGCGATCTTTAAGAAATTCACCAAAATACTTTAATAGAACATCTCCTTGTAGGTGTCCATTCATATCGTTGTAACGGCTGAAGTCATCAATATCTAATAAAGCAACACTAAAAGGTTCCGATCGATCTTCAACTGAAGGCATCAAGCCTTCTAAACGAAGTTTAAAGTAGCCGTGATTATAGAGACTCGTTAGGAAATCTCTAGAGGCTTTTTCTTCTAATCCTTTGTATAAGTTAAAGAATTTTGTAAAGGCAAAGGATAAAAGAACAGATAATATAGTATATAAGAATAAACCAAAAAATAATTCCACGCTCATTAAGATTGTTAAGACTAAGGATAACATGAGCGTACTAAGGTAACTCATTATGGATTCTTTGAGAATCCCCTTGTTGACAACTCCTTTAATAGCACTAAATAATGGCTGGGGAGAAGAAAAAAAGAAGAAAAGCCAAATAATTACTACATTAAGCAAAAAATATACAGATAGAGATATAGCATAGGGTGCAAGGTTCTTTATATCAACAGCGCCAATCTCCCCACCGGTATATATAAAGGTAAAGTATGAAGCAATGATTGTTAATGAGTACATCCCAAAGTTGAAGAAATGTTTCCACCAATTAATTTTGTACCTAACAATCAAATAAATAACGCTACTAGCTAGTAGAACAAGTAGTGGTATTTCGATTCCGAAAATAAAAATACAAGCTAAATATATGGAGGAATCCATAGAAAGACCGTTGCCAGAGGGAATTAAAACAATAATAAAGTGGTTAAGTAGGATAACAGCACCAGTCAAGGTATAAATGAGGACCCAACTCATAAGACTATTAACCTGGTAATCTAGGTTAATAATAAACAAAGTCATACCAAGAATACTAATAAAGGCAACATATATGTGGTTTAATTTTAGTGTTGTCATGGACATTCGTTAATCACTCTCGCCGATTCTAAGTGTATAAGGAGTAACTTGATCTAAAGTTACTCCTTATACTAGTAATTATATAAGTCTATAGCCAGAAGTTAAAGCAATAATTACAGTACCTAGTACTAATAGATTAATAATAGCATTTTTTGTTCTTGCGTTCATTATTTTTTTCACCTCCTTTAAAGTGTTGCCTCGATCTTTGTCTCTTTTACTTTTTGTTTTACCAACAGTTTTTGAATAAAAATGAATACACCAATGTTCATAATTACATCACCGATACTAATTACTTGCTCTTTTGGATAAGGTGCAGATAGCGGAATGATGTCTCCTAATAGTGCAAGTTTAGTAGATTCTGTAATAAGTGTGTGCTTTGCGTAAAGGCCATCTTTTAAAGCCTCAATAAAGAATGGATCAAGAATACTTGCTGCTTCTGGTGAAACCGGCATCCTCCCACCATTTAAAGCCATTACGATAAAGTTGAGTAATACTCCAATAAATATAAGTGTAAAACCTGTTTGTGACCGATTCATCCATAGAAATATAAGTCCAACAACGTAGACTAGTATAAAGATATAGTTACTATATGTACCAATCAGATCAATTTTGCTCTGTGAATAAAAAACGGCAATTTGTACTAGAAGCAACACTGGGAAAATCCACTTAGCCTTTAATTTCATATCAGCTAAATTTAAGAAGTTTCCTCCGCGAAAAAGTGCAATAATTATTGCAATGATAATCCCATCAAATACCATAAAAATCCTCCAACCAGTGATATCGATATATAATGTTTTCTTTTAAACTAACTAAATGTTAGCAAATTTAGAAAGTATTTCAATATAAATTATTCATAGTTTAAATAAATGGGAAAATGAGACTAGGTATAAATGTTCATAAGTAAGGGTTAAAAATGGATAAAAAACCCATAAGGTGGAGTTGTAATATTATTCAAATTTTAATTCATCTTTATGTCCGTTAAAAGGATTTCCAGGTAACACTTTACAGTTGAAATGTTCATTTACATATTATTGTTTCCACTAAGTGGTTTAAATTTCAGCTAGGGGGAATTACATGGACGTCAAAGCTAGTTGAGAGAAGAGGGAGATTGTTGAAGATTTATATGATATTTGTAGAGAAATAGAGCAAATATCAGCGGAAGAGAAAAACGAAGATCAAATAAAAGTCGTAGAAGAGACGTAGATAAGCTAAGCTATTGACGTTAACCTTTTGGGACACGTAAAGAAAATATGATGTATCTTGAAAAGGCACGAGGGTCTTCCCTCTGCTTCCTCAACAATAATATCTATAAGAGTATTCGAAATATATAAACAAATGGTAAATTAAGAAAAAGTATTATTTGAGGAAGGGAGGAATCCTGGTTGTTTTCTACTTACTTTTTTGGGAACTTTGTCACCATTTTAATTGTTGCCATAACCATAAAACTCATAAATCGCTTCGGTCTTTCTGTCGGCAATGTTAAGCACCATTTTGGCTGGATGACGTTTGTTGCGTTAACGTTGATGGGTTTATTTTTACGACTTAGCGCGTATTTCTCTGATTTACAGTATCCATATAAACATCATGCTGAGGGAGGGGTGTTTGTTGTTATTCTGTACATTCTGCTCTCGTTGATGAGTCGTAATGAGTACCTGCTGAAGAATAGGTTTAATGATATTACGAACACACTGTTAATGGCAGGTGGTGTTGTGACGATACTACTGATTCTGAATAAATAACCCTGAAATTTAAGCCTATTTAGGTATTAATTACCAGCCTACAAACCTAGCGACAGAGGTATATTGAAGGTTATAATACAATAATGGATTTATACAAATTTAACTTGTATTAGAGGGTTTACATATATGCTTAATTTAATGAAATCATTATTAATCTCCGCTCGTGGAAGAATAATTGCGGGTTTGGTGGCAATTGTATTAGTTTTCACGCATTTAAATATGCAAAGAGATGGTGCGTTTGCTCAAGTAATTTTAAATGAATGGGTTGGATTATGGCTAAGAGTCATTATTATTTTTTCGTTTGGTTATTTCATTGATTATATATATAGAATAAAAGTAACAAACGAGAGAAATAAAGAAGTGTATTCCTCCCTTTTTGAACATAACCCGGATGCCAGCTACAGCATAGACTTATTAGGACATTTCAAGGAGGTTAATACCGCCACTTCTCGAATAACTGGGTATTCAAAAGAGGAGTTACTCAATAAGAGTTTCTTGCCTATTATTGCTCCTGAAGAAAAAGGAAGAGTCTTCGCCTATTTCAAAAGGGTACTGAATGGAGAATCGGTTATATTCGACTCAAAATCATTCATAAATCGGGAGAAAGAAGAACCATTAATCTAATGGCAGTTCCAATCTATGTTGATAACCATATTGTTGGCTGCATTGGAATTGGTAGAGATATAACGGAAGCAATGGAAATAGAAAATAAATTGAAAGAGAGTGAAGAGAGATATCGCTCTCTTACAAAACTGCAACCTGAAATGATGTGCGTAGTCAGTGAAGAGGGCATAGAATACATTAATGAAAGAGGAGTCAAGTTTCTGGGGATTTCTTCTCACCTTGACGCGCTTGGAAAAAGCCCATTGGAATTTGTTGTAGAAGAGGACAGAGAGTTATTTATTCGAAGTTTTACCAATCTCATGCAAGTTGAGAAAACAGACTCCTTACAAGAATATAGGTTTATCAATTATGAAGGTGAGAGCCGTGTAGGTGAAGTTTCTTCTACTAGAATTATATATAAAGGGAAGCCAAGTGTTTTAGGAATTGTACGAGACATAACGGAAAAACGCCAGGCTGAAGAAAAACTAAAATTAGCGAACAAATTATTAGAATCCCTATCCTCGAGAGATGGATTGACAAATGCATATAATAGACATTTCTTAGAACAAAAGTATAAAGAAGAATGGGACGAATGTGCAGACGAAGAAAAGCCAATGTCGTTAATTATGCTAGATATCGATTGTTTTAAACTTTACAATGACACATATGGACATATTGCTGGAGACCAATGCCTAATAAGTGTAAGTAGAGAGATTGAAAAAACAATTGGTGATCAGCCCTACACCTTTGCACGATATGGTGGTGAAGAATTTACGATTCTATTGCCGAAAACTCCAATAGATTCTGCAGTTTTAGTTGCAGAGCTAATTAGAGAAAATGTCGGTGCATTACACATTGAACACCTTACATCCTTAGTAGAGCCTTATGTAACCATTAGTTTAGGGGTGGCAACAGTTGAACCTGCTCATGATCCATTTAGTAAAAAGTTGATAGCAGAGGCAGATCAAGCCCTGTATCATTCGAAGAAGACCGGTAAGAATAAAGTGTCTTCTTTTGAGGGGTGAAATTCATTTCTGTAAAAAACCTAAGCTAAAAGAATACACGACAAAAAACAAAGACTAGCCCATCGGACTAGTCTTTTGCTAATTATAACGTCACCTCATTAACATTACGCTCCACAACACGAGCGCCCTTCTTCGCCACAAGATCACCACCAGCAGAAATAAACACATTTGCTGATAAAATCGTGTCCATCGCCGCATCAATTGCAGTAGGACTAACAGGTTCAATCGGATTGTCAATGGAGATCGTCACCGTTTTCTCCTCTTCATTCAAAAACTGAAGTTGAAGTGCTTTTGCCATATCAATTACCTCCTTTCTACATTACTTGTACTTGTCATTACTCACCTAACAGGTTTTTGTCGTTACGCTCGATTGCTGTAACAGGGTACTGTTGTAAGCCGATTAGGCTTGTCGCTACCGCGTAAAGTCCGTCAGTAGTAGCATCAGTCTTCACATTACGGAAGCTTTTGCTTTTGTAAATTGGATTTCCTTCACTGTCTACACCAGTGTTGAACACTAAGCGCAGCTGAGAATCTGATAGGAATGCTTGTGCCATGTGGTATCACCTCCTTCGTTTTATATATAGGAGGTGGAGGGGATTTTGGGGTTAAATTTAACAAAAAAATTAAACTGGAATTTGAAAGGGGCTCCTACTATGTTAAATAATAGATTTTTCCATGAAGGCGACTTTCAAAATAGCTCTATTTTGCACGATTAATAGAGTATAAGTAATGTGAAAATATATTTTTAAAATATTCCTACATTTCGACAAAATCTCTGATTGCTATAAAACTGAGACTATATTACCATTTATTTAGTTACAAAATTTGGGTGGTTTGGTAAAAATGTATCAGATATTGAAGGAATTAACGATTTATTTGTTTGTTTTTCGTTGGATGTTATTAATTGTTGGATTCCTTACATTTGTTAATTCCTCACATGAGAATTACTACATCATTATTTATTTGCTCGCTAGTAATCTAATCTCACTTATTACTTTATTTAGAAGAAATAAAACGAATTTTTTATTTTTTTTCATATCCTTTGATATCATCACGAATCTCTTTATCCTTAATGCTACGGGGGGGATTGAGAGTCCCTTCTATTTATATTCAATCACTTCATTATTATGGTTACTGAAAACTGGGGATGAAAGACTATTCACACCAGTTATAGCCAGTTTCTTCATCGTTCTTTTCATTGTTAGTATTGATCAACTGGATGACCGAAATGGTTTGTTATTCATTTTTGGAGTCCTTTTTGTGTGCAGTATGTATGTTGTACTAAAATATTTCTTTACTAGTATTAAAGGAAATATGAGAAAAGGGTATGCCATCTATCAAACAATTAAAAAATCACCAGACAATCCCGTGGATTTTACCCATTATTATGAAGAAATGCTAAAAAAGCTTCTTAACCATAAGGAAGCCTATCTACTTTTGTTCGAAACGAAGGAAATACATAACAACTGGAAGAACCAGTATTTACTTAGACGTGTTAAAGAGTCATCTATAAAGAATAAACATAAAACACAACTTATAAAGTTACCAAACTATCAAAAAGGGCTAGAAAACTATCACTATGTACCAATTCATGATGATAAGAATCTCATTGGCATGTACCTCATTAAGAGTACGAATGGGTTTAGGTTAAAGAGAACAGACAACATATATCTCTATTTATTAACCGCTACACTTAATCAAGTCCGTCAACATTTCAAATTAAAAGAGGAAATGGCCAAATCTTTAAAAGAAGATGTACGGAAGAAAATGGCGCAGGATATGCATGATGGGTTGGCTCAGCAATTATTCTTTCTTTCTGCGCAAATGTACCAATTCAAAAATAGCTTAGCATTAGAAGATGTAAAAACATTACAGTCTCTTGTTCCAAAAATGGAAGAGCAAATAAAGCAATGTCACCTAGAGGTACGAACCTTTATTAAAGAGTTACGTGATGAACAGATTCATAAAAGTAACCTCTTTGAAGCACTCGAGACTCTTATTCATCGGATTACAGATGGAACGAATATAAACGTAGAATACACCACAATTGGGAACATTCAACAAGAAAGAGTCGAAGTTGAACAAATGGTATATAGAATTGTGGAAGAAAGTGTGAATAATGTCGTTAAGCATTCAAAAGCTTCTTTTGTCCAAGTCGCAATTGAGGCATCGCCTCTCCAATTGTCCATTACGATTAAAGACAATGGTGTTGGGTTTGTTGTAGGTAAAAAGCAAACAGATCGTTATGGATTAGTTGGAATGAGGGAAAGAGTCGGTCAACTTGGAGGTCATTTGGATATACTGTCCAACGTTAATAATGGAACGGAAGTGATAGCCTTACTTCCAAGAGAAAGGAGCATTGATTATGTATAAAATAGTACTAGCAGACGATCACCAAATCATCATTGATGGATTGAAAATGATTCTAAGTTTACAACAACAATTTAACATAGTCGGTGAAGCCTCTAATGGGATGGAGCTCTTAGAAATGGTGAAAGAGCAGAAACCTGATTTAATTGTATCGGACTTAAAAATGCCGGGACCAAGTATTATCCAAAGTGCAGCGGAACTAAAAGAGAGGTTCCCTGATATGAAAATTGTTGTCCTGACTGCATTCGATGAGAGTGAAGATATATATCAAGCATTAGATGCGGGTATTGATGGTTATTTAATGAAAGATACAGTACCAGAGCAAATCATCAATACATTAAATATGGTTATGATGGGGTATTCTTTGTTTCAGCCGAAACTAGATCGGAAAAGTACGGAAACAACTAAAAAAGAAATAGCAGAGGATTTTTCCTTTACTGATCGTGAAAATGAAGTATTTACATTAATTGTTGAAAACTACAGTAATACAGAAATAGCAGAGAAATTATTCATTTCTGAAGCAACAGTAAAGACACATGTTAGTAGCATATTACGAAAGACAGGTCAGCCAAATCGCTCGCAGGCAGTACTGTATGCCTTAAAGAAAGGCTTTGTAACCATTGATGGATAATAGGAGGGCTAAAATTGAACCTAGATGTAATGTATGAACAATCTATTGGTGGTAAAATTTTATTTTTACTAGCTTGTATCATGACGTTAGGGTTATTCATGTCCATTATCGCAAGTATCATTCATCCCAGTTCGTACTCAGAGTTAGCATTTTTAGGATTTACATTTTCAGGTATGTTACATTGGGGTTTTTATTTTATTCATCATAAGGCCCTTCCGCAAATCAAACATGCAGAACATTTAAGTGCAGGAATCAGCTTTGTCTTATTTGTATTTACTGCCCTTTATAATCCTCTGAATTATGACGGGATGTGGATCTTTTTATTATACTATCCAATTTTCCTGGGACTACTGTCTCACAAAAGGGTGTTCCGGAACTGGTTAATCATTTATTTGATCACCTATCATACATATATCATTTTTGACCACATTACAGCTTTAGGTCACTTTGATGTTTTCGTGATGATTATTAGAAGTTTGTTTGCTTTAGGAAGTAGTGCAATTGGCTTTGTTATATTATCTCAAGCGTTTGCGGTAGACAAGCAGTACAAAGCAGCTGCTCTTCAGCGAAACATTGATTATGTAATTAAAGTTCTATATACATTTATTCCGGTAGTCGAGCGAAAAACTCAATCTACTCATAAAGAAATAGAAGAAACTAGTTATCTGATGAAAAAGATTGCAGCTCATTTCCCTGAAGAAAAAATAGAAGATTGGGAAATTGAGCTACTTTCACTTATGCATTATGTAAGCCGAATTAAATGGCCAGACTATATGTTTGAGAAAAAAGGTAAGCTCTCGCAATATGAATTCCAAGTAATACAAGAACACTGCTATATGGGAAAGGAATTGCTAGGGGACTTTGCTGAGTTTAAAAGAGTCAGTGAAGTGTTCTATTCGCATCACGAACGAATTGATGGAAAGGGGTATCCTCACCAGCTAGAAGGAAATCAAATTCAACTTTTATCACAAATACTAGGTGTAGTTGAATCGTATATAGCCATGACAAAACATCGTCCATACAGATCGCATTTAACAGAAGAGGATATGTATCATGAACTTGTAAAATTAAAAGAAACTGCTGTGAAGGCAGAAGTGGTTAATGCCTTATTAGACGAAGTTGGTTTAGAAGAATACAATAGTAAAAGAATTTTAGTAGTGTAAGAGGCTTCCTAAGTGGAAGTCTCTTTTTTATATGTCATTCATCCCAAAGTATGAGGATAACTAGCCTGGGGAGTGATAGTTTTATAGGTTTACTTATTCGTACAATAAGAATAAAAGACTGGAGGAAGCAAGAGTGCTTCAAAAGACTTGTCCATCATGTCAGACGAATTCTTACAGCAGTACGAACAATGGAATGTGGATTTGCCCGTCGTGTAACCGTAATATAACGACAGTAAAGACATACCAGAATAGTCAAAAGGAAATGATTCAAAACCAATTATTACGTTTTTCTCACTATAAAAGGATTATATAAGAGGCTCTCAATGGCTAATCCTAGTGCAATTCTCTCCCTTTTTAAATGCCAACTCATACTTCAGGATGATAGATAAATCGTACTGGAAGATAGTGACTTTCAACCTTGCTACCGATATGAAACGTTTTGAAATGCTAGTAACATAAGTATCAGAAAGAGCAAACAAAACAGACATAGTGAGGGAGGAGGAGAAAGTGAAAAGAGAGTTTAAAAAGAAAGTAGCGAGTGTCACGATCGCGGTGGGAATCCTAACGGCTACCGGAACAATCTTCGCAAACACAGATGCAGGTGCTCACCTTTCGAGCTGGTACAAAGAATCATTGCAAAAGCAAACCGATACAATGGTTTCTGCATCGATAGAAGACATGAACATAAGTATTCGTTCATTCAAAGGTTTTGTTTCTAATACGAAAGAAGATGTCTCTTCGTTAGTGAATGAGTTTAACGAAAAGATCATATTCGAAACTGAATCTGACATCAAAAATCATCAGATCCATTATCAAAACCAGTTGAAGGAAACGAAAAAGAATTTACAATCTGTAAATTTTGATCAGTATTCAAAGGAAGTACAAAAAAGGGAAGAACAAGCAATTGTTGATGAAACCGAAGCCATCTTAGCAGATGTATTAGGTAACTAATTTAGTTGAAACACTCAAATGGGTGAATTCTATAAAACTTAAAAATGAAAATGAGAGAGGGAGTTTTTTAAAATGGTAAAATCATTCAAAGGTAAAGTAGTAACTGGAGTAGTAGCTGTAGGTTTATTATCTGGAGTAAGTATGGCATTTGCTAATACGGATGCTGGTACAGGATTAAAAGCTTGGTATGATGTACAATTTGGAAAATCAGCTGCATCAGTACAAAAACAAACAACTGACTATGCAGCAAGTAAAGTTCCAGCACTTGCGAGAGAATATAATGGTTTAAAATCAGATGCAACAAATAGTATCAATAGTACTCGTGATTCTGAAATCACAAACACTGCTTCTGATATCGAAAGTGCAAAACAAGGTCATGTTGATGCTTTAAATGCTAAAGAAGCGGAAATCGCAGGGTACATGGCTTCACAATTTGATGGAATTTCAGTATACGCTAACTCAGTAATTAACAGTGTAGGAACTCAAGCATACAACTACGCACAAGCTGATTTAGGTCGTCATACAGGTTCAAAAGGACAAGCTGCATTAACTAAAGTAAATGATGATCTAACTGCTACTACTAATGCTGCTGTTACAGAATTAGAAGCTGAAATTGCAAGTGCAAAAGCAGCTCTTCAAGCACAATTAGCAACTGAAACGGCTACAACTGTAGAAGAAATCAAAGCTGCTACTGATGCTAAAATTGCAGAACTTCGTGAACTAATCACTGCAAAGAAAAACGAATTAGTTGCTACACAACAAGGACTAATTACTGCTAAAGCTCAAGAACTAGAAGACGCTGCTAAAGCTGACCTAGATGCACTTGTGTTATCTATCAATAACTAATAACTAAATTAGGGTCTCACTCGTGGGACCCTAATCTTTTAAATAAGGAGTGAGAAGAATGAAGAGCCGTAAAGCAAAACATAAAGGTTTGGGTACGAAAAAGGTAAAATTTCTAATTGGAGCTATTCTTTTAAGTGTGGGTATAGGGAGCAGTGTAAATGTTGCTTTTGCTGATCAGGATATTCATGCACTATTAACTAACTGGTTCGACAAAAAGAAAGTTGAATCTATTAATGAAATAGAGCAAGCTATAATGTCTGAAAAAGAAACTCAAAAACAACGTTTAAAAGAACAGTTGCAAGTAGAAATTCAAAAGTCTGAAGAAGAACTTCAACTATTTACTGATGCTGAAAAGGAAGCTCGTGTATTAGCTTTGCAACAATACACAGATGCTCTAATTGCGAATTTCAATGTTGATAACTCAAATAAAGAGGAAAAGCTTTCAGCAGAGTTAGATGCAATTGTACAGGAAGCAATTGAAAAGATGGATAAAGTGGTAAAAGATATCCCGAACGATGATAAAGAAAAGAACAACAACGGAAATCATTACGGTCAAGATAAGGCAAACCCTTCTAATAAAGAGGATAAAGAAAAACCAAATGGATCAAATTAGGAGAGATTTTAGTTGAGTACCAATTATAATAATGAAGTGTCTATAGAAACCACTAATAATAGAATAATAACAAAGGAATCCATACTAAGCTGGATACGCTATCTTGCTTTATTACTATGCATCGTTCTATTCATTAGGTTTGGTATAGGAATTAGTATTATAAGTGGAAATTCAATGAATCCAACGTTAGAAGATGGAAGTGTAGTTATAGTAAACAAAATAGCATTTTCACCTGAAAGAAATGACATAGTAGTAGTAAAGGATTCGCATGGATATAACATTATTAAAAGAGTCATAGCTTTACCAGGAGAAAACATAGAAATCGTAAATGGTAACGTTCTTATTAATAACGAAGAAATACAGGAAGATTACATTTTGGGTACGTCATTCGATATCCCAAGTACAGAGGTTCCTGAGGGACACTTCTTTATAATAGGGGATAACCGGACTCCTGGTGAGAGCTTAGATAGCAGAGATGCTAGCATAGGTCCAATTAATCAAGAATTTATAGTAGGGGAAAGTATGCTATCACTGTTCCCTTTTAAAGGGTTATAGGCTCATAATCAGAAGTTAGTTCAAGTACATTGGACTAGCTTTTTTTATGCTTTATTTTTAAATGTTCTAACAAACAGATGTCACATCAACATTTAGCAAAAGTAGTTTCATTCCCAAGCTTACAGGTAAATGTATCACCTAATTAATTCTTCAATAGAATAAAAGATATTCAATCTAGTAAAAAACAAACAGAAGAGTAAAGAAATAATCATAGTAGTAAGGGTATCAGTAGAGTAAGCTGTTTTAAAAAAAGTGGAGAGATCCCTTTCAACACAAGGCATTAGGTTTGTTTTGTACAGGCATTTTATTCAAAGATTTCTATAATGAGTGGCAAAGGTTTAGAGATTAGTCGAATATCTACAGGCAATCATTTCAAAATTTTCTATCTGATAGAGGCAGTCATTTGGATAAAAAAAAGTGGTGTGGTAGAGATTTAGAGATTCATGGAATTGACGTGCATGTATTTAGAAAAATCCATTTTTCACAGGCAGTTATTTAGAGGGTTTTGAAGACAAAAAAAGACACCCCTCTTAGTAAAATAGAGAGATGCTTGGAGTAGTAAACAAATTGGAAATCGAATCTCCACGTACAAATAGCCCTGTTATCTCAGATAACAAGGCTCGGGAAAGAAACGCACACCTATTTTGTTAAAAGCTGATGAAGGACAGGCACGCGTCCAGTCATCATGAATTCTTTCATATTAGCTTTTCGTATGTAGTCTGTAGGGATTGTTTGTTCAATGAAAAGTTTAATGTTGTTTCGAAAGACAGTGCGGAAGTAGGCACCAATCGATGTTGTAAATTGGAAGGTTTCTTTTTGCTTTAGCTGATCTTGAATTTTCGTCTCAAAACGACCTAGACATTGATAAAAGAACGTTTGAATCCAGCTGTCGCGAAGTGAATAAGAAGAATTTTCTCCATCATTTTTGGCTACATATTTAAGAACGTTGATCACCTCTTGCTTGAGTGAAATCATAATATCAAATAGATCACGAGGCTTGAAGCGCATGTTAAGAGATTTGAGAACATGCTCCGTTTCTCTGCTGAACTCGGAGATAAGCGGGTTTACTTCAAAGGCATCCGAATTTTCAACCACACAATCAGGCTTTAAGCTGAATTCCACCTGGTGAATCCATACTTGATGCCCTCTATGTGACAAACCAATGAAGTGAACATGAAATAAAGGCTCGAGTAGTGAAATCGCCTCTCTTACTCCCTTCGAACGTTTCCCAAGCTTTTGCTTTAACGTGCTCATGTTACGAACTTGTTTTAATTCCTCTACTTCCTGTGTTCCTTGAATCGTTGCCATGCCATGACGGAATTGTGTGAACAACGACAGCATTAACTCAAATGTTTTACCATTCGACGTGCGCACTAATTCTGCGATAATATTCGTTTCAAACAAAGAGTGAGGAACGATGAAATAGTTGAGTTCGTCCTCTGAGAAATAGCGATGAGCATTTTGCAGCACAAATAACGTCTTACCTGCATCATTTTTCCCCTCATACAGGAAGCCATGATCCAGCCAAAACTTGAGACCTACATATAGAGTGGAATATCCAACATTCAGTTCGGTTGCATACTGACTAAGGCTGAACTCTTGAATTTCACCCATAGTCGTCTTTTCACGATGTATTTGTTTAAGCACACAGATCAACGTCGCATATGCACTTGAAGGAATTTGGATATTTTCCTTTTGCTCAAATTGCCGAAGGTCATCAAATAAACGCTGCGGAAACTTAAATCCATACATTTTTACTTTTTGTTTTTCTTTCTTCTTACGGTCAAACACGTCGTACTCAACTCCTGTATAAATTCGTTGTCACAATATATATAGGAAATTTGCTCGCGTTTGGGGTTAAAAAGATAGGTGATTGATAAAAATTTTTATTAGGTTTTGTGAACAATGATAATTTGAATAAGTTCAATATACTTTCTTTGATAAGTTTGTCGAGCAGTGTGTTTCTTTACATTTTTTATTGTCTTGAAAAGAATACTGACTCATGATGTAGAAATGTTGAGTGGTGAAAATGAAGTACTCCTCTTCAGCCTTACCAAAAAAGGTTTTTGTGTTTATACTTGAGACACACAATAAAACATTTTTCTTCTTAGGAGCTTTCAATATGCTAATTCAATGTACAAAGAAACTTTTAACCGAATTAAAGCTAAAACCGGAACCATCTTCAGAGTCAGATTCCCTCTTTTCCTGGCATGCAAATATAATAACGTTGAATCGAAAAAAGACAATTGTTCTGGTGAACGATCAAAGTCGGTATATTATAGTCCTTTATAGTGTAAAGGCAGCAGATTTAAAAAGAATTGATCAGTTGTTGGTACAAGCTATTCGAGATACGTTTTGTCATGAAGGCATTAAAGATGAGGTAATAGAGAACTATCTGTCTCATTTTAACGAGGTCAAATTTTCAACGACTAAGGATAGAAAACTTGTAGCAAGACTGAATAAGGCTTGTGAAAATGTTTGTTTTTATGAGGAAGAAATCCATCCGCATGGCATTCAACAGCCGATATTGAATAAACAGCTTAGCCGATTAATTGTCGGGAATGGCAAAAATGACTATATTACGCCATCTGAGGAGTTATTTCGCAATTTAGAAGGTTTGACTGGTGGCCAAATCTTTCATTCCGAAGCATATATTCTTCATGTTACATTGGAACTGGAGAATCATGAAGTTTGGAGAAGGATTGCTGTTCCAAAACATATTACGTTTCCAGACCTACATAAAACGTTGCAAATTTCATTTGGCTGGCAGGATTGCCATTTGCATGAGTTTTCTATCTATAAAAGTATGCCAACTTCACTTAACCAATCAAAGCGTATTGCAGACTGTAAACCAGTTGTCATTCTTGTTTGTCACGAAGAGGCATTTAGGTATGATACCGGCATACCGATGAAACTGGAGGAAGGGGAGAAGCTTCACGACTATCTACCATCTGAATTACGCTATACCTATGACTTGGGAGATGAATGGAACCACCAGATTGTAGTGGAACAAATGATGGATAACTATGACAAAAACTACCCTACGTGTTTTGAGGGCAGAGGAAATACACCACCTGGGGATGTTGGCGGTGAGCCGGGATTTGAAGAGTTTTTATCAGTTATGGCAGATCCTGCGCATCCTGATTACGAGCATTTACGGAATTGGGGAATAAGCCAGGGTTATGAGGATTTTAATATGGACCTGGTTAATAGGAGATTGAAATTTTTTTAAGTCGCTATTTTCCGTCCACGTTGAAGGAGATACATGAATGAAAATGGATTTACTTTTTGAAGTCTATCATAATCGCTTAAAAGAGGCTGATGCTGAAAGGGTAGTAGATAATTATTTTGAAAAATATCATAATGATGAGTTGCTAGAAACAGTTCAGGATTTACTGATGCTATCACTTTCTGAATATACGGCATATGCTGTGTGGTCATTAGAATTTGGCGTCATTGCAGGATATAGATATAATGGTTGGCCATCTAAATGTTCACTCTGCTCGAAGGAACTACAGGTGGATAAGGGATTTTGGAGAGTAGATGTGACGAATGAGATTGTTTGTATTGAGTGCTAATAAAATAATTACATTACAGACACTTTCACATGTCTATCTGTCCTATAAATCAAAGGGACGGTTCAATTGGCCTTAAGTATTCTTAAGATCAGGAGAACCGTCCCCTTTTGTGTGACTTAGAAATGTGCATGAGCTTTTTTATTTTATCCATATATCGACCGTTAAATTATTTCTCCTTTAGCTTTTCTTTCATTAATTCTACCAATTTATGTGAGGAGGAGTTCCCTTCGAGCAAATATACCATCTCGGCTAATTTAAAATTTTCTTTTGCCTTTTCAAAGTTTTGAAGTGCCATGTAGTTAATTCCTTTTTGATAATATAAATCACCTTTTAAGTACAAGAAATTATATTTTTTTGTAAGCATAATTCCTTCATTACACATTTTTAAGGAAAGTTGATACTCCCTGTTGTATCTCAAGGCTCTCGAATAATTATAATACAATCTAATTGGCAAATAATTATTCGTTAAATCTAGCAACATGGTTAACTGGAGATGGGCTACTTTAAAGTTTTTAATCGCAAGAGGGTAATCCTTCGATTCAGAATAAATATTACCTAAACTAATTAATATTTCGATCTCCCTTTCGGAATAAAGTTGTTTCTGATGGGTGGTTAATGATAAAGCTTCATTTAATAAAGATAAAGCTTGCTCTTTATTTCCATCCTCATAATAACTACAAATTCCTTCGTGCCATAAAAAGAACTGCTGACTTTTCGTATCAGCAAAGATGTTATTTCGTTTCTCACTCTTAATGATTTCCTTAACTAACTTATAGTTTCGTTTATAAACTTCCTCTCTAATTTGAGTAAACACCTCCACCATATAGTCATATCTAGGGGCATTCGAAATATCTAATAGGTAAGATATATTAACATTTAATCTCTCAGAAATTTTAAGTAGTAAGTCAGCAGATGGGAATATTTCGCCATTTTCTATTTTACTTATGTAAGGTTGAGTGCATATATCCCTACAAACAGCCCTTTGTGATAAGCCACTATACTCTCGTAGTTCCTTTATTTTTTTTCCTAATAAATCGGACATGATAATCCCCTCCTTTGAATGATAACTATGTTTATCAAAAACCATAAAATTGGTAGTAAATAAGATGGGTATATAGAATCACTCCAATTATATCAAAGAAATGACAAATACAGGGAAAATGTATCTATTGTATTATGTAAATAATCAGAAAATGAGGTGAAACTTAATTAATGAAGAAGTTACTTGGTTTATTTATTACGTTGACAATTTGCTTAACATTTTTCCCGATTCTTTCAGATGAGACAGTATATGCAGCGAAGACGTCATTAAATTCAGATGAAGAGGATCCAGGAGCAGCGAATTAATAGTACTGAACTCGGAATTTGATATAGCTTAAAAATAGTTAGAAATACGTTTTGCAGGGAGGTGTGTTCAATGGAAATGATAGTGAAATTCTCCGATGGTATCTCTCATTCTCAGGTAATAAATGGTGGTAAACAAGCATATTTGAGTGCATTTACTAGTTTGATAGATTCGAAGTCAAAGAAAGTTAGTATCTCAATTAATAATGGAGAAATCATGAAAAGCAGCGATGACATCGATTCAATAGAATTTAAATTCACTAAATAAAGATCATTCAACTTAAAGGAGGTGAGAATATTGAAAGATACTAAAGATATCAAACGCGAAGTAGAAATTACTGAAACTGAAATTAACGAAGTAATCAATGGCACGATTGAGGAAACTCAAGAAGAAGGAGCACATATTAACATTGCTTGTTTTGCTTAATGGATAACATTAAAGAACAGCATAACTTGGTAACAAATTATGGCTAAGGGAAGTGCACAACTACACTTTCCTTAGCCAATATCAATTTTAAGGTGTGAAAATATGCTGAAGAAGTCAAGATATGTCATTAAGTCTGAAAGTTACGATGGAGAATCTGACATTTACTTTAATATAAGAAACAGTATTGGGTTTAAGGTACCGAAAAAATCGGCAAAAGGTTTTGGTGAGTTGAGTAAGTTAGGGAATATGAGTGATATATTCTCAAAATATCATTTTTATGAAAGTGAAAATGATGCAGATGATGTTCTTTCCGCTTACAAAAAGGCCAGAAATAATAATAACCCATTACATCTCACTATTCTAGCACACGAAAATTGCAATTTTAGATGTATATACTGCTATGAACGTTTTGAGAAGAATAAATTAAAACCTGAGGTTGAAGAAGGAATTGAGAAATTCGTAAATAAAAGAATAGAAGACTATTCTTATAAGGAATTTTCTGTGAGTTGGTTCGGTGGTGAACCATTACTGGCTCCCGATGTAATTGAAAGGTTATCGCAGAAGTTTATTAAGAAATCAAATGAATACGGTATTAACTACGCAGCAACAGTTACAACTAACGGATATTTTTTAAATGATTCGGTAATTGATCTTCTCTTGCGAAATCAGGTAAAGGGTTTTCAGATAACCATTGATGGTACTAAAGAAACACACGATAAACAAAGGATTTTAAAGGGTGGACAAGGTACATACGACGTTATCATAAATAATTTAAAGAAGTTATCAGAAAGAACAGAAGACTTTCATGTTATTCTCCGAATGAATGTTGGTGAGGATAATTACATACATGTCGTTGATTATATAGAAGAAATGAAGCGCTTATTTGGTAGAGATGACCGTTTTCGATTGTATTTCCACAATATTGGAAAATGGGGTGGAAGTAATGATGAAAACTTAGATGTTTGTGCAGAGAGTACAGCCATACAGCTAACAAATCTCGCGTTAGATAAAGGTGCTACTGTCGAACGTATTGGTAAGAAAATTAAACCACATTCCATTTGTTATGCAGCGAGTCCTCATTCCTTTGTATTTGGTACAGATGGGATGTTATATAAATGTACGGTCGCATTATATGATGATATTAATCATGTTGGACAATTAAATCAGGACGGCTCACTAGATCTGGATCGTAATAAATTTGATGCGTGGACAGAGTCTGGAATTGAGGATTCTAAATGTAAGGAGTGTTTTTTAGCCCCTTCATGTCACGGTGATTCGTGCCCATGGATTCGATTAACAGAAAATAGGACACCATGTCCTGATCATAAAACACAAATGAAAAGTATAATCACTACGATGGATCGTCAAGGTGAAAAGTTTATTGAGGTAATAAAATAGCGATGGAATCAATTTTAGATGAAACATATATATTTCGTTCTAATTACCCCAGAGGGTTATATGTAAGTTTATTGAAACAAAAAGTAGATTTTACAACTGAAGAAATAGTGATTTTAGGAGCATTCTTTCCAGAATTGTTACTAAGAATGGGAACTAATTTTTATAAAAACTATATTATTCAGCCCTTTAGATTGAAGATGCTATCAAATGGGGATAAAAGCAAAGAACTAATGAATCGTTGTGATCATTTAATAGAAAAATATAATGACGTGAGCGTAGTAGGTGTTGAGCAAGATATCCTATCTAACGTTTCACAGAATAACTTGAACGAATTCCTCACATCTCATTTTTACTATTACTCCATGAATAAATGGTTTTGGCATTATTATGAACAAGTAAAACATCCAAAATCACATAGCCTTCATTTGCAAGCTATTGATATGACGTATTTTGAAAAGGATTTGTCACTCTTAAGAGAAAGGTTTAAGGAAGCCTTCCTCTCTACCTCTGATAAAGAAAAACACCAAAGATTATGGAATAAGCTAGGAGTCATGTTAACTCTAAAAGAAGATTATGAAAATGCCTATAAAGCAATTGAGACATCAATACAAGATTTGATATTTATAGAAGATATAAATGAGAAGAACTGTAGGCATGCCGAATCATTGAATGCATTAGCCTTGTATTACTATAGAATTCGAGATAAAGAGAAAGCTATATTATTTATTAAGGAAGCAATTACTATCCTTAATAAGTGTGATGTGTCCTATGAGAGACGGATACAAATTTTAAAAAATCTTGAATATAATGATAAAATTTTACAGAAATAATTGGATGGTGAATAGGAATTGTTATTTCACTCTACTGTGTTAGCAAATGGATTAAGAGTATTGGTAGTTGAAAAACCTGAAACGCTTGTAACAAGTGTAGGCGTATTTATTAGGCATGGAAGTCGAAATGAGTTAAAAGAAGAGAGTGGACTAAGTCATTTTCTAGAGCATCTTATCTTTAATAATCAGCGTGCGATAAGAAGAGGAAAAGAGGCAGTAAAGGAAATCGTCAATAATGGTGGACTATTGAATGCTCACACTACTAAAGAATGTACATCATTTGAAGGTCTAATTTTGTCTCAACATTCAAAAACACTATTGAAGGCACTATATGAACTTACCTTTGAAGCTGATTTTACTGAAGAAGATGTTGAAGCTGAAAGAAAAATTATTCTTGCAGAATTACAACGAAAACTCCATAGTTCAGAACAAATTATGGATCGTCTAATAGAAGGTATGTATGGTGGGCATGGATACGGAAACTGGATTCTAGGAAATGAGCAAACGATAAAATCCTTTAGCGCAAAACATTTATTACAACGGTATCAAGAGATATACTCTGCTGATAATTCAGTCATTGTTATAATCACAAATAATAATATTAATGATGTAATTAACGATGCAAGTGAAATCTACAGTAATGTACCGAGTGGTGTGCCCACACCCATTGAAATTCGTTCCTCGGAATCCGTGCATTTTAATATTCTGAAACAAAAATCAGATTACGTAACACTGTGTATGGGTGGAGTCGGACCTTCATTACGGGATGAAGGAAAGAAAAACTTTGAGGTTGCAATTAAGGGTTGGGGAGGATTTCCGAATTCAAGATTAATGCTAAAAGCACGTGAGAAGGAAGGCCTAGTTTACCATATTCAAAGTTTTTATCAAGGATTTATCCAAACAGGTAACTGGGGTATATATACATCTGTTGCCAAAGATAAATTTAGTCAATTACTAGATATTTTAATAGAAGAAGTTAACTATATTAAGGAAAACTCTTTAGACAGTTCGGAGGTTAATAACGCAATCTCTGGATTGAAAACGGATTTATATTTAAAAACTCAACATCAACAATACTTCTTAAAAATAATAGGAAGAAATGAAATTTTTAGAGAAACGATTTACCCAAATGATTTAGTACGACAATTTGAATTATCAACTGTTGAGAATATAAAAGGTTTTTTAAATGAATATATTGATCCATTGCGATTATCTATGGTCGTCATGGGTGATGTTGACGGACAAAAGTTACTCCAACAAGTTGATAAAATGGGGTGAGGAATATGGAGAAAACTAGTAAAGAACTCAATGCAGATCAGGAAGGGATTTTGCAAAATCCTAACGTACTAAAAACATTTTTATATCTATTAGATGGTGAGATAAGTCCAGAAGAATTATCAAGAAAGACAGGATTGAAACCTCTTGAGATTTCCTTTCATTTGGACAGATTGGAAGATACGAACTTAATTAAGAAGCATGAAATGGTATCCGTAAATGGGAGGTCCATTCACTTTGTATACAGAGCTGTTGACCGGGATGTTGATTTAAGTAGTGTAGTACCATTACTAAGCCCTTCAACAACATTAGATTTAATTTATAACAAGGTGAAAAGTGATATTTCTGATTTGGATACTCAGAAGTTATTAGAAAGTTCTGCGACTATTAAGTATGCACAAGTAAAAGTAAAAGACGAACTATTCAATGAGCTAAGAAGAAAAATGGAAGAAATAGAAAAGTTCATTAGAGCAAATGAAATTGGTGATGATGAAGAAGGAGTATATATTAATTCACTAATGATCGGATACCGATTCGATCGTGAAAATTAAAAAGGGGTGATAAAATGTTAAATATACTAAAACAAAATTTAATGTTTAGAAGACTTGCAATATCTTTGTTTATTTCTGAGATAGGCTCATGGTTTAGCTACATGCTCCTGATTGTTATGACGTACACGAAGACGGAGACGTTACTAACAACAATGGGTATTGCACTTTTTTTAAGTGTTGGTAGTTTAGTAGGTGGAGCAATAGCGGGGGTAATTATAGAAAATAAAAACCCAGCAAAAGTCATCGTAGCCACGAATATATCAAGTGCAATATTGATTGCAAGTTTATTTTTCTTACCTAATACACTACATGTATATTTTGTTGCTGCATTTGCTATATCATTTATTTCTTCATTCCGAACACCAGCATTTAATAAATATATAGTAAACATTGTGGATGAAAAGCAACTGATGGAAGCGAATGGAACATTCCAATCTACTAGAGAACTAGTTAAGATCATCGGACCTGGATTGGCTGCAACTGTACTTGGCATACTTCCTGAGGGCCAACAAAATATCGGATTTTTAATTGATTCTGCAACCTATGTATTAGCATCAACTTTGTTTATTGGATTGTCTCTAGCTAGTATTGAGCCGATTCAGTTAGAAGGAAAAAAGGAAAAGAAAAGCTTCTGGAAAAGTTGGGTTGAGGGATTAAGTCCCATCAAATCACCAATTGTAATTAGTGTACTCGTTATGTATGTTTGCATTATGCTTGGAATAGCAGGTGTGGATGTTACCTTTACTGCCCATGTAGACAAAAGTGGGTATAAGGCAGAGTATGTTGGCTATATATTGGGAGCTCTAAGCGCAGGGATGATACTAACATCAATATTTGGTTCAGCAATTATAAAAAAGCTTCCATTAGCTATCCAACTTGGTGGGGGAACTTTAGGATTAGGAATATTCTATGCTTGTATAGGTTTCTCATCAAACCTTTACCTGATGATGGCATCAGCCTTTGCGCTAGGGATATTTAATTCTGCCTTCAATATGAGTGCTAGTACATTCTGGCAAACTGCTATTCCATATGATCAGTTGGGTAGATTTTTCAGTACAATTACAAGTTTCCTTAGTTCTATCACTTTATTAGGGATGGGAATCAATGGGTTGGTTGGAACAATATCATCACCCCAATTTGTAATTATTTTATGCGGTGCATTAATCTTAATCTCTGGATTATGTAGCATCTTTATTATAATGGCAGTTACAAAAAACAGTATGAAAAATACACCTGCAAATGTAAGTCAGGCATAAATGGTAATAATATGATGATAAAGTAGCCCTTCTTCTTAACGAAGTTGGGCTACTTGGGTATCAGGCAGGACTATCAAGTATCCACGATGCCGACTATAGAATCCTCCGTCTCCCGTGTTGACAAACATTTCGAAAAAATATTATAGTAGAAATCCTGCCGATTTTAAAGTTGGTTAGGGAACTGAGATAAGTTCATTCTGATTTGAAAGGGATGGATACAATGAATAAAGAGTTATTAATGCAAAGTGCACGTCAGATGAAGGAACGAGCTTACGTTCCATATTCGAAGTTTCCAGTAGGAGCCGCGATTCTTTTAGCAGATGGTTCTGTCATTAATGGAGTAAATGTGGAGAATGTTTCATTAGGTGCAACGAACTGTGCTGAGCGAACTGCGATATTTACGGCTGTCGCAAGTGGCTATAAGAAAGGTGACTTCAGGGCAATTGCGGTTGCAGGTGATACAAAAGATTTTCTTCCACCTTGCAGCATTTGTAGACAGGTTTTGGCTGAGTTCTGCTTACCTGATATGCCGGTTTATTTAACAAATGATAAGAATGATATATTAGAGTTGACGTTGAAGGAATTATTGCCTTATGCGTTTACTGATTTAGAGATGTAAGATAGAGGGCTTTAATAGTTAAGAAATCAATAAATTGAAATAAAGAGTGTGTTTTGGATTTAGTTTCAAAATATGCTCTTTTTGATTTAATTGTTTAGATAGAGTTGGATTATGTTCTCTTTCAATTTATTTGTAACAGAACTGTAAAACTTTTTTTCTATTATCCTTGTTATAATAACTTTAGTTTAAATTTTCAGAAAACTATAACTAGGAGACATAATATGAAAAGAATCATAACTTCTATTATTCTAGCAATAATTATACTTTCTATATATACTCCACAAGACAAGGTGTCGGCTGCAACAGCTGCCAAAAACCCTCAACAACTAGTCAAGGTTAGCACTGCCTTAATAGGAACTCCTTACAAATTTGGTGGTACAAGTAAAAAGGGCTTTGACTGTAGTGGGTTTGTAGGTTTTGCATATGCTAATGGGCTAGGTAAGAAGTTACCACGTTCTTCAGCGGATATGTGGAAAGTTGGAAAGGCAGTAAAGTCACCGCAGGTTGGAGATTTAGTATTCTTTCAGACATATAAAAAAGGTCCATCACATGTTGGAATCTACATAGGTAATAATAGCTTTGTGCATGCTAGTTCTTCTAAAGGTGTTATGATTAATAAATTAAGTGATAGTTACTATAAAACTAGATATTTAGGTGCTAAAAAATATTAAGATTAAGGCTCTCTATCACAGGATAGAGAGTCTTTTTCTATAGAAGAAAGAGGTTCTTAACTGAACCTCATAATAGTAGTTTATGTATTCAGTTTAGAATACTCTCTTTCGCTTTCCTCCGCCAATCTTAATAAAACGATGATTCTCATTACATCTATAGAAGCGGATTCTAAAAAGAATAAGAGGAGTCCATATTTCTTTAAATGAATAATAAGGCATTTTATTTCCCCTATGATAATGAGTAGCTGGCTGGCATATCTCCAATAGACTTTAGGTAGCCCCTATACTTTGCAAAACTACCTTTAAGTGGGTGTGCCTTATCTCTTTATAGTAAGATAACATTAGTTTTGGGTGAGATTTTTCGAAAATTTCCATATATAATCATGATTTAATACCTATTATTTAGTAAAGTCATTTCGATAAATAAATATATTCACTATATTATCTGTCTTTTTATAAAGAGAAAAATGTGTCGAAATATAAAAAGTCAGCAGAAGAAAAAATAGAAAGGTAATTTTTTACATAGGTCGAATATATTTAGTTGGTTAAAAATTACATTCCAGGAGGAAAATGAATGAAGAAGAAGTTTATTTATACTTTAATTCTACTAGCTTTTTTATTTACTAGTTCAGTAGGAAATGTGAATGCACAAACACCATCTAAGAAATCCTCTCAAGGTAAAGAAGAAGTTATGGTAAGGGAAGGAATTCATCCAATTAAAAACTCACAACTAGTTATTCAATCTAAAGAGAAGACACAAAAGGTTAGACTTGTTTCAACGAATGCTAAAGGGCAATTAAGTAGCAAAATTCCAGATGGAGATTATTCAGTTAAGGCCGTGAACAAAGGGAACAAGTGGTATAGCGCGAAAGAATCTTTTACTGTGAAGCAAGGAAAGGTTAAGAGTTCGGAAAACCAAGTGATTCAACTTTCTAATAAAAAGGAAGCAAAAGCGGCTGGGCAAAAATCCGATTCGAATTTTCAGGGAAAATTAACTGAAGGTAACAAGGGCTTAAAAGGAAAGGTAATTCTATCAAGATACACAAGTGAATATGAGGAAGAGGTTTTTACTGTATCTTCTAAGAATAATGGAGAATTTACAGCAGTTCTCCCAGACGGAGATTATTTGTTATTTGGAATTGAGTTAGAAAACGGATTTTATAATCATGAATTGTATTTTTCCGTTTTAAATGGAATTGTAACGATTGATGGAGTAGAACAAAAGAGTTTACAAATCTCTCTTCCAGAAAAGGCGTATAGTGGAAAAGTTACTGATGGGACAAGGTCAGTTAGTGACGCCGTTATCTCTTTAGAACAAGTAATTAACGAAGAAGAATATCATTTCGAATTTGTGGAATATGTGCTCACGAATAAAAAGGGAGAATATTCGTTAAGAGAATTATCTGATGGCAAATATATGGTCAGTGTTTCTCATCCAACCTATTACGAATGGAAAAAGATCATTTTTGAAGTAAAAAATGGAGAAACATATATTGATGGAAAAAAGGTGAATTTCTTAAATATCCAAATACCGAATGTAACATTGAAGGGTAAATTAGTAGAAGGAAAGACACCAATTACGAATGCATGGATCGGTGTTGAAGGTTACGATGAGAAAGGTGAACATACTGGTTATTTTGACATGAGTGTTGATAAAAAAGGTAACTTCGAATACAGACTATCTGATGGACAATATTTTATTAGAGAAGTTTATGAGAATAATCGTCAATCTATAGTGAATGTAGCATTTGAAATTCTAAATGGAAAAATAGTTCAAGATGGTATAACGAAAGACAGTATAACGATTAATTTACCTCCTGTAACACTTCAAGGTCAATTAGTGGATCAAGGAGTAACACTTCAAGGCCATATAAATATAGAGAAATACAATGAAGAAGAGGGTTACTTCGACTGGTATTATGCATCAACGGATGAAAACGGTCAGTATTCGTTAAGACTACCTGACGGTTCGTACAAAGTAACAGGGGCTTATTTATATGACATGAATCAAGAGGTAGGTCTTTCTACACAATTCCAAATTGAAAATGGAAAGCTGTATGTAGATGGTGAACTAAAGAATATGCTTATTCTACAATTACCACCAGTAAGTTTAAATGGAGTTGTACTCGATGGTGAAAACCCTGTTACAGGTGGAACTGTAACGTATAGCACAGCTGATGAAACTTCTTATTATTGGAGTGAAATTAGTGAAGATGGTAAATTTTTAGGTAGGTTAGTAGATGGTGAGTATAAAATAAAATCAGTGTATCTGTATGATAATACGCAGGTTGAATTGAACCAAGAATTCACGATTCAAAATGGTTCATTATATGTATATGGAGAACCACATGAGTCATTGCTCATTAAACTTCCGGCAGTAACAGTTATAGGTACGTTATTAGATAATGGGAACCCAGTACCTGGATTCTTAAGTGTGTATTCAATAAGTGATGAATATCAAACCTTCTATTATGGATCTGCCAACGAGGAAGGTAAGTTCCAACTTCGTTTACCAGATGGCGAATACGTATTTGATAATGTTTATTTATATGATGATACTTCGTTCAGACCAAATACAAGGTTTACAGTTTTGAATGGAGAGTTATTTGTTAATGAAGAGAAGCTTGAAACACTTCAAGTTGAAGTCCCTGCTTTAAACTTAACTGGAAGCGTGTATGATGGACATCAGTTACTAACAGAAGGTTATGTAAATGTAGTGGGAGTAGGAGTAGAAGGCTCTTGGTATTCAAGCTGGATTAATGAAGAAGGAACGTATAAATTTAGATTGTCAGATGGGGAGTATGAACTACAAACAATTGATTCACCAGCTCATGGCTATGTATATTTTAATAAGTTCTTTTCTGTGGTTGATGGTAGGGTAGTAGTGGATGGAACCGAAGTGACTAGTTGGGATCTATTTCTAGGAGATGCAACGGCAAATTAAACGAATAGATCCTTAATTAAACTACTACAATTTAAGTTAGAGGAATTTTATAAAAACAAAAGACTTGAGTTCGATATTTTACTGAATTCAAGTCTTTTTATTATGCTTCGTTCATTTAAATATGAAAGTAAATAGCATTTTAGATTATGATTTTATAGGTTATACCAGGAATAACGGCTTAAAAGTTAACAAAATTGTCAACAGTTTGTAATTTTTTCTACAATTTTCTACAATTTCATGTATAATTTACTATGTTATTATATTAGTTTTTAGGAGGAAATAATTTGTCATTACTACAAAAACAAGGTTTAACAAGCGAGGAACTTCAATTACTTAGTTCAGAAATGAGCAAGAAACAAAAATCTAGTGGAACAACATGGTTACTATGGTTTTTCCTAGGTTCAGCAGGTGGACACCGTTTTTATTTAGGAAAAACAGGTTCTGCTGTAGGTATGTTATTAACTCTTGGAGGATTAGGAATTTGGACATTAATCGACCTTTTCTTAATCAACAGTATGGTAAAGAATACTAACGAGCAAATTGAAAATGAAGTATTAGCTGAAATCCGTACAATTAAGCAAGCAAGAAAAAATTCAGAAGTAGCAGCAACTGCTGAGTAATATTATGCAAATCGAAAAGAAACATTTAACCTTAGAGGAACTAGCGATATTAGAATCAGAAATGTTTAAAAAAAGTAAGAGCAAAGATGCAGCGTGGGGGCTATGGGCGGGCTTATCCTTCTTCGGAGCACATCGCTTTTATACCGAAGATTATAGAATTGCCAGTATCATGTTATCGACGACTATTTTTCCTTTGTTTCTTCTGATTCTTGTACTTGCTTATTCGCTATCGGATGGTCTATTGTACTTTTCGCTTTTCTTCTTAATAGGATCAGTAATATGGAGTTGGATTGACGCCTTTTTCTTAAACAGACGGATCGAGGCTTTAAATGATGAAATAGAACAGAAGATTCTAGTTTCAATTAAAAAGAACTGAGTGCTCTGCATCTCAGTTCTTTTTGCATTTTCATAACTTTAATTCCTCTAAATGGTTTATTAGAAAAAAACTAACCCCGTTAAAAAACGGAGTTAGTTGCTAATTTATAAAGCTACATCCGCAACATTACGTTCCACCACACGAGCACCTTTCTTACTTACAAGATCTCCACCAGAAGAGATGAACACATTCGCAGTAAGGATTGTATCCATTGCAGCATCAACAGCTGCTGGACTAACAGGTTCAATTGGATTGTCGATTGAAATCGTCACCGTTTTTTGTTCCTCGTTTAAAAACTGAAGTTGAAGTGTCTTTGCCACTGAAATAACCTCCTTTCATCATTATTTTCAACGTCATTACTCACCTAAAAGGTTTTTGTCGTTACGCTCGATTGAGGTAACAGGATACTGCTGTAAGCCGATTAGGCTTTGAGCTACAGCGTAAAGACCATCTGTAGATGCAGTCACCTTCACGTTTCGGAAGCTTTTGCTTTTGTAGATTGGATTTCCTTCAGCATCTACACCAGTATTGAACACTAGCTTAAGCTGGGAATCAGCGATAAATGCTGTTGCCATGTTATCACCTCCTTCGACCTATATATATAGGGGAGGTAGGCAAATGGGGTTATACAAAACTATTAAACTGAAAAAAATATGTAGTTTTTTGAGAGAAGTCATGTATTTAAAAGAAAAGGTGAAAAAGCGAGAGTAGGTTTCGAGGGAAAGGAAAAAAACTAGTCCTTTAATAATGTGTACCCTTTGTAAAGGACATTTTAAAAAAAGACTAGGCAATCTTAAATAGATGATTCCTGTATTCCACAGGAGTCATCTTTTTTAAATTCCACTGATATCTGTAGTGATTGTAGTAGTTCATATATGATTTTATTTCTTTTCTTAATTCCTCAAATGTTTCACAACTTTTAAATTCAGTTTCATCTTTAAAATGACCAAAGAAAGACTCCTGCGGCGCGTTATCCCAGCAGTTTCCTCTTCTAGACATAGATTGTTTTATACCATATTTACTAAGTAATTTTTGATAGGTAGGGTGTGTATAATGAAAACCTTGATCAGAATGAATAATAGCCCCTTCGGCTAATTTTACTTTTTTATTAATTTTTAGCTTTAATATTGTGTCTACTGCAATATCAAGTGTTATACGCTCAGAAACATGATAGCTTAAAATTTCATTCGTTGACCCGTCCTTGATTGTTGATAGATAAGCTTTATTCCCTTTCCCATAAAATAAGTAAGTGATATCAGTAAGCAATATTTTCCCTGATTTTCTTGTTTGAATTATCTATTTAACATATTTGGGACTACTGCGTGTTCTTGGGTAGCTTTTGCCATCCTTCTGTATGGATTGGCAGCTCGAATAGGACAAACAATCCCAAACTTGTCCATAATTCTTCGAATTCTTTTTAAATTATATACGATACTAAACTGACCCTTTAAGGTCATCTTAATCTGCCGAGCACCCTTTTTGCGATTCTTAAAACGAAAGGCTTTTAATATATTTTCTTTTAGGAGCTCATCCTTTTTATCACGTACTTTTCTATTTTCCTGAGACTTTAACGAGAAATAATTGTAGTAACCAGAACGTGATACTCCAACAAAGGTACATAAGTGGCTAACCATATTTTGAAGGTTATATTTAGTGGGATTTTCCCTTTTTCGTATTCTGTAATAAATAGACGTTTAAAGTCATCTTTATATGTGATTCCCTTATTAGTAACTGACTTAACATTTGGATTTTTAGATAGTACCTTAATTTCTTTTTCAGTAAATAACTTTTTACTCATTTTAGTGTTTCTCCATCCCATTTTTATCTATATAAAGAAAGTACCCTATAGATAGACTTTTTTAAAGTGTTTATTCTATAGGGTACATTTTATAAAAGGACTAGTTTTAATGTACTTATTTCATGGACCTTATAACTCATTTTGTTTCGTATATTCTAAAAATGATAATTTTATTTAAGTAACTTATCAGCATCTGGATCTTCATAAAAAGTTAGATATACTTGCTTTCCTCGATCTGCATACGCTCTTACTTTCTTGCTTTTTGAATAAAACGTTTTATGTGGACTTGATTGTGCCTTACGCGCAAGAGATGTAAGTTCGGTTTTGGAAATAGGGAAACCAATAGTAATTGCTGAGTCTAGACCAAGATTAAAAAGTTTAGGTGGTGCAGTTACAGTTTTTCCTTTTATATAATGAACGTTCTTATATTCTATCTTTGTATGTGTATGTTGAGTAATCCAGGCCTCTTCCCATCCCTTTTTAAAAGTGTATTCTATACCTTCTTTATGAATTTGTTTTTTTACAGTTGCTTTATTCTTGCTGGCAATTTTCTTTAAGTTACTTAAGTAATCAGGATATTTAACTACAACTTTATTTTTTGAAACAAATGATGAAGGTAACCATCCAACTTTACTTCCACTTTTCACTTTATACCAGGTGACGCCATTACTAATCGTCATGCTTGTTGCTTGAACTATAGATCCTTTTTTAGGAGTCGTAATGATTTGGGATGATGTTTTAAAACTTTGGTACATCTTCGCGATATCTGAATTCGCATAAAAACTTGATGTGAATGGTTTTATTTCACTATCTCTTAATATTGTCGCAGATTGTACCCAACCTGTCTTAGTTCCAACTTTTACATTATACCAAGTAACACCATTAATATTAGTAATATTAGATGATAAAACCTTCGTACCTTTATTAGCTGTTAATATAACTTTTGATGTTGTTTTAAAAGTTTCATAGATTTTTGTTGGTTGTATATTAATATAAAAGGTAGCTTTATGTGGAAGTATCAAATTATCTTTTGAAACATCTTCTCCGCGAATCCATCCAACCTTGCCTCCAAAGTTAACCTTATACCAGATATATGCATTAGAGTTTATTGCATTTGTTGAATGAACCATTGTTCCTTTATTAGCATATGTAATAATATTTGAATTGCTGTTATAAGTTTCATATATTTCAGCACGATCTTCTTTAACATAGTAGGTAGCAATATGTGGAACAACCTGTTCGTTTGGTATAAGTAATTCAGCGGCATGAGCTGGTGTAATCGTCGCGAAAATTAAGCTAAAGACAAAGAAAAATAGAAATCTTTTGTTCATAAATAGTTTCCTCCAAATGTTAGCACAGTATAGCCAGTTAAAAAGAAGTACCAGATATATTGGTACTTCTCCTCTTATGCTAATACTATTTCTCAGCAGTAAATGTTTTCTTAACCTTATCACTCTCGTTCATGCCAAGACGTTTTATTGATACATATACGTACCCGGATTTTGTTCCTAATTGTTTTAAAGAAATAGTGCCACTAGTTGTAGATACAGGTTTGGATGTTGCAAGTAGTTTACCTGATGATGAATAAACTTTTATTGTGTCCCCTTTTTTCAGACCCTTGACGTAAACCGTATCATATTTTTTCTTATTATTTTACACGGTTATATTATATACTGACGGTTTAGCTGTTTTTGGTTCAGCATTAAAATGATATTTAACTTTATCACTCTCTGTCATTCCACTTCTTGTAACTGATACATAAATATAGCCTGAGCCTGTACCTAATTGACTGATGTTTAATGTAGTGGAAGTCGATGTTACTGGTTTAGAAGTAGCCAATAATGTTCCTTTTGAATTGTATACTTTAACTATATCTGACTATATTAAAGATCCTATAGTTACTGTATCTGCCTTACCAACATGATTAGTAACCTTTAAAGATTTACTGCTAATAGACGAAGATTTTTGCTTAACAATAAAACTATAAGGCTGGTTAGTGCTATTATAATCATCATCTACTGAAATATAGTAGTTACCTGCAGGTAAGTTGAATTTGGCTATCTCAACACCTTTAGCAAATTGGCCACTTTGTGTAGTAAAGTAACCTAGTTCATCACCGTTTGAATTGTAAAGAGCAACGTCCCAAGCCATATAAGGTTTACGATTCATTTGTAATTCTACAACTGTAGGTTTAGTAACACTAAATGTGTAATAATCTACATCACTTCCATACTGCATATGTCCTTGGTATAATTTTCCAGTTGAAATTTTATTTGCACTTTGAGCATTATTATTAAATTCTTTTTCATATGTACTAGTTTTATGATAGTTTACTGAAAACTCATAAGGATCAAATTCTGAATTGAAGTCATCATCAATTAAAAGATAATATGTGCCCTTAGGGAGTCCGACTGTTTTTTGGAGTGGCTTTGTAACGTTCGTACTATAAGAAGTTGTAGTGGTGAAATATTCCTCTCCATCAGCATTTATTAACGTTAAATCCCAGGCAAGGTTTGCTTTTTGACTCATATTTAATGTAATGACGCCATCTTCGGGAAGAGTGAATTTATAATAATCATAGTCCGAAGAGTATTGAATTTCGCCCTTAATTTTTGTATTAGTACTTATTGTATTTGCCGTAATAGAAGTGTTATTAAATTCCGTTTCAACAGTAGACGAAGCGTTGAAATAGACTGCAAAATAGTATTTTTTATCTTTTGTATTAAAGTTCTCATTAATATTAATATAGTATGTTCCCTTTGGTAAACCAACTCTGCTAGCGGTAACACCTAATGCATTACTATAATAATTAGTATGTCCTTCACTAAAAATATTTCCGTTACTATCTAATATTTCGTAGTCCCATTGATGTCCGGGATAGTTATTAATATTAAAGGTAACAAGCCCTGAAGAGGGTATTGTGAATTTATAATAATCCTGATAATCTCCACTCCCGTTTAACATACCTTCATATATCTTATTAACATCAATCTGTTGTGCCGTTTGCATGGTCTCTAAACCATAGTTCGCCAAAACATTACCACCACCAAAACCTAATGAAGCAATAACAATTGATAATACCATACATAAATGAATTATGTATTTTTTCATAAACCTTCCCCCTGTATTTAGACCTATTAATATTTTACTAGAATATTTTAGCATTTTTCCTATAAATTACAATATATAGTCATATAGTAATATTTAATTATTTTTATTGCATATCTAAATTTTTTATTTTTGTGTTAGAATGTTATTACCAAATTTTTACTCAGAGAGGTGCTGGATGAAAAAGATTATTAGCTTGTTGATAATTGTTGTTCTGCTATCTTCTGTCATACCCTTTGGACAACTGTATGCGCATGCTGAAACATTGGAACACGAGGATAATGGAACACTTAATACTGCCAATTTATTAGAGTTAAAACCTGACCCGCAGAATAAAACAATAACTTCAGCAGTAATTAATGGATCACTTCTAACTGGCTCAGATGAGGATTATTACAAGGTTGATTTAGCTGCACCGGGAAAGCTAAAAATAGATATTAATGTAAATCAACAAGCCCGTTATAAAGTCTCGTTGTTAACAAAAGATGGAACACCAATTGAATCCTGGAACACGCGTTTTATTGAATCCAAAACTCTTATTACAATGATAGATATTGGATTAGCAAAAGGAACTTACTTTATTAAAATATCTATGCATGAAATGTACAATGAAAATACACCTTATACAGTAAAGGTAGGATATACTCCAAGTTCTACAACTGAACATGAAGTAAATAACACGATTGCTAATGCAAATAAAATTAGTTTCAATACACAGGTTACGGCTACATTTAGCCATACTAAGGATAGCGATTATTATCAACTTACTGTTCCAAAAGATATGACTCTATCTATCCTAACTACTAGACCCCTTGAAACTACGTACCTACTTAAGTTTTTTAACCAGGACGAAACCGTTCTTAAATCGCACTATTCTGAGCCGGGGAGTGACCAACTTCTCAGGTACTTTGTCGATGTAAAAGTAAAGGCGGGTACATATTACCTCAAATTAAGTCCGGAATTATTGGGAGTACCTACATTCGAACGTTATAGTTTCAAAATTATTGAAAAAGACACAATAGCACCTGGAATACCAAAAATAAATCAGATAACTGATAAAAGCACGACAATCTCTGGTACTGCAGAGGCGAATTCTTCCATCTATATAAAAATAAATTATAGTAAAACTAGCTATTGGAAATATAAGGCAGGGGCAGCTGATAAATATGGAAAGTTTAAATTTCCAATTAGTAAGCTAAGAGCTGGAACGGTTGTAAATATCTCGGCAAAGGACAGTACTGGAAATGAGGGTAAATCTGTTACTGTAAAAGTAAAGGACGTTACTGCTCCAAGTTTACCTACTATCAATAAATTATCTTGTAAGTCAAAGTACTTAACGGGTAAGACGGAACCGTATGCTAAGGTGAAAATTAAAATAGGAAGTAAAACTCTTATTACTGGAAAAGCTGACTCAAAAGGTAAATTTAAGATTAAAGTTGGGTACCAAAAAAGAAAAACAAAGCTTTGCGTTTATGGTACGGATGCATCAGGGAATATAAGTAAAGCGAAAGTGGTAGTGGTCAAGTAATTCTTAACTCTAAAAATAAAGTCATGAAAAGAGGTCAGTTTCCAATGGAAAACTGACCTCCTTTTATGTAATTTAATTGATAGCATTTATGACAATCCACGAAGATAGGAAAATATACCTATAAAAACTGTTTCCGTCTTCTATTACCAATCTTAATAAAGAGACGTCCGGTTTCTTGGCATTTGAAAAAACGGATTTGAAAAATAGTAAGTGGTGTCCAGACCTCTTTAAATACATAATATGGCATGAAATATCCCCCTCTATCGAATAATTAGCGGGGTAGCTGGCTGGCTTATCAATAATAGACTTAGCCCCTATAGCTTTGCGAAGCCACCTTTCGATGGTTGTGCCTTTCTCCTATTAACGTGAGGATATCACAGTAAAAATAAAAATGTTGTCACAATTTGGAATAGTTGGAATTTTTATAGATAAATTTTACTACCTTTGAGAATTCTAATAGTATGTAGTATCTATAGAGATGATCTAGTAGAATTAAAAGTTATTATATTGAAAAAGAATGAAGAAAAATGTACGAATATAAAGAAAGAAAAAATGACCCGAAAAGTACAGGTCATTTTTTCTATTAATTTTGTTCAGTATTTTTAACCTCTGGAACTATGAAATTCAACTCCCTAGTATCATCAAATGCAGCTTTTGAGTGTATATTTTTTGTTTCTACTTTTATCTTGTAAGTTCCTGGTGCAGAAGGCTTCCATTCATACTTGTTTGAATTCGAATAATCCTTCAAGACTTTCCATTCGATTCCGTTAAATATGGAGAACTTATACTGCTGATTTGCCGTCTGTTGTGTTAATACAGTAATCAATACAGGAACCTCGAGAGTCGGATTAATTGTACTAGTTTGAACCTCTTTAATCTTTGATGGTGCATAAACAACGTAATCCATTACTTTTTCGGAATCATAAGCATTCTTTGACCATTTATGCTTAGCCTGAACTTTGATCTTATATGTTCCAGAAGTAGTTGGTGTCCAAGCAACGTTTGTCCTAGATGAATAGTCCTTAACTGTAATCCAATTCTTACCGTCAAATACTAAATACTTTACTAGATTATATTGTTGATTGTTTGTCTGTGCAGAAATCGTTAAGTTCGTATTTGATGTCTGTGGACTTGGTTTGTTTACTGATAGAGTTTTTACTACAGCTTTGTCGAAAATAGAATAGAATATGGTCTTTTCATGATCAAACTGTTTATTCGATAATTTGTGTTTTGCTTGAACTTTAATCGTATATGTGCCGGAAATTGTTGGTTTCCAAGTTACTTTTGTACTGGAAGAATAATTCTTAATTGTCGTCCATTTTTTACCGTCAAACACTAAATATTTATAGATGTTATCCTTCTGGCTATTAGTCTGTGTTGAGATGTTTATAGAAGTATTAGTCAGTTGTGGACTAATTTTGTCTGCTTTAATGGATGCAACAACAGCAGGATTATAAACTTTGTATGAAATAACTTTTTGATCGTCATAGTTTTTCCAAGAATTTTTGCCTTTTACTTGGACTTTGATTTGGTAATTTCCTGCTTTAGTAGGTTTCCAGTTTAAAGTACCAACAGTTGAATATCCCTTTAATAGTGTCCACTTTGATCCATTATGAACATAGAATCGATATAGAGATGGTGTATTTTGAGTTAACTTCGTTGAAATTGATATAGAAGTATTTGCTGGTTGTGGACTATTTTTACTAACTGCAACACTCTTTATTTTGCTGTAAACTTTATAGCCGTTAGCTTGAGCAATAGCATCAAATGATTTTGAAGAGTTGATAATAATTACTTTCGTGTTAACTTTAACCCTTTCGAATAGCCATCTAACTTCATTGTCGTACATACGAATGCAACCTGCACTAGCATAAGTGCCGATTGAAGCAGGATTGCTGTTACCGTGAATGGCATACGTTGTTCCCCATGTTCCCCTGGCGTTAATACCTAACCATCGATCACCTAGTGGGTTTCGAGGATCTCCTCCTGGTATTTTCAGTTTGTAGTAAGGTCTATTTTTTATTTTATTTACAATTTTAAAGCTTCCTTCAGGTGTGTATGAGTTCTTTCTGCCAGTCGCTACTTTGAAGGATTTTACAACCCTCCCCTCATTATAGTAGGCTAGTTTGTTAGTTTTTTTATTGATAATAATGAGTTGTGAGCTACTTGCAGCATGAGTAGTATCAATATTGGTGAAATAGAAAAGCGAAAAAAACAGCGTGAAAATTATGACATAACTTACTTTCTTCATTTGTACCCCCCGTTTGTCTATTAAGCTATATTTATTCTAAACAGAGAGAAAAATAAATGTTGTAAAATTTTGGTATTTTGAAAATAAAGATTTCGACAATTTTATGTATTATTAGACGAGAACATATATAAAAAATATTAAAATTCAATTATGATAGATTATACATACAGTAGATACAACAATAGAAAGGAAAGATATTCATGAATATATCAGTTCTAGGATGCGGAAGATGGGGAACTTTTTTAGCTTGGTATGTTAATAAAGTAGGACACAATGTCATGATCTGGGGTCGAGAGAACTCTAAAAATTATCATACATTAAAAGATACAAGAAAGAACGACTATCTAACAGTGCCCGATAGCATTGAATTTACTAGCTCATTAGAAACAGCAGTTTCTCAAGCAGAAGTGATTATTATTTCAATTAGTGCACAGGAGTTACGTTCGTTTGCAAAACAGTTAACGACAATAGATGGTATTGAAAATAAAACATTTATTCTCTGTATGAAAGGTTTAGAGGCTACTACTGGAAAACGACTTACTCAGGTGTTTAGTGAAGAGGTAGGAAAAAATATCAATCTAGCAGTTTGGGTTGGACCTGGTCACGTCCAAGATTTTGTAAATGATATACCAAATTGTATGGTAATTGGATCCGAGGATGTTGAAGTTACCAAAAATATCGTAGAAGAGCTAAATAGTGATCTGATCAGATTTTATTATGGTCAAGACCTAATTGGAAACGAAATTGGTGCTGCAACAAAGAATGTTATGGGAATTGCTGCGGGGATGTTAGACGGATTAGGTTACAGCAGTTTAAAGGGTTCACTTATGGCGAGGGGAACTAGAGAAATTTCTCGTTTAGTAAGAGCCATGGGGGGGAATGATTTAACAATCTATGGATTAAGTCATTTAGGTGATTATGAAGCAACTCTGTTCTCGCCACATAGTAACAATAGAAGATTCGGAGAAGCCTATACAAAGGGAGAAAGCTTTGGGAAATTAGCAGAAGGTGTATCGACTGTTAAAGCATTAAAAGAGTTATCTGAACTGTATCATGTAGAACTTCCGATTTGTGATGCACTATATGAAATACTTTTTAATCATAAAGATGCAAAAGAAATACTCGAGCAGCTACTAATGAGACCTGTAAAGTTTGAGTTTTAACTTTTTGAAATTTTGTCGATATAATAATTAACTATAAATCAACGAAACTATAAATCTATTAAAAGCAAAGACTTATAGTTAATAAACGGAGGAACCATGGAAGCGCGCTATTTATTTATATTGGCTATTTTTATACTATTATTAATTCCAGAAAGTAAAGCATCAGCTACTAGTTTTGTATATCCAAATCAAAAATACAATTATGAAGAGATGACAGTGGATATAAAACAATTAGCCAAGTATCACCCAGGTTTGGTGACATATAAATCATTAGGAAAGACTCCATATGGAAGAGAAGTTTGGGCAGTTAAGCTTGGTAAGGGAGATGCGACTGTATTTTTTAATTCGTCCCACCATGCTCGTGAGTGGTTAACAACAAATTTAACCATGGAAATGATTGATCAATATAGTGATGCATATAAGTACAAACGTAAAATGCACGGCTATGATGTATATAAGTTGTTAAATGAAACTTCTATATGGTTTGTCCCTATGGTGAACCCTGATGGTGTTACTCTTCAACAATATGGGGTAAAGAAATTCCCAAAGAGTGTTCAAAAAAGTTTAATCGCCATGAATAATGGAAGCAAAAACTTTAAAAGATGGAAAAGTAATGCACAAGGTATTGATTTGAATAGACAATATCCGGCAGGTTGGACAAAACGATCAGTTAAGAAACCGTATTATAAGGATTATCCTGGGAAGGCTCCACTTGTAGCACCAGAAGCAAAGTATATGTATAACTTTACAAATTTCCTGGATCCTGAGATGACAGTATCTTATCATTCAACAGGAAGAATATTATTTTGGCATTATCAAACAAAACCACAAAATTACAACCGAGATTATTTGATTGCAAAAGATGTATCTAAGTTTACTGGATACAAGCTAGTAAAACCTAATAAGAATGCTAGTGGGGCAGGATATAAAGACTGGTTTATTTCTAAGTTTGGAAGACCGGCACTAACACCTGAAATTAGCTATCCTGTATATGAATCCAATCCACCTATCTCCGTATTTAATGAGGAGTGGAGACGTAACAGTAAGATGGGATTGTATGTGGCTGCCCAAGGGAAAAAGTTATGGGATGCTAAGATTAAAGTAACAAATATGACGATTACAACGTTTGAAAGTAAAAAGCTTTACGACAAACCGGACAATAAATACATTACAAAAGATACATTGAGTGCAAATAAATATACAGTAACAGGAATAAAGGGATCTTGGTACCGTGTTAGTAGTTCAAAGGGAAGTAAATGGATTCCTTCTTCCAACACAATTAAAGGTACATATAAAACGATTAATGTACCAATCTTGTTAACGGAAACAACTGCAACATACTCATCTCCGTTCACAAACAGAAAAACGGCACTGGCTCTAAAACCACAAACAGTACAAGCTGTGAAACAATGGAATGACTGGTATGCAATTAAAACTATTCAAGGTGAAAGATGGATTAATCCTACAAATGAAATTTATAACTACAAACCAGTTAAAACAGAAAAAGAAGTCTTAATAGGTGTTAACACCAATGCATATAGCCTACCAAATGCAAAGAATAACTTAAAACCTATTAAAGTCCTTGAACCAGCTGTATATTCAACTAAGTATAGTTGGAATGGTTGGGTTGCTATTCAAATTAGTAATCAAATTGTATGGGTAAAGCAAACTAGTGACGTAATGGACTTCTTACCAACTTCGTTGCAGCAAACAATAATAGTAGAAACAGAAAAAATACTATATAGTCTACCTTTAGATTCGAAACAAACAGATACAATCATCCAACCACAGGAAATTCAAGTAATAGCTGAGTTTAATGGATGGTATCAAGTTAAAGTTGGAGAAATCCAAGGATGGATCATAAAAGAATAATAATTTAGAGCCCTTCATTTGAAGGGCTCATTTTATGCGAAAATTGGAAGAAAGTTTAAATGGATAATAATGGGTAAAGGTAGTAAAATAGATTGAGGTAAAGGGGGATTACTAGTTGAAACTGACAAAATATATAATTACCATTCTACTTTTTACACTTTTGTTTTCAACAAAAGCATATGCTGATGAATTAAACGTTAAGCCAAAAGTCTCTGAATCTGAAGTATTGGAAATGTTTAGTGAAGATTCGGATTATGTTGAACAGCAAATGATTATTAAATTTAAAGAGAATACAAGTAATGGAACAAAACAATCTTTCTTTCAAAAAAATAATTTGAAAGAAATATCAAGCTTACCAAAGATGAACTTCGTTATTGTTTCAGTGAAAGGAAAACAAGACCTTTCCCAATTAGCGGAAACATTTATAGAAAAAAATATTGTGGAGTTTGTTGAGCCAAACTATCAAGTCGAGCAAGCATACACGCCGAAAGATTCAAAATATAGTAACCAATGGTATTTGAAAAAAATTGGCGCACCTAAAGCATGGGATACAACAAGAGGTACGTCTAACATAATTGTTGCAGTAGTCGATAGTGGTGTTGAAACCACACATCCGGATTTAAAAGGGAAAATTACAAAACCATACAATGCGGTATATCCAGGATACGGATTTCAACCAGAAGAACACGGTACTCACGTTGCAGGTATTATTGCTGCAACAATGAACAGTTCTGGAATAGCAGGAATAGCACCAAATGTTAAAATTATGCCAGTAAATGTTTTTGATGGCCCGTACGCAAATATGTATGATGTTGCTAGAGGTATTATTTATGCATCAGATAACGGTGCAAGTGTTATTAATTTAAGTCTTGGAAGTTATTCATATAGCTACATATTAGATTATGCAGTTAGCTATGCAAGTTCGAAAGGTGTTGTTGTAATAGCGGCAGCGGGTAATGATAATACCACGTATCCTGTATATCCAGCATCTCTCAATAAAGTTATTTCAATTAGTGCAACAGACCAGAATGATAAAATTACAGATTTCTCTAACTATGGTTATACGATAGACTTATCTGCACCGGGGAAGGACATTTATTCAACCGTAACAAAAAGTTCATATAAAAATATGAATGGGACTTCAATGGCAGCTCCGGTTGTAACAGGTACTACTGCGTTAATGCTTTCAAAGAATCCATATTTAACACCTTCACAAGTGGAAGGGATACTTAGGAAATCTGTAAAAGATTTAGGATCTTCCGGTTGGGATTATTATTATGGATACGGTCGAATTGATGTAAGTAAAGCAATTGCAAATACTCCATCTCCAATTACGAATATTTCAAAGTCAACGTCGACCTTCAATATGACAGGAGCTAATTCTGTCGGAATCTCATTCAGTACTTATGGTACATCAAATGTATCTGTTTATGTACAGGATTCAAAAGGGAAAGTGGTAAAAGGTTTAGTGACAAAAAAGACAACAGGTGGAAAAATCAGTACATCTTGGAACGGGAAACTAAACAGTTCGGACTATCCAAAAAATGGAATCTATAAGATGGTAGCTAAAATATCAAATAGTAAGAAGACAACGTATAAAACAACAGATATTAAAGTGGTCGATAAAGTTACTCCTACAATTAAACATAGCAGTACAACACTGAATTACTCTCCTGTTGTAAATAAGTCAGTTACTCTACCTTTCGAATTAAACAAGTCAGGGAAAGTAACGGCTATTGTATACGATAAGTATGGAAAAGTAGTTAAAACCATCGCAAAAGATAAATACTACTCACCGGGTAAAAAGTCATTAACTTGGGACGGGAAAAACAGTAAAGGAAGTAGAGTTGCGGACGGACAATATCGTGTGAAGTTTTCGGTTGTGGACTCTTATAAGAAAAAAGGGAAGACAACTCAAATTACGATTAATATCGATACGAAGGCTCCACAAGGATCAATTGTATTAGCATCCGGGAGCACCTATAAGATGACTGGTACGAATGTCACTTCGGCAAAAGCAGATATAAAGGAAACAACAATTACTACATCTTATATCATGAATGATAAAGGTGCTAAAGTCAGAACACTATCATCCAACAAAACTTATAAAAAAGGTATTTACACATTAAGTTGGGACGGTAAGAATGATAAGAAGCAACTCGTTGCAGAAGGTAAGTATCAATTTGTAATCGAGTTTAGAGATTATGCTGGAAATAAAGTAATTAAAAAGAGTAGCTTAATCACGCTTCAAGATTGGAGAACACCAACAATTCAAACGGGAGCCGAATTTATATTAAACAATAAAGGTAGCGTAACGATACCTTATACACTATCCAAATCGGGTAAGGTCTCAATTGATATCCTAAATGGAGCTACAGTAATAAGAACAATTAGCAAGAATGTACCAGTATCTAGCGGTGCTCGATCCTTTACTTGGGATGGTAAGGATAAAGACGGAAATGTAATTCCGGATGGACAGTACAGCTTTAAAATCTCAACAATAGATAAATACAATCAGCAAAAAGTCTTTACTGGAAAAATAAATGTTTACCGAACGATAGTAACAATAGAGTATCCAAGTATGGTTCAATATTACCCTTTTGCTGATGTTGTAACAGAGGTGTATTATAAATTATCACACGCAGCCAAGGTAACGGTGGAAATTTATGATGCGAATAATACAAAGGTTAGAACCATCCAAACTAATAAAGATACCCCTGCTGGAATAAGTTATTTTGAATGGGATGGGTATTATGATAGTGGCTACAGCTCATGGTATTATGATTCTCCGTTTAAATATGTGATTAAAGCAACAAATGCAGGTGGAAACGCAACAACTGTAAGTGGAGAAATGCTAGAGGAAAAGTTTCCGTCATGGATACAATCAAAGAATTACCAATTCCTTGAAGATGATGGGTATGGTTGGTATTATAAAGGTTTTGACGCTGATATTACCGTGGCTCAACCAGCTAAACTGACAATCTATTTATTCGAGAGTTATTATGACAACTATCCAATTGAGTACAAAGAATATTCATTACAAACAGGATCCAACAAAATAAACTATTTAAAACCAACCAATTATATTAATGGATATCAGGATTATGTACTGGTCTATGAAGATCATCTTGGAAATCTATATTTAGATTCTCTTAGCGATCTTTACGGAAGCTCCTATAGTGCGGAGAGCTTTAGTACTCAGAAGTTTGATGTGACTAAATTAGAGGATATAAAAGAGCAACAGTAAAAAATTCACTTTCGTAATCACGGTAATAAGAGGTTAAATCGTATAGATTTAATCTCTTATTTATTTCTCTGTACATACCATACTTTGTTTTTTCTTCAAATCAATAGACCTTCACTCATTAGGGGCTACTTAAGAATAGTTAAAGATATATATTTATTAACTATTGATTCTGAAATATAATGTTATCTGTTAGGATCATCGAAGAATTCTTTTTAGAGACTTTTAAATTATTAAAATATTATTTATTTAACTAGAACTTTACAGCGAAAGGACGTCGGTGAAATGCTTAGGAAAAGTCTTAAGATGTTTATTGTTATGATACTCTTACTTGGAAGTTTACCACTAAACTTCATAGAGTCGGCGAGTGCAGAGGGAAGTCATCAAGTAGTTGTGCCGATTGGATATACTCCGATTTATACAGTTGATGACTTGAATAAGGTACGAAATAATCTATCTGGTAAGTATATTGTCATGAATGATATTGATCTGACAGAAGCAACCAGAGAGAATGGTAGTTTTTATAATGAGGGGAAAGGGTGGATTCCAATTGGAACGGAAACCACACCATTTCAAGGGACTTTCGATGGAAATGGGTATAAAATTTCCGGATTGAATCAGCAAATCAAATCAGAGTTGGTTATTTATGCAGGTCTGTTCGGTTATGTAAAGAATGGCAAAATCCTCAATATCGGGATGGAAAACAGTAGTATAACTGCTGAGAATACATCCCTTGATTCATCAACCTCAAAAGTATATGCAGGTGGGATTGTTGGATATGGATACAACATCTCCGTTACCGATAGCTATAATACAGGTAGTGTCTCCGCTCAGTCATTATTTGACGGCTATGCGGGAGGGATTATAGGATATGTATCTGGACAGTACAACACTATTGCAACGATCACAAATAGTTATAATACTGGCATCATACAAGCGAAAACCAATACAGGTGGGATTGCTGGGGAGGTTTATCGGACAGCAATAAGTGGTGTATACAATACAGCAGATTTAAACAAAACTCAAAGTAAAAATACCGGTGGAATTGTGGGTTATATGTATTCAAATTCTTCCATAACGGATGCATACAATACCGGTAACATTTCATACCAGTCCCGTGGAGGCGGGATTGTTGGTTATGCATCTAGTTCTTCTATTAAAAATGTGAATAATGAAGGTGACTTGAGTAGTGCGACCAGTTCCTCTGATGGGGGAGGAATCCTTGGTTATGGCAGTACAGTTACGATTAGCAATAGTTTCAACAACGGAAACATTATAAGCACTGCAAATTACTCAGAGGGTGGGGGAATCGCCGGTACTATTACTTCAAATTCTTCAATTAGTGAATCATACAACAATGGAAATATAAGTGTAGATAGCTATGCGAGTGGGATAGCAAGTACAGCTTATCGTTCGGTAATAAACCAAGTGTTTAATACAGGAACGGTAACAGCGACCTCCTCAGGCGGTATTGTTTCTTACGGTTCAGAAATAACCATTATAGATAGCTTTAATATTGGAACAATTAAAGGGAGATATAACTTGGGTGGAATTGCTGCCTTAGCATTGTCAGGATCTTCTATTAAAAACACGTACAATACTGGAAGTCTAGTATCGATAGTTTCTTATTCCTCCATTGACAAAGGTGGGATTGTCGGAGAAAACGAGGGGACTATTGAAAATAGCTACTACATTGACTTGATAAACACAGGAGTCGGAATTGGTGCTGCGGACGGTACTTATAAAGTTACCTTTGACCATATGAAGGATAAAGCAACGTTCCAAGGATTTGATTTTACATCAATCTGGAAACAAGACACGGAATCAGAATTCCGTTTCCCATTACTATCAGTAGTTCCAACAGGTGAATCAGAACGAATCATTGATGTATCAATTGCATCACTTCCCGAAAAACTTCAATATATTCAAGGGGAAGAGCTCATTTTAACTGGCGGGAAGCTGTTAGTCAAAACAAACCACGGAAACAGTAAACAAGTTGAGATGTCGCAGGAGATGGTTTCCAAGATTAACCCGGATTGGACAGGAAACCAAACAGTAAAAGTAACCTATGATGGATTTCAGACTACTTTTACTGTAAATGTCAAACCCACATATCAAGTAACATTTGCAGATTATGATGGAACCATTTTAAAAACAGAGGATGTTGTTGGAGGCGAGTCTGCTACAGCACCAGAAGTACCTATTCACGATGGTAGAACATTTATTGGATGGGATACAACTTTTAGTAATGTTCACGATTATTTATATGTAAAAGCTCAGTACAGAGTCCATGAATATTCAGTCACATATCGGGATGGGGAATCTTCGCTATTCACCCAAACCCATAAGTACGGTGAAACTATCAATATACCTGAACAGCCAACCAAAGTTGGGTATGCATTCTTGGACTGGTATACGGATTCTGAGTACCAGAACCTGTACTCTTTCTCTGAGCCGATAAAATCAGATGTGGTTCTTTATGCTAAGTTTGTAAAAATTCCAGATAAAGTACAAAATATCGTTGTCAAACCGGGGATTGACTACCTTAAAGTAACGTGGAAACCGGTTGCGGATGCTGATCGCTATAGTGTATGGTGGACGACTTCACCAAACGAGTATTTCAATGGAACCTATATAAGTCCTGAAAATAATGAATATTTTATATCTGGTTTAAATCAGAATCAAACGTATTATGTGAGGGTAACAGCAAATAGGTTGGTTGATGACAAGCAAATAGATAGTCCGGACTCACAGTTAATAAGTGCTAGAACAGTGTTTACAGGAGTTACATCCCCAAAAGCAACAGCGGTTGGTGCTGATAAAGTAAAACTAACCTGGTTAAAATCACCTGACGCAACAGGGTATGAGATTTACCGTTCGGAGTCAAGCGGCGGTTCGTATTACAAGATTGCGACTACGGAAGGTTATAAAGAAGATTACCTGAACACAGGTCTGGCTCCAGGGAAAACATATTACTACAAAATCAAGGCTTATCGAGAAATAAATGGAAGCACCTATTACAGTCCATTTTCAACGATCACCAGTGCTAAGCCAGTCCTAACTGGAACTACCATTAAAGCTGCAATGGCAGGATACGACAAAGTTAAATTGACTTGGACTAAATCAGTGGAAGCTACTGGGTATGAGATCTATCGAGCAGATTCTTTAACTAGTACCTTTAGCAAAGTTATTACAATTACCAATAACAGTACATTAACCTATACAAACAGTGGATTAGCGACGGGCAAGAGATATTACTACAAGATAAGAGTATATAAGAGTATAGGTGGTAAAAACTACTACACTGGTTATTCAAATAGTACGTATGCTACCCCTGTGCTTGGGGGCACAAACGCGACTGCGATCTCGTCTGGATACAACAAAGTAAAAGTAAGTTGGAAACCTGTTTCAGGATCACACGGATATGAGGTTTACCGGGCAACATCACTTTCTGGTTCGTATTCAAAGGTTACGACCATTACAAAAGGTAGCACATTGAGCTATATTAATACTAGCCTCACGACAGGGCGAACATATTATTATAAGGTAAGGGCTTACCGAATTGTCAGCGGGAAAAAGGTTTACAACTCATTCTCAAAGGTTGTAAGCGCGAAGCCGACCCTGGCTGCACCGTCGAAAATCTATCTTACAAAAGGAAGTAAAACAGCAATCAAAGTATCTTGGTATAATGCAGGAGAAGCTACTGGTTATGAAATCTATCGTTCTATCCAGAAAACAGGAACTTACAGCAGAATTAAATCAATAACATCTGCTAAAACAACTAGCTATACAAACACTTCTCTAGCAAGAGCTAAAACATACTATTATAAAGTTCGGGCTTATAAAGTAGTCAACGGGAAGAAGGTTTATAGTTCATTTACAACTGTGGCCATCTACAAATTATAAAACTAAAAAAGGGATCAAATCACTTAATGATTTGACTCCCTTTTTTAGTTTTGAAACTCTTTCGGCATTGTTTACTAATGTAGAAGAGAGATTTTTAATCATATCCTTAAATTATCCGGAGGTTAGTATTTGGTGTAAGTAGATTTTTGAAGGTATGAACTAGACCCAAGATGATCTATTATTAAATACTCAGGCAATAATAGATAATTCCATTTTCAAACGTAAATGCCTAGCCAAAATGGTAAATTTTATATCGCATTCTCAACCTTTGTGGTATATTAACCTTCTGATTATACAATTATTGGGAGGTACATATGAAAAAACAACATACTTTTCTTTTAATGATTTCAATTTTATTACTGTTTACTTCCTCTCCTTTACAAGTGGATGCTCATAATGGAGCACTTGATAAATTAGGGGGGCATTTCCGGAATTCAGATTGTACTTATTTATTACATAAACCTACTAGTCTTGCAAAAAGTGCAAAGACAAAAGCAGCTTTACTTACTTTGATTAAAAAGTACAGCAGCAACTCATGTAAAAATTCATTAACCACTTCTAAAATTGATTCAGGCAGTATAAAGCTACCAACTGGAACGGTTGCTGCTCCTAAACCAGGTGCAATTGTATTAAACAAAAAATACACTGCAACGCTAGTTAAGTGTACTGATGGAGATACAGCTACTTTCAATATTAATGGTAAAGAATATAAGACTCGTTTTCTCTTTATTGATACACCAGAATATACAACAACAAAAGAAAAGTATGGGAAAGAAGCAAGTGAGTATACGTGTTCAAAACTGAAGAAAGCGAAAAAGATTGTTTTAGAAACGGACGGGAAAGACGTTTATGATAAATATAAACGGTTATTAGCATGGGTGCACGTGGATAGCAGTCTTCTACAGGAGCAAATTACAAAAGCAGGTTTAGTAGAGGGATACTATGATTATGGGACGTATGATTATGAGGCAAAGGTTCGTAATGCGATGGCTTATGCGAAAAAGTATAAAAAAGGTATATATAAATAAGATACCTAATGTAAAAAGAGTAGGCAATTGCGATGCCTTTTTAATTAGAAGTAATTTATTATTTGCATGGGATTTCTCCCATGCTTTTTGTTATTAAAAAAAACCAATTATTATCTTGGAAATAATTGTAGACATTTGAAGATAAATGTAGAATGATGTATAGTGAGATTTTACTATTCTTGCAATTCTAACATAATAAAGACTAATGAAAAAATGCGAAAGGATAAATAAACTATGAGATTCATAGCAATACTTGTTGTATTCATCCTAGCAGTGGGGTCAATTGTAGTAGGTAAGATACATTGGAACGAGAAAATATCAGCGTTTTCAGGTATGAAGAGTAAAGTGGTAATTGAAAATGAAAAGCCTGAAAATCTTAATAAGTCTGCAGAAATGGATATCAGTAAATACACAGTTAACTTACCATTGGAACTGAAAGAGTATATTGAGCAGTCCTTTAAGGAGAAGGAGCAAATCGAATTAGTCCTTCTAGGTTCAAATTCTACATCATCAGAAGAAGGTACTTGGTCCAATCTTTTCAAGCTTAAACTTGAAGAAGTATACGGAGATTTATTTACTGTAACAGTTTTTGGGATCCAAAATAAGAATTCAAATGAAGTAGTAGAAGAAAAATTATATGAAGAAGCAGTCCAAGCAAAACCTGATATCTTACTATTCGAACCATTTATATTAAAAGATAATGGGGAAGTAGCAATGAATCAAAGGCTTGATAATATTGAAATAATGCTAGAAGCTTTTCAATTAGTAAATCCAGAATTACATATTCTACTTCAGCCTGCAAATCCTTTATATGATGCTACATATTATCCAAAAGAAGTTGCAAAATTAAAAGAATTTGCAATTAAAAACAATATTACATTTCTTAATCATTGGGAAAATTGGCCAGACTTTGAGTCAGAAGAAATAAGAAACTATTTAGTAGAAGATCCAGACATGCCATTGAAATCCTTACCAAATGAAAAAGGTCATCAATCTTGGGCTAATTATATTGCAAATACTTTTACAGGTGAAAATATACAGGAATAGCAATGTGAATTGGTAAATTTTTAGGTAGTTAGTTTGACATTTACTACTGATATAATCAAAAATGACTTTTATACTAATAATTATATATATTACCATCAGGAGGAGAACATGGAAGAAACAATTAGCTTGAAGGAATTATTCCAAGTATTAAAAAAACGTCTAGGTCTAATCGTGATCATTACATTAATCGCAACAATGACTAGTGGTATTATTAGTTATTTCTTTTTAACCCCAATTTATTCTGCTTCAACACAATTACTTGTAAATCAGAAGAAATCTGATGAACAAGCTTACAATGTGGGGGAAGTACAAACAAACCTACAACTGATAAACACTTACAGTGTCATTATTAAAAGCCCGGCAATATTAGAGAAAGTTAAGGACGAACTTAACATAGAGCATATTGGCGAACTATCAGTAACGAGTGAAAATAACTCCCAGGTTGTATCAATATTGATTGAGGATCCAAATCCAGTTATGGCAGCTGACATTGTAAATACAGTTGCAAACGTTTTTCAAAAAGAAATTGCAACTATTATGAATGTGGATAATGTCAGCATTCTGTCAAAAGCAGAAGTACCTGATGATCCAAATCCAGTAAAACCAAATCCAACATTAAATATGGCAATTGCATTTGTAGTGGGTGCAATGATTGGGATTGGACTTGCATTCTTACTTGAATATTTAGATAACACGATTCGAACAGAACAAGACATTGAGAAATTACTTCAACTTCCAGTACTTGGAGCAATTACTGTCATTACAGAAGAGGCAGAACTTCAAGGATTAACTAAAAATCAACCAACTCGCAGAGTAAGAGGTGAATCCGTTGGCTCGTAAAGCAAAAAAACTCATCCAAGCTTTAAATAGAAGTTTAATCACAATTACAAATTCTAAATCACCAATTTCAGAACAATATAGAACTATTCGAACAAATATTCAATTCTCAACTGTCGATAAAGAACTAAAGACGGTCATGGTAACATCTGCGGGCCCAGGGGAAGGGAAATCCACGACTACTGCGAACTTAGCTGTAGTATTTGCACAACAAGGTAAGAAAGTATTATTAATTGATGGTGATCTGCGAAAACCTACTGTTCATTACACATTCCGTTTAAATAATCATATTGGGTTAACAAATGTGTTAACAAAACAAGCATCTCTTGAAAATTCAGTTAGAGAAACAGAACAAGAAAACCTTTATGTATTACCGAGTGGACCAGTTCCACCAAATCCAGCAGAGTTATTAGGTTCAAGAGCCATGAAAGAGTTGTTAACAAATACCTCTGCACAATTCGATGTTGTGGTTTTTGATACCCCGCCAGTACTTGCTGTAACCGATGCGCAAGTATTAGCAAATGAATGTGATGGAGTTGTTCTTGTCGTAAGTAGCGGTAAAACAGAGAATGAAGCTTCAATCAAAGCGAAAGAGCTATTAGTAAATGCAAATGCAAAAATTCTTGGTGTGGTCCTAAACAACAAACCACAAAAAGAAAGTCAATATTATTACTATTATGGAAAAAATTGATGGCATTCGACAAAATATGCCCATTTTCCTAGTCTTATTGTTATGTTAATATGGAAAAGTGTCATTAATTGTAATAAAAAAGGGGAGATTGTCATGATAGATATACATTGCCACATCTTGCCTGGTATAGATGATGGTCCTAAAGACCTAAAAGACTCTTTACTAATGGCAAAAGAGGCAGTTGCAGAAGGAATTACATCTATCATTGCAACTCCTCACTTCAATCAAAAATACGAGAATTCCAAAGAAATGATCTTAGCGAAGGTAAAACAATTAAATGAAGTATTAGAACAAGAAAACATTCCTCTTACCATTTTACCAGGCCAAGAGCCTCGTATATATGGAGAGCTTCTAGATGATTACGAGATTGGTAGAATCCTAACTCTTAACAAAACTGGAAAATACTTATTTATAGAGTTACCTTCGGGTCATGTCCCGAGATATACAGAGCAATTACTGTATGACATTCAAATGAAAGAAATGACACCGATTATTGTACATCCTGAGCGAAACCAGGAAATCATCGAGAACCCTGACGTCTTGTACAAATTGGTCGAAAAAGGTGCACTAACTCAAATTACGGCATCTAGTCTTTCAGGTGATTTAGGGAAGAAAATAAAAAAATTCTCCATTCAATTAATTGAATCAAGTCTTACTCACTTTATAGCATCAGATGCCCATAACGTCTCATCTCGTAATTTCAGATTAGCATCTGCCTATCATGAGATGGAAAAGCAATTTGGAATGCAAGCGGTATTCACATTTAGTGAAAATGCAGAATTGCTGGTTGAAGGGAAAAGCGTATATAGAGCCGCACCCGAAAGAGTGAGAAAGAGTAAGTTTTTAGGGATTTTTTAATGTGTTCAACAAGAAAAGCGATACTGATGTAATCCTAAGTAGTACTTCTGTCATCGCTTTTTAAGTATGTGTAAATCTCAAATTCGAGATTTTCTGTAAGCGAGGTAATTTAGTTTTTTTCGATAGTTTACATATGGACTATCGAGGGAGGAGCTCAAATATGACTTATCGGAGTCGGTTAACATTTTTAATTTTTATTGATTCATTAATTGTTTTATCAGCCATTTATCTTAGTTATTTTATTTTGCATCCAGATTTACAAATATATACGATTCCGACTTTATTTATTAGTTCCATAACTCTGTTGGTAAGTCATCACTTCTTTGCATCGGTTTATCATCTGTATAAAAAAGCGTGGGAATATGCAAGTGTTCCAGAGTTATTATCAATTACTAAATCAGTAACTTTCTCTGTTATTACGGCTGCAGCCATTCAGTTATTAATTAATGGAGACATATACGTGCGTGTGTTAATGATTGCATGGATGCTTCATATGTTACTAATTGGAGGCTCTCGTTTTTCATGGAGAGTACTAAGAAGCAGAGTTGTAAGACAAGAGAATAATAAAAAACGTACACTGATTGTTGGTGCTGGTGCCGCAGGGACAATGGTTGTTCGCCAATTATTATCTAATCAAGAAACTGAATTAAAGCCAATCGCATTTATTGATGATGATAAAAGAAAACATCACCTTGATATTCTGGGACTTCCTGTATTAGGAGATTCCTCTTTGATTGAACAAGTAGTTAAGGAGAAGGAAATAGATAATATTGTAATTGCTATTCCTTCACTTAGTAAAAAAGAGTTAAACGTTATCTTTGAAGAATGTTCTAAAACAACAGCCAAGACACAAATAATGCCAATGATTGAAGACTTAATGGTTGGTAAAGTATCGGTAAACCACTTCCGTGATGTTCAAGTAGAAGATCTACTTGGGAGAGAACAGATCGAACTTGATACTGCAAGAATCGCATTTCACATCTCAGATAAAGTAGTTCTTGTTACAGGTGCTGGGGGGTCTATTGGATCTGAAATTTGTAGACAAATCATGAACTTCCATCCGGATAAAATTGTACTGCTTGGTCATGGAGAAAATAGTATCTACTCAATTGAACTAGATTTACGTACACTTTTTCCAACAGCCAAAACAGAAATTGTAACAGAAATTGCTGACATTCAAGACCGTAACAAAATATTTACAATCATGGAAACGCATAGGCCTAACATTGTATACCATGCAGCAGCACATAAGCATGTACCACTAATGGAACGTAACCCAGAAGAAGCGGTGAAAAATAACATATTTGGTACAAAAAATGTTGCGGAAGCATCAGCGACATTTGCGGTGGAAACGTTTGTCCTAGTTTCTTCTGATAAAGCAGTTAATCCTACAAACGTAATGGGAGCAACAAAGCGATTCGCGGAACTGGTCATTCAAGATATCGATCGTCACAGTGAAACAACGAAATTCGTCGCAGTTCGTTTTGGAAACGTGCTTGGAAGTAGAGGAAGTGTAATCCCTCTATTCAAAAAGCAAATTCAAGCAGGTGGGCCAGTAACAGTGACTCATCCAGAAATGACTCGCTACTTCATGACAATTCCAGAGGCATCACGCCTTGTAATTCAAGCGAGTGTTCTAGGACGTGGGGGAGAAATCTTCGTCTTAGACATGGGTGAGCCTGTTAAGATTGTTGACTTAGCAAGAAACCTAATTAAATTATCAGGTTATTCAATAGAAGAAATCGGTATTAAGTATTCGGGAATTCGTCCTGGTGAAAAAATGTATGAAGAATTATTAAATGAAGAAGAAGTTCATAAAGAGCAAGTGTTTCCAAAGATTCATATTGGAAAAGCGGCGAATGTGGATCAAGCTATTATATATAATTTCATTAAAAGATTCGAACAAATGGAAATTAATGAAGTAAAGAGTTACTTGTTAGATGTTGCTAATAATAGATTCATAAACAAAGATATTGTAGAAGTTAGTTGAATTCAAACTATCTTTAAGGAGTGTTATAAAGTTGTATAAAATGGTAAAAAGATTATTTGATATTATACTTTCTTTGATAGGATTAATTATTTTATCACCGATATTTATTATCTTAATTTTGGTGATTAAATTAGAATCTAGGGGACCTGTGCTTTTTAAACAAAAGCGTGTAGGAATAAACAAAACATATTTTAATATCTATAAATTCCGAACAATGAAAATTGATACACCAATAGATACCCCTACTCATCTTTTAGAAAATGCTGATCAATATATAACAAAAGTTGGAAGGTTTTTGAGGAAAACAAGCCTTGATGAGCTGCCTCAGATATTGAATATACTATTAGGACAAATGAGTATTATTGGACCAAGACCTGCACTTTGGAATCAATTTGATCTAATTAAAGAAAGAGATAAATATGATGCAAATGATGTATTACCAGGATTGACTGGATGGGCTCAAATTAATGGTCGAGACGAACTGCCCATTGAAATTAAAGCTAAATTAGATGGAGAATATGTTAGGAAAATGAGTCTTTGTTTCGATGCAAAATGTATTTTTATTACTTTTATTAAGGTCCTAAAACGTGATGGAATTATAGAAGGTATATATACTATACCAAACGTAAAAAGAGAGAAATAGCATTCTAAAGTTAAAATGATAGGAGATAAAAAAGTAAATGTCTAGAACAGCTCAAATGTTAAATGATAATAATCATATATATCAATTTGAAAGTTCTGAACTACCAAAAGTTAGTGTCATAGTTTCAACATATAAAAGGGATAATTCCCTAAGAAAAGCATTAAGTTCATTAATAAATCAACATTATAATAATGTTGAGGTTATTATAATTGACGATAATGCAAATGAAAAATGGAATTTAAAAGTAGAATCAATAGTAAATAAGGTGAAAGAGCAATTTAATGGTAAGCTTGCTTATGTTCAAAATAAAAAGAATTATGGATCTGCCAGATCAAGAAATATAGGAATTAAAATTGCCTCAGGGGAGTATATCACCTTTCTTGATGACGATGATATCTATCTGCCTAACAAAATACAAAAGCAAGTGGAACATATGATTAAGCAAAAATCAGACTTCTCTATTACGGATCTTTATTTATATGATGAAGGAGAAAATCTTGTACAAACAAGAATACGTAGTTATTTAAAAAAATATACAAAAAATGATCTCTTAAGGTATCATCTTTTGTATCATATGACAGGTACTGATACTTTAATGTTTAAAAAAAGTTTTTTAGAAGAAATAGGTGGATTTCCTCAAATTGATATCGGAGATGAATTTTATTTAATGTTAAGAGCAATTAATGCAGAAGGTAAATTAAGTTATTTATCCACATGTGATGTAAAAGCGTATGTTCATCCCAAATCAGAAGGTCTTTCTAGTAGTGAGGGTAAAATTAAAGGGGAAAAATATCTATTTGAATACAAAAAACAATTCTTCTCCATTCTTAGTAAAAAGGATATTAATTATATAAAAATGAGACATTATGCAGTTCTTTCTTTTACTGAATATAGAAATAAAAACCTCATAAATTTTATAAAATATTTTTTGTACTCTTTTTTTTCGAGTCCTTATGGATTGCTTGACCTTTATATAAAAAGAAAGAGTAATTAGAGGTGAAATATGAATTTAGAAGTATTAGTCTCTACAATGAACCAGACTGATTATAACTTACTTGAAAAAATGAATATTCAGTCCGACGCGATTATTATTAATCAATGTAAAACTAATCGAGTCGAAAAGTTTAATTTTAAGGGAAACACTATTAAAATGTTCTCTTTTGATGAAAAGGGAGTAGGACTTAGTCGTAATAATGCATTAATGAGAACAACTGCAGAAATTGCTTTATTTGCTGATGAGGATGTGACTTATGTTGATAATTACAAAGAAATCGTTATTAATGGATTTAAAAGTAACCCTGATGCTGATATGTTAATTTTTAACGTTCCTAGTAAAAATCAAGAAAGACCTCTTCACTTTATAAATAAAGAGAGAAGGGTAAGGTTGTATAATTGTTTGAAATATGGAGCAGTTAGTATAGCTATAAAAACTGAGAGATTAAAAAAGAAAAACATCTATTTCTCCCTTTTATTCGGAGGTGGCGCTAGGTATAGTGCTGGAGAGGATAGTTTATTTATTTCTGATTGTCTAAAAAAGGGATTAAAAATATATACTAACCCCAATGTTATAGGCTATGTGTCTCAAGAAAATTCTTCATGGTTTGAAGGTTATACCGAGAAGTATTTCTTTGATAAAGGTGCTTTCTTTGCATCTTTTTCTCGTAGAGGTGCAATTTTATTCTGTCTACAGTATGCCTTTAGACACAGGAGTACTTACAAGGGTGTATACTCTAATATACAAATAATAAGGTTAATGCTAAATGGAATAAAACATTACAACCGACAAAATTAACAATTATTGAGGATTGAGATAATGACTGTTAAGTTAAATAAAATTATGTTATCATATTCTTTTTTTCTAGCAATTCTACCGATACTTCATCTATATAAGTCTGGAATTTCTGTAATTACTCTAGGTGAAATAGGTTTAATTTTATTCTCTATAATTACAATAGGAATAATATTACTGAAACGTCAAATCGTCATATTCGGTAAAGCTAATATAAACATGTGGCCTTTTATTTTTTTTATTATTATTCTTTTGTTAACATGTATTTCATTGCTTTTTATTGGGAAAGATCAAATCTCACTGATTGACATATTCAATAGGTTTGCCAGACTAGCACTATGGGCTTTTGCAATTTCATTCATGGGATATTTTCTTTTTGAATATCAGCACACAAAAAAATGGGTTATTAGAATTTCTGTTATTGCTACAATCTATGTACTGTTACAATACTTTTTTTGGCAAATATTTAATTTTCACCTACCTTCTGTTATAAACAATGCATTAATTCAACCTGCATCAGAAGGATATGCAAATACGGTACGATTAACAGAATACTATACGACTAGATATATTAGGCCACCTTCCTTTTTTGGCGAGCCTGCTTATTATTCATATTATACTCTTGTTGGACTTGTATTATCTTTATTTTCTAATATTAGTAGAGGTGAGATAATTAAATATGTAATACCAATCTTATTAAGTATTGGAATTATTATCTCAACTTCTACATCAGGTATTTATTTATTGCTACTTGTGTGGTTATTTTATTTCTTTAAAGTAAGTAAAGAGAAAAGTGGGTTTAAGAAAAGTTTTTTGCTTGCCCCTATAACTTCATTATTAATTTTAATAGTTTTCGCTATTTATTTGAAAACTAGAAAGAATGATTTTTTCTTGAAAATAGGAGATATTTTGAGTAAACCCTTTGAATTTGAAGAAACAAGCCGATTAGGTGGTAGTTATGATTTATTTAATTATCTTGATGGAATTCACCGATTTTTAGGTACAGGTTTTGGAAATGAGAATATTTTCTTACATTTAGATTCTGTTTACTATAACAGTATTACTGTCATATTGTTAAGTTCAGGTTACTTAGGCTTTATTACTTTTTGCGCTTTTGCAGGAAATTTACTACGAAAAAAAGGCTCGATAAATTTTTTATTGGCATTAATTTATATATTGTTATGTTTTTCTAGTTCAATTTTATATTCTAGTTTTTCAGTAATTTATCTAACAATAATATTCTATATTAATAGATTTGAAGCAAAACAACTACACAAATAGTAACCACTTTGAAGGAGATGATTTATTATGTTTAAAGATAAAACATTACTCATTACAGGAGGTACTGGTTCTTTCGGTAATGTAGTCTTAGAGAATTTTTTAAATACTGATATTAAAGAAATTAGAGTATTTTCAAGAGACGAAAAAAAACAAGATGATATGAGAAGAAATTATCAAGATAAAAAAATAAAATATTATATTGGGGATGTTAGGGATATTAATAGTTTGAGTAATGCAATGCACGATGTGGATTTTGTATTCCATGCAGCAGCGTTAAAACAAGTTCCTTCTTGTGAGTTTTTCCCTATAGAAGCAGTAAAAACCAATGTATTGGGTACTGACAATGTCCTTTCTGCTGCAATAACTGCTGGTGTAAAAAAAGTAATTTGTCTTTCAACTGATAAAGCTGCGTATCCTGTAAATGCTATGGGGATTTCAAAAGCAATGATGGAGAAAACATTTATTGCAAAATCAAGATCAATTTCACCAGAGAGAACCTTAATATGTGGTACAAGGTATGGTAATGTAATGGCATCTCGTGGATCGGTAATTCCTTTATTTATTCAACAAATTAAGTCTGGACAAGCAATTACAGTTACAGATCCTAATATGACACGTTTTATTATGAGTTTAGAAGAAGCTGTTGAGCTAGTTTTGTATGCATTTCACAATGCAGAATCTGGTGATATTATGGTTCAAAAGTCCCCAGCATCTTATATTGGAGATTTAGCTCTAGCGTTAAAAGAATTATTCGAGGTAGATAATAAAATAGAAATTATTGGAACGCGACACGGAGAAAAAATATATGAGGTCCTTTTGACTAAAGAGGAAGCAGCAAAAGCAATTGATATGGGGAATTTTTATAGGGTTCCAGCCGATAATAGAGATTTAAACTATGAAAAATATCTTGAAGAAGGTTCACAAAAGATTACATTAACAGATGAATATAATTCTAATAATACTAAAATATTATCAATCGATGAAATAAAAGAGAGATTACTTAAGCTAGATTATGTAAGGGAAGAGCTTGAACTCTGGAAAGGAATAAATAGATGAAGTTTTTGATTCTGGGTGCTAGTGGAATGGCTGGTCATACTATCTCCATTTATCTTAATGAGCAAGGCCATGATGTAACAACCTTTACAACTTCAAAATATCCATTCTGTAAAAATATTATTGGTAATGCATTGGATAAAGATCATTTGAAATCTATTTTAAATGAGGGTAGATATGATGTTGTTATTAATTGTATAGGTATATTAAATCATTTTTGTATTGAGGAACCTTCAAAAGCGGTTTATCTTAATAGTTATCTCCCACATTATCTTGCTGATCTATTGAAAAATACTACATCAAGGCTCTTTCATATGAGTACTGATTGCGTATTTTCAGGTGCAAATGCACCATATAGTGAACACAGTAACTATGACGGAGATAGTTTTTATGATAGAACAAAAGCTTTAGGTGAAATATGTGATGATAAGAACTTAACATTTAGAAATTCTATTATTGGACCAGACATGAAAGAGAATGGAATTGGTCTTCTAAACTGGTTTATGAAACAAAAAGGAACTATTATGGGCTATGAAAAAGCTATCTGGACAGGTGTTACAACTTTAACACTAGCAAAGGCGATGGAAAGTGCTGCGTTTACAAGCTTAACTGGAATTTACAATCTTGTTAATAATGAAAACATTAGTAAATATGAATTATTAGCACTATTCAATAAACATCTTAGGGAAGGTGAAGTTAATATTATTCCAAGCAATGATGTCAATCTTAATAAAACGTTAATTAATAACAGAAAAGATTTTAATTTTATAATACCTTCATATGAAAATATGGTAATAGAAATGAAAGACTGGATTCTAAAACATGAAAATTTATATCCAGAATATTATATATCCAAGTAAGGATTTCAAATAATATAAATAAGAATGTCGTAGTTAAGGAGAAAGAATCCATGTACAAGAATATTCTCGCAAACATACTTGGACGATTATGGAGTATGTTTTCAATTTATTTTTTTATTCCACTGTACATTTATTTTCTTGGGGAAGAAGCATTTGGTTTAATTACCTTTTTTGCTACCCTACAAACTGTTCTAAACATTTTAGGTATGGGGTTATCGAAAACTCTTCGTAGAGTTTTTGCATCTGGCGAAGATACCAATAAAAATAACCTTTACAAGTATCGTATGATGAGGTCTATTGAGTTAATTTATGTAGGAATAGCCCTTTTTATTATATTTATTTGTTCAATTAGTGCTAATTTAATTGCTAATGAATGGCTTAAAGTTGGAACAATTGATATAAATAGTGTTGAATTTACAATTCGATTGATGGGTATATCTATTGGTTTGCAGTTATTAGCAAGTTTATACTCAGGGTGTTTGTTTGGAATGGAGTACCAAGTTAGGGCTAATGCATATATAATTGGCTGGTCTATATTTAAGAATGCAGGAGCTGTCCTTCTAATTTGGCTTATCGATCCTCAAATTAGATTATTCTATAGTTGGCATATAATTAGTGACCTATTATATCTATTAATTTTACGCTTTACAGTTATAAAATTACTTAACAAAAATATAAAATTAACTTGGACGATAAATGATTTTAAAAATGTTAAGGATATTTGGAAGTTTTCTACAGGTTTAATAGTAATATCAATAGGTTATGTTCTCAATACACAATTAGATAAAACTATAATTAGTAAATATATGCCTTTAGTTACACTAGGAGCTTATAACATTGCATTTACACTAGGAAGTTTAACTTCTGTTTTTACTTCTGCTATAGCAACTGCTGCATTTTCAAGGTTCACCCAATATTATACACTAGGGAGAAAAAAGGATCTTAGGGAAAGCTTCTTGAGATTTAATAAATCAGTCGGTTTATCTGTTATAGTTCTTGGTGTGTTTATTGCAGTATTTTCGAAGGAAATTTTATTACTTTGGACAGGTAATCCTCAAATTGTTCAAGTAATTAACAGCTCATCTTTCTATATTATTATAGGAACCACCTTCCTATCTCTTCAAATTATTCCATATGAATACATGCTTTCTGTTGGAAATACAAAAGTAAACAATATTCTCACGTTTAGTAGTGTTCCGTATGTATTATTAGTAACACCATTATTAATTATAAATTTTGGGATATTAGGTGCTTCAATTTCTTGGTTCATCCAAATGATCCTTTCAACATTTCTATATTTATTTTTCATTCACAGTAAATATATTGGGGAGAATAATACATTAAAATGGTTATTTTCCGAAACAGTTTTACCTATGGTAATAACTTTACTAATAGCATTTGGAAGTAAGGAGTTAATAAAAATATTCAACTTAAATCTGTTTCTCACTTTGATTTCTGCTATATTACTTGGTTTAGTTACAATTATTTTTATATACAGTATATTTAATAGAGAAATGTTAAGTTCTATATTGAATATTATTATAAAATCTAGAAAAGAGGTAAATCGTTGAATTATTTATTAAGCGTTATTATACCTACTAAAAACCGTTATATTTATCTTAAAGAATGTATTAGAACTATTGTATCTCTTGATTCATCGGAAATTGAAATTGTTATTCAAGATAATACACAGAAAAATGAAGAAATATTACACTTCTTACAAAAGCTAAATTTTCCTAATATAAAATATTTTCATGAAACAAATAATTTGTCACAAACGGAGAATAGTGATTTAGCACTTAGTAATGCAACGGGTAAATATGTTTGTTATATCGGTGATGATGATACTATAACTAAGCAGATGTTAGATGTAGTTATATGGGCTGACCAAAGAAAGATAGAATCTTGTATATTTCCTGTTGCAATTTACTATTGGCCAGATGTTGTTTTTAAGTTTTTTAAATATCCAACTCTTAGTTTCCCACTTAATAGATTATCGGTAAACAATATTAATGCTAAAGAACAATTAAATAAATGCCTTCGTAAAGGAGGAACCACATTAAATAAGCTTCCTAAGGTATATCATGGTATTGTACTAAAGGATAAGCTTGAAGAAGTATATGAAAAGACAAATAGTTACTTCCCGGGCCCTAGTCCAGATATGGCTAATGCCACTTCATTAGCGCTTGTTATAAAAAAACATGTATGGATTGAGTTTCCTTTAATGGTTAGTGGCTATAGTTATAAAAGTGCAGGAGGTATGGGGGCAAGAGGGTCTCATAAAGCACGGATAAAGGATGTTGCTCAATTACCATTAAACACAGAGGAAAAATGGGAACATACTATTCCGAAGATATGGCTAGCTTCTACAATTTGGTCCGAGTCATGCATTAAGGCTTTAAGAGCTATGAAGTATGAATCGTTGATTAAAGATATGAATTGGTCTTACCTATATGCCAATATGTTAACTCATAATGTTGAGTATATAGAAGAGGTAAAGCCATATTTAAATTCGCCATTAAAGATTATTAAAACATTATTCTGGTTTACAATTCTATTTACCCAAAAAAGTTTTAATTTCATTCGTAACTTCTTTAGAACAAAGTTTAACCTTACTAAAAAGAGGACTTACCATGGCGTTAGTAGCTTAGAAGAGGCCATGGTAATTGTTAATGATTATAATCAAAAAAACAATTTTGTAGATAAGCTAACAAAAATGTACTAATCTTAATAATCATAATTGTTTACTTATGAAGGGAAGTAAAAAATGGATACACAACTGAAGGATATTCAAAGATGCCTACTGAATATGGTGAAAGATTTTCACATTATATGTAATGATAATAAGCTTACTTATTTTATCATTGGTGGAACTTTTTTGGGGGCTGTTAGACATCAGGGGTTTATACCGTGGGACGATGATATAGATATTGGAATGCCAAGAGATTCATATGAAAAGTTCCTTAAATTGCCAGACTCGAAGTTGCCTTCATATCTAACTCGTCTTAGTGCTGGATATGGGAATAATAAAAGAGATTTCCTTTATATAAAACTCTGTAACAATAATACTACAATAATTGAAAATATCAATGAAAAGAGAATTGAGGGTATCTATATAGATATATTTCCTATCGATGGAGCTCATAACACTAAACTTGCTAGTAAAATTAAGTATTATCGTTCTAGGTTTTACACATATGGTATTTGGCTTAATGCTTCAGAAAAAAATAGAAGAGGAATTGTTAAAAAGGTCACACAAAATTATTTTTCAATATTTGACAACAATAAACTTTATAATAATGGGAATAAAATGTTAGCTAAAACAAGTTATGATAATAGTAAATATGTGGGGAATTTTATGGGTAATTGGGGTTTAAAAGAAATTATGAAGAAAGAAATCCTTGGTAAACCTACTCTGTATAAATTTGAAGACACTTTACTTTATGGACCACAATTAGGACATGAATTTTTATCGACGGTATACGGAAATTATTTAGATATTCCACCAAAAGAAAAGCAAGAGAGTCATCATACTTATGAATACATTAATTTGGATTTGGGATTTGAAGAGTATGCCAAATTATATAAGTAAATTAGAGAAAAATGACCTCATATGTGAGGTCATTTTTCTCTGTATGAACTAAAGTATTTTAGTCAATAAAGGAGATAAGTTTTGCTATCAGAGATCAATCTTAATCTTAAAATGAAATATGAGTTAATAAACTGAACTCTTGCAGTATGGATCTTAAACTAATTACCTTGTACTAATTCCAAATGCTCTTTAAACTCCTGAGATAATGCAAGCCTTTCTGCTTCAGGAACAATATAATAATAAATTTTATTAATCGTATCCCCGCCACCTTTAACTTGGAGTTGCTCTAGGTTATGACGTGCTTCTTTGTAGTTTGCTTGAATATCCACCATTTGATCAAATGTTAGGTTTGTTTTAACATTGCTTCCTAACACTTCAAAGATATCATCATGCTTACCAAGGGATGAGAAGCTTGCCCCCTTCTGAATGACGCCCATGATAATTTGCTTTTGACGATCTTGTCGGCCAAAGTCTCCGCGAGGGTCCTTCTTTCTCATTCTTGAGTAGGCAAGTGCCTGTTCACCGTTTAAAGAAATTTCACCTTTATTAAAAGTAAATCCACCATCGCTAAATGCGAATGGGTTATTCACATTGACTCCACCTACAGAATCTACAATGTCTTTAAAGCTTTCCATGTTTACTTTTACATAATAATCAATTGGAATATCTAAGAAGTTTTCTACAGTTTCAACTGACATATCAGTCCCGCCAAATGCATAGGCATGGTTAATTTTATCTTGAGTTCCTCTTCCTACAATTTCCGTTCTTGTATCACGAGGAATACTTACCATTTTCATGGATTTGTCTTCTGGATTTACCGTCATAACGATCATTGTATCGGAACGACCCTTATCATTTGATCTTTCATCAACACCTAAAATAAGTATTGAGATGGGATCCTTTTTAACAAACTCAACCTTCTCTTCACGCTTTTTAGAAACTTCACGAGTAGGTGCTTCATACATTTTATCAGCAGCGGTTTGGACGGAATGATAGATGGAATACACATAGGCAGCAATTGCTAATATAATAACCCCTAGAATACTCGATGTAATCCAGAGCCATTTCTTTGGCTTTTTTGTCTTGTTACGTTGTTTTGTCATTTTCCCCAAATCCTATTCTATAATAATATTTTTTACAATATTTAACTTAGCTATAATACCAAGATACTTATATCTAGTCAATAAGTAGGAGACTAGGAAATACTAGCAATTATTAGACGTGTGTAAAAGGGAAGTAGTTACATATAAAAAAAATTATATAAAAAACTGACTCAACAATGGTGCTCTTCAACAACCAAATATTGAGTCAGCTTTATATTTAAATAATCTTTCTAAGTGTTCCTACAAATTTACTTAATGTAGAGATACTACGAAGTGATACATTTCCTTTAGTTGTCTCAAACATTTCTATCGCTATGCCCTGTGCTTTTAAGGATTGTGTGCTAAATCCTTTAATTGCATGACTGGAAAGCCTATAGTTATTATTTGAAACACGTAAGTAAAGGTTATAGTAGCTATTCGGATCCAGGAAGTGTGACCATTTTAAATGATGTTCACCATTTGCTTCTTTCTTAAACTGGATCTCTTCTTTAGACGCTCGATCTTTGACATAAAGGATAAATTCATCTTGGCTATCGCTGTTTACCTTAATTCCTGTATGATTCAAAGATACGATGAGCTTACTCTGGAAACCTTTCACTCTTAATGACAAGTTATTTTTCTTTGTGAAATGTACATAGTAATCATTTTCACGTTCAGATGTAAGAGATGTTTTAGAAGCTAGCATTGATTTTGTCATTCTAATTTTATCTGTATAATCACTGTATTCAACAATTAAACTTAGCTCATATAAATCAAAGATATGTTCGTTTGAATTTAGATTTTGTAAATCAAATTCCAATGAATAACCATTATATAGTTTAGTAAAGTCAATAATATAAGAAGGAGTATTATGGATTTGTGATTTACATTCTAATTTAATTTGGTTTACATTAAACGTATCTGGTACCTTTACTCCTTGGATGCTAAGTGTAGAATTAACAACCTTGATTGTATCAATCTTAATAATATTAGCTGTGAGTGTTTTAATTTCGAATAAATCATCAGGAATTCCGACTGACGGATTTCGGAAGAATGGCAATGACCAATAATATTTTCCTTCTTCCTCTATTACTTCTCCCTTTGGATCAATCGCAAGGTAGTACATTAACTCTTCGCGTAAATTATTTAAGATCATGTAAAAATATAGATTTTTGATGATACCAAGGTCATTATCATATACATTTTCAATCAGTTCTAGAGCTTTTTTCACTTCAGCTACATAAACATTTCTAAATTCACGGTCCTCTAGGATCCCTTTAATAGGGAAGAGGAGGCGGTCTAAATTTCTTCTCATGAACTGGTCAGTTAGAGAAGGATTTCCAAAATCATTAAAATACTTAAGTTGATAATAAAGGGATTCCATTCTATCTAAGAAATTTTTAATATCACCTTTTAATTGGGTAATCGATTTCGCAGCTGCATCTTCTGCACGTTTTCTCCAATAATACACAACATCTGGAATGATATGTATTTGGTTTGCGTATAGAAATGCTTTATGGACCATAGGGCGGTCCGCATAGAGCATACCCGGTGGCATGAATGCTTCATGCTTAAAAAGGAATTCTCTTCTATAGATTTTATTCCAGTAAAATCCGTCGTAAAAAATATCAGGGAACTCTTCAATGTTCGTGATAGTTCGCTCTTTTTCCCAAACTAACTGTTCTTTCTTATAAAGAACATCCTTCTTTTCCCCGTTTAGGAGGATCTTTGGCTTTCCAATAACGATGTCCGAACCAGTTTCTTTAGCTTTGTTATACAATTTCTCGTAAGCATCAAGAGGAACCACATCATCAGAATCCATCAACGTAATGTACTCACCGGTAGCTATTTTCATACCGTTGTTTCCGGCAACAGCACCACCGCTGTTTTTCTGATTAATGACTTTGATATTAGAATATTGTTTTTGATATTCCTCTATGATAGATAAACTATCATCCGGGCTTTCATCGTTAACCATAATAATTTCTATTCCGTCTAATGTTTGATTGACAAGCGAGTCAAGACATTCACGTATATATTCTTCAGTATTATAAACTAACACTACGACACTGAGTTTATAGTTAGTCATTGCTCATTTCACCTAATTCATATCTGATAGTGTTGCAGATTGCCTTTACTACTTCAGGATCAAGGTCTGAGTAGATGGGTAGACAAAGAACTCGTTCACTTATGTTTTTTGCAACCGGAGTTAAGCTAGAATCAAAGTTATAACAATTAAAATCATTCACCAATGGATAAAAATATTTTCTAGTAATGATATTATACTTCTTTAAATTCTCATGTAACTCATCTCTCATTTTTACATCTTTTAATAATACCGGATAGTAGGAGTAATTGTGTCTAATATTTTCCTGTCGAAATAAAAGTGTGATGTTAGATAAATTCTTTAGCCCCTCTGTGTATAACTTTGAAACATACTTTCTATAGCCAATGTCTTCTTCAATATTGGATAAATTACATAAGCCCATGGAAGCTTGGAATTCATTCATTTTTGCATTTGTGCCGACATAGTCAACTGAGTCAGGAGTTGTGAGTCCGAAATTTTTAAGGGCTTTCAGCTTTGACGTTAATGTTTCGTCATTAAAGGTTAATAAGCCACCCTCAATCGAATTAAACACCTTTGTTGCATGTAAGCTGAACATAGAAATATCCCCGAAGTTACCAATAGGCTTTCCGTCTATTTCCACACCAAATGCGTGTGCAGCATCATAAATGACTTTCAAATTATATTTATCTGCAATCTCTTGAATTCCCTCAACATCACAAGGGGTTCCAAATACATGTACAGCTAATATAGCACTTGTTTGATCTGTGATATGTTTTTCAATTTGATTAACATCAATATTATAAGTGGTAGAGTCGACATCACAAAATATCGGTGTTAATCCACAATTAACAATTGCGTGAGTAGTTGATGCGAAAGTAAAAGGGGTAGTAATGATTTCCCCTTTTAACTCTAAAGCCTTTATCGCAATCTCAAGCGCTAAATGACCGTTAGTAAATAATTCTACATTGTTAGCTGATAGATAATTTTTTAGCTCATCCTTAAACTGATTATGTTTCGGGCCATCGTTCGTCAACCATTTCCGGTCCCAGATATCTTTTAAATGCTTTGTAAATTCATTGAAATCTGGAAGCTTAGGTTGTGTAACATTAATAAGTGAATCAAACTTTGTTGGTTTGTTGGTCATATTAATATCTCCAGTCTATTAGAGATTCAATTGAATCTAAATCAAACACCGGAATATTGGCGTTATCTTTAATTTTCTTTCTCTCAACAAATGAATCGTCAATAAAGATAGAAGGAACATCGTTTTTCAAGTACTTATACTTTTCATCGTCTTTTTTAATTTGAACGATTTCACTAAACATATTTGGGTCAATCTTTAATGACTTTAAAGTTTCTAAAATGACTTTTTCATGTTTCGTAATTAGAATTAGTTCTTTATCATTCGATAAGCATTGATATAGGAACATCATCGTTAGTGGGTTAACCTTCTCTTCTAATGTAACAGTATCATCGAAATCAACATACACACGTTCATATTCAATGTCTAGCTTGAAACGGTTAATTAATGCACGGTCGATTTCAATCGTGAAATCATTTTCGATAATATCAAGATCAAATCCCATTCTGTCTAGAATGCTAAGTTGAGGAAAATTAATTCCAACGTTACGATAAAGGCTCATAGTTCCAGCAATTCTAGGAGCAATCTCTAATAACTTAAACTCACCATTGATGTCTTCTTTAACTTGGAAGAACCAAACTCCTTGGAACTTAAGTTTTTCATTTATCTTTTCAGCAATTTTTTTAACAGGTTCATTGTACTTAGAGTTTACTGAGTTTACACTAATTCCACTCTTCACTCTTATTCGTTCTCTCATTCCAAGGAAGCGTAATTCTCCCTTACGATCTGTAAAGCAATCGATTGTGTATTCTTTACCAGGAAGATATTCTAACGTTAGCAATCCTTCACTTTTGCTTAAAATGAATTCTAGTTCTGTTCGATCTTTTGCTAACGCAATTCCTTTAGAACCTTGTCCGACATCTGGCTTAAGAAACACAGGAAATTCAGTTACTTCATCAGGATTTGTATACATGTGAGCAATGAAATCTTCCTCAGCAAAGTACTCATACGTCTTTTTCTTAGATCTGCATATTTCGCATGTTTCTTTAGCAGAAGTCATGACTTCCGCATGAATATTCTCGCTATGTTGAGCTAGTTTCAACACGGCACTATCGTGTGCTGGAAAGATATAATCAATCTTATATTCAGATACAATATTATTTAATTCCTCAATAAAGTTGTCTTCAGAAATATTTGGGAGACCTTCAATATAGTTTCTGTAAACGAACTTTCCATGATCTGCTACGCTGGATGCACCAAATAATTTCACGTTTTTCACATACTTTAGAGCATTGTGAATTTCTAACCCGATTTCCGAACCACAAGGAAAAACTAGTACATTCTTCTTCAATACAAACTCACACCTTTACGTTCCTTTTTCTAAACTTAAATTAATCAAATACCGTCTCAATTACACGTTTTGAGGCATTACCATCATCTAAATAACAATAAGTATTGTAGAAGTCCTCATACTTAGCCTGATATTGCTTCGAAACATTTTCAATATGGAGAATAGAGTCTAATAGATCTTGACTTGTTTTGATAATCGGACCAGGTAAATCCTGTTCCATATTTAGATAAAAACCTCTTATATTCTCACGATAGAGGTCATAATCATATGCATAAAATAAAATTGGCTTTCTCGAATTTGCATAATCAAAGAAGACTGAAGAATAATCTGTAATTAATATATCCGAGATTACATAAAGTTCCTGAATATCATCATACTTTGATAGTTCATAGACGAATGATTCGTACTTTTCATCTATATGTAGAGATTCTGCAACTAGATGATGCATACGTAAAATTAATACATAATCATCCTTAAGGTGTTGGTAGAATTGCTCTAAATCAAACTTTAAGTTAAATGAATGCTTCCAAGACCCAACCATCTCGTTGTCTCTCCAAGTTGGTGCATAGAGAATGACTTTTTTGTCAGATGGAATATTTAACTTGGACTTAATCGTTTTAATTTTTTCAGAAAGATCGTTTGCATAAAAGATATCATTTAATGGATAACCTTTTTCAATAATTTCTTTATCAAACTTAAAAGCTCTACCGAATATTTCACTAGAATATCGATTAGCAGATATTAAGTAATCCCAATTTCGAGATTCAATATAGAAGTTTTCCCGAGCTAATGTCTCTGGACCCTCAATCTCTATGTCAAATCCTAACTTTTTAAGTGGGGTACCATGCCATGTTTGTAAATACTGATTTCCTTCTCTCTTCCGATGGACAGGGAATAAGATATTGTTAACCCAATACTTTGCTTTTCCTAAATATCGGTAGTACTCCTCTCTTTCGCGATCTACTAGTATAGGGTCTCCAGGAATCTCGTCTGGATTATTCCCTATATATGACCACACGAACGTATAATCTCGAAATTTCTCGTTTCGTAACATTTCTTCATAGATATATTTAGGACTACCCGAATAATTTTTGCCAAAGAAGCTTTCAAAGAATACCATCTTAGAATCTAATGGTTCATCCTCACATGTATCATTGAAAATACTTTTCCCTTTTGCAATGTTATAGGTTTTCTCAAATTGGGCTTTATCGGTATACCATAAAGCTAAACTTTGAATCCCCATTGTTGCATAGAAGGCAAGTACATTTTCTTCATCTTCTATATTAAATAGATATCTTTGCTCTTCTCTTGGGAACTCCCGATATTCATTTAAGTTAACAAGCTCTCTTTGAATAACTGTATGATGTTCATCACGAACTTGTATAACAGTATCCCATCTTGAGTTCATTACTAAATCTTGTCTTATCTTCTTGATAGGAAGAATTCCAAAATATTCGTAGACATTATGTTCTAATGATTTTAAATCAAGTCTGTAACTATGACTTTTCTTGTTATCACGTCGGATAAATATAATCTCAAAGGAGTCTGGGACAATATTTTTGTTTGCGACCAATTGGCCCTGGATGGATACATTACCACCCAAAGCTTTAAGGTCAACAACTTTGTGGTGGAACAGAATTTCATCCACTTTTATTGAGAGGTTATTGTTTTTCGTCTGAATAACCTTTATCTTTAATGACTTATCTTCATAATCATTTTTGATAAGTTTTTTTCTATGTTTAGACCGCTGCTTCAGGTTTGATATCAAGAGAAAAGTCTTTAAGTAAACATCGAATGTTCCCATACTAGATACATCTTGTAGTTCGCTTATTTGTAAAGAAGCCGTTTGACCATTTACTTTTTTCTCAATTCTTCTGCCAGATTGACGATCCTTGAATACTACATACCTATTTATAAGAGGAAAGGGACGTAGTTTCCCAACAGATATGTTAATGTTGGTACTTGTAACGTTAACCTCGTTGATTGTATGTCTTAATAGATAGTTTTTTATTTTACTTTTTAAACCTCTAATCATCGCAATCCCTTCTCTTACTTGTTGTAGGTTTTATTGTAATATTCTTGGTATGTCTCATTTGTGATGTTTTCCATCCATTCTTTATTAGATAGATACCATTCAATCGTTTTGATAATACCATCTTCAAATTTTGTTTCAGGTTCCCAACCTAGTTCATTTGTAATTTTTGTAGGATCAATTCCGTATCTACGGTCATGGCCTTTACGATCTTTTACGTATTTAATAAGATCCTCAGTAATGTTGCCATTAACCTTCTCGTTTAAATAGTTAATAATCGTTTTAATAATTTGGATGTTTGTTCTTTCATTATGTCCACCAATATTATAAACTTCACCAAGTCTACCGTTATTAATGACCATATCAATTGCTTTACAGTGATCCTCTACATATAACCAATCTCTAATGTTTAAACCATCACCGTAAACAGGGATGTCTGTATTATTCAAGCAATTATTGATTACAAGAGGTATTAACTTTTCTGGGAATTGATAAGGTCCATAGTTATTTGAACATCTTGTAATATTAATCGGCATTTTGTATGTATCATGGTAAGCTTTTGCCATTAAGTCTGATGATGCTTTACTTGCTGAGTATGGACTATGAGGATCTAAAGGTGTATCCTCTGTGAAAAAGCCAGTTTCTCCTAGAGAACCGTATACCTCATCGGTAGAAACATGTAAAAATTTCTTTCCTTCTTTAAATTCATCATCACCTATTAGCCAGTTATGCTTTGCGATATTTAGAAGATTTGTCGTTCCAATCACATTTGTTTTTACGAATATCTCAGGGTCTGAGATACTTCTATCAACATGTGACTCAGCTGCAAAGTTTACAACGAAGTCAATTTCCTCTTCAGCAAATATGCGTTCAATAGCATCCTTGTTAGTAATATCCGCATTAACGAATCGGTAATTTGGGTTGTTTTCAACTTCTTTTAGATTTTCTAAATTACCAGCATACGTTAATAAATCAACGTTAATTATTTTTATATCGGAATATTTATTTAGCATATAATGAACGAAGTTTGAGCCGATAAATCCAGCTCCACCAGTAACTAAATATGTTTTCATCTGAACTCCCAACTTTCTTTATAAAATTTAAGAATTAGCAATTCTAGTTAAGTATTGCCCGTAATCTGTCTTTAACAATGGCTCTGCTAATTTTAATAATTGTTCCTTATTTATGTAGCCTTTTCGATAAGCAATTTCCTCGATACAAGAGATATATAGCCCTTGTCTGTTTTGCACGGCTTCTACGTAGTTTCCTGCCTCAAGTAAGCTGCTATGTGTGCCAGTATCTAACCAAGCCATTCCTCTTCCAAATATCTCAACCTTAAGTTGCCCTCTATTTAAATATTCTTCATTGATAGAAGTAATCTCTAATTCTCCGCGTGCAGAAGGCTTCACATTTTTAGCAATCTCAACAACATCATTATTATAGAAATAAAGACCTGGGACTGCATAGTTAGATTTAGGGTTTTCAGGTTTTTCTTCAATAGAAATAACGTTATTATTATCATCGAATTCAACAACACCATATGCATTTGGCTCTTTTACATAATAACCAAAGATCATGGCACCTTCTTTTAAACTGCCGGCTCTATTTAACGTTTCGGTCAATCCTTGCCCGTAAAAGATGTTATCGCCTAATACAAGTGCAACATTATCATCACCAATAAACTCTTCACCTAATATGAATGCTTCAGCAAGTCCTTTTGGTTCTTCTTGTACCTTGTATGTAAAGGAAAGTCCTAAGTCGCTTCCATCTTTTAGTAACTCCTGAAATTGTGGAATATCACGAGGTGTTGAGATGATTAATATTTCTCTAATTCCAGCTAACATTAATACTGAAAGTGGGTAATATACCATCGGTTTATCGTATATCGGTAAAAGCTGTTTGGAAACTGACTTCGTAATGGGATACAGTCTTGTTCCTGAACCGCCTGCTAAGATAATTCCTTTCATAAATACGTTCCCCTCCATTTGTATAAAGATATGCTAATTATAACTATACAACTAACATATTTTACATGAATGAACTAAAGATTACTATATATATTGACCTTTATTCGGTATTTTATGATAAATTGTAACAAATTCTAACACTTTGAAAACAAAATGTAATAAAAAATATTGTTGAACTTTAAGATTTTATAAACAAATATGTAGAAAATGGTTAATTCTTCTCATGAAAATTATGATATTATTACAAGTATACGAGCTTTCTCTACAAAGTAGAGTAAAGCCTAAATGAAAATTAGGGGGGGTATAAAATTAGTAGATTGATAGTTGCTGTTACTTCTGCTTTTTTTGTATTGTTTTTCTCAGAAGTAAGTACATCGGCAGAAACAAAACATTTTAACCAAAAGGCTGAGATTGTGGAATTTAACTGGGGGAATGGGGGGCCTGCCTGGGACTCTAATACAGTTGACAACTTTACTGTTGATTTTGACCAATCACAACATTTGGAAAATGGAAATTACTTTATCCAAACATTCGCGGATGACGGTGTTACGGTTGATGTAAATGGCAAAAGGGTTATTGATCGATGGGCATACTCCTATATTTCGAATATTAATCGAGCTCTTTTACCTAATGTAAGTGCAGGTACTCATAATATTCTTACAAAATATAGAGAGGGAGTAAAAAGTGCTGCCATCTATTCTCACGTAGTCCCTTTTGATAGCTGGCTAGCTTATTACTATCCAAACCTTACAACATCTAGTATTCCAGTTGCCGCTAAAATTATTCAAGGTACTCCAAATGGAGGATTAGAACAAAACTATGGTTCAGGCAGTCCGGTTCCTGAAAGAGTTGCAGCGGATAACTTCTCAGTCTCATTTACAACAGCCAAAAAGCTTGCGCCTGGGGACTATGTAATCCGTGCTGGTGCTGACGATGGAGTCCAAGTATATATTGATGGAAAACTTGTTATAAACAGATTTAACTACAGCGGCAGCTTTAAAGAAGATGCAGTTAAAGTGAAAATTAATAATAATGAGGTAAATGGTGAGAATCACTGGATAGAGGTTAGATACAAGGACGTATATTTTGACAGCAAAATTAACGTAGAAATCCAGCCGTATTCTGAAGTGATGAACATTACTTCAGCAGATGGTTGGGTGGGAGAAGTATTCCCCAAATCTGATTTTACTGGTAACTCCATCATCTTAGGTGGTAAATCTGCGATTATTCCTGTTGGTAATTTAGATTATAACTGGGGAGCAGGATCACCAAGCACTTCTATACCAAACGATTATTTTTCAGCACGTTTTTCAAGAAAATTAGAAATAGCCAATACGGGTATGTATTCCTTGAGCTTATGGGCTGATGATAATGTAAGGTTGTATGTTGATGGTAAAAAGGTAATTGATTCTTGGAAGTATGTACCTGGTGGTTATCGAAATGTTAAGCTTCCATTAACGAAGGGTACTCATGACATAAAAGTGGAGTATTACGAAAATATTCTGAATGCACGTGTTAAATTCGGTATATCGGAAATTCCAACGGACTTCAGTAAAGCCGAAAAATCTCTATATTATAACTGGGGATTAAGTGGACCTGTTTCGGGTAAATATGATAATTTCACTGCGAAATTTGATCAATCTCAAATGCTTGATGGCGGGGATTATTTAATTCAGACACTAGCAGATGATGGAATCATAGTTGAAGTAAACGGGGAAGAAAAGATTAATAGATGGAGTTATTCTCCCAATCTAGTTAATCGAGCATATCTTACTAATCTACAAGAGGGTAACCACAGTATAACAACTCTTTATAGAGAAGGATCGAAGACGGCCAGCTTATTATCTAATATCGTCCCTTTTGGTGATTGGCTTGCTTATTATTATCCGAATGAATCATTTGCTGGCATTCCTGTAGCCTCTAAAGTATTAGAAGGTAATGGCAGTTATAGTGGACTGAAAGAGTTCAACTGGCAGGAAAGTCCTGTACCTGGTGTGGTACCAAAAGACCATTTCACAGCAAAGTATGTCTCTGCAAAAAGAATTCCTGCTGGAGACTATGTGCTGAAAACAGGTGCAGACGATGGCTTGCAGGTGTATATTGATGGAAAACTTGTATTAGATCGCTTTACTCCAGTGGGTTACCGAGAGGACTCTGTTCAAGTGAACATTCGTGATCTTTTTGCGAATAAAACTGGGGAGAAGGATATTCATATTATCGAGGTGAAGTATAAGGAAGGGAAACTCTCTAGTAGAGTAAACGTTGACTTACTACCAGTCTCTGAAGTTAGAAATCTATCTGTCGAGGATGGATGGATAGGAGAAATCTATAATAATACGACCTTCTCCGGAAATCCTGTGTTTATAGGTGGGAAAACAACAGATAGTAAGATTCAGGATTTAAATTTAAATTGGGGGAATAACGCTCCAAGTCCGTTAGTAAGAAATGATTACTTTGCAACACGCTTTACGAGAAAAGTGAATATCACAGAACCTGGCTATTATGTGTTAAATGCGTGGGCTGATGATGGTGTTCGTGTTTATGTGGATGGTGAGAAGAAAATAGATTCATGGGACTATGAGTCTAATAATCTTCGGCAGGCTGGAATTAATTTGACACAGGGTGTACACGAAATAAAAGTAGAGCATTATGATGGAAAACTGGGTTCCCAAATCAAGTTTGCTCTTGAAAAAGGAAAAACAGTTTATAACTCAATCCAAAAAGAGGTTGCTTATAATTGGGGATTAGGAAGTCCACATGTTGAAGTACAACCGGATGATTTTACAGCTACATTTGACCAAAGTCAGTATTTAAATGCTGGAGATTATTTTATTCAGACATTTGCTGATGATGGAGTAACAGTAGATTTTAATAATAGTAGAGTTATAGATAGATGGAATTACTCGAGTGATTCTCTAGTTAATAAAGCTATTGTTAATGTTTCAGCAGGAGAGCAAAAAGTCATTACAAATTATAAAGAGGGCAATCAAAATGCACTAGTGTTCTCCCATGTTGTACCTTTTGGTGATTGGTTAGCCTACTATTACCAAAACCAGACTCTGTCTGGTACACCAATAGCGGCCAAAGTATTAAAGGCTGGAACGAATTACGGTGCATTAGTAGAGAATAACGGTTCAAATAGTCCAGTGCCTGGAAAGGTAGAGCCTGATAATTTCTCAGCAAGATATGTGACTACAAAGCGTATTGCTGCTGGAGATTATGTGCTTCGAACTGGAGCTGACGATGGCGTACAAGTATTCATTGATGGAGAATTGATAGTCGACCGATTCACAAACGGTGGATTTAGAGAAGACTCTGTTAAGGTAAGAATCGATAATATTAATAACAGCAATATCCATACAATCGAAGTGAGATATAAAGAAGCATCACAAGGTAGTAGAGTAGAAGCATTCTTACAACCGTATAGTGAGGCCAAAGATATATCTACAACAGATGGTTGGTATGCTGAATTTTATAACAATCGTACGCTAGATGGTAACCCTGTGATTATGGGTGGGAAACATGCACTAAAGCCTATTCAAACACTTGATTATTATTGGGGACAAGATGCTCCATCTCCTTTTATACAAAAGGATAATTTCAGTGCAAGATTTACGAAGAAAGTCAACATCACAGAACCTGGAGACTATGCGATAACTGTTCATGCAGATGACGGTGTTAGAGTAAAGGTCGATGGCGTACTAAAGATTGACTCTTGGCAATATGTTTCTGGTAAGAAACGTCAAATCACTTTAGATTTAACGTCTGGAGTGCATGAAATTGTTGTAGAGTATTACGATGGGGAATTGGCTGCATCTTTAAAGTTTGAGTTAGATAAAGTAGCTGCTACTTCCTATATTGAAGTAGACCTACGTAAAATATCTAACATCACAGCGCAGGATATCGTCGACTTCTTTAATCGTAAAAAACCTGAGAGTTTATTAAAAAATTATGCTCAAGACTTTATTGATGTTCAAAATAAAACTGGGGTAAATGCACAATATCTAGTTGCCCATGCAATTTGGGAAACTGGGTGGGGATCATCCACACTAACGAAATATAAGCGTAACTTCTTTGGTTATGGTGCATATGATTCTTGTCCATTTACTTGTGCTTATTACTTCCCTACTGGTTTTGACAGCATTAATTATGTAGCATATCAAGTAAAGACTGATTATTTAACTTCAAATGGAAAATATTATAACGGTCCGACTTTAACAGGAATGAATGTCAGATATGCTACTGATCAAAACTGGAAAAATGGTATTGCTAGTTTAATGGAACAAATAAAACCGTTTGATGCTCAATACTATGATAAAAAACCAGTATCAACAATTGCGCCACCTAAGCCACCTGCGTATAGTCGTGATATTCCAAGTGGACAACCTGTACCACCAAATATGTTTATTAACTATCCAGCAGGAATCAAAGCTATTGTGGTTAATACAGAAAACCTTAACTTCCGATCACTGCCTTATGCAACACCAGCAACACTGATTAAACAGATAAGTAAAGGAACAGAGGTTACTGTAATCGGACACAATGCTGACGTTAAGGGTGATTGGTATCGCGTCAACGTTGGTGGGACGTTAGGATGGTTAAGTGGAGATTACTTGGATGTACAAAACTTACTTAAAGTAAGTGTAAGTAGTGGAACCTTAAACATTAGAAGTACCCCTAATGGATCTGTGCTAAAAGCCGTAAATAATGGAACATACTTGAAAATTGTACTGGACAGCAGTAGTAAGTACGTCACAAAAACTGTTGATGGCCAAATTTGGTATAATGTAAATGTTCCAGGTATGAAAGAAACAGGTTGGGTTTCTGGGGAATTTGCATCAATTATTAAATAAATGTACGTAAAACAAAGCAAGCTGTCGAAATATATGATAGCTTGTTTTTTTATTTAATTAACAAATTGTTTAGTAACTTTTTTAAACGAAATTACGTTTAATATGTTGTGATTGGATATTTTAGGTTATGTTTACAATAAAATCATCTTGTTATAAATTATACAGATGCTAAAATGTAAATTGTTGTTCAACAAAATCCTACAGATTTTTACAAAAGAGCAACTATGTAATTGTAATTTTGTAGCATTCGTTTTATAATGAAAGTTGTATTTAATTCGACATGATACTAGATTGCTATTTTCATTGTATCACTAAATGTTAACTTACAGTTGAGACTATATTACACGATATTGAATCTAAACGAGGACTATACAGATTAAGATTATAAATGAAGGGAAGAGAGTATATAATGAAAAAGGTTATTACTTATGGAACTTTTGATTTACTACACTGGGGACACATTAACTTATTAAAAAGAGCTAAAGAGATGGGCGATTACCTAATCGTTGCGATTTCTTCTGATGAGTTCAATGCTCTTAAGAATAAGAAGTCTTATCACAGCTTCGAGAATCGTAAAATGATTTTGGAGTCAATTCGTTATGTAGATGAAGTAATTGCAGAAGATAACTGGGAACAAAAAATCACGGATGTACAAAAGCATGATGTTGATGTATTTGTAATGGGCGACGATTGGAAAGGTCACTTTGATTTCCTAAAAGATTACTGTGAAGTTGTATATTTACCACGTACAATTGGTATTTCTACAACTAAAATTAAGAAAGATTTACTTTCAGTTTAATATGGTGAGAGAATTGATAATTGGACTGTATTTGATTTTTTTCAAACTACAGTTCAATTTTTTTAAATTGTTTCCATTACAGGACAAAGTGACCTTTGTTGTTTCATTCAAACAAAATAACCTTTATATTTATGAGGAACTAAAGAGAAGAGACGTAGCAAGCAAAATAGTGTTTCTTAGTAAAAACCCTCAAAGTATAAAAGGTCAAGTGGATAATGCGACTGTTCTTGCTTTTGAAACAAAGGACATAATTAGCTTTATCCGTTCCATCTATCACCTAGCAACTTCTAGAACAGTATTCGTTGATAATTATTATGGTTTTTTATCAGCAGTCTTATTCAAAGATGATGTAGAATGTATTCAACTTTGGCATGCAGCCGGTGCAATTAAAGCTTTCGGTTTAAAAGATCAATCTAATGCCTCTAGAAGCGCTAGAGCTCAAATGCGTTTTAAAAAAGTATATAATAATTTCCATAAAGTTGTTGTCGGGTCAGATGCATTTGCTAACATATTAATGGAAGCATTTGATTTGTCTGAGGATCGAATATTACGTACAGGAATGCCAAGAACTGACTTCTTTTATGACTTTGAAGCTCATAAAAGTATTCGAGCAAATTTATACCGAACAAATCCTTCTTTAAAAAATAAAAAAGTAATTCTGTATGCACCAACCTATAGAGATGGACAACTCAACCATTTTGATATGAAGTTAGACCTTGAACTACTTCAAAAGCAATTAAAGGATGAATATGTTGTCATTGTTAAGCTTCATCCTGCTATAAGAGCAGATAATGATTTTGATCGTCAGTATCCAAATTTTGTTTATGATTATTCCGATTACTCAGATATTAATCATCTATTATTAATTACGGACTTGTTAATCACAGACTACTCTTCCATCCCATATGAGTTTTCAATATTAGGGAAGCCAATGATTTTCTTTTCATATGACTTAGAGCAGTATAAGACAGATAGAGGAATTTGGAAGGATTATGAAGAGATGCTTCCTGGTCCAGTAGTGTATAATACTGAGGATATCATTGCTTGTATAAACGATGATCATTTTGACCTTAAGAAAATTAGGGATTTTGCGAGAACGTGGAACCGATACTCAACTGGCAAATCAAGCCGAAATCTTGTATCATACCTATATAAACAAGAGGAACAATTTAAGGTTTCACATGGTTAATGGGAGGGGGAACTAATTGAATTAACCCGTTCAATTAGGAATTTCGATGAAAAAGATTCTCCAACAAGTTAAGAAAAGTAAAATCATATTATTGTTATATAAATTGCTATTCATTTTTGTTGGTTTTTTGCCTGCAAATAAAAAATTAGTGGTATTTGAAAGTTTTCTTGGTAAGCAGTATAGTGATAATCCACGTGCAATATATGAATATTTAAAAGAGAATTATCCTAATTACATTATGTATTGGAGTATAGATCCTAGATACATGCTTAATTTTACCGATAAAGATATCCTTACTGTTAATCGATTCTCCGTTAAATGGTTATTTATTTTGGCAAATGCTCGATACTGGGTTACAAATAGCCGTATGCCCATTTGGATTCCAAAACCAAAGCATACGGTTTATTTACAAACTTGGCATGGCACTCCATTAAAGAAATTGGGAATGGATATTGAAGAAGTCCATATGCATGGAACAACTACAGAACAGTATAAAAGAGAGTTTACGAAAGAGGCAGCAAATTGGGATTATCTAGTATCTCCTAACTCTTATTCAACCACTATCTTTAAAAGGGCTTTTCAGTTTGATAAAGAGGTGATTGAGTCAGGTTATCCAAGGAATGATTACCTATATGTCCATAATAATGAAATTTCTATAAAGGAATTAAAGCAGAAATTTAACATTCCTTTAAATAAAAAGGTAATATTGTATGCTCCAACCTGGAGAGATAATCAATATGATCAAGAAGGTAAGTATAAGCTTGATATTAAATTAGAGCTCAATCAAATGAAAGAAAATCTTCAAAATGATTATATTGTTATCTTAAGAATGCACTATCTTGTTGCAAATAATATGGATATAAGCACATACGAAGGGTTTGTTTTAGATTTTTCGAATCATGAAGATATCCGTGAATTATATCTGATGGCTGATATATTAATTACCGATTATTCATCTGTATTTTTCGATTATGCGAATTTAAAACGACCAATGATATTTTATGCTTACGATATAGAAGATTATCGTGATCAGTTACGGGGCTTTTATTTTGACTTTGAACAAAAGGCACCTGGACCCATCGTTCGAACTACTGAAGAAGTCATTAGAGTAATTGATAATATTCAAAATGGAAGCTTAGACCATTCAAACTTAGATGAATTTTATCAGGAGTTTACCTATTTAGAATCCGGCATTTCAACAATGAGAGTAGTGAATAGAGTATTTGCAAATAAATAAAATATCTTCACAACAAAAGGAACCAGAAAGGTAGTCTTTAGGGTTCCTTTTTCATTAGAAATAGTTTAATAAAACTTTTATAGGGGTAATAGTGTATTATAGTTACTACCATGCAGAATGTTGTATCATTTTCTGCAATTTATTATAATATGTGTAGGTTCCAAGTATTTAATTGTCGTAATTATAGAATGCAACCTAGGAAGGACTTTATTATGAGTTTTGCACTTTCAACGTTAAAGGAACAAATTTCTAATATATACTTAATTATTCGTTTATCTATCTACGAATTAAAAAGCACAAACAGTAATAATTATTTAGGTCTTTTATGGGAAATTATAAACCCAATGATTCAAATCAGTATTTACTGGTTTGTATTCGGTTATGGAATAACTGAGGGGAAAGACGTAAATGGAATTCCTTACTTGCAATGGATGCTCTCGGGTATAGCGGTATGGTTTTTTATAAGTCCAGCAGTTATACAAGGTTCAAAGTCCATCTATACACGGATTAAATTAATTGCCAAAATGAACTTTCCTATCAGTGCAATTCCTACATTTGTAATCATATCTAAGTTTTATCATCATGTGGTATTGGTTGGTATTATCCTGGTAATATTACAGTTTTATGATTTTACAATAAGTATCTATTTAGTACAATTATTTTATTTTATGTTTGCTGTTATCGCTTTACTTATTTCCTTGTCACTTATTACTTCAACACTTTCTACGATTGTAAGAGATGTTCAGATGGTGGTACAAGCAATTATGCGTGTCTTGCTTTATTTATCACCAATTCTTTGGACTCCAGATCGCTTGCCAGAATGGGTACAAACAATTATGAAAATTAACCCATTCTATTATATTGTAGAAGGATACAGGGCGTCTTTATTAGGAACATCTTGGTATTTTATTGAAAATATTCAATATACCTTATATTTTTGGGGAATAGTACTGATATTATTTTTATTCGGATCTTATTTGCTATATAAATTTAGAGATCAATTTGTTGATTATCTATAATATGGAAGTGATTGTATGGAATCTGTAGTTTTTCAGAATGTATCAAAGAAATACAAATTATATAAAAAGGCATCTGAAAAGTTATTAGATATTTTCCTGCCTAAAAGTTACGGCGAAAATTTTTATGCAGTGCAAAATATAAGCTTTACTGCCCAACAGGGGGATGTTATCGGAATCGTAGGAGTCAATGGATCAGGTAAATCCACAATATCAAACCTCATTTCTGGGGTTATACCTCCTACATCTGGCAACATTGAGATGAAAGGGGAAGCGTCCTTAATTGCTATATCCTCAGGACTTAATAATCAGCTTTCGGGTAGAGATAATATAGAATTAAAGCTACTAATGCTTGGGTTTACTAAGAAACAGATAAATGAACTTGAAGACGAGATTATCGAGTTCTCTGAGATTGGACACTTTATTGATCAACCAGTTAAGAAGTACTCTAGTGGTATGAAATCAAGATTAGGCTTTGCAATTGCAGTCAATATTGATCCTGATATACTTGTGATTGATGAAGCGCTATCTGTTGGAGACCAAACCTTTGCAGATAAATGTCTAGATAAAATGAATGATTTTAAGAGAAGAGGAAAGACCATTTTCTTCATCAGCCACTCCATTAAACAAGTACAAGAATTTTGTGATAAGGTATTGTGGATTGAATACGGTGAAGTAAAAGACTTCGGAGCTATTAATGAAGTGTTACCGAAATATTCAGCATTTCTTAAGGATTTCAAAGCCATGTCTCCAGAAAAGAAAAAGCAATACCGCGAAGAAGTTCTAAAAAGAAGAAGACAAGGTGTAGCTGCGAATTAATAAAATGCTACCTAAAAAAACCACACTTTTTGAGTGTGGTTTTTGCTTGTTTCCTATAACTGAAAGTTTCATAAAAAGGATATCTATAGCAATCTATGTCCTTCATTATGCCTAATCAAAATATTAATAAATAATTTACCAAGCATTAATATTTATTAAATATAAAAATGTGAAAATTGTAATAAGGTATAGTATCGCAAAAACCTTTGGGAGGGTTTTCTATGTTACTAACAGTAAGAAGAGAATGGCATAAGTTCTGGTACCTAACGTACAACTTTCTTTTAGTTAGTAGGCTTGACGGTGAGAAATACCTATACAAATCAAACTACCATGGTAAGAAGTTGGTACAGCTTTTGTAGCTGTATCTTTTTTATACCTTTAATTGAGAGAAAAATATCAGATGGTGTTGTTTCGCCATGTGAATAATAAAAAGAGCTCAAACTCTATATTTTAATAGAGATTGAGCTTATTTATAAAGTAAAATTAAACATTAAAGACTCGTTTTACTACTTGTTCAGTTGCATTTCCTTTTTCCCATCCGCAAATCTTTTCATAGAACTGATCATATGTGTATTTATACTTTTCTGTGACTTCATTAATATTTTTGATGGAATCAATCACCTCATCTGAAGTCATTAATAACGGGCCGGGTACTTCATTTTCCATATTAATATAGAAGCCTCTTAGAGTATCTCTGTACTTTTCTAAATCGTACGTATAGAAAAGAATAGGTCTTTTTAAGTTAGCGTAATCAAAGAAAACTGAGGAGTAATCTGTTATCAAAATATCTGAAATCAAATATAGGTCAGCTATATCATTATATTTAGATAAATTATAAGCAAAATCCTCAACACCATCAGTTTCAATATTATTAGCAATGAAGTAGTGCATCCTTAATAAGATGATATATTCATCTCCTAGCTCTTCCTTCATCTTTTTAAGGTTTAATCGTAACTTAAACTTATACTTTCCCGCACTGTAAAACTCATCGTCTCTCCAAGTTGGAGCATATAGAACTACTTTTTTAGTAAGTGGAATACCGAGGTTTTGTTTAATCTCTTTTGAAATCTCATCCTTATTTTTTGAATGAAGGGCATCGTTCCTTGGATATCCATATTCTAACATTTCCTTTTCAAACTTAAATGCACTTCTAAAAATGTCAGAAGAATATTGGTTGGCTGAGATCAGGTAATCCCATCTACGTGATTGCTTATAAAAGTGTAATTTATAGTTAGGGTTTGCTGAGTGAATATCATTCATATCAAATACTAACTTTTTTAAAGGAGTGCCGTGCCAAGTTTGGAGATAAACATTGCCTTCACGTTTCGTTAAGTGAAGGGGCAGTCTGGAATTACTTACCCAATACTTAGCCGTTGCCAAATAATAATAATATGAAAAACTAAAACGTTTAATCTGTTTTGCAGGACCAGGTATATTACGTTTTTCATTAAAGATCCAAATATACTTATAATCCGTGTTCTGTTTATACATATATTCATAAATATTTTTCGGACTATCCGAATAATTCTTGCCAAGGAAACTTTCAAACACAATGGTTTTTTCTTTTAATGGTAACTTAATTAAAAAGTTTTGGTATACATAAATTAGTAACTTTGTTCTACCTGATAATGCAGTTTTAAGGCTGCTTAGCCAATTATGTGATTTCAATAAAAATGAAAATCTGCCCTTATTATTCTTTTTAATAGCCTTTAGTTCCTTATTAATAATTGGATTCTGTTTAGGAATATTTTTAAAGTCGAGCTTTTTAGTTGAGATAAAAAGCTGGTTAAAATATCGCTCAATTTTCTCTTGGCTATTCATGATCACAATGATTGAACGACGATAATAATTTAAAAACAAATGATCTAAAAATCTGTCTGCATAAGATTTTTCTTTATAGGTGTTTTTTAAATGGGTGTAAATATTTAAAAAGTCGACCATTTGTTTTTCGTTATCTAATTGCATTAATGAAGGGTTTGTTATTGGATCATTTCTTGTACGCTTATAATAGATGCTATCAGGTACATATGGTATGCTCTTCTTTTCTGCCAATATAGGCAGAATAAATCCTAAATCTGAAAAAAACTGTACCTCTTCGGAAAAGAGTATATTGTTTTCCTTAATAAAATCCCTTTTGATTAAAAGGTGTAATGCTGACATTTTCTTGAATAGGTCAAAACAATTTTCTTCAATAACTGTTTCTTTCTCATTTAGGTTCAAATCATCTGCTGTCATTTTATTTATACTTTTTGTTAATCCAGTAATGATAGAGGATTCCTTTATGTTAGATATTAATAGTTCAAGCGTAGTCTCTGGTATATAGTCATCACTATCCAAAAAGTAGATGTAATCACCAGTTGCTTTATTGATTCCAAGATTTCGTGCTGCCCCGACACCTCGTCTATCAGATAGCTCATATGTAATGATTCTATTATCATTATTAGTCATCTCAGTAATTACTTGTTTGCATGATTGAGTTGATGCGTCATCTATTATCACAATTTCTATATTTTTATATGTTTGGTTGATAACCGAACCAATACTTTCATGAAGAAATTCTTCAGTATTAAATATAGGTATGATTACACTAATCTTCTTATCCATAATTCCCCTCCTGTCAAAATAACTTCGAATGAAGATACCCAACATCTAATATACTCTTATATATTCAATTCATCAATTCATTTAGGGACAAGCTCAACCCTCAAGGTAAATAGATATTAAACCCTATAAAATGGTAAGATTAGTTATAAAACAGAATAACTTAAAGGTGGTTATATGTTGAAAGGAAGAAAATATCTAATTTTAGTATGTTCGATTATTCTACTATCGATTATGATCATTTATTTTTGTATACATAAAATGAGTAAGACTAATGGGGAACATTATGATTTAGTGATATATGGAGGAGGACTTCAAGCAGTAGCAACTGCATTAAATGCCTCGGATGTGACAAAGAGGAATAGCTCAATATTAATCGTGGTTCCTGAAAGGTATTTAGGGAGTATATTAACTGCAGGAGGCCAAAATCTCTTTGATGTGAGAGAGTACAAAGTATCCAAACTCCCAAAAGGGCTTCCAAGCTATTATCCATATCCACAAGGTGGGAATATGTACACGTTTATGAAAGAGCCTTCCATTGTGTTTTCACCAACGTATATGGCTAGTTATTTATTAGAATTAACTAAATTACACCCTAATATCGATATTTTGTTTGAATATGATATTGCCGAAGTTCAAACAAATAGTAGCAAAGATAAAATTAGTTCTATTAAAGTGTTTCCACTTATAAAAGATCAGCATAGCAGATATATTTTTGATGAAGAAAGACCAATAGTAGTACACTCTGAGCACTTTGTTGATGCATCGGAAACAGGAAGATTCATATCCTTATCGGGTTTGTTCAATGGTGTTGTGGGAAGAGGCGATATCGATAAAGATGAGAAACAAATGGCAGCAGGACTTATGATAAAGGTCAAAAATATTAATATGGAGGCTGTTCAAAAGAAGAAAAAAGAAATGGCTCCATTTTTGATTTATTATAGTCACAAAAACAGTCTTGGGATTCTGGGTGGATATGAAATTAATGAAGATAACGAATTTAAAAAATATAGTGACCAAAATCAGTATTTTAGAATAAAGCCCTATAATGGAGGGGAGGATGGTTACACAGGTAAGTGGAAACAATCTGAAGAAACTGAAATGTGGATGAACATGTTATTAATATATGACGTAGATGCAAGGAAATCATGGCGAGATAAGGTTTATAACAATGGGAACTATCCAGAAAATCACTTGTTAGATCCAGAGATTGCACGAGAGATGGCAATCAAGGAAATAAGCAGTGAAGGATTTATTCAGTTGTTAAGAAGGTTGCCTGGGTTATCAAACGTTACTCTAGTCTATGAGGATCATGAGCCCGTTGTCGGGGACATTCTATACATTAGAGAAAGTATCCACTCTACTAATCCTGACGGGTCTTTTGCTTTGAACAAAGAGGCTGTTAGTAAAACAGGTAATGATAGAAGGTATTATGATCGTCGGGTTGGCTTGGGTTACTATAATTTTGATTCAAATTCTTATGAAAAAGGAGAGAGTCTATCAGAAGGAAGACCTAAGGAACCGTGGTATGTACCATATGATGTCTTGTTAAGTCCTAATGTTAGTAATCTTCTTATACCAGGGTATGCAGCAAATATGGATTCCTACACGTTTAGAGCAATGAGAGTGTATCCTAATTTAGTTGTCCTTGGTGATGCTGCAGGTGTAGCAATGGGGCTTTCTTTATTAGGGGAGTTTAACTTAAAACATCCAACAAAAGAACAAATGCAACTGTTACAAACTGAATTAAGTAAGAGAAACGTTATTTTGGATAAATAAATAGAAACTAGTGCTGCTAATATGATAACATAATTATGTTTACATAAGATTCCAATTTTAAGAGGTGGAAGAATGACTAATAAAATTAAAGTGATGACCATTTTCGGTACTAGACCGGAAGCGGTTAAAATGGCGCCATTAGTACTTGAATTAAAAAAACATACAAAAGATATTGAGTCATTCGTAACTGTTACAGCGCAACATAGGGAAATGCTAGACCAAGTCTTAGAAATTTTTAATGTGGAACCTGATTTTGATTTAAATATTATGCAGAATAGACAGACGTTAACTGATATAACGGTAAGAGCTTTAGAAGGCCTTGATAAAATCATGAAAGAAGTTAAACCAGATCTCGTACTGGTTCACGGTGATACGACTACTACATTTGTTGCAAGCTTAGCTGCCTACTATAATCAAATCGCGGTTGGTCATGTGGAAGCGGGTTTACGTACGTGGAATAAATATTCACCTTTCCCTGAAGAGATGAATCGTCAATTAACCGGAATAATAGCTGATTTACATTTTGCTCCTACTGAGAAGGCGGCTCAAAATTTAGTTGCTGAAAATAAATCTGAAGGTTCTATTTATATAACAGGTAATACTGCAATTGATGCATTAAAGACAACCGTATCAGACACTTATCATCACGAAGTGCTTACTAAGCTCGAAAGTGATAGAATGATACTTTTAACGGCTCATCGACGTGAAAATTTGGGTGAACCTATGCGCAATATGTTTAGGGCTATTAAACGACTTGTCCAAGAGTATCATGACATTCAAGTTGTCTACCCTGTTCATTTAAATCCAGCAGTTAGAGAAGTTGCAGAGGAGATACTAGGGGATGACGAAAGAATCCATCTAATCGAACCTCTGGATGTACTAGACTTTCACAACTTTGCCTCAAGAGCTTATTTAATTTTGACTGACTCGGGTGGGGTACAGGAGGAAGCACCATCCCTAGGTGTTCCAGTACTAGTTTTAAGAGATACAACGGAAAGACCAGAAGGGATAGAAGCCGGCACCCTGAAATTAGCAGGTACTGATGAGAATGTGATCTATGATATGGCAAGTACTTTATTAATTGATAAGGATGAATATAACAAAATGGCGAAAGCATCTAATCCTTATGGAGACGGGAAGGCATCAAGTCGGATTGTTCAATCCATTTTACATTACTTTAAGAGAACTGATACTCCTTTGGATCCATTTCGTGTTTAAGGTTAAAGGTATCCCCCAAAAACTAATAGGGGAGAGCAGAGATGAGTAAAAAAATAATATTAGCAGCATTATCTATATGCTTACTGATTGTCTTTTATTTATTTGCATCACGTCCTATCAGTCCTGTTAAACCTACAATTCCTGCTAGTTCTAGCATACCCGCTTTATCCTTGGAAGAAAGAGTCTGTGAAGAAGTTTCAGTGAAATTTGGTGATTGCAAAAAAATCCATTTGTTTGATGCTAATTCAAAGTTAGTTTTTGCCGAGAGTAGTTCGGGAATCATTCCTGTGCTTACCAATGAAGATTTTACTGAATTTAAAAAGATTATTAATTCAACGTTGGATTTCCAAGAGTTTAAAGAGGAGAAAGGCGACAGAGTACCGATAGATTGGCGAGCTAAAAATAATGTTCAAAAGGATTTTTCAGTAATATATGGGTTTGCAGAAGATGAAGCAAAAACCATTGTCATTAATAGTGAAGGCAATATTCAACCCAATAAGTTTTTCGTTCGGGAAAATTTGTGGGTTTGGTATGTTACTTTCCAGAAGGATAAAGTAAAATTACCCGTTGAGGTAACGGTTTATGGTGCCGAGGGTCAAATGATTTATGGGGGAAAAGATTAAACTTACTGCTCATTTGTGGTAAACACCCTATATTTACTCAAAAAAAGCAGTGTGATTTCGGGGGTGAAATCCACTGCTTTTTTTTTGTATTAATAATAGTTCGAAACAGTCATTTAAAGAGAACGACTTCTTTAGTTTTCACTCTTTTTTATCTTATATGGAACTCTTACTGATGGACTAAATAGGTTGATTGCTTCTTTAGCTGTGTAACGGGCATTATTTTTTAATGGAGTCACAGCTGAGTGGAGCTTTTGTTTATATTCTGACTCTTGATTCAGTAACTCAATAATCTGTTGGTATAGTGTATGTTCATTCCAATTATTCTCTCTAACATGGCCAGCTAGTTTTTGATTCGCTTGTTCGGTAAAAGAATCAATTTTAGGGTCATAGGATAGTGAAATAAAAGGTGTGTTTGTAATGGAAGCAAAAATTAATGCATGTAATCGCATTCCAACTAATAATTTTGAGCGTCCAATCATTTCTATTTTTTCATGTATTGATGCATCAAATGGTGCAATGAGGGATGTGGAATGCATCATATTCGCTACTTTTTTTGAAGTGATATCATCATGCTTACCATGCATGGGGATGAAAATGATTTCATACCCTTGTTGAATACATTGGTCTAAAGCCAATGCGATCTTTTTTAAATAGTTGTAATCACTCGTCCAGTTCCTAACAGACACCGTTATGATCTTATTAGATATTTCTTGTTGATTCAACCAAGTGTCTGTTTCCTGTTCGCTTGGTGAAAGTCCGAGGACCGGATCTGGTACAAGGTCTATTTCTTTTCTTACCTTTAGGTTTACTAACAAATCCTTTGAACGTTGGTCTCGAACCGTTATCCGATTAACTCGTTTTAATACCTTTTGAACAACCCACTTATTAACTGATTTGTTTATTGGTCCCATCCCTTGTGCATATACAAAGACGGGTTTTCTTAAAAGGTTCGCTAAATACATTACACTTGTATAATAGGGAACACTTTTCCAGCCTGTCTGATCTTGAAGAAGACTCCCCCCTCCACTAATTAGGCCATCACTCTCGAGAAGGGCAAGGAAAATCTCCTTTACACTCCACCTATTTACTGCCTTTACATCATACTCTTTACTCGTTGAAACAGTATTATTTGATAAAACGGTTATCTCAATAGTAGGGTCATAATATCTTAATGCTTGAATGATAGAATACAGAATGGCTTCGTCACCTATATTATTAAAACCATAATAGCCTGAGAGAAGAATCTTCATCGTTCCACCTTCCTCTTCACTTTAGAATAATAATAAATTCCAGTTCGATATAGTAAGATATATACCCCACCAACTACAAGACCTAACGCAAGACTGTATAGGCTTCGTAATAAAGAAATGTGTAAAGGAATATGTAAATGGGTGAAAGTATTAACGAAAGATAACCATCCAATTGAACCTGGAATTAGTAAGATATATCCTAGTTTCTTACCATGTTGAATAAGATATATACCTACTAAAAATAATGGAAACCCAATAAGAAATTCCTTAGTTCTAGGTCGAACATATAGAAGTTCTTCTAATTTTTGTCTAAAGAAAAGTTCGTAGCTACTAACGGATGCAGCGTTCCCGGTTCTACTTATATAGTACAGGCCAGTAATAGCTAATATACCCAATAGTATTAAGTGCCAATATTTCACGGGTGCTTTAAGCCATAGGATGAACTTACTCAATTTATATCGGTCTTGCTTTGCATATATCGTAAGTACATAGAATATGACAAATAAGATAGGTAACGTGTAGAGCAGCTTTACCCCTCTAAACCCACTGCCGACATGTGATAAATATTCATTTCCATATAGTAATGTTACAAGTAACCAAATACCTATTATGGATAGAAGAATAGATCTCACGTAATTTAGTATCATATTTCGAGCATCTACTTGTGGTATTGATGCATAAATTGCTGTTACGATAGCAACTAAAAGAGCAAGAATTTTAGCTAAGATGCTTATGCCTGAAACTAAATAGAAAATTGAAAGGAAAATTGTAATTCCTACACTTAAGATTCCTAACCTTCTATCCAATATAGATTTAGCAAAGAGAATGATAAAAACTACAATCCCGAATATAACAAAAGTTTTCTCCCAAATAGATTGATTATCTAATTGGAAAGTAGAAGCATTACCTAAGTTGAATTGTGTAGGCATAGATTTTGTTATTTTCGAAAGCAAGAGTGTACTATCTTTAAAATTATTTTCGTTAGAATCATCTGCATACAAATGTAAGAATAAAGCTCGTATATTTCGTTCTTTAACAGCACGAATAGCAGTATCAATGATTTGCGATTCTGTGCGTTCCTCCATTTCTAAACTATGTAACCTAACTACGTTTAGATCCATCATATAGGCATAGGTTGTAAACCCCTTTTGCTCATTAAATTCAGTTGAAAGAATAGTATAACCAATCTTCCGAAACTCATTTGCCCATTTAGACATATTATCCGGATATCCAACTATTTCTTTTCCGGACGGTAGAAGTTTTGTGACTAATGGCCCTTTTATTTCCACAAGTTGTTTAAAGATGAATTCGTTAGAATTAGTAATATACATATTTTCGGGAAAACGAGGTATCAAGTTGAAGTTTGCTCGAGTTATTTCTGTTATTGCCTCACTTGAGTATCCAAGTGGTAACTCTTCTATGTATTCAGGATTGCCAGGTATGAAATAATAATTATGATTATTATGTTCGATAAGTTGGATGTCAGGAAATATTCTAGTAATGGATGGTTCAACATCAAAATATTCTTCTTCATTGATAAAAACATAGGTACCACGTTCTTTTGGTAAGTCGATTTTGGAGTTACTAGCAATTACTAGCTCTAGAAATTGTTCTCGGTTTAGTAATGATACCTTGCCAAATTGCTCTAACAATTTCAATGTTTCTGCTTCTAAGCTGATTGAAGTAAGACCAGAATTTTTTAATTCTTCGAAGACAGTTCTTTTATTCAATCCACCATCAATTAATTCAGCAATTTCATGATAGGGAAGAATTGTCTCGTATAGATTATTGCTTTTCTCTTCGCTATGCCTTTCATAGATAGACGGTAGGGTTATTACTAAAGAAAAACCCAATATAATCCAAAGCCATTTTTTCATAAATTCCTCTCCCAATGCTTCCTTTAATAAATATTATCTTGTATTTAAAACCCTTTGAATTAAGTTGATAATTGGTCGGTAGTTTTTATCGACTAGGCCAACAAACTCGACAATCAGCTCGATAAATACCAATAATATGCCAATAACCAAGAAGGATCCCCAAAGGGTTGTCCGTTCAAAAATAATAGCCGCCACACCGAAAATTCCACTTAGTAAATATATTAATAAAACGGTTTTTTTATGCGAAAAACCTAATTCAATAAAGCAGTGATGGATGTGGGATTTGTCAGGAGTTGATAATGGTTTCTTATTTACGATTCTACGAACAACCGCAAAGAAGGTGTCTGATAAAGGAACACCTAGTATAATGATTGGTATGATTAATGAAACAGTAGTTATGTTCTTAAAGCCAAGTAATGAAATAACTGAAATAATAAAGCCTAAATATAAGGCACCAGTATCACCCATAAAAATTTTGGCAGGATGAAAGTTATACGGTAAAAACCCGAGAGTACTTGCCAATACAATTAAACTTATGATAAACACCAGATTATTGAGATTAAGATAAGCCATGACAGCAATTGTTAAAAGTACAATGCTTGAGACACCGGCGGCCAATCCATCCAGTCCATCAATAAGATTAATGGAGTTAGTAACTAGAATAATCCAAACAATTGTAACTGGAATACTTAGGATACCAAGATGCCATACGATATCAAAGGGTAGGTTGATTAATTTAACGTATATCCCCCCTGATATTACAATACCGGCTGCAATTAATTGACCTAAAAGCTTAATTTTTGCAGACAATTCGTATAAATCATCTAGGATACCAGTTATAACAATAACTGAACTACCTAAAAGAATAGGTACGATATCCCGATTATCCGGTTGGAGTAATAAAACGCCAAATAGTGTACTAAGGAAAATTGAAAGTCCACCTAATCGAGGCATCACCTTAGTGTGAACCTTTCTAGAGTTAGGCTGATCAGTGGCTCCAATTTTTATAGCAAGCTTCCGTATCAAAGGAGTTAAGAGCAAGGAGGAGAGAAAGCAGAAAGCCATTGTCAAAAATAACATAAAGTACACCCCTAAAATCGCAGATTTATACTGCTATTTTTAACAGTATAGGCTTATTTCACTCTTTAAAAACCTCGTTTCCTAAATAAAGATTTTCTTCCAATTGCTTCCTTTAATTCATTCCCGTTTATCCCTTTAAGTAAGAGTAAGAGTCCAACATAAACAATTAGTCCAGCTATGCTCGAAATCGTAATATATGACAGTGATAAAAACCTACTCCAATCTTTAAAATCAATAAATGATGTAGGGACCCCGATTAAAAGTCCTGTTAGTATAGATGATACGATGAAAATGTAAATTCTCTTATGGTAAAGTTGTAAATTTATTTCTTTCTTAATGAAGTAGGAATTAACAAATGTAATAAGAATGTAAACAAATAAGGTAGAAAGTGCTGCACCCATAATACCTATGTAATTGACTAGAAAAATGTTAAGAATGATTTTGCATACAAATGCAATGAGAATAATATATGCTGCATGCTTGGCTTTCCCAAGTCCTTGAAGTACCCCAGTACTTAAAACGGCTAAAGAAGTAAATACGGAACTAAAACATACAACAGCCAAGACATCACTTCCTTGAAGGTCAAGGAAAAGGGCTAGATTTATTGGAACCGAGAGTGACAATAAACCGAAAGCGATAGGCCAAGAAATAAGATGTGTTAAGGTATAAGAACGTTCAATTGCATTTTTGGAGCTTTGTAAGTCATTACTCGCTATACTCATCCCAATTAGAGGGATGAGAGGTATGATGATTGAGCTTGAGAATACTGTAGCAATTTGAACAAGAGATAGACCTCTTCCATATATTCCGAATAAATGAGTTACTTGACCTTGATGGATATTCCAACTTTTCAAAGCTAAAGGAACTGAAATCGAATCTGCAAGATTAAGAAGTGCCATTGAAATAGAACCAATGGCAATAGGTACTGAAATTATTAAGATTTGTTTGCTTGTTTGGAGGAATGTTCTTTTTTCATAATGTGATACTTTTGGAATTGATGTTCTTTTTGTAAATAGATGTCTTAAATAGAATAACGATATCATTGCACCAATTGAGGAACCAATCATGATACCACCGGAAACATGTTCTGCAGCAAAGCCTTGTCGTACTGTGAAATAAGCTATTATGAGAATAAGAAATACACGAGTTAACTGTTCAAGTACTTGAGAGATTGCTGTCGGCTGCATGTCTCCATATCCTTGAAAGTAACCTCTGTAAACAGCCATGTATGGGGCTATTAAGAGAGTTATGGATACTATAATGATAGATAGTCTTGTGTTTTGTCCACCTAGAACTTCAGCGAGTATGTTTGAAAATAATAGTATAAAAAGAAAACTAGTTACACCGAACAAAACTGATAGGATGCTAGCTGATTTGAAAATATCATGTACTTTTTGATTTTCATTTTTTGCAAGTGCATCTGATATTAATTTGGATATAGCTATTGGTATACCGGCAACTGATAATATGAGAGCTACCATGTAAAGTGGATAAACCAACGTAAAGATTCCTAATACCTCATCCCCGGCAAGGTTTTGGAGGGGGATTCGGAATGCACTTCCAACTATTTTAGAAATGAGTGTGGCAACAGTTAATATTAAAGTACCTTTTAATAATCGTTTACTCATTTTTTCTTGTTACCTTTTCTCGAATTACTTCATATGCAAATTTAGGTAAAGCTACCATTCTTTTTGCGCGAGATGGTTGCTTCATTAATCGATATAACCATTCAAGATTTAACTTTTGCCATACTAAAGGAGCTCTTTTTATCGTTCCAGAAAGAACATCAAAGCTTCCACCAACCCCCATAAATATGCCCTTATCAAATTTATGAAAATGATAAGAAATCCATTTTTCTTGTCTAGGCATTCCGAGTGCAACAAAAATAAAATCCGGTTGTCGCTTTATAATTTCGTTAGGAATGGATGGATCGTTCCAGTCAAAATAACCATTGTGTGATCCAACAATTTTAACGTTAGGGTATTGTGTTTCTATTGTATGTATGGCGCCTTTCAGAATTTCCTCCATGGCACCAAGCAAGTAAATACTATAGTTATGTTTATTGGCCAATTCTAGAAAACGAATCATCGTATCATATCCGGCCACTCTTTCAGGAAGCGGGTCGCCCAAAATTTCAGAGGCTTTAACAATTCCGATTCCATCAGGGGTTACATAAGTAGCCTTTATTAGAAGATCTTTATAATAGGAATCCTCTTTTGCCTTCATTACTATTTCAGGATTAGCTGTAATAATTTGTATTTTTTCGTTTTTCTCTACGTGTTCATTAATTGTTTCCACAAATTGGTCCATTGTAATATGTAAAAATGGAACTCCGAATATCATAACTTTTTTTAAGTCCATTGTATAAACTCCTCATTAGAAAAATGTTAAAATTCCCCTATTAATATAACACAGGGGAAAGCACGTTAAAAAGTAAGTGCTTTCCCCATTATATTTGACTTATGTTTATATATTTAATGCCCTAACTAAAAAAGCTGCTAACTCGGCACGTGTAATCTTATTATTTGGCTTGTAGGTTCCATCTGGATAACCACCTGTAACTCCTGCCTTTTTTAGACTATTTACACCACTAAATCCATAGTATTCTGGTTTAACATCTCTAAACGAAGGTTCATCTGTTGGTGGAAATTGGAAACCACGGACGAAAAACTGTGCAGCATCGCCACGAGTAATTGGAGCATTCGGGTAAAAATAGCCATTTGGAAAACCTGAAGCAATTTTTTGTTCAAATGCAGATTGAATATATCCTGATGCAAAAGAACTTGGAGATACATCAATGAAACTAGTTTCACGAGTTCCCCCTGTAAGGCCAATGGCATTCCCGATCATAGATAATGCTTCCGCTCTAGTTATATATTCATTTGGGCGAAATGTTCCATCAGGATAACCGTTTACGATATGTTTTTCTCTCAAAGATTTAACATCATTAGCGAACCAATCTGTTGCCTTTACATCCTTAAAAGTATTACTGCTAGTAGGTTCTGATACTATTGGCATTTGAACCAAACCGTAGCCGTAATATATATCTTTTCCAGTCTGACCTAAATCCTTTGCACTTTCTCTAAGCATACCTCTAATATCTACATTTGTTTTAGACGGATAAGCTTCTTTGTATAATGCAAGAACCCCTGCAACATAAGGACTAGCCATTGAAGTACCACTACTATATATATATTTGTTATCTAAGTAGGGACTATAAATTTGATCACCTGGAGCAACAAATTCTAAGGAGACTCCATACATCGTGAAGCTTGTTAGTTTATTATGAATGTCGGTAGCTCCCACTGCTATGACAGAACTATATCTTGCAGGGTATTGAACATTGTCTTTTTCAGGTAATTGGGGAGAATCTGTATTTCCGGATGCTCCAACGATTAAAATCCCTTTACTATATGCTTTGTCTAAAATCGATTTCAACGCAGAAGAGCCATTAGGGCTCCCCAAGCTCATATTAATAATGTCAATATTATTGTTGATTGCCCATTCAATTCCGGCAATGATGCTAGAATGACTACCTTCGCCATTCTTATCTAATACTTTAACGGCAAAGATTTCTGCGCCAGGAGCAACTCCATTCGTCCCGTAATTATTATCTAATGCGGCAATAATTCCTGCTACATGTGTTCCATGTCCATTCAAATCATCATAACTTGGTTCAGTTGAGATAAATGAAATGCCATTTTGAATCTTTAGGTCTTTGTGTTCTGTATCTATACCTGTATCTAAAACAGCTATTTTAACGCCTTTTCCAGTTAAATTTGTGGCTTTATAGTTTTCAGGCTTAATCTTGTCCATTCCCCAATCGGTTACTTGTGAATCAAGAGTAATCGAAAGGTCTTGTTCAACCTTCTCGACTAATGGATGGCTATTAAGAACTTCAATTGATGAAGAAGGTACATCTGCTGATATAGCATTAATACTATTAAAAGTATCTATTATTGTTCCGCCTACATCCTGAATAATTTGAGGTTCAATTTCATCTGTGAATGTGATAATAGCTGGGAAGGAATGATTTGGCTCAGCTGCATGAATTGCTAGTGGATTTATAACTATTAGTAGATGAAACATGCATATTATCATTTTTTTCAAATGAATCACTCCCTAATTAATGAGCTCAGAGGTGATGGTTGCAAGTAAAAGCTCTGTATAGTGGAGTATATCAAATCATTCTTAGCTAGTGTATGGCAATGTTTGCATATCTTTTTAACTCTTATACAGCTATGAATATTCTTATTTTGAATAAAAAAAACCTCATACTGAAACTATAAAGGATACAAATAATTATAAGGAATGAGAGTATGGAAGAGATTTTCTTAACGCATAGATTAATTAGGAAAGATAATGGGCATATACTTGTAGTTTATATAAATAATAACTCCACTGAGGTTTCAACGGAATTTGGTTTAAAAACGAAAGAAGGAATTGAAAATTTAAGAGAGTATGTTAGTGACTATATTTACAAACACCTTCCAAATAAGAAGATTATTGGAGTAAATATCATGTTAGGGTCTCTTCTTTTTGCTTCCTTACCCTATCATAAAGCAAAGGCCCATGAAGTCGATTTCAATATGACATATTTATATTATGGAAGTACTAACACCTTTATAAGTAATGTTGAAAAAGCGAAAGGGAATCTTAACACGGTTTCACCAAGTTATTTTGATTTAAATTCAAATGGTTCCCTGCAATTAACCTATCAAGTGGATTCTAAATTCATTAATGATATGCATGCAAAAGGGATAAAGGTTGTACCCTTTATAAGTAACCACTGGGATCGTGAGTTGGGGAGGACTGCATTAAATAATAGAGAACAGTTAGCGCAGCAAATTGCAGATGCAATTATCATCCACAACCTAGATGGTGTGAATGTTGACATAGAAAATGTAACAGATGTTGATCGGCAGCAATACACAGATTTCGTCCGATTATTACGCTCGAAAATCCCAAAAGATAGAACAATATCGGTAGCGGTTTCAGCAAATCCGAATGGTTGGACGAAAGGATGGCACGGTTCCTATGATTATAAGATGCTTGCTAATTATTCTGATTATTTGGTAATTATGGCATATGATGAAAGTTATTCAGGTGGCCCAGAAGGTCCTGTTGCCAGCTTGCCTTGGGTAGAAAAATCAGTCCAATATGCACTTAATCAAGGGGTACCAGATAATAAAATTGTTTTGGGCATACCCTTTTTTGGTAGATACTGGATTGAAGGGAAATCATATGGTGGTTATGGTATCTCGCAAGTACAGGTAAAAAAAATGTTGGATACATATGGCGGAAAAGTAATTTTTGACGAGAAGTATAAATCTCCTAAAGCAACAATAACTATTGATAGTACTGACTCGACTATGGTAGTAGGAGGTAGAACATTGGGTCCGGGTACGTATCATGTTTGGTATGAGAATAATGATTCTATTCAGGCTAAGGTTGATCTTATACACAAATATAACCTAAAAGGAACGGGCAGTTGGAGCTTAGGACAGGAAGATACAGCGGTTTGGAATGAATATGGAATATGGTTATCAGGACATTATGGAGAGATGCAAGGACCGAATGATATAGTTGGACATTGGGCAGAAGAGGATATCAAAGTTATTTATGAAAAAGGGTGGATGAAAGGGAAAACCCTTACTGGTTTTTTTCCAGATGACCCTCTAACTAGAGCAGAGGCAGCAGTCATTTTAGTACGTGCATTAAGTTTAGAACCAAAATCTACAATAGGAAATTCTTTTAGTGATGTATCAACCACTTATTGGGCAAAAAAGGAGATTGAAATTGCTAGTCAACATGGATTATTTGTAGGAGAAGAACTTGGAAAGTTTAAACCGGGAGAGGAGTTAACAAGGGAACAGATGGCTGTTGTATTGAGAAGAGCTCTTAATTTAAATGAGGAAAAGGTAGCAATTTCTCCATTTAAAGACATAGTTAATACAAGGTGGTCATACAATGATATCGCGACAATGAACAAAAATGGAATCTTTTCAGGCTTTAATGATGGAACATTTCGTCCCATTGAAGGCATTACAAGAGCTCAGATGGCTGCACTTTTAAATAGAATAACTGGTTACTTGCCTTCCCAATAATTTTAATTAATAACGAAGAATATAATTATTCATAATAATATAACTTTTTAATCATCTAATTCGTCAAATTATGGAATATAATTCTCTGGAAAAATTACTGTGCTTCATGTTATCATATTGTGTTATAATCCTTTGGTAAGCTTTCATACTAATGGATAATAATGATTGTCCAATTGTATCTTAATAGGAGGGTCTATATGATTTACTTGACCTGTATTATCTGTCTTATCATTTCATTTATCATAACGCCTTTTATAAAAAAATTAGCCTTTAAAATTGGAGCTACAGACCAACCCAATAATCGAAAAGTACATCAAAAGATTATGCCACGACTTGGTGGTTTAGCTATTTATATAAGCTTTATAGTAGGGATCTTAATATTACGTCCAGAAGGTTCACTTTTGCTTCCTATCCTATTAGGAAGTTTGGTTATGGTGATTACAGGTATTCTAGACGACATAAAGGACCTACCAGCGAAGGTTAAGTTAATTGGCCAGGTAATTGCGGCAATTATTGTTGTTACGGGAGGGATTCAAGTTGAATATATTAACCTACCATTTGATGGGAGACTTGAGTTTGGTATTTTCAGTATCCCTTTGACAATCATTTGGATTGTAGGTGTAACTAATGCAATCAACTTAATTGATGGATTAGATGGTCTTGCTGCTGGGGTCTCGTCTATCGCACTTATCTCCGTTTCTATCATGGCAATCATTATGGGTAATTTATTTGTTGCCAGCTTAGGTTTTATTCTTTTATTTAGCACATTGGGATTCTTGTATTATAACTTTCACCCAGCTAAAATCTTTATGGGTGATACCGGTGCATTATTTCTTGGATATATGATATCAGTCCTATCTTTATTAGGTTTTAAAAATGTAACATTTATTTCCCTAATAGTACCAATTATTATATTGGGGGTTCCTATTTCTGATACGTTTTTTGCTATTATTAGACGTTTCGTCAATAAGCAGCCAATATCTGCCCCCGATAAATCACACTTACACCATTGCTTACTAAAAGTGGGATATAGTCATAGAAAGACGGTTCTTGTGATTTATGGAATCAGTGCATTATTTGGTATTGTTGCTATTCTACTCTCTAAAACAACTATGTGGGAATCGTTCCTAGTTATCCTGGTGTTAATGCTAGCTATTGAAATCACAGTTGAAAAGATTGGACTAATAGGTAATGACTACCGGCCGATTATGAAAATTGTTAAAGGTATTCAAAATATGACAATGAAATTATAGGTAAAAAAGAGTTATTTCCAACTGGAAATAACTCTTTTTTTGCTTTATATCAGGATAATTTTAGGAGATTATGAATGATTAATATAGTAAACACATTAAAACAAGCCTTTAAGGAATATAGGTTATTGATTAGATGATATAAGGGAATAATAGAAGAAAAACAGGAGAAATATTTATGAAACGTTATTATTTTCCATCAATCTTAACAATGGTCGCACTCATAATATTAAGTATATTTATTGGGGAAGCTCATACAAACCTATTGACAATCCCTGTAAAGGAATATAGGAAGGATATAAAAGAAACGAATTTTGATGTGATAGTAGTCGGTGGAGAACCTGAAGGCGTCGCCGCAGCTGTTGCATCTGCTAGAAATGGTGCAAAGACATTATTAATTGAAAAGAGAGACGGCCTAGGCGGAGTTATGACGTATGGAATGCTGAATTTTATTGATTTTAGCTTCGATATGAACGGGGAAATTGCGAATGCTGGGATATTTGAAGAATGGCATAAGCTTGTTGGTGGTGAGGTATCATTTGATATAAAGAGTGGAAAAGATGCTTTTCTTTACCTCATTCAAAAAGAAAAAAACATCTCATTATCCCTAACAACGGAATTAGATGGAGTAATTTTAGATAATGATGGCAAATCAGTATTAGGTGTCAAGGTTGTTGATGAAAATGGCCACCACACTTATTACGCTAAAAGATTTATAGATTCTACACAAGATGCAGAATTAGCTGTGGAAGCGGGTGTTCCTTACTTTGTTGGTGGGGAGGATATCGGTGAAAAGGAAAAGAATATGGCTGTAACACTCATGATCCATTTAAAGAATATAGATTGGGATCAAATTAAAGAAACTGCAAAAAAGAAAACATTTGGAGAAGCCGAAGTTACTAGTTCCGTAGCATGGGGATTCAGTACACTTCACCATTTTTATAAACCTTCTAACCCAAATACAAGGCTAAGAGGATTGAACATTGCAAAACAAAACGATGGAACAATATACATAAATGCCTTGCAGATATTTGGTATTAATGGATTAGATGAAAAATCAAAACAATATGCAATAGATATAGGGAAGAAAGAGACTAAGAATATTGTTGATTATTTAAGAAGAGAATTTCCAGGTTTTGAAAAGGCAAAGATTTCAAGTTTTCCAAAAGAGCTATATGTGAGAGAAACCATTCATGTTAAATCCGAGTATCAATTACCCATAACAGATGTATGGGGTAATAAAGATCATTGGGACCGTATCGGTTTTGGGTCTTATCCCGTAGATGTACAGGCAACTTCGGTTAATGATTATGGCTATGTGATCACAAAGCCAACACAATACTCGATTCCATTTCGCTCATTAATTCCTTTGGGAATTGAAAATATTTTAGTTGCAAGTAAAGCATCAGGTTATTCTTCTTTGGCTGCAGGTAGTGCACGAATTATTCCAACTGGAATGACTTCTGCACAAGCCGCAGGAACAGCAGCAGCTCTATCAGTAAAAAGTGATTTATCTTTTAGGGAAATGTCGAAGAGTAAAAATATAATAAGCGAGTTACAAGCTAAACTAGTAGATCAAGGGGCAAGACTTTATCCCTTTGAATTGGAATTTCCCTACAAAGGTGAATGGTATTATACAGCTTTATCAAAATTATTAACTTACGGGCTACTAGTAGGTGGCTATGAGAACAATTTAAAGGAAAACGAGAGATTTGAAAAACAAAGTTTATTTAACATGGTCCAAGGAGGAATTAAGAGGATTAGTAACGACAGATACGAAGAAATACAACCAATTTTGGATGCAAAACGTGAAGAGCTTTCTTCGAAGGCGACAATGCGCAGAGATGAAGTGTTAGGCCTTTTTCTTGAGATACTTGGTCATTCTTCAGATGGGGATGTTTGGAGAAAGTCAAAGGAAATTGGATTAGTGGATGAGGAGATTGTTAGTAGGATTGACACGGATAGGGAAATCCTTCGTTCAGAAGGTTTTTATATGGTTTCTCACCTAATCTCCATTATTGAGGAAAAAAATAATAAATAAAGGTTGGAGAATAAATGGGTTCTACTATATCAGAGGGGAAATTTAAAAAAGTTGTAAGAGATTTTATCCTTTTTATTCTAAGAAATCTTGATTACGGAATATTTATTGCTTTGTTCATGGTCAAAGTTTATATATTTGCAAAGTATACCGGGTTAGTTTTTGTAAAGCCAACTATGATTATGGTAAGTATCGGAAGCGCTTTATTATTGTCTTTTTGGATATTACTCTTGCCTCGAACATACAAGCTGATTTTTCTTATGGTATTAAATGTATTTATTACAATTGTAGTAATTTCTGATGTTATTTACTTTAGATATTTTTATGACATAATTACCGTTCCAGTATTATTTCAGGCTGGTCAAGCATCAGATTTATGGGATAGCATTTTTAATCTCTTTAGAATAGGGGACTTATTAATTTTTGTGGACTTGCTTATTACAATCCCACTCGGAATTTACATCGTATATAAAGTAAGAAATAGTAAGGTAAGATCAAAGTTCACTCCAAGACTGGTATTATCAGCTTTAGCTTTCGTAATAGGATACATTGCCTTTACTACACCTGTTAACCATTATGTGACTCAATATGGAAAAAACTTATTTATTAATAACTGGTCAAATGTATCTGTATATAATGTTGTGGGACTATTAGGCTTTCATGCTCACGACTCATATAAGTATCTTCAAGACAATGTATTAAATAAGAAAGTGATTACGGCAGCCCAAGAAGAGTTTGTTGAAAAATGGTTTCAAAAACATCAAGAACTACAAAAACAAAAAACAGACTATTTTGGAGTAGCAAAGGATAAAAATGTATTTATCTTTCAAGCAGAAGCATTTCAAAATTTTGTAATCGGTAAAAGTGTTAATGGTCAGGAAATTACACCTAATCTTAACGATTTAATGAAAGAAAGCATGTACTTTGAGAATTTCCATCACCAAGTAGCACAGGGAAGGACATCTGATGCGGAATTTTTATCGAATGTATCACTGTATCCAGTCTCGACAGGGTCAGTTTATATCCGTTTTGCTGGAAATGAATTCAATTCCTTACCTATGGTGTTAAAAAATCATGATTACACTTCAATCGCTTTTCATTCATATGAGCCAAGTTTTTGGAATCGTTATGCAATGTATAAAAACATTGGGATAGATGAATTTGTTAGTAAAGAGGATTTTACTCCCGGAGAAGTAGTAGGATGGACCTTGGGAGATGAAGGTCTGTTATCACAGGCTATTGATAAATTGGTTAAAGTAGATGGTAACTTTTATGCCTTTGTGGTTGGGTTATCTAGTCATCATCCCTTTACGATTGCTGAAAAATATAAAACATTAAAATTAGGTTCTTATGAGGGGACAGACTTTGGTAACTATCTTCAGTCACTTCACTATGTTGATTATGCTATCGGTCAAACAATTAAAAAGTTAAAACAAGAAGGCCTCTGGAATGAGACCGTATTCGTTATTTATGGTGATCATGATAGTGGGACATTAAAGAGTACCGAAGGAATGACTGAACTGCTTGGAATTAATGAAGGTGAACTTAGTTATGCACAAATTACAAGAGAGGTACCATTGTTCATACATCTTCCAGATAATCAAGGAGCAGGTGTTTATTCTCAAGTAGGTGGACAAATAGATTTAACCCCTACGCTCATGCATTTCTTGGGAATAGAAGTTAATGGGGAATATTTTATGGGGGAGAACTTACTCAATGAAAAAAATAGGCTTACTGTATTTCGTGATCTCTCTTTTACTGATGGTGAAGTCTATTATGATTCATCACTAGATGGAATCTTTGAAAATGGTGTTTGTTATGATGTTAATCGCAATAATAAGATAGATGTAAAACAGTGTGAAAAAAAATATGAACAAGCAATGCAACAATTAGAAATCTCGGATAATGTGATTTTTGGAAACCTTATAAAAAAATAATGGTCACTTTCTTAACAGAAAAATATAAAAATAACCATTCCTTAATGAAAATAGGAATGGTTATTTTATTAGTAATTTATATTTAGGTGCTGCTTGAATTGAGAGGAAATATCTTCAACAGATTCATCTTTCAATTCATAGTAATAGATTCTATTAATATTATTGTCATAACCCTCTAATTTTAATGAATCTATGGAGTTAAGAGCTTTTGAATACGTTTGAAGTGCAATTAAGTTACCAAAGCTAAAATTAGTATTCAAATTATCCCCAATACTATCGATAACATTATCGTATTTAGATACTGATGAAATGGAGGCGCTTTTCTCAATGATTGCTGTAATCAACTGTTTTTGTCTTTCACCTCTACCAATATCACCAAGTGGATCTTTTTTCCTCATACGAACAAATGCCAAAGCTTCTTCACCATTTAAAGTTTGTACGCCTTCATATAAGGTGATAGCATTTTTTTCATCCTTACTATTCTGTTCAGAGAAAGTTTTTGGTACTTCTACAGTTACCCCGCCTAGTGCATCTATTATTTCAATAAAGGCATCGAAATTTAATTTAACATAATAATCAACAGGAACATCAAAAAGATTCTCAACTGTCTCTATAGTTAAATCAGCCCCACCTATAGCATGAGCATGGGTAATTTTATCTTTTCTTTCTTTACCTGGAATGGTTACCCTTGAGTCTCTTGGAATACTTACCATCTTAACTGTTTTCTCTGTTTTGTTGAAAGTAGCTAAAATTAAAGCATCAGATCGGCTATTTGTTTCGCCTTCACGTTCATCTACCCCAATGAATAATACTGAAAAGTTATCCTTTGCCGGATCGATCGGCGTTTCACGTTTTTCAGATTTCTCTCCACGTTCTAATGGTTTTTGAGCATCAGCTGTAGCGTTTGCTAACTTATATGTTAGATATGAGCCATATCCAGTTACAACGAGTACAATGAGTAATAAAGGAATAAGTATAAATTTTAATTTTTTACGGGACTTTTTATTTTGTTTTTTTTGTATTCTGTACGAAGTTCTGTCCATAGTTTCTCCTTTTTTGCTTTGTAAAAGGTCATTAAAGCAAATTTATATTTCTTTCTCAAGATATTCTGAAGTGCCTTGAATAATTTCACCCTGCCCATTCGTCAACTCAATCATCCACGCACAAAACGACTCTGTTCTGTTTTCTTCCACATATATCTCAAATTCCACATTCTCAGTATAATTCACGCTCTTCACTTGATACTCAGAGGACCGCAATTCATTTTCAATCTTACCAACCCATGTGTAATCCACGACTACACTCATAATCCTCATAAGCTTACGTTCAACAATTCCAGTGTGAATTATTCCTTCTGATGTAGCTTTTCCGTACGCGCGGATAAGTCCCCCGGCACCTAATTTTATGCCACCAAAGTACCTTGAAATGACAACAACTGTGCCTTTTAGCCCTTTTTTCTTTAATACTTCTAATATGGGCACACCTGCAGTACCACTTGGCTCCCCGTCATCATTTGCCTTTTGGATTTGGTCGTGCTCTCCTATTAGATAGGCTGAGCAATTATGGTTCGCATTTGCGTTTGCTTTTTTTATTCTAGAGATAAATGCTTGTGCTTCCTCTTCTGTTGTTGCACGGTCTATATAACAAATAAAACGAGATTTCTCAATAATGATCTCGTGCTCGCCATTGCCTTTTATTGTTTTGTAGCTTAGCAGCATGCTTTCCTCCCTTTCTATTTAGAGGGTGGACAGGTTGTTTTTTATGTCGAAAAAGGACATACTGTATACATTATAAATCGACATCGTTCTACCTTCAATTAATTAATTTTCCTAAAGCAGGATATATTTTCAAATCATAACCATTAGACGACATAAAAGTGCTGACAGTTACGAATATTTTGTTACAAGAATTTAAAATAAAAAGCATGGTTTATATGAAACCTTTGTCCTATAATAAGAGTACAGAGAAATGGGTACGAAGTTGCTAGTAATATTAACGTTCTTTTTGTACTGTTAATGTGGAGGAATATATACATGTCTACAAAAAAGACGAAGTTCGATAGTAAAATGCTCGATAACATCTTAGAGAAGATGATGAGTACCGTAGAAACAAGTAAAGATGAAATTTTTCGAATTGGTGAGCAGTCACGAAAGGAATTTGAATCACTTGCTGATGAGTTGAAATCGATCAAGCCTAAAGTACTCGAGACCATTGAGGAAGGCGATCGCCTAGAGGGACATGCTAAATTTGCAAGGAAAAGGCTTTCAGAGGTTAGCAAGCACTTTAAAAACTATTCGGAAGATGAAATACGTGAGGCCTATGAAAAGGCTCACAGCATTCAAATGGAGCTTACTGTCATTCGTCAAAGAGAAAAGCAACTTCGAAACAGACGCGATGAAATTGAAAGACGTTTAGTTGGTCTGCAAGAGACGATTGAACGTGCTGAGGCATTAGTTGGGCAGATTTCGGTTGTGTTAAACTATTTAGATACAGACTTGCGTGCTGTTGGGGATTTAATTGAAGATGCAAAACAAAAACAAGACTTTGGGTTACGCATTATTGAAGCACAGGAAGATGAACGTCGTCGTCTTTCACGTGAAATTCACGATGGACCTGCTCAAATGCTTGCAAATGTGATGATGAGATCTGACTTAGTAGAGCGGGTATACCGTGAACGTGGCGGAGAAGAAGCGATGGAAGAAATTCGTAGCTTACGTAAAATGGTTCGAAATGCTTTATATGAAGTTCGTCGTATTATTTACGACTTACGACCAATGGCGTTAGATGACTTAGGGTTGGTTCCAACTTTGGCAAAATACTTAGACACAATTGAGGATTATCATAAGCAAGCAGAGATAAAGTTTGTCCATTTTGGAATAGACAAGCGTTTGCCTTCGCGATTGGAAGTTGCACTGTTTAGGTTGATACAGGAAGCTGTTCAAAATGCGACCAAGCATGCAGACGCATCTGAGATATCGGTAAAATTAGAAATACAAAGAAACCAAATTATCGCAATTATTAAGGATAATGGAAAAGGCTTTGATATAGAACAAACAAAAGAAAAAAGCTTCGGTTTGATTGGAATGAGAGAACGGGTTGAGCTATTAGAGGGTCAGTTAACTGTAGACTCTAAAGTGGGTTCAGGAACGATTATTATCATTTCAGTACCGTTAAACGTATAAAGGAAAATGCTTGGGAGGGCGAAACAGATGAAGAAAACAAGAATCGTAATTATTGATGATCATCAGCTATTCCGTGAAGGCGTAAAGCGTATTTTAGATTTTGAAACGAACTTTGAAGTAGTTGCAGAAGGGGAAGATGGCTCAGAAGCACTTGCCATTGTAGAAAAGCATCAACCTGACGTTGTGATCATGGATATTAATATGCCAACATTAAATGGTGTAGAGGCAACGGCACAACTGATTGCAGAATTTCCAGATACGAAGGTTATCATCTTATCCATTCATGATGATGAGAACTATGTCACACATGCATTAAAAACTGGTGCTCAAGGTTACCTATTAAAAGAAATGGATGCAGAGCAGCTGGTGGATGCCGTAAACATCGTAGCAGAAGGCGGTTCTTACCTACATCCAAAAGTAACACATAACCTAGTGAAGGAATATCGTCGTTTAGCAACAACTGCAAATTCAAAAACATCTGGTAGAAAAGAAATTGAAATCAGACGTCCACTTCACTTGTTAACTCGTCGTGAGTGTGAAGTTCTTCAGTTACTTGCAGATGGACAAAGTAACCGTACGATTGGAGAATCACTATTCATTAGTGAAAAGACGGTTAAAAACCATGTAAGTAACATTTTAACGAAAATGAACGTAAATGACCGTACGCAGGCTGTAGTTGTGGCAATTAAGAACGGTTGGGTGGAAGTGAAATAATATTGAAATGAGAGAGCTATCAGCGAGTGCTGGTGGTTCTTTTTTTATTTTCAGTAGGTTAGTCCTATTTATTGGTAACCTATTCGGGACAATTGACTGCTTTACATTTGAGTTTTGTATAACGTATACTGTATTAAATATTAGTTCTTTATAGAGAACAACTTCAGAGAACGAAATAAATGGAAATGAGGAGACAACGTGAATGGGAAAAAGATACAGGATCTTCGAACGAAAAAAGGAATGACATTAAGTGAGCTTTCGAAAGTCTCTGGCGTATCTAAATCGTATTTAAGCTTTATTGAAAGAGGGATACAGAAAAATCCCAGTATTGATGTCATTGAGAGACTAGCGGCAGCATTGGAAGTACAACCACATGTTATCTATTCAAAGATAACGAAGCCACAACTCTCACTAAAGGAATTAGATCAGGAAGTAATCGAGCTTGCCATTGAAATGAGTAAAGCAAATATCAATAAAGAAAAGCTTAAACAATTAATCGAGATATTGAAGTAAAGAGGACTGTTAACTCATAGGAGTTAGCATTTTTTTTGGTTTGTGGTGTTCTTTATATAAAACATAATGTTCTTTATAAAAAACAAAATAATGAGATATTTGGAGGAAATAGGAGATAAATAGAGATGGTGTGTTCTTTTTAACGAAAATGAGTGAATTTGGGGGTTTTCTTTTCTTTTTTACGGGGCTATACTCAGATTGTAAAGTTCGTTAAAGAGAACAATTCGGTTCTAAATAAAGAATAAAAGGAAGTTGAAGTATATGAAAATAAAGTTTTCGAACTTCTTTCCTTCTTTCCTACATAAGAAAGCAAGGTCTCTACTAGGCAGAGGTGAGGGAGGGATACTTATTAGATACACGAGGATGAGGAGATTTAGAAGGAAAGGTAAAAAGCTACTAATACTCTTTCGGGTTTTAGCGATTTGGTATGTATCAATCCTGACGTTATCTTATGCAACATCAGATACTGGAGCTTACTTTAATGACATTGAGCGAATTAAAAACCATTTGCATGTAAGTTGGGATCCAGGAGCACCGCCTGATAATGATGAATGGGATAAGAGTTCCTTAAGCTTTGATAGCTCAGTAGTTGAAGTAAATGGTTGCGAGGTTATGACGACTATCTTTAATAGCGGAGAAACAATGTCATTCTCGACATGGAAATATTACTTGTACAAAGTTGACAACAATGGGATCCAAATTGGAGAACCGGTAGCAACCGGAAATGTACCTAATATTAGTGAAAAAAGTTGGGGAGTTATTAAAGAAAATGTAACAGAAAATGGATTATATAAATTTTTCGTAAGAAGACCTTTAGGTCACGAAGCGAAAAATAATCCAGACGAAAATGGATACACGTATATTAAAAGTGACCATAAAATTTCTGTAACATCTTGCGCTAATACTGAGCCAATTACTCCTACTCCAAGCGTTGAAGTATCGGAAGTAACAGGATTAACAGAATCACACACTCACGATTCTATTACATTAAGTTGGACATTACCAACAGGAGATAACTTCAGTCACATAAATATTTATAAAAATAATGCAGCAGCACCAATTGCAAAAGATGTAAAAGCTACAACCTTTACAGATGTAAATCTAACTTCGGATACTGAATATACTTACATTCTTAAATCTGTAGGTAAAGATGGAAGAGAATCTGAAGGGGTACAAATAAAAGTTAAAACTACGAAGTTGGAAGAGGATAAAACACCTCCAGGAGATGTTGAAGACTTAGCGCTAGATACAAAAGGTAATAGTGCGAAAGGAACAATTAGTTGGAAGAACCCAACAGACCCTGACTTTAGCAACGTAAAAGTTTACCTAGTGAACAGTGATTCCTCAGTAGTGCAATTAATAGAAGGAACTACGGATTTAACCAGTTATTCTTTGGATGAATATAAGGGAAAGATATCCACCTTCAAAGTTACAACGATAGACCGTTCTGGGAATGAATCTCCTGGTAAAACGATTCTAGTAGATTTATTAAAGTAAATAATAAGGGTGATAAAATGACTGCAAAAAAGATCTTGAAAATTACGAGTAATGTTACGACAGGAATCCTGTTTGTACTACTAATCTTTATGATTTTTCTAGTAATCTCATCAAAGGCATCCGGTGGAGAACCAAAGGTATTTGGTTACGAGTTAAAGACAGTACTTTCTGGTTCAATGGAGCCAACATTTAAAACAGGTTCAATTATTGCGATAAAACCTGTGGATGATACTAGTAAGTTGAAAAAGGATGATGTTATCACATTCCTTCAATCAGATGGAAATGTTGTTACACATAGAATTACAGATAAATTTGCACAAGGAGAACAAGTAATGTTTCAAACGAAAGGCGATAACAACGAAGATTTAGATAGTCAGCCAATTCTATCACAAAATGTAATTGGTAAATATACTGGTTTCACTATCCCATTCATTGGATATTTCATAGATTTTGCAAAATCAAGCAAAGGCACAGCGATTCTACTAATCATACCAGGAGTTTTGCTTCTAGCTTATTCGGTAGTAAGTATCATGAGTGCGTTAAGAGAGTTAGATCCTAAGAAAACAGATAGTCAAGCAGAAAAAACAGCTTAATTATGGTTGATCTCCTTATGTAAAACATAAGGGTTCTAATAAAAAATTACATACCTCTGTAAGAGGGAGAAAACGGGAGGAAACAAATCATGACGATTAAGAAAAAATTAGGTCTTGGAGTAGCGTCAGCAGCACTAGGTTTATCATTAGTAGGTGGGGGAACTTGGGCAGCATTTAACGATACTGCAACTGTAAACAACCATTTTGCAGCTGGTACGTTAGATCTTGAAGTTGGTAGAAGTGGTTCTAAACCAATTAGCTTTGATTTATCAAACATGAAGCCTGGGGATAATGTACAAAGAATCTTTAAGTTAAACAATAAGGGAACTTTAGCGATTAAGGAAGTACTACTAAATACTACAGCTGCAAACTTTATTGACGATACTACTGCTGTAAATGGTGGCACGAATACTGACTTAGAGTTTTTATCTCAATTTGTCGTTAATTTCGCATCAGTAGATGGGGAATCAACAAAGTGGGAGCCAAGAAATAACATTGTTATCTCGGGTCAGGAGTTAACTCTTGCGGATTTAGTATCAGGTAATTATTCTGGTAAAGTTCATAGTGATTATCTAGGAGCAGATGGGCGTATTAATCTAGCATCATTAGTTGTTGCAGATGCTTCCAAGAGAGGTATTCCTGTAACTCCTCCTGATAGTGATGATGTATTTATCCAAATCACATTCAAGAATGACAAAACAAATAAAAATGCTGATGGTACTTACGTTCAAAACAAATATCAAGGTGACAAAATTGACTTCTTCTTTAACCTAGAAGCAACTCAATGGGATGGCGTACATGTTGATACTAGCCATGGTAATGGTGCTGTAAATAACGGTGTTCAAGGTTCTGCAGATGGAAATTCAATGCCTAACCCAAGAACTACTGGTGATGGAAAATATGAAAATGATGAAGTTAATGACTAATCAATAGGTAACTAGAAAAGGTGGGTATCCCACCTTTTCTCTTAGATTGATTTAAAGGGGCACTCAATTTATGAGAATTATGACTTTGTTATTAATACTTCTTTTTCTAGTTAAACCGCTTTCGGTGTTAGGTGAGACAAACACCAATATACCACAGGTTGATCTAGCAACCGAACCACATAAAGTATTATTTGACTTGACTAACATGAAACCAGGTGATTCTGTTACTCGTAACTTAACAATCAGTAACAACGGGAAAAATAGTTTTAATTACTTAACAACAAGTAAGTATCTATCAGGATCAGAAATCTTCTATAAACAGTTAGATCTTACTGTAAAGGATTCCAAAGGAATTATTTATGAAGGGAAATTATACAATTTTTCAAAGCTAGCACCTAGATTGCTAGAAAGTAAACAAAAAGAAACCCTGACATTTCATGTAACAATTCCAATGGAACTGGGAAATGAGTATCAGGGATTAACATGTGATTTTCAAATTTACTTATATGTGGAAGGCGATGTGCCGGTTGGTGTAATGTTACCCGATACCGCAACTAACACGTTCAATTGGTTATTAATCGGTGCATGTTTACTCGCAACTGGAACCATATTAGGACTTTCTTATAAAAGAGTCAGACAAAAAGATTAGTAGACCTTTGATTGGATGAAAAGATGATAATCAAAGGTCTATTTTTTATTTATTCATTGATTGGATAAGCAGTCACGACAAACCGATCTGGTGCATTGCCGACAAAGTTAAACGGATAACACGTCGTTAACAGTAACTCCTCATTCGGGGCTGTGGATTTAATGATCGTTCTGTCATCTGCCCCTACTACTTGTGTATGAGCGATCTTGTAGGAGAAATCTCCATGAGGCAGCTTTACAGTAATGATATCTCCAATTTCAATATCCTTCATTTTACGAAAAACGGTGTCCCGATGACCAGATAATACAACTTGATCATTTTGTCTAGGATATGCACTAGTAGCGAAATGTCCAACACCTTTTTCTAATTCGTCTGGGTCTGTTCCTTCAACGATCGGCGTTTCGATTCCGATTCTTGGAATGAAGAGAATGCCGACAACATCTCCTTCTTGAGGTGAGAATGACTGAATATCCTTTTCAGTAGGTTTTTTGCTAGCCTGTTTTTGGCTAATTACTTCTTTTGCTTCCTCTAAATTGTTTTGAACGGAAAGCTCTGTTTTCAATAATTGATATCCACCATAACCAATTGCTCCAAGACCCGTAACAATGAATAACACCGTAAATACTCGTAACATTGTCCACTTCCTTCGTAATTAATTCCTTCAATTATAAAAGATCTGTTCTGTTTTACTATTTTGTTCAATAAAGTGTAAATAAGCTAATACATGTTAGGGGGATAAATTATGTACAAGAAAATATGTGATCGATGTATGAGACCATCCTATAGCAGTAGTGAGTATGGAGTTTGGCTATGTCCGACATGTAACAAAGATATTTCCTACATTAAAAAACAAGAGGCAGAAAAACATATCGTGAATCCTTTTATAAAAGCAAAAGCCAAACGTACAGTAAGTTTTACGTAAAAAAGCGTTCCGTATTCGGGACGCTTAACTTTGTTTGTTTTTCCATTTATTAAATTCAAGAAACTCTTTAAATTGTTCTTTAGAAATCCCGGAATTCATGGCTTCTTTCACAAGGTTTGCCCAATCAGAATCTAAATCCTTTGTTGGAGTAGCCTCGTCTTCACCATTAATGAGTATATTGACAGGTACATTTAGTACAGCTGATACCTTTTCTAAAAATTGAATAGAAGGATTCGATTGGAGATTGCGTTCAATAGAGCTTAAGTAAGATTTAGCGATGCCTGCCCTTTCTGCTAACTCAGATAAAGACATTTTTTTCTCTAGTCGGTATTCTTTAATTCGTTGACCAATCATTGTAGTCACCCTCCTTCGTTATTAATTATATCATATAACGAAAGAGCTGTTCCATTTTAAGAACGTTAATCGTCAAATAAATTCCATTAACTTTGAGAAGTATGTAGGAATTCTCTAATCTCCTGTACACTCATTCCCATTTCTAACGCCGCTAAAATTAAGTCCACCCAATCTTGATCAAGACTTTCTGCCTTCATTGATACATTGTTCATCGATACCCTCCTAAAATACTCATAGTATTTCAGGCAGACCAGCCGTCATCATTGAAATAAACATCCAACCTTAGACCTGTGACTTTGCGTCCTTATTTTTCAATAAGTTTGCCTTTATCTGATCAGAATGTGACATGCATGCTGTTCTTACAACTTTCTGACTAAAACTCTATAACTTTAGTACTACTAGATTATAAAATATGGAAATTATTTCTTCTGCCGAATACTGTCGAGGTGATTATAGAAAGGTACACCAAATTTTTACATTGTATTCGGAGATGTGGCAGAAAATGAAAGTTTAATATGTCAAAGCTGCTTATTTCATTAATCTACGTTGTTTTAATTGTAGAATAATCTCAAAATTCATATAAATTGTCGATTGAATTATGTTTAAAAGTCACACAAAAAGTTAAATCACTTCGAAATATATGGTTTCGAAGTAATGCAATCTATACCGTTTTCATGTAATATGGTATTAGAAGATGTCAAGTGACAAATATAATGACTTTGTAAGTATTTTTATATAAGGAAGGTACATACCTATGAAAACTGCTGTTGTTACAGATAGTACAGCTTACATACCTAAGGAACTGCGCGAGAAATGGAACATTCATATGATTCCTCTAAATGTTGTGTTTGGAGATGAATCGTATCGTGAGGAGATCGAGTTATCTGCAGGAGATTTTTACGAGCAAGTACGTGAAAGCCATCAAGAGTTGCCGAAAACCTCTCAGCCTGCAATTGGAGAGTATGTTGAACTATTCGAAAAACTATCAAATGAGTATGATGCAGTGATTTGTGTCCATTTATCAAGTGGAATTAGCGGTACATTCCAAGGTGCGGTTACAGCGGGGAATATGGTTGATCACATTCAGGTGCATGCATATGATTCGGAAATTAGCTGCATGGTTCAAGGTTTTTATGCGTTAGAAGCAGCTAAGTTAGCACTTGAGGGAAAAGCTGCAAACGAAATTATGGATCGACTTAACGAAATGAAGCAATCTATGCGTGCCTACTTTATGGTCGATGATTTATCTCATTTGCAACGTGGTGGGCGATTAAGCAGTGCTCAAGCTTTCGTCGGAAGTTTGCTACAGGTAAAACCTTTGCTTCACTTTGTGGATAAGAAGATTGTCCCATTTGAAAAAATTCGTACTCGTAAGAAAGCGGTAAATCGTTTAGTTGAATTGTTAAAAGAAGATGCAGAAAAAGGAATGCCAATTCAAGCAACAGTCATTCATGCTAATCGCCATGAAGACGCAGAACAGTTAAAACAAAGTATTGAAAGTGAATTTCCTAATGTCGAAGTAATCATCAGTTACTTCGGTCCAGTCATTGGAACACACTTAGGCGAAGGATCACTTGGTTTGGGCTGGTATCAAAAGTAAAATAAAACTAATTAGGCGCTCTACATATGTAGGGCGCTATTTATGTGAAAGGAGGACGATTTTTTGCCTAATAGGGAATTTGTGAAGATTCGTGAAGCGTCTTTACTTAAGGCTCTTTTCGTAAACATTGTTTTTTAGCAATTCTTACTTTATTAATGACGTGCAACCATTAGAGTTTCTCATCTGTTGGCGAAAATAACCTTTCTTAACTCCCCCTGTTGGTATTTCTATACCCCGATTTCGAAGGTGTTTAAACCACTAAATTTTAATTTTTACGATTGTTTTTTTATTTATTGGTTGTGGTAAAATACGGATAAAAAACTGGAGGTGTGAATAATGACAGTTGATGAGAAATTGGATTTGTTGATAAAGAAACTTCAAGACTTGCACTGTTATATGGAGAGGCGCTTTGATAGGTTAGAGGATATCTTTGACCGAAGGGATAGGCCAGGTGAATGTGGAAAAACTAGTGACACAAGTGCAAAAACTATAGATTAGGTAGGGGGTTTACATGCTTTTCTTCAATTATAAAGATACGATTGTCCCTGTTAAGTATTGCATTGGCCCATCTTTATTTAGAATTAATGAAATCAACATTCCACAACTCCCAATCAATTCAACGTATCAACCTTCGTTAGACCTTCAACAATATCTTCAAGGTAGAAAACTTCTTCTTGATGAGATTCCTTTCGAATTAGAAATCATGCATGAGCATTTTGAGAATGGATACGTACGGTACGAATCAGGTGTTACGTTAAACAAAGGCTTATATGTTTGTGGCCGCTGTGGAAACAAAGACCCTAAGTTGATGGGCTCATTTTCTTGTGCAAGATGTTTTAAGGCATGCCGGTATTGCAGAAAATGTGTCACGATGGGACGTGTTTCAGAGTGTACGCCATTGGTTTCTTGGGCAGGTTCCTTTGTTCCTTTTCAGTACAATGATCCTTTAGTGTGGGATGGGGTGTTGTCGGAAGGACAGTCGTTGGCTTCTAATCAAGTGGTTAAAGCAATAGAAACACAGTCTGAGCACTTGCTTGTTTGGGCGGTGTGTGGCGCTGGAAAGACAGAGGTGCTTTTTGAAGGGATATGTACTGCCTTGAAGAGCGGGAAGTACATCTGCATTGCCACACCAAGGACGGATGTAGTAATTGAATTAGCCCCGAGAATAAAACAAGTGTTTCCTGACATAGAAATGACTGCTCTGTATGGTGGCAGTGAAGATAACAGAGAACTGAAACCGTTGACGCTTGCAACGACACATCAGTTGTTGCGGTTCGAAAAGGCATTTGATGTGATGATTATTGATGAAGTAGATGCATACCCATACTCATATGATGAGATGCTTCAGCGGGCTGTTCGCACAGCTAAAAAGGCTATGTGTACAACGATCTACTTAACAGCAACACCGAATAAACAATGGCAAAAGGAAGTCGAAAGAGGAAAGCTTCAATGTGTAAAGATTCCAGCCCGATATCACGGCCATCCATTACCAGTGCCTGCCTTTAAATGGTGTGGCAATTGGAAAAAACAATTAGCAAAAAAGAAAATTCCTACTCCAATCAAAGCTTGGTTCCGCGAGAAACTTTCTCAAGATAAACAATCCTTCTTATTTGTTCCTTCTATAGAATTACTCGAATCCTTAATTCCTCTATTAGAAGAAATCCATCCCGAAATAGAAACTGTACATTCCCAAGACCCATTACGAAAAGAAAAGGTGTCGCGCTTCAGAAAAGGGGAGATTCCAATACTTGTAACCACGACAATTTTAGAACGAGGTGTAACAGTCCCAAATACTGATGTTGCAGTATTCGGTGCAGATGATCATGTATTTACGGAAAGTGCACTCGTTCAAATCTCGGGTAGAGTAGGAAGAAGCGCAAAGTTTCCAGCTGGAGAAACTATCTTTTTTCACTTTGGAAAAACAAGCGCGATGGAAGCAGCGAAAGTACAAATTGAGAAAATGAATAAGCTCGCCATGGAACAAGGATTGATCAAGGAGGTGTAACATGCCAAGCTGTTTAGTTTGTCATTCAGCATTTGAGCCCTCTCATAGCTGGCATGATGTTTTATTGCTGAAAGAAAAGAATAACTTATGTTATCGCTGTGAGAACTCACTTGCGAAGATTATAGGTCCCATTTGTGTAATTTGCGGTCGTTCAATGGATGAAGAGATGACTTGCGCCGATTGCTTAGCCTGGGAAAGTTCTGAAAAGAAAGGTTTCTTAATAAAAAATCGCTCTGTCTTCCACTATAATGACCACATGAAAGACATCATGAATCAATTTAAATTTAGAGGGGATATTGAAGTTATCCAAGCTTTTTCCAGTGATTTTAATGGATTATATAAGAAAGAATTCATAAAAACAGATGTAATTGTCCCAATTCCCCTTAGTATGGAGAGGTTGTATGAACGTGGATTTAATCAAGCAGAGGCAATAGCAAGTGTACTTCAAAGACCCTTAACCAATATTTTGCTTAAGTCTCACCAAGAAAAGCAAAGTAAAAAAGGTAAATTACACCGCTTGAAGGAACAAAATTCATTTTCAATTTATGGTGATAGTTGTATAAGAGGTAAACACATTTTATTGGTTGATGACATTTATACAACTGGAACGACGCTTCGTAATTGTGCAGCAGTATTATTAAGCGCAGGAGCATGTAGTTGCAGCTCTTTAACGTTAATAAGAAGCTAAACAAACGTTTGATTAAATCTTTCCTTACATTACTAATATTTTTCTCTTTAAATTCGATTATGCATGACGATATAATGTGAGTAGGAAATTATGTCGGATTATGTCGCTGGAGGATGTATGGGAGAGTTATCAAATTGTCCAAAATGTAATACGTTATTTGTGAAAACAGAGATTCATGACGTTTGTCGTGAATGTTATAAAGAAGAAGATGCAAAGTTTCAAAAGGTTTATGAATTTATTCGTAAGCGTGAAAATCGTACGGCAACTATGCCAGAGGTTGAACAGGCAACAGGAGTAGAGCAAGACCTTATTATGAAGTGGATAAAGATCGGTAAACTCAAGGTTGCAAGCATGCCAAATATTGGTTACAAATGTGAGCGTTGTGGTAGCTTAATTAAAACTGGAAAGCTTTGTGAACCATGTAAAAAGGGAATTACTAACGAGTTAACAAGTCTGAAAAAAGAAGAAGAAAGACAACTAGCACAGAAACGTGCGACTTATTTCTCATAAAAAATATCTAAAATAATACAAAAGTAATGTAAACTTTTCCTCTTTTATTCCGATACTAAAGGTAAGTAGAGGATTCACCTATGTGAATCGGAAATGAAAGAGGTGTACGATTTTATGAAAATCAATAACTTAGGTCCTATAAATGTAAATCCTTATAAAAAGAATATGTCAAAGGTTGATAACTTACCTAAAACATCAACTAAAACTGATAAAGTTGAAATTTCAACTGCTGCATTAGAGCTTCGTCAGAATTCAAAAGTTGTGTTGGAACGTGCTGAACGTGTTGAAGCCCTGCGCCATCAAGTTGAAGCAGGCACTTATTCAGTAGATGCTGAATCTGTTGCGAAAAGCGTTATTCAATATTTCAAAAGTAACTAATTTAAAGTTTAGGATTTGAAAACACTCAGATCCTAAACTTTTTCATGAATATACTAGAAAGAGGTGAGCCCAATATGTCAGCTCAGGCATTAACCGATGTATTAACGAAAATGTACAAGCTTCATCAAAGTCTATTCGAGGTTGCTACAAGAAAAACAGAAATCGTTAAGAAAAGCGATATTGAGGCGTTATCCTCGATTATGAAAGAAGAAAACAAACATGTCATGGCGATAAACCAACTTGAAGAGGAAAGAAAGCAAATCGTTGCAAAGATGATGAGTGGACACCCCATTCAAGGAAATGAGCCGACATTAACTGAATGTATCGAAACATTGCCTAATGAAGAGAGAAACTCTCTTTTAACTATAAAAGATAAGTTAGCTAATAAAGTAAATGAATTAAAAAAGTTAAATCTTTTAAACCAAGAATTAATTTATTCATCCTTACAATTTGTGAATCTATCATTAGATCTAATCATGCCAAAACAACCTGAGAGTTTAAATTATAATAAACCACAAGTTAAGGGACAGACGGGTACGAAGAATCGTTCCATGTTTGACTCGAAGGCTTAGGAACGGAGGAATTATATAATGCGTTCAACATTTGCCGGATTAGAAACAGCAAGAAGAGGAATGACAGCACAACAATCTGCACTATTCGTGACAGGTCATAATATTGCAAACGCAAATACTCCAGGCTATTCGCGTCAACGTGTGAACTTTAACCAAACTGAACCCTATCCTGCACCAGCAATGAACCGTCCTGCTATTCCTGGACAAATTGGAACAGGGGTTGAAGGCGGAACAATTGAGAGAATTCGCAACTCGTTTTTAGACACGCAATATCGTGGAGAAAACACGAAAATGGGTTACTGGTCATCACGTAGTGAAGCGCTGGGGAAAATGGAAGAAATCATGAATGAACCATCTGAAAACGGACTATCCGTAACATTAGACCGTTTTTGGCAAGGACTTCAAGATTTATCAGTACAACCAGAAGATCCAGGTGCTCGTTCTGTAGTTCTTGAACGTGGTCGTGCAGTTTCGGAGACGTTTAACTATCTTTCTAACTCTCTATCAGCAATACAAAAGGATTTTAAAGATCAAGTCAATATCTCAGTTGAACAAATCAATTCTATTGCTCGTCAAATTAACAATGTTAACAATCAAATCGCTTCAATAGAACCACACGGTTATTTACCAAATGACCTTTATGATGAGCGTGACCGTTTAATAGATCAACTATCAGAAATGGTAGATATAAAGGTTACAAGAGTTGACAGTGGTGGAAATCCAAATGAAATTGCAGAAGGATTAATGAGAATAGACATCATGGATGCTAGCGGTAATCCAATTGGATTACTGGTCGATGCCAGAAACAAATCTGTAAATGAACTTGGTGTGAAATATGGTGAGAACGAAAATAAAGAACTAGTTGAAACTCTAACGGTTGGTTCTAAGGAAATTAATGTAAACCAATTTACTGTAAATGGAAAGTTCCGTAGTTTAATAGATAGCGCTGGTTATGTTGATAAAAATGGTGAACCGGCCGGCCTTTACCCAGATATGATTGAAGAGTTAGATGCATTAGCGCAAAGCTACGTAATGGCATTTAATACTGCTCATAAACAAGGTAAAGATCTATACGGTAATGACGGGATTGATTTCTTTGATGCATCAACACCACCAATCACTGCTGCAACGATGAAGCTAAATCCATTAATGACGAAAGAGCGCATCGCTGCTTCTGAAGATGGTACAACAGGTAATGGAGCAAATGCTCAAGCGCTTGCTAATGTTCGTGATAACGTAGTAATGAACGGTGTAGCTACAAGTGTAAATGCTTATTATGAGGGTATTATTGGTGAAATGGCTGTTAAGAGTCAGGAAGCGGTAAGACTTGCAGGAAATAGTGATATTCTTAGAAGTTCAGTTGAACAGAAGAGACAATCTGAAAGTGCAGTATCAATCGATGAAGAAATGACTAATATGATCAAATTCCAGCATGCATACAATGCAGCTGCAAGAAACATCACATTAGTTGATGAGATGTTAGACAAAATCATAAACGGCATGGGAACAGGCGGAAGGTAGGTGGATAATTTATGCGCGTAACTCAATCAATGTTATCAAATAATATGTTAAGAAACTTATCAACGAGCTATGATCGTCTTGGTAAGTATCAAGACCAATTAGCAACAGGTAAGAAAATTAACCGTCCTTCAGATGATCCGGTTGTTGCGATGAAGGGTATGAATTATCGTACTGATCTTACTGAGGTTGAGCAATTTCAACGTAACGTTTCGGAAGCGTATAGCTGGATGGAAAATACCGATTCGGCTTATGATAAGGCAACTTCAGCACTTCAACGTATTCGTGAGTTAGTGATACAGGCAAGTAATGATACGTATGAAGGAAGTCAACGAGAATCGATTGCAGTTGAGATCAAGGAATTAACTGAGCATATTGAAACTATTGCTAATACGAAGATGGGTAATAAATACATCTTCAATGGTTCCAACACAACTAGTGCACCAATTAGTCTTGAGAATATTAATTTACCTGTATCTAGTCTGAATCCGGATGGTACTGGTTTCAACGTTACCTATCAAGGTAAGACTTTTACTCACACAGGTGGTACAACATTTGTAAACGGCACTGACACAATTGAAATTACAGATCCAACTGGTGCAGCTACCGCAACTAACAACGGTAATGCGGTTAATGTTGAGGACCTGATTATATCAAAACAGGGTGCCGTTCCAACAGAAATCAAGGATGTTAAAATTGAATTATCAAAAGGTATCAATATTACTGTAAATAGTAACTCTTCAAATTCATTTAATGCTACTTTCTTTGGGGATTTGAAGAAAATAATTGCCAAGCTTGAAAATGGGACTTCGGGTAAAGATATTGGAAATTCCTTAACAGAATTAGATAATCATCTTACAAATCTTACTTCTGAACGTGCGGAAATGGGTGCCAGATATAATCGAATTGAATTAATCGAAGATCGTTTAAGTTCACAGGAGCTTGTAACTAGCCGTATGCTCTCAGAAAATGAAGATGCGGATATTGAAAAAGTTATTACCCAACTAACGGTGCAAGAAAGTGTACATCGTGCAGCTCTTGGTGTAGGAGCTAAGATTATTCAACCGACACTTCTTGACTTCTTGAGATAAAAAATGAGTAGCTATCTTTCATCACAGAAAGGTAGCTCTTTTAACATACATAGTAAGGAGGGGAAAAGAGTGCAAGTCCCACAGATTCGAATTGAATCATCTTATGCTAGGTTGGGAATGAAAACAAATGATGCACAGGTAGCAATTGAGCAGCCGCAAGATTATTTATCCATTGAACAACCTCTTGCAGAGATGAATCTTTCTATAACTCCGAGCAAACTGACGATTGATCAGTCAAAGGCTAGGGAGGATATGGATTTAAAAAGTATACTAAAGAGAACAGAGGAAGCTGCACAGTTAGGGAAGACTGCAGTGCTAGAAGGAATTGCAAGGCGAGCCTCTGAAGGAAACCAATTAATGAAAATTGAAAATGGTGGAAATGCAATTGCGATGATTGCAAAAGAAAACAGTAAGGGTAGAGAATTCAAATTTAATATTGGATGGATTCCATCTCCAGGCAGTGTGAAAGTCGAATATACCCCAAGTAAAGTAGATGTAAAAATAGATCCTCAAAAACCGATTATTAATGTCGAACCAAATAAACCAATACTCTCCTACTCTCCAGGTAAAGTTGAGTATATGATGGAACAATATCCAAGCTTGAAAATTGACTTTGTTAATCTTCCTTAACTTGGGTAAACTAGGTGAAAATAACAAAACATAAGGTTGTGATGAAACTGAAGTTAGCAACAAAATATCATGGTGAGATTGAAATAGAAGAAAAAGAAATCATTCGATTCGAAAAAGGGATACCAGGCTTTGACGAAGAACAGAGTTTTGTCATTCTACCTTTTTCGGATGACTCTATCTTTATGATTTTACAATCCGTAACAACTCCAGCGCTAGCGTTTGTCATTGCCGATCCATTTCAATTTTATAAAGAGTATGATTTTACTCTCGAAGACCAAACAGTAGAAGCTCTTGAACTGACGTCAGAAAAAGATGTTTCAATATATGTTATATTGACTGTACAGGACCCTTTTCAAAAGACAACAGCAAATTTACAGGCCCCTATTGTGATTAATAATGTGAAAAAGCTAGGTAAGCAAGTAATTCTAACAGGCACAGACTATGGAACAAGACATTCAATCTTTCAACAAATGGTGAAATAGGAGGTGGAGAGTTGCTTGTATTAACGAGAAAAACCAATGAGGCTATTCAAATAGGAAATGATATTGAAATTACCATTCTAGCTATTAGCGGGGATCAAGTTAAATTAGGAATAAATGCACCAAAAAATGTGGAGATTCACCGAAAAGAAGTTTATCTCTCTATCCAAGTTGAGAATAATGAAGCTTCTATTTCTTCATTTGATCTCTTGAAGAATCTTAATGATACGTTTAAAAAATTGTGAAACAATATATTTAAGCAAGCTATGAATATAAATAGCTTGCTTTTTTGTTTCTCTAGGGTACATACACTATATTCTATAATGAGATTAAAGATGATAAAAAAAATTATAAAAAATACTAAAATACTATTAAACATTGTTAAGTGATGTCGATATATAGTATGTAAGGCAAACAGCTACTAAGGCGGCCGACTTTGGAAACTGTTTAACTAAAAACTACTATAAATATTCCACAAGGATGTGGAATCCAAATTCAAGGAGGAAAAGTAAAATGAGAATTAATCACAATATCGCAGCTCTTAACACACACCGTCAATTATCAACTGCTTCTAACGCACAAGCTAAGTCAATGGAGAAGTTATCTTCTGGTCTTCGTATCAACCGTGCAGGTGACGATGCAGCAGGTCTAGCAATCTCTGAAAAAATGCGTGGACAAATCCGCGGATTAGATCAAGCTTCTCGTAACGCACAAGATGGTATCTCTTTAATTCAAACGGCTGAAGGTGCATTAAACGAAACACACTCTATCCTTCAACGTATGCGCGAATTAGCGGTTCAATCTTCTAACGATACAAATACTGCTACTGATCGTGCAGCTTTACAAGGTGAAGTTGACGAACTAGCAAAAGAAATTACACGTATTTCTAACACGACAGAATTCAATACGAAGAAACTTCTTGATGGTCAAGGAGCATCTGCATTAACATTCCAAATTGGTGCTAACGAAGGCCAAACAATGAACTTAGCTATTAATGCAATGGACGCTTCTACTTTATTAGTTGGAACAGGTACTGCAGCAACAACAGCTGGTGGCGATGCAACAGTTACAGCTGGAATTGATATCTCTACAACTGCAGCAGCAGCAACAGGAGCTATTACAACAATCAATGATGCAATTGAAACTGTTTCTGCAGAGCGTTCAAAGCTTGGTGCAAACCAAAATCGTCTAGAGCACACAATCAACAACTTAGGTACTTCTTCTGAAAACCTAACAGCTGCTGAGTCTCGTGTACGTGACGTTGACATGGCGAAAGAGATGATGGAATCTACTAAAAACGGAATCCTTTCTCAAGCTGCACAAGCAATGTTAGCTCAATCTAATCAAATGCCTCAAGGAGTATTACAACTTCTGAGATAATGATTACAGGGCGTCTAGTTTGGTAACGAACTAGAGTATAACTGGGTGAATTGCTGGAACTTCCTAAAGCTTCTTCAACCACAACATAACCGGAAACGGTCAGTGTGATGGTTCGAAAATGGAGAAGATACTACAATGGATAATCAGCAGCCAAGCTCCTGTCCCGAAAGGGTGGAGAAGGTTCAACGACTAGGATATTCGGTCTAAGGCAATGGCTATGACTATGAAATCCGTAGGATGACAAACTGTCATTCGAAGTGCCCAGCCCCTATATAAAACTAGGGTGAAGATATAGTCTATTCTATGATCGAAAGACATAGTCGCAAAGCAAGCGAACCAACAACCACAAGGAGTTCTTCAACTTCTTCGTTAATTATCATTAATTAAAAATGGTCTTCCTTTTATAAAAGGAGACC
>NZ_JAFELM010000038.1 GCF_016890225.1 Bacillus suaedaesalsae | reverse complement strand
GGTCTAGCAATCTCTGAAAAAATGCGTGGACAAATCCGCGGATTAGATCAAGCTTCTCGTAACGCACAAGATGGTATCTCTTTAATTCAAACGGCTGAAGGTGCATTAAACGAAACACACTCTATCCTTCAACGTATGCGCGAATTAGCGGTTCAATCTTCTAACGATACAAATACTGCTACTGATCGTGCAGCTTTACAAGGTGAAGTTGACGAACTAGCAAAAGAAATTACACGTATTTCTAACACGACAGAATTCAATACGAAGAAACTTCTTGATGGTCAAGGAGCATCTGCATTAACATTCCAAATTGGTGCTAACGAAGGCCAAACAATGAACTTAGCTATTAATGCAATGGACGCTTCTACTTTATTAGTTGGAACAGGTACTGCAGCAACAACAGCTGGTGGCGATGCAACAGTTACAGCTGGAATTGATATCTCTACAACTGCAGCAGCAGCAACAGGAGCTATTACAACAATCAATGATGCAATTGAAACTGTTTCTGCAGAGCGTTCAAAGCTTGGTGCAAACCAAAATCGTCTAGAGCACACAATCAACAACTTAGGTACTTCTTCTGAAAACCTAACAGCTGCTGAGTCTCGTGTACGTGACGTTGACATGGCGAAAGAGATGATGGAATCTACTAAAAACGGAATCCTTTCTCAAGCTGCACAAGCAATGTTAGCTCAATCTAATCAAATGCCTCAAGGAGTATTACAACTTCTGAGATAATGATTACAGGGCGTCTAGTTTGGTAACGAACTAGAGTATAACTGGGTGAATTGCTGGAACTTCCTAAAGCTTCTTCAACCACAACATAACCGGAAACGGTCAGTGTGATGGTTCGAAAATGGAGAAGATACTACAATGGATAATCAGCAGCCAAGCTCCTGTCCCGAAAGGGTGGAGAAGGTTCAACGACTAGGATATTCGGTCTAAGGCAATGGCTATGACTATGAAATCCGTAGGATGACAAACTGTCATTCGAAGTGCCCAGCCCCTATATAAAACTAGGGTGAAGATATAGTCTATTCTATGATCGAAAGACATAGTCGCAAAGCAAGCGAACCAACAACCACAAGGAGTTCTTCAACTTCTTCGTTAATTATCATTAATTAAAAATGGTCTTCCTTTTATAAAAGGAGACCGTTTTTTTATTTCATAAAAAATTGTTGTATAAATTTGTGCTAGATTTTTCGGTTCTATACTAAATGTTGGGGTTTAGATGTTTTTAATCAAAATAAAAGCACTTACGAAGATCTCTCATTAAAATGATAGTTGGCAGACTTTCATAAGAAGGAGATTTCGTAAATGCATACCCATTTTATCACAACATTACTCGATATAGAAGAAATTGAAGTTTATCAAATTGAGGAAACCAATACACACCTAGAGATATATGTTGGAACACCAGTAAAGGATCAGGTTTGTCCTTGTTGTCATGAAATGACTTCTTCTGTTCATGATTATCGTACTCAAAGAATACGAGATTTGAAGTTACGGGAGAAATATTGTTTTCTGTTTCTCCAAAAGAGAAGGTATAGATGCAGCTCTTGTGGAAAGAGATTTTATGAGGAGTACTCTTTTTTCTTAAACGATACTAAAGGCATACGCAAAGGGTTCTTCAATCTCTTCTATTAAAAGTTAGAGAATTAAACTTTAAGCAAGTAGCTAAAGATACTGGGCTAGGACATACAACAGTTATCAGGTTATTTGATAGGTATTATTCTTACGATAATACAGCTCTTCCGACGGTTCTAGCTATTGATGAATTTAAGGGAACATCTGAAACAGGAAAATATCAGTGTATCATCGGATATCCTGCATCTATTTAAAATGGTTATTTTTGGTTTTAATAAAAAATATAAAAAACTATTAAACATTATTATGTAATGTCGATATATAGAGTGTAAGGCAAGCAACTACTAAAGGCGTCCGACTTTAGAACTGCTTTAATTATAAAAATACTAAACTAAAACATTCCACAAGGATGTGGAATCCAAATTCAAGGAGGAAAAAAAATGAGAATTAATCACAATATCGCAGCTCTTAACACACACCGCCAATTAAGCAGCGCTTCTAACGCACAAGCTAAGTCAATGGAAAAATTATCTTCTGGTCTTCGTATTAACAAAGCTGGTGATGACGCAGCTGGTCTAGCAATCTCTGAAAAAATGCGTGGACAAATCCGCGGATTAGATCAAGCTTCTCGTAACGCACAAGATGGTATCTCTTTAATTCAAACGGCTGAAGGTGCATTAAACGAAACACACTCTATCCTTCAACGTATGCGCGAATTAGCGGTTCAATCTTCTAACGATACAAATACTGCTACTGATCGTGCAGCTTTACAAGGTGAAGTTGACGAACTAGCAAAAGAAATTACACGTATTTCTAACACGACAGAATTCAATACGAAGAAACTTCTTGATGGTCAAGGAGCATCTGCATTAACATTCCAAATTGGTGCTAACGAAGGCCAAACAATGAACTTAGCTATTAATGCAATGGACGCTTCTACTTTATTAGTTGGAACAGGTACTGCAGCAACAACAGCTGGTGGCGATGCAACAGTTACAGCTGGAATTGATATCTCTACAACTGCAGCAGCAGCAACAGGAGCTATTACAACAATCAATGATGCAATTGAAACTGTTTCTGCAGAGCGTTCAAAGCTTGGTGCAAACCAAAATCGTCTAGAGCACACAATCAACAACTTAGGTACTTCTTCTGAAAACCTAACAGCTGCTGAGTCTCGTGTACGTGACGTTGACATGGCGAAAGAGATGATGGAATCTACTAAAAACGGAATCCTTTCTCAAGCTGCACAAGCAATGTTAGCTCAATCTAATCAAATGCCTCAAGGAGTATTACAACTTCTGAGATAATGATTACAGGGCGTCTAGTTTGGTAACGAACTAGAGTATAACTGGGTGAATTGCTGGAACTTCCTAAAGCTTCTTCAACCACAACATAACCGGAAACGGTCAGTGTGATGGTTCGAAAATGGAGAAGATACTACAATGGATAATCAGCAGCCAAGCTCCTGTCCCGAAAGGGTGGAGAAGGTTCAACGACTAGGATATTCGGTCTAAGGCAATGGCTATGACTATGAAATCCGTAGGATGACAAACTGTCATTCGAAGTGCCCAGCCCCTATATAAAACTAGGGTGAAGATATAGTCTATTCTATGATCGAAAGACATAGTCGCAAAGCAAGCGAACCAACAACCACAAGGAGTTCTTCAACTTCTTCGTTAATTATCATTAATTAAAAATGGTCTTCCTTTTATAAAAGGAGACC
>NZ_JAFELM010000037.1 GCF_016890225.1 Bacillus suaedaesalsae | reverse complement strand
CCACCTGGTGGTGGGAAATAACAATCTCTTGAGTCAGGATCTTCCATGATACAATGTCCACTTGGGTCAGTAAAGGTTGTCGGATTGTTATGCGCATAGCTATAACCATTCAAGCTCGCCGGAGTATCACTCCAACCACCAAACGTATCCTCAGTAATAAATCGACCTTCATTTGGACTATACCATCTTGCACTGAAGTCTATCAAGCTAGCTTTTGCGTCATAGGACTTTTTTTCCAGTGAAGCCAACGGCGTTATATGGTGCTGCCATATGCGTAAATAGGTTACCAAATGCATCATAACGGTACTTCGTAATTTGCTCCCCGATTCGGTCGGATACATCCATAATGTTTCCTTGCGCGTCTTGGTGATAGTACAGTAATCCACCACGTGTACGAATATTGCCTTCATAGCCTTCTTGTTTACGGCCATGGTAGCCAAACATCTTACGAGCGATGACTTGATCATTACCCATGTAGTACTGGGCTAATGGTTGTCCGTTTTCACCGTATTCCTTGAATACGTTCATGCCATCGTACATGTATTGGGTGGTTTCAGTGTATAATGCTTCTCCGAACTTTTTCTTCAGTCCGTTCTTTTCACCGTTTCCATTTTCTAATGCATTTTCAGGACCTTTCCCTTTGCCTTTTCCAGGTAGGTTTACATCGTAGTAGGCTTGTTCACGGCTTACTTTTCGGCCTAATGCATCATATTTAAACTCAACTTGCGAACCATCTGGGTAATAGACACCTTTTAGACGGTTATCTGTGGTGTAGTCGTATTTGACGAATTGAATCCTTGAAATTATCTGGTCTGGGGATTCCTTTGGACCTTCCACAATAGAGTTTGATAAAGTTGCCTAGTGGTTTATTTAATTGTGTGCTATCTCACTAGGTAGGTTTATAATTTCTTGGTTTTTTTGATAGAAATTAGAGTATAAAAACCTTGAATGGCATTAGCCACTCAAGGTTTTTATACAAGATATTATTTTTTCGACAAGTCTTTCTCTATATTACTATGCAAAACTATATGAAATGAGGGATGCTAGGAAGTACACTTTTAACTTTCCAAGATTTATCTATACCCTATGTTGAAATCCAATTTTATTCATTATTAAAAAAACCTTGAAAGGCTATTAGCCAATCAAGGTTTAAAAAATACTAAGAAAGACATTCAATAACTAATTCGTCTAATTCAATCCATATATCCTCAAGTCTATTGGCTAAATCTGAAACTTTTTCGTTACTAGCTTCTAAACTTAAAAAAGTATTTCTGATTATTTGAGGCATACTATACAAAATTAATGCTAATTCTTTATCTATATCTTTTTGCACTTTTAATAATACAATTAATTCATTTAGGATTTGATTTAAGGCTTGATATTCTTCTTCATCAACTTTCAATTCATTCCTAACTTTATCAACAAAAGTATTATTAAGTATTTTTTCTTTTAAAGATTCTCTCATAACTGTCCTCCTAAGGTAAAAAGCGTTTAATAGCTTCAGCAGGGATGTCACCTTTTATTAGTACTTCTTTATGTTTTGCTGCTGCATTTCTAGTAAAAGGTGTTTTTAAATGTTGACTAGCTTTATTAATATCAGAGACATCTAGAATATTACTTGGATTTATTTTTGATAAATCTATTTCTACTATTGGATTAGGATTATCATTACGAGTTCCACCATGAGTTGCATAAAATTCAGCAGTTTGTTGACTTTTTGTTGTTGAAGTCCAAGGATTCCTAGAATGTTTTGTACCTGCTACGTGCTGTGTCGGTGTTGTTTTATGAGCAGGAGATGGTTTTAATATACCTTGTCCGTTTTTTATTGTTTGTGCTTGTTCAGGTGTTACTGCACGGAATACTGTATTAGAATTACCCGTACCCTTAGTAAGTTTCGCCCCTTGCGCAAAACCTAACCCAGCCTTCGCCCCTTTAAGTGCAACTTTTCCTGCTCCACCTGTAAAGATGCCTGCTGCTGCAATAATTCGGTCAGCTTTAGATAGTTTTTGATCTGTGACAAGGTCTCTACCCATGATTGCTTCAAGTCCGCTCTTGATGTTTCCGACGACAGGAATCATATCTAAGCCTATGGACCCAGCTTGTTTCATGAAGTTCGTGGATGGCATCTTTGCCTTCTTAAACTTGAATTTACCGAATCCAAAGCTAGATTTTACATCAAATCCAAAAGAGGATCCACTACTACCAAAGATATGGTTCTTACTGAGCGATTTACTAGAATAATATCCACCAAAATGGTTGGACATATAACCAGCCAGTTTATTGTAATTGCCGGTACGCATAGCTAAAATTTCTTCAAA
>NZ_JAFELM010000036.1 GCF_016890225.1 Bacillus suaedaesalsae | reverse complement strand
GAGTTATCATGAACGAAACTAGCTCCTTACTCGTAACATCGTAGGTTAATTTGGTTAGAATGTTTACTGGTAAAAACAAACCAAATCAGAGCTACATTACGGAAGGAGCTAGTTATTATGAAGGATACCATAAAATATGTAGGTTTAGACGTATCAAAAGAAAAAATTGCAGTTGCGATCGCGGATGAGGGGCGAGAAGAGCCGAGATACTGGGGAGTAATTCCTCACACACCAGAAGCAGTTAGGAAATTAATAAATAAACTTGGAAACACCGAGACTCTTCGAGTCTGTTATGAAGCCGGTCCAACTGGATACCCACTATATAGATTATTACTTTCCCTAGGTGTTCATTGTGATGTGATAGCCCCATCTCTCATACCTAAAAGACCAGGTGAACGTATTAAGACAGATCGTAGAGACTCTATTCGACTGGCTCAGTTATATCGAGCAGGAGAATTAACTAACATCTATGTTCCAAACGAAGAGGATGAAGCTCTCCGTGATCTTGTAAGATGTCGTGAAGATGCAAAAGAAGATGAACTTAGGGCAAGGCACCGTTTGAGTAAATTTTTGCTTCGTAATAACATTAAGCCACCGTCAGGTGTGAACAAATGGACGGTCAAATATCGTAGATGGCTGGATGCATTAAAATTTGAAAGCTCCAAACTACGTGTGGTCTTTCAAGAATATTATCATCAATTGAAAGAGCTAGAACAACGAATTTTAAGACTAGAGGAAGAAATTAGAGTTCAGGCAACGGAGGGCGTACACGCCCCAACCATTCAAGCCTTACAATCACTAAGAGGTGTAGCTCTTATTACTGCGACTAGTCTTGTAGCGGAGATAGGTTCTTTCAAACGTTTCTCATCACCAACACAATTAATGGCCTATATTGGTTTAATACCAAGTGAATACTCAAGTGGTGAAAGAAGAATACAAGGGAGCATCACAAAAACAGGGAATCGTCATGTACGACGCTTATTAGTAGAAGCTGCATGGAGTTATCGTTATCAACCGTCAGTTAAAGGAGAATTGATGAGACGACAAAATGGACAGTCCCCCACTATTCAAGCGATATCCTGGAAAGCACAAAACCGACTTCATAAAAAGTATTACCGATTATTATCAAGAGGAAAAGAAAGTGGAAAAGCAATTACTGCAGTTGCCAGAGAATTAGCTGGTTTTATTTGGGCTATTACACAAGAGGTAGAAGAAGTAAAAAACGCTAGTTTTTGATCTTACAAGTTGTCATGTTACGGTGATATAGGTATTATTGATCCATTTTTTATGTATGGCTTTAATTTCACACGAATAATTTACGAAGAAAGATAGATGATTGAGAACAGGGCTCGAAGGCAAAGAAAAAAACCGGAAAGGAAAACCCACGTGGCCTCCTCTGTGCTATATCTAAATAGATTAACGCACGTGCCGAGTTAGTGGATTAGTCCTTTATACGGAAAGATAAAATGTGAAAACCCACGGATATCAGAGCGTAAACCGCAGTAGAGATTTTTGCCTTCGTGCCGTGTTCTTAACTTCTATTCAAGTCAAAAAAAGGAGAAAGGAACAGATTCCTTCTATAGCTTAATGGAGTCTCTCACTTCTTTGTATGACAGTCAAGGAGACCACTTGACAGACATACAAAGAAGTGAGAAGTGGTCAGTAAGCTAAAGAAGGAGCTATTCTAGCCAGAATGGCTTGCTAACTAACAAAATCAAGAAAAGAAGCCGTAAATAGCTTCTCTTCTTAGAGTTGGTCAAAAGACAATCCAAACCTGGTGAAGAGTGGGAGCCTTGACAGTTTCGTTCATATCAGGAGGCTCACCGCCCACCCCGCGGAAAGCGAGTGACATGGAGCGGAAATCACTTAGTTATTCAGAAAAACATAAAGTAAGAAAAAAGACTGTAGAAAGCGCAAAATTACTAGAGTTTGTCTACAGTCTGGAGATATTCCTTAAGGGAGCTCATTTTTAGTTTATAGGAATGATTTAATTTCTTGAAAGGATAAAAATTTTGAAACCAATGCTACCCTTCATTCGTAATACTTTACATAAGGAGTGATCATCATGAAGTCAGATACAAATAAGTTAATTTCAGCATTATGTTATTTTAGTGTGTTTTTTGCCGGCTTTATTTTACCGATTGCCGTGTATTTTATCGTTGATGATTTGGAAGTGAAGCGTCATGCAAAGCATGCATTCATTTCGCATTTGATTCCACTTGTGACGATTCCAATTTTTGTTTTCGGTGGATTATTATCAGGAATCGGTGATGGAATGAGTATTGTCATTATTTTAGGATTCATCGTGACATTTATTGTAAACATCATTGTTGCCATTTGGAACGTCGTAAAAGGTATTCAAGTTTTACGAACGTATTAAGTTGAAGGGTATTTTCAAAAGTGAACGTCTAAATAGATAAAACTACTAAAATTAAGAGGTGTTCTGAATGCCGATTACAGAAGAACGTAAACGTATATTAAAAATGATTGAAGAAGGAAAGTTGTCTGCGGAACAAGCATTACCTCTTTTAGAAGCGTTAGAATTAGATAGCCAAAAAAGTGAGCAGAAAGAAGAAATGCTAGTACATGAGCTATCTACACATGTGAATTGGGATGAAGGTACACACCAATCAAAAGGGAAAACCTATAAAACGGTGAAAACATCCGTGCTGGATTTTCTCGATCAAGCGGTGAAGAAAATAAAGGATTTTGACTTAGATTTTAATTTCGGTTCTTCCATGTCGGTTTCTCACATCTTCCAACATTCTGACGTGTATTTAACTGATATCGATATAGATGTAGCAAATGGAAGTATTCAAATGATCCCGTGGAACGAGCGTGATGTACGAGTAGAGTGTGAGGCGAAAGTATATCAAGCACAAACAGAGGAAGAAGCTAGACGTTCTTTCCTGCAGGATGTCCTTTTCTCCATTGAAGGTGGAAAGTTAAAATACTCCGTTCAAAAGAAAAAAATGAAGGTTGATGCTAAAATTTTCGTTCCAGAAGCTCAGTATGATACCATATCGGTTAGATTGTTTAATGGTCGAATTGATGGCGAAGGACTTCGAGTAAAAGAGTTCAAAGCGAAAACTGCAAACGGGAAGATTACGGCAAATCGTTTTGAAACTCATAAATTTGAAGTCGAAACGGCTAACGGCCATATTACAGTAGGTCAATTGAAATCGAAAAAAGTAGAGGCAGAGACGATAAATGGAACAATAAACATTAGTGGTTCCTATGAAAAGGGAGATATCCAAAGCTTTAATGGGAATGTCATTTGTACGGTAGATACATCTCTTTGTGAAACATTGTTAATTAAATCTACGACTGGAAATGTAGATATTATTGTACCAAGAAATAGACACATTCAAGGTGAGTTGAAGTCGAATGTCGGCAGCTTCCGTTGTGACCTTACCCATCTAGTAAAGAAAGAAGAGAAAGCTGAAATTGTTCAAAAGTATTTGAAGTTCGAGGCTAATGCTTTGGAAAGCGATCAACCATTATTTATTGATGGCGATACGAAAACAGGGTCGATTTTAATAAAAGAGGTGAAGTAAAATGAAAAAGTTATATCGGTCTAGAAAAGATCGAAAAATATCGGGGTCTATCGGTGGGTTAGCTGAATATACAGGTATAGACGCTGCGCTTTTACGTATCTTATTTGTAATAGGGTTATTGTTAAGTTTCGGTACGTTCTTAATTGTATATATCGTTTGGATGCTAGTTGTTCCAAATGAGGAGGATGTGTTGCATTAATGAAATGGCTTTCGTCCATCTTAGTTAATAGCTTAGTGTTAATAGTGGTGGCCGGTTATTTTGAATCGTTTCATTTAGAGGGCGTTGGTGCTGCTATTATAGCAAGTTTCATATTGTCGATTTTAAACGTAATCGTCAAACCTATCTTAGTTTTGTTAACTCTACCAGTAACGGTTGTTTCTCTAGGCTTGTTTTTATTTGTCATCAATGCGATTACACTTTGGATGACACAATCACTAATGGGTGATTCGTTTGTGATTGAGAGCTTTGGTATGGCTGTTTTAGCTGCGATTGTAATCTCCATCCTAAATTTGCTTATTCAAAAGGTAGTCATCGAGCCTTTATCTGAGAATAAGAAGAATAAAAAGTAAATGATGTAAAAGTGGCTGACTCAAAAGGGCGTTATATGACAACCTTTTGAGTCAGCCTTTTTGTTTTCGTAATATCTTTTTAAGATAATCTACTATCTTCTACATAGTGAAATGCAGCGTAAGACACTTGACTCCTGCGGGAGATAGAGAAAAGGTTGAGACCCCGCAAGCGAAGCTGAGGAGGTAGGTTTTTTCACGATAGTGAAAATAACCCTCAACTTTCTCCCCGCGGTATCCGGCAAGTGTCTGCAGAGGAATGGAACGGACATCATTTTAAAATTAACAATTTATTACCTCTTGTATTCCCATTTTCTCTACCTATGTAAAAGTTACTCACTAATCCACTCATTGCTATACTCAGATTCTAATTGTTGTTTTAATTGTTGTGTCTCTTTTATTGTTTGTTCTTGAAAATCTGTGTTATCAAACATATTATACTGATTATCTTTCTGTAATGTTTGTTGCAGGGAATCTAAATAGGAAGTTAAGGAATCTAAAATGATGCGGTATTCTGCTGGATTTAACGATAAAGTAAATTCAGTTACTACTTTTTCTTTTTTGATTTCCATCTTTTACACCTTTCATTAAATATGTAGTGTTTCTACTAGCTTGTGCTATAAGGAATTGTTCATACTTTTACATACTATTCTCGAGTTAATTTTTTGGATTTAATGTGATATATGGATATAAGGTTATGTTTGTCCAAGATTAAAAATTGATAATATACATTAACTGGTACCCCAAACTCCTACTCAAGCGTTTCTTCTCCTAAATGATTAATGGTACAATACGATGTATAGTAAAAGATGCTCTTACTTCAAAATAAAATGAAGAAGTTAGTAGGAGGTTACATATGGTGAAGGTCCGTACAAAAGATTTAATTGAGAAATTTCAGCTAGAGGTAGTTTGTGGAAAAGACGGAATAAACAGGCCAATTACAACGAGTGATATATCTCGTCCAGGTATTGAGATGGCAGGCTATTTTGCGTATTATCCCGCAGAACGAATTCAATTGCTCGGTAAGACGGAAATGTCTTTTTTTGAACAGCTTACACCTGATGAGAAGCGTGACCGAATGAGCAGGCTTTGTACAGATATTACTCCCGGTATTATAATCTCAAGAGACTTTGAGGTTCCAGAGGAGTTGATAGAAGCTGCAGAGCGTGAAGCAGTACCTGTCATACGTTCTTCTATGAAAACAACGAGACTATCGAGTAGATTAACGAACTATTTGGAAGGTATGCTTGCACCTACAACAGCCATTCATGGGGTACTCGTTGATATTTATGGCGTAGGGGTATTGATTACCGGAAAAAGCGGTGTCGGTAAAAGTGAAACTGCGCTAGAGTTAGTAAAGCGTGGACATCGCTTAGTCGCGGATGACTGTGTAGAAATTAGACAAGAAGATCAAGACACGTTAGTTGGAAGTGCACCTGAGTTAATTCAGCATCTTCTTGAAATTCGCGGTGTGGGAATTATCAATGTAATGACATTGTTCGGGGCAGGAGCAGTACGTTCTTATAAACGAATTACACTTGTTGTAAACTTAGAGCTATGGGACCAAACGAAACAATATGATCGCCTTGGCTTAGATGATGAAAAAATTAAAATCATTGATACAGACATTACAAGGTTGACGCTTCCAGTAAGACCTGGTCGTAACTTATCTGTACTGATCGAGGTTGCAGCGATGAATTATCGTTTAAAGAGAATGGGGATTAATGCAGCTGAGCAATTTTCAAATAAGTTAACTGGTGTAATAGATGATGGAGAAAACGAAGATATGTAATGGGGAGTTGAGTAGATGGAAGGGAATATCCCACAATTGGACCGGGTGTTTTTTGAATTAGGTCCATTAACGATTTATTGGTATGGCGTGATTATTGGGACTGGAGCGATGCTTGGTTTATGGCTTGCCGTTCGAGAATCACAAAGAAGAGGACTCAATAAAGATGTGTTTGTTGATTTAGTGTTATGGGCAATTCCGATTGCGATTCTTTCAGCTAGAGCTTACTATGTGCTGTTCAAGCTAGATTATTATCTTGATCATCCTTCAAAAATCTTTGCGATTTGGGAAGGTGGTCTGGCGATTCACGGCGGGCTCATTGGAGCAATCGTGACAGCGGTAGTGTTTACTAGGAAGCGTGGTATTTCCTTTTGGAAAGTTGCAGATATAGGTGCACCGAGCATTATCTTAGGTCAAGCGATTGGTCGTTGGGGAAACTTTATGAACCAAGAAGCACATGGTGGCGAAGTTACACGACAGTTTCTAGAAGGACTTTATTTACCTAAATTTATTGTGAATCAAATGTATATAAACGGTGTGTATTATCATCCAACGTTCTTATATGAATCGTTGTGGAATATCGTTGGGTTTGTCATACTCCTCTTGTTACGCCGTGTAAACTTACGTCGTGGGGAATTATTTTTAACGTATGTGATGTGGTATTCGGTAGGCAGATTCTTTATAGAAGGCTTACGTACCGATAGTTTAATGCTGACAGAAGCATTACGTATTGCCCAAGTGATTTCCATTGGATTATTTTTATTAGCACTTGGATTACTCATTTATAGAAGAGTAAAAGGACTTTCGAATAAAAGATATCTAGATTCTGATAACAACTAGAAGAGTGCACATAAAAGGGGAGAGAAGATGATGTGGGAAAGCGTTAAAAAAGGTTGTTTCGTTGGGCTTTCAACTACATGGACGTTAGGAAAGGTTATTTTCCCAATTACGTTAATCGTGACTTTGCTGCAATATACGCCAATTTTAGGATGGGTGACAACGGCAATCACGCCATTGATGAAGTTGATTGGTCTTTCGGGGGATGCGGCGATTCCGTTAGTAATAGGTAACTTTTTGAACTTGTATGCAGCTATTGGAGCCATTCTTTCCCTTGATTTGACGGTAAAAGAAGTGTTTATACTAGCCGTTATGTTATCTTTTTCGCACAATCTTTTAATAGAATCATCCGTTGCAAAGCGAGTTGGAGTAAGTGTTTGGATTGCTGTTACGGTTCGTTTAGGATTAGCGTTTGTATCGGCTGCTGTTATTAATCTAGTATGGAACGGTGGCGGTGAACTGGCTCAATATGGACTCATTTCTAAGTCTTCAGAAGTAGCCACTGGTTTTGGACCTATCGTTTGGGATGCGATTTCAAAAGCACTTTTAGGAATTTTCCAATTAGCGATCATCGTGATACCGTTAATGATTGTCATACAAATTTTAAAAGATTTAAAATGGATTGATGTGTTTTCAAAATGGATGGCACCTATTACGAGAGCACTTGGTATGAAGGAGAACACATCTACCACACTTGCAGCAGGATTATTGTTTGGATTAGCGTTTGGAGCAGGTGTCATGATTCAAGCAGCGAAGGAAGACGGGGTAAGTAAAAAAGATTTAACACTTGCGTTTATTTTCCTTGTTGCGTGTCATGCTGTTGTAGAGGATACTTTAATTTTTATTCCGCTAGGCATACCAGTTTTGCCATTGTTATTGATTCGTTTATCGGTTGCGATTTTGCTAACGGTCATTGTGGCATTTATTTGGAACAGAGCACAGCGGGTGAATAGAAGGGAAGCACCGACGTATGAAGGTTAATACTTTACTATTTGATTTAGATGGAACATTAATTGATACAAATGAGTTAATTATTGCTTCGTTTTTACACACGTTAGAACACTATTATCCTGGTAAGTATCAACGTGAGGATGCGATTCAGTTTATTGGACCTCCATTATTTGATACGTTTGTGGCAATTGATGAGAGTCGCGTACAGGAATTGATTGATACGTATCGTACACATAACTTATCTCACCATGACGAATTAGTTCGTGAGTTTGAGGGTGTATATGAAACAATTGAGGCTCTCCATGAAAAGGGCTATAAGCTGGGTATTGTGACGACAAAGCTTCGTAACACGGTGAATATGGGGTTAAAGCTGACAAAGCTTGATCAGTTTTTTGATGTGGTAGTGACGTTGGATGATGTGGAACATGCGAAGCCTCATCCTGAACCGGTTGAAAAGGCGTTAGCTCTATTAGATGCAAAGCCTGAGGAAGCGATTATGGTTGGCGATAATTATCATGATATTGAAGCGGGACAAAATGCAGGGACTTTGACAGCGGGTGTCGCCTGGTCACTAAAGGGCATTGAATTCCTGGAGACTTATAACCCGGATTACATGCTTCACAATATGAAAGATTTATTAGCCATTTTAGAGGAGAACGAAAGTGAGAAGAACTGAACGTTATCCTGTTAAAGAAGCGAATTCATTATGGCACATCTATAAAACCGTTCCGTTTTGGAAGGTTGTGAAGAACTTTATCGTTATTCAAGTAGCCCGTTATACACCGTTTTTACCGGTGAAAAATTGGTTGTATCGCAACTTCCTGGGAATGAAAGTAGGCGATCAAACGGCCTTTGCATTAATGGTCATGCTTGATATCATGTTTCCAGAGAAAATCAGCGTGGGGAAAAATAGCGTTATCGGCTACAATACAACGATCCTGGCACATGAATATTTAATTAAAGAATACCGCCTAGGTGATGTTGAAATCGGCAGTGGAGTGATGATTGGGGCGAATACGACGATACTGCCAGGTGTTGTCATCGGCGACGGAGCCATCGTATCGGCTGGCACACTCGTACACCGTGATGTCCCACCTGGGGCATTCGTAGGCGGAAACCCGATGCAAGTCATTTACACAAAAGAAGAAATGGAACAACGAGATAAAGAAAACCCGTTAGCTACAAACAATTAATTTTGTTTGTAGCTTTTTTTGTTGTTAGGAAATTATAAAATAAATCACTTGTGTATAACTATGTGTGGGGTCGTTTGAATCCAGCTCCAGCGCCCAGCCCGCCTGAGGTCAAATAACCCGAAGAGAAGAAAAGGGATAGTAGCACCCTTTTATTCTCTTCGGGTTATTTGCTATGCCTGAGGCAAAACGGGGCGCTTGCGCCTTTTGCTCTTCGACAAATTTCGGGTTGTGCCTGTCACCTGTCGATTTCGACAGGTGACAGGCACAGGGGGTTTTTGAGTTGACGAGAGCTATCATAAATTGTAAAATACAAATAACTTTAATTTATTACCATATTAGCGAACTAAAGGATTCTGAAAATAGAGATGATTACTTGATGGAAGGTTGTGTTGGTTTTGTCTAAGCGAAAGGCGTTTGAAAAGCCTGTTGGGATGAGGGATACGTTACCTCTTTTATATAGACGAAAGCAAGAAGTACGTAAAAGAGTAGCTTCGGTTATGGAAGGCTATGGCTATGAATTTTTAGAGACGCCGACTTTAGAGTTTTATGAGACGGTAGGTGAGGCGTCTGCGATATTGGATCAGCAGTTGTTTAAGTTAATGGATCAACAAGGGTACTCTCTTGTATTAAGACCTGACATGACGGCTCCAATCGCTAGACTTGCTGCTTCAAAGTTATATACTGGTGGGTATCCACTGAGGCTCGCCTATTCAACGAATGTGTTTCGTGCCCAGCAGCGTGAAGGTGGAAGACCGGCAGAGTTTGAACATATCGGTGTCGAATTGATTGGTGATAAAACGGCAAGTGCAGATGCTGAAGTCATTGCGTTAATGATCTCTTCACTACAAGATGCCGGTTTATCAGAGTTTACGGTTGCACTCGGACATATCGGATTTGTGAACGCATTATTTCTTGAAATTCTGGGTAACGAACAACGAGCTTCTGAATTAAGAAGATTTTTATATGAAAAAAATTACGTTGGCTATCGAGAGCATATTAAAGGGCTGTCTTTATCCTCGATTGACAAAGAGAAGCTATTTGCACTTATGCAGCTTCGTGGTAAAGAAAATGTGATTGGGCAAGCAAGTGAGCTTGTGCAAGGAGAAAAGGCGTTACAAGCATTAAAAGAATTGGAGAACGTAGTAAAATCGTTAGAAGTATGCGGAGTAATGAAATCGATCAAACTTGACTTAAATCTCGTATCACACATGAGCTACTATACAGGCGTTGTATTTGAGGGATATTCAGCGAACGTAGGGTATCCAATTTGCTCTGGCGGTCGCTATGATGAGTTGTTAGAAAAGTTTGAGCGTCCAGCAGCTGCGACAGGTTTTGCCATTCGAATGGACTACTTACTTGAAGCTCTACCTGAACTTCAAGAATCTAGGCAACTAGAGTGTGTGATTTTTAGCGAGGAGAGAAGAAGAGAAGCTCTTGCTTATGTAGCAGACAAAAGACAACAAGGAAAAAAAGTTGTCATGCAGGAACTATCGGGTGTAGAGCGGATTGATTCCTATACGAGCAGATTCAAAGAAGTTACGTATTTAATCGGAGCAGCAGGGAGGGATAACCGTTGAATTCAGTATTAACAATTGCCATGCCAAAAGGAAGAATATTTGAAGAAGCGGCAGAACTCCTCCGAAGAGCGGGCTATCCCCTTCCTCATGAGTTCGATGAATCTCGTAAACTCATTCTTTTCATAGAAGAAGCAAACATGAAGTTCATTCTTGCCAAACCAATGGACGTGGTTACCTATGTTGAGCATGGTGTAGCTGATGTAGGAATCGCCGGTAAGGACGTAATGCTCGAGGAAGAAAGAGATGTGTACGAGGTGCTTGATTTAAATATAAGTCAATGCTATCTCGCAGTGGCTGGACTACCGAACGCGAAACTGCAGGATGTTGCCCCGAAAGTAGCGACCAAATATCCAAATGTTGCATCAGGCTACTTCCGCGAACAAGGAGAACAGGTTGAAATCATTAAACTGAACGGATCTATTGAGCTGGCGCCTTTAATTGGATTGGCAGATAGAATCGTAGATATCGTTTCAAGCGGTCAAACGTTAAAAGAAAACGGATTAGTTGAACTAGAAAGAATAGTAGACATTACAACGAGAGTTATCGTGAATCCGGTGAGCTACCGTGTTAAGCATGAAATAATCGATGACTTAGTAGAGAGACTGTCAGAAGTTGTTACGAGAGGAGAGGGTGAACAGTGAACATTATCAAAAATCCGGTTGCGGCCACGCTGAAAAGAACAATCGAACAAGGTACACAGGAGCAATTGCTAGCAGTTGTCAATATTATCGCAGATGTTCGTCGTAAGGGTGATGAGGCACTGTTTTCCCTTACCGAAAAGTTTGATGCAGTAAAGCTTAACCAACTTCGTGTGACAGAAGAAGAAATCACAACTGCCTACAATGAACTCGGTGCAGATATGCTAGAAATTATCCGAGAGGCTGCTCGAAATATAAAGGATTATCACGCACGTCAGAAACGAGAATCTTGGATTACGACGGATGAAAATGGAACAATCCTTGGACAAAAAATTACGCCGCTAGACTCGGTAGGTGTGTATGTACCAGGAGGGTTAGCGGCTTACCCATCATCCGTATTGATGAACGTGATTCCAGCATTAGTTGCGGGTGTGAAACGAATTGTAATGGTTTCACCACCACAAAAGGATGGAAAGTTACCAGCCGGTGTAGTAGTCGCTGCTTCTGAATTAGGAGTTCAAGAGATGTATAAAGTTGGAGGAGCACAAGCGATTGCAGCCTTAGCTTACGGAACGGAATCAATTGAGAAGGTTGATAAGATAGTAGGTCCAGGAAACATTTATGTAGCACTTGCGAAGCGAGAGGTATTTGGAACGGTGGCCATTGATATGATTGCAGGTCCAAGTGAAATCGTCGTGTTAGCAGATGAAACAGCTAGACCAGAGGAAGTAGCAGCAGATCTACTGTCACAAGCAGAGCATGATGAACGCGCATCGAGTGTTCTCGTTACTTCATCTATTTCTCTAGCAAATGAAGTGAAAGCTGAAGTATTTAAACAACTAGAAACTTTACCAAGAAAAGAAATTGCCAGTAAGTCGATCGAAAACTACGGTGCAATTTATATAACAGATACGTTGAATGAAGCCGTCGAATTAGTGAACGAGCTGGCACCAGAACACCTTGAAATCATAACAGAAGATCCAATGGCACTAGTAGGGAAAATTCGTCATGCAGGTGCAATCTTTTTAGGTCGTTACAGCTCAGAGCCAATTGGTGATTATTTCGCAGGACCGAATCATGTATTACCAACGAATGGAACGGCACGATTTTCAAGTCCGTTAAATGTAGATGAGTTTACAAAAAAATCGAGCATTATCTCATATAGCAAACAAGCGATGCTGGAAAACGGTCATAAGGTAGCAGCCTTTGCAAGATTAGAAGGATTAGAAGCACATGCGAGAGCAGTAGAATACCGATTGGAGGAAACGAAATGACAACTGTACGCGAAGCCGTCATTGAACGTAATACGAATGAAACACAAATTAGGTTGAACTTTGCGATAGATGGAGAAGGACAATCATCCCTAGCTACAAGCGTTCCCTTCATGAATCATATGCTCGATCTGTTTACAAAGCATGGACAATTTAATTTAACTGTCGACGCCAACGGTGATATCGAAATTGATGACCACCATACAACTGAAGATATTGGAATTTGTTTAGGAATTGCGTTAAAAGAAGCTCTTGGCGATAAAAAAGGAATTAAACGATACGGAAATGCCTTTGTTCCGATGGATGAGGCACTCGCGCAAGTCGTAGTAGATTTAAGCAACCGTCCTCATTTAGAGTTTCGCGCACAATTTCCAAGTCAAAAAGTAGGAACATTTGATACAGAGCTTGTTCATGAGTTTTTATGGAAGCTTGCATTAGAAGCTCGCATGAACCTGCATGTGATCGTACATTATGGTCAAAATACTCACCATATTATTGAAGCTATCTTTAAAGCATTAGGACGCGCATTAGATGAGGCAACGACGATTGACCCACGAATTAAGGGGGTTCCATCAACGAAGGGAATGTTATAAATGATCGGAATTATCGATTATGGAATGGGAAATTTATTTAGCGTCAGTAAAGCTCTTGAACGTTTGAATTATAAATACATGATATCCGGTGATCACAATGAGCTTGTGAAAGCTGATGGTCTCCTATTGCCAGGAGTAGGGTCGTTTAAAGATGCGATGCACATTTTAAATGAAACAGGGTTAACGGAATATATTAAGATGCAAGTTTCGCAAGGAAAGCCATTACTTGGTATTTGCTTAGGGATGCAGTTGTTGTTTGAGGAAAGTGAAGAGAACGGTTTAACAAAGGGTCTCGGACTTTTACAAGGTCGTGTTGTTCGGTTCCGTGGTGAAGATGAAGAAGGAACTCCTTATAAAGTGCCGCATATGGGGTGGAATGAATTAAAGTTTCATCATGAGAGTCCACTTTTATCAGGTGTTGAGCAAGGCTATGTTTACTTCGTGCACTCGTATCATGTGAGTACACAAGATAAGGATGTTGTATTAGCTTCTAGCGAGTATGATGTCAACGTTCCGGCTGTAGTTGGAAAAGGAAATGTGTTTGGTACACAATTTCACCCAGAGAAAAGTGGGGATCTTGGGATTGAGATCCTTCAAAATTTTGCGAAAATCGTGGAAAAGGGGAGAGAGTAGATGTCAAATTTCACAATATACCCGGCAATTGATATGCGCGGTGGGAAATGCGTACGGTTGCTACAGGGCGATTATGAGAAAGAAACGGTGTACGGAGATTCCCCTTTTGACATGGCTTCTCTTTTTGCAGAGCAAGGGGCAAACTGGATTCACATGGTTGACCTTGACGGTGCAAAAGAAGGAAAACCGGTAAATAACCAATACGTCTTGAAGGTAGCAAAGGAGCTTTCTGCTAAGGTTCAAATCGGTGGAGGGATTCGAACAGCAAAAGATGTTGAGTACTATTTAAACAATGGTGTAGATCGAGTGATACTAGGAAGTGCAGCGATCAACAATCCTTCTTTCGTAAAAGAGATGCTTCAAACGTATGGTTCGAAAATTGCGATCGGTTTGGATGCGAAAAATGGGTATGTTGCAACAGAAGGCTGGATTGAGACGTCTTCGGTAAAGGCGACAGATTTAGCACTAAAGCTTATTGAATATGGTGCAGAGACGTTTATCTTTACCGATATTGCCACTGATGGTATGCTATCGGGTCCAAATATTAAGGCTGTGGCTGAACTGGCCAAGTTAGCAGGGAAATCTGTTATTGCCTCTGGTGGAGTTAGTTCACTCGAAGACCTATTGAAACTGAAGGAATTTGAGTCAGTTGGAGTGACTGGAGCAATTGTCGGTAAAGCTCTTTATACGAATCAATTTACGGTCAAGGAAGCTGTGGAACTATGTTAGCCAAACGTATTATACCGTGTTTAGATGTGAAGGATGGCCGAGTAGTGAAGGGAGTGCAATTTGTTGGATTGCGTGATGCAGGAGACCCAGTTGAACTCGCTAAGTTTTATGATGAAGAAGGGGCAGATGAACTTGTGTTTTTAGATATTTCTGCTTCTCATGAAGGACGCAAAACGATGGTCGAAGTAGTTGAACAAGTAGCCTCGCAGCTTGCTATTCCATTTACCGTTGGCGGTGGAATCAATTCGCTTGAGGATATGAAACGTATTCTACGAGCTGGGGCAGATAAAGTATCTGTTAATACTGCTGCTTTACTAAACCCGGACTTAATTAATGAAGGTGCGACTTTCTTTGGGTCACAATGTATCGTTTGTGCCATTGATGCTCGTTTCGATCAAGAACTTCAATCATGGCGGGTGTATACACATGGAGGTCGAAATGCAACAGAATGGGAAGTTGTTGCTTGGGCGACGGAAGCTGTGAAGCGTGGTGCGGGAGAAATTTTGCTAACAAGTATGGATAAGGACGGAGAAAAGTCTGGTTTTAATGTGGAATTAACGAAAACTGTTAGTTCCGCAGTGACAGTCCCAGTTATTGCTTCTGGTGGAGCGGGAAATGCTGAACATTTTGCACAAGTTTTCGATGAGGGTTTGGCAGACGCTGCACTGGCTGCTTCGATTTTTCACTATAAAGAAACATCAGTTAAGGAAGTAAAAAGCTATCTAAAAGAAAAAGGAGTGAGTATTCGTTGAATATCAAATGGGATGAAAAAGGGCTAGTGCCAGCCATCGTACAGGATGCGGTCAGTAAGGAAGTACTCACTCTTGCTTATATGAACAAGGAGTCTTTGGAGAAATCATTAGAAAGTGGGGAGACGTGGTTTTATAGTCGATCACGTCAGGAGCTTTGGCACAAAGGTGCAACGAGCGGAAATACACAACAAATCGTATCTATGACATATGATTGTGATCAAGATTCAATTCTTGTTCAAGTTATTCCCACAGGGCCAGCTTGTCATAATGGGACGTACTCCTGTTTTACAAAGGTGTTAGAGGGGGAAAAGGCAACTACTGAAGACCGATTTGCAATTTTAAATGAGTTGGAACGAGTCATTGCAGCGCGTGAAAAGGAAATGCCAGAAGGTGCTTATACTACGTACTTGTTTGAAAAAGGCGTGGATAAGATTCTTAAAAAGGTTGGAGAAGAAGCAAGTGAAGTGATCATCGCTGCGAAAAATCGTGACCAAGAAGAGTTAACGTGGGAAGTTGCCGATTTGCTTTACCATCTGCTGGTTTTGTTCCAGGAGCAAAAGCTACCGTTTGACAGAGTGTTAGAGGCATTAGCGGAACGTCATAAGAAGTAGTTCATTTTAACCACGCTCTTTTCGTAAGCATTATTACTATGAGTCAAGTCGCTTTATTAATCATTCATAGATTTGAGGAAATATTGGTCCATCATGCAAGAAAGCAACCGTTTATGAAGAACAAGTACCCGCTGAGTAAGGTTAGTGTAATGTCAATTGACTAAGCACTAGCCTTTGTTTTTTGAGTTATCATAATTTATTAGAAAGACTAAGCTATCACCTGCGTCAAGGACATGGTGCTAGCTTAGTCTTTCTAATACGAGAAGATCGTTATCCCTCGACAATTTTCACCATAACGTGCTCCCTATCTGTCACCATTGTTGTAAGTGTGTTATACTTATAGTTCGATTATAGATGCGTAAAACCGTTACAGGTTTAGGGAACGGAGGATCGGATGAGTAAGATAGGGGCAACGAAGGAAAAGGCAATTATACTTCCCTTTCATATAGATAGTGAGCATTACTTTAAGAAGGGCTTACGTGCATATAGAAACTTTGAGTATGAGCGAGCAATATATTTGTTGAAGCGAGCTCATGAGCTGGACCCAGAAGAACCGTTTATTCTTTGTCAGCTGGCGGCTGTTTTAGCCGATACAGGTCAATATCAAGTTTCCATTGAATACTTACGTATTGTGATAGAAGAATTGGATCCAGATATGGTAGAGTGCTATTATTTTATGTCTAGCAATTATGCTCATCTTGGTTTATTCCAAGAGGCAAAGAAACATGCGTTGAAATACGTTCAACTTGCACCAGACGGCGAGTTTATTGAAGATACAGAAGATTTACTTGATGTGTTGTCAATTGAGGCGGATGGAGACGAAGATGAAGATGATGTGATTTTTTTACAAGATCATGCTCGTCAATTGATGGAAGCGGGAGAATTTCACGCTGCAATTGATGTGTTTAATGAGTTGTTAGAGGGGCACCCGCAGTTCTGGTCTGCTCATAATAACTTAGCGCTAGCTCATTTTTACATCGGTGAAGTAGAGAAAGCATTGAGCTTACTAGATGATGTGTTGGAAAAGAATCCAGGCAACTTACATGCCTTGTGTAATAAACTTGTGATTTATTTTTATTTGCGAGAAGACGAAAAGGTAGAGCAGCTAGTTGGCCAGTTGAAAAATGTTCACCCGATTTTGATTGAACATCGTTATAAATTAGGAGCGACCTTTGGAATGGTAGGAAAATATGACCTTGCGTTTCCATGGTTGCTGTCGTTAAAACGTTCAGGCTTCGAGGGTGATGCAACATTCTTTTACTGGTTATCCTATTCAGCCTATCACATGAAGCATGAGAAGCTTGCTGAGCAAAGTTGGAAAAAAGTACTCATAGCCCAGCCTGATAAAAAAGGCTTAGCACCATGGGAACGTACGGAAGAAGACCTTGAAACCTTTGCTGTGAAAGAAATTTTGACGTACTACTTAAGAATGAAAGAGCAAAAAAGTCATGAACTAGAGCACGTAGAAGAAGTGCTATTCCAAAAAGGCTTCTTAGTTGCAGACTTATTATATAGTCGTTACCAAAACGATATGGACTTATCCAATATTTTAATGGTATGGTTCCAGCTACTACCCCAACTGCCAGTCGAGAAGCTACGAAATACATCAGCACTCGCTGCAGCCGTAGAATATATGTACCTAAAAAAACACGGTGCTGCCCCAACAAAAAAGGCAGTCTCCGAAACCTACAACATCTCTACAAGCACAACAAGCAAGTACATCACAATGCTGTTATCATACCTACAAAACTAGAGGCTGACTCAAAAGGTCGTTAAATGACGACCTTTTAAAGTCAGCTATTTTGTTTTGTTGTTTTCGTAATAAAATGGGTATGTTGTTGTGGATATTAAAAACAATTTTTTTTTTTGAATTGTTTTGTTGTAGTAATACTTTTCTAATGTAATTTCCTATCTACTACTTAGTGTAATGGAGCGCAAGACACTTGACTCCTGCGGGAGCAAGAGAAAAGGTCTCTGGCCCCGCAGGCAAAGCCGAGGAGGATCGACTTTCTCCCCGCGGAAAGCAAGTGTCTGGAGCGGAATGGAACGGACATCCTATTAAATTTAACAATTTATTACCTATTAGAAATAAAAAGAGGCTGTCCCAAGAGTCATCTATTCATGACTTTAGGAACAGCCTCTTTTTATTCGACAAATTTCGGGTGGTGCCTGGCACTTGTCGATACACTTTGAGCAAATTTGTAGACGTTTTACACTGACTTTTATAGGATAGTGGTATAACGATTTGTTTATATTAATAACAGTGATCATGCAGGAATGAGCTAAGGAGTGAAGAAGATGTCTGAAGAGAAGATTTATGATGTAATTATTATTGGGGCGGGTCCTGCCGGGATGACGGCAGCCGTATATACATCTCGTGCAAATTTAAGCACGTTAATGCTGGAACGTGGTATTCCAGGTGGACAGATGGCGAATACAGAAGAAGTTGAAAACTACCCTGGGTTTGACCATATTTTAGGGCCGGAGCTATCGACGAAAATGTTTGAGCATGCGAAGAAATTTGGTGCTGAATATGCCTATGGCGATATTAAAGAAGTGATTGATGGTGAGGAATATAAGACTGTCATCGCTGGTAAAAAAGAATATAAAGCACGTTCTATCATTATTTCGACTGGTGCGGAATACAAGAAAATTGGTGTTCCTGGTGAAAAAGAGCTAGGTGGACGTGGTGTATCTTATTGTGCAGTATGTGACGGGGCTTTCTTTAAAAATAAAGAGCTTGTTGTTGTTGGCGGAGGGGACTCTGCTGTTGAAGAAGGTGTATACTTAACACGTTTTGCTTCTAAAGTAACAATCGTTCACCGTCGTGATCAGCTTCGGGCCCAAAAAATACTTCAAGACCGTGCATTTGAAAATAAAAAGATTGATTTCATCTGGAATCATACAGTTAAGCAAATTAACGAACAAGACAAAAAAGTGGGCAGTTTAACATTAGTTAACACACAAACTGGTGAAGAACTAGAATTTAAAGCAGACGGTGTTTTCATCTATGTTGGGATGCTTCCACTTTCAAAGCCATTTGAAAACCTAGGTATTACAAACAACATGGGATATATTGAAACAAATGACCGTATGGAAACGAAGGTAGAAGGTATTTTTGCAGCAGGAGACGTTCGTGAAAAAACTTTACGACAAATTGTAACCGCTACTGGAGACGGCTCAATCGCTGCTCAAAGTGCACAGCACTACGTAGAAGAATTAATGGAAAAACTTAAAGGGTAATTAGTAACGAGGTTTTAACCCTGTTGTAACATGGATGAAATATATTTAGGATATGATATACCTAAGTAATTGACCCCCTTTTATAGATAGACGTTTTGGGCACGGGATATCCCGTGCCTCTTTTTTTGGCATTCAGGCATATATGCCGGAAAATATGTTCAAATACAAAACGCATGAGTACCATCACGTATTAAACAATTCATACATAGTACATAGAAATTTCTTTTCAAATTCAACATATTCCGTTCATTGTTGTAGCAAATGAATAATAGTATAATGAACATAACAATATATGCGGACAAAAAGCATACTACGAGTGAGGTGAGAAGAGTGCAACGAGTAACAAATTGTGTTTTGCTAAAAGATAATGAAGTATTGTTACTACAAAAACCACGACGTGGCTGGTGGGTTGCTCCTGGTGGGAAAATGGAGCCGGGTGAATCGGTTAGAGATACAGTCGTGCGAGAATATAGAGAAGAGACGGGGATATTCCTAAAGGATCCGACGTTAAAGGGAATCTTTACGATCATTATTCAAGAGAACGGACAGACAGTTTCTGAATGGATGATGTTTACGTTCCTTGCAACAGATTATCATGGTGAAAATGTAGACGAGTCAGAGGAAGGGAAAATCGCGTGGCATGAATTAGAGAAAGTTGCGTCTTTGCCGATGGCTCCTGGTGATTATCATATCATTGACTTCGTATCTAGAGCTTCAGGGATTATATACGGGACGTTCACGTATACACCCGATTTTGAATTACTTTCTTATCGTTTAGATCCTAGCTAATACATTTCATGAGGGAGGCAAAAGTTTATGAGTACTGGGGCTGTACAAGATGTACAAATGGTCATAATTACGGGAATGTCTGGTGCCGGAAAAACGGTTGCCATCCAAAGCTTAGAAGATTTAGGTTATTTCTGTGTTGATAACTTACCTCCAACACTACTACCAAAATTTTTAGAGTTAATGAAGGAATCCGGCAGTAAAATGAACAAAGTAGCGCTCGTCATGGACTTGCGTGGACGTGACTTTTTTGAAAGCTTACTAGAAGCGCTTGATGATATATCTGAAAAATCTTGGATAACACCGCAAATCTTATTTTTAGATGCAAAGGATGCCGCACTTGTTACACGTTACAAAGAAACAAGACGTTCACATCCATTAGCTCCAAATGAGTCTCCGCTTAAGGGAATTGGGTTAGAACGAGAGTTGTTAGAAGAATTAAAGGGCCGTGCTCAAATTATTTTAGATACGTCAGATCTAAAACCACGTGAACTAAGAGAAAAAATTTCTTCTCAATTTGCTGCTCATAGTAAGCAAGTTTTCACAGTAAATGTCTTATCATTTGGCTTTAAATACGGAATCCCAATTGATGCTGATTTAGTATTTGATGTACGCTTCCTACCAAATCCTCACTACATTGATCATATGAGACCACAAACAGGCTTAGATGAAGAAGTTTCAACGTATGTATTGAAATGGAACGAAACGAACAAATTCCTAGAAAAAGTAATCGACTTATTAACGTTCATGCTGCCACATTATAAAAGAGAAGGAAAAAGCCAGCTCGTCATTGCAATTGGATGTACAGGTGGACAGCACAGATCTGTAGCACTTACTGAAAAAATCGGACACCATTTTGAAGAAGATTACAAAACTCATATCTCGCATCGTGATATTGAAAGGAGAAAGGAACGTCGCTGATGGTCAATCCAAAATTACCTCGTATTGTCATCATTGGAGGTGGAACAGGTTTACCTGTCTTACTTCGTGGGCTAAAGGAATATCCTGTGCACTTATCGGCGATTGTTACGGTAGCTGATGATGGCGGGAGTTCGGGGCGCCTTCGTGATGAATTAGATATTCCTCCTCCTGGTGATATTCGCAATGTTCTAGCTGCTTTATCTGATGTGGAGCCACTTGTTGTGGAACTGTTTCAACACCGTTTTACAACAGGAAATGGGCTTTCAGGTCATGCATTAGGTAATCTTCTCTTAGCAGCACTTACTGATATTACGGGTGACTTCATGCATGCCATCCGAGAAATGAGTAAGGTTCTAAATGTAAAAGGAAAAGTTCTTCCTGCTGCGAACCGAAGTGTTGTTCTTCATGCAGAAATGGAAGATGGCACAATTGTTTCGGGTGAGTCAAAAATTCCCTATCACGGAAGTAAAATCAAACGTGTATTTTTAACTCCTGAAAAAATTGAGCCATTATATGAAACTATTCGGGAAATTAGGCGTGCAGACTTAATCATTATTGGACCGGGAAGCTTATATACAAGTATTTTGCCAAACCTACTAGTACCGAAAATTGGCGAAGAAATCGTGAAAGCCAAAGGTAGGAAAGTATACATTTGTAATGTCATGACACAGGCAGGAGAAACATTAAACTATTCAGCTAGTGACCATGTTGAAGCACTCTATCGTCATATGGGCAGTTCTTTTATCGATACAATTCTTGTGAACGATGAGGAAGTTCCTCATTCTGTCCAAGATAAGTACGCAAAAGAACTAGCAAAACCAGTTATTTATGACATTAACAAACTTACTGCTTTAGGTTTAGAGATTATTCATGATAAAATAATTCAATACAACGAAGATGTCATTCGCCATGATACAAATAAAGTGGCATCACTTCTGTACAAAATTTTAAAAGATTATGAAGAAATTAAAGAATGGAAGCGTACTACGACATAATACAACCGTTTGCAATGGCTGTAGTACTTGTATTCAGGGGGTGAAGAATTGTCATTCGCATCAGAAACGAAAAAAGAACTGACAAATCTTCAAGTGAAGGATTGTTGCGGAAAGGCTGAATTAGCTGCTCTAATTAGAATGAATGGATCCATTTCCTTCTCCAATAGACAGCTTTCTCTAGATATACAAACAGAAAATGCCGCCATCGCAAGGCGTATTTATACACTTCTGAAAAAGAGCTACGATGTCCCAGTTGAGCTATTAGTCCGAAAGAAAATGAGGCTTAAGAAGAACAACGTCTATATCGTTCGCTTATCAAAGGAAGCACGTATGATATTAGAAGATCTTCATATTCTGCAAAATGGCTTTGACTTTATCCGTGAGATTGCTTCTACTCTTGTAAAGAAAAAATGCTGTAAGCGTTCATACTTACGTGGTGCATTTTTAGCAGGTGGATCGGTTAATAATCCAGAAACGTCTTCCTATCACTTAGAGATTTTTTCATTATATAAAGAGCACAATGACTCACTATGTGAATTGATGAATGAATTTGAGTTGAACAGTAAGACGTTAGAAAGAAAAAAAGGCTACATTACCTACTTAAAAGAAGCAGAAAAAATAACAGAGTTTTTAAATATTATCGGTGCACATCAAGCGTTAATGCGTTTTGAGGACGTTCGAATTGTCCGAGATATGAGAAACTCTGTGAATCGACTAGTAAACTGTGAAACCGCTAACTTAAATAAAACGATCGGTGCTGCAATAAGACAAGTTGAAAACATTAAATTTATTGATCGTACAGTTGGACTACAAATATTACCAGATAAACTTCGAGAAATAGCGCAGCTTCGTGTCAATTATCAAGAGGTAACACTAAAGGAACTAGGGGAAATGGTAACTGGCGGAGTCATAAGTAAATCGGGTATAAATCACCGACTTCGTAAAATAGATGAAATTGCAGACAAATTACGAGCAGGGGAAAGTATAAAATAAGGAGGAACGAAACGTATGGTAGAAAAGAAAGTAGAAGTTAAACTAAAGTCAGGCTTACAAGCCCGTCCAGCGGCGATGTTTGTTCAAGAAGCAAACCGCTTCTCATCTGAAATCTTCTTAGAGAAGGATGAAAAGAAAGTAAATGCAAAAAGTATTATGGGCTTAATGAGCTTAGCTGTTAGCACTGGTTCTGAAGTAACATTATTAGCAGAAGGATCAGACGAAAAGGAAGCAATTGAAGCATTAGCAAAGTTTGTAGGACAGGATATGTAATAGTCAAGAGGACAGCTTGTAAGAGCTGTCCTTTTTTATGGAAATAAGTAAAATATGCATAAATTGGTTATTTTGACGTATAAATGGTACAAAATGACGCATATCTTCTAGTTTTGACGCAAAAAACTTCCGAACCGATGCATAAATCATACCCAAACAAAAAGAGTGAGGAACAATTCCTCACTCTTTACTACTTATTTTAGTGAATTTGTCATGATTTGATCAATTAATCCATACTCTAGCGCCTTTTCAGCCGTCATGAAGTTGTCGCGCTCAGTATCTTTTTCGATCACTTCAATCGGTTGACCAGTACGCTCAGCTAAGATTTCGTTTAACTTAGAACGTAAGAATAAAATACGCTTTGCCGCGATTTCAATTTCAGTCGCTTGACCTTGTGCGCCACCAAGTGGTTGGTGAATCATCACTTCAGCATTAGGTAAGCAGAAACGCTTTCCTTTTTCACCAGCTGCAAGTAAGAATGCACCCATAGAAGCTGCCATACCGATACAAATTGTTGATACCTTTGGCTTGATGAATTGCATCGTGTCATAAATCGCCATACCTGCTGTAATCGATCCACCAGGTGAGTTAATGTAAAGTGAAATATCCTTATCAGGATCTTCTGCAGCTAAGAAAAGAAGCTGAGAAACGATTGAGTTGGCAACATTATCATCGATAGCAGATCCTAACATAATAATTCTGTCCTTTAACAGACGAGAATAAATATCGTACGCTCTTTCACCACGATTTGTTTGTTCAATAACTGTTGGAATTAAATTCATCCATGATTCCTCCTTTTATAGATGAGTTCATATTATGTACCTATCATACAACTTATGGTCAATGAAGGTCAAACGAAACCTCTTTGATTTATAGATATTCAGATTAGAGAAGTAACATACCTTTCATTCCATATTCATCATACCCAAATTTCCATATGTTTAAATCGATAAAAAATTAATTTTATAAAAACAAAGGAAAATTATTCATTAATTGATCAAAGGAATGCCTGAAAAATCAATAACGAAAAACAAATTAAAAAGTAAGACAGAAATAGCATACGAAAGGCTTTATCATTTTATGTTACTATAAGGATTACACTAGGGTAATGGATAGGAATGGAGTTAGGGGGATGAAATTGGCTAACTTTGAAAAGGAATACCTGTCAATTGTTATTGGACAGTTTAGACACTTTAAAGAACGTGCGGAATTGGGGATTGCTCAATTGTCAGAGGAAGAATTACATTGGAAACCAAATGAAGAATCAAATAATATCGCAATATTAATTCAACATATAAGTGGTAATATGCACTCAAGGTGGGTAGATTTATTAACGAGTGACGGTGAAAAATCTTATAGGGACAGAGATCGAGAGTTTGTAGATAAACTCGAATCAAAGTTTCATATTATGGAACAGTGGGAAAGTGGATGGAAGTTACTATTTGAATCGATAGAAAATCTTGAGGAAAATGATTTGAGTAAAACAGTAACTTTAAGAGGACAACCACTAAGTGTTCTTCAGGCAATACAAATAGAAATAGCTCATCTTAGTTACCATTTAGGTCAAATTTTATATATAGGGAAGCAAATTAAGAATACACAGTGGAAAATACTAAGTATACCGAAAAAAAGTGTAAATGCTTCAGCACATTGATGGTTGACGAATGTAACGTTAGGTTATTATAATCTTATCAAGTGATAGGTTTTTTCTTTCACTAACCTGAAAGGGATTTTATAATGGATCAAAATACAAGTCATACACATCAAAAAATCATTAAAGTTGCACATGAGCTATTTATGGATTTAGGCTATCGAGCTGTTTCTACAAGAAGAATTGCAGAGGCATGTGGTATCACACAGCCAACACTATACCACCATTTTGCTAACAAAAAGGCCATTTATTTAGAAGTCCTAAGAACAGAGTTGTTTGAAATGCAAAACGCATTGAATCGAATTATTAAGCGGTTCGGCCATGATATTGAAGAGTGTATCTTTCAGGTCGCGTATTATATTTTACTTAATAAACCATCATCAATGGGACAGATGTTTCATGATATTGAAAAGGAATTAAGCCAGGAACATCAAGCTCTTATCCAAAAGTGGTGGCTAGAATCTTATCAAGATCCAATTGCTTCAATATTTGAAAAAGGAATTAATGAAAAGAATCTCAGAAACCCAACCGAGTTTGGATCTTTTCCCGTTCCTTCAGCCTACCTGCTATTAAGTTTACTATCTTCAAAGAATACAGATTACAAAATGAAAGAGAATATGGCAAAAGAACAAGCAAGGTTTTATACAAATGTTATTCTGTATGGTTTATCACCATCAAAAAAATGACTAACTAAAAAACTTTAACAAACAGAAGTGTTAAAGTTCTTTTTTTGAAAGTAACCTATCAATTGATAGAAGTTGTATATGTTTTGTTTAATTTATATATAATAAATAATTTTGCGGAGGGAAAACAAGAAGATGAACTTTTTAACGAGGTTTAGTTTGAAAAATGCAGTTGCTGTATTCATTATTTCATTTTTATTTGTATTAGGAGGAATCTATTCTTTTTCAAAATTAAAAGTAGACCAATTTCCAGAAATTGAGTTTCCACAAATAACGATTGAAGCAATCTATCCAGGTGCATCACCTGATGATGTGAATGAACAAGTAGTTTCTAAGTTAGAAGAGCAATTAGATTCCATAGAAGGCGTTACAAAAGTATCTAGTTCTGTTTATGATAGCATTGGAATAATTAATCTAGAGTTTCCCTTTGATACAGATTTAGACAAAGTAGAGCAACAAATTAATTCAACTGTAAGTGATGCAGGTCTACCTGAAGAAGCAGAAATCAAGCTAAACCGATTATCCTTCGGTGCTTTTCCGATTTATAATATTTCATTCTTCAGTTCTGATGGAGAAAGCATTGAAGAGTTAATGAATAACAATGTGATTCCTGAACTCAAAAAAATTCAAGGCATTAATAATGTGTCAGTTGCAGGATTAACAGATAGCCTTGTTCAAATTACCGTTGATAAAGAGAAAGCTGAACAAGCGGGTCTTTCCTTAAGTATGATTAAAAATCAAATTAACGATAAGTTCCTTTCATTTCCAGCCGGAGAAATAACTGAAAATGAAGTTCAAATTCCTATTCGTGTTGAAGAAAAGTTAGATTCTATTTCGAAGTTGGAAGAATTAGAACTGGCTCCTGCTTTCGGAGGAGGAGCACCGGCAGCGCAACCTAGTCCTATTCTCTTAAAAGATGTAGCAACCATTAAAGCAGTTACGGAGAAAAGTGAGTTAGCTAGATTTAATCAACAAGAGTCTCTTTCAATGGCGATAACGAAAAAGCAGGATGCGAACACAGTTGAAATTGCTGATAAAGTAATGGACGTTCTTAAGAAATATGACGATCAATTAGACTATGAAATTGGGATTGATTCGGCGAAGGATATTGAAAAATCCGTTAGTACGTTAGTGAAAGAAGGATTACTAGGAGCACTATTTGCTTCCATTGCTGTTTTAGTTTTTTTACGTAATGCAAGAGCTACAATCATTGCCGTTGTATCCATACCACTATCGCTATTAATTGCTGCAATCTTTCTGAAGCAAATGGATATTTCACTAAACATTATGACGTTAGGTGGAATGGCTGTCGCAGTTGGGCGTGTTGTTGATGATAGTATCGTAGTAATCGAGAATATCTTTAGACGTGTACGGAAATCGAATGAAGGCATGTCTGATAAGGTCATTATTGAATCTACAAAGGAAATATTAAAGGCCATTACATCTTCTACATTAACAACTGTAGTCGTATTTCTTCCGATTGGATTTGTTGGCGGAATTACAGGGGAGTTCTTCTTACCTTTTGCGTTAACGATTATTTTCTCTTTATTAGCATCTTTACTTGTTTCGATCACGATCGTACCTATTTTAGCTAAATTCTCATTTAGGCAGGTACCAGCTGAGGAGAAAGAAGGAGCACTTCAAAGATTTTACGGTAGACTGATTGAGAAATCTCTTAATCATAAGCTTATTATTCTACTGATTTCATTTGTCATGTTGGCTGGATCTTTCGCAGTTGTACCTTCATTAGGCTTCACCTTCATTCCGAATGAAGAGTCTAAAATTTTGACGACATCTATTGAGTTGCCTTCATCCTCTTCATTGGAAACCACAAACGAAATATCACTTCTTGTGGAGGAGATGTTTAGTGAACAACAAGAGATAGCAGATGTGACAGCAGCGATAGGATCAAGGGACTTTGCAACTGGTTTACGACTTGAAAACAAAGCAAGTTATTTTTTAAATCTTAAAGATGGTGTGAATGTTGAAAAAACGATTAAAGATTTAGAGAGAAAAATCGAGGACATTGCTGTTCAAGAAAAAAGTAACCTTAAAATTAGTGTTCAAGAGTTGGAAACTGGAGGTCCTCCTTCGAACAACAATGTAGATGTTGATTTATTCTCAAATGATTTAGAAGCATTACAAGAAGCATCTATTATTGTCGAAGAGTATATGAAAAAAAATAATGACCTTAAATATATAACGAACAACTTTAGTGAAAAGCAAAAGCAATTTCTAGTAGATATTGATTCCAAGAAATCAAGTGAATACGGGTTATCAGCATTTCAAATCCTTGGTACTGTCAGTGATCAAACGATGCCAGTGAGTATCGGGACATTAACTTTAGATGACAAAGAGCAATCTGTTCAACTTTCATTTAATGAAAAGCTAGATTCTAAGGATCAGCTTGAAAGCATTACGATATTCTCACAAAAAGGTCCTGTAAAGCTTTCGGACATAGCTGAGGTAAAGGAAATAGAAGCTTTTACTTCCATACAAAAACTCGATACGAAAGTTTACGCACGTGTTTCTGGTCAAGTAAAAGGAAATGATGTGCAGGCTATTTCATCAGAAGTAAAGTCAGGTTTAGAAAAGATTAAATTACCTGAAGGTGTATCGTTAACAAGTGGTGGAGGAAATGACGAAACGGTTGAAATCTTTCAATCACTCGGGATTGCCATCATCGTAGCCATCGGACTCGTGTATTTAACGATGTTAGTGACCTTTGGGAAAGCAAGAATTCCATTCATCATTTTATCATCACTGATTTTTGTACCAATTGGTTCACTCGTTTCATTATTTATTGTAAAAGAGCCTTTATCTGTAAGTGTGATGATCGGATTCCTCATGTTAATTGGAATTGTAACAACTAATGCAATCGTGCTTGTCGATCGCATAGGTCAGAACAGATCTCGTGGACTAACAGTAAGAAGCTCACTCATTGAAGCTGGAAAAACAAGATTGCGTCCTATACTAATGACAGCATTTGCAACGATTGCAGCGTTAATTCCACTTGCAATGACCACTTCATCAGGAACACTAATATCAAAAGGTCTAGCCGTTACCGTAATTGGAGGACTTACATCATCCACATTATTAACGCTAGTGATTGTTCCGGTCGTGTATGAATTATTCTTTATCAAAACATCAAGACAGGAAATGAAAAATAACGTAACAATATAGGGATAGGTAAAGGAGACAATTGTTGATTGTCTCCTTTACTATGATTGGGATGTTGAATACATGTAAAAGTTACTTTTTCGTTTGATAAACAATTCAAAGTGACGTATAATCAGTGTGGTAATCATAATCGTGCGCCCGTAGCTCAGTCGGATAGAGCGGTGGTTTCCGGTACCACGTCTGCCGGGGGTTCGAATCCCTCCGGGCGCGTAAAACAATAGTTATAGCTAGAAAAAAGCCAAGAGCACATGCTCTTGGCTTTTCCCTTAATACCCAATCCTACCCCAATCAAACAAACTCCCCGGGTCTGTCTTCCTCCCCGGAGCATACTCATCATGTCCAATAACATGCCACCTATTTCGAACAATGGAAGGATATTTCTCATACAAGTTATCTAAAATTTGATTAAGTGATTCATATTGAGCATCAGTATATCCAATTGAAGAAGAGTGGATTTTAGAGTAGGTACCTTTTGGGAGTAGTGCATCCATTTCTTGCTCTGTTCCCACCGCCATAAGCTCAATGCCAACCGAAACTTCATTTAAGTTATCTTTATATTTAGGAAAGCCATGAGCATAACCTTTTCCAGCATGGTAGGCTACCCGATTTTCTGGCACGAGGCGATAGATTTCACCGTCTCGATCAATCATATAATGAGCAGACACTCCGTACTCTTTATACACAGAATGAATGTCTTGAAAGGTAAATGGGTTAGTGGGATTTCTTGATACATCACTAATAAAGTGAATGACGGTATGAGTAATGTCGGCTTTACGTGGTCTGGAGTGATGGAATGGTAACAGTTCGTCAGTTGATTCAATCTTGTTTTTAGTTGTAACCGTGACCTCGGCGTGTACACTCGTGCTTCCCATTAATAAGCTACCAATTATAAGATGAATGAATAATACTTTTTTCATAGTAATAATCCCCTGGCTATATCTTTTTACCTATTATTTTACATAACATACTCTTTTTATGATAGAAAAAATAAGAGGCTGAGACATAAGTATTTCAGCCAATGATAAAAACCCAAACTATTAGACAATATCATTCACCTAATAGTTCGGGTCTTTAATTGTTTCTTTCAATAAATTTGTTTGATTTTGCATAGTATTTTAAAAAAACTAGTGTCTGCAGTGCAATGGAACGAACTAGTTCTTCCACTTAACTGATTAATAAATAACAAAGGATACGAAAAAATATAATGGTAGAATAATTTAGATATTATTCGCCTTTGAGGATGAATTATTTAGTTATGCCCCAGCCTCGTTTTGTTCTTCGGCAACTCTCTTAACACGATCAACAAATTGAACAACGATTTTATCACTAGCAAGTAATAGGAAAGCCTTAATAAACCATTTAAGCGGTTTATTCGTTGTTGTGTATTGGAACCACGTTTTATTGTCCTCCAATTTTTTTAGCTCATACCTTGCCGTAATTTCAAACATATTCGCGATAACGAATCCGACCTTTACAATCTTATGATCTGGTTGATTCATATACTCCAGTGTTTTCACTTCATACGTTTGAGTACGATTACGCTCTTTGTACGTTTGTAAGTGGACTGAACCTACTTTGTTTTCTGTTTCTGTTACGAGTTTATTTTCGATTACCTGTGGCATAATTTTTTGCATATCTTCAAGTGAACCGTCAAAAAGCTTCCACACCTGTTCAATTGGTGCATGAATCTCTGTATCTCTCGTCCATTGTTTCATAAAAAAATCCTCCCCTAGTAAAAACGATCCTCCTAGGAAGATCGTTTATTCATTCATTTTCTGTAATCGCTTGTCTAAAATAAACGTTCCGAACGGAATAAGTGATGCAATGACTCCACCTAGACCAAACCAAAACGATTTACGGTATGCAAAAAATACGTGGGCAAGAGCTAGAATGAATAAGACAAAAAACACTCCGTGAAGCATGCCAGTGACAGAAACAGCAATAGGAATGTTTGCCCAATATTTTAACGGCATTGCGATGAAAACTAAGATTAAATAAGACATTCCTTCAATAAATCCGATTATACGTAATCGGCCGATAGGGTTGAGTAGCATAATAACCTCCAGCTTGTTTACTTAGTTACTATTATAAAGCATAGAGGTGTACTCGTGTTAAAATTCTTGTGATTTGATAATCGTGTAGGCTTCGTCCAAATTACGAATGCGGTGGAGAGTTTCTGACGTTGCCGAAAGTTTTTCGTTTATCAGCGTAGATACAATGGAACGATAATAACTGTTCATTGCATCAACGCGATCATTGAATTCTCCATTTAATTCTACATGCTTCCTTAAATTCTCAGCAAAATATTCTACAGAAAATACATCTGTCATGGTGATACCTCCTATCTTTACAAATTCTAGTCATATATGAAAAAGTGATTTTCATGTAAAATAGTAGAGAGGTGATACATATGAAAACAGGTCTCTTGCAGCAACAAGTCACGAAGCTAGCTTTAACGAATGAACTTCGTCAGTCCATCACGTTATTGCAGTATTCTTCCTATGAGCTCTCGCAGTTTATTACCGACTTGTCACTAAGAAATCCATTTGTAAAGATTAATGACAAAGTTTACAAAGCAAAGAGTTTGAATAAGAAGATTGATAAAGAGCTTGTCTCTCATGATCAGCCCTCGTTAGATCACTATGTAAAATCTCAGCTTGACGTTCAAAACCTTGATACGGCATTGAAAAATAAGATCATCTTTTTAGTGAACTCAATAGATGAAGAAGGATACATCCGTGACAGCATGGATGAGTTAAGTGAACTGTCGGGTTACTCTGAATCAGAGCTTCTAGAAGCACTTCACTATATTCAGGCAAAATTAGAACCTGCTGGAATAGGTGCTCAAAGCCTACAGCAATCTTTATCTATCCAACTGCATAGAAAGTTTCCTACTAGTATCATTGCCCACAAGGTAGTAGAACATTACTTTATTCAGTTGGCAGAAAAAAAGTGGGACAAAATTAGCAAGGAGCTTGCAATTACCATTGAAGAAGTACAGCAAGTGTTTCAGTTGCTACAAACATTAAATCCAAGACCAGCTGCAGATTTTAAAAAGGTAGACATTCCATATATTGTTCCTGATGTATTCATTGAACAAGATGAAAATGGCTACAAAGTTTCAATCAATGAGCGTGCTCATCTTGCTTTTACCATTGATGATGAATATTTATCTTTGCAGCAGGAAATTGATGATAAGGAATCACTTGATTACTTAAAAGAAAAATATAATGAAGCAAAATGGGTATATAACAGTATTGAACAACGAAAAAGAACGATGGTGCTCGTTACACAGGCGATCTTACTTCGTCAAAAGGAGTTCTTTCAATACGGCGTTGCTTTTCTAGTGCCGTTAACGTTAAGGGAAATTGCTGCAGATGTTGAATTACACGAATCAACGATTAGTCGTACAGTGAGAGGGAAGTATGTTCAAACGCATGCTGGAACGTTTGAGTTGAAGTATTTTTTTCACTCAAAGATTAAGTCCACTTATAATAAGGAGATATCATCTGTTAGGGTTAAGGAAATAATAAAACAAATGATTACGGGAGAGGAAAAGAAAAAACCGTTATCTGATCAGAAGATTTCAATTCAATTAGAAACAGAGTATAAGCTCAAGGTTTCGAGGAGAACAGTTGCAAAGTATCGCGAGCAACTACGTATCCCTTCTTCATCCTCTAGAAAATTTACGTAGGAGAACCATATGAATACAGTAAAAATTAACTTCTATACAAAAATTGATTGTCCACTTTGTGATAAAGGCAAAGCTGTCGTACAGGAACTAGCAAATGAGTTTCCTGTCGAATTAATCGAGTGGGATATTTATAAAGATGATGAACTACTAGAGTTATATCAGGTCATGATTCCGGTCGTTGAAATTGATGAAGAAGTCATCTCTTACGGGATTTTAGATAAAAATTTAATAAGAAAGCGTTTACTTGAGAAAACGGGCGTTTCTTGAGTTGAATAAGGAATTTATTCCTGTTACAATGAATGTGTACCGGGGGTAAATTTTTTTGGTGTAGGTGGGACACAATACGTCATATAGGGACGATTTAGGTCCCAAGTAAAAAATTCACCTCGAAAAGGAGTTGAAGATGAAAACTCTAATTGATATTCAAAAAAAATTATTACCTGATTTACTCACAGTTATGCAGAAGCGGTATCGAATTCTTCAGTATATTCGGCTGAATGAGCCTATTGGAAGAAGGTCACTCTCGGTAGCCTTAGACATAACAGAACGAGTATTGCGCAGTGAAGTAGACTTTCTTAAGGAACAAGAACTTATTGTAATGAATTCTGCTGGTATGGCTTTAACCGACGACGGATATCAAGTTCTCTTTGAACTAGAGGAAATGATGAAGGAAGTTGCAGGTATTAGTGTATTAGAGAAGAAGTTACAGGAGAAATTACAAATTAAGAATGTCATCATTGTTCCAGGTAATAGTGATTACTCTCCATTTGCTAAGCAAGAAATGGGTCGAGCAGCCGCGGTTTGCTTGAAGAGTTACCTTGAAGATGAAGCGATAGTAGCTGTAACGGGTGGCACAACGATTGCAGCTGTTGCTGAAATGATTACTCCTGATGCAAGATTCAAAAATGTTGTTTTCGTCCCTGCACGCGGTGGTCTTGATGAAAAAATGGAAAATCAAGCAAATACGATTTGTGCGAAAATGGCCGAAAAGGCATTGGGAACATATCGATTACTGTATGTTCCGGATCAAGTAGGTGAGGAAGCCTATCAATCCATCATTGCTGAACCAACAGTGAGTGAAGTGCTAAACCACATCAAGTCAGCAAGTATTGTTGTACATGGTATTGGAGATGCTAAAACGATGGCTGAACGGCGTCGAACTGCTCCAGAGAATTTGAAAAAAATTCTTGAAGGAGAAGCAGTAGCAGAAGCATTTGGATACTACTTTAATTCAGACGGAGAAGTTGTACATAAAGTCAAAACAATAGGGATACAACTCGACGATTTAAAGAATGCTAAATGTGTTATCGCTGTTGCTGGAGGTGCGTCGAAGGCTAAGGCAATTCAAGCCTTTATGAAAAAAGGTCAGGATACGATTTTAATTACTGACGAAAGTGCCGCAAATGAGTTAGTTAAGGGGCTATCCCTAACGAATAAATGATGTTTTTGAACTTAAGGAGGAACTAATAATGACAGTTAAAATTGGTATTAATGGTTTTGGACGTATTGGACGTAATGTATTTCGTGCAGCTTTAAATAACGCTAACGTAGAAGTAGTGGCAGTTAACGACTTAACTGATGCTCACACATTAGCTCACCTATTAAAATATGACACAGTTCATGGTGTTTTAAATGCTGACGTAACAGTTGGTGAAAATGCTTTAATCGTAAACGGTAAAGAAATTAAAGTATTGGCAGAACGTGATCCTGCACAATTAGGTTGGGGAGGTCTTGGTGTTGATATCGTAGTTGAATCCACAGGACGTTTCACAAACCGCGAAGATGCAGCGAAGCACCTTGAAGCTGGAGCGAAAAAGGTAATTATCTCTGCACCTGCATCTAACGAAGATATTACTGTAGTTATGGGTGTTAACGAATATCAGTATGATGCTGCAAACCATCATGTAATCTCTAACGCTTCTTGTACAACTAACTGTTTAGCGCCATTTGCTAAAGTGATTAATGATAACTTTGGAATTAAAAAAGGTATGATGACAACTGTTCACTCATACACAAACGACCAACAAATTTTAGATTTACCACATAAAGACCTGCGCCGTGCTCGTGCAGCTGCTGAAAACATCATTCCAACATCAACTGGTGCAGCAAAAGCAGTATCATTAGTTTTACCAGAACTTAAAGGTAAGTTAAACGGTATGGCAATGCGTGTACCGACACCAAACGTATCGTTAGTTGACTTAGTCGTTGAGCTTGAAAAAGACGTAACTGCTGAAGAAATTAATGGTGCTTTAAAAGCTGCAGCTGAAGGAAACTTGAAAGGAATCCTTCAATACAGTGAAGAGCCGTTAGTATCAAGTGACTACAATGGTGATCCACATTCCTCAACAATTGATGCTTTATCAACAATGGTATTAGAAGGTAACTTAGTGAAAGTTATATCTTGGTACGATAATGAATCTGGTTACTCTCACCGTGTGATTGACCTAGCAGAATATATTGTAAAACAAGGACTATAATTAGTAGATAAACTTTCGTACAACGTCTATAATAATGAATGGAAAGATTTGGGGAGATGGGCTAACACCTACTCCCCTTCTAGATGTTAGTACAGCATTATCTCTCGCTGGATCATACATAATTTAAATCAACACCAAGCTTAGGGGGATAAAAAGAGAAGGTTCTTACCAAACTATGAATTATTCTCTTATTTACTAAAGGAGGGTCCTGTGTAATGAACAAGAAGACAGTTCGTGATGTGGATGTTAAAGGAAAAAGAGTATTTTGTCGTGTAGATTTTAATGTTCCCATGCAGGATGGAGAAGTTACAGATGACACGAGAATTCGCGCTGCACTTCCAACCATTCAGTATTTATCAGAACAAGGGGCAAAAGTTATCTTAGCTTCCCACCTTGGTCGTCCAAAAGGGGCAGTTGTGGAAGAACTACGTTTAGATGCTGTTGCTAAACGTTTGAGCGATCTTTTAGGTAATCCTGTCGCAAAGGTTGATGAGGCTTATGGAGAAGATGCAGAACTGGGTATCTCTAAGTTGAACGAAGGCGACGTTCTCTTACTTGAAAATGTTCGTTTTTATCCAGGCGAAGAGAAAAACGATGCAGAACTTTCAAAAGAATTTGCAAAGCTAGCGGATGTTTATGTGAACGATGCGTTCGGAGCAGCACACCGCGCACATGCTTCTACAGCAGGAATTGCAGATCACATTCCAGCAGTTGCAGGATTCTTAATGGAAAAAGAACTGGATGTACTAGGTAAAGCTTTATCGAACCCTGAACGCCCATTTACAGCCATTATCGGCGGCGCGAAGGTAAAAGATAAAATTGGTGTGATTGAAAATCTACTAGAAAAAGTAGATAACTTAATTATTGGTGGTGGCTTAGCATACACGTTCGTAAAGGCTTTAGGCCACGAAGTTGGAAAGTCACTTCTTGAAGAAGATAAAATCGACCTTGCTCGCAGCTTTATCGAAAAAGCGAAAGAAAAAGGCGTTAAATTTTACATGCCAGTAGATGCAGTTGTTGCAGATGATTTCTCTAACGATGCAAATACAAAGGTAGTAGATATTGATTCGATTCCAAGCGATTGGGAAGGACTAGACATTGGTCCGAAAACAAGTGAAATATATCGTGATGTTATTCTAGGTTCGAAGCTTGTGATTTGGAATGGACCAATGGGAGTATTTGAATTAGAAGCATTTGCAAATGGTACAAAGGCTGTAGGACAGGCGTTAGCTGATGCGAAAGATACATATACAGTAATTGGTGGGGGAGACTCCGCTGCAGCAGTCGAAAAGTTTGGTGTAGCAGAGCAAATGGACCACATCTCAACAGGTGGCGGTGCTTCACTAGAATTTATGGAAGGTAAAGTATTACCGGGAGTTCATGTATTAAACGATAAATAGTACAAGGGAAGGTGTCATATGCGTAAACCAATTATCGCAGGCAACTGGAAAATGCACAAAGTACTTTCCGAGGCAAAAAGCTTTATTGAAGAAGTAAAAGGACGCGTACCATCTGAAGTCAACATCGAATCGGTAGTATGTGCTCCAGCATTATATCTAGAAAGTCTAGTAAACGATACAAAAGGTACAGCCGTGAAAATCGGTGCGCAAAACATGCACTTTGAAGAAAGCGGAGCGTTTACAGGAGAAACTAGCCCTGTTGCTTTAGCAGACTTAGGAGTACAGTATGTGATTATCGGTCACTCGGAACGTCGTGAAATGTTTGGAGAAACAGATGAATCTGTAAACAAAAAAGCACTAGCTGCTTTTAAACACGGATTAACTCCCATCATTTGTTGTGGGGAAACGTTAGAACAACGTGAGGCAGAAGAAACAAACAATATAGTTGGATCTCAAGTTAAAAAAGCGTTAGCTAGTTTCACTGAAGACCAAGTAAAGAAAAGTGTAATTGCCTATGAACCAATTTGGGCAATTGGAACAGGGAAGACTGCTTCTTCTGAAGAGGCTAATGAAGTTTGTACGTTCATTCGTCAAACAATCGCTTCAGCGTTTTCTGAGGAAGCTGCTAATTCAGTTCGCATTCAATATGGTGGAAGTGTGAAACCTTCCAATATTAAAGAACTATTATCACAATCTGATATTGACGGTGCACTAGTTGGTGGCGCAAGTCTAGAAGCTTCTTCTTACTTACAGCTGCTGGAGGCTGCCAGCGAATGACGAAAAAGCCAGTTGCATTAATTATTTTAGATGGCTATGCTCTTCGTGATGAGCAAAAGGGGAATGCAGTTGCTCAAGCGAAAACGCCAAACTTTGATCGCTTTTGGAACGAGTATCCTCACCAAACGCTTATCGCAAGTGGCGAAGCTGTCGGGTTACCAGAAGGACAAATGGGTAACTCTGAAGTGGGTCACTTAAATATTGGGGCAGGGCGTATCGTGTACCAAAGCTTAACTCGCGTGAATGTTGCGATTCGTGAAGGTGAGTTTGAAAAGAATGATACGTTCATAGAAGCGATGAAGCATGTGAAGAAAAAAGGGACAAATCTTCACCTTTTCGGCTTATTATCAGATGGTGGAATTCACTCCCACATTCAACATCTATATGCTTTATTAAAGCTGGCAAAGTCAGAAGGCGTAGAAAATGTATATATTCACGGCTTTTTGGATGGACGGGATGTCGGTCCACAAACTGCCAAAACATATATTCTAGATTTACAGCAAAAAATAGAAGAAATCGGTGTTGGGGAGATTGCGACGTTATCTGGTCGTTACTACTCGATGGACCGTGATAAGCGGTGGGAACGAGTAGAAAAATCTTATCGCTCGATGGTTTATGGTGAAGGACCAACGTATAAAACACCAATTGAATGTGTCGAGGATTCTTATCAAAATGGGATCTATGACGAGTTCGTGTTACCTTCTGTGATCATGAAGGAAGACGGTACACCAGTCCAAACGCTAAAAGATGACGATGCAGTAATATTCTACAATTTCCGTCCAGACCGTGCCATTCAAATATCGAATACCTTCACAAATGAAGATTTTCGTTCCTTTGATCGTGGTGAGCATCATCCGAAAAATTTACACTTTGTGTGCTTAACTCACTTCAGTGAGACAGTCCAAGGCTATGTTGCATTTAAGCCAACAAACCTTGATAACACACTAGGTGAAGTGCTTGCGCAAAATGGGTTAAAGCAGCTTCGAATTGCGGAAACAGAGAAGTATCCACACGTGACGTTCTTCTTTAGTGGAGGACGTGAGCAGGAGTTTCCAGGTGAAGAACGTATTTTAATTAATTCACCAAAGGTTGCTACATATGATTTACAACCAGAAATGAGTGCGTATGAAGTAACGGATGCACTACTAGGTGAAATCGCACAAGATAAGCATGACGTGATCATCTTAAACTTTGCAAACCCTGATATGGTTGGTCACTCTGGAATGTTAGAGCCAACAATCAAAGCGGTAGAAACAGTGGATGAATGTTTAGGGAAGATCGTTGATGCGATTATTGCTAAAGGTGGATTATCGATTATTACTGCCGACCATGGTAATGCAGATGAAGTTATTACAATGGAAGGTAGTCCAATGACGGCTCATACGACAAATCCAGTTCCGGTTATTGTAACGAAAAAAGATGTTGAACTTCGTGAAGGTGGGAAACTTGGAGACTTGTCGCCAACTGTGTTAGAGTTACTTTCAGTAGAAAAGCCAAAAGAAATGACTGGAATTTCATTAATTAAATAAATTTACTTATAAAGGAGATCACAATTATGCCATTTATTATTGATGTTTATGCTCGTGAAGTATTAGATTCTCGTGGTAACCCAACAATTGAAGTGGAAGTTTATACAGAATCAGGTGCAATGGGTCGTGCTTTAGTTCCAAGTGGTGCATCAACTGGTGAATATGAAGCAGTTGAACTACGTGACGGAGACAAGAGCCGTTACCTTGGTAAAGGTGTAGAAAAGGCAGTTTCTAACGTAAACGACTTAATCGCAGAAGCAGTTGTAGGAATGGACGTTACAGATCAAGTAGCAATCGACCAAGTGTTAATCGAGCTTGATGGTACAGAAAACAAAGGTAAACTAGGTGCTAACGCGATTCTAGGTGTATCAATGGCTGCTGCTCGTGCGGCTGCTGACTACTTAGATCTACCACTTTACAAATATCTTGGTGGATTCAACGCGAAAACTCTTCCAGTACCAATGATGAACATCATCAACGGTGGAGCTCACGCTGACAACTCTGTAGACATTCAAGAATTCATGGTAATGCCAGTAGGTGCAGAAAGCTTTAAAGAAGCATTACGCACAGGCACTGAGATTTTCCATAGCTTAAAGGATGTATTAAAAGAAAAAGGTCACAACACAGCTGTTGGTGACGAAGGTGGATTCGCTCCAAACCTTGGATCAAACGAAGAAGCACTTCAAACAATCATCGAAGCAATTGAGCGTGCTGGTTACAAGCCAGGCGAAGAAGTGCGCTTAGCAATGGACGTTGCAGCTTCTGAGCTATACAGCAAAGAAGATGGAAAGTACCACTTAAGTGGTGAAGGTGTAGTGAAGACATCTGCTGAAATGGTTGACTTCTACGAGCAACTAGTTTCAAAATACCCAATCATCTCGATTGAAGATGGTTTAGATGAAAACGACTGGGAAGGGCACAAGCTATTAACTGAGCGCCTTGGCGACAAAGTTCAATTAGTAGGTGACGATCTATTCGTAACAAACACTTCTAAGCTTTCTGAAGGTATTGCAAAGGGTGTAAGTAACTCAATCCTAATCAAAGTAAACCAAATTGGTACATTAACAGAAACGTTTGAAGCAATCGAAATGGCAAAGCGTGCTGGATACACAGCCGTTATCTCTCACCGTTCTGGAGAAACAGAAGATAGCACAATCGCTGACATCGCCGTTGCAACAAACGCTGGTCAAATCAAAACAGGTGCACCATCTCGTACAGATCGTGTAGCGAAATACAACCAATTACTACGTATCGAAGACGAATTAGGCTTCACTGGACACTACGGTGGACTAAGCTCATTCTACAACCTACGTAAATAATAAAGAAAGAGCGTCTCTTGAGGGAGACGCTCATTTTTATTATATTTTTCGACAAAATTCGGGTGGTGCCTGGCACCACCCGAATTTCCTTTATGGTACTATATGGAAGTTAGTCCGAATAACTTGGAATCTCGTCCAAATTCCTGCAGAACTCGTCCGAAAAAATACAATTCTCGCCCAAAAAATCATAAAAGTCGTCCCAATCTATTCTTTTCTTTTAAATAACCCATTCAAAAACTGTTGCATCTGGTGTTCTTCCTCACATTTAAGCTTCTTATATTCCATTTTTGTCCCAGCTTTCACTTCTTCATTCAACTGTTCCCAGCCACTTTTGCTTTTCTTAAGTGTTAATCGATGATTATTACCTTCTAAATCCTTAAAAAACATAGTAGCTCGGTTCGCTTCATTAAGAAACAGCTTCTTTTCTCCGATGGAGGCTCCAGTAAAAAATGGAGTCAATGATTCTATGTCAGGCTCTTTTTCTGTATGAAGACGTTTAAACTTTGATAAATCATGAAACGATACTGCTTCTAATCTATGAGTTAAATCATAATGTTCGTTATAGCTGGCGAAAACGTCTTCCATCACCTGATGCTGAAACTCTGCCATCTTGAGTTCTACTTTTCGAGTGCACTCTTGTTTTGACAAATCTGTACTAGCAAAAGCAGACGAATTGACAAAAAGTAAACTCATAAAAAGAGATAGGACTGTTAAATTTTTCATTTCATCACCTCGTCACTAGTATGGATAAAATGAGCAAGAACATGTATATCAATTGAAATGCATTATTTGAAAAGTAATATATTTATGAAAATAAACTTGTATTAGTAGTAAAGTTTCTTGTCCAACTTGTGTTTTTATGGTATCTTTATGATAATGTGAAGTGCGTTTAGGAGGTGTCATCTCGTGCATACTTTATTCGTAACCTTGTTAATTATAGTATCTATTGGTCTAATTGTAGTTGTACTTCTTCAATCAGGTAAGAGTGCTGGTTTATCTGGTGCTATTTCTGGGGGAGCAGAGCAATTATTTGGAAAGCAAAAAGCACGTGGAGTCGATGCGGTGTTACAACGTTTAACGATTGTACTATCCGTTTTGTTCTTCGTTCTAACAATTGCCGTAGCGTATTTCGGCGTATAATGATCGACTCACCTGGCGTTGGAATACCAACGCCTTTTTATTTTGAATACATAAAACATACATATCATAGTTTAGGTTTACACTAGTTATATCTATACTATTGTGGCCAAGGGCAAGTATACGAATGGTTTGAACCGTTTAATCAAACGTTTGTTTAAACTGTGAAAGGAGATAAAATTCGTGAAAAGAGTATTACCGAAGCCGTTTTTCTTTGAAGGGGGAGAGCGTGCTGTTTTATGTTTGCATGGTTTTACAGGCAATTCTGCAGACTGCCGAATGTTAGCAAGATATCTAGAAAAGCAAGGCTATACATGTTATGGGCCTCAATATCGTGGACACGGCGTACCACCTGAAGAATTAGTGAAATACGGTCCAGACGATTGGTGGCAGGATGTACAAGATGCTTACAATTTTCTAAAGGAAAAAGGCTATGACAAAATTGCTGTAGTTGGATTGTCGCTTGGCGGAGTTTTTTCTTTAAGGTTGGGTTATACTGTACCAATAAAGGGAATTGTAACAATGTGTGCACCTATGTATATCAAAAGTGAAGATATCATGTATCAAGGCGTATTAGAGTATGCAGCGGAATATAAGCGACAAGAAGGCAAAGCAGAAGACGTGATCAATCAGGAAATGGAGCAATTCAGGCAATCTCCTATGAAAACGTTAAAGGCACTACAAGCATTAATTGCAGACGTTCGTGACAATGTAGACATGATTTATGCGCCAACCTTTGTTGTCCAATCCCGTCATGATCATATGATTAACACAGATAGTGCAAATATTATTTACGAGAACATTGAATCGGTAGATAAAAAAATCAAATGGTATGAAGAATCCGGTCATATTATTACATTTGATAAAGAAAAAGATCAATTACATGAGGATGTTTATCATTTCTTAGAAAGTATAGATTGGTCATAATTGTAAACTTACTTAGACAAAAGGAGTGTGAAACATGGATATTATTCAAGAGCATATTAACCAACTGCTTGTATTTATGAAGGAAGAGGCATATTCGCCGCTTACCATTCAGGAGCTTGAAGAAGCATTTGGTATAGTAGATTCTTCAGCATTTAAAGACTTTGTGAAAGCGTTAGTGCACATGGAAGAACAAGGATTAATTGTGCGAACTCGCAGCAACCGATACGGTCTACCTGAGAAGATGAACTTAATACGCGGGAAAGTAATTGGTCATCCGAAGGGCTTTGCGTTTGTACAGACAGAAGAGAAAGAAAAACAGGATATTTTTATTCCACCATCTGACTTAAAAAATGCGATGCACGGTGATACAGTACTTGTGCGATTACAACCACAGTCATCTGGTCAAAGAGAAGAAGGGCAAATCGTACGAATTATTGAACGTGGTGTAAAGGAAGTTGTTGGTACATACGAGGAAAGCAGAAGCTTTGGATTCGTTGTCGTCGATGATAAGCGAATTACTCATGACATTTTTGTGCCTAAAGGTGCTTCAATGGGTGCTGTAGACGGACATAAAGTAGTCGTTCGTATTACAACTTATCCGGAAGGACGAATGAGCGCAGAAGGAGAAGTCGTACATATTCTTGGTCATAAAAATGATCCAGGAATTGATATTCTATCTGTTATTCATAAGTATGGCTTACCACAGGAGTTCCCTGCAGAAGCTATTCAACAGGCAAATGAAGTGCCAGATACGATTTCTGAAATTGGAAAAAGGCGCGACCTTCGAGATCAAGTAATCGTAACGATTGATGGTGCAGATGCAAAAGACTTAGATGATGCGGTAACCGTAACAAAATTAGAAAATGGCAACTATAAACTTGGTGTTCATATTGCAGACGTTACTCATTATGTGACAGAAGGCTCGCCGATTGACGTCGAAGCTGCAGACCGTGCAACAAGTATTTATTTAGTAGACCGAGTGATTCCGATGATTCCACATCGTCTATCAAATGGAATTTGTTCATTAAATCCTAAAGTGGATCGTTTTACATTATCATGTGAAATGGTTGTCAATTCCAATGGTGAAGTCGTAAGTCACGAGATTTTTGAAAGTGTCATCAAAACAACTGAACGTATGACATACAAAGATGTGAACTCGATTCTAGAGGATAAAGATGAAGAGGTACGTGAAAAGTATCGAGACCTTGTTCCGATGTTTGAATTAATGGGTGAGCTTCAAAAAGTTTTGAGAAACAAGCGAATGGAACGTGGAGCGATCGACTTTGATTTTAAGGAATCAAAGGTGCTTGTGGACGAAGAAGGAAAGCCTTATGATGTAGTTCTTCGTACACGTTCGATTGCAGAAAGACTAATCGAAGAATTCATGCTATTAGCGAATGAAACGGTAGCTGAGCATTTCCACTGGATGAACGTGCCGTTTATGTACCGTATTCATGAAGACCCAAAGGAAGAAAAGTTAAATCGATTCTTCGAGTTCATTACAAACTTCGGCTACGTCGTAAAAGGATCAGCTAATTCGATACATCCAAGAGCCCTGCAGCAAGTGTTAGAAGCAGTGCAAGGTACTCCAGAAGAACCTGTTATTTCAACGGTATTATTACGTTCAATGAAACAAGCACGCTATGAAGCAGAAAGTTTAGGACACTTTGGGTTATCAACAGAGTTTTACACTCACTTCACATCACCAATCCGTCGTTACCCAGACTTAATTGTTCATCGTTTAATTCGAACATATGTGATTGAAGGAAAGATTGATGAGAAGACGAAGGCAAAATGGGATCACATGCTGCCAGACATTGCCGATCATTCTTCGAACATGGAACGAAGAGCGGTTGATGCAGAAAGAGAAACAGATGAGCTGAAGAAAGCTGAATACATGGAAGACAAAATTGGTGAAGAATACGACGGAATCATTAGCTCTGTTACAAACTTCGGACTATTCGTCGAGCTCCCAAACACCATCGAAGGCTTAGTTCATGTTAGCGACTTAACGAACGATTACTATCGCTATGACGAAAGCTCGTACGCAATGATCGGTGAACGTACCGGCAACATCTACCGAATTGGTGATGAAATCACTGTCCGTGTCGTCAACGTCAACAAAGACGAACGATCCATTGACTTCGAAATCGTCGGAATGAAAGGTACAAAACGTACCACCGAACGTAAAGACCGTCCTACCGTTATTAAAAGCGGAGGAGGCGGAACTGGCCGTGGTGGAAGAGGCGGTCGCGGTGGTAGCAAAACCGAAGGCCAAGGCGGAAATAGAACTGACCGCAATGGTGGCGGTGGCGCTGGCGGTAGAAACAACAAAAATGACGAAAAATCACCAAGCAGCCGTCCACCAAAGAAAAAGAAAAAACACTTCGAAAACGCACCAAAAGCAAAACGCAAACCGAAGCGTAAATAAAGAATAAAGAATATAAAGAAAAACCGGGTGGTGCCAGGCACCACCCGAATTTTGTCGAATTCTCATTATCGTTGAGATTACAGACATAATTTGCTAAAATGGGTACTACGTAACGGGGGAGGTGTACTCAGATGCCTAAAGGAGAAGGGAAAGTTGTTGCCCAAAATAAAAAGGCAACGCACGATTTTTTTATTGAAGAAACATATGAAGCTGGTATCGTTCTTCAAGGAACAGAGATCAAATCTGTTCGAGCGGGTAAGCTAAATTTAAAGGATTCCTATGCACGTGTTTTTAATGGTGAAATGTATTTATATAATTTACATATAAGTCCATACGAACAAGGAAACCGTTATAATCATGAGCCGTTACGAACGAGAAAGCTACTTCTTCATAAGAAGCAGATTGCCAATCTTATTGGTGTCACAAAGGAAGAAGGATACACAATAGTTCCACTCAAGATATATTTGAAAAATGGTTTTGCCAAGGTTTTAATTGGTCTTGGTAAAGGTAAGAAGAATTATGATAAACGCGAAGACTTAAAGAAGAAAGAGGCAAAGCGTGATATTGAACGTGCTTTCAGAGAACGTCAAAAGTAAGAATATCAAATATTACATTTGGAAAGCTACCTAGTAACTACCAATTGTATTACTACTTCAATGTGATATAATAAGAATTGTCGTCAGGGAAGACAGACGGCATGACAATTGAATAAGCAAGTAAGCTTATACTTTCCCGTATTTCCATTTTGATAAGAGAAGTAACATTCTCATTATCATTTTATAATGGGGACGCTACGGATTCGACAGGGATAGTTCGAGCTTAGGTTGCGAGTCGAGGGGATCGGCCTCGTTAAAACGTCAAAGCCAATAACTGGCAAAACAAACAACAACTTCGCTTTAGCTGCTTAATAACAGTCTATAGCGGTTCCTCCCTCCATCGCCCATGTGGTAGGGTAAGGGACTCACTCTAAGTGGGCTACGCCGGAGTTCGCCGTCTGAGGACAAAGGAAGAGAACAACCAGACTAGCTACCTTAAAGCCTGTCGATAGACCAAGAGGTTAGCGAAACGCTAATATATCGACTACACTCGTAGAAGCTTAAGTGCCGTTATGTCTGGACGTGGGTTCGATTCCCACCGTCTCCACCATACATAGGTGGATTTCAGGTCAACAGTAGTTGGCCTTTTTATTTTTGTGAAAAAGTGCCTTTCCACGTCTGTCTGTGAGACCATATTTTTGAATATGTAGTGAGTATATGAGAAAGGGAAAATACTGCCCTTCTTTATTTTGACTAAAACTAATTCTTTGTGGGAATTTATAGAAACAGTGTATACTAAGTAGCAGACTTCGTAAAAGATGAAAGTAATTTATATGTATATAGAAAGATGGTGCACCACATGTCAGCAGAACAGCGCAAAAAGCTTTTTGTTTTAATGATCAATATGTTTATCGCTATTGGTAGCTTCGGGATTGTCATTCCGATTTTACCTGCGTATTTGGAGTCCATTAATCAAGGAGGGACAGCAGCTGGCTTAATGATTGCCATTTTTGCAGGGGCACAGCTTATCTTTTCTCCAATTGCCGGCAAATGGACGGATCAATATGGTCGTAGAATTATGATTATTATTGGGTTAATTGGATTAACGCTTTCTATGTTCGTTTTTTATGCGTTTGATTCAATTTGGTGGCTATATATTTCACGTGTAATTGGTGGAATTGGGGCTGCACTTCTCATACCTGCTATTTTTGCCTATGTAGCAGATATTACAACAATGGAGCAACGTGCAAAGGGTAACAGCTTTGTGTCTGCCTCTATGTCATTAGGAATTGTCGTAGGACCAGGGATTGGCGGATTTTTAGCTGACTTTGGATTAAAAATGCCCTTCTTGATTTCAGCGATTGTATCGCTTGTAGCGGTAGTATTTTCAGTGATTGTTCTAAAAGAGAGTCAAACAAAGCAGCCTTCAGCAGGGATTGACTTACCGAAAGAAGAATCGATGGCTAGGAAACTAGTGCGATCCGTAAAAATGCCATACTTCGTTCCTCTTATCATTACACTAGTGATGAGCTTCGGTTTAATGGCTTATGAATCCGTTCTTGGCCTTTTCGTTGATAACCAGTTTGGAGCAACGCCTCAGGAAATCGCGGTAATGATTACAGCTACCGGTATTGTTAGTGTGGTTGTGCAACTTTTTGTTGTGGATAAAATTGTGAACCGTTTTGGTGAAGGAGTCGTTCTTAATATCTTTTTGGGAGTAGTTGCACTTGGTTTCTTTCTCTCATTATTTGCTTCCAGTTATGTACTGTTCTTTGGCGTTACACTTTTAATTTTCCTGGCTACTTCCATCCTTCGACCAGTTCTTAATACTCTTATTTCGAAGATGGCGGGTAATGAACAAGGCTTTGCCATGGGTCTGAATAATACGTATATGAGTTTAGGAAATGTAATCGGTCCAACACTTGCAGGAGCGTTATATGATGTAAATATTATCTACCCGTTTATCCTTGGACTCGTACTTTTAGTAGTGACGCTAGTCATGACAATTGCATGGCAAAGACATTCTCTAAAAAGAAATAACCCTGCAAAATTAGAACAAGCTTAAAGAAATAGCGTCTGACTTGGTGAGAAACCGAAGTCAGACGCTATTTTATTTTTTTTGCACTTTGTCCTTGTTAAGATTTTTATCATTAACCTTGGGTTCTGTTCCTGCAGTTATATTTTTCAAATTAGAACGATGTAGATACAGCAAAAACAACGAGAAAAATAGAAAGAAGACACTATCGGCAGTGTTTTGAGTTAATAATGAGTAGACGAAAAGAATGAATCCGATTGATATTGAACCAATTGCCACAAATTTAGTTAGGAATATCGCCGCTATAAACGTTCCAAGAGCAATAACAAGTAATAGTGGATTTGCTACTACTAGTACACCGAATGTAGTCGCCACTGCTTTTCCACCTTTGAACCCTGCAAATATCGGAAAGCAATGACCGATTACTGCAATAAATCCAATATACATAGGGTTTACATCCACGTTGAAGAGTATTGGAAGCAAGGTTGCGACGATTCCTTTAAGAATATCGCAAATCATAACTACAGCACCAGCTCTCTTGCCTAATATCCTGATGCTGTTTGTCGCACCTAAATTTCCGCTCCCATGTTTTCGTACATCTGTACTAAAGAACACTTTTCCTACAATTAATGCAAAAGGTATCGAGCCGATTAGGTATGAGAGTACCGGGATATAGAATAACATAGCTGAAACTCCCCTTTCTCTACATAAATACTGAATTATACTTGAAAAAATGCTCTGTAATAAATAAAAAAAGTAAAAATTGGAAACTTTCCCCTGCCTAATACGTACTACTTTATGACTATATATTTTAGGGGGTTACTTCCATGGAAGAACAGGTACAAAAAAACACAAACAAACCATCTTTATTTGCAATGATTTGGAGTCCAACTGAACAGTTGGAGAAAGTTCGCTTAAATCCTCGTATTTGGGGACCTTTGGCGATTATAACGTTATTGTTTATTGCTGCTAGTGCTCTATTAGCGTATACAACAGATATCGCTACTTTGCTAGGTGACGAAATACCAGCAGAAGAGCTTGCGTTAGTGGAGGGATTTACTAGAATTTCAATGTTAATTGGGGGAGTTCTTGGACCCATTATCGGAATATTAATTTCTACGGCCATCTATTTAGTGATCGCGAAAATTGTATCATCGGATGTAACATTCAAACAGCTATTTTCAATGAACACATTCCTGATGATAGTTTCGGCTTTGGGTATGATTGTTAATACACTTGTAATCTGGGCAATTGGTGGGAATCCTGCTATTTACGTAACGAGTCTTGGCTCAATTATTCCAGTAGATGGTTTCGTTGGCGGAATGCTAGGTGCTATTGAAGTCTTTACAATCTGGGGAACTGTACTTTCTGCAATAGGATTGCAAAAGGTAGCGGGTTTTTCAAAAGGTTTAGCATGGGGTGTTTCGATTGTGTTCTTAATTATTGGATTAGTGTTCGCAGGAGTAGGCGGAGCCATGCAAGGATTAGGTGTTTAGTGTGAAAAAGATTTGGATTGCAGTCGGTATCATACTCGTCATCACGGTTTTTATAGGAATCAATATAGTGAAATCCTATCAATCTACTCATTTTAAAGTAGAGACTGCTATATTAGAAGAAAAAGAACTAAAATCAACAGTCATGATTCCTGGCTCTTTAGCATTAGAAAATGAACAAATCATCTACTATGCACCAGAGAATGGGGAAGTATCCGAAATCGTAGTAGAAGAAGGAAAGAATGTTGAGGCAGGAACTCCGCTCTTCACCTATGTAAATGAGCAGTTTACCATTGAACAAGAAAAGCACAATCTTATGATTGAATCGAGTTACTTACAAATTAATAGCTTGAAAGATAAAGAAGCTAGAGTGAAAGAAAACGAGAAGGAACTGGCGAAGCAACTAGGAAAAAAAGAGGCAGCAAAACAAGTTGAACCAGAGCTCGAACAGCTAGAAGTTGAAAGAAAGCTAGCCAATCTAGATCTGAAACAGCTCCTACTACAAAAAGATCTATACGAAAAACAAAAGAACAATCTGAAAGTAAAGAGTGACATAAATGGAACTGTACTTAAAATTAATGAAAAAGTGATAAAAAACAAGCAAAGCACAAGTCCATTTATTCATATTGCAAATCTATCACAATTCGTGATTAGTGGCGTTTTATCTGAGTATGATGCCTTGAAGATTGAAAAGGGAATGAAGGTTGAGATTACAAGTGATGCAATTCCGGATAAAACGTGGAATGGTACCGTTCATTTCGTTTCAGCCATACCAGAGAATCAACAATCTGGCATAGAGTCTAGCGGAAATGAAGTTGTTCAATACCCAATTGAAGTAACGATCGAAAACCCAAGTCCTCTTAAGCCGGGATTCCAATTAATTATGGAGATTGAAACGGAAAAAAAGAAGGCACACGTATTGCCGATTGATGCTGTTATTCAAGATGGGAAAAAGGAATTTGTGTATATCGTGAAAGATGGAAAAACAAGTAAGCGTGAAGTGAAAACGGGCAGTAGTCAAGATGCGTTTATAGAAATTGTAGATGGAGTAAAAGAGGAAGAAAACGTAATTGTAAGTCCTCATGCAAAACTAAAGGATGGATCGGAAGTGACGATTCGATGATCCAACTCGAATCTATTACGAAAAGCTATACGTTAGCCAAAGAGAACGTGAATATATTACAAAATATACACTTATCTATCTCTTCTGGTGAATTTTTAGCAATCATGGGTCCTTCAGGCTCTGGTAAATCTACGTTAATGAATATTATAGGATGTCTAGACCGACCAAGTTCTGGTCACTATCACTTTAATGGAACAGATATATCGAGTTTCAAGGATGAAGAGCTTGCGAAAGTAAGGAATCAATCTATTGGGTTTGTATTTCAACAATTTCAGTTATTACCACGATTAACAGCGTTAAAAAATGTAGAGCTGCCGATGATTTATGCTGGAATCGGAAAAAAAGAAAGACAAGAACGTGCTGCCTATGCATTAGAAAAAGTAGGATTAGCTAGTCGTACCGATTTTCTTCCCAATGCGTTATCTGGTGGACAAAAACAACGTGTTGCCATAGCGAGAGCCATTGTAAATAATCCTAGCCTTATATTAGCGGATGAACCTACTGGGGCGTTAGATACAAATACGAGTCTCTCCATCATGGAACAATTCACAAAGTTGAATCAAGAAGGGACGACAATTGTCCTTGTTACGCATGAACCTGAGATAGGTGAGTACGCGAGGAGAACGATCGTTGTTCGTGACGGGGCAATCGTAAGTGATGAAGAGAGGAGCCAAACTGAATGAGTTTTTTAGAAAATATCATGATGGCTCTCGCTTCTGTCAAAGCTCATAAAATGCGATCTGCCTTGACGATGTTGGGTATTATTATTGGGGTGGCAGCTGTCATTATCGTTGTTGCAATTGGTCAAGGCGGAGAGCAAATGATTAAATCACAAATTGTCGGAGCAGGAAACACGTTAGAAGTGTTTTATCAGCCAACAGAAGAAGAAATCCAGGCAAATCCTAATATCTTTCAACAAGCACCGTTTACTCAGGCAGATATTCGTGCACTCGAGCAAATTCCAGAAGTAAAAGAGGTATTAGCATCAAGCACCCAGTTTATTAATGTCCGATATCGAGAAAAAAATGCAGACTCCTCAACATTTGGAATTAATTCATCTTACTTTCAAGTAAATGAGTTTGAAATCGAGAGTGGACGGTCCTTTGATGATTCAGATTTTCTAGGTGGCAGACGGGTTGCCATCATCAGTCAAACAATGAAAGAAGAGCTATTTGAAGACAAAGAACCACTAGGGGAAATCATTAGGATTGGAAAACAGCCAGTAGAAATTATTGGGGTGTTGGAAAAACCAACTGGACTCCTTGCATTTGGGGCAGTTGAGGTATATTTGCCTTGGAATACGTGGAGAACCATTTTTGGAACGAGTGATTATAACCAAGTGACATTGCAAGCAGATTCAATGGACGAACTGAGTATTGTAGGAGAAAAGGCAACCAAATTGTTGAACGAAATGCACGATACTGAGGAATCGTACCAAGTGTTAAATATGGAAGAGCTGGCAGAGGGAATCGGGCAAGTGACAAATATTATGATTATGATAATCGGTAGTATTGCAGGGATTTCTCTTTTTGTTGGAGGAATTGGTGTAATGAATATCATGCTCGTATCAGTCACTGAAAGAACGAGAGAAATTGGTATTCGAAAAGCACTAGGAGCAACAAGGCCACAAATTTTAACTCAATTTCTAATCGAGGCCATTGTCCTCACCTTTATAGGGGGATTAATCGGAATCATAGTCGGAGCAAGTATTGCTACAATCATATCAGCTGTCGCAGGTTGGCCGTCGTTAATTGCTTGGCCAGTTGTAGTAGGAGCGCTATTCTTCTCTATGATAATCGGAATTATATTCGGCTTGTTACCGGCAAGTAAAGCATCAAAACTAGATCCGATAGAATCATTACGTTATGAATAATAGATACAGAAAATTGTGTAATACTATTTTAACTATCTTATCGAAGATGTCGCCAAAACGATTATACACGAATTAAATATAGATGAAACGGTGACGAGATTGATAAAGTATCTTCGTCAATAATAGTTAATCCCTTGTCTAGAGACAGGGGATTTTATTTTGGTGCCTATTTTATTCCTCATGTAATCTCTGTAATTCTTCCTATAAGAAGAGGTATCATCTATTAGTATTTGAAACCACTTGTTAGATAAGATTCGTTATACTTATAATTTTCCTTTTTTTTCTTATTAATAATCCGTAGTACCTATTTATCGTATAGTTAAATAGACTGATTTTAACAAAATATTAAAAAATATGTAAAACTTTGTCACGGTTTGTTGTATGGTAGAAAAGCATCATGACTTTTAAACTATATATCGGTAAGGGCAAACTCGTTGAAAAACGGGGACGCAAAACCACGGGTCTAAAGCAGGACAACTGCAATGATGGCTGGGTTTCCGTAGTTCCATATTTTCAAATCCAACTTTCTTTGTTTGCCAGATCGCTTTCTTTCAAAGTGCGATTTTGTCTTTTACGGTAAATGAAGGGAGTTTTTGTTTTGGTAAAAAAAATTACCATGAGCGTCATGGCACTGGTTATGTTTATAAGCAGTGTGCTGACGTATCCGGTTCAAGCGTTGGCAGAAAGACAAGCATATGCACAGGATTTTTATTCGAATCCTGACAATCTGCTGAATTTATTGCCACCAACGAACACATATGAACCAGTAGGGAACCCGGCTCAAGGAATTATGCCGCAGCTTCCGAATACTTCACCAGAAAGTATGGATAGTCAGGTGTCACCAAGGAGAGAAGCTAGTATATTGCCACCTCAAAATGACACTCAGGATCCACCAGTAAATGAAGAATCTGGTTATCTTGAACTATCTGAAACTGATATTTTTGTACCTGAGGATTTACTTTCATTTGGTATAAAGAGAGAGTATAAGAGTAATAACGAACAGGTAGGAGCATTTGGTAAGGGTTGGAGTACACAACTAGATTCGAAGCTCCAAATGTATGCGGAATATGCCATCGGGGAATTCCGTATGGACGGGACAACTCTTAACTATTCGTTTGTAAAAGATGACCCAGAGGCATTTGTTACGAACTATGATGGTGATGATAAGACAAATTATGAGCTTCATAAAGGTCATTATGAAGCAGGTGAGAATGGAGACACTCTTACTCGCATCGATCAATATCAATATGTGGTTCAAACTAAAGACGGTAGAAAAATCACGTATTATGGTTACTATGCACCTTGGCGCAGCGGCCAAGATGTAAAAGTAGGGAAAATGATTTCCGAAACAGACCGCTTTGGTAATACACTTACTTATTCTTATAATTCAAATGGTCATGTTGAAAATATTACAGATAATAAAGGACGTACCATCCAAATCAAATGGAATGGTAATCTAATAACTGAACTTATAAATCCTTTAAACGAAAAATATATATTTACTTATGAAAATAATCGATTAAAAACCATTAATTACCCTGGAGATAAATTTGTTACCTATAGTTATGACAGTCAAGGTAGAATCTCTGGAATGACAAATGCGGAGAACGAAACAACATCCTATTCTTACGATGGGAACCACCGTGTTACGTCTGTAAAAGATGCAGATAATAAGCTTATTAATTCTTACGTCTACACGGCAGATGGAAGTGGAAAGCTGTCAAAAACGGTTGTTTCCAATGCTCTTGGAGAAAAGTGGACGTATGACATCGCAAACGAAAAAGCTGTCAAAATTACGAACCCTAAAAATGAAGTGACTAGCTTTACGTATTACGATAATAAGAAGATTAAGTCTGCAACAAGTGTAACAGGGACCGAAAGCTACACGTATGACAGTAAAGATCGCCTGCACACACATACAGACAAGTTCGGAGTTACAACTACCTATACCTATAAAGAACCATGGGGGACAGTCGAATCTGTTACAACTTCAACTGGACAATCAACCGTTTACAGTTATGACAGTAACGGAAACATAACCCAAAAGAACGAAAACGGTATTATCTCAACTTACGGATTTGAAAATGGAAAAATGGTTTGGGCGAAGGATGCTCTGAACCAAACGATGTCATTCCTTTATGATAAGTATGGGAACTTAGAAAAAGTAACAAATGCGAAGAACGAAGTAACATCGTATCAATCTAATGCGATGGGAGAGCTCCTGTACGTAGGAAATCCTGATGGATCAAGTGAAACATATACGTATGATCCAGACGGTCTTCTACTTAGTAGAGTAGATGATAAGTCTAGAAGTGTAAAATATACGTACGATAAAGCAGGGCGAATTCTGACATTAACCAACAAAAAAGGCCAAGTTACAACCCACGAGTATTACAACAATGGGGATTTAAGTAAAATAGTCAATCCTGCACAGCAAGCGATAACGTATACGTACGATGATGCAGGAAGACTAAAAGAAATTACATCACCAGGTTCACAAAAGGACTCGTTTGAGTGGGATGCACTTGGACGAATTGAAAAGCAAACGAATGTCAAAGGAACTACTTCTTACACGTATGGTAAATACGGAGTAGAAACAGTTTCATCACCAGCAGGCACCTTAACCTATTCGTACAATCCAAAAGGGCAAGTGTCTTCTGTAAAAGATGCACTAAACCGTGTAACATCTTATGAATATTACCCAGATCAACAAATCAAGAAAATAACGGATCCAATTGGAAGAACCCAAACGTATGAATATGACGGAATAGGCAGGCTTTCAAAAGAGACATCCTTCCTAGGACAGTCTGTAAAATACTCCTATAACAGCCTCGGGCTATTATCGACGAAAACATACGATGATGAGACAACAGAAACGTATCAGTATGATGCAGCTAAGCAGGTAATAAAAAAGAAACTGCGAAACGACTCTACTGAAGATTACACGTATCACAAGGGTGGAAACTTAGCGTCAGTTAAAAATGCGCTAGGTGAATTTACGTATTACAGCTATGACACAAACGGAAATCTGACAAAGGTAACAGATCCGGCAGGTGGCGTAACGGAATATGCGTACAATGAATTAGGCGCGATGACATCTGTAACCAATCCACTTAAGCATGTAACTTCGTATGAGTATGATGCACTTGGAAGAGTTACGGCAGTCAAAGGCCCAGCACAAGCCGTACAATCGTTTACGTATGATGATGTAAATCGATTAACGAATTATGTAGATGCGATGGGCTATACCCATAAATGGACGTATGATGTGACTCAAAACAAAACCGTTTACACTCGTCCAGATGAATCGAATTATACGTATTCCTATAATAACCGTGGACAGTTAGTATCCTTTACGAATGCTGAAGGTGAGACGGTTACGTATAACTACGACACAATCGGTCGTCTGACTGAAATGATTAATGCTTTAAATCAGAAGACAACGAAAGCATACAATAGCTTAGACCAGGTAACGAAAGAAACACATCCGAGTGGTGCTGTTACTGAATATCAATACGACAGCTTAGGACGTCTGAAAAAAACGATTAATCCATTAAAGCAAGAGACAGTACTGGAGTACAATAACGATGGAAAACTATCGTCAACGACTGACATTTACGGAAAAACAGTATTTGCCTATGATAAAACTGGACAAGTAGCTTTCATTACCAATCCGTTAAATCAAGTCATCAAGACATCTTATGATGCCCTAGGTCGTGTGGACAAAACAATTGATCCACTTAATGGGGTTACAGAATACGGCTACAATCCATTAGGAAATGTAAGCAATATCAAATATCCGAACGGTGCCGTTCAAAAGATGGACTATGATGCCCTTGGACGTTTAACAAAACAAACAGATCCATTAAATCATTCTACTCTTTTCAAGTACGATGCCTTTGGGCAAGTAACAGAAGTGACAAACGCCTTAGAGCAAAAGACATTGTTCGAGTACAACTTAAATGGTGAGCTTTTAAAGGTGACGGATCCTTCTAATCATGTAACAAAGTATGAATATGATAAGCTTGGAAATCGTACAAAAACAATCGATGCTCTGAATCAAGCAACCTCGTATTCTTACGATAAAGCAGGTCGCATGACCGAAGTGAAAGCACCAAACGAGGCCGTTACTTCTTATGATTACGATGACCTTGGCCGTGTTGTAAAAATCACGGATCCAATGGATGGCGTCATTAAGCAAGTTTACGATCCAGCAGGAAATGTAAAAGAAGTTGTAGACCCAATGGGGAACAGCAGCTACTACTCGTATGATTTACTAAACCGAATTCTTTCTGAAAAAGATCGAAGAGGCGAAACAACAAGCTATACGTATTTAGATGATCAAAAGATGATGGAAATCAAAGATCCAACTGGTAGTGTCATTAAACAATCATTTAATGCCTTACAACAAGTAACAGAAGTCATCGATCCACTTGGTAACAAAACAAACTACCAATACGATGCTCTAGGCCGTGTAGTAGAAGTAAAAGATGCACTTGGCTATAGTGAAAAAATGGCATACGACTCAGTCGGCAATGTTCTATCTATTCTAGATAAGAATGGAAACAAAACAGAGTTTGGTTATGACCTGAACAAAAACCAAACGTGGATGAGAAATGCAGTAGGTGGCGAAACAAAGTTCGCTTATGACGCATTAAACCGTCTCGTGAGCCAAACAAATCCTGATGGTGGAATAGAAACATATGCGTATAATGCAAGTGGGTTCTTAACCTCTCAAAAGGATGCTGAAGGTGGAAACTGGTCGTATAAATACGATGCGTTAGGGCGAAACATTGAAGCAATTGATCCACTGCATCGCACGACAAAATATGCGTATGATAAAGGTGGAAATCTTGCAGAACTGACAGACCCACAAGCTGGTATCACTTCCTTTGATTACGACCTTCTTTCACGTATGACAAAGAGAACGAACCAAGGGGGAGAAAACTGGAAGTACTCCTACAATAAAGTAGGACACTTAACAGAAGTAACTGATCCACTAAATTTCAAAACAACGTATACGTACGATAAGGAAGGGAATCTTTTAAGTGAAAAGAATCCTTTAAAGCAAGTCGTGAAATATAAGTATGACGAATTAGGTCGTCCAGTTGAACAAACAGATGCAAAAGGATATTCAACGAAATGGACGTATGACAAAGTCGGCAATTTGACCACTTTTGAAAATAAAGCAGGTGAGAAGTCGAATTATAAGTACGATGCATTAGGTCGACTGATTGAAGAGAAATCACCAAAAGGAAATGTTTCCTCTTATACGTACGACCAAGTAGGAAATCTAACACAGGAAACAAATCCAAATGGAAATGTGACGAAGTATCAGTACAATCCTCTGAATCTATTAAAACAAGTAGAGGATGCACTTGGCAGCAATACGTCATATGACTATACGACGCTAGGACAACTTAAAACGTTAACAGATGCAAATGGAAACAGCAGAAGCTATGAGTACAACAAAAATGGTCTTCCAACGAAGGAAACCAATGCTCTAGGTCTTACAACTTCCTATACGTACGATGCTGCAAGTCAATTAAAGGAGCTAACATCTCCATCAGGTTCAATTGATCGTTATACGTATACACCAAACGGCCTTGTATCGACTGTGGACTATGGTGATGAAAAGCACTCCTTTACGTATGATAAAGTAGGCAGAGTAACAGAAGCAAAAACACCTGCTTCCCATGAAAAATATCAGTACGATCAATTAGGAAGAATCACATCGCAACAAAACGTGACGATGGAAAAGTCGTTAAACTTTGAGTATGATGCACTTGGTAACATGCTTTCTGTGACAAACAGCGAAGACCGTACGACAAAGTACACGTATGATGAACGCAACCAGATGACCAGTGTCATGGACCCAGAAGAAAACATTTCTACTTTTGGATATGACGAAATGGGGCGTGAGGTAAACCGTGAGCTGGCAAACGGCAACGAAATTAAGCGTTCGTATGATAAAGACGGAAACCTTGCCAAGATTTCGAACTCTAATTCAGACGGTGTATTCTCATCTTATGAATATAAGTACGATAAGAATGGAAACCGAATCACGCAAACAGAGGAAGACGGAGCAAAGTCAACCTTTGAATATGATGCACTATCTCGTTTAACGAAAGCAACGTATCCAGAAGAAAAGATTAGAAGTCTTCGAAACGCAGCAGATACACCGCCTGGTACGAAGAACAAAAACATGACAGACGATTCAGAGGAAGAGTCATTCTTTGATAAAGTAAAAGCCATCTTTACAGGTGGATCGAAGGAAACATCCACTAAAACTGCTGAAACGGAACTAGTTTCCGATGAGGAAACAGTTGAAGATTCCGAAGTCATTCAAGAAGCAAGTGGAAGTACAGCTGATAAAGAAACAAAGGCTGAACAAGATAACAAGAAATCAGAAGACAAGGGTGGAGTGATTTCATCCATCATCGAGGGCTTCAAGTCTGCCGTTGAAGCAGTAACCAACTTCTTCAAGGGAGTTTGGAACACGATTACTGAGTTCTTTGGTGGCTCAAAGGCCGAAGCGGCAGCAATGGATCAAGTTTCTGCACTTGGAAAACCAGAAGATAAAACAACGGGCAAACCAACGGAAAAGGAAACAGGCAAGCCATCAGATGGGACGACAGAAAAGGAAACTGGTAAGCCGACTCCAGGTACAGGAGAAAAAGAAACAGGAAAACCAACTGACAAAGAGACGGGCAAGCCTGCTGATAAAGAGACAGGTAAACAGAAAGATAAGGAAACAGGTAAACCTACCGATAAACCAAACAATGGCAAAGGTAACAATGGAAACAATGATAACGGTAAAGGAAAGAACCAAAAATCTCCAATATCTTGTGGACCAAATGGAGAGTTCGTCTTTGATGATTTAGAAAAAGTAGACGAACAGCCTGATTACCTAATGAACCCAACTAGCCAAGTTCAATATTCCTACGACGCAGTTGGAAACCGTCTAACAGCAAAGACAGACGACGAGGAATTCAAATATTCCTACAATGCTAACAATCAATTAATCTCTGAAAATGAGAATGCGTACGAGTACGACAAAGACGGTAACTTAATCAGCCGTTCAACTGATGAAGGAATCGTCACGTTCTCTTACAACGGAGCAAACAAGCTAGTCTTAGCTGAATTCGAAGACGAAAGTTATGCGAGCTATTCGTATGATGCGTTTGGCCGTAGAATTTACCGTGAAGAGATGTCATGGAAAGACCTTGACGGAATCGGTAAAGGAAAAGAAAAGAGCAACAACGGAAAAGGCAAGGGCAACTGTAAAGACCAAGCTCCTGGAAACGGAAAATTCAATAACCCGGGCAAAGGCAAGAAAATTGGTTTATACAAGAACTCTGGTGAAAATGGTAACTCTCATGTATACCACAAAGAAACGACGTACCTATATGAAGGATTATCTACAAACCTTCATAAAGAATACAGCGCAGCGGGTTCACCATATGCGGAATATTACAAAGGTCCAAACGGTCAGTTAACATCACGTAAAATGTTTGGTAATCACGGATTATCAAATCCGGCTCATGACCCAGATTTAAAGACTACTGGGGGAATGTTGTACTATCAATACGATGGACAACGTGCAGTATCTGAAACGACAGACCGTCATGGCGACATCATTGAACGATATCGTTACGATGCATTCGGTGGAATCTTTACTGGAATTACATCACCTTATAACCATCATGGATATACAGGCATGCTGTACGACGGCAAGACTGGATTAGTGGACATGAACGCTCGCTGGTACGATCCAAACGCAGGACGCTTCATGACCGAAGACACCTATCCTGGTGAACTGATGAGCCCGCAGTCACAAAACCGTTATGCATATGTAATGAACAATCCTGTGAACTTGTGGGACCCAACTGGACATTCGGCTCAAGATAATGATACTGGAGGAACCGTTGATATCCCATCATGGGTAAGGAATTATGAAAGTCACGTTGAGAAAGAAATCATCAACAATTCCGAATATTACCATACATGGACACCATTAACTTCAAGACCAGCTGTCATAACAAGTGATACAATTCTTGTAGGCAAAGAAGACATAAGAACAGCCTACCGTCATTATTTACGCAACACCGAGACAACAATATGGTATTATCAATATCAAAAATACTGGATGCAATATGAGGACATTCCAAAAGCAATTGGAGATCCAGAAGAAAAAAGATATCAAGAAACTAAAACGAATAATTGGTACGTAGACATCTCAGCCAAGGATATTGCGAAGGTCAACCAAGAGTACATCGCAGGGCTTGTTGCTCCACCGAATGCAGTGACGACAGTTGAAAGATTCTTGAATGGAGAGAAATTGACAGCGAAACTGTTGACGAGTCACTTAAGTATTCATGATGGAAAAGGATCACAAGGAGATTCGAAGAATTTATTAATTAATATTGAGGAAATCCTTAAAAAAGGTAAGCAGTCAATTGTTAAATCCAAAAATAGTTTTATAGAGATTGGACAAGGTTTTTGGAATGGATTAGATACACGGGCAGACAGGGCACTAGATTCTCCATATGACTTTGCAAATTATTTGACCATAGGATTGTTAGATGGTATCTGGTCTGGAGCAAAAGAACGTAAGAATAATCTAGGGAACTCTTCATATGATACTTGGAATTACTGGACTTTTGGAGCAGTAGAGATGGTTAATAAGGCAATAAATCCTGATGATCCATTATCTGCTGAACATTGGGTAAACAGTTTTAGTGTTGCAACCGCCATCTTTGGAGGAGGAGCTATAAGTCAAGCCTATAGGACCACAGTAAAACCTCCTAGTGGATCAATTGTTACTAAGGGTACGGGTAATCCTAATAGTTTAATTAATTCAAAGACCGTTATTAGTACAGATATGGAGGTCAAGATATTAGAAGGTCAACGTAAAGTTCCAAAGAATGATTTAATTGGTGGACATTCGCCAAATATCAATAATGCTAATAATAATTTTGCAGTTGAAGTATTATCAACTAATGCTGATGGTACAAAGAATGTTGTATTTACTAAACAATTTACTGATGGCAACATATCAAAACTAAAAAAGAGTACACTCTTTCCAGATACATGGAGTGATAAGCAAATAATTAATAGTGTAATTGAGGTTGGTGATACACCAGCAATTTCAACGAGATTAAGAGATGGAGCAACTTGGCATAGAACGACAGTAAATGGTGTGGAAATTGATGTCATTAAAGTTGGTGATAACGTAACTAGTTCTTATCCAACAGGTTCAGTAAATGCACCTCGTCCATCAGGTTTTTAATGTTAAGAAAATGAAGGGGAATAATCATGAATATGTATAAAGATTTAGATAATCTAATATCAGCTGAAACAACAATAGATTCTTGGTACGACGATGGTTGTATAATTGCGAGTGAAATACTATCAAAGTTTAGCTCAAGTGACTGGGAAGAGTTAGTAAGCAAAGTGCTTACCAAACCTTTAGAATGGCAAAAAAAACTAGCATATTGTATGGATAGTAGCTGCAATATATATGAACTTCAGATTCTGTTATCATTACTCAGCATTGAAGATGAGGAATTATTTGAGATATGTATTGATACTCTAAGAAGTTTTACAACCCCAGAAAGTAAAAAAATGATATTAGAGAATCACTCCATACTAAATCGAGTAAATGAGTTAATCCCTAAATCAGGAGTAGCAGTAAAGAAAATACTTGAAGATTTTCTTGTGAAAGTTCAACAATAGAAAGTATGTAGTTTATCATAAATCAGAGGGTTACTTATCATGAGCCACTCGATAAGTTTAAAACAGGAGTAGACATTCTATTATGTTACTTTATCAGTAATAAAAAGTTCCCAGGGTCTTTAGAATCTAGGGAAATACAAAAAGTGCTAAAAGAAGATATAATAAAACATGCGGATGAAACCTTTAGTAATGAGAGGTTAAGATGTCAGTTAGTAAGACTGAACTCTTATATGCCAGGGATTTATTAAAATATCCTTGAGGTAGTTGGAAAAGCTGCCTCAAGGTTTCTTTTTATCTTAGTGTTCTCCAAGATTACAACATAGGGTACGGATAAACCACTATTGTTGGAAGCACCCAAAGGAACTAATCCTTGGCTAGATGGAAGTGAGATAGTTTCAATAAAAGCACCTAAAGATTTAAAAATTAATATGGCAATGTCTGAAGGTCAAATGAAACCGGGAGGATGGGGTACATTAGATGAAATAACTAATGTCAATTATGTTAGGAATGAACTAGCAGTAACTCCTGAGTTTAAACCAGAAGTATCAAAAGTCCAACAGTTTTTAGTTCCAGAGGGTACTCGTATACAGATAGGAACTGTTGGGCCTCAAGAATATAATGGAATATTGTTTCCTGGTGGAGGAAATCAAGTTCAAATATTAAATTATTTTGACAGAGATAAACTTATACCAATAGGTGGACCTTATAAAATTAAATAGAGAGGTGTCCTAATGAGAATTATTAATGATTTTGTATGGAAGGAAAACGAAAAAAGTTTTACGTGGACTTTTGAGGGGGAAAATAAAGAAAAGCTATTTAAAAATGTTCCACGTAGTGTTGTAGAATTATCTGATAAGTCAGGGTTTGCGATAGTAGGTTCCTATGATGAATTTGGAAAGAAAAATGCATTTATTTTAAATGCAGATGGAACGGAAAGGTTAATATTTACTATTCCTAATAAGATCAGAGATGCTATTTGTTTTCATGAAATTTATTACATTATGGGCGAACTAACAGCAATAATAGTTGCTGGAGGAATAGACTTTGCTTGTATTATTAATAGCGATACAGGCGAATTTAAAGAAATTTACGAGACTAGATAATTTATTTGCCCTTAAATAGATTACTATAAAATAAGCGATAATTTCATGAACTATAAGATTAGGTGTAGATAGATTTACTTTTTAACCTTGAGATAGCCTATGCCTAACAAGGTACCCTGAAAAAAATATCAAATAATTAAAAAATCAAATTACAAAATATAAGTGTAGTAACTTAGGAGATTAGAAATGAAAAAACTAACATATATACTCATAGCACTACTACTAACCATCCTAACAGCATGCTCATCAACTGCAAGCAAAGATGGAGCAGAGAAAAAAGAAAAAGAACAAACAGTCGAATTAACGTTACCAGCTGATCTACTACAAGGTCAGGATCTGGACTCAATGATTACAGAAGCAAAAACAGCGGGTGTGACGGAAGCTACGAAAAATGAAGATGGTTCATTAACTTACATAATGACTCAAGCTACTCAAGAGAAGTTAATGATAGACTTTGAAACTAGCATTGTTGATTCCATTAAAGAAACAACAACTAGTGGGGAATATCCTACAATTAAAGAAATTACTCACAATGATTCTTTCACAGAGTTCACTTTTGTAGTAAATCAAGAGGCTTTTGAACAAAGCTTTGATGCTTTTGCTTCAATTCCTTATACTGTAGCTGGTACTATGTATCAATTATACAGTGGGACAAATTATGAGGATACACAAGTAACCTTACTATATAAAGATCAAGCAACAGAAGAAGTATTTAATGAGGTTGTGTACCCAAGAGATTAGTACTTTAGCTCTAGAGATTGCTAGAGAACATAATTTGAAATTTTATAAAAAGATGGTGACTACCAATACTCTCTACAGTATTTATTGTTTGAGTAATCGGTAGTCTGCAAAGAAATAGATTATTAAAAGGGGTACATCATGATAAATTCAGAGATTAAAAGAGAAGCTAGACTATCCTTATCCAGTAATTGGGGAAAAGCGGTGGGGGCAACATTAGTAGCGTTGTTTCTACAAACTTTTATTATTTATATTTACGAGTTTCTTCTTGTTGGGGTATTAGATGTTTCGGAGACTATCTTTTCCATTGCACATCCACTTTTCACACTCGTTCATACAATTGTAATTGTACCTTTAACCTTTGGGGTTGCTTGGTTTTATTTACAGCTGGTTAGAAAAGAAGAAACGAAGGTTTCACATATGTTTCAAACGTATAAAAGTGGAAAATTAGCAGTTGATAGCTTTATGCTTCAGTTTTTAACAGGGCTATTAACAATGCTTTGGACGTTACTCTTAATTATTCCAGGAATTATTAAGTCTATTGCATATTCACAAACAGTTTATGTTTATCGAGATAATCCCCATATTAACTACTCAGATGCCATTACGGAAAGCAGAAGATTGATGGACGGTCATAAATGGGATTTCGTCGTCTTACATTTAAGTTTTATCGGATGGTTTATTTTAAGTATCTTTACACTAGGTATTGGAATGCTTTGGATTATGCCATATATGCAAGCGTCAAAAGCTGCCTTTTATGAAGAATTAAAGAGAGAAAAAGGTGAGTTTACTATAAATTCACCCAAAATAAAGAGTATTGAGGTTAACACCACAGAATCTATTTAAAAAACAAAGCCAGTTCTCTAAAAGAACTGGCTTTTCCCATTTATTCCTTCAAATCCTCAATCGAATCAATATCCATATAACTTGGAACAACTAAACCAAGCTTTGTGCCATGAAGGTTAGATCCTAAATCTTCAAACTCACCTTCGTATTCAGCATAGTAGTCTGCATGAGTTGTAGGTAACCAAGCTCCTACCATCGCATCTCCACTACCGCTAGCAATACCAGACCACATTGGACCCGCGTCAACTTGAACGAACTCAACGTCATACCCTAGGTTAACTAAGACATGTCCGATAACATTTGTACCAGCGATTACATCATCCCATGCTACATAAAGTAACTTAAGCTCATCGCCATCAACCTTTTCAGCGCCTTCTGTCCACTTGCTCACTAGATCTTCGTTTTCACTTACCCATTGTTCTGCTGCTTCTTCTGGAGACTTTCCGTCATTAATTAACAGCATCACATTTTCAATATGTTCTGGTTCCCATTGGAACTTACCTAGAACAGAGTAGGCTGTAGGATGGTCATCCTTTAAGCCTAGACGAGCGATTGTATGAACGTCTTCAGCTCCACCGTAAATCCCTTTTGGATCCTCTAAATACTTAAGATCAAACTCTGAAAATTTCCAGTGTGGGCTCCAGCCCGTCACGATAATCGGATCTTCATTTTTGTACGCTTTTGCTAAAGAGGCAGCCATTGCTGCACCAGATCCTTCAACAACTTCCCAATCATCTAATCCGTACTCAGGTAAAACATTTTCGATTGTAAGTTTCATCAAGCCTGCACCCGGGTCAATTCCTACAATTTCATACTCAACCTGTTCTCCAACAGATCCTGCTTCTTTTGTTCCTGATTCTTCAGCACCACTACATGCAGCAAGTCCTAAAGATAAAACCGATACAGCTGTTATACCCATAATTTTCTTAAACATTACGCTTCTCCCCCTTGTTTTTTGTTTCCTATATTTTGAGTAATCCGGTCTAGAACAATTGCGATAATGACAATAGATAGACCAGCTTCAAACCCGATTCCAGTCTTGATTTGTGTGACAGCACGGTAAACCTCTGTTCCAAGGCCCGGTGCTCCTACCATTGAGGCAATAACAACCATGGATAATGCCAACATAATACTCTGGTTAATACCAGCCATGATCGTAGGCATAGCCAATGGAAGCTGTACCTTGACTAAACGCTGCCTAGTTGTAGAACCGAATGCCTCTGTTGCTTCGATAATATCTCCCGGGACTTGTTTGATACCTAGAATTGTTAAACGAATCGTAGGAGGCATTGCAAAGATAACAGATGCCACCACACCTGGCACAACTCCTATATTAAAAAAGAAGATTGCTGGTATTAAGTAAACAAAAGCGGGCATTGTTTGCATGAAGTCAAGGGTTGGTGTCACAATTTTTCTAACCATTTCCTTTTGTGATGCCCAAATACCCATTGGAATACCGACGACAATTGAAATAAAAACAGCTGATAACACAAGAGCTAATGTCTCAAGCATGTCTTCCCAATAACCAAGATTTAAGATAAGTAAAAGTCCAATGACCGAAAATAATGCAACTCTCCAACGGCTCGTTTTCCATGCGACGAAACCGATGGCTAAGATTAATAGAAGGGGAGGGATGAATACGAGTAGTGCGACTAAGCCATCTACAAACCCTTCCAATCCAATTGTTATAAAATCGAAGAATCCTGCTAAATTATCAGTCAACCATTCTACTAATCCATCAACATAGGGTGCTAACGGGAGTTTAGGAATCATTCCTTCCATTTAATTCACCTCCCTAGTTACTGCGGCCTCAACTGTGCCAGGACTTACCGTGTTAATATGCTTCTCATTTCCAGAAAGTGCACCGATTACAGCGCCTTTAACGAGAATTCCTTTTAGTCGACCTTTTTCATCTGTTACAGCGACTGGAATGTCTGCGTTGGACACTTTATCAAATAAATCTGATAGTAATGTATCAGGCTCAACTGTTGTCAGCTCTTTTCTCATAATTTCTTTAAGCGTAAGGTTTTGTTCTACTGCTCTTGATGCATCCCCAGCGGTTATAACACCAAGCAACGTTTGCTGCTTATCCACTGCATAAATGGAGGAAATTCCGAGTTCTTTCATTAACTGCAGTGCCACACGAGGTCCTTTGTCAATCTGAACAGTTTCTGCACGCTTCATCACATGAGATGCAGTAAGCACCTTTGATAAGTCAACATCTTCTACGAATCTCTCAACATATTGATTGGATGGATTCATCAAGATTTCTTCAGGTGTTCCAATTTGAACAATATTTCCGTCCTTCATAAGGGCAATTCGATCTCCGATTCGAAGTGCCTCATCCAAGTCGTGCGTAATAAACACGATTGTCTTCTCCATAGAAGACTGTAATTCCAAAAGTTCATCCTGCATATCCTTACGAATGAGTGGGTCTAGTGCACTAAAGGCTTCATCCATTAACAATACATCTGGATTGTTGGCTAGTGCTCTTGCTAACCCTACACGCTGCTGCATTCCTCCACTTAATTGGCTTGGATACTGACTTTCATACCCTTTTAATCCAACTAATTGTAAGGATTCCATTGCTTTTTGGCTTCGCTCTTCTTTACTCATACCTTGTATTTCTAACCCATACTCCGTATTTTCTAGAACAGTATAGTGAGGGAACAGTGCAAACTTTTGGAATACCATGCTGATTTTCTTTCTGCGTACCTGACGTAATTGTTCCTTATTCATTTTGACGACATCCTCACCGTCAATTAACACTTTTCCACTAGTAGGATCAATTAATCGATTCAACATTCGAACAAGTGTCGACTTTCCACTCCCAGATAGCCCCATAATGACAAATATCTCACCTGCATGTACATCAAAACTAGCTTGATTCACGCCGACTGTGCATCCGGTACTACGTAGGATTTCTTCTTTTGAGTTTCCACTATTCAGCTGCCCAATAGCTTGTTTAACATTCTTTCCAAAAATCTTCGTTACATTGTCTACTTTTATTTTTACATTCCTGTTTTTTTCCATTCTTTCACCTCTCAAGGTCATCACGATTAGGTACTTATTCATTATATAAAAGTCCTACATTCACACTCAAAGTGCATATTAAGGCATATTTTACCTTAATTACGTACAGTTTTTTCTGTACGTTCTATATGTACTGTATTCTTAGTATTGTTCTGATATACGTCATAATCCTCTTAAATGATCATTTTCCCTTTTTAATTTTGTTATGATAGTCTGTATGTATAGCTAATCAGGGATGTGATTGAATGAATGATAGTGAAAAGCTACAAAGAGCTCGTAATCGTTGTATTGAATCATTAGCACAAAATATGAATCTTTATGGAATTACGGAATCGATCGGAAGGCTATATGGATTGTTATATTTCACGGATGAGCCAATGTCGCTAGATTCCATGAAGGACGAATTGGGTATGAGTAAAACGAGCATGAGCACATCTGTTAGGCAATTACAGGATTTGCAAATGGTAGAAAAGGTGTGGGTGAAGGGTAGTCGAAAAGATTTATATCAGTGCTCACATGACTGGTACCAAACCTTTACTGATCTCTTTTCAATTAAATGGCGAGTAGGTATTTCAGCCAACATGAGTGCAATCAATAAATCAATAAGTGAACTACAGGAATTATTAGATGAACCTAAAACATCCACTCAGATAAAAGAAGAAGCAAAAGCAGATCTTGAAAAATTGAAGTATGCGTTAAACTATTATGATTGGTTAAATAGGTTGGTAGATAGTTTCGAATCAAGAGAAATCTTTAATTTCATACCGAAAGTGAAAGACACTCCTTAGATGAATGGGAGTGTCTTTATTCTATAGAATGACGATAAATAGGCGCAAGCGGACAAAAACCTAGTCATATACTATTTCTGAATGAATCGTAGGGAGCTTGGTATATGAATTATCATATGTATCATCATCTATACAATCAAAATTTGTTTCATTACTATAACTCCTATCCTTATAGACATGTAAATCCAGATGAATTTACAACAAATCAATGGGTGCAGTATATGGATCCTTTAGTGCAAAGGGCACTTCAGGAAGTAAATGAAGGAATTAACTTAACGCATTTGTTTCAGGAGTTCATTCTTTCTGGTGTTCTTGTAGGAAGAGGTTACACGCCAGAGCAAGCAATTGAACAGGTGGAGCAATGGGAAAAAGCAGAGCTAAGCTCTTGCAACAAAGTAAAGCAATGAGATGGTGGTGAAAAACATGGATTTGAAAAGACGGGATGAGGAATGTAAGATGCCATTTTGCGCACAAACTACAGATGTTGCACCATTATTTACAGCGGAAGCTTATGATAATGTGGAGAAGAAAATAAAAGAAATAAGTCTTGAAAACTATCGAGGAAATTGGGTTGTTCTATTCTTTTATCCAAGCGATTTTACCTTTGTTTGACCGACAGAATTGGCAGCGGTCGCTGCTATTTATGATCAGTTTAAGGAAATTAATACGGAGGTACTTGGAATTAGTACTGACAGTGTATATTCTCATAAAGTATTTACAGAAGAATCCTCTTTGGCTTCAAAAGTAAATTATCCTTTAGTTAGTGATCGAACACAAAACATTAGTAAAGCTTATAGAGTGCTGAATGAAAGAACAGGGGCAGCATTTCGAGCCACAATTATTATTGATCCAGAAGGAACGATTGTATCAAGACTCGTAAACCCACTTGAAGTGGGCAGAAATGTGTATGAGATTTTAAGAATTATTCAAGCCACACAATATCACCGTAAAACGGGAGAAGTGGTTCCAGCAAATTGGTTACCAGGACAACAAGGGATTGAAAGAAATCCAGACTATATAGGGAGACTTTAATGGAAAACAGCGTATAGGCGTATACGCTGTTTTTTCACTATTATTTAGAAGTTTTATCAATTGCACGTTTAATGGTTTTCGCCTGTTTGTTCATATCTCCAATTCCTTGAAAATGCATGTACATGATTCTTGGTCTTTCATGAATCATGTGATTATGTAGAGCAGATACTTCTAAACCACCTTTTCTCAATTCATCCATCACTGGATTCACTTCTTCCTCTAATAATGCCAATTCACCCATAACAGCCGTATGTTTGTTATCAACTTGCTCAAAGGAAAAGTGGAAAACAAGTTCCATTGTTTTCGGTGATAACTTTTTATCCATGTGTGTTACATCAATGGTTTTACGAAACATTTCAACTGAACAAATGCCATTCTCAGATTCAACTTTTGTGTTAAAAATCAGCTGCAACTCGTTACAATTAAGTTGTTTTTGGGCGTGAGTCAGTGCGGGGAATGACATCAATACTAAGCATGAAATGAATACGATATACTTTTTCATATGTTCACCTCCTGTTCATCAATTAGTTTCACCTTTTGACTATTGAATATGCTTGAGCAGAAAAAAGTACTGATAAGCAGTTCAGTACTTTTTACCTCTCTATGACTTTTTCAAAAGATGTTTATGTCGATTTATAATAGTTAGTTGTTCTTCTGGGGAGGACATTGGTGGTTTTTCATTAAACGCCGTAGATAAAAACCGTGAATACGATTCTTGAAGTTGTGATTGCTGCAATGCCATTTCTTTGTGAATGGCTTTTACATGGGAGTTTTTCATCATCAGTGCAGACATAAAGTTCATATTCGCCATATTTTGTCCAGTTGCTCTTCCCTCAATTGCGAGTGGTTTATCTTGGTCAGCAATTGGTCCTCCCAAAGGAGATGGAACAATATCGACTTGAATCGGTGCTAGTTTCACATCTGTAGTTCGATTTGGATTCAGGAGTTCCAGCATCACTCTAACGTGGTCCAACATAACCATGTATTGCTTTTGGATGATTTCTTTTAAAATGGGATTCTTAGCATGATGATAATAAATTCGTAGCTTATATAAAACTCCTTCATGGGTTCTCAAATGTTCATTCATTAATTGAACATCAATGGCAGGTAATATCAATTCTTACGACCGCCTAAAATTATTTAGGTATTCATCTATAAACTATGAAAATGGGTGAGTAATGTTCATTTAACCTGCAATCAATTCAAAAAAAGACAATAGATACATAGCACCTGTGTCAACCCTATTTAATTTAAAGCTTGTTTCAAAGTCTGAAGATTTTTTTCTCATGATGCTAAAATAATCCTCGCCATTAAAAGACTTCCAGTCCAAATTCATTTCATCTTCTGATAATAAACAGTCATTCAAACGCAAAGTTAATTGTTCTTGATCCATATCAATCCCAATCATGACTAATTCTGTTTGCGGTTTACATCATACTCTAAAAAAAATATTACAAGTAAAAAAATGCATAAAAATGACTTTGTCCAACTAAACATTTACATTAGATGGACAATAGTATAATATAAAACGTAACAATTACGATTATCGGTTCGGACTAAGGAGGGCAAAATGATAAGGGTTTTACGAGGTAGTATCATGGAAGTAACAGGTGTTGCATTAATTGTATTTGTTTTGTTTTTGCTAACTATTAATCCTGGTAGTACATATTCAAATGTGGTGCCTGATTCGTTATTAAACTTAAATACTATTTTTCTAAGTATTTTAATTGAAGCTCTTCCATTTGTGTTAATAGGGGTCTTAATAGCAGGTATCATACAAATCTTCGTGACTGAAGAACATATTCAAAGATGGATTCCTAAGAACAAAGTTTTGGCAGTCATCATGAGTTGTATCATTGGAGCATTATTTCCTGCTTGTGAGTGTGGAATTGTGCCAATTGTGAGAAGGCTTGTATCAAAAGGTGTACCAATCTATGCGGCGATCGGGTTTATGTTAACTGGACCTCTCATTAATCCAATCGTAATTGCATCCACTTATATGGCATTTGGAAATGATTTTAAGATTGCGGGTCTAAGAATGGTGTTAGGATTTTTAATCGCACTAATCGTTGCCTTTATCGTTAGTCGGTTTGTGAAGGGTACTCAGTTTAAAAAGGAGATAATTAAAGTTTCGGCTGTTGAGAACACTCATCAATCATTCTTTAATAAACTATGGTCTGTTCTTGTGCATTCAGTTGATGAGTTTTTTGATATGGGGAAATACCTTATTATTGGTGCGCTATTAGCAGCCTCTATCCAGGTGTTTATGCCTGCAAGAGCGTTACTCGAAACTGGAAGTGGAGTGGTTTCATCGTTGCTTGTCATGATGGGACTAGCCTTTGTTTTATCGTTATGTTCGGAAGCAGATGCGTTTATCGGTGCCTCTTTTAGTAGTTTATTTCCGACCCATTCAATCCTCGGATTTTTAATTTTTGGTCCTATGCTAGATTTAAAGAATACACTAATAATGATGAGTGTTTTCCGCTTTAAATTTGTTATGTTCGTACTTGGAGTAGTAGCATCGGTTGTGTTTGTCACGTTACTACTCGTACAGAGCTTTTTATAAGGAGGGATATTCATGCAATTTCATTTTCAACAGGCAGTGAGAGCATTGATACTACTTGCATTTTCTGCTCTTCTTTTTAACATGCATTTCACAGGTGAAATTACAAAGTTTATTAATCCGAAATATGAAGCTTTAAGTCAGATCGCTTCTATATTATTTTTAATTCTTTTCTTTATACAAGTAACAAGAATATGGACAGCGAAAGTAGAAGGACATCATCATGATTGTCAGCATCACGATCATACATGTACCCACGACCATGGGGACAGTAAATTTAATGTAAAAAAACTAGTGTCTTATTGTGTAATCATTACCCCACTTTTAACAGGTTTCTTCCTTCCACCTAAGACGCTTGATGCAGCAGTTGCAAGCAAAAAAGGGGGGATGGCAATCCTTTCAAATCAACAACAGAAAAAAGAGACCGTTGAACAGAAACAAGATGTTACACAAGAGGATACAAGTAGCTCAATTGATAGTTTAGAAGACGAAAGCTTTCTTGAAAGTCCTTTATTAGAAAACCAAAAAACAATCTCTCAAGAAGAGTATGACCAATTAATAAGTAAACTAGAAGATAGCCAAACTATTAAAATGGATGACTTCGTATATAATGCTTATTATGAGGAAATGCACAAAGATATTAGCAAATACGAGGGAAGAAAAATAGAATTAAACGGGTTTGTCTATAAAGAAGAAGGTTTCACACCGGAACAATTGGTTATTTCAAGATTTATTATTACTCATTGTGTGGCAGATGCTAGTATCATAGGATTCTTATCAGAGTTTCCAGAAGCCTCTTCTCTTGATGTAGATACATGGATCAAGGCAGAGGGAGTCATTGAACTTACAACATACAATGACATGGAGCTGCCAATTATTAAGATTACAAAATGGGAGAAAATCACAGAGCCTGAAGAACCTTATATATATCCATTGAGTATAAAGCTACTATAAAAATATGAATAAGTGAAGAACTAGTTAGAGTGCAAACAAGACAAAATTGTTTGCACTCTTTTTTCATTTTGCAGGGAATTACAATTCAAAAGTTTAATTTAAGTATAGATAGGATTTTAAAATAGGAGGATAAAATGTTAAACAAAGTCTGTGTACTAACAGTGAAAGTTGTCAATTTACAAGAAGCGGTTGAATTTTATACAACTGTACTAGATTTTAAGGTTTCCAAGTATTACGGAGAAAAAATTGTAAGTCTAGTGCACGAGGAAGTACCGATTGTTTTAGAGGAAGTAGAGACAACGAATAGCGGGAATAACGTATTAATAGGGATTCTTTCCAACGATATTCAACTGGATTTCAATGCTATGAAGTCGAAGGGGGTAAAAGTACTCTTTGATGAACCAAAACCTTGTCCACCAGGGAGTTATTATATAATTGAAGACCCTAGTGGGAATCAAATTGAGATAGTTGAGTTTTCTAATTAAATAGCTGAAGGCGTATATCGATTGTTTTATTAAAGATACTCTGTATGGGTCTAATTGCCGATGCCACATAATGCACTCCTATCTTAGAGTGAAAAACACTGTAGAAGCATTCCTACAGTGTTTTGTCCGATTTAGTGTGTTGGATTCCATTAGGGATGAATGGTTATTGTTTGATCACTCGTCGCTACTGAGACGAGAAAGAAGGGTAAATCATTTGGGCACAACCTTTTTATATCCATGTGGATGAGTAGAATGCCATCTCCAGGCATCTTCGATAATATTTTCAATTGAAGTACGTGTCGGATTCCAGCCTAACGTCTGTTTCGCCTTTTCAGAACTTGCGATTAGTACACTTGGATCACCTGCTCTACGTAAGCCGATTTTAGCTGGGATGTTTTTACCTGTCACTTTTCTTGCTGATTCAATCATTTCTTTGACTGAAAATCCTTGGCTGCTGCCAAGATTGAATACATCACTTTTTCCACCGTTTCTTAGGTAGTTTAATGATAAAAGGTGTGCCTGAATTAAATCCTCAACGTGAATGTAGTCACGAATACAAGTTCCGTCAGGCGTATCGTAATCCTCACCGAAGATCGTAATATGAGATCTCTGACCTAACGCCGTTTGTAAAATGATTGGGATTAAGTGAGTTTCCGGTCTGTGATCTTCACCGATTTCAGCTGTTTCCCTTGCACCTGCAACATTGAAGTAACGTAAAGAGACATATTTGATGTCATGAGCCTGTTCTGTCCACTTCATTAATTTTTCCATCGTAAGTTTGGTTTCACCATACGTACTCGTAGGGTGTGTTGGAACAGTTTCAGTAATCGGTACTGTTTCTGGTTCTCCATATGTTGCTGCAGTGGAGGAGAATACAATTTTTTTTACATTATGTTCAACCATAACCTTAAGCAATACTTGTGTTCCGTATACATTGTTATCAAAATATTTTAACGGGTCTTCCATTGATTCTCCAACAAGTGAATTGGCAGCAAAATGAATAACAGCGTCGATCGTTTCATTTTCAAATACTGAGCGAAGGAAATTGATATTTCGTATATCTCCTTCATAAAAACTTGCCTTTGGATGAATCGCTTCTCTATGTCCGGTTTCTAGATTATCAATAATTACTACATGTTCCCCTTGATCTATTAATTGATAAACTGCATGTGACCCAATATATCCTGCTCCACCTAAAACTAGTACACTCATTTTAATACACTCCCCGAATCATTTCTTTACACCTTCGCAAATCGTGCACTATAGAATGTGATTATCACCCATTTTATGATAGAACCGCCTAGAAGATTACAACACGTTGGCCGAGGCGAGGGAAACACTGGTAATCTTTTATGACAACCGATGAAGGATTTTATTATCGAAAGGACCCTAAAGAATGTAGAAAAAAGCTATCAATAATCTGATAGCTTTTTTCATGATAAGACTCGGATTGATTATAGAACTCAATTCAGTTTTTTCCATATACACTTTTCTTGTAATAAAGACAGGTGATTCTTTTAGTATCCTGAACCTACATAAGAAGATCCAATAATAATTAAAAGAATAAACAATACAACAAGAAGGGCGAATCCACCGCCGTATCCGAATCCTGTACCTCCAACTGCTTCACTCATTTATCTAATCACCTCCTTGTTTCCATTAACTAACCTATGCTAAAACTAGAAGAATGGAATAGATAAAACCCCAACAATATGAATTTGGGCGTTTGTTTTACAGTGTAGCTTTCCAATGAAACTATGTATAATTTGACGATGCAAAAAAAACATGATATATTTATCTCGAGTTAAAGATATTTTAATTAAGAGTAATAATAGGGACAATAAGGTAAACTATAAAATATAGACATCCAAATTGGAGGAGATATTTTGAATCATTTAAAAGGAATCCACCACGTTACGGCCATTACAAGTAGTGCTGAGAAGAACTATGAATTTTTCACCTATGTATTAGGAATGAGATTAGTAAAGAAAACAGTAAATCAAGATGATATCCAAACCTATCATTTATTCTTTGCAGACGATACAGGAAGTGCTGGTACGGATATGACGTTCTTCGATTTCCCTGGTATTGCAAAAGGGACACATGGAACGAACGAGATTTCGAAAACATCGTTCCGGGTACCAACTGATGAAGCGTTACAGTATTGGGTGAAGCGTTTTGACCAACTTGATGTGAAGCATACAGGAATTAAAGAACAGTTTGGAAAAAAGACAGTTTCCTTTGTTGATTTTGATGGTCAACAGTATCAGCTTATTTCAGATGAATTCAATGAAGGAGTAGCGACTGGAACACCATGGCAGAAGGGGCCGATTCCGTTAGAGTATGCGATTACGGGACTTGGGCCAACCTTTATTCGAATTTCAAATTTTGATTATTTTAAAGAGGTGCTGGAGGAAGTTTTATTATTTAAGGAAATTGCAAGTGATGGACCGTTTCATTTATTTGAAGTAGGTGAAGGGGGCAACGGTGCACAAGTAATTGTCGAACATAATACGGTTCTTCCTCTTGCAAGACAAGGATTCGGAACTGTTCATCATGTTGCTTTCAGAGTAGAAGATCGTGCAGCTTTAGATGAATGGATTAACCGTATTCCGCAATTCGGTTTCCAAACATCAGGTCATGTAGATCGATATTTCTTCGAGTCTTTATATGTAAGAGTAGCTCCACAAATATTATTTGAATTTGCAACAGATGGTCCTGGATTTATGGGAGATGAACCATACGAAACACTTGGTGAAAAGCTATCACTTCCGCCATTCCTTGAACCAAAACGCGAACAAATCGAAAAGCTCGTTCGTCCAATTGATACGGTGAGAAGTACAAAGGAGTTTGTGAAAGAGTAATTGGTAGAGGCTGTTCCAAAAGTATTTTCGGCGAAGAAAAATCCGAACAATCATCTCAAATTCGTTTAATAGGATTTGAATGAGTTCGGATTTTTTTATTTGTTTTGTTAGAGACTAGTTTTGTTTTAAGTATGTTTTAGCTGTTAATTGGAGTGTAAGACGAAGACTCCTGCGGGAGAAGCGAGTTAGGTGAGACCCCGCAGGGAGGAACTGCTCACCAACCGCCCGCGGAAAGCGAAGTCTTGCACGGATATTAACAGCTGTATTAAAAGGCTATCTAATTTGAAATTGTTCGTCTTTGAGTATCGTGTTTTAGTTTTGTCCCAACCTCTATTTTAGTTCGTTGTAATGATCAACTGTGGTGCGTATATCCCGCTCTCACCTCCATAAAGCTCTAACACATCGGAAGCAAAGTTTGCAGATGTATTTCCTTTTATTCGGAATTGAGTACGTCCATTTTTGTTTACATATGTTAACGCACTTATCGGGATGGAAATTTCTGTATAGGAATTGTTGACAGAAGGAACAGCCATAGTTAATATATCGAGCGCTCCATTAGATGAAGGCGTTGCTCCATAGTCTGATTGCTCGAGATTACTCGAGGTTGACCAATAGCCTTTTATGATACTCAGTGATAAAGAATTAACTGTACCGGTCATTGTTTTTCGATAAATACGAAGTTTTGCACTCGATATTGTTGCGCTATCATCCAATCCACTCGTATCAAAGGATAATATACTCCTGTACGTATCAAGGTTACTCATCCCTTTATCACCAACCTTGAGTACAGTGTTACTAAGTCCATCAGCTAAATACATTCCAACAAACCCATCCTCTTGACCAATACTAGAGAAAGATACTGTATTACTCGTATTGGTAATGGTATAGGTTTCTGTCTTCGTCCCTTCTATATTTCCTGCTGAATCCACACTGAAAAATTTAAGAGTTGTGTTAGTGGTAAGAGTTATAGCCCCTGTGTACTTAGTCGAGTTCATAGTAGGAGTAGTTCCATCCGTTGTAAAATAGGTAGTAGCGGATTCATTTGACGATAATTGAACGGTTACTGAATTTGCATACGTACCACCGGCTGGTGATGCCGTAGTAATGGGGGCAGTAGTATCACTAGAGTTTGAGATTGTGTAGGATGCTGATTTCACTGCTTCCTTGTTTCCAAATCCGTCAATACTGAAAAATTTTAATGTTGTTGTTGAGTGAATGGAAATAGGTGTGGTATAGATTGTTGAGTTGGTAGTTGGTGTACTGCCGTCTGTTGTATAGTAAGTTGTAGCAGGTTCATCTGTATTCAACTCGACTGTTAAAGAACTTGAAAATGTTCCACCTGCTCGAGACGGAGTCGTTTTTGGAGGAGTTGTATCAGCCCCACTTTTCGGATTGTTTTTGAAGAATTGCCACATGATTTCACTTGAGTTTGGTCCCCCTGGATCAGTATAGGAACCGGCAACATCTCCACCCGACCATGCATGCCCCATCCCTTCGATCATATATTTCTCCACGATCGACTTTCCGGTTGTGTCCTTATAAATATATTTTGTATAGCTTCGTCCACCAGGTACTTGACCTGTAATTGTTTCATCTGGAGTATCATCAATGTTGTTATTATCATTCCCGTCAGAAGCTAAATCATTTGTTTGTACCCATTGTGAGGCTACTTGGTGCCCGTTAACAGGGTATACAGTGTAATCGGATGTGCCGTGGAAAACAATGGTTGGAACAACCCTTGCGTACGACCCCATTGCATGATATGCAGCAGTTCCTTGTTGTACAGGATTTGGTCCACCGCCAGACATAGCACTATATGCATTGATTTCAGAAGTTGCTGCCTTATATTCAAGTCCAGCCCCAACCCCAATGGCAGCAAATATATCAGGATAAGTTGCTCCCATAATGACAGACATCGCTGCCCCGGCAGATAATCCTGTAACATACACTCTTTCCGAATCAATAGAGAAGTTTTGCTTCACCTTTTGAGTAATTCCTGCGATATGAGCTGGATCTCCAACCCCGCGTGACTGATGTCCAGATAAGAACCACTGCCAGCACTTATTTTGGTTAACAGAAGAAGGTTGGTCAGGATAAACGACAATGAAGGTATCTCTTTCAGCAATTGCGTTCATTTTTGTTCCTGTGGCAAATTGGTCTGGATTTTGTGTACACCCATGTAACATGACAACCATAGGAACGGGATTTCCACTTTGATATCCACTTGGGACGTAAACTTTATACGATTTATTATTGTGACTATACGAGAGAAATTGACCTGCAGCGAGTGTAGTAGAGGTAAAGGGAATTAGGGAAGAGATGAGAAGCGTTAAAATAATTAAAAGATGCCTTGCCTGTTTTACTTTTAACAATATAGATTCCTCCTCTTTTTTAAAAATCTACATTAGACTAACCGCATTCAGTTACAACACAGTTACAGTCATAACATTATTCCAACTATGTAACTATTGAGTTTTATATATATAGTCTATAAAATCTATTTCTTATTTTTTACATATCTATCTTTAGAACGATTTAACTAGAATATGAGAATATTGGACTTATCAAGGGACATAAATGCCAATTATAATAATATTTATAAACGTGCAAACGTTTTCATAAACTTATTGGAAGGATGAGATAGAAATGAAAAAGTTTAAGATTGGTTTATTATTAATTCTAGCTCTTATTTTGTTATTGCCTTCTTTTGCTGGCCAACAGCCAGCAAATGCAGCAACATCTAATAACGGAACTTTAATGCAGTACTTTGAGTGGTATGTACCCAATGATGGTGCTCACTGGTCACGATTGCAAAATGATACTTCAAATCTAGCAAGTAAAGGTATAACAGCAGTTTGGATACCGCCTGCTTATAAAGGTACAACGCAAAATGATGTCGGTTATGGTGCTTACGATTTATATGATTTAGGAGAGTTCAATCAAAAAGGAACAATCCGAACGAAGTATGGTACGAAGTCACAATTGAAATCAGCTATTTCTGCTTTACATAGCCAAAATATTCAAGTTTATGGCGATGTGGTCATGAATCATAAAGGTGGAGCGGATTATACAGAGGCCGTAACGGCTGTTGAAGTAGATCCAAACAACCGAAATATTGAATCATCAGGTGACTATCAAATTGATGCATGGACAGGATTCAACTTTCCAGGGCGTGGAAATACCCACTCTAGCTTTAAGTGGAGATGGTATCATTTTGATGGAACTGATTGGGATGAAAGAAGAGATTTGAATCGAGTTTATAAGTTTCGAGGTACTGGAAAGGCATGGGATTGGGAGGTCTCTGGAGAAAAAGGAAACTACGACTACCTCATGTATGCTGATCTAGACTTTAGTCATCCAGACGTAGCGAACGAAATGAAAAACTGGGGAACATGGTATGCGAGAGAGCTCGGATTAGACGGTTTTCGTTTAGATGCTGTTAAACATATAAAACATGATTATTTACGTGATTGGGTAGGCCATGTTAGAGCACAAACTGGGAAAGAGATGTTTACAGTCGCTGAATACTGGCAAAATGATATCAATGCTTTAAATAACTATTTAGCTAAAACAAATTATAATCATTCTATATTTGACGCACCTTTGCATTACAATTTCCATTATGCTTCAACTAGCAACGGGAATTACGATATGAGAAATATTTTAAATGGCACAGTTGTGGCGAGTCATCCTACACTTGCAGTGACTCTTGTTGAAAATCACGATTCTCAGCCAGGTCAGTCACTTGAATCAGTCGTAAGCTCTTGGTTTAAACCTTTGGCGTATGCCTTTATTTTAACTCGTGGCCAGGGATATCCTTCTGTTTTTTACGGGGATTATTATGGTACGAATGGAAACACGAGTTATGAAATTCCAGCGTTGAAATCTAAAATTGATCCACTTTTAACAGCTCGTAAAAACTATGCCTATGGCACACAACATGATTACTTAGATCATTGGGATATCGTTGGATGGACAAGAGAAGGGGAGGGTTCTCGCGTAAATTCAGGTCTCGCAACTCTCATTACAGATGGACCAGGCGGATCGAAATGGATGTATGTAGGAACTCGAAATGCTGGAGAAGTTTGGTATGATATGACCGGCAATCGTACAAATACAGTTACAATTAACAGTGATGGATGGGGACAATTTTTTGTGAATGGTGGTTCTGTCTCTGTTTATGTTCAAAAATAGTTTAAACGGCCTTCCAGTGGAGGGCCGTTTATCTTGTGGTTAAACATACTTCTTAATATTCTTAAGCGCCTTACTAAATCTCTTCACACCTTCTTCAATTTGATTGTCCTCACTATTCGCAATTGAAAAACGAACGAATCCCTTTTCAGCCCCGTAAACAGTTCCTGGTACAATAATGACTCCCTGATGAATGCATGCTTCCATTAATTCATTCTCATGATGTAAATCCATATTGAGTGAGCACCAATAATTTAGACCGCCTAGTGGACGTTGATACGTAATTTTATCGCCGACATATTGTTGAAGGAATGAATGGAGAAGATTACTTCTATGACTTAATGTGTCCTTCAATGTTTGGAGATTTCCGTTCCAAAATCCGCTTTGGATATATGCCGCGGTAAACTGCATCGTCGTGCGTGACGGTCCGAGACCCATTTGATATTTTGCATCTTTTATATGTTCGAAGATTGTATGATATCCAAGGATCCAGCCTAATTCTATATTCGGTCCAAGCGTATCTGTGAAACTACCAATATGAATCACCAGTTCGTTCGTTTCATCTAATTCATAAAGTGATGGTGGAACTGGTTCAGTCGCGAAATTCAAAGGGCTTGTGCAATCGAACTCGATAATTGGAATCTTTAATTCATTACTTACAGCTAGCAGTTCTTTTCGTTTTTCAAGACTCATTACCACCCCGGTCGGATTTTGGTAGGTAGGTGTTGTCATAAGCATTCGAATTCGGTGACGCTTATATAATTCGCGAACTTCCTCTGGATTAATTCCATCCTCATAAACAGGTAATTTTACAATTTTAATTCCAAATGATGCGAAAAGTTTGACTGTGTATGTGTAAGAAGGCCCCTCTACAGCGATTGCATCTCCTGGGTTAAGCAGGCAATGAATGAGTAAAAGCATAGATTGGTTGATTCCTGAAGTTAATAAAATATTGTTAGGCGATGTAGGAAGGTGCCAATCTTTCTTTAAATGTGAACTCAACACTTCTCTCGTTTTCCAATCTATGAAAGAATTCGATTCATTTTTATACGCATCAGATAAGTTTGAGAAAATTTGCTTTACCTGGTGTTCGGGTAGTTCATAAGGTAAAGTTCCGTTTGCAAGATTAATGATTTCTGGATGTTTACTAACTTCTAAAATTCGTTTCGTTAAAGGCTGTGTTGGAGTAAACGTTACATTACGAGAATGATTCCAGTTAATTAAATTTTTCGGAACAATATCCCATATATGTTCACTAACCACGGTGCCGCTTCCTTGTTTAGAATAAACAAGTCCTGTTTGTCTAAGTTCATTGTAAGCAGTGGTGATTGTGCTTCTATTCACGCCTATTCGTAGAGCTAAATCTCGTTCAGTCGGTAAAATCGATCCTGCTGCTAATTCCCCATTTAAAATATGTAACTCTAATTGCTGGGCGATTTGTTTGTAAAGAGGAACCTTTAACTCTGTGTTCACCACAACGTTCATCGTGAAACCTCCTATATAAAATTCCATTATATTCTATTTATTATAGTATAACCGAATTGGTTGGTAATTTCCACACCAATTATTTCATCAGTTTATCTATAAATTCCTTATATTAATAAAATATTAACCAATTGGTTGGTTAAGTAATATCCAATTGGTTGGTTACAATTGTGAAGGAAGGCGATATGATAAAAACATCCAGAAGCAACCATTAAGAAAATGTCTTAAGTCGAATACCAAACGACCGGTTGGATAGACTTGTAACCTCCCTAAATTACAATCTCATCATGCCGGAATAAGAGATTCAATTAAGATGTGATCATAATGGAAAGATATAAAATTTGCTCACCTGGAAAGTCTAGCTAGGGGGTAGAATCAATGAACAAGAAAGGGTCAATACTTTTAGCTTTATCCCTTCTATTAAGTATGTTCCTTACAGCATGTAGCGGAGGAACTAGTAATGAAGGCAAGAAGAATGGTTCAGATGAAGCTGGTGAAGTAAAACAAGTGATTCGCACAATTGAAACAGCTGAGATTCCAACAATGGATACTGTTCAAGGTACTGACGCAGTAGCGTTCCAAGTAATGAACGAAGTATTTGAAGGGTTATATCGTTTAGACACAAATAACCAACCGACACCTGGAATAGCTGAAAGTCATGAAGTAAGTGAAGATGGTTTAGTGTATACGTTTAAACTACGAGATGCTAAATGGTCAAATGGAACACCCGTAACTGCACATGATTTCGTATATGCATGGCGTTTAGTAGTAGATCCAAACAGTGCATCACAGTATAACTTCATCATGGGTGATATTAAAAACGCAGCTAAGATTGCAGAAGGTGAAATGAAAGTAGAAGACTTAGGTGTAGTTGCACAAGACGAAAAAACATTACAAGTCACACTTGAAAAACCAACACCTTATTTCTTATCACTTACAACGTTTGCGGTATTTTTACCACAAAATGAAGAGTTCCGTACTGGGCAAGGTGAAAACTATGCACTAGAAAGTGAGAACTTAATCTATAACGGACCTTTTACATTAGAAGAATGGCAGCATGAAGAAGGATGGAAGCTAGTAAAGAATGAATCATATTGGGATTCAGAAACTGTAAAGCTAGATGAAGTAGTGGTAAAGGTCGTAAAAGACCCTGCAACAGCAGTGAGTTTATATGAAACAGCACAGATTGATCGAACTCAAGGCTTGGCTTCTGACTATGTATCAAAATATATAGATCATGAAGATTTAGTAACGTATGGAGAGCCAACGCTATTCTTCTTTAAGTTCAATCAAACGCGTGAGGCACTGGCCAATGTAGATATTCGTAAAGCGATTAGTATGGCAATTGATAAGCAAGGTTTTACAGATGTTATTTTAAATAACGGTTCAATTCCAGCTTATTTTGCAGTACCAAAGGACTTTGTTTCACACCCAGATACAGGAGAAGACTTCCGCGTGAAAAATCCTGAGTTTTTAAATGGTGATGTAAAAGTCGCCCAAGAGCATTGGGAAAAAGGATTACAAGCATTAGGAGAAAGCTCCATTGAGCTTGAGTTATTAGGCGGAGACACTGAAACAGCGATGAAAACGCAAGAGTATTTCAAAAATCAGCTGGAGACAAATTTACCTGGCTTAACAATCAAGCTATTAAACGTACCGTTCAAGCAACGTTTAGAGATAGATGATGCCATGAATTATGATATCCAATTATCTGGATGGGGGCCCGACTATCAAGATGCCATGACATTTATGGATCTTTGGGTAACAGACGGTGGACACAACAAGATGGGATACTCGAACGCTGAATTCGATAAGTTGATCAACGATGCAAAAACAACATTAGCAGGCGATCAAGTTGCACGCTTTGAAGCAATTCAAGAAGCAGAAAGAATCCTGTTAGAAGAAGACGCAGCAATAGCACCACTTTACCAACGTGGTACATCACTACTACAAAAACAATTCGTAAAAAATGTACCCATTCACTCCTTCGGTCCAGAAGTATCATACAAATGGGCATACGTTGAAAAATAAAATCATTCTTTAGGGGTATGACAAAATCATACCCCTCTTCACTTCAACACTTTAAAGGAATGGGGGCCTGGCCCCCATTCCTTTAAAGTAGTAAATTGTTAAAGGGGTTTGGGCATGAAGGTTAATGTTGTAGGGGTACCGACGAATATGGGAGCTTTGTTTTCGGGTACTGAGTTGAGTCCAATGGCTTTGAGGGAAGCGGGACTTATTAGCAAGTTGGAGGAAGTATCAGAGGTGACGGATTATGGCGATATTACCCTTCCGAACTTTTTGCCAAGACATAATACCCCACCGATTCGTCATTACCCAGGACCGAGGTTGGTGTGGGAAGAACTTACAAAAGCAAAGCTATTTGAAGAGAATGTATTCTCGCTGATTCTCGGAGGAGATTGTAGTATCATAGTCGGGACGACAACAAATTTAACAGAGAAGTTTGGTGAGGATGTTCATGTTATTGTAATCGATGCCCATGTTGATGATGTGGCTCCTGAGCCGGAGAACTGTGTAGGAGCTGCTGCGATGGGGTTGTGGTTTCTGACACACGCAAATATATTTTGGCCAAAACACCTTAGTGCGAATAACTTCACTGTAATTGGATGTCAAACCGGTTACACTCAAACAGCAGTTGATCCAATCTCTCTTCCCTTGTTAAGACAGTTCGGAATTCACGCTGCGGTTCAAAGAGTGTTAGAGAAGTGTGGAAAAGATACGAAAATACTGCTCCATCTTGATGTTGACGTCATCAATGAAAAAGAAATGCCAGCAGCATATTCACCAAGCAAAGAAGGACTAACATACCAAGAATGTTCTATGTTACTAAAAGAACTTCTGAAGGATCCTAGACTAGTCGGATTGGAAGTTACTGAGTTTTCTGCGTTAAAAGACGATAGAGGTATTGAGGCTGAAAAACTCGTTAATTTTATAGTAAATACGATTGCATCGAAAAGAGAACTGCCTGCTAGGTAGTTCTTTTTGGGTTGAGTTATAATATGGTTAATATTTACAAAAAGCTGATAAAATCAAAATTTCGCCAGAAAAAAGCAGCATATCGCCAAAAAAATTCTGAAATCGCCAGAAAAAAAGCGGACTTCGCCAAAAAAATAAAAATATCGCCAGATCATGCTTCCCCGTCCAACACTCACCCCATTACAAATGAAGAAAATTTATAAAAGGCTAGCAAATAAGACAATCTTTGATACAATAACATGTAGTAGAAGACAAGTAACTCATAAAACAAGCATAAGTTTAAACATACAAGCATATCAAATAGACGAGGAACTAAAACAACTAGTACAACTTTAATGTAATTTTGGAGGATTAGCATGCAAACTTGGATTACGGAATTTATGGAGCAGTTCGGATATATTGGAATATTACTATTGATTGCATTAGAAAACATCTTCCCGCCGATTCCATCGGAAGTAGTGTTAACAGCTGGTGGTTTTATGACAACAACAACGGATTTAACCATCCCTGGAGTCATCATCGCTGCCACACTAGGTTCAGTTCTCGGAGCAATCATTTTATACGGTGTAGGTCGTTTACTCGATGTTCAACGCCTTGAGAAAATCGTAGACCGCTGGGGACACATTCTTCGAGTATCCAAAGATGATATTTATAAAGCGGATGCATGGTTTGATAAATACGGCTATTGGACGGTTTTATTTTGCCGAATGATTCCATTAATTCGAAGCCTCATTTCCATTCCAGCAGGGATGTCCAATATGAACTTTGGTTTGTTCCTCGTTTTCACAACAATCGGGACATTAATCTGGAACATCGTACTTGTATGTGTAGGAGCAGCAGTAGGGGAGTCATGGGAAGATATCCTATATTACATGGACATCTACTCTAACATTGCGTATGCACTCATCGCTATTGGTGGTATTACATTTATCGTTTGGTTTTTCCGTAGAAAAAAAGCTAGATAAACAAATTAAAGTCCCTTCTCACCAACAGAGAAGGGACTTTGTTATATATTACATCAAACTCTTCGCCTTTTCACCACTCGTCACAATATACAAGCGATCTGAATCTGCTAAATGTTCATTCGCTCGCTTCGCCACATCCATATGCATGCCGACAGCGATAAGGGTAGCTCCTTGTTCAAATAGCTCCATTGCCGCATCTCGGTACGTATTCCAATGAGGTTTTCTTCGAATTTCATATAAATCTTCACCGTACTGTTTACTCAACAACTGATTAAAAATATTGCTCGACATAGGGTTAATTGTAGCATTTGCGATTAATCTAGAAACTGATTCATTTGATAAGATAAAGTCATCCACTTTCACATGCTTAAATTTAGGGATGTTATCTTCCTTCATCACTTCAACAATCGTATGTAAATTTTTGCCGTGCTTTTCTGATAGCGATTCAACTGCGGTTGCAATTAATAATGATTTTCCATCTGCAAGTGTTGGTTTATCAATGGAATCATCTGAAAATATGGCAATTCGTTTCGCTTCTAATATGTTGGCTCTTAGTAACGTTTTTTCCTCAGAAGGATCTCCAGAGATAAAGTGAACATGTGGGTGATCGTACGGAATTTTTTCTAACGCCTCATCAATTAAAACAATATGACACGTTGGATCAGCCGTTAGCACTTCATCAATTGCTTCTTTCGTTCGCTTCGACCAATCAATGTATACAAAATGATCCTTTTTATGAAAATCCATTCTTCCTTCCTCCCGTGCACTCTTGTATTGAATAACCGAACTTTGCATTTTTCCGATAAAAATGGTTAATAGCAAAATACCGTATATATAAAAGAACATTCCAATGACCCGGCCTAACGTAGACGTTGGATAAAAATCACCGTATCCGACCGTTGTTGCGGTTGTCATTGTGTACCAAAAAGCATCGAAGTACGTAGGAAATGTCTCGGGTTCTACGATATAAAACATTCCTGCAGACAATGAAAGAATAATAAAAGTAAAAATAAAGACTACGAAAAAACTTAAATTCATAACCTGCTGCCAAAACTTCGCAAAGAAAAACAATAAAACTCCTCCTTACTTGTTCATTCCAACGGGTAGAAAATAACTAAGGTTGTTTGTTATTTGGTGACCGACTCTAAACCCTATGCTACTTGCTTCACCGTTTAATAAAAATGTCCCTACCATGATGTGACCTTCTGTTACACCTTTAACCGTTTTAAATGTTGTTTTCGGTAAATCAACGTATTTTTGATACACAGAGAGGTAGTGAGTATAGCTTTTTTGCAATTCCTCCTCGACTTTCATTCCACTTCCATCAAAGATTTCAACCGTATCACCTTCGCGACCAAAGATAGGCTTCTTCACAAACTTCACTTTATTTTTTAAAAATGCATCTGGCTCAAGATACGTTGGTAAAAAATGCTCCTGAATCCAACTATGTTCCTCTTCAGAAAAGAACGGTGATTGTTCTTCATGCAAGCCCCATATAACCGACATGACGGCTTTATTTTGTAATAAAAAGGCACTTGGAGGATTTACAACTGCAAGTTTCCGCTTAAGTACTAGATCCATCAGTTGTAATCCGATTTTTTCATGAGTTTCGTGATCTTCATCTAAAATTAAACTCTCAATAGGAAACGTTTGCCTATATAAAACATCTATGGGACGACCTTCGTTATCAAGCAATGCTTCACCTTTTATAATGGTTAGTTCGTGAAGAGGGACGTAGTTTGCCCGAAGTCCTGATTGCTCCATTAAATAAAGAAGTGTATTTCGGTCCTCCACATGGTCGTGGTGTGAGGTAAATACAATGTTAGGGTAGTGAGAGCGATTTAATAATTTATAAGAATCTTTGATTGCTTGCTGCACGGTATTTTTCAATACTTCTTCTTCATTCACATTAGGATCTTTATACCCAAACTCTTCGCAAACCCTACCGTTCATTCTAAAAAGCTCGTAAATAAAAGTGGGAGTATCTGCATTAAATTCTAATAGTTTATGAGTACCTTCAACAAAAACGGAATCAAACCGTCCAATTACAGTTTCGGCAGAGATCCCAACTTGTCTCATAAACTTAATGGTTTCCTTTGGATACCCCATTTCTAAAAATGTTTCTTCACCAATTGTCTCCGAGCGAAGTAGACTGGCTGTTTTGAAAAAAAGCTGTCCCATTTTATGAGCGAATTCTCTTGCTTGACGCACGAACTCCTTGTCTACAAGGTGAACATCGTAAAGACCATATTCTTGGCCGTATAAATCTGCCCAAAATTCCGGTACTTGATGATAAAATTTTTCTCTTTTATCGATATGTTCTTGTAAATTCAATGTAACCAACACCTTTTGTTATCTAGTAAGTTCCATTATACATTATCGGTTTCTTTCGATAGGTCAATAATGGTATGATTTTTATATTAAGAAATGGGAGGAATCTATAGTGAAGACAATGGTGTATTACATACAATCAGGTACGTCGTATATCCCTTTTTATGAATATTCTACCTCTACAATTGAGCAAGATGAAATATATGCCCGTCAGCTTTGTGAGTTTTTTATTAAGGATGGAAGAGAATATGAGTTATATTCAAATGAAATGGCTGGAGATGAAGAAGTATTAATTATTCAAGAAAAAGGAGCGGCCACAAAATTTTCGAATGAGAAAACATACCCAAATGGAATTCATATGGAAATCAGGCAATATCGAAATATTGGAGAGATGACCCTTCTTCATACGTTTCAACTGAACACACATTGGGAGGCAATTCGCTATTTGCTAAAAGATGTCATTGAAGTTCCAGGCTATGGCCAAATGGTCAGAGATTCAGCTGAAATGGATGAAGACCGTAAATGTTATGTAGTTTATGTAACGAAAGTAACAGAATAAAAGTACTGCCCCATTAGAAATGGGGCAGATTTTTATAGTTTAATAAGTTAAGCAAGCTGCCACGATCCACCCAACAGATAAAGATAAAAGCAATAATAAGATACCAACAGCCTTGTTGTCTTTTTCAATAGCATCTGAAATACTAAAACGAATCGTAATGAGTTCTGAGATGAAGAAGAATAGTAATTGAGCGACAAGTCCAACTACACCCCAAATAACCATGTCTAATAACGAAACAGAGTTTGTAATAGCTGAACCAAGAACGAAGGCAATACCAAGTAGTTTACCACCAAATGATAAAGCGGCAGCTTGGTTTCCTTTTCCAATTAATTCAAACTCTTTATGACGTGTAACCAAGACGATTATTAACATTGCCGCAATAAATACTCCCAATGCCGTTAATGCATAAATAGAAAAGCTTTGTAACAGATTACCCATTTTTTATTTCCTCCCAACTAATATCATGATTAACTTCCGCTAAAGCTACTGCCACTTCCGAATCCTTTACCACCTTGAAAACTGGAGCTGCTCTTATAGCTTTTATAAGAAGGACTTGAGTATAAGGCACTTTTGCTTCGAAAAAAGCCTCCACCGTAGAAAAAATGTCCGTAGTAACGTGAAGAGTTGTCATCACATTCCCATACGCCATCACTATTATCCCAGTCCCATTCATCACAATCTGTATCAGTAGGTGGTGCAGTACGATTCTCTGCATCTGAACAACCAACCAAACTACCGGCTACAACAGCTGCTGTAACTCCTGCAAGAAGCCTCTTTGTTTTACTTTCCATAAACCTTTCCCTCCTTTGTATACCTGTCATGTAATACGTATGTAGTGTTAAGTAGGATTCAACAATTTTTCACAAAATAAATACCAGTTTATCCAAGTTTCTCCAAAACCACTAACCCCATCCAATGTATCATATAAAAATCCTAAATAGAATATTCCGTTTGAAAAAATAGTTGTTAATCTATTGGAAAATTAAATGAAACTTTTGAGAAGATAGAAACGTATAAACTACTAACTCAGTTTTGGAAGGAGAACGTAAATGGGCAATATATTTTTATTTTCCCTAATTGTTGGGTTAGTTACAGCAATCATTGTGCTACCCTTCACGAATCATAAGAAAAAAGAGAAAAGCAAGTATAGACAATCTGGATTTATTTTTACACTAGTTCTAATCATACCTTTAACCTTTGCTTTCTACTACTTCAGTAATCTGGATCGGAACTTTTCATCGTTATGGATGTATTCAATTGTGATTACCGGTGCAGGAGCACTCTTAGCTTCTGGAAAAGAACGAGTGTTTAAGGCCGTCTTATTTATTGGAACGCTGTTTTTGGCGATTTATATGTTATCGGCGACAATATTTAACGCAAATGAGAAGTACGAAATTGCTAAGATGGATCAAAAAACAGAGATTACAGCATTCGATGACTCAAAAACTCCTGCAAGTGTACCACCTCAATTTGCTCGTAATAAGATGAGAAAAGCATTTGGTCAGGTCCCGAATACGAGTTACTATGAACTTGGCAACCTGCAAATTCAAAAGATCAATGGAGAATTTGTATATATTGCACCAGTTGAGTTTTCAGGATTTTTTAAATGGGTGAATGGAGATAAAATTCCAGGTTATTTTAGTTTAAGTGCCACTGATTCATCAGCAAATCCTAAATTCATTAAAGCAGACATGAATTATACTCCATCTGCTTATTTCCATAAAAATATAGATAGAAAAATCCGAATGGAATATCCGACATATATTTTTTATGGTGATCCACAATTAGAGATTGATGATGAAGGAGCTCCACATTACATTCGAACCTTTGGTGAGTTTGTATCTGCAAGAAACGGGTTTGTTGCAAAGGGAGTTGTCGTCGTAAATCCTAAAAGCGGTCGGGCGGAGTTGTATCCGTTATCTGAAGTTCCAGCATTTATAGATGGTTCTGTTTCCCCGGAAGCTGTAAGCTTACAAAATAGTTATTTTGGAAACTATGTACACGGGTTTTGGAACAGTATTTTTGGGAAAACAGATGTGAAGCTGCCTTCTGATGAAGGTACAGAGGCAAATGTCAGCCCGATATTTGATGAAGCGGGAGATATGTATTACTTCACTGACTTTTCAAGTCCAAAAGAGGGTGTCGATTCGATGTTAGGGTACTCTCTCACAAATGGAAGAACCGGAAAAGCAACGTATTATACTGGAAATCTAGAAGAATCGTATATGGATTCTGAAGGTGCCTTACAGATTATAGAAAAGAAGTTCATTGAGAAAAAGTGGCATGGAGCGATGCCGATTCTGTATAACTTCTATGGAGAAGCTAGCTGGTTAGCACCAGTATTAGATTCAAACGGATTCTTGCAAAATTACTTCATTGTATCTGCAGCAAATCCTGAAATCTCTGTATATGGTAATACTCCAAACGATGCATTGAAAAAGTACAAAACATCGCTTCAAAGAGGAGGAAGTACCGTAGATGGCAGCTCTGATGCGGAGGAAAAGAAAACGAGTGGAACGATAGAGAGAGTGTATAAGGAAAAGAATGGGGATTACACAGTCGTCTCATTCTTGTTAAATACTCGTCAAAACTTTATTGTTTCATCTGAAAATGAACCCCTGGTAATTTATTTGCAAGAAGGGGATCGTGTTCAAATTAGTTACTTGGACACTGGTGAAGACTTCTTACCGGTAAAGAAAATTAGTATTGACGGAATAGAGTAATACAAAAGCGAGGATAGCCCAAAGTCAACGATTCAAGACTTATGGGACATCCTCTTTTTTATTACCAGTAAAATATTAGAGTCTTGGTAAGAGTTGAAGAATTTTAAGCACAAATAATAACCTACCAAACTAGCATTCAATTCAAAAAAAGCAAATAATTGTAAAAATGTATTGAAAATGATAATTATTCTCATTTATAATGAACGTATTAAGAAAAGGAGGGAATATTCATGTTTTTACAATTAAAATCATTTAAAGTGACTGAAGGTCATGCAGATAAGATGGTGGAACGATTTGCAGGACGTGGTGTAATTGAAGAACAGCCGGGTTTTATTGATTTAAGTGTGTTTAAAAAGAAACAAAGAAGAGGCGATGAAGAAGTAATCGTGCTCGTTCGGTGGGAATCTGAAGAAAATTGGAAGGCATGGGAAACGAGTGAAATCCATCTCCAAGGACATCGTGAAAATCAAGGTAAACCAGGACCGGCGTACATATTAGAAGGTAACCAGCAAGTATACAACATGCTCGGTCAAAAGACATATAAAGATCCACAAGAAATAGGTTAAAAGGGAGATACCTCCCTTTTATGCCTTCAAAGATGTTCCTTTTCTAGAAAGGAGCATAACTAACAAATAGGGTGCACCAATAATTGAAATAACTACACCAACTGGAATGTCTGCGGGTGCTAATAGATTTTTCCCAATTAAATCAGCCAACAAGACGAGTAACGCACCAATTAAAGCTGAAAGTGGAAGCAGAATGTAATAGTTAGAGCCTATGAGACGTCTTGCGAGATGAGGTCCAAGTAAACCGATAAAAGAGATTCCTCCCCCAACAGAAACACAAGCTCCAGCAAGTGCAGCTGAAGTACAAAGTAAAAAGGCCCGTTGCCATTCAACCTTCATACCAAGTCCTTTTGCAATAGAATCACTTAAAAGTAATACATTAAGAGTTCTGCTTTTGAAAAAGGAAATTGGCACAATCAGTAGCAGCCATGGTAGTAGTGCATATACATAATTCCATTGCGTTCCCCAAATACTCCCTATCAACCATATGGTTGCTTTTTGAAAATCTCTTGGATCCATTTTCAGCTGGAAGATAATAAGTAATGCCCCGCATAATGCATTAATACCAATTCCTACTAGCAGCAGGCGACCGGGATCTACTCCTTTTTTCCACGAGAAAACATAAATAAGAACGGCAGTAGTCATCGCTCCTATAAATGCAAACAGAGGGAGGAAGTAGGGAGAATGCAAGACAATACTATCAGACTGACTTTGCAAAAAGTATATACATAAAACAACAGCCAGACCTGCCCCTGCATTGATTCCAAGTATACCGGGATCCGCAAGGGAGTTTTGAGACAATCCTTGTAATATGGCACCCGATAAAGCCAGACCTGCTCCAATTAAAATGGCAAGTATCATTCTCGGTAATCGGAGTTCAAAGAGAACAAGCTCCTGCTGAGCAGATCCATTTCCTGAAATAGTCAGTATTATGTCACGAACACTAATGGATAAAACACCAGTGGATAAACTGGTAACAAAAATTACACATATAAGCAGAGAAAAAAATACCATCCATGCCAAGGGACGTATGGAAAAGGAACGGTTATTCACTACAACGACCTCCTCTTTTGGCGAGATAAATATAAGAAAACAGGTACACCTAAGATGGCAGTAATGGCACTAACTGGCGTTTCAAACGGAGGATTAACCATCCTTGCCCCGATGTCTGAAATGATAAGGAGAAGTGCCCCGCATATTGCACTGCAAGGGATGATCCACCTATAATCACTGCCAATGAGTAAGCGTACAATATGTGGAATAATGAGACCTAAAAAGCCAATCATTCCAGCTATCGAAACAGCTATCCCGGAGAGGATAATAACTGCTAGAAGTCCAATGATTCGAATCTTTGCATTCGATTGGCCAAGACTGCTCGAAACATCCTCACCCATTGATAAAATTGTTAAAGGTCTACTTATCCACATTGAAAGGATGAGTCCAATAATCACAGTAGGAATTAATATAGTGACGTGCATCCACTTTGTTCCAGATAGACCACCTGCAAACCAAAAGCTTAAATCTTGTGATAATTGATAATGAATGGCAATTCCTGTAGACAATGCACTAAAAAGCATACTAAGGGCAGCACCAGCTAGTGTTAACGTTACAGGAGATGTTCGATCCTTCGATATGACTGTAAAAGCCAAAACGATACACGCAGCAATTGCAGATCCGGCAAAGGACCAGATAAGAAGTACCCAATACGAACCAGTGGAAAATACTGCGAGATAAATAGCAATGGCAAGGCCAGCTCCATGTGTGATTCCAATGATTGATGGATCGGCTAACGGATTGCGAGTAATACCTTGCATTATAGCGCCAGCCGCCGCAAGTGCTATTCCAATAAGTAATGCCGTAATCGCTCTCGGTAATCGAACCTCACGAATTAACTGATGCTCCATATTATCGGGTTGGAAGGAAAGAAATGAGTCAAGGATAACCTTAAATGAGATGGGAATTGCTCCAAAACCGATAGAAAGTATAAAACTTATACATACAAAGATTAACCCTAGTAACGGCCACTTCAGCTTAACGGCAAACGAACCTGGAGCAAAGGTATCCTCTTTTTTCACTTCTGAATGAGGACTGCTGGACATATTCATCATTCCTTTTTTTTAGTGAAAATGATTATCATTTTCACCATTGATGACTACTAATCTACTATTTATTTCCTAACTTTGTCAATAAATTTTAAATGAAGAGGGTGACTTATTTGTCCACAACAAAGAAAGCAGCAACTTTCACACGGGTTGATTGCTTAACGATACTAAGAGGTCAGCAGTATACACTGAATTCTTTATGTAGTGACAGATTGTTAATTTACATCGTTGAAGGAACAGGTTGGCTTTCTCACTTTGATGTCGTGGAAGAGCTTAAAGGAGGCATGACAAAACTAGTAAGAACTTCAGAAGTGATAACTGCGGTATCAAAGTTAACGATATACAAACTAGACATGGGAGAGGACTTACTTTCATCTTTAACGATTACGGATGGTTTCTGTTTTGCTGAAGTAGCACAGGTGAAAATACTCCCAACGTGGAAAGAGCTATTAAAACTGCAACAGGCAACATCCATCTCAGAAAAATGCAGATATTATCAACTTATCTGGAGCCTCTTTGAAGTTGTAACGGATCAATCAGCAGTAGATGGAATAGAGGAAGTAGCTATCTACATAAAACAACACCTTTACGAAAGTGTTTCGATAGGTGAGCTGTCCATGAAAGTTGGAATGACGCCTACTTCCTTTACCCGGGCGTTTAAGAAGAAAATGAACTTAACACCAAAGGAGTACATGAATAAAGAGAGAGTAAGACGTTCTAAAGAGCTTTTAATACAGGGAACTGATATGACATTAAAGGAAATAGCACACCAAATTGGTCTTCAGGATGAATTTTATTTTAGTCGATTCTTTAAAAAACATGTAGGAATACCTCCGGCGGAGTTCATTAAAAGAAGAGAAAAGAAAGTAGCCGTTGTCAGTCAACTTTTTTTACAAGATTGTTTGGTAGCACTAGGTATTCAACCTGTTGCGGCTCCAGCCTATCCAACTACATACCCATTAACAAAGGGAATACCCTCATACTTAGTGGAGGAGCTAGAAGGCACATACTTATTGAATGCAGAAAAGCCATTTAATCGGGATGAAATAATACAATCTCATCCTGACGTGATTATAAAAACAGTTCTTCATCCGAGTAATGAGCAGAGCTCATTATGGACACAGCAAACAAATTTAATTTCGATTCCACAACACTCAAACTGGGAAGGTTATTTAAAAGAGCTGGCTTTACTGTTTGGAATGGAGTATAAAGTAAAACGTATTATTGGTGAAATAGAGCAGCTTGAAGATAACTTAAAAAGGTGCTTATCCTCTAAAATGAGAAACGGGGAGTGGGTAATCATCTGGATTCGGGAAAATGAAATTCGCTTATATGGGCGAAATCATCATGCCTTTGTCCAATTTTTCTACCAGACGCTGGGCTTTACTCCACATCCTTCGGTACCGGAAAGTTATTATGTCACAATTAGTCTTGAAGAACTCTGCAATATAAATCCTGATTACATATTAATCTTATGGAGTCACGAATGTGATGTACAAAAAATTACTTCAACGGAACAATGGAAAAGGTTAAAGGCTTCCGAGCAAAAGAAAGTCTTCTTTCCGAATAGTTTGGAGTGGGACCCATGGGGACCGCTTGGGCGTAAGCACATGATTCATGATTTTTATCAATTTTTTACCAAACATGTTGAGTGATTAGCTGGATGATAAGAATGTCCATGCAAGTTGTTGAAAATGGCTATGTTCATTCTAATTGATAATACTTATCATTGATAATGAAAATCATTCACATTCAGGGGGATAATCATGAAAAACTTATTAAGTATGTTAAGTATTCTACTGCTCACGGTAATTTTTGTAGCCGGTTGCGGTAATAATTCAATGAAATCCAGTGGAGAAAATGACACAAAATCCACTGAGGTAAGCCAAGGCACATCGGATGAAAAGGAAGATGCAAATGACACGATAACTGTTTCGCATTTGTATGGTGAAGCGAAAGTTCCAAAAGATCCTAAGAAGGTAATCCTTTTGTCGCATGTATCATGGGAGGGATCACTTGTATCAGTAGGCGTAAAACCATTTGCTGTGATGGCTTATGATAATGAGTTTCCACCACATTTAGTAGAGGAACTACAAGGAGTAACACCATTGCCATATGCAGATGAAATTAACCCGGAAGAAATAGTTAAATTAAATCCTGATTTATTAATTATTAGTGACAGGTACAAACCTTTGTATGACCAATTATCTGAAACAATTCCAACTGTGGTAGTTGAGGTTGGAGGAGATTGGAAGGAAGATCATCTTAAGGTAACCGAAGCAGTAGGGAAACTTGAAGAAGGTAAAAAGGTTATTAAGGACTTAGAGACAGAAGCAGCAGAGATAGGTAAGAATATTAAAGAAAAAGTTGGGGAAGAGAAGTTCATGGCAGTAGCAATCAATAAAAAGGATATCCGTGTGTACGGCTTAATCAATCATGCAACGAACTCCCTATTATTTGAGGATTTACAGCTAACTCCTGCAGAAGGGCTTCCAAACGATTTTGGCGAAAATATATCCATTGAAGGACTTGCAAAGTACAATCCTGATCATATTATTGATGTCACTTATTTTAATAGTGGTGAGTTTTACGATACTGTCACACAAGGTGAAGTTTGGAATAATCTAACAGCTGTTAAAAATAAGAATGTACATACCCTCTCAACAACATGGGGCTTTTGGGATCCAATCGAAAGGCAAAAAGGTCTAAAGGAAATTCAAGCTATTCTATTAGGTGAATAAAACTACTGTGAAGATGGTTCTTATGAAAATAAGAACCATCTTCATAATAAAACATCTATATTTTTTTTGTTTTTCACTGAGAATAGTTCTCATCTATTAGGACCATAGACCCAAGGAAGGAAGGTTTATCATGCAACAGTCTCCAAGACAAATTGCTGAATTTGCTTCATTTCAAGCATTTACGAACGGATATTTGAGAGAAGTTGATAAGGGTAGGTGGTTGAAAAGAGAAGATTGGATTCTAGGCAATATAGTGCCTGAACATATAACAGGGAAAGAAATCGTTGAGATTACATTACCGAACCAAAAGCTACATTATGCAATTGAAGTTAACTATAAGTCTGAAACTGGAAGACATACATTTGGTACAGCTTTTAAGTATTCGAATGAACAAAAAAGTTGGAAACAAGAAAACTACCTGTCTATGATGCTCCTTTTCATTTATGAGCTTCACTTACAGAAAACAAATAAATGTGTGCTTGAGTTTGATTCCAAATACGAGGAGCTGACGCTTCGCTTAATAAACAGCCTTCAACTAATGGAACTATTTATTACGAGAAGGAAAAATGACTCGCATTATATGTATAGCCCACATGCCAGTTTTATAGAAACAGAGCAATCCTTATTATTTGGACATTGGCTGCATCCAACACCCAAGAGCCGTCAAGGCATGAGTGATTGGCAGCATGAGCTCTTCTCACCTGAACTTTGTGGACGCTTTCAATTGTACTATTTTCGTATAGACCGCTCCTTAATTGAAGAGGATTCAGCAGAGCTTTTGGCTCCTAGTATATTGATTCAAGAATTTCTAGAAGATGAAGATCTCACTCTGCATGATGACATCTATATTCCGGTTCATCCACTTCAAGCACAGTGGCTGCTTCATCAACCATCAGTTAAGAAGGCAATGAAAGAAGGACTTATTACGAATATAGGTTTAGCGGGTTGTTACGTAGTACCCACTTCTTCAATTCGAACTGTCTATCATCAGGAAAAAAAGTGGATGTTAAAGTTTTCTATTCCAGTGAAGATCACAAATTCTAAGCGAGTGAACAAAATGAGTGAACTAAAAGCAGGGGTTATCATGAGTAAATTAATACGTACCATTGACTTTGTGGAAAGTTATCCTTCTTTCCAAGTCATTGATGATCCAGCATATTTGACGGTTCGTTTCCCAAAGCAAAAAGAATCAGGATTTGAACTAATTTTGCGAAAAAATGTGTTTCAGGACGATGCAAATGGAATATCAATAGCGGCCTTAGTGCAGGAACCATTACCAGGACAAAGTTCACCACTTAAGAACCTGATTCAAGACATATCTCACTCAGAAGGTACCTCACTAAAGGAGGTAAGTTTGAAATGGTTTAGCACATATTTTGATTGTGTAATCATTCCGCTACTCCAGCTTTATGATCAGTATGGTATTGCTTTAGAAGCACATCAGCAAAATAGTATTTTGTCGATTTCAAAAGATGGATATCCATCGATTTTTTATTACCGAGATAATCAAGGCTATTATTTATCAACTCGTTATAAGAAACAGTTAACATCATATGAACCAAGTTTGAAGGAAACACTAGAGTTATTTTATGATGAGACGATTATTAACGAACGATTTACTTATTATATGATTGTAAATCATCTATTCTCTATTATTCATAGATTTGGAGTGGATGAATTAATAGAGGAAACAGACTTAGTAGAGTGTGTATGTGATAAGTTGGCTGTCTTACAAAAGGATTTATCTGGAGTGGGCAAACAATTAATTCAAGCTCTGTTAACGAATGAAGAGCTGGCATATAAAGCCAATCTACTCACAAGCTTGCATAATGTAGATGAGTTGACAGCAAATCTAGAACAGGCTGTATACACAACCATTCCTAATCCTCTTCAAAATCATAGCAGTCAGAGAAGGGAGCATGCCTATGCAGCAAGCTCAGGAAATTCATAGTGCAGCAGAGGCTAGAGTGATTCGTCAATTAGTAGAGGCAATACTCTTTGAATGCTTACTGGTTGTGGAAGAAGAATGTAAGGTTGATGGGAGTATGCAGTTTAACATATATGGGAAAAGCAGAGTATTTTCCGTTGAAGGTAGGAAAAGAGCCTTTGATCGCTATAGTATAAATATTAAGTCGTTAAAGGAAGTAGCGAACAACCTAGACAAAGATAAAGAGAAGACAATGCTACAAAAAATTGTTCATGAACTTCCAGGTGATGAGTATATGAAGAGCCAGTTACTGAAAGAGTTGGAGCAGACAATAGTATTAAGTGAGTACTATAAAAAAATTAAAAATAGAAGATTGCTATCCTACGAAGAGTTAGAATCAGCTGTCATAGAAGGCCATCCTTATCATCCATGCTTTAAAGCACGAACTAATTTCTCACTGCAGGACCATCAGATGTACGGTCCAGAATATGGGCATTCATTTCAACTGCAGTGGATTGCAGTAGAAAAGGAAAAGGCACAGCTTTTGGCAGCTAATGAGGAATCCTTTTGGAGAGATGAGTTAGGAGAAAGTGTTTTACAACAGTTACAACGGATGCTACGTGATAAAGGGGGAAGCGTGAAGAACTATATCTTTTTCCCTGTCCATCCTTGGCAGTGGAAGAAGCTACTGAGTGATCAAAATATGATTCAATTACTAAAGAAGAAGGAAATCATACCGCTCGGTCAAGTTGGAGACCGATATCGGGCCACTCAATCAGTTCGTACTCTTTGGAATGAAACCAATAATAGAAAAGCATTTGTCAAACTGCCGATAAACATGGTTAACACATCTTCCCAACGAACCATACCTGTTCACTCCATCTACTCAGCAAGAGCTATTTCAACATGGCTTCGAACGATTATTAAAAGTGATGAATATTTAAGCGTAGAAGCAAGACTCAGCATACTGGAGGAGTATGGAGGTGTGGTGTTAAAAGATTCTCCCGAAATTCAATCATATTTATTAGATCAGCTTAACGTCATATGGAGACAAAGTGTGAGCTCATGTTTGGAAGAGGGTGAGAAGGCAATACCGTTCACTGCTATTTCGCTAATGGAAGAAGACAGTCGCCCCTTTATAAATGATTGGATAAATGACTATGGAGTGGAAGCTTGGATCATGCAGCTTATTAATGTGGCAATTGTTCCTACTTGGCACCTACTAGCCTGCCACGGTATAGCTGTAGAAGCACATGCGCAAAACATGATTCTTGTTCACCGTGAGGGCTGGCCAGTGCGAATAATTCTGCGAGATTTTCATGAAAGCATAGAATACAACGAGGAATTTTTACTTCACCCACATAATAAGCCGAATTTTAGAGACCTTCATCCTTTTTACAAGGAGGCAAAGGATGATGAAGCATATTGGATGTCTTCTATTGAAGCTTTAAGAGAACTTTTAATGGATACATTATTTGTTTTTAATCTCTCGGAATTCATGATGCTCATAGAACATTACTACGGCGTTTCGGAAAGTAACCAATTGAGCATGGTGGACTCGGCAATAGAATCCCATCTTGCACGATTTCCAGAGATGAGGAGAAGGCATGCTGCGATTGGATATAAAAAAGGAAACATTTATGCAGAATCGTTACTAGCAAAGAAATTACATAGAGAAAAAGGAGAATTTCGCCATGTAATTTCGAATCCATTTGCCACACTGTAAGGAGGAAAAAGGCTTGTTGTATATAAATGATGATTATTTTACTAGTGAAGATGTTGAAGCATTATTTTGCACCTTTGATCAATTAGATGCTCTTAAAAAATGTTCTAACCAAAGAATTGGGGTTTGTCTAACTCATCCCTTCCATTTTATTTCACTCAGCTTATATATAAAGGAAAAAGGAGGATCACTCGCACCGATTCATCCATCCACACCGAAAGAGGCAGCCCTTCGACAGGCAGAAAAAGCAAGCTGTCATCTCTTATTGTATGGTTCCTTGGAAGAAGTAATATATTTACCAAATGATCTAGAGGAACAATCGGGTGTATTAGTACAAATGAGTTCTGGAACAACTGGGGAGCCAAAGTGCATAGAACGTTCATGGCAGTCCATTGAAGAGGAGCTTGATAGCTATGTTAGACAGCTTCCCTTTGGTGTGGATGTTACACCACTTATCACATGTCCAATTACGCATTCCTTTGGATTAATAAGTGGGGTGTTAGCTGCACTCAAACGAAATGTAGAACCAGTGATCATTACGAATCTTTATCCTCATTACACGATTAACAAATGTAAGGAATATCCTAAGCATGTCTTATATGGTAGCCCAACTTTCATACATACACTTGTTCAGTTGCTTCCTTCAAAGCAAAGAATTCATGCTGTGATGACTTCAGGAATGTTCTTTCCAGATTCTTGGTTCTCATTACTCCATAGGGCTAGTACCCATGTTTATCAACAATATGGATGTTCAGAGGTCGGGTGTATCTCCATTCATCCGGATGTAAGTCATCCCTCTGAAATGGGTTTACCTTTGTCACATCTTATAGTAGAGACGGGGAAACAGGAGCAGCCAAAGGAGATAGTAGTTCAACTAGGGCGTACAGTTGTCTATACAAAAGATATCGGATATGTCAATGAGGACGGACTTCTCTGTTTATTAGGTAGGATGGACGATATGATCAATGTTGCCGGCTTGAATGTATATCCACAGGAAGTTGAAGATGTCTTATTACAAGAACCAAGAGTAGAGGAAGCGGTTGTGTATAAAAAAGCAGATTCTTTTGCTGGCGAACGAGTTTGCGTGACATTTACTGCTTGTGAAAGGATTGATCCTATCCAACTGAGAGAGTGGTGCAAAATGCGTCTAGCACCACATCAAATCCCTATCCAGTTTCATCAAGTAGATTATATACCCACTCTACCGAACGGGAAAATCAGTAGGAAACTAGTAAAGGAGATGGAGTATGAATCGACAAGAAATTAACGATGTTATTTATGAAATCTTACAAACTGAGCTGAATATAGAAACCCTTTCTCTCTATTCAGAACAAGCTCGACTTAATCAGGACCTTTATTTAGATTCTGTTATGATACTTCAACTTATACTTCTTTTAGAGTTGAAGCTTGGAGTAACGATTCCTGATCATACATTAAATCCAAAAGATTTTGAGACTGTAGCGAGCTTAATAGATTTTATAAAAGATAGAAGGAGTTTGGTTGATGGAGGAGTGGCATGATCAAAGTACATTGTTTCGTAAGCTGCGTGTGTGAGGTCATAAAAAAGGCAACAGATGTAGATCACAGGCCCTACTACTTTGGTGTGTGGGATGCAGACTTTGATATCACAGAGAAAATGGAGCTTACATATCATTCCGAAAACATTAGTCACGATTATTTTTGTAAATGGTATGAACTGTTGTATGGGATACGTGTTAAGAAATGGTATGACGAAAGTATATCAAAGCAGCAAAATATAGAAAAGCTTGTTGAGATGATGGAAGAGAAGGAATCCTATCGTCATGTAATGGTCATGCTCGATCTCTCAAAGTTACCTGAGCGAGAAAATAAGTTTCACCAAAGTCCATTTCCTCATTATGTCATGCTAGAGACTACTGATGATCCCGAAGAGTGGTTTATGTTTGATCCTGATTTTAGATGGGAGGGAGCCTTGCCAAAGGAGAGAATCTTAGCAGCTATTAGGGAGCCTTCTGTTAAAGGAGGCTACTATTTTGATGCAAAAGAAATTAATCAACCTACGAACGAGACGATTGAAGCGTATTTTAATACATGCTTAAAGAGAAGCTATAATCCTATGACAGAAGCAGTCAGCTCTATTATTGAGGCTTATACAGTTGGAGATAGAAAGCATCACTTGTCAGAGTTAGGTAATGCTCTTAAGCAGCTACCAGTGCTGGCAATCCGTAAATATGCCTATGAGCATGCCTTTGCCTACTTTGCAAACAAAATTAGTATGGAAGAAATGGAATTTGAATTATGGTGTGACGAGATTGAACTACTCGTTAAAGGATACACAACGGTTCAATACCGGGCTATGAAACTCGCCATGACTAGTGACTATAATCAGATACCACTTATCCAAAACAAGTTAGATGAACAGAATGCACGAGAGTTTAAGATAAAACAAGGTTTAGTAGATTGCTATAACAAGTGGCTACTATGCGAACAAGTACGTGCACAATAGATAGAATGGAGGAAGTGATGACATGAAGCTTTCATTTTGTACAATTTCGTTCCGCCATCATCTGTTTTCCATTCATGAATTAGTTGAATGGGCAAGTAAGTGCGGTTTTCAAGGAGTTGAAATGTGGGGAATCCATGCCAAGCACTTAGTAGAAGAAGGATGGAACAATCACAACCTGTTTAACGATAATGGTTTGCCAGTGAGCATGATTAGTGGATATGTTCCCTTCACAGACTCATTTGATGTGATGAAGGAACATATAGCAGATTTATCATTGCTGGGCAAAACATTTAATTCGTCTAAGTTAAGGGTTTTTGCCGGACAAATTGGAAGTGAAAAAGTAACACCAGAGATGTATAAAGAAGTTACCCAGCAACTGAAGTTTGCTGCACAATATGTTCACCAATATGGTCAACAGCTTGTAATTGAGACACATCCGTCAACACTTGCAGACTCAGTTCCTGCTACTCTTCGGCTTATAGAAGAAGTCGATCATCCTGCACTACGGATTAATTTTGATGCCCTACACGTCTGGGAATCTGGTTGTGATGTAGTGGAGGCTTTTTTAAAGCTAAAGCCGTTTATCTCACATGTTCATTTAAAGAATATTAGTTCTAGAAATCAGCTCTCTGTCTTTGAACCTAATAACGTGTATGCTGCGTATGGATCAAGAGTAGGGATGACGCATCTATTCGAAGGGGCTGTTGATTACAGCACTCTTTTACCGTTAATAAGGGACCTTGATGCCTCACTTGAGTGGTTTGGTCCAAAACCAAAAGAGGTTTTGTCTATAGACAGTCAGCTTGTTTATAAAGAGTTATCTGTTCTAGAAGTAGTGTAAGAGGTTATAGTAAAAAGAAAATGTTATACAACTTACTGAGAACAAAGGCTTAGAAGCGTATATCTCTAAGCCTTTGTGAACCATTGACACTAATCTTACTAGGTTGACTTTATACCCCATCCTTTAGTGTAACAACATCAAAAGCGGTCTCATGTTTCTCAAAGTCTCTATACGATAATAAAGAATTTTGTGCTGAGTGTTCAGTGAGACTGAGTAGTCCGATATTGTTATTCGTTTCAATAATAGAGTCGGTACTCGTGGATAAATATTTAATCGTTTCCTTCCAATGAAAAAGGAGGGGAGTTTTCGTGTTTTTATTTTGGAGCATCATTTGGTAGTCATTCATACAAAAACGTTGAAGGTTTTTCTTTTTCCTCTTTAATGTGTTGAACCATATTGCACTTTTCATTAGAAATCCCCAAATACCTGCGAAGCTCATGTTTTTGATGGGACTGCTTGTGAATTGAAGTATCGTTGCTTCTTCGCCCGATTGTGATTGTACGGTCGTTCTTAATGAAGAGGCGTAATGGACATCTCCTGAAAGGATAATACATGTACTTGGTTTCCATGTGAAAATGTGACGTAAAAATTCACTAAAACCTTTCCCGTTGTATTTCCAGGCTTCATAATCTAAAGCATGGTCAACTGGTATCCCGAGAGCACGCATAGGGTACACATATGAATTCAATACTGATTCAATTAACCCAATTCCATACAAAGGAGTAGGAGAAGCAATGGCAAGTGGTTGATTTCCTCTCCAGCCGCTTTTTACTAAGCTCTTCGTTAAGTCATGCCATCCATGATCACTAATGAGAATAGGGCCACGTAAATTTTCCTCCATCATATTTCCAATTTTTATAGGCTTTGGAATGAAGTCAAAATCCCTTCTCGTTCTCGTATCGAGAAATAATGTTTTAGGAACGGTTGGTGCAACAAAATGCCACGATTGAAAGTTTGTTAAAAGCTCCTTCCATTGATGATAAGTAGAGGAGTTAACCGTAAATTTTTTAAAATATCTCGTCATCGTTCGAAGAAAGCTGGCATCAAAATCTTCAGGTGAGTTTCCGAACCCTTGAAATGCCCAATAGGCAGCAAGACCATTTGTAACGACATGACTGCCTAGAGGTGATTCAGATACATGTGTTTCCCAATCTGCAGATAGATTCCAATCATCTGTAATGTCATGGTCATCAAATATCATATATGTTGGCGTATTGGCTAGTAATCTTCTAACATTCGTAAAATTTGTAATGGTAGATTGAATGTCTTCCCAGTGCTCATTGTAGCGTGCCTCGAGCTTTTGATGTTCCTTAAGCCTCTCTGAAGCATAGGGTTCTGTGTTTGGGAACATATAATAAACGTTGTTATTAGCCACTTCCTCTTCGAAAGTAGGGTACATGTTGTTTGCCTGTAGATATTCCCATAGTGCTGGACTAAACGACAACAAGTACATCGCTGCAAATTCACCAAACTTCATTAGATGATTTTGTGCACTACTTGACGTAAAGGAACAAAAATTTTTCATAATAAATTGTCGTCCGTTAATTTGATTGATACTGGTGGAAAAGGGTTCATCCTTTAATCGCTGGTCGAGATTACTGAGAACTTCACGTTTTCCAATTAACTTCTTGCTTAATTTTGTAATGATTGAAAATAACGGATCTGCTACATCATCTGCATAAATTTGATCTCCTAATAAAAATAAAGAGTGAGGCCGTTTTTCTAAATCAAGGTATGTTTCCAGGAGAAGGAGATCACCACTAACTAGCGTGTCATTACCTTTTCCATGGAACTTCCGGCATGAACCATATAATAGAGTTGAGTTTTCACTGCTATTAATAAAAAAAGAAGGATAGAGAAGCTCACCGTAAACGATTGAATCTGGAGAGTTCGGTGTAAGAAGACCATAATCACTTAAATCAAAAACTTTCGTACCGTTACTAAACAGAAGGTTATAACCTAGTAAAACATCGGAAGGAAAGCTTTTGGTAACAGGTGATATTTTTACTAGATTCATATATAGGTTTTTTCCTAAATGAATCGTTTTCACTTCACTGTGATTACTTAGTAATTGATAGGAATAAGTTGAATCTTCTTTTTGATGAATTTGATATAATTCACCCTTCATTTGTAGGCGAAAGCTTGTTGCTAACCAAATGTGAATACCGGTAGAATCTACCTTTCGCAAAATTGGGCCAGATAGAATAGTAGGAAGCTTCATGATGAAAAAACACCACCAAATCCAAGTAGAATACTTCATTGTATTCAGTGGCACTGGCAAGCGTGAGGGGAATAAAAAATGGCTAGCACCTTTAGAAGGTACTAGCCATTTGCATGATAAATTATGCCTTTGCAGCTTGGATTTGTAGAGATACTTTAATTTGGTCTCCAACAAGAACTCCACCAGTTTCTAATGCAGCGTTCCAAGTTAAACCATAGTCACTACGGTTTAATTTACCTTCTGCACTGAAACCTACTTTTTCGTTACCCCATGGATCCTTACCAGTACCTTCATACGTTACAGTAAATGTTTCTTGGCGAGTTACACCGTGAAGTGAAAGGTCTCCTGTTACTTTGTATTCATCCTCATCAACTTTTTCAATGTTTGTTGAAGAGAAAGTCATTGTAGGATACTTCTCAACTTCAAAGAAGTCAGCTGAACGTAGGTGGTTGTCACGATCTTCACTACGTGTGTCAACACTTGCTAATTCAACATTAAATTGAATAGAACCTGTTGTTAAATCTTGTGGATCTGCAGAGATAGAAGCAGAGAATTCGTTAAAAGAACCCTTTACTTGTGCAATCATCATATGTCTTACTGAAAAATCTACACTGCTGTGACTTGCGTCTAATGCCCAATTTGAAACTGTCATAGTTTATTACCTGCCTTTTTATTATTTTTAATTTGTATATCTTTAATTCAAGATATATGATTATGAGATAAATTATATGACAGTATTTTGAATTCGTCAATGATTTATTTTTAATTAAAGATAATTTTATGGGGAGTTTTTCGACTCATATATCTATATGTGAAAGGAGAATGTATAATATAAATAATTTATTAATGGGGTTGGTATGAAATGGATTATAAGAAATATAAATTAGATGAATCATTAGGATATAAGTTGTTTCATGCAAGTAGATTAATCACAAACCGTTTAAATCAAAATTTCAGGAAGGATGGACTTCCTGTCACACATGAGCAGTGGCAAGTCTTGTTTCGATTATATGAAGAGGATGGACTTACACAGCAAAAATTATCGATTATTAATGAGAAGGACCAGCCTAGTACATCACGATTAATTGACAATATGATAAAGCGGGATCTTGTTAAGAGAGTATCACACCCGACAGATGGTAGAACGAATATTATCTATTTAACCGATGCATCCAAAGACATGATGAATTCACTTTTATTCAATGCCAGCAAAACAGTTAGTGAAGCAAGTATAGGTATTACAAACCAAGATATGGCAACGTGTTTACGTGTATTAGACAAAATTAGAAAAAACCTAAGCTAATACTTATTTATAAAAATACTTGTTGTAACAAGTATTTTTATAAATAAGTATTGACGGATTAATTAAGAATGATTATCATTTGTATTGGGGTTGTGCAAACCTTATTATTTTTTGTTTATCATTGATAATGATTCTCTTTATCTATTTTTTTTGCAGTTGATTGATAATGATTCTCTTTCGCAAAAAAATGAAAGGGATTTCGAGAAACGTACATACGAATGGAAGGATAGAGTTATGAAAAAGAGATATCTATTTATATTACTAATAATATTATCACTCACTTCCTTATTTATCGGAGTCAAAAGCATCTCGCCATTGGACCTTTTTCATTTGAGTGAAGATCAGTTTCAAATCTTAGTTGTGAGTCGCTTTCCACGGTTAGTCAGTATTCTTATTGCCGGCGTGAGTATGAGTATCTGTGGATTGATCATGCAACAGCTAACTCGAAACAAATTTGTTTCGCCTACAACTGCTGGAACGATGGACTCTGCAAGATTGGGAATCTTAGTATCATTAATGCTTTTCACAGCTGCTAGCCCTATTGTGAAAATGCTTGTTGCCTTTGCCTTTGCTTTATTAGGTACGTTTATCTTTATGAAGATACTAGATAAAGTGAAATACAAAGATACGATTTTCATACCACTAGTAGGGTTAATGTTCGGTAACATCATTAGCTCGATTACAACCTTCTTTGCTTATAAAAATGACTTGATCCAGAACATGTCATCATGGTTACAAGGTAATTTTTCCATGAGCATTCAGGGACGATACGAGCTACTTTATATTTCGATTCCGTTAGTCATTATTGCTTATCTGTATGCAAATAAGTTTACGATTGCTGGAATGGGAGAAGAATTTGCTATTAATCTAGGACTCAATTACAAATTTGTAGTCAATTTCGGGCTCATCATCGTTGCATTGATCACATCACTAGTAATCTTAACTGTAGGAATGATTCCGTTTTTAGGACTCATCATTCCTAACATCGTCACCATGTATCAGGGAGATAATTTGAAAAACAGCTTATCACATACAGCCTTAATTGGAGCGATATTCGTACTACTATGTGACATTCTGGGCAGAGTCATTATTTATCCATATGAAATACCAATTGGTGTCACGGTTGGTGTCATTGGAAGTGGGATATTCCTGTATCTCATCTTGAAGGGAAAAAAAGCTTATGCATAAAACAGCGAAACTCATTATATTAGCCATTTTATCCATTATATTAATCGCAATTTTTCTCTTTATTGATATAGGTCCAAATATTGACTATGTACTTCCAAGACGAACCGAAAAGATATTAGCAATCGTATTAACTGGAGCAGTCATTGCCTTTTCTACAATGATATTCCAAACGATAACCAATAACAGAATCTTAACTCCGAGTATTATCGGTTTAGATTCATTGTACATGTTGATTCAGACGTTCTTAATTTTTCTATTTGGATCCATGAATTTGACTGTTATGAACCCAAGCCTTAATTTTTTTCTTTCTGTATTATTAATGGTGTTTTTTGCAGGTCTGTTGTATAAGTTCCTGTTTAAGAGAGAAGGACAAAATATTTACTTTCTATTATTAGTAGGTATTATATTTGGAACCTTTTTCGGCAGTATTACAACATTCATGCAAGTATTAATAGACCCAAATGAATTCTTAGTTGTGCAAGACAGAATGTTTGCTAGTTTTAACAACATTAACACAGACCTTCTATTGATTTCGTTTATCACGGTTGCAGCTGTAATGGTATATGTAATGAGATTTACGAAATTCCTAGATGTGTTATCACTAGGAAAAGAGCAGGCAATTAATCTGGGAGTCGAATATGACTATGTAGTTAAACGATTATTAATCGTTGTAGCTATCTTAATTTCAGTATCTACTGCGCTAGTAGGTCCCATTACGTTCCTAGGCTTGCTTGTTGCCAATGTCGCACATGAGTTTTTAAAAACACATCAGCATAAGCATTTACTTACAGGTTCCATACTTATCAGTATCATTGCCTTAGTTGGTGGTCAACTGATTGTTGAAAGAGTATTTACATTCTCAACAACTCTTAGTGTCATCATTAACTTTATTGGTGGAGTGTACTTTATCTATCTACTATTAAAGGAGAATAAATCATGGTAGAAGTCAAGAATGTCTCAAAACAATATGGAAATAAACGTGTTGTCGAAAATGTATCAATTCAGATTGAAAAAGGAAAGATTACTTCCTTTATCGGTCCGAACGGTGCAGGGAAAAGTACACTTTTATCAATGATTAGTCGACTTCTTTCAAAGGATACGGGAGAGATCCTAATTGATGGTAAAGAGGTAGGCGAATACAAAAGTAATGATTTAGCTAAGAAAATCTCAATTTTGAAACAAACGAACCATATTAACATTCGTTTAACGATTCGGGATTTAGTAAGCTTTGGACGTTTTCCTTATTCACAGGGTCGTTTAAAGAAGGAAGACATGGAGCAAATTGATGCAGCCATTCAGTATATGGAGCTCGAAGATATGCAGCATAAGTTTCTCGATCAATTAAGTGGAGGTCAGCGTCAAAGAGCATACATTGCGATGGTCATCGCTCAAAATACGGAATACATCCTTTTAGATGAACCATTAAATAACCTTGATATGAAGCACTCTGTTCAAATTATGAAGGTACTTCGTAGAATGGTAGATGAGTTAGGTAAGACGATTGTAATCGTTCTGCATGACATTAACTTTGCTTCTAGCTATTCCGACTACATTGTAGCCTTAAAGGATGGCAAAGTAGTTCAAGAAGGTGTGACAGATAAAATCATAGATTCGATTGTTTTAAAGGATGTTTATGATATGGATATTGATATTCAAGAGATTAATAAGAAGAAGATTGCAGTTTATTTTTCATAAAATATAAAAACAAAGGTGGAGAAAAAAATGAAAAAAATGATGCTTTTTGTTTTACTATTAACGTTTACAATGATCATGGCTGCTTGCGGAAGCAGTACAACAAAGAACACAACTGAAACAGCTTCAGCTACAGCTTCTGGAGATGAGACAAAGACAGAAGAAGTAAAAGAAATTACAGTTACACATCAATTAGGAGAAACAACTGTAAAGAAAAACCCAGAAAAAGTAGTTGTATTTGATTTTGGAGTACTAGATACATTAGATAAGCTTGGTGTGGAAGTAACAGGTGTACCTCAAGCAAACATTCCTCAATATCTTTCAAAATTCACAGAAAGCACATATGAGAATGTTGGAAGCTTAAAAGAACCTGATTTTGAAAAGATTAGTGAAATTGCTCCGGATTTAATTATTATTTCTGGAAGACAACAAGCCCTATATGAAGATTTACAAGAAATTGCACCGACAATTTTTATGGGTGTAGATACTTCTAAATACATGGAATCGTTCACTGCTAACTCTAAGCAATTAGGTGAAATTTTTGGTAAGGAAAAGGAAGTAGAAACAGAGCTTGCTAAAGTTGAAAAATCGATTAAAGCTTTAAATGAAAAAGCTACAAACGATGGAAAAACTGGTTTAATCGTATTAGCGAACGAAGGAAACATTAGTGCATATGGCGCTGGTTCAAGATTTGGTATTATTCATGATGTATTCGGTGTGAAGCCTGCTGATGAAAAAATTGAAGTTTCAACTCACGGAATGAACGTATCATTTGAATACATTGCTGAGAAGAATCCTGATTACTTATTCGTTATTGATCGTAGTGCTGCAGTTGGTGGTCAATCATCTGCAAAACAAACAATTGATAATGACTTAGTAAAAGGAACAAACGCATTCAAAGACGATAACATAGTGTACCTTGACCCTAACTACTGGTACCTTTCAGGTGGAGGTTTAATCTCAGTATCTGAAATGGTGAAAGAGATTGAAGCAGGTTTAAAATAATAAACTCAGGAGCCCTGTTCACGATAAACTGTGAACAGGGCTTTTTAACGCTTTAAAGGAGTGGGGGCCAGGCCCCCACTCCTTTAAAGTGTGAAAGTGAGGTATTAATCAAACGTTTGTTTAGTGAAAATAAATAGCTTAAATGGTGTAGTTTGTTTTACTATAAAGGAAAGAAGGTTGAAATGGAGGAGGAGTCGTTCATGGTGAACTTGAAGAGTAGAATACTTGATTCAATTGAGGAACTTAAAGGTGATTTTTATGATATTAGTGTGTATATCGGGAATAACCCGGAGCTGGGGCACGAGGAGTTTAAGGCGTGTAAGGTGTTATCAGATAAACTTCAGAAGCATGGTTTTGATGTAACAATAGGTACTTGTGATTTGCAGACCGCATTTACAGCAGTTTATGATAGCGGAAAACCTGGTCCATCCATTGGATTTATGGCAGAGTATGATGCACTACCTGGTCTTGGTCATGCATGTGGTCATAATTTAATTGGTACGTTAGCTGTTGCGGCGGGTATTGGGCTTAGTTCTGTTCTCCATGAAACGGGAGGTAAGGTGATCGTGTATGGAACCCCTGCTGAGGAAACTCGTGGTGGAAAGGTTACAATGGCAGAGGCTGGAGTATTTAATGAGTTAGATGTTGCGATGATGGTTCATCCACTTGATCATTATCGAAAAAGTGGAAGCTCACTCGCAATGGATGCGATTCAATTTGAATTTTCCGGAAAAGCAGCACATGCAGCAGCTGCCCCGCATGAAGGGATCAACGCCTTAGATGCCGTGATTCAGACGTTCAATAGCATCAATGCATTAAGACAGCATGTAAAATCTGACGTGAGAATTCACGGTATAATTCCGGAAGGTGGAAAAGCTGCAAACATCGTACCTGATTATGCAGTTGCTCAGTTTTATGTGAGAGCATCCAGCCGCACGTATGTAAATGAAGTAGTAGAAAAAGTAAAAGCATGTGCCAGGGCAGCAGCACTAGCAACAGGAGCAAATGTTGAAATATCAAACTATGAATTCTCATACGACGATATGATTACAAACACCAAGCTATCTGAAACATTTACAGAAAATTTTCTCTCACTTGGAGTAAACCCAGAAGAAATTTATTCAAGCGAAGGAGATACAGGTTCACTTGATATGGGAAATGTAAGCCAAGTTGTACCTGCCATTCACCCATATGTCCAAATCACAACTGAAAAACACGCATGCCACACACCAGGATTCCAACAAGCAGCCATGAGCGACATGGGCCGCGAAGGAATGATCCTTGGTGCCAAAACAATGGCACTAACAGCGTACGACGTATTAACAAATCCAGAATTACTTACCAAAATTAAAAAAGAATTTCATTTAGCCCAAAACCAATAACATATAATTCAAACCACGGCCTAAAAACCGTGGTTTTTTGTTTGGAATCAATGAAGATAATTCGACAAAATCCGGGTGGTGCCTGGCACCAATAAGAAATAAGTTGTACAATAGACCATAAGACATTTGTACTCTATTTTATAGGTCAAGTGCCTCTTTTTATATGTAAGACATATACTGTATTGTCACAAACCTGGAGGGAAACACATGAAATCATACGAACAGCTTGCAGCAAGTGTTGTGTTTTCACGAAAAGGTGACACCATGACACTACTCAATATTGACCCTTCCTTACAATATGTTGGGGAAGGAAGAAGTGCTTTTGTTTTTCGAATAAAACATACAAAGAAAGTCATAAAAATTTTCTTTCCTGAATTTGTTGTCATAGCAAAAGAAGAGGCTGAGATATATAGACAGTTAGAGGGTATAGCCTATTTTCCAAGCTTATATGCAGAAGGCAACAATTATATTGTCATAGATTATATCGAAGGAATGACGTTATTCACTTGTTTAACAAAAGGGAAAAAAATCACCTCGTGGCATATAAACGAGATTGACCGAGCCTTGAAACTTGCTAGTGACCGAGGTTTGAATCCTTCAGATATCCATTTGCGAAATATATTCATTACAAAAGATGAAAAAATTATACTCATTGATGTAGCAAGATTTAGACAAAGAAAACAATGCAGCCAATGGGGGGATTTGAAATTGGCTTATACGAAATATTATTCGTTACCATTATTTCCGAAAAGAATCCCAGCGTTTCTCCTGAATAAAATTGCAACGTTATATAAAAAGAATTATTTCTCGTTTCTCACTGGAAGAAGTGCTAGTATTTAGCACTTTTTTTCTATTTTATGCATGTTTTCCTTCAATTTAACAAATCATCTTAAAAGAGGAATGATTAAAGGAGGAATAATTGATGAAAAAGTTCATGACGATTGTTTCGATGATGCTAGTCACTTTATCTATCACATGTTCATCTGCAGCAGCCAATACAGACCAGCAAAAGCAAGCTCCAAAGGTAACGTTAACAGCTGAACAAAAGGAAGAACTTGCTGCGTTACATCGCGAGGTATATGAGAAGAAAAAAGAGGTAGTTTCAAAGTATGTTGAATATGGTGTATTTACAGAGGAAAAAGGAAAGTTCATTCTTGAAAAAATGGAATTACATATGAAGGAACTAGAGGAAAATAATTATATACCTAAGTGGGATCGTCATAAACATCGCCACCACAAATAATGAGGAAGAGCTGTTAGGGGGAACTCTAACAGCTTTTTCATTCAGTTTAAGAAGTATGGAGTGCACCTTATGTTTTTGTGTAGTCTTAATCGAGCTCCAGCACCCAGCCTAAGGTCATATAAAAAGAGGGACACCGGAACATTTGCTTTGCCTGAGGCTAAACGGGGCGCATGCGCTATTTGTTCCCATAAATAGGTTTGTTTAGTTGATCTTGGTTATTCATGAACGTTTTTGTGAACGAAACTGATTCTTTTTGAATGAAAATGATAGAAAATGATTGAAAGTTGAAAGGGATTTCATTATGATGGAATCAAGGTTACTCGTTGATTTATGAGGAGGTGGTCTCGTGCTCACGCCGGAGAGACATCGTATTATCTTGGAATTGTTAGAGTTGAAGCATGTTATCAAGCTTCAGGATTTAGTAGAAGCAACGAATACATCAGAATCTACAATCCGCCGTGATTTAGATCAACTTGAAAAAGATAAAAAATTAAAGCGTGTTCATGGAGGAGCTTCTTTACTTACTCAAAAGGGTGAAGAGCTAAGTATTTCAGAGAAATCTACCAAAAACCTCCATGAGAAAGAAGCGATTGCTCGCTATGCAGCAAGTTTAATTCATGATGGTGATTGTATTTATCTTGATGCAGGCACAACTGTATTTCAAATGATTCCACATATAAAAGCAAAGGAAATAAAAGTAGTAACGAATGGACTCACACACCTTGAAGCACTTTTGGATCAAAATATAACAACCTTCTTAACAGGCGGTTATATCAAGAAAAAAACAAAGGCATTAGTTGGTGCTGGGGCAATGAATGGGTTGAAGGAATTTCGTTTCGATAAATCGTTTATCGGTGTAAATGGAATTCACCTAGAATATGGATTTACAACTCCAGATCCCGAAGAAGCAAGCATTAAAGGGCTTGCCATTCATCTTGGACAAAAAACATACGTATTAGCTGATAATACAAAATTTAATGAAGTAACCTTTGCAAAAGTCGCAAATTTGAATGAAGCTACTATTTTAACAAATGATATAGATGCGGAAATTCTTTCAAAATATAAAAGTAAAACATCAATAGAGGTTGTGACAGCATGATATACACATGTACATTAAACCCTTCGATTGACTATGTAGTTACAGTAGAAGACGTAAAACTTGGGGAATTAAATCGAACGAATGAAACGGCGTTTTATCCAGGTGGTAAAGGAATTAATGTTTCCCGTGTTTTAAAGCGGCTCGGAATTGATAGTGTTGCCCTAGGTTTTGTAGGTGGATTTACAGGTGACTATATAAAAAGTTATTTGCAATCAGAATCCATTTCAACTTCATTTATTCAACACGAAGAACCAACTAGAATTAACATCAAATTGAAAGCGGATGTGGAAACAGAAATAAATGGCAGTGGGCCTATCATTTCTAAAGACCACCAAGAAGCTTTGTACGAACAAGTTTCTTCCCTTACTGAGAAAGATTACTTTGTTCTAGCAGGAAGTTTTCCACCATCTGTATCACTAGAATTCTTTAAATCCCTTGCCACTCTTTGTAATGAGAAGGGGATTCCTTTAGTCGCAGACGTATCTGGGACATTGTTACACGAAGTACTGCAATACAAGCCTTACTTAATTAAGCCTAATCATCATGAATTAGGAGAGCTTGTAGGGGCCAAAATTGAAACAAAGCAAGAGGCTATTCAATATGGCAGGAAGCTATTAGAAAGAGGTCCGCAAAACATCATCATCTCAATGGGCGGACAAGGTGCTGTATTAGTAAGTCATCATATGGTTGTGACTGCACAAGTTCCAAAGGGTGAAGTGAAAAATTCAGTAGGAGCTGGAGACTCAACAGTAGCGGGCTTTTTAGCAGCACTCACTTTAGGTGAAACGTTTGAACATGCTTTCCGTTTCGGTGTAGCTTCTGGCACAGCGACAGCATTTTCAGCTGACTTATGTGAGAAAAAAGATGTGGAGAAGATTCTACTACAAATTGAGATAGAAGTAGTGGAATAAGGGGGAAAGAAAATGAAAATAACAGAACTTTTAAGAGAAGATACAATCCTATTAGACTTAAAGTCAAAAACAAAGGCAGAAGTGATTCAGGAATTAGTAGATAAACTTGATTCTGCTGGCCGCTTAAACGATAAAGAAAAATATAAAGAAGCCATATTAGCTCGTGAAGCACAAAGTACAACAGGAATTGGTGAGGGAATTGCCATCCCTCATGCAAAGACAAATGCTGTAAAGGTTCCAGCCATCGCATTTGGTCGTTCAACAGAAGGCATTGATTATGAAGCGTTAGATGGGGCGCCAAGTCATCTGTTCTTTATGATTGCAGCAAGTGAAGGAGCGAATAATGAGCATCTAGAAACATTATCTCGCCTATCCTCCTTTTTAATGGACCCAGCGTTCCGTTTAAAAATTGAATCTGCTACAACAGTAGGAGATGTGCTGAGAGCAATTGACGAAAAAGAAGCAGCTGAAGAGCCGGATGATCAACCAGTATCAAAGGGATCTGATTTAATCTTAGCTGTTACGGCATGCCCAACTGGGATTGCTCATACGTATATGGCTGCAGATTCACTAAAGGCAAAAGCGAAAGAACTAGGTCTAGATATTAAGGTACAAACGAACGGTTCAAGTGGAGTGAAAAACAGATTAACTCCTGGTGAAATAGAAAAAGCAACGGCAATTATTGTGGCTGCTGATACAAAGGTAGATTTAACACCTTTTAAAGGTAAGCCCGTGATTCAAGTTCCAGTTACACAAGCAATTCGCAAGCCAGAAGAGCTTTTAAACAAAGCTGCAGCTGGTGATGCACCTATTTTACAAAGTTCAACGACTGAAAAGGATAGTGACGGGGGAGAGCGTTCTGAGCGCTCAGGCTTTTATAAGCACTTAATGAATGGAGTCTCAAATATGCTGCCATTTGTTGTAGGTGGAGGTATCTTAATTGCCCTTTCATTCTTCTTTGGAATCAAATCTGCTGATCCTAACGACCCAAGCTATCATCCGATTGCTGAAGCTTTAATGACAATCGGTGGAGGAAATGCCTTTGGATTAATGATTCCTGTACTTGCCGGGTTTATTGCGATGAGTATTGCTGACAGACCAGGGTTTGCTCCAGGTATGGTCGGTGGATTTATGGCAGCTACAGGTGGGGCTGGCTTCTTAGGTGGTCTTATCGCTGGTTTCTTAGCAGGATATTTAGTTGTTCTATTAAAGTATTTGTTCAAGGGACTACCACAGTCATTAGAAGGTATTAAGCCAGTTCTATTATATCCACTATTTGGGATTCTCTTGACTGGAATACTGATGATGTTTGTTATTATTGATCCTGTTCGTGCGTTAAATGAAGGATTAACTGCATGGTTGCAAGGGCTTGGTACAGGAAACTTAGTCTTAATGGGATTACTTCTCGGTGGAATGATGGCAGTAGATATGGGTGGCCCAATCAATAAAGCTGCGTTTACATTCGGTATTGCTATGATTGATGCAGGGAACTTTGCGCCACATGCTGCGATTATGGCAGGAGGTATGGTTCCTCCGCTAGGTTTAGCATTAGCAACAACTTTATTTAAGAGAAAGTTCACTCAAGCAGAACGTGATGCTGGAAAGACAAACTATATTATGGGTGCCTCTTTTATTACAGAGGGTGCCATTCCTTTTGCAGCAGCAGATCCTGGTAGAGTGATTCCATCTATCATCGTTGGATCTGCTCTAGCTGGAGCTTTGTCTATGTTATTTGGAATTGGTTTACCTGCTCCACACGGTGGACTATTCGTATTTTGGACAGTAAACGGTAATCCATTCCTTTACCTGTTAGCCATTGCGATTGGTTCAATCGTGACTGCACTTATGGTTGGTTTTTGGAAGAAAGAAGTAAAATAATGGATCCCCGAGAACTTTGCCTTTCATTCAATTGAAAGGCGGAGTTTTGTTATATGAATAGCTTTTCATGCTTTGCGTTAAACTTGTGTTAGATTGATTAATCGAATTAAAGGAGAATGAATATGGCAGAAAAAACATTTACAATTACAAGCGAATCAGGATTACACGCAAGACCAGCAACGGTACTTGTACAAACAGTAGGTAAGTTTGATAGTGAGGTCAACTTAGAATATAACGGAAGAACAGTTAACCTTAAGTCTATTATGGGCGTTATGTCTTTAGGTGTACCAAAGGGGAGCAAAATTACTGTATCTGCAGAAGGGTCGGACGCAGGTGAGGCGATCGCAGCCGTTGAAGAGGCGATGAAAAGAGAAGGTTTAGGGGAATAGAAATGAAACAACTAACAGGGATTGCTGCATCTGGTGGAATTGCGATTGCAAAAGCATACAAACTGGAGCATCCAAATCTAAATATAGAAAAATCTGAGGTCAGTGATGTAGAGGCTGAGCTAGCACGTCTTGTAATAGCACTTCAGAAATCGAACACGGATTTAGAAAAGATTAAAGAAATAGCCAATATACAACTTGGTGAGGATAAGGCAGCAATATTTGCTGCCCATCTTTTAGTGTTAAGTGACCCAGAGCTTATAAATCCCATCAAGGATAAAATTAAGACTGAAAAAGTTAATGCAGAATTTGCCGTCCAAGAAGTCTCTTCGATGTTTGTTCAAATGTTTGAGCAAATGGATAATGACTATATGAAGGAACGTGCTGCAGATATACGGGATGTAACGAAACGTATTCTAGGGTATTTATTAGGTGTGAGCATTCCGAATTTAAGCTTGATATCAGAAGAAGTGATTATTGTTACAGAGGATTTAACACCATCTGATACGGCACAACTTAATCGAAACTTTGTCAAAGGATTCACAACAGATATAGGTGGCAGAACGTCTCACTCAGCGATTATGGCTAGGTCAATGGAAATTCCTGCAGTTGTGGGGACAAAGGCTGTAACTAGTTCTATTCAAAATGGTGACATGCTCATCGTTGATGGATTAAATGGATTCGTCATTGTAAATCCAACTGCAGCGGAGTTAGCAGAATACAAACAAAAACACGGTGACTATCAGAAACAAAAAGAAGAGTGGGCAAAGTTGACACAAGAGCAAACGGTTTCGAAGGATGGCCATCATGTAGAGTTAGCTGCAAACATTGGTACCCCAGAAGACGTTCAAGGTGTGTTAAATAACGGTGCTGAAGGCATTGGGTTGTATCGTACAGAGTTTCTATATATGGGACGTGACTCACTTCCAACGGAAGAAGAGCAATTTGATGCATATAAAAAAGTACTTGAACGAATGGAAGGAAAGCCAGTAGTTGTTCGTACGCTTGACATCGGGGGAGATAAGGAACTTCCATATATGCATTTGCCAAAAGAAATGAACCCATTTCTAGGGTACCGTGCTATTCGTTTATGTCTAGATGAACAGAGCATCTTTAGAACTCAACTCCGAGCATTACTACGTGCTAGTCAATACGGTAACTTAAAAGTAATGTTTCCGATGATTGCAACAGTTGAAGAGTTTAGACAATCAAAAGCTATACTTTTAGAAGAGAAAGAAAAGTTGCAAAAAGAAGGAACATCAGTTTCCGATGAGATTGAAATTGGTATGATGATAGAAATTCCTTCAGCTGCGATTATTGCTGACCAATTTGCGATAGAAGTTGATTTCTTTAGCATCGGGACAAATGATTTAATTCAATATACAATGGCAGCAGATCGTATGAATGAGCGAGTGTCCTATTTGTATCAACCATATCATCCTTCAATACTACGGCTAATAAACATGGTCGTTGAGGCTGCCCACAAGGAAGGAAAGTGGGCTGGTATGTGTGGTGAGATGGCTGGGGAGAAAAAAGCAACACCTATATTGCTGGCATTAGGATTAGATGAATTATCAATGAGTGCATCGTCCATTTTACCAATTCGCTCCATAATTAGCGGATTATCGGTTAAGGAATTACTCAACATAAAAGAAAAAATACTCTCTTGCTCAACAGCTGATGAAGTATTAGATATAATTAACCTTTTGAACAGAAATAATATAATTTGAAAAACGTATCCTTTATGGGTGCGTTTTTTATTTCATAATTTTACCTATTTTATCAAAATATGTAACTTTTTGTAATTTTATAGCGTTACACTCCTAGTTTAAGCAGAAGGAGTGAAATCAACATGTGTGGATTTATCGCTTGCATGTATCAACATCCACTTTATAAGAAGGATCCTTCAATTTATAAAGAGATGAGTAATGCAATTCAGCATCGAGGGCCAGATCAAGAAGGAGTATATGAAGATGAGTATGTAAATCTCTTTTTTAGGAGATTAAGTATTGTTGATCTCGAGCATGGCTCACAGCCAATGAGCTATGAGAATGAAAGGTATTGGATCGTTTTTAACGGAGAGATTTATAATTTTAGTGAACTGAGAGCTACTTTAATTGATAAAGGACATATTTTCAAAACGACATCCGATACGGAAGTAATTCTAGCATTATATAGTGAAGTAAAGGAAAAAGCAGTACAACAATTAAGAGGAATGTTTTCGTTTGTGATATATGACAAAGTTGAGAAAGAACTGTTTGGAGCAAGAGATCCATTTGGTATTAAACCCCTATATTACTTACAATCAGATGAATTTATCGTTTTTTCTTCCGAGAAGAAAAGTCTTTTATACCATCAAGAACAAGGTGAAGAGCAAATCAACACTCAATCTGTACAACATTATTTATCTTTTCAATATGTTCCTGAGCCGTTTACGATGATAACCAACATTCATAAGGTTCCGGCTGGTCACTATTTCAAAAAAACGCTTGATGATAACCTGAAGATGAATTGTTATTATCAAGTAACTTTTAAGCCTAGAAGAGATAATGAAGATGTTGTCATCAAGCAGGTTCGTGAAGAGGTTATTCATTCAGTAAAGGCGCATATAATGGGGGATGTTCAGGTTGGCTCATTTTTGTCTGGGGGGATCGACTCAACCATTATTGCCTCAATTGCTAAAGATTATGTTCCTAACTTCCAAACGTTTTCTGTTGGGTTTGAACAACATGAATATAGTGAGTTATCAATAGCAAAAGAAACTGCCTATCAATTAGGAGTACCGAATCATTCTAAAGTGATTAGTGCCGACGAATTTCTAAAAGAGTTACCTAAAATTGTTTGGCACTTAGATGATCCTTTAGCTGATCCGGCATGTATTCCGTTATACTTTGTATCCAAAGAGGCCAGGAAACACGTTACGGTTGCTTTATCTGGAGAAGGGGCTGACGAATTGTTTGGGGGTTATAACATTTATAAAGAGCCTCAATCTCTTGAACTATTCAGCTTTATCCCGAATCATGTAAAGATGAATTTGCTTAAGTTAGCGAGGATTTTACCTGAAGGAATGAAAGGCAAGAACTTTATAGAAAGGGGATGTATTTCTATTGAAGAACGGTATATTGGCAATGCTAAAATATTTCTAGAGGATGAGAAGAAGAGAATACTCGTTGAAGGAATGCATGATCAAACGTACAGGTGCATTACTTCCCCATTCTATAAAAAATCACTGCATCTCGATCCGGTTACGAGAATGCAAGATATTGATATGCAAACATGGCTTAAAGGGGATATTCTGCTAAAAGCAGATAAAATGTCAATGGCTAATTCCTTAGAGCTACGGGTACCATTCCTGGACAAACATGTATTTGAAGTTGCTTCAAGGCTCCCATCAGAATACAAAATTAGAGAAGGAACAACGAAGTGGGTACTTCGTAAAGCATTTGAGGGCACCGTACCGCAACATGTACTGAACAGAAGAAAATTAGGATTTCCTGTTCCGATTAGGGTATGGCTTCGCAATGAATGGTACGATTGGGCACGCAGTTTAGTGTTTGAAAGTGAAACAGAACATATTTTCAACAAAAGCTATGTCTTAGATTTATTAGATGAGCATGCTTCTCAGAAAAAAGATCATAGTAGAAAGATTTGGACAGTCTTACAATTTATGATGTGGCATCAAGTGTTCATAGAAGGTACATATAATTTTAACGAGAATCATGAAACCAAAAAGAAAAGAGAATTTAGTTTTCAATAAAAAAATCGGCAGCGCTGCCGATTTTTTTTTTATTTATTAACATACTTTGCTTGAAATTCTTCATCGGATTTAACGAGATAAAGGATACCTTCGATCAGACCGATAATTCCAGGAATCCCCGTCCAAGAGAAGATTAGATATAAGATTCCCATTCCTATTTTTCCTAAGTAAAATTTATGAATTCCTAAGCTTCCTAAAAGAATTCCAAGAATGCCTGCTACAATTCTGCTTTTCAAGATTCATCCCCCTTTTTTATTTAATATGTACGAACATATCTCTTTTATAAGTTTGATTTTTCAATGGAATAAAACAAGTTGTAGGAGTAAAGCTAAAGAAAGAAAGAGGGGATCGAATTGAAATCAGGATTTAGTCAGTTACCACGTTCTTTAAAAATATTATTATTAGGCGTTTTACTCTCACATTTAGCTTACTATATTGTATTGCCTTTATTACCGATTATTCTAAAAGTTATAAAAGGGTTAACAATAACCCAAATAGGGACCGTGTTAGCTGTGAGTTCATTTTCTTATCAAGGCGGAAGTATACTAGGTGGTTTTATTGCAGATAAGGTAGGAAGAAGACTAATTATTACTGTTGGTGCTTTAATAAAAGGAACAGCACTCGCTAGTTTTGCCTTTGTCTCTGATTTTTCTCTTCTATTAATAGTAGCATTTCTAAATGGAATTGGAGGAGGACTAAACTCACCATCGACAAAAGCAGCTATCGCAGCATTAGCATCTGAAGGGGACCATAAGACCACCGTATTTTCACTTCGAGGTATAGCTGCCAACATTGGTGTGGGAAGTGCAGGGTTACTAACATACTTTTTAATTAGGGAAGAGTCCGTAATAATCTTTTATATTTCAGCTGCCTTGTTTGGTCTACTTGCTATAATTAGTTGGATTTATGTGCCAGCTAACTGTAAAGAAGGGGAATGTGAAGAGTTATCTTTGCGGACTTATAAGCAAGTATTTCAAAATCGTGCCTTTGTTATATACTCCATTGTTAGTATATTTGTATGGGGTTTGTATGCTCAGTTTGCGTTAGCAGTACCACTGCGGGCTGAATCGTTTATGAAAAACCCGACGGCTGTTTCACTTGTATGGACGTTTAACAGTTTATTAGTTGTTCTCTTGCAAACGTTTATTACAAATCGAATCATTAAAAGAATGAATCCTATGGTTGCTTTAGCATTAGGGACGTTGTTTATCGGTGTTGGTATAAGTAGCCTTTATTTCGCCAATCACTTTATCGTATTGATTATGTGTGGAATTATCTTCGTTATTGGGGAAATGATCATGATGCCAACGATTGATGTAACCATAACACGACTTGGCACTACTCAATTAATTGGAACATATTTTGGACTAGCTAACTTCGTGTTCGGATTAGGAGAGGGACTAGGTAACTTTGGTGGATCTCGATTACTAAGTCTTGGTATTCAAACGTATCTACCTTGGATTTCCTACTTGACACTCGCTGTTCTTGTTTCACTCATCATCTACCTAATTCGTAACCAAAGTACAATGAAAAAGATATTTTAACACTGTAAAGGAGTGGGGGACAGGCCCCCACTCCTTTACAGTGCTAAAGCGTAATGTATGTAATAAAAGCCAGGGACAAATGCCCTGGCTTTAGCTATTATTGTTCTAGGAAGTGCTTTTCTAAATCATCAAGTAATAAGTTTGCCGCAAGTACGCCACCAGCTGTGTTCCAAATTGTATCATCTACTTTGTACACTTTACCAGCTTTCGCAACTTCTAAGTTTTTGAATAGTGGGTCGTTGATCCATTCTTCTTCGTTCTTAGTAGCTGCACCGTCTCCTGGTTCATATGTGAAGTAGAAAAGAATATCTCCTTCCATTGCAGGAATACGCTCTTTTGTTGCCTTTTCCATGAAGTCAGGTAAATCTTGTTCTTGTGGACGCTTAAGTCCGATTTGCTCTAAGATTACTCCTGAGAAAGAGTCCTTATGATAAATTCGTGCATGGTCTGCCATGAAACGAACGATTGATACTTTCGTGTCTATCTTATCTCCTAAAGCAGTGCTGAATTCTTTGATGCGAGCATCATATTCAGCTAACACTTTCTCGCCCTCATCAACCTTGTTTAATGCTTGAGCGTAAAGCTTGAAATTTTCTTGCCATTCACCGCGTAATGTTTCAGCAAATACAGTAGGTGCAATAGCATTTAATTGCTCGTAAACTGCTTCTTGGCGCATTTTGTTACCGATAATTAAATCTGGCTCTAAAGCTGCGATCGCTTCAACATTTACTTCACTTTCGGTACCAACAGGTGTAACATCTTTCATTTCATCAGTGATGTGATCATACCAAGGATCACCAGTCCATGAGTTTACTGCTCCAACAGGTGTAACGCCCATTGCAAGTAACGCTTCAGTACCTTCATTAGTTAAAATAACTACTTTTTTTGCTTCAGCAGGAACTTCAGTTGTTCCCATAGCATGCTCAACTGTTACTGTTTTAGCTTCTTCCGTTTTTGTTGCTTCATCTTTCGGTTCTTCTGTTTTTTCCTTATTAGCAGCTCCACAACCAACCATGACAAGCATGAAAGTTAGTAGTAAACCAATCATAAGAAATGACTTTTTGTATGTAGTAAACATGTTTATCCCCCTTGAATCTTGTTTTTTACTAGTCTTGCTTCAGCACCCAGCGCCTCAGGTCAAATGGAGGAGGAAAATCACCACTTCCATATTGCTTGCCTGAAGTTAAAGTGGTTGCTTTGGCATTGTAGTTGATAATGATTTTCAATCACAATTAGAATAATAAAGCCTTTTCATTTTTGTGTCAACACCTAAATGAAAATGATTTTCAAATTCATTGACAGCATATTCAATCTCCAATAGACTATATATATAAGGTAAGTAAAAATCATTCTCATTTATCAATTTTGGGGAGTAAAATCATGTTGTTGAAGACAAATCGAGCAAGAACGCTAGGTTTATTAGTAGGAATCATTCTATTCATTCTATCAATTTGTGCCAGTATCCTATTAGGATATACCGCAACGACTTGGAAGATGGCAATTGATGCTTATTTAAACTTTAATGGAAGCAATGAACATATAATTATTCAAACGACAAGAGTACCAAGAGCTCTTATTGCAGCAGCAGTTGGTTCTAGCTTAGCCATTGCTGGGGCAATTATGCAGGCGTTAACGAAAAATCCATTAGCTTCACCAGGGATAATGGGAGTAAATGCAGGAGCTGGCTTTTTTGTAGTGCTCTCGATAACATTTTTTGCTCAAGCATCATTAAACCAGTTAACATGGAGCGCCTTTTTAGGTGCTGCTGTAGCTGCATTTACAGTTTACTTTCTAGGATCACTAGGAAGAGAAGGGCTTACACCGATGAAGCTGACACTTGCAGGTGCCGCTATGGCCGCGTTTTTCTCATCCTTCACCCAAGGGCTTCTTGTTATAAATGAAAAAGCTCTAGAAGAAGTGTTGTTTTGGCTTGCAGGATCTGTTCAGGGTCGTGATCTTGATATTCTACTTTCTGTATTACCATACTTAGTCCTTGCCTGGATCGGATCGCTTTTATTAGCAAATCCGATTAACGTCTTGTCTATGGGAGATGACGTAGCAAAGGGACTTGGTCAAAAAACTGTACTCATCAAATTATCAAGTGCGATTGTCATCGTTTTGCTAGCAGGTGGAGCTGTAGCAATTGCAGGACCCATCGGTTTCATTGGTATTGTCATTCCACATTTAGCACGATCTATTGTTGGAATTGATCATCGCTGGGTTATTCCTTACTGTGGATTATTAGGCGGTATCCTTCTGTTAGTAGCGGATATTGGAGCACGGTATGTGATTATGCCGGAAGAAGTACCAGTCGGTGTAATGACAGCAATCATTGGAACTCCATTCTTTATCTATATCGCACGCAGGAGGATGGCAGGATGAAGAAATATCGTACATTCCGACTTCCTAAAGAGACTGTTTCCTTTTTAGTAGATAAAAAGGCGATTACAGTAATAACGACATTAGCAATAGCCGTAGTGGCAGTTATGATATTTAGTACAGGAATGGGAGATATGAAGCTATCACCCCTTCAAGTCATTCATGCTTTGCTTGGGAACGGAACGAGAATGGAAAACCTAGTTGTTAATTCCTTCCGGTTACCACGTATTTTAATTGCATTATTAGTAGGAATTTCATTAGCAGTTGCGGGTGCAGTTCTTCAAGGATTAATTCGTAACCCATTAGCTTCTCCTGACATTATCGGGGTTACAGGCGGGGCATCAGTAGCAGTCGTTGCATTTCTAGCAATTTATTCAGATACAAGTAACGCTTTAACAATCAGTATAAAATGGATGCCAGTTGGTGCCTTTATTGGGGCAACGGTCGTTGCTTTACTCGTGTATTTCCTTTCATGGAAAAATGGAGTATCACCGATCAGGCTTGTATTAATTGGTATTGGAATATCTTCGCTTACTCAAGCAGTTACCACTTTATTAATGGTATTAGGTCCAATATATCAAGCAAGCCAAGCGAACATCTGGCTAACGGGAACAGTATATGGTTCTACCTGGGAGAATGTAAGTATACTTTTTCCATGGACATGTGTTTTGCTCGTGATTACAATGGTGATGGCAAGACGTTTAAATGTACAGGAACTTGGTGATGAATTAGCAACGAGTGTTGGAAGCGCGGTACAACGCCAGCGTTTTACATTATTGTTAATTGCTACAGGATTAACTGGCGGGGCCGTTGCATTTGGTGGTGCAATCGGTTTTGTTGGATTAATGGCACCACATATTGCTCGTAAACTTGTCGGGTCTTCATTTGGCGTGTTAATTCCTGTTTCAGGATTAATCGGAGCATTACTTGTCATTATAGCTGATTTAATTGGCAGAACGGTTTTCTCACCAATTGAAGTTCCTGCTGGGGTATTTACTGCCGCAATTGGAGCACCGTATTTTGTTTACTTATTATATAAAAGTCGAAATGCTTAAAAATAGAAAATTATCAACAAAGTTTTGCAATCTGAACTAAGGGGCGAATGATATGAGCGCGATACGTACGGAATCATTAACATTGTCATATGGTGATAGCATCATCATTAACGAACTAGATTTACAAATTCCAAAGGGTGAAATAACGGTATTTATCGGTGGTAATGGCTGTGGGAAATCAACGCTCCTTCGTTCAATTGCTCGCTTGCTAAAGCCACAAAAGGGTTCGATTCTTCTAGAAGGAAATGCGATTGCAAAACTACCAACGAAAGAAGTAGCAAAGCAACTTGCCATTCTTCCGCAAGGACCTGTTGCACCTGAAGGGTTAACTGTTTTACAGTTAGTAAAACAAGGCCGCTATCCGTATCAAAGCTGGTTAAAGCAATGGTCAGAAGAGGACGAAAAGGCTGTAAGAAATGCATTAGAATCGACGAGAATGACAGAGTTTGCAGAAAGACCAGTTGATTCATTATCTGGTGGTCAACGTCAACGTGCATGGATCGCTATGACATTGGCACAAGAAACAGATATCATCTTGCTTGACGAACCAACTACGTACTTGGATATGACACATCAAATTGAGATTTTAGATTTACTATTTGAATTAAATGAAAAAGAGCAGCGAACGGTTGTAATGGTACTTCACGATCTTAACTTAGCTTGTCGATATGCTCATTACCTAGTAGCTATTAAAGATAAACAAATATATGCACAAGGTAAGCCGGAGGATGTAATTAGCTGTCAGGTTGTAAGAGATGTGTTTGATGTGAATTGTGAAGTGACGCAAGATCCAATTTTCGGTACACCTTTATGTATTCCACACGGAAAAGGTAGATGTATCTTACCGCAATTAGGTGAAGCAAATGGCAAAGAACCAGTTACAACCTCATGAGCTTGAGCGATTAGTTCAATCTTTTCGGATTACATTAGAACAATCAAACGATCCATTATCTTTTCCGAGTAAAAACTTATTGAGTACTGAATTTGTATCGGAGTTAATTGAGCAATTAAAAGGAGTATATAACGTAAGAGAGCATTACGTTATTGCTTCACAATTTATGAAACGGTATGCGTTTATGGTGGTTGTACCGTATTTCTATTCATTAAGCATGTGGAATAAGCAATTAGATATGGATATAGAAAAGGTAACGTTTCAATCCAAGATGGAAGATGGTGCTTGGCTTCCTCGACTACAATTGCAAACCATTGATGTCACAATGTCTGATCCAAACGATCGGGCTGAATGGCTCAGAACTTCATTAAAAAAGCTGTTTAAACAACACCTTGATCAGGTAATAAAGGTGTTAGCACCTACGGGAAAAATATCTCGTCAAGTGTTATGGGAAAACACAGCGATATATATATTTTGGATTTACGAGATTATGTTTAAAGAAAATACATCTGAGCAAGTAAAACAGGACTTAGAATTCCTTTTGAATGCAGACGGAAGTATGTTTGGAGATTATACGTATAATCCAATTGCAAAATTTTATTCTGAGAAAAAGTCAAACGAAGAAGTACGTACTCGTAAAACATGTTGCTTCTATGACCGCTTACCAGGTGTAAAAGGCCGTTGCTCCACATGTCCAGTAACGTGCAAAATACCTGATGAAGAGGGAGATGGAATTTGTGGATGAAAAATTAAAATCTCAATTTGATGGATTACTTGAGAAATATACAGAATTATTACTTGGCGAAGCGAATGAAGAACTAAAGGAAAAGGTGCAAACCTATGCTTTATACACACATATCGCAAAAACAATGCCAGCACTCGCGAAGCATTGGAATGAAACATATCCAGATGCTAAAGAAGGTATGAAACGGCTTATTGGTGAAATAAAAGAATTAAATGAACTGCATCGTTCAAAAAAGTAATAAGTAGAAGTGTATAATTATGTACACTTCTTTTCCGTTTTCTGGATTTAATTTTTCACTGATTTTTTGATATGATAGATAGGAAAATTATTATAAAGGTGAGTAGAAATATGGACTATCGAGTGTTACTTTATTATAAATATGTTGTCATTGAAGATCCTGAAAGTTTAAAAGATGAGCAACGAGAGCTATGTAGCAGACTTGGGTTACTAGGCAGAATTCATGTTGCACCAGAAGGAGTAAACGGAACGGTTTCAGGACCAAAAGAACAAACAGATCAATATATAGAAGAAATGAGAAAAGATCCTCGCTTTGCTGATGTCATTTTTAAAGAAGAACAATCAGAAGGACATGCCTTTAAGAAGCTAAAGGTGAAGGTGAAGCCAGAGATCGTTAACTTAAGCTTAGAGGATGATGTGAATCCTAATGAAGTAACAGGAAAACATTTATCACCTAAGGAATTCTTTGAAGCAATGCAAGATGAAGATGTCATTATTTTAGATGCGCGTAATACGTACGAATACGACCTTGGTCATTTTCGCAATGCAATAAAACCAGATGTTGAAACATTTCGTGATTTACCAAATTGGGTGAGAGAAAATTTAAGTGATCAAAAAGATAAGAAAATTTTAACATACTGCACGGGTGGTATTCGTTGCGAAAAATTCTCGGGCTTCCTTGTAAAAGAAGGCTTCCAGGATGTTTCTCAGCTAGACGGTGGAATTGTAACATATGGTTATGATCCTGAGGTAAAAGGTAGTCAGTGGGATGGAAAGCTATATGTGTTTGATGAGAGAATCTCAGTTCCGGTCAACCGTACAGATGATAGTAAGGTCGTTGGTAAGTGCTACTCATGCGGCAAGTCGGAAGAACGTTATGTGAAGTGTGGAAATCCGGATTGCAACAAGCATTTATTGATGTGTGATGAATGCGAGCATGAAACAAAGCGTTCTTGTAGCACCGAGTGCAGAGAACATCCAAGAAATCGGTATGTAAAAGAGCATGAGGTACAAAACCAAGCGTAAGATGAGTAGTAGTGGTTTCAGTAGAAGCCACTACTTTTTTTGTTATAATAAAGTTGGAATTTGATGGAAGTGTGTATACAAATATAAAGATAAAAAAGAGAGACTTACGCCAGAAAGGACACATATATGGAAACTGAACTGCTTAAAACATTTGATGAAAATGGAACTGAGATTGGAACTGCAACTCGTGAAGACGTACATAGGCAAGGATTATGGCACGAAACGTTTCATTGCTGGTTTGTAAGTAAAGAACAAGACAAGAACTTCATCTATTTTCAGCTGCGAAGCAAGGTGAAAAAAGACTATCCCAACCTACTCGATATAACAGCAGCTGGACATCTATTAGCACATGAAACAACAGAGGACGGCGTGCGTGAGGTAGAAGAAGAGCTAGGAATACACGTTTCGATACAGGACTTAACCTTTTTAGGTATTTTGAAATATGAAGTGATGCGTGGTGAATTAATCGACCGTGAACTTGCGCACACGTATTTATATGAATATAAGGGAAGCTTTGACGACTTTCAATTGCAAATAGAAGAAGTAACAGGAATGTATCGGGCTGACTTTACAAGCTTCATTGAGCTCATCACAGGTGAAATAACCGAACTACATATTGATGGATTTGAACTCAATGAAGTAGGAGAGAAAGTGAATTTCGAAAAGAAGGTTACGATGAATTCCTTTGTCCCACATGAAGAATCGTTTTATCAAGATGTAGTAAGCCGTATCCATGAAATGATTGTCTAATATAGGAAGTACGGATATAAAGGCTGGCAAGCAATAACGATGATCATGAATAAAACGAAAGTGATAACGATATAAAATAGTTCCCCGGGATTTCTAAAGAAAATTCGTTCAACAATGACTTGATAACCAAAATAAATAAGTAAAATAATAAGAATTTCATATACTAAATCTTCAATTTCACCTGAATGGAATTGAGTGAATATAAAGAGTAACGAAATAATAAAATGCCCAATACTAATCGCCTTTTTGTATTTATCTGGAAAATCATCTTCGGCAACCTTTTCAATTCCGTTAATTTTCTCAATTAGCTTTATTAGAAAATGAACAATAGAAAGTGATAGAAAAAGAAAAATTGCTAGCTTAATAATAAATAACAAGAAATTCATGATTTACTCTCCTACCAGTAGATGATAAATATAGTTATTCTCGAAAAGATCTTCATTTCCTTTTTGCAGTCAAAAGAGTCAACCTTATATCTTGGTTGACTCTCTAAATTTGAAAGATTGCTTCTTCACTTTTTCCCACTCATTTGCCACAATACTAAAATAAACATCATCTCGCGCGTTTCCATTTTCATCTATATAGTTGCTTCGAAATATTCCCTCCTGCTTGGCACCAAGTTTTAAAATCGCTTTTTGTGAACGATGATTCTCAATATCCGCACTAAATTGAACTCGGTTAAAGCCTAGTTCTTCAAAAGCAAACTTCAATAACTCATATTTACAAGCATGATTTAATCCTGTTCCTTGATACTCAGATCCATACCAAGTCCAGCCGATTTCAAGCCTTTTATTGAATAAGTGGATGTTACCAAATCTCGTACTACCGGCAACCTTGTTTGTCATTTTATCAATAATGATAAAGGGATAGGATTTTTGATTATGCTTCTCTTGTAGGGTGGAAGTGATGTAGGTATCAAAATCTTCATCGGTTTGAATAGTTAACCCCATATATGTCCAAATGCTAGAATCAAAAATGATCTCCTTTAGCTCATCCTTATACTCTAGTGAAAAGGGAACAATCATAACTCGCTCATTTTCTAAAATGATTTTTCTATCAAACATATAGAACCTCCTTAAGTAGTTCTTCTGTTGTCATAATCGTTGCAAACTCTTCGTGTAAATTCACTAACGTCATTTCATGTATTAATTCTGCATGGTAGTGTTTTCCAGTAGGCCCAATGCGATCAAAGGTAGCGGATGCATCAGAGACTAAGATAGGATTAAAGCCTAAATTTCCTGCCATACGGGTTGTTGTTTCTACACAATGGTTTGTGGTGAGTCCAAATATAACGACATGAGGGCAGTTAAGTTCTCGTATTATCTCCTCTAGATTTGTTCCGATAAAAGCACTGTTTACATTTTTTTGCAGAATCATTTCATTAGGAAGTGGCTGCACCTCGTGTTTAAAGTGACTTGTTTCGCTTTCCATATAGAAAAGAGAATGTGGATAGCGGGAAACATGACGAATAAATATAACAGGTCTATTCGTTTGCCTCCAAGCTTGCAAAAGACTTTTCATATTCATTTCTGCATCTAGGTTATTTCGTTTCCCCCAGCTAGGGTCATTAAACGCATTTTGAACATCTATTACAATAAGTGGAACCTTCTCAGACAACTGAACCATTTTACATACCTCCATGGAAAGAATATATTAATTGTAAATATTTTCTTGATGTTTAACCATTCATTTATTATTGTTTTCATAGATAGTTAGATTAATATTTACGGTATTATTTTATAAACACTTTAAAAAGAAAGGTGAATAGCGAATGGATGAGATCGATCGCCATATTATAGAAGTGCTCCAGGAGGATGGAAGAATCTCAATGACTGACCTTGGCAAAAGGATAGGGTTATCTGTACCAGCAGTGAAAGAGCGAGTAAATAAATTAGAAGATAAGGAGATTATAAAGGGTTACAGGGCAATCATTGATTCACAAAAAATCAATAAACAAGTCACTGCCTTTATCCTTTACGATACAACACGTTGCAGCGAGTTTAGAGAGTTCTGCAAGGATCATCCAAGTGTCACTGAATGCCATCGATTAGCGGGACAATACAGTTACTTAGTAAAAGTAGTAACAGAATCTGTACATACATTAGAACAATTTATTGACCAATCATTAGCGTACGGAGAGTCATCTACGTTAATTACACTATCCTCTCCTGTTGAATTTAAGGCAATTTGGTAGGAAAGTTAACTGGATTTCCAGTAAAGAAATTCAGGGGATTTTCATTCTCTGTTTTGAATGACTTATTTTTTGTACGCTCTAAGCCGATTAGATATTGAGTGTAAATAATGTTGTATGGTGAATATAAGGTGAAGGCATAAATTCAGTTAAAAAATGTTTCTAAATGCATTTACAAAATCTTGTATCAGGCTTTAAAGGTAAAAAATTTTCGTAGGAAACTTTTTGTAGTAGGGGCATACATTGAAAAGTACAGAAATGGTCATAAGTTTTTATGGAGGGATTGAAAAATGGCAGAAAATGTACTATTTGCCTTTAGCCTAACATTGATGGCAGGGTTAGCGACAGGAATTGGGAGTGTTATTGCTTTCTTTACCAAAAAGACAAATAAGAAATTTTTATCATTAACCTTAGGTTTTTCAGCTGGTGTCATGATTTATGTGTCAATGGTTGAAATATTTGTTAAGGCAAAGGATGCCCTTGTAGATAGTGTCGGTATTGAATTAGGAAACTGGATGACTGTCGGTGGTTTTTTTGGTGGTATGCTTTTAATAGCTTTGATTGATAAGTTTATTCCTTCCCAAGGAAATCCCCATGAACATAAACAAGTGGAGGAAATGAACTCTTCAATCGAGCAAACGGCATTGTTGAAGATGGGGACATTTACTGCTCTAGCTATCGCTATTCATAATTTTCCAGAGGGAATTGCCACATTTACATCGGCTTTACAAGATCCAGGGTTAGGATTAGCCATTGCTGTTGCAATCGCTATTCACAATATTCCAGAGGGAATTGCAGTTGCAGTGCCGATTTTCTATGCAACTGGGAATAAGAAGAAAGCATTTAAATTGTCATTTTTATCTGGATTATCTGAGCCTGTCGGTGCAATTATTGCCTACCTGGTTCTAATGCCTTATCTTAACGATGTGATGTTTGGAATAATTTTTGCAGCTGTAGCTGGTATCATGGTATTTATATCTCTTGATGGATTGATACCCGCAGCTAAGAAATATGATGAAGGGCATGTCTCGATTTATGGCTTAATATGTGGAATGGCAGTAATGGCACTTAGTTTGTTATTATTTATATAGTTTTGTGATTACTATTACTAATCCAATGCCTTGTATCTCCCTAATAATAGATTGGGAGATTTTTTATGTTTTGTTGTGTTTAATCAATATTTTGTATACTATGCTATTCATGATTAACGGGAAATGATAATTCTATTTCAATAAGACCGTTTTCTCTTCTGGATATCAGTACAAATAAGATACCAAAGAACAACGCAATTATTTATGTCTTTAGTGAAAATAGATTGGAAAAGAAGGATTATAGAGAAGAATTTAGAACTTTGAAACCTTTAAAACCCAGACAGTATAAACACAGAACACTTGTAAATTGAAATCCAAGCATTTTTTTGTTTCTTATTATTTATTGTGCTAAACATACTTATTTTGGTAAGTTGTATATCCTTCCTTTTTTACATTTTCTCGAACACTATCACTATACAGACATGCATCTTTGATTTTGCTATAATTTCATATTAATGCAAACAAAAAACCCGATTTTTATCGGGTTTTATGCTTAAAAGTTCGCACTCTTCTTAATTAACTTAAAAGGGTTCTCAGTGCTTTTCGTATCATTGTGTGTGTTCTTTACGAATTTTTTCTTCTTCGTATCTCTTCGTAAGTCCACAGCGTTTATAAATTCTTGAATCGATTTAGCGATCATATTGAACGATAAAACGGTTAGGGCAAATAGAAGTAATGGTGAATAAATTTGCCAAGGTGTGATGGATAGACTTCTAAAATGCTTACCAATTTCTCCAGCCCATTCGTAAGATAAGCTAAACGCTTGGAATTCACCATCAAACACTTCCTTCATTACATACCCACCTAAAAACACTGCCAAGAAGCCAAGGTGAACAAATAAGATTAAGATTTCAACGGTCCGTTGTGAAAATTGTAAAATGAGTCTAGGTAGCATAAACGGTAAAATGTGTTTTCGATATAAGTTCAATCCTTTTGCACCTAATGTTCTTGAAGCCAGGATATACTCTTGTTGCAATTCTCTTTGTATTTCTTTTGAGAACAGCGTAACAAGCTGAGGGATCCCTAATAATGTTAAAATTATAACTTGGACGATAAATAGCTTGTAAAAGTTTTCGCTCGAAAGATTCGGATCAATATAGAATTGTAGCGGAAACAAAATAATATACGCAATGATCGAAGCAGGAATAAAAAGACTTGATTCTACAATGCCTTCGAAGGTACGTCTAAGAAATCTCGGTAATTGTGTATAGAAAATTGAAAGAATAAACGCAATTAATACCTGAAGAGTACTAATTACAAATGCTGTAATAACGGTATATTTTGCTCCTTGTATAACTTGAGCGAGCAATGGCATTCCGAAACGATCTGATCCCATTGGAGGATATTCCAATGGGGTGAAGGGAGGAGCACCAATTACGTTATTTTGTTCATCATACATAACTCCAGTTGGCCATTCTTTATCTCCAAAAAAGGGTTCATACAGAAAGCTTGCTGTTAAAAGTATAGTAACAAATAGGAATGAAACAATAAACTTTGGTTTTCTTAAGAAATACATAATCATGCAATATCCCTACTTTCCCCAGTTTGCTGCAGCATCACCTTTTCCGCTAATGAGAAGAAAATGAAGAATGGTGTAAAGATTAAAGTAGCCCCCACGATAAATTCGGCACCTCTTGCAGAGAGTAAAAATTGCATAGCTCCATTCATATTAAAAATAACTTCAATAATAAATAAATTCGATAACATGAATGCGAAGATTAATTTTGCACGGTAAAATAAACTGTACAATACATTACGGAATGTATGTACAAGTAGAATTTTTAATCCAGATAAGCCTTTCACCCGCGCTAAGTCGATATATAGCTTTGATTTCTCTTCATCGATTAAAAATAAAATCGTTTTGAAAAGTAAAAAGGTTGGGATAATCGATAAGCAAAAAATAGGAACGGCATAAATATCGCTGTTAAAGACTGCAATTTGAGCAATGAGAACATTTGTCTTTTTGAAAATCCCAATGATCAGGAGTTGAATACTCACAATAATAAACGCGTCAGGCAAAGCTTCAATAACAGAAGAGATGGAAACTAACACACTCTTCATCTTTTTTGGGACAATATGTACGATAATCATAAATACATAAGCAACAGCAATTGCAATGACTAGTGAAACTGCAAAAACCGTCATTGAATACAAATAACGTTCCCACAACATCGGAAATAAAGGATATACTTTTTGTGCTCCAAATGACTGTGAACCTAAAAACTGCCACTTGTCAGGCTGAAATAAGTTTTGCAATGTAAAATACATCGTTTGACCGTATTGCTTTATAAAAATTCCAATTCTCTCTTCTGAAAAAATTAATGCAGGAAGTGCACTAATTAATAAAAATCCAAAGATTGTTAATATGAAATTAAGGATCATCCTCATAGTAACTCCCCCCTTATCTCTCTGTCTCTTTTCCTAATAATACCAATGTTTATTCTATTAGACTAGGAAAATGGCCTATATTTACTGAACTTTCTCAAAACAACTATGCTATTTTTCTCATATTTAATAAGGATTACGACAAAATTTGTACTAAATCGACAAAAGGTAAATATTTTCATATTCAACTAGATTGAAAGATGATAAAATAATCATGGTTTAAATACTTCATATTTATATATTTCAATATCATGTATGCGTTTTCAGGAGGAATGAAGATGGAACAACTTATGCGTAACTTTTTTCTATGGTTATCTAAAAATAAAACTTTTACGAAACTAGCTAGAAAATATGGACTTAAGTTTGGTGCAGGTAGATTCGTAGCTGGAGAAACGATTAATCTTGCCGTTAATGTAATTAAAGACCTTAATAAAAAGGGACTAGCCGTTACAATTGACTATTTAGGTGAGTTTGTTGATACTGAGGCGGAAGCAAATGAAATGGCAGACGGCTCAATTGAAGCAATTAAAGCAATTGGACGTGAAGGATTAAATTCACAACTATCATTAAAAATGACATCAATGGGATTAGACATCTCTGATGAAGTTGTGATGAGAAACATGCGTCGTATTTTAGAAGCTGCGAAAGAAAATAATGTCTTTGTAACAATCGACATGGAAGACTATTCTCGTTGCGGAAAAACGATTGACATCTTCAAACAACTACGTAGTGAATATGACAACATTGGAACAGTATTACAAGCTTATTTATACCGCGTAGCGGACGATGTGGAAGATTTAAACCAATTTAAACCGAACCTGCGTCTTGTAAAGGGAGCATACAAGGAATCTCCAGAAGTTGCATTCCCTGAGAAAAAGGATGTAGATGAAAACTTCAAAAAAATTATTAGAATGCATCTTGAAAACGGCAACTACACAGCAGTTGCCACTCATGACGATGCAATGATCGAATACACGAAAGAAGTTGTAAAAGAATTAAACATTCCAAACAGCCAATTTGAATTCCAAATGCTATACGGAATTCGTCCAGAAAGACATCTTGAGCTAGTAAAAGAAGGCTTCACAATGAGAGTGTACGTACCATACGGAACAGACTGGTACGGATACTTCATGAGAAGATTAGCAGAACGTCCTGCTAACGTAGCTTTTGTTTTAAAAGGTGTATTTGGTAAATAAGTTAGTGGAACTACCGAGGTATCTGTCTCGGTAGTTTTTTTGTTTACCAATTGAAAATAGGAGGTAAAACATAAACAAGAAACAGTAAAAAATCAACCCAATGATAGTAACAACAAATATTATAAGGACCATATTACATAAAGGTTGTAACCTTTAAGGAATACAACCGTCTATTTCTATAAAAGGGAGGTCATTATGAACAAATATGTAATCCTATTTATAAGTATTTTCATGATTGTGGTCGGTTTTACAGTTCAGAGAGCAATTGTTGATCGAAATCCACAAGTAGTTAATAGCGTAACAACAAATTCAGAAGGAATGCTCGTGCTTTCTGACAAGGTGTGGAAAGTTGAATTTACAAAAGAAATGGACAAAGCTACGATTACTAGCGATAACATTTATGTGAAAGACAGTAATGGTGACAAACTTAATCTAAAGGTAGAACTTAGTGAGAATAAAAAAACAATTTTCATTTACCCTCCAACAGATGGTTACGACCCTAATATGAAATCGTATACTCTGCATGTTGAATCAGATATAAAAGCAACGAATGGTAATACAATCAAATCAGATAAACGTATTGAATTTACGGCAACAAAGGATTTGCCAGTCATTGAATCAAAGGAACAACTTACAGCTTATTTTCAAGGTCTAATAAAAAGTCAGAAGCAATTAGAAAGAACGATAAAATCTGATGGTATTATGGAAGAATCAAGTTCAGCAGGTGATATGGCAGGTGCTGAAAAAAGTTCTGCCGGCGCTAATGAGTTTACGGACACAAACGTTCAGGTACAAGGAGTAGACGAAGCTGATATCGTCAAAACAGATGGAACTTACATTTACCAAGCAATTGATGGGAAATTAAAAATTACAAAGGTAGTCCCAAGTACAAATATCGAAACAGTTGCGACGATTCCATTTAAAGATTTCCAGCCGTTTCAGCTCTATATTGATGACAATAAGCTTGTCGTAATGGGGCATTCTTATACTGAGTTTCAGGAGCCGGTAAACCCGAATTCCTCAGCTTCACATAAGATGATCATGCCGATGAACCAGCAAACAAAAATACTAGTGTTTGATGTGACCGATAAAAACCATCCAAAAGAGATCAAATCAGTTGAAATAGAAGGAAATTATATGACATCAAGAAAAATTGGCTCAAAGGTGTATGTGATTAATCATCATTACCCGGATTACTGGATCATGGAGCAAAGAAAAGATATAGATCTTCGACCAAGATACAAAGATTCCAGTTCGACAGATGAGCCGAAGTATGTAGAGTTCAAAGATATTCGTTATTTCCCGGAATCGAAACAAGCTAGTTTCTCAATAATTGCCAGCTTTGATATAAATGAACCTGAGAAAGAAGCTACCATAACTACGTATTTAGGAAGTGGACAGGAAGTTTATATGACAAAAGACAGTCTATATATAACTGTTACTAGGTATGAATATCAAGAAAACAACAACAAAAGAGAAATTCATGTTCCAATTGAAGACACAGATATATATAAATTCGCTATTAACGATCTACAAGTTGAATTTCTTGCAACCGGTACTGTACCAGGAAGGCTGCTAAATCAATTTTCAATGGATGAGCATGAAGGGTATTTCCGTATCGCAACAACAAAAGGGGATACGTGGGACGAAAAACAACCTTCTGCTAATCATTTATTTGTATTAGATTCGAAGCTTGGGCAAGTGGGAAGTGTCGAGGATTTAGCAAGAGGTGAACGAATCTATTCAGTTCGCTTTATGGGGGACAAAGCATATATTGTCACGTTTAAAGAAACGGATCCATTATTTGTACTAGATGTAAGTAATCCGAGGAAGCCGACAGTGCTAGGTGAGCTAAAGATACCTGGCTTCAGTAACTACTTGCATCCTTATGATGAGAAGCATCTAATTGGATTCGGTCAAAATACAAAGGTCATCAAAGATAAAGGAGCCTCTCAACCTCGCATTATGACGGATGGGGTAAAAATTTCTTTATTTGATGTTACCGACCCATTAAATCCAAAAGAAAAGTTTACCGAGGTCATTGGAGGAAGTGGAACATACTCACCGTTAAATCATGATCATAAGGCGTTACTATTTAATAAGAAGAAAAACATCTTTGCGTTCCCGATTACCATTTATGAAGACAAACAGGGATCGGAATATGAACAACTGTTTAAATTCCAGGGAATATACGGGTACAGTATTGATCTAGAAAAAGGCTTCCAGCTACAACAAAAAATCACACATGAACACGAAGGCGTTCAATATGAAAACTGGGAAAACCAAATTATGAGGGTTCTGAATATTGAGGATGAACTGTTTGCCGTATCACCGAAGAGAATTACGGCACATAAGTGGGAATAAACTCAGAGGGTTGTGTCCTCTGAGTTTTTTTGTTGTGGGAATCGCCGGAAAAGTGCAAAGAAGTTTGAAAAGAAATAAATTCGCCGAATTGATAATGAGGTTCGCCGGAAAGAGTTCAACTTTCGCCGAATAGTGTTTAGTTTTCGTCGAAATAATCCTGATTTTCGCCGAATTAGAGGTATTTGATATGATAAAAAGAATAATCGCCGAAAAAAATGAGAACTGCATGTAACAGCAGTACCAATCCTATTCATTATTCCAATGTATTGATAAAAACGTTGACTAAAACTCATGATAGTCAACGTTTTTTCACACTAAACAAACGTTTGATTAATGTCCCATGTTTTGCTTTTTATACTGTTGGTTCGTGCTTTGTGTTTTTCCGCCGAAGTCAGAAGAAACAGATGGACCTGCATCTCCTTTAACACTTGCTGCACTAACCCCTGCCTTAGAAGGGTTCTTTTTATGCTTAGCCATAATATCACCTCCATTCATTATCGTGTCCTACGTTTTTACGAATGATGACAAAATTCATAAAGGTACACGCAGATTTTAGTGTTACTTTAATATTGCGAAAATTAATAAAATGATTTATAGTAAATTTATGGAGAGGTTCTAAATTTTTTTGAATAAAAAATGAATGAGTATTCATTCAAAAAATGAAAGGGGAGATTACGGTTGAGTCGAAGCATCCGAAAAGTAGCAGTATTAGGATCTGGAGTTATGGGTTCTGGCATTGCTGCACACTTAGCCAACATCGGCATTCCATCATTATTACTAGATATTGTTCCTAGAGAACTTACAAAAGACGAAGAAAAGAAAGGGCTTACACTTGAAGATAAGGTAGTCCGTAACCGTTTTAGCCAAACAGCACTTCAAAAGCTGTTAAAGCAAAAGCCAGCTCCGTTAACTTCAAAAGAAAATTTATCTCTTATTGAAGCAGGAAATTTAGAAGATGATTTAGCACGTCTTAAGGACGTTGATTGGATTATAGAAGTAGTTGTTGAAAACTTAGCCGTGAAAAAGCAAGTTTTCGCTAAAGTTGATGAAGTGAAAAAGCCTGGAGCAATTGTAAGTTCAAATACTTCTGGTATTTCCATTGAAGCAATGGCAGAAGGTCGTTCAGAAGACTTCCGCAAAAACTTCCTTGGAACTCACTTTTTTAACCCACCGCGCTATTTAAAGCTTCTTGAAGTAATCCCGACAAAGGATACAAATCCTGAAGTTTTATCATTCATGAAATCGTTCGGTGAGGATGTACTTGGAAAAGGTGTTGTTGAAGCGAAAGATACACCTAACTTCATTGCAAACCGTATCGGTACATACGGCTTGCTTGTAACGGTAAGAGAGATGCTAAAGGGTGGATATAGTGTTGGAGAAGTTGATTCTGTAACAGGTCCTTTAATTGGCAGACCTAAGAGTGCAACATTCAGAACGTTAGATGTAGTTGGTTTAGATACATTTGTTCACGTTGCTAACAACGTTTATGAGCAAGTGGAAGGTGCTGAGAAGGAAGTATTCGAAGTACCTGCATTTATGAAGTCTATGCTTGAAAAAGGCTGGTTAGGTAGTAAGTCTGGCCAAGGATTTTTCTTAAAGCAAGGAAAAGAAATTCTTGAACTAAATCCTGAAACACTTGAGTATGAGGCGAGAAAGAAGCTGTCAGCTCCATCTATCGACTTGGCGAAGCAAGCAAAAGGTGCTGACAAGCTAAAAGCGATTGTGTATGCAAATGATCGTGCTGGCCAATTGCTATGGAACATTTTCAGCCCAGTACTTGTATACTCTGCTGAACTAGCTGGTGTAATTGCCGATGATATCGTTGCGATTGACAACGCGATGAAGTGGGGATTCGGATGGAACCAAGGTCCGTTTGAACTATGGGATAGCATTGGGTTAGAAGATTCTGTGAAGAAGATGCAGGCTGAAGGTATTGAAGTACCATCTTGGGTACTAGAAATGCTAAATAACGGCCAAACATCTTTCTATAAAAAAGAAAACTTCGAAACATTATTTGTATCAAATGGTAGTTACGAAGCAACAAAAGTTAATCCTAAAGTAATTAACCTTAAAGGATTAAAAGAGAAAAATGGTGTAATCAAGAAAAATAGTGGTGCAAGTTTAATAGATTTAGGTGATGGTGTCGCAGCATTAGAATTCCACTCGCCTAACAATGCGATTGGACCAGATATCACACAAATGATTAACTACGCGATTGAAGAAGTAGATCGCAATTATAAAGGACTTGTTATCGGTAACCAAGGTAAAAACTTCTGTGTAGGTGCAAACCTTGCAATGATTTTAATGGAAGCACAAGATGATAATTTCTTCGAGCTTGATATGGTTGTTCGTCAATTCCAACAAACGATGATGAATGTTAAATACAGCCCAAAACCAGTCGTTGCAGCACCATTTGGCATGACACTGGGTGGAGGATCTGAGGTTTGTTTACCAGCTGCTCACATTCAAGCCTCAAGTGAGTCGTACATGGGATTAGTTGAAGTAGGTGTAGGTTTAATTCCAGGAGGAGGCGGAAACAAAGAACTTTATATCCGTCATCTAAATGGTCTGCCTAACGGAGTTGAAAAGGACCTTCAAAAGATTACAAACCATGTATTTGAAACGATAGCAATGGCGAAGGTTTCAACTTCAGCTGAAGAAGCTAGAACAAATAACTTCTTATCAAGAACAGATGGAATCAGCGTAAATGCAGATCACCTGTTACATGATGCAAAACGTGCAGTTCTGGCATTAGCAGACAAAGGCTACCAAGCTCCAAAGCGTAAGAAGGTACCAGTAGTTGGGGAAACAGGTTATGCGACATTATTATTAGGTATTGAGTCTATGTTATATTCTGGCTATATTTCAGAGCATGACAAAAAGATTGCTCAAAAGCTAGCGTTCGTATTAGCTGGTGGTAGAGTTCCATTCGGTACTGAAGTAGATGAGCAATACTTACTAGACCTAGAAAGAGAAGCATTCTTAAGCTTAGTTGCTGAACCGAAATCACAGCAACGTATGCAGCACATGCTATTAAAAGGAAAACCATTACGTAACTAATTTAATAGATTACTAGAGGGAATGTTTCAAGCTGGTTATATCTAGTTTCAGCGACTAGCAAAGATGAAATTGCGAGGATCTTTGCAATTTCATCCTACCTCGAGTCAAATAACCTCACGATATAAAGGCAAAAAGCGCCTTTATGTCGCGAGAACATTTGATATTCGGTGCTGAACGAGTCGCTTCAACTTTTAATGAAACGGGGGGAGTTTTGTGAGAGAAGCAGTTATCGTTGCAGGTGCAAGAACTCCAGTGGGTAAAGCAAAACGTGGATCACTTGCAAATGTACGCCCAGATGATTTAGGTGCACTTGTTGTAAAAGAAACGCTTAAACGAGCAAACAACTATGAAGGAACTATCGATGATTTAATTATTGGTTGTGCAATGCCAGAGGCAGAGCAAGGACTGAACATGGCGAGAAATATCGGAGGATTAGCGGGTCTGCCGTCAAACGTACCGGCAATTACAATCAACCGTTATTGCTCTTCAGGTTTACAAAGTATCGCTTATGGTGCAGAAAAAATTATGTTGGGCCATGCTGATACAATTTTAGCTGGTGGCGTGGAATCAATGAGTATGGTTCCAATGGTAGGACACAATGTTCGACCTAATGTAAAGCTTGTAGAAAGCGCTCCAGAATATTATATGGGAATGGGTCATACAGCTGAGCAAGTAGCCCAGCAATATGCAGTTACACGCGAGGAACAAGATGCATTCGCAGTTAGAAGTCATCAACGTGCTGCCAAAGCAATTGCGGAAGGTAGATTTGAAGATGAGATCGTTCCAGTTGAAGTCGTAATCAATGGGGTTAATGCAAAGAACAAGCCAACTCAAAAGACTTTTACCTTCTCACAAGACGAAGGTGTACGCGTGGAAACAACAACTGAAGTTCTAGGGAAATTACGACCTGCATTTAATGTAAAAGGTAGTGTAACAGCTGGGAACTCATCACAAATGAGTGATGGAGCAGCAGCAGTTTTATTAATGGATAAGGAAAAAGCTCTAGCAGAAGGTTTGCAGCCATTAGCCAAGTTCCATGCATACGCAGTAGCGGGTGTACCACCGGAAGTAATGGGTATTGGACCAATTGCAGCGATTCCAAAAGCATTAAAGCTTGCAGGACTGGAACTATCAGACATTGGTTTGTTTGAGTTAAACGAAGCATTTGCTTCCCAATCGATTGCGGTTATTCGTGAGCTAGGTTTAAACGAAGATATTGTGAATGTAAATGGTGGAGCTATCGCATTAGGACATCCACTAGGTTGCTCTGGTGCTAAATTAACTCTTTCATTAATTCATGAAATGAGAAGACGTGACGTGAAGTACGGTGTTGTAACTATGTGTATCGGTGGCGGAATGGGTGCTGCTGGTGTATTCGAATTACTATAAAACAGTTTTAAAGTACAATACAGGATTTCTTGCAGTCTGTTGATTGGAGTGGAAGGTGCGAGACTCCTGCGGGAGCATTGGATAAGGGAGACTCATGCAGGCGGTGACGCCGAGGAGGCTCACGAATCCACCCACAGAAAGCGAGTGCCTTCCATGGAAATCAACATCATTGTTTATTAAAAACAAACTTAGGGAGGTTTTACCATGTCTAAAACGACTGAAGAACTAATTAAAGGTGGTAGCTTTTTAATTGAAGAAGTAGATGCAAATCGTGTGTTTACTCCAGAAGATTTCACTGAAGAGCATAAAATGATTGCAAAAACGACAGAAGACTTTGTAGTAAACGATGTATTACCTCATTTAGAGGATATTGAAAACCATCAATTTGATAAGTCTGTAAAGCTTTTAAAGCAAGCTGGTGAACTAGGACTGCTTGGCGCAGACGTTCCTGAAGAATATGGCGGACTTGGACTTGATAAGATCAGTTCAGCTGTTATTACAGAAAAGTTTGCACGTGCAGGAAGCTTCTCGCTTTCATATGGTGCTCACGTAGGAATTGGTTCATTACCAATCGTATTATTCGGTAACGAAGAGCAAAAGCATAAGTATTTACCAGACTTAGCGACAGGTGAGAAAATTGCTGCGTACGCATTAACAGAGCCAGGTTCAGGTTCGGATGCATTAGGTGCAAAAGCTACTGCTAAATTAAATGCAGAAGGCACTCACTACGTAATTAATGGTGAAAAGCAATGGATTACAAACTCAGGCTTTGCTGACGTATTCGTTGTATACGCAAAGGTTGATGGCGAGCATTTCTCTGCATTTATTGTAGAAAAGGAATTCCCAGGAGTATCAACGGGTCCTGAAGAAAAGAAAATGGGTATTAAAGGCTCTTCAACTCGTACATTAATTCTTGAGGATGCACTAGTACCAAAGGAAAACCTGCTTGGTGAACTTGGTAAAGGTCACGTAATTGCATTCAACATCTTAAACATCGGTCGTTACAAGCTTGCTGTTGGTACAATTGGTGGATCTAAGCGCATTCTTGAAGTTTCTGCTCAGTATGCGAACCAACGTCAACAATTCAAGACACCTATTTCAAGCTTCTCTTTAATTCAAGAAAAGCTGGCAAATATGTCTACAATGTTATATGCAATGGAAAGCTCTGTTTACCGTACAGTAGGACTTTTTGAAGAAAGATTCTCAAAGCTGACGGATGAAGAAGTAAAAGACGGTCGTGCAGTAGCAGCTTCTGTAGCTGAATATGCAATTGAATGTTCATTAAATAAAGTTTTTGGTTCAGAAACACTTGATTATATCGCTGACGAAGGTGTACAAATTCATGGTGGATATGGCTTCATGCAAGAATATGAAGTAGAAAGAGCGTACCGTGATTCACGTATTAACCGTATCTTTGAAGGAACAAACGAAATTAACCGTTTATTAGTGCCTGGTACATTCGTTCGTAAAGCAATGAAGGGTGAATTACCTTTATTCCAAAAAGCAATGGCACTGCAAGAAGAATTAATGATGTTAATGCCAGAAGAAGTAGGCGAAGAAGTACTAGAGCAAGAAAAGTACTTAGTTCGTAATGCGAAGAAAATTGGTCTATTACTTGCTGGTTTAGCAGCTCAAAAATTCGGTGCAAAACTAGAAAAAGAACAAGAAATTTTAGTTAACATTGCAGATATTATCAACGATGTATTCGCAATGGAATCAGCTTTACTTCGTACTGAAAAAGCAATTAACAAAACAGGTCTTGAAAAGAACAAGCAAAAAGTTCTTTACACTCAAGTATTCTGTCAAGAAGCGTTCAACCGCATCGAAGCTCATGCAAAAGAAACACTTATTGCAACAGAGCAAGGCGATACATTACGTATGATGCTTTCTGCATTAAAGAAATTTACTCGTCATACTCCAATCAATGTTATTGCGAAGAAGCGTGAAATCGCTGCTAGCATCATTGAAGCAGAAAAGTTTACTGTTTAATATACAAAGGATAAGAAGCTGCTACTTAATGCAGCTTCTTAACTTTTGTGTGGCTGTGTTAAAGTTAAAGTTAAGGTACAATGTTATTTTTGTTTCTTGTAGTGGAAAGCGAGTACCTTCCACGGAAATCGACATTACTGCTGAACAGAGTATTTTGTATAAAAAATAAGTAAGTTCTACTTAAAAAGAAGGACTCTATTAAAAAAAGTCGAATAAACTATATGTGCATTTCGAAAATAGGAAAACGACTGTTTGTATGATAAAATACAACTTAATGTGTATCCTATATGTTGGTGGTGAAGGAAATGTCTGTAACATTTTATTGGTATCCAAAATGCAGTACCTGTCGTAAGGCAAAGAAGTGGTTAGAAGATCACAATATTACGCTAAAAGAAGTACATATTGTTGACGAAAATCCTTCAAAAGAAGTATTGACAAACTTGTATAAAACAAGTGGACTTGAACTTAAGAAATTCTTTAACACAAGTGGAATGAAGTATCGTGAACTAGGGTTAAAGGATAAAATTGCAACCGCTTCCGAGGATGAGCTTCTAGAAATTCTTGCATCTGACGGAATGCTAGTAAAACGACCAATCGTGACAGATGGTAAAACTGTAACACTCGGATTTAACGAAAAGCAATTTGAAGAAGTTTGGGGTAAATAAGAAGATAAAACGATGGTAATTACCACCGTTTTTCTATAGGCTTTTTCCGTTAACGAAAAAAGCACTTTTAATTTTACATAATCTTGGAGGGATAGGAATGAACACACCTAAAGAATTACGTTACTCAGAAGAGCATGAATGGGTAAAGGTTGAAGGAAATGTAGCACGTATCGGGATTACTGACTTCGCCCAATCAGAACTAGGGGATATCGTGTTTGTAGAACTACCAGAGGTAGGCGACGAAATTACAGTAAACGAACCATTTGGAAGTGTAGAGTCTGTAAAAACAGTTTCTGAACTATACGCTCCTATTAGTGGTAAAGTTGTTGAAATTAACGAAGATCTAGATGGTAACCCAGAATTCGTAAACGAATCTCCATATGAAAAAGCATGGATGATTGTTGTGGAACTTTCTGACAACTCAGAAGTTGAGAACTTATTATCAGCAGAAAAATATGAAGAAATGATTAATCAGGATTAATTAATTTTTTCGTTATGGACACTCTATACTATATATAACGGTGTGAGGAGTGTTTTATAATGCTTGAACAAAAAAAGCTTGATATCACAGATCGAGTGGTTGGGAAGTTAAACAATAACCAAATGGATTTGTACGTAGAAGAGCAACCGATTGGTAGAATGCTTTTTACGAATCAAGGCAATGAATATGAATTAAATTCTGGCTATGAACATGAAAACAATAAAATATTTCACTATGCAGACGTAACGACGAGTGCCGATCAGAAATATACCGATTGTGATGAAGAGAATGGCTGGTGTTAAGACAGTGGGAATATCCACTGTCTTTTTGCACATTCAGTGAATACATTAACAATAGGAGAGTGTTCCATTTCTCTATATAACTAACATAGGTGATGCGGTTATGAATCAAGAGGAAATTGAAAAGGTAATCATTGTCGAAGGAAAGTCTGATAAGAAAAAAGTAGAAAAGATTATCAATGAAAGTGTTGAAATCATTTGTACAAATGGAACAATAAGTGTCAGTAAATTGGACGAAATGATTGAAAGCCTCTTTAATAAGGATGTTTATATATTAGTGGACTCTGATGACTCAGGGGAAAAGCTTCGAAAACAGTTTCGTCGGGAGTTTCCGGAAGCAGAGCATTTGTATATAGATAAAATGTATCGGGAAGTGGCGACAGCACCAGAACAACATATTGCCATCGTGCTGCTTAGTGCAAATATAGATGTTCATGCCCAATTTTTATAGGAGTGACAACGTAAAATGGAGGAATGGTCGGCGAAGGAATTTGAGCATGCAAAACAAGGAGTAGTAGCAGTGTTTTTCTATACTCCCATTTGTGGAACTTGTAAATTGGGAGAACGAATGCTGCAAGTGGTGAAAGAATTATTGCCAACAATAAGCTTTAAGAAGGTTAATTTAAATTATTCACCAGAACTATCAACCAAACTGGAGATCCAAAGTGTACCTTGCTTAACGATTTTGAGAAATGGAGAAGTAGTTAAGCAAATCTTTGCTTTTCAATCAGTGGAATATTTATATCACGAGCTAAGCTCGATCTGAACACCGGCCAATGGACCGGTGTTTTTTCATATGAAGTCTACTCCCCTTCGAATAGTGGATAAATTCCTCCAACTCTCAAAATCATAAACAGCTATTTAAATTTTTTTTGGAAATATCAAGAAAAACTATTCTCAAAATGAGAAATATATTATATATTAACTGTAGTAACACAAATAGTACAGTTAGAACGGTACAGGGAGGGTTGACATGTTTGAGTTAGACATTAGAAGTAGACAGCCCATTTATGAGCAGCTAGTAGAAAAATTAAAGGAGCTAATTATGAACAATATCTTAAAGGTTGATGAACAGCTACCGTCGGTTAGAACATTAGCACAGCAATTAACGATTAATCCAAACACGATTCAAAAGGCATATAGAGAACTAGAGCGTGAAGGTTATATTTATTCAATACCTGGAAAGGGTAGTTTTGTGAGTGAAGCAACTAATATTATTAATAATGAAAAACTTGAAAAGGTAAAACAAGAACTATCAAAGCTATTAACTGAAGCTATTTATTTAGGAATTACGAGAGAGGATTTAATGGGGATATTCACAAAAGTTTCAGACTCTGTGAAGGAGGGGGACACAAATGATTAATGTTCAACATCTTACTAAAGGATTTGAAGACCTAGAAGCGGTTCAAAATGTAAATCTTTCAATAGCAGAAGGATCTATCTATGGGTTACTTGGTTCAAACGGAGCAGGAAAAACGACATTACTTCGAATACTATCCGGAATTTTACTACAAGATAGCGGAGTTATGACAATCAACAACGAACCAGTCTTTGAAAATGAAAAGGTAAAGGATACACTATTTTTCCTCCCTGATTCACCTTATTTCTTTTCTCAATATACAGTGAACCAAATGGCTAAATTTTATAGCAGTGTGTATAGTAATTGGTCTGAAGAAAGATTTCAAAAGCTAAAGGATGTTTTCCAACTAGATCCCAATAAAAAAGTTCATAAGTTCTCCAAAGGAATGAAAAGACAAGTTGCGTTCTGGCTGGCGTTATCGACAATGCCAAAAATCTTAATTTTAGATGAGCCATTTGATGGATTAGATCCAGTCATGAGACGTAAAGTGAAAAACTTAATGATTCAAGATGTAGCGGAACGAAACATGACAATTATCGTATCCTCACACAACTTACGAGAAGTGGAGGACATTTGTGACCATATAGGAATTTTACATAAGGGAACGTTACTTCTTCAAAAGGATTTAGACGATTTGAAGTCTGATATCCACAAAGTACAAATTGCATTCAATAACAATGAAGAAAACAAATATAAAGATATGGATATTCTTTATAAAGAAGAACGTGGAAGTGTATCACTATTAATTATTCGAGGGAAAGAAAACGAGATTGTAAGCCAACTTAAGAAGCATAATCCCATCATTTTCGATATACTTCCACTTACCTTAGAAGAGATCTTTATATATGAAATGGGGGATCAAGGGTATGCAATCCAAAACATCTTGGTTTAATAAACAAATTTTGCTACAAGGATTTAGAGTAGCAGGCTGGATTGGAATCATTTATACGGTTGCGCTATTTTTTGTATTACCAATCAATTTAATCATGATTAGCACGAATGAATTCAAAAATGAATTATATCTAGAAAATCATAGTTTCTATCAATTTACTGAACTACCAGCAGCGCTAACAATCATCATTCCAGTTCTCGTTTCGATCTTTATTTTACGATTTCTTCAAGTGAAATCATCATCGGATTTATATCATAGCTTACCGATCAAACGAAAAACATTATATGTAAACTTCATGACAGTAGGGATTCTGCTAGTTTCACTTCCTGTAATCATAAATGGATTAATTGTTGCGATTTTATACCCATTAATGGATATGCAATTGTTGTTTGATCTCCAATCTGTTTTTGTTTGGTTAGGTATCATGATGCTTATGAATCTATTTATCTACTTTTCAACAATCTTTATTGGGATGCTCACTGGTAACTCTATGGTTCAAGGTGTATTGTCTTATATATTCTTACTCTTTTTAATTGGTATAACGGTATTAGTTTCGATGAATTTAGATTTATTATTATACGGATATAAAGCAGATTATATGATTAATCATCAATTAGAGAGATTATCACCATTAACGAGAGTATTCTTCCTGTATCAAATTCCATTTAAAATGATGGAAGGTATTATTTATACGGTCATGACAATTGCCCTCGCAGTGATGTCATTATTCATCTATAAAGCTAGGAAATTAGAAGTTGTTTCAAATCCTATTGCCTTTCAATTTTTAAAACCAATATTTAAATATGGTGTTACTTTCTTCTCCATGCTTCTAGGGGGTTTTTACTTTACTGTAATGGATGGCAGCATAGGTTGGAGTATATTTGGTTACATTGTTGGGTCAGTAATTGGTTATGTAGTCGCAGAAATGGTTCTTCAGAAGACATGGAGAATTCTTGGGAACATCAGATTAAAAGGTATGATGATTTATGCGATTTTTGCAGTGGGACTGTTTGTGTTTGTTATCACAGATGTTGTTGGTTTTGAAAAACGTATTCCGGCTACAAGTGAGATTGAACGTGTGTTTTACAGTGACACAGATCAATTTTATTACTACTCTGAAGAAGGTCCAACACAGTTCTTTTACGAAGAAAACAATATAGATAATATTAAGAAGCTTCACGAACGCTTGCTTCAAGATGAACATAAACAAAGTAAAAATAAATGGTACACAAGTTCATTTTTCGCTTATGAATTAAAGAATGGGAAAAAGGTAATACGTGAATATTCAATCCCACTTACAGAGGAATATGAAGCATATTTAAGGCCGATCTATGAATCTGACGAGTATAAGAATGTGTACTATAGAGCATTGCAGCTTGAAGGAAAAGATGTCGAAAAGATCACATTTTCACATAGAGGTCCTGGTGACGAAAGTGTAACTATTTCGGATGAATCTGAAATAGAAGAAATACTTTCACTTTTAAAACAAGATATTTTAAAGGAATCTTTTGAGGAGACGAGATATGGACAAGGACATGTTAGTGAAATGATGATTAAGTTAACAAAGAAAGAAACTAATGGTCAATATGCAGTAGAGTATGAATCTCACCATTCTATTCGTTCTTCTTATACTACGATCATTAACTGGTTAAAAGAAAACGGGAAATATGAAGATGCCATTCTATCAGAGGATGAAATTGATTATATTCTATTAACTAGAAGTGATCTTTTAGAAGGAGATAAGATGTATACATTGTCTCAAGAACAAATAGAGGAATTAATTAAAAAAGATCCGGATACAAAGAAAGTCACGAACCGAGAGAAGATTAAACTATCACTTCAGTATATGACTGATGGTGATTTGTTTGGAAATAACGAAGAAAACTATACCGCATTAGTCAAGTATAAAAAAGATGATATTTCAGAAATAAGAGGACTCAAACCAAAGTATTACAACACTTTAATTGAAAACTAAAGGTAGTGAAGCCGGATGGATTATACAGTGTTATATCAGCAACATTATCATACGCTTTATAACGCAGTTCATTATATTATTAAAGATCATTTCTTAAGTGAGGATATCGTTCAAGAAACGTTTATCAAAGCCTATGAAAAGTCTGAAACTGTTAAGGATGAACAAAAGATCGGTGCGTGGTTAAAAACAGTAGCGAAACGCACAGCTATCGACTTTTTACGAAAACAAAAGAGATGTAGCTGTGACTGTTTAGATGAAAAGCTAAACATAGCATGCGAAGAATTAACCGAGAAACATGTTGAATGGAATTGCTTTAAAGGTGAAGTTGAGAAGGAAATCAGAACGTTAAAAAAGGAACAACAACAAATTCTCACACTGAAGGTAAATAATGGACTAAAAGAAAGAGAGATTGCAAGTTTCTTAAGTTTGAATCCAAGCACAGTGAAAATTAATACTTTTCGTGCAAGGAAAATCTTAAAGGAAAAATTTCAACAACATGTTTTTACAGCATAAACAAAAATCCGTCATGATGGCGGATTTTTTTATTTACATGTATTACATTATACGAACTTGTCAAACTTTGTTTAAGTAGGAAACAAAATTCTTCAATATGACATATTTCTCAGGAAATAAATTGGAATGTTGTTTGAATTTGTACTTTACAAAAGAAACTGTCGAACGAATATGAAAGGGAGATGGAGATAGGTGTGGAACTATTGAAGTAGGGGAAACAAAGGAGGAATAGAATGTTAGAGTTACTGAATTCATTTGTCAGGCTTGTTACGAAACAATCACACTTAAAGCCTATCTTACCAGTAAGTCCTGTTCGGATTTGTTTACAATCAGGGTATAAATTACATTTTATTGAGATTTCAACTACAGCTTGTCTAGTAACGAATGATTCTCAAGCTAGAATTGATATATGGGTAAAAGGAGACGATCAGGCAATTAGTTCACTTATTCTAGGAAACGAGAAATTAAGAAAGCTAGAAATACGAAATGAAGTAAAAATCACTGGAAAATTACGTGATATTTTAATGGTAGAAGCATTGTTCTATTTAACAGAACGTAAGATGTCAGCATGATGAGAAACAACTAACTTAGGTGTTATGTCTAAAATGTTTGTAATAATTGTAAAGTTGATACAATAATATTTGATATATGCAAAATTTTTGTTATTAAACATGAGCTATTAATCCTCCATTATTAGGACATTACTTTCATAGCTTTGACGAAAAGATGCAACGAAACCTTAGTAACTCCGTGTCTCTAGACTTGTTCAAAAATAACAAATTAAGCTATAACAGCTTAAGTAAAAAAATACGGAATCAAAAAATTCAAAAAAGTATTTGACAGGATAAATTTTCCTATGATATAGTCAATTCATAAATCAATCACATTAATAAATTAACACGTTAATTGAATAAAGTTTTCTTATCCAGAGTGGTGGAGGGGCTGGCCCTATGATACCCGGCAACCGATTTTCATTTATGAAAACACGGTGCCAATTCCTGCAGAGCAAATGTGCTCTGACAGATAAGAAGAGAGAATCGTACATTCAACCTCTTCTTAGGAAGAGGTTTTTTATTTTTACCGGGAAGGAGGTCATTTTGGTGAATTCAGCGGCGATAATATCAATCTATGATGAAGTTCATATCGGTACGTTTACTACAGAGTCTGGGATTTCCATTCCAGATGTAGTCATTAGCTATGAACGTGCTGGACCAACACACGGACCAATCATCTTCGTTTGTCACGCTTTAACGGGTAATCAATGTTCAATCGGTTTGAACGACTCACCAGGTTGGTGGTCTGGGCTAATAGGAGAAGGAAAGAACATCGATACGAGCAGGTGGCAGGTCATAACGATGAATGTACTGGGCGGGTGTAGTGGATCAACTGGCCCCCAAAGTATGATTCATGAAAATCAACAATATAAAGCTCGCTTTCCTTTCGTCACGGTTAGAGATATTGTCCACAGTCACTACCTTGCATTAAAGAAACTGGGGATTCATCAAGTTCATGCTATTATCGGTGGCTCTCTTGGAGGAATGCAGGTTTTAGAATGGGGAATTATGTACCCGGATTTTGCAAAAATGCTTTTTCCGTTAGCGACATCACCTTATTTAAGTGATTATGGCATCGCCTATAATACAATTTCTCGGTTTGCGATAACGAATGACCCGAGCTGGAATGATGGAGAGTATGACACGAATCCTAATGTAGGTCTAAGTATCGCTCGTATGGTAGGGATGATTTCATATCGATCAAGAGAGCAATTCAACAATAAATTTTCCAGGGAGGCGCGTGAAGGCTGGGGGAATCACCACGAGGAAAAAGCTTTTCAAATTGAGTCTTACTTACACTACCAAGGAGAAAAATTTGTTAATCGCTTTGATGCGAATAGCTATTTATATTTGTTAAAGGCTATGGATTCACATGATATTGGGCGTGGTCGAGGTGGATGGTTGCGAGCATTAGAATCTATCTCCGCTAAGGTAGTTGCCATAAGTTATAAAGGTGATTTGATTTATCCATCAGAAACACTAGAACAATTAGTCGAGGCTTTGAAAGATAAGAATCCTACATCGAAGCATATTGAAGTGGATACTAGTTTCGGGCACGATGGATTTTTAGTCGAGTATGAGAAATGGGGACATCTAATTGAGGAGGAGCTGAATGAAAACCATTAGGGTAGCTTTATTAGGGTTAGGAACAGTAGGTACAGGAGTTTATGAAACAATTTATAGTCACCAACTAAAATTACGGGAAGCACTCGGGAGTCCAGTTGAAATTGTAGGGGTGTTAGTGAAGGACAGACATAAACAAAGGGATATACATGAAAGAATATTAGTGACAACCGATATAGAAGAGTTATTAAATTTGAAGGAAATTGATGTTGTATTTGAAGCCATTGTTGGTATAGAGCCGGCAAATTCATATATTCGAAAGTTTCTAAAAAAAGGCTGCCATGTCATTAGTGCCAATAAAGAATTACTTGCCAATAAAGGAAATGAGTTAACAGAATTTGCTAGAAACAAAAAACGTTTACTAACGTTTGAAGCAGCAGTTGCAGGTGGCGTGCCATTAATACGAACGATTACGCAACTACTTCAAATAAACGGAATTGTAAAGGTTGAAGCAATACTGAATGGAACAAGTAATTATATTTTAACAAGAATGAGAAAAGAACATTTGTCGTATCAAGAGGTGCTTCTGGATGCACAGAATCTAGGGTATGCCGAAGCTGACCCTTCTAACGATATTCTTGGAATTGATTCTTTTTATAAACTTATGATTCTAAGTAATCTTATATATGGAGAACAACCAGAATGGGAGAACGTCGAGAGAATCGGAATAAAGAACGTTTCAACCCTGGATTTAATAGTAGGAGAAAAGTTAGGATTACGCTTGAAGTTAATAGCCACATTGACGAATGAACAAAATCGAATTTTTGCAGAAGTAAAACCCACTTTTGTTGACCAAAACCATCAATTATTCAATGTCGAAGGAGTGGATAATGGAATTGTCATAAAAACAGATTTAGTGGGTAGTATTCTTTTGCAGGGACCTGGTGCAGGTTCAAAGGCTACTGCAAGTGCAATGATTGAAGATTTAGTATATGTAAAACAACAGGTAATTCAGAGTGATGTTCAACAGAGGTTTAGTTATCGAGGGGAAGAACAGGAAAAATCACTATCTGCCTGGTTATCCATTATCAATGCACCAACATCTAAAACATTAAAAAACAATTATTTAACGAAATCAAATCCAAGAAACTTCGGAATTGAACATGTTAAACGCGAAATGATCAAAACGGATCATGGATACATTGTTGGGGACTTACTAGTAGGAAAAAGAGAGGATGTGTTGCATTTCTTACAAAAAGTAGACCAAGAGTCTCTTAGATTTTATGAAGTGTCTTCAACTAACCTTAAACAAGATGACCATTCACAGCATGTATTACAAACTACAATCTTATAAAACTTCTTATCAAGAGTGGTGGAGGGACTGGCCCGAAGAAACCCGGCAACCGTTAACTAAGCGTTAATAGGTGCTAATTCCAGCAGATTCAAATCTGACAGATAAGAAGGGGACTCTTGACTACATCCTCTTCTTACATAGGGTGTTTTTTTATACCCCAAAACGTTATCGACGTTCTTTAAAATATGACTAGCAAAACGAAAAGAAAATTTAAAATGGAAAAGGGGAAATGTAAAATGACAAATCAATCTTATGAATTAGAGACTTTATTATTACACGGAGGCCATGCTCCAGATCCAACAACAGGTTCTAGAGCAGTTCCTATCTATCAAACTTCTTCCTATGTTTTTCATAATACAGAGCATGCAAAAAGATTGTTTTCACTAGATGAACCAGGAAATATATATTCTCGTATTAGTAATCCGACCGTTGATGTGTTGGAGAAGAGAATTGCCTTACTAGAAGATGGTGTTGCAGCAGTTGCGACTTCTTCTGGGCAGGCAGCGATCTCATTAACCATTTTAAACCTGGCACATGCAGGTGATGAGATAGTTGCTGCAACAAATCTTTATGGTGGAACTTATAATCTATTTGCTGTGACACTACCAAAGTACGGAATAAAGGTGAATTTCGTTGATTCCACTGATCCTGAAAACTTTAGAAAAGCGATTACGCCAAATACAAAGGCTGTTTTTGCAGAGACAATTGGAAATCCTAGCTTACAAGTTTTAGATATTGAAAGAGTCGCAGACATTGCCCACGAAGCAGGAATTCCATTAATAATAGACAATACATTTGCTTCTCCATCACTATGTAAACCAATTGAGTGGGGAGCAGACATCGTGGTGCATTCCGCAACAAAGTGGATTGGTGGACATGGTACATCCATTGGTGGACTTGTCATTGATGGTGGACGTTTTAACTGGAATAGTGAGAAGTTCCCTGGTTTCACAGAGCCAGACCCAAGCTACAACGGAATTCGATATGCTAATGACTTTGGAACATTGGCTTTCATTACAAAATTACGAGTTCAGCTGCTTCGAGATTTCGGTTCTTGTTTAAGTCCGTTTAATGCATTTCTTATTTTACAAGGATTAGAAACACTTCAACTACGTATGGAAAAGCATACAAAAAATGCGAAAGAGGTAGCGGAGTATTTATCTAACCATCCTGCAGTTGAGTGGGTGACATATCCTGGACTTGAATCACATCCATCTCATGATCTGGCAAAGAAATATTTGAAAAATGGTGATGGAGCAGTTGTTGTATTTGGGATCAAAGGTGGTCGTGATGCCGGTAAGCAATTCATTGATTCATTATCTCTGTGGTCACATTTAGCCAATGTAGGGGATGCAAGATCACTCGTGATTCACCCAGCTTCAACAACTCATCAGCAATTATCTCCTGAGCAGTTAAAGGCAACCGGAGTATCAGAAGAGTTAGTACGTTTATCGGTAGGGCTAGAAGCAGTTAGAGATTTAACGAATGATTTAAATCAAGCACTTATTAAAGCGACAGGAGTTTCGAAAGATGGAAAAAGAGAAATTGTCGTCAATGATGAAGGTGTCATTCGTTGGGCTTTATCTTCTGCAACAGAAAAGGTTGTGGTAGAAGGAGTGGAGCGGGAACGAACAAAAAATTTAGCGATTGTAGGATTAAGTAGTAACCCGTCCAGGCCGAGTCATCGTTTAGCTGTGAAAATGCAACGATTAGGATATCGCATCATACCGGTTAATCCTAGAGAGACAGAGGTGCTAGGAGAAAAGGCGTACCCGGATTTACGTTCCGTCCCAGAAGCAATTGATATTGTTCAAATTTTTAGAAGTCCAGAGGCTGCAATTGAATTAGCGAGAGAAGCAGCAATCGTCAGGCCGAAAATCTTCTGGCTTCAAGAAGGCGTCATTTCAGAAGAAGCAGCTTCTATTGCAAAAGAAGCGGGATTAGAAGTGGTACACAATCGTTGCACCTTTAAAGAAGCGCAACGTTTACGAGGCACAATTGCAACATTTGCTTGTGAAATATAAGGAAAATGAATAGAGGAGGATGGAAAATCCTCCTCACTTAAAGGAGAGAACACTATTGAAGCAGCTAATTGCAACATTAATCTTGACTATATCGATATGTATACTTGGTGCTTGTGGTTCATCAACGACCTCATCAAAGTCAGAAAGTAAACCAGAAGTCATTCGATTAGATTATGCATTCTACTCACCAACAAGCCTTGTGTTAAAAGAGTTTGGATGGGTAGAAGAAGAGTTTGAAAAAGAAGGAATCAAAGTAGAATGGGTGCAAAGCTTAGGCAGTAACAAGGCTCTTGAATTTTTAAATAGTAACAGCGTGGATTTCGGATCTACTGCTGGTGCTGCAGCACTCATTGCAAAATCAAAGGCAGCACCAATTGAGTCGGTCTATATTTATTCAAAACCAGAATGGACTGCATTAGTTACACAAGGTTCCTCTCCTATTTCAAAGGTAAGTGACCTTAAAGGGAAAAAGGTAGCAGCTACTCTTGGTACAGACCCATATATCTTTTTACTGCGTTCTCTGGCTGAAGAAGGGCTGAAGCCATCAGATGTTGAAATCGTGAATTTACAACATGGGGATGGAGCAGCTGCACTTGTTGCTGGAAAGGTTGATGCATGGGCGGGATTAGACCCACACATGGCAAAGTTAGAAGTAACAGAAGGGACGAAGTTTGTGTACCGTAATGCTGACCTCAATACATACGGGACATTAAACGTTCGTTCAGAGTTTGCAAAGAAGTATCCAGAATACGTAGAAAAGGTGATTACACTTTATGAGAAAGCTCGCCTTTGGACAATTGAAAATGAACAAGAAGCAACGAAAATATTAGCAGAACAAGCTCAGTTAGATCAAGAAGTGGCTGCACTTCAAATCACAAGAAATGATTTTTCAAAGCCGATTCCAGGAGATACACAAAATAAAGCCCTAACAGAGGCAGGGAAATTGCTACAAACGAGTGGTGTGATTGAGGAGAAAGATGATATTGAAAAACTGGTCAATCAATTAATCCAGCCAAAATTTGCAGAAAAGGTTATTAAGTAATAGAAGAGGAGGCTTTTTTACAATGTCACAACAAACAGAAACAAATGTTATAAAGCCAATTCGCTCAAACTTTAAACTATCTATTTCATTAACAAAATGGACTACATCCTCAAAACAAGTAGTAATCGGTAGTATATTACCGATTACTCTCCTCCTTTTATGGGAGTTGCTTAGTAGAGTAGGCGTTATTCCACCAAACCAATTACCTGCACCGACCGTTATTTTCCTAAAGATTGTCACCATGATTCAAGACGGTAGCTTATGGGGACATGTTGGAATTACATTTTTTCGTGTGTTCATTGGATTTTTGTTAGGAACGGTTGTTGCTCTATTACTAGGGGCACTTGTCGGCTTCTTTCGGTTTGCTGAAGAACTTATTGACCCTTTGCTACAGGCATTTCGTTCAATTCCATCATTAGCTTGGGTTCCATTATTCATTTTATGGTTTAGTATCGGTGAAACCTCGAAAATTCTCCTAATCGCTGTAGGGGTCTTCTTCCCGGTCTATTTAAACATTGTAAGTGGGGTAAAAGGTGTGGACCGGAAACTGATTGAAGTTGGGAGAATTTATGGATTCTCCACCTATCAACTCATAAAAAACATCATTATACCAGCTTCACTTCCTTCATTTTTAGTAGGACTTAGAAGTGGTTTAGGTTTAGGCTGGATGTTTGTTGTGGCAGCTGAATTGATGGGAGCTAGTACGGGATTAGGATATCTATTAGTCTTTGGTCAAAACATGAGCTCACCTGACATCATTATTGCAAGTATATTTTTATTTGCTTTACTTGGAAAACTAACAGATTTCACCTTAAAAGTGATTGAGCATAAAGCGTTACATTGGCAGGATAGTTTATCAAGTTCACAAGGAAATGAGAGGTGAGTACATGCTTGTAAAAGTAAAAAAGGCATCAAGAAAATTTGAAAATGGAAATGTGGCCTTCAAAGATATTAGCTTTTCTACAAAAGAGGGAGAAATCATAGGACTTTTGGGAACGAGCGGATGTGGGAAGAGTACTATATTACGTTCAATCTCTGGGCTAGATCAAAGTTATGACGGAAGTATTCTTGTAGAAAATTGTGAGGCAAGAGAATGTAAGGAAACAATAGGGTTTATGTTTCAAGAGCCACGTTTAATGCCTTGGCTAACGGTGATTGAGAATGTTCAGTTCGGAAGCAAAAATGTTCAGCATCAAAAAGCTGAGATTTTAGTAGAACAGGTTGGTTTAAAAGGGTTTGAAAAGAATTATCCGAAAGAGCTATCGGGAGGAATGGCACAACGTGCTGCCATTGCACGAGCGCTCATGACATCACCACGTCTTCTGCTACTTGATGAACCATTTAGTGCACTAGATGCTTTTACGAAAATACAACTCCAAGACCTTCTTTTGTCGGTGTGGGAAAAGAATAAAGCAACGATGCTGCTCGTCACTCATGATATTGATGAAGCACTGTATTTATGTGATCGGCTTCTCGTGTTTAGAGGGCAACCAGGAGAGTTATGTGAAGAAATCAAGGTGAAACGAAAAGATAACAAGCGCTCACGAGGTGACGAGAATCTATTAAAGCAGAAGGAACAAATATTATCACTGTTAAATGTTGAAAGGAGTATAACATGAGTGAACAAATGAATAACATCCTACCACCAAAGGCTGGGACATATCAATTAGCCAACTATTTAGAAACTGTCTCGGACTTTAAGTGGAAATCGACCTATCCCCATTTCAGTTGGTATAACACCAATAAAGTAAACTTGACACATGAATGTATAGATCGCCATGTTGAAGAAGGAGCCGGAGAAAAGATAGCTCTTATTTATGTGAACGGTAATACGAGGGAAGAATATACGTTTGCTCAATTAAAACAGAAGACAGATGAATTAGCCAATTTGTTAAAACATCAGGGTGTAAAAAAGGGCGACCGGGCTTTCGTCTTTTTACCGAAGCATCCGGATTGCTATGTGGCGATTTTAGCTATTATAAAAATTGGTGCAATTGCTGGTCCATTATTCGAAGCATTTATGGAAGAGGCAATCTTTGACCGTATGTACGATTGCGAGGCATCTGTGTTAATCACGAACCTGGAGCTATTGCCGCGTGTGCCTGTGGAAAAGCTGCCACACCTTGAGCAAGTTTTAGTAACGGATGATATTGAACGAGAGGGAGTAGTATCCATCCCAAGAGTTGTAAAGAATGTTCCAGCTCAAGCTTCAATCACTGAATGGGTAGATTTAGAAGATGGCATGATTATTCATTATACGTCAGGTTCTACAGGTAAACCGAAGGGAGTACTGCATGCACACCGAGTCATGATTCAACAGTATCAAACAGGAAAATGGGTGCTTGATTTAAAAGAAGAGGATGTGTACTGGTGCACAGCCCATCCTGGATGGGTAACAGGGAGTTCCTATGGAATATTTGCACCATGGTTAAATCAAGCAACGATTGTCGTGCATGGTGGGAGATTTAGTGCTGATGAATGGTTTGAGGTATTGCAAGATACAAAGGTTTCAGTATGGTACAGTGCCCCTACCGCCTTCCGATTATTAATGGATCATACGACAAGTTTATCTACATATAACGTATCTTCATTACGACATATTTTAAGTGTAGGAGAGCCTTTAAATCCAGAGGTGATCACATGGGGGTATGATACCTTTCATTTAAGGATTCATGATACATGGTGGATGACTGAAACAGGTGCACAGTTAATTGTGAATATTCCCTCGGCGCCAATCAAACCTGGTTCAATGGGTCGTCCTGTACCAGGGATTTCTGCTTCAATAATTGATGAAAATGGCAAGGAGCTACCACGAGGAGAACTAGGGTTACTTGCAATTAAAAGAGGCTGGCCATCTATAATGAAACAAATATGGAAGAATGAAGAAAAGTACCAATCCTATTTTATCGGGGATTATTATGTTTCTGGTGACTTAGCTACAATGGATGATGAGGGTTATGTGTTTTTCCAAGGTAGAAGTGATGATATGATCAATTCCTCAGGAGAAAGAATTGGACCTTTTGAAGTGGAAAGTAAACTCATCGAGCATCCAGCAGTCGTGGAGGCAGCTGTTATTGGAAAGCCGGATGCAATTCGTGGTGAAATAGTGAAAGCCTTCCTCGTTTTAGCAGAAGGAGTGAAGGAGACAGAGGAACTTAAAAAGGAAATTCAAACATTCGTAAGGTATAAGCTTTCAGCACATGCTATGCCTAGAGAAATCGAAGTTCTGCAAGAGTTACCGAAAACGCAAATTAGTGGGAAAATACTTCGTAGAGTATTAAAGGCAAAAGAGAGCCAGAAAACGAAAGAAAAAGTGTGAAAACGCTAACATTTTACTAAGATAATTTTACAGTGAAAAAATGTATTGACTTATTGTTTTTTTGCATGCTACAATCACTTTCGTAATCTTTTTAATGGACTTCGTTATTATTATGAAAAAACTTTCCGATGAAAGTAAAAATTATATATGTGTTTTTATTGTAAAAACACGCTCTTATCTAGAGAGGTGGAGGGACTGGGCCCGATGAAACCCGGCAACCGTCAACTTATTGTTGAAATGGTGCCAATTCCTACAAAGCGTTATGCTTTGGCAGATGAGAGAGAGGCTACGTCATGTAACCCTTTCTGCTCGTGTGTAGAAAGGGTTTTTTATATTTTTTATACACTAGCCCATACTACTAAACAAATAATAGAACGACGTGAGACAAAAGAGAGGTGAGTAGCATGATCACATTAAAGGATGTAAAAAAAATCTTTTCTTCAAAGAGTGGAGAAGTTACAGCAGTTAACGGAATTAACCTTGAGATAAAGCAAGGAGAAATCTTCGGTATTATTGGTTACAGTGGAGCGGGGAAAAGTACATTAATTCGAATGTTTAACCAATTAGAAAAACCAACAAGTGGTTCAATCATTGTAGATGATCGAGAAATGGCTACATTACGAGGTAGAGAACTACGATTAGCTAGACAGGAAATCGGAATGATTTTTCAACATTTTAATCTTTTATGGTCAAGAACAGTTCGTGAAAACATTGAATTCCCACTTGAAATTGCGGGTGTAGCTCCATCGAAACGTAAAGAAAGGTCAGCAGAACTAATTAAGCTCGTTGGCCTTGAAGGTAGAGAAGATGCATATCCTTCCGAATTAAGTGGAGGACAAAAGCAGCGTGTAGGAATTGCAAGAGCACTTGCAAACAACCCAAAAGTGCTTTTATGTGATGAAGCTACTTCAGCACTTGATCCACAGACAACGGACTCTATTTTAGAGTTGTTAGTTGATATTAATGAACGATTAGGATTGACAATTATTCTTATCACACATGAAATGCATGTGATTCGTAAAATCAGTCACAAGGTTGCTGTTATGGAGAATGGTTCAGTTGTGGAGCAAGGTGATGTTTTAACAGTATTTAAAAAACCACAAGAAGCCATTACCAAAAGGTTCGTGAGTCAATTCACGGAACCGGAGGAAGTAAAAGAAACGGGAGAACATTTAATTGAAAAGTTCCCTAATGGACATGTTATTCAACTTACCTTTGTAGGGGAAGGTACAGAAGCACCAATCATTACAAATGTTATTCGTAATTTTGATGTAACAGTTAACATCCTTCAAGGTAAAATATCACATCTTCAAGCAGGTGCTTATGGGACATTATTTATCCATATTGATGGGGAAGATGAAGAAGTTCAGCATGCGATTACGTATATTCGAGAACAATCAGTTGGTGTGGAGGTGATGGCGAATGCTTAGTCAAATCCTGCCGAATGTAAGATGGGAAAAGATCGTAGAAGCAACATATGAAACGCTATATATGACAGGTATTTCAGTTGTAGCTACGTTTATTTTAGGTGTTATTTTAGGCTTGTTATTATTCTTAACCGGTAAAGGCAACCTATTGGAGAATACATTTATTAATTCTCTTATTGCTGCGATAGTGAATATTTTCCGTTCGATTCCATTCATTATACTAATTATCTTATTAATTCCGTTTACTAAGATACTTGTTGGGACAATGCTTGGAGCCAATGCTGCATTACCAGCTCTTATTGTTGGTGCAGCACCGTTCTATGCAAGAATGGTAGAAATTGCGCTCCGTGAAATTGATAAAGGGGTAATTGAAGCATCACGTGCAATGGGAGCTACTACTTGGACGATTATCACAAAGGTGTTATTACCTGAATCAATGCCAGCTCTAATTTCCGGTATTACAGTTACGGCAATTGCACTTGTTGGATATACAGCAATGGCAGGTGTGGTAGGGGCTGGTGGACTTGGAAACCTTGCATTCCTTGAAGGATTCCAGCGTAGCCAAAACGATGTGACATTAGTCGCAACAGTCATTATTTTGTTAATTGTATTTATTCTTCAGTTTATCGGAGACAGAATTACTTCTGCACTTGATAAACGATAATAATAAATCTTCCGTTTCCTAATAAGGGCGAAAGTAATAAACAATTAAAAGGAGAGAACAACATGAAACAGATTTTTGGATTAATTAGTTTGTTTGTTTTAGTACTTGCACTGGCTGCATGTGGTACTGCAAATAACGAATCTGGCGGAAGCGCTAATGGTGGGGAAGAAGCTGAAAAAGGTGGGAAGTTAGTAGTAGGTGCTTCAAACGTACCTCATGCTGAAATCTTAGAACAAGTTCAACCAATCCTTGAAGAACAAGGAATTGAATTAGAAATCGTACCTTTCCAAGATTATATTTTACCGAACAAAGCATTAGCAGATAAGGATATCGATGCTAACTACTTCCAACACATTCCTTACCTAAACGCACAAATTGCTGAAAATGGTTATGATTTTGTAAATGCAGGCGGAATTCACATTGAACCAATCGGTGTATATTCTAAAAAATATAAGAGCCTAGATGAGCTGCCAGAAGGTGCAACTGTTATTATGAGTAACTCAGTAGCTGACCATGGTCGTATTTTAACAATGCTACAAAGTGAAGGATTAATCACGTTAAAAGAAGGTATTGATACAACTACTGCAACTGAAGATGATATTGTAGAAAATCCTAAAAAAATTAAGTTCAGAGCTGATGTTGAAGCAGGGTTATTGCCACAAATTTACAACAACGACGAAGGCGATGCTGTATTAATTAACACAAACTATGCAATTGACGCTGGACTAAATCCATTAGAAGATGCAATTGCCCTTGAGGGATCAGATTCTCCTTATGTGAACATTATTGCAGTTCGTACTGGTGATGAGGATCGTGATGAAGTTAAGAAGCTAGTTGAAGCACTTCGTTCCGAAGAAATTCAAACATGGATCAAAGAGGAATACGAAGGGGCAGTAGTACCTGTAAGTGAATAGTACTTTTTTAAGACGTTCGGAGTAATCCGGACGTCTTTGTTTGTGGATACATTTGTAAAATTGTAAAAAATATAAAACTTTTTCAAAAAAACTGGAAACTAGTCCAAATAATCTTCTTAAAACCAGTTATTTCCTATTAATATAGAAAAATGCATACTCCCTATATATTAATCCATACTAACGGTGTTAAACATCATTTAATAGGAGTTGAATATCCATGGAACATCATCAACCACGCAATTCTACAGAAGCTGCATTACATGACTATAAACTTGGATTAGGTACGTTTACACAAAAAATGCCTGAGCTTGCTCATCATTATAATGCATTTACAGAAGCATGCTTCAAAGAAGGAGTACTTGATCAAAAACAAAAGCAGTTGATTGCTTTAGGAATTAGTCTCTATTCTCAAGATGAATACTGTATTATTTACCATACGAAAGGTTGTTTAGACCAAGGGGCTTCAGAGGAAGAAATTCTAGAAGCAGTAGGTGTAACTGCTGCCTTTGGTGGAGGGGCTGCAATGAGCCAAGCGGTAACACTAGTTCAAGAATGCATGAATGAATTAAATGAGTTAAAGCAATAACATCTAAATAAACGCTCTCTTCTAAGGTACATACTTATGAACGAGAAGAAAGCGTTTTTTATTTATGTACTATAAAACGGGATAAGTCGAAATTTTATATATTTTAAAGGATTTTTATCACTCAGTTAGATAATGTATCGCTATGAAGCTTCATCCATAAATATCCATCAATATGAGTAAGTATCGACTTTGAGTGGACATGCTTCTCCTTGGTAGAATAGGGAGGTAATATAGAAATTTGAAAGGGATGATGGATATCCATTTACAACTAAACTATACGTCCGAAATGGAGAAGGCGATGCAAAAGTCACATGGTTTGGGTTATGCGGAGTATAGCTGTAAGTTGAAAAAAAGAATGATGGTTGAAATGAAACGTCAAAAGGAATACGAAACTAGTTGTAGATTACTCTCAGGAATTAACAGGCAAGCTGTTTACAATACTTATAAGAACTAGCCATGTGGCTAGTTCTTTACTATTTTGTTGTCATATTATACCGGCTTGTATGAGGGGTATCTGAGAGGTAAAGAATAAAAATGAGTGTTAATATCACATTTACCTTACGAAAGGACATGCTTTTTGATACAATGAGAGTTGCCTAATTTTTGCTATTTACTATACATATTCATAAGACAGAAGCAATCGTCTTTATATTTGATATTATATTTTAAATAGTATAAGATTAGAATGAGAATAAATTGAGAATGACCATATTATTTAGTTCTCTACAAAAACATTTTTGTTTAAATAACGGAGGTATAGCAATGGGTTCTACTTTAACAATTAAAGATCTTCACGTTTCTGTTGAAGGAAAAGAAATTTTAAAAGGTGTGAATCTTGAAATTAAAGGCGGAGAGATTCATGCGGTAATGGGACCGAATGGTACTGGTAAATCAACATTATCATCTGCAATCATGGGTCACCCTAAATATGAAGTAACATCTGGTAGCATCACTTTAGATGGTGAAGATGTATTAGAGATGGAAGTAGATGAGCGCGCGCGCGCAGGTCTATTTTTAGCAATGCAATATCCAAGTGAAATCAGTGGGGTAACAAATGCTGATTTCTTACGTTCTGCAATGAACGCACGTCGCGAGGAAGGCGATGAAATTTCATTAATGAAGTTCATCCGTACTATGGATAAGAGCATGGAACTTCTAGATATGGATCCAAATATGGCACAACGTTACTTGAACGAAGGTTTCTCTGGTGGAGAAAAGAAGCGTAACGAGATTCTTCAATTAACAATGCTACAACCAAAGATTGCAATCTTAGATGAGATTGACTCTGGTTTAGATATCGACGCTCTAAAAGTAGTTTCAAAAGGTATAAACGAAATGCGCGGAGAAGACTTTGGCTGCTTAGTGATTACTCACTACCAACGCCTATTAAACTACATCACTCCTGACGTTGTTCACGTAATGATGCAAGGTCGTGTTGTAAAATCCGGTGGTCCTGAACTAGCACAACGCTTAGAAGCTGAAGGATATGATTGGATTAAGCAGGAATTAGGTATTGAAGACGAAACAGTAGAAGCTTAAAGCGGTTAGGAGGATTAACATGACGTTAGAGACGAAACTTCCATTCGATCAGGAGTATATCCGTACTTACTCTAAAGAATTAGGGGAACCGGAATGGCTGTTAGATCTTCGCTTACAAGCTCTTGCTAAAGTCGAAGCTCTTCCTCTGCCAAAGCCGGATAAAACAAAAATTGATAACTGGAACTTTACAAACTTCCAGAATCACGTAGTAAAAAGTGAAATAATTTCTTCTATCGACGAACTACCAGAAAACATAAAGGGCTTAATTGATACAGAAGAAAGCAAAAACCTACTGATCCAAAAAGATCAAACAGTAGCTTACATCACAATATCTGATGATTTAAAGAACAAAGGTGTAATATTCACTGATATTCACACTGCTGCTCGTGAGCATGGTGATTTACTTCAAAAGTATTTCATGAAAGATGCGGTATCAGTTGATGAGCATAAGCTAACAGCGTTGCACGCAGCATTAGTAAATGGTGGAGCATTTGTATATGTTCCGAAGAATGTAATTGTTGAAACACCACTACAAGCCATTTACATTAATGATAATAAAGATGCAAACCTATTTAACCATGTAATCGTTGTTGCTGATGATAACAGTGCTGTAACTTATGTTGAAAGCTATATTTCGACGTCTGATGCAAGCGAATCTATTGCAAATATCGTAGCTGAAGTAATCGTTGGAGCAAATGCAAAAGTAACATTTGGTGCTGTAGACAGCTTAGCAAAAGGTATTACAACTTACGTAAACCGCCGCGGTATCGTTGGGCGTGACGGTAAAGTAGAATGGGCACTTGGTTTAATGAACGATGGAAACACTGTATCGGAAAATGTGACTCATCTAATCGGTGACGGTTCATTTGCAGATACGAAAACAGTAACGGTTGGACGTGGAGAGCAAAAGCAAAACTTCACTACAAGTGTTATCCACCACGGTAAACATTCTGAAGGTTATATCTTAAAGCACGGTGTAGTAAAAGAAAGTGCATCGCATATCTTTAATGGTATTGGGAAGATTGAACATGGCGCTTCTAAGTCAAACGCTGAACAATCTTCACGCGTACTAATCCTTAGTGAAAAAGCTAGAGGAGACGCAAACCCAATTTTATTAATTGATGAAGATGATGTAACAGCAGGTCACGCTGCATCAGTAGGTCGTGTTGACCCACTTCAACTTTACTACTTAATGAGCCGTGGAATTCCACAAGTGGAAGCAGAACGTCTTGTTATTCACGGATTCCTAGCTCCAGTAGTAAACGAGCTTCCTATAGAAGCAGTAAAGAAACAACTTGTTGAGGTAATTGAAAGGAAAGTTCGATAATGAATATCAAAGATATTCGTAGTCAATTTCCTATTTTGGATCAACAAGTAAATGGGAGACCACTTGTTTACCTTGATAGCGCTGCGACATCTCAAAAGCCGATTCGTGTTATTGAAGCACTTGAGAAGTACTACAAAGAGTATAACTCTAACGTACATCGCGGAGTTCACACACTCGGTACAAGAGCAACTGATGGCTATGAAGGAGCAAGAGAAAAGGTAAGAAAATTCATTAATGCGAAATCAATTGAAGAGGTTATTTTCACGCGAGGTACTACTACAGCATTAAATACAGTAGCACAAGGATATGCTCGTGAAAATCTTTCTGAAGGCGATGAAATTGTTATTACACATATGGAACACCACGCAAACGTCATTCCTTGGCAACAAGTTGCAAGGAAGACTGGTGCAACATTAAAATATTTAGATCTTCAAGCGGATGGAACTATCTCTTTAGAAGTAGCAAGAAGGACGATTACACCTAATACAAAAATCGTTTCAATAATGCATGTGTCTAACGTTCTAGGTGTTATTAATCCAATTAAAGAATTAGCACAAATTGCGCATGAGAATGGAGCAATTATGTGTGTAGACGGAGCGCAAAGCACACCACATATGAAGGTAGACGTACAAGACTTAGATTGTGATTTCTTCGCATTTTCTGGTCATAAAATGTGTGGTCCTACTGGAATTGGGGTACTTTATGGGAAAAAGCACTTGTTAGAAAACATGGAGCCAGTTGAGTTTGGTGGAGAAATGATCGACTTCGTTCAACTACATGAATCTACGTGGAAAGAGCTTCCTTGGAAGTTTGAAGCAGGAACACCGATTATCGGTGGGGCTATTGGACTAGGTGCAGCGATTGATTTTCTAGAAGAGATTGGTTTAGATAACATTAACGCTCACGATCAAAAATTAGCTCAATATGCGTATGAATGTATGGGAGCAATTGAAGGCTTGCATATTTACGGACCTAAAGAAAGAACCGGTCTTGTAACGTTTACAATTGATGACGTTCATCCACATGATGTAGCAACTGTATTAGATGCAGATGGAATTGCAGTCCGTGCCGGACATCACTGTGCACAGCCACTTATGAGATGGCTGAAGGTCTCCGCAACTGCGAGAGCGAGTTTCTATCTGTATAATACAGAGGAAGAAATTGATGAGCTTGTAAAAGGGATCATCAAAACAAAGGAGTATTTCAGTAATGTCTTTTAATAATTTAGATACTCTATACCGCCAAGTTATTATGGATCATTATAAAAATCCTAGAAATAAAGGCTCACTAGATGGAGAAAATATTTCAATCGATATGAATAATCCAACATGTGGAGATCGCATTCAACTTCAATTAAAGATTGAAGATGGAAAAGTGTCAGCAGTTAAATTTGATGGAGAAGGCTGTTCAATCTCAATGTCTTCTGCATCCATGATGACACAAGCCATTAAAGGGCAAACGGTAGAAACTGCTTTAAAACTGTCAAAAATCTTTTCGGACATAATGCAAAGTAAGGAATATGATGATACGATAGATTTAGGCGACATTGAAGCCTTGCAAGGTGTTTCCAAGTTCCCAGCACGTATTAAATGTGCAACGTTAGCATGGAAGGCCATGGAAAAAGGAATACACAGTCAAGAACAATAAGGTGGAAGTGCTATTGCATTTCCACTCGAAATGGAGGGTTCGATTATGGCGAAAAAAATGCCTGATATCGGTGACTATAAATATGGTTTTGCGGATAAAGACGTATCCATTTTCCGTTCTAAGCGTGGTTTAACGAAAGAAATCGTTGAAGAAATTTCACGTATGAAATCAGAACCTCAATGGATGTTAGATTTCCGATTAAAATCTTTAGAACAATTTTACAAAATGCCAATGCCACAATGGGGCGGAGATATGGCAAGTTTAAACTTCGATGAGATCACGTATTATGTAAAACCATCTGAAGCTACTCAACGCTCATGGGATGAAGTACCTGAGGAAATTAAGGCTACGTTCGATAAGTTAGGTATTCCTGAAGCTGAGCAAAAATACCTTGCCGGTGTTTCTGCACAATACGAGTCAGAGGTTGTTTACCACAACATGCAAGAAGATCTTGAAGCACTTGGAATTGTGTTTAAAGATACAGACACAGCTCTAAAGGAAAACGAAGACATTTTCCGCGAGCACTTTGCAAAGGTAATTCCTCCTACTGACAACAAGTTTTCTGCATTAAACTCAGCAGTATGGTCAGGTGGATCTTTTATCTATGTACCAAAAGGAATAAAGGTAGACACTCCACTTCAAGCTTACTTCCGTATTAACTCAGAAAATATGGGGCAGTTTGAGCGTACACTAATTATCGTAGATGAAGGTGCACACGTACATTACGTTGAAGGATGTACAGCACCAGTTTATACAACTAACTCTCTTCATAGTGCAGTTGTTGAAATCATTATTAAAAAAGGTGCTTATTGCCGTTATACAACTATCCAAAACTGGGCAAACAACGTTTATAACCTAGTGACAAAGCGTGCTGTATGTGAAGCTAACGCAACAATGGAATGGATTGATGGTAACATCGGTTCTAAGTTAACTATGAAATACCCTGCAGTTATCCTAAAGGGTGAAGGTGCACGTGGTATGACTTTATCAATTGCACTAGCAGGTCGTGGTCAGCACCAAGATGCTGGAGCTAAGATGATTCACTTAGCACCAAATACTTCTTCCACAATCGTATCTAAGTCAATCTCGAAGCAAGGCGGAAAAGTAACATACCGTGGTATCGTTCACTTTGGCCGTAAAGCAGATGGTGCTCGTTCAAATATCGAGTGTGACACATTAATCATGGATAATGAATCAACATCAGATACAATTCCTTACAATGAAATCTTAAATGATAACATTTCACTGGAACACGAAGCGAAGGTATCTAAGGTTTCCGAAGAGCAATTGTTCTACCTGATGAGCCGTGGTATTTCTGAGCAAGAAGCAACAGAAATGATCGTAATGGGCTTCATCGAGCCATTTACAAAAGAACTTCCAATGGAATATGCAGTAGAAATGAACCGTCTAATCAAGTTCGAAATGGAAGGTTCTATCGGATAATTTCTTATAAAAGAGCAACCAGTCACTTGTGGCTGGTTGTTTCTTTGTTTAAATTAGGGAATCCCTTCAAACAAGAAATTAAACCTACACTCTTCGGGGAAAACATTTCAAAACGAATAAATTCCTACAACCTTTTGAATTATCTCATCACTTTGTTCAACAATCACTTCAAAACATAAAAAACTAACGAATTCCTGATAAATTCCCTCACCAGAAAAGTAAACCGTAGTATTTTATAATTGTTTCAACATACGTTATGATAAATCTATATCTACAAGGGCAACTCTTATAAAAGGAGTAAAGAAATATGATTTACATAGGTGTTACGGGATGGGGAGATCATGATTCATTATATGAACAGCCTACGTCCCCACGCGATAAACTACAAGTGTATGCAAGTCATTTTCCAATAGTAGAAGTTGATGCTTCCTTCTACGCAATCCAACCGTTAAGAAATATCGAAAAATGGATCCGTGATACACCAGATTCATTTAAATTTATCGTCAAAGCATACCAAGGGATGACAGGACATTTACGAGGAGAAAATCCGTTTGAATCAGTAGATGAAATGTTTGATTTGTTTTTACAATCTGTTCATCTTTATAAGGAAAAGGATAAGCTTGCCATGGTGTTATTTCAATTTCCTCCTTGGTTTGATTGTACGAAAGAGAATGTAGCTTACTTACGTTACTGTAAAAAGAAAATGATAGACATCCCTTGTGCTCTAGAGTTTCGTCATCAATCATGGTTTACCGAAAGAATGAAAGAAAAAACACTTCAGTTTATGAATGAAGAAGGATGGATTCATAGTATATGTGATGAGCCCCAAGCAGGAGATGGATCAGTACCAACTGTCCTACAGGCAACCTCGAAGGAGAAAACACTCATTCGCATGCATGGTCGAAACTTTCATGGATGGACAAAACCGAAGGAAGGAAATTGGCGTGAAGTACGATATCTTTATCGTTATAACGAAAAGGAACTAACAGAATGGGTTCAACATGTGAAGGAATTAGAACAGCAAAGTAAAGATATATATATATTATTTAACAATAACTCTGGCGGGGATGCGGCAGACAATGCAAAGCAATTTATCGGCATGCTGGGGATCGAATATACTGGTCTAGCACCAAAACAACTCAACTTATTTTAATGGAGTATGTCCATTTCGGGGTGGAATATGAAAAAGGTTCATTTATATCACATTAATGACTTACATAGTCATTTTCATGAGTGGCCAAAAGTGGCTCAATTCATTAAGGAACGACGAGCGCAGCATAAGCAAAATGGTGAAGAGATGTTGCTATTTGATATTGGAGATCATATGGATAGGGTCCATCCAATAACGGAGGCAACACTCGGAAAAGCAAATGTACGTTTAATGAATAATCTTCAATATGATTACGTGACAATTGGAAACAACGAAGGAATTACATTAGCACACCATGAACTTGATGGATTATATGAAGAAGCAAATTTTCAAGTGTTGGTAGGAAATTTGTTGCATACAGATGGTAGCGAGCCTAAATGGGTAAAAAAGTTTACCATTCATCAAACAGAATCTGGGTTGAAACTTGGTCTCATTGGACTAACAGTGCCGTTCCAAAAGTTTTATGAACTATTAGATTGGCAGGTTTTAAATCCGTTTGATGAATTACCGAAGCTAATTCAGGAAGTAAAAAATCAAGGAGCTGATTTTATCGTCTTACTTTCTCATCTAGGAATAAGTGATGATGAGAAAATAGCGAGAGAAATTGAAGGAATCGATGTGATTTTAGGAGCACATACGCATCATTTATTACCTGATGGGCTACAAGTGAATCAAACAATCCTTTGTGGTGCAGGGAAGTTCGGTATGAACGTTGGTCATGTTGAACTACACCTTGATTCATCAGGAGAAATTAGTCGTTTACGCCCTTATGTATATTCTCTTGAAAAAACAAAAAAATGTAATGAAGCAAGAGAATTCCTTGAAAAAGAAATGAACCATGCAAATAAAATCTTAAATAAACCTGTTGCACATCTCACTGAGCCCCTACATGTAGAGTGGTTTGAACCTTCTCCTTTTCCTCAGATTTTAGCTGAGGCAATAAGAGAATGGTGTGAAGCTGATATTGGAATGATTTGTTCGGGTTTACTATTGGATTCCTTGAAAGAGGGGAACGTAACACTTAAAGATTTGCATCGAGTCTGTCCACATCCCATTAATCCATGTCTTGTTCTACTTGAAGGAGATGAACTGAAGGAAATCATCCTCCATGCTGCGACACCTGAAATGGAACAGTTACAGATGAAGGGCTTTGGTTTTAGAGGAAAGGTCATTGGAAAAATGATTTACGATGGTGTAGACATTGAAACCGAAACATTAGAAGACGGAAAGCAACATGTTACTACTATATTAATTAATGGAGAGCCCATTAATCCAAAGCAAGAATATCGAGTAGCAACACTTGATATGTTCACGTTTGGCTCTTTGTTTCCTGAAATTTCACATGCACCTAATAAAAGTTACTATCTACCTGAAATGCTTCGTGATTTATTAAAATGGAGGCTGGCTAGAAGTTAGTAAAGATGCACCAGATTCCTTTCCTGTTCATAAGATGTAGGGAGGAAAGGGGTGTGAAAGAAAGAATGGTAACAATGACACCAATTATGATTGATGGTCGCCAATTTACAGCCATCACAGTGAAACTACCAAAAACAAATTTTATGGCGGTTACAACTGAGAAGGGTTATATTATGTGCGGCGCCCTTGATGTTGCTTTATTAAATGAGAAGCTAAAGGACCGTGGGATTGTTGCTGGAAGAGCTGTAGGGGTAAGAACGATCGAACAACTTCTTGAAGCTCCTCTTGAATCAGTGACATTTGAAGCAGAAAACTTAGGAATTACAGTGGGGACGATCGGCAAAGATGCCCTTATCAAAATGCTCTAAAATCCGCTAACTTTATATATGCTAGATAGCCTGTCGAAGAAATTTTGACAGGTTTCGTCATTTTTTGCATAAATGAACTTACAACATAAAACATATGCTATATACTATAGGTATCTGATTTTGAATAAGGGGACTGAAATGAAACTAGTTGCAACTAATTCCATTAAACCTGGTACAAAGCTAAGTAAGGCAATCACGAATCAAAAGGGACAAGTTCTTATTAATGCAGGTGTACCATTAACAGAACGAATGATCATGCGTCTTGTGGACTATCGTATATCGTTCGTATATATAGATGAAGAAAAAACAAAAGATATTGAAGCTAAAGGTACGATTAGTGATAAAACCCACAGCAAAGCAATCCAAACAATTGAAAATACATTTAATGAGTTAAAATCAGATCAAGGACTGACAAACTCTTTTGTCATCGAAAAAGCGACTAAGCAGTTTTCAGAAGTTATTCGGTCTGTCATGTCTGAATTAAAGGGAAATAAAGAATTATTAACACTTTTAAGTAATGTAATGGTTCATGATCATTATATTTTTACTCATTCCTTTAACGTAACATTATATTCCCTGGCAATTGGCATCAAATTAAACTTAACCGAAAAACAGTTAGAGGCACTAGGACTTGGGGCTTTGTTACATGATGTAGGGAAAATGCTTATCCCTCTCGACATTCTAATGAAGCCAGGCAAGTTAACGATGGAAGAGTTTGAAATGGTGAAACAACATACAACAGATGGATTTAATTTGCTTAGAAACTTACCAAACGTTCCATTAACTGCAGCACATTGTGCCCTGCAACACCACGAACGACTTGATGGCTCTGGGTATCCTCGAAGGCTCAAGGGTGATGATATTCACCTGTTCGGAAAAATATTAGCGGTGGCAGACGTCTTCGATGCAGTGACAACAAATCGTGTATACAGACAAGCGATGCTACCTCATGAAGGACTTGAGATTTTATATGCTGGAACAGGCACACATTTCGATACAAAGATGGTTGAAGCATTCCGAAATGCTGTAGCCATTTATCCTGTAGGATTAACAGTGACCTTTAATGACGGAAGAACTGGGGTTGTAGTAACGCAAAATCAAGGTTACTGCGATCGTCCAATCGTAAGAATCTTAGAAGAAAATGGACATGAAGTTGAACCGTATGAGTTTGATTTAAAAGACAATCTAGGTGTAATGGTTACAAAATGCAGCTTAGAGGCAGAGTCTGCATAATGAAGAGGCAATGGACTATTTTGATGTGACCCCCAAAAGTTAGAGTTTTATATTATGCAGCTAATTGGCTGGTATGGATACGGTATTGAACCGGACTCACGCCTGCCAATTTTTGCTTTATACGCTTGTTATTATAATAATAGATATAGTCTTCAATTCTCTTTTTTAATTCCTCAAATGAGCACAGTGCTTCTCCATAATACATTTCCTGTTTCATTAACCCGAAAAAATTTTCCATAGGTGAATTATCTAAACAGTTTCCCTTTCGAGACATACTCTGGAACACCTTGTATTCCTTGAGGGTACTTACCCATTGAATATGTTGATACTGCCATCCTTGATCAGAATGTATAGTAGTTCTGAACTTTGAATCTTTAACTATTTCTAGTGCTTCCCCGAGAGGTCTGAGCACTAATTCTAAGGTTGGACGCATACTTATCCCATATGAAAGAACTTCACCGTTGAACATATCCATAATTGGATTTAGATATAGTTTTACATTGTCTGAACACTTGAATTCTGTGATATCAGTGGTTAACTTTTGATGATAAACATTTGTGTAAAAACGACGATTGATAAGGTTTTTGGCAACATTTCCAGTGGTTCCTCTGTACGAACTATACTTACGTGATTTTCGCCCAAACTTATCTGCTTTGAGTCCAAGTTCATCCATGATTCGTTGAACTTTTTTATGATTGACCTTAACCCCGCGATTCTTCAATTCTAGTTTGATACGACGGTACCCATAATTGCCATTATTTTCGTCAAAAATGGATTGAATACTTTCCTCCAGCCCCTGGTCTGGGTTTTCCTTCTTCATCATTTTAATATGATAATGATAGGAGGACTCGGGAATGCCAACTATTTGTAAAACATCTTTTAGTTTGAAGGTTTCTTTGAGTTCGAGTGATAGCGCTGCTTGTGCTTTTCGAGATAGTTTTCCGGATCCATCTGAAAAGCTCGTAACTTTTTTAAGTATTCTACCTCTAAACGAAGAAGCTCGTTTTCCCGTTCCAATTTTTGTTCGTATGTCATTTCTTTTTCTTCGGTGTGTTTATTTTTTCTATTCTTAGCTTTATCAGACATGGATGGCCGTCCTTTCGGTCTATCCAGGGCTTCAGGACCCCCCTCGAGAAATGCCTTCTTCCAAGAGGCTATCATAGGAGTGTTTGTTAGCCCAAATTTAAGGGCTGTTTCAGTTTCTGAAGAACCTGTTCTCTGCATAAAGCTTAATACATCTAGCTTAAATTGAACAGAATATGTTTCCTTATTTTTCTTCTTCATTAAGCCTTCCACACCAAATCTCTCGTATATTTTTACCCATCTCAAAATTGGTGTACTGTCCTTCATACCATACTTTTTAGCCAAAAGGTTATATCCCAATTTCCCCTTTTGATACTCTTTGACTAGGTTTAACTTAAATTTTTCACTGTATTTAGCCATAAAAATACACCCCGAAAATTAGATTT
>NZ_JAFELM010000035.1 GCF_016890225.1 Bacillus suaedaesalsae | reverse complement strand
CAGTACGTGAGGATCTGAACGAATGAAGCTGACGAAGAGATTCGCCGCTCATTTTTGTCCGAACCCGAACACGGAAGTTAAGCTCGAGCGCCGATTGTAGTTGGGACGCAAGTCCCTGTGAGAGTAGGGCGTTGCCAAGCAATAAAACAAGAGTAGCCGTCTATGTGCTACTCTTGTTTTGTATGTTTAGATGAATATTTATGTTTGTATAATTGTTTTTCGGAAATAGAAAAGGCTCCACCAGTAGGATTCGAACCTACGACCCTTCGGTTAACAGCCGAATGCTCTACCGCTGAGCTATGGTGGAATGAATTAGAGTAAACAATTTATGTTGTTAATGATAGTATGATACATAAACTTCCTATTATTCATGTTTTAGTAAAAAAATAAGATAATTAACAGAGGTTAGAGGCATGCTCTAACCTCAATGTTATTTTTATTGGTTTTTCTTTCGCTTTTTATTGTTTTGACGTTGTTCAGCCGTTAGTGGTTCATTTGAAAATTCTTCATTATAACCAGCGCCGATTCCTTGTGCTTTCGCAGCATTTGCCCCAGGTATGACATGATTTGCTTTACGCTTAGCCATTTTTTCTTCACCTCCACTTATATATTGAGTCAGGAATGAAGAAAATATGTTTTGAAAGAAAATTCGACAAGTGCCTGGCACCGATTTCTTTTCATAAGTAAATCTTATTAGAAACAATAACTTTCTTGTTATTTACTTATATATGTACTTGTATTAAGATTATAACGTAGGATCAATGTCTGGCGAATGTTGTAGAAAGCTGGTTATCGATATCCTGTCATCAAGAACAAAAGGGGGAGTACTCGTGGCAACTAACGATGTATTCAAAGCACGTTCATCCTTTGAGGTGAATGGCAAGAAGTACAACTATTATAATTTAAAAGCCCTTGAAGAAGCAGGTCTTGGAAACGTTTCACGTCTTCCATACTCAATTAAAGTTTTACTTGAGTCTGTACTTCGTCAATATGACGGACGTGTAATTACAAAAGAACACGTTGAGAATTTAGTGAAGTGGGGAACTGACGAACTGAAGGAAGTAGATGTTCCATTTAAACCTTCTCGTGTTATCCTTCAAGACTTCACTGGGGTACCAGCTGTTGTTGACCTAGCATCTTTAAGAAAAGCAATGGCTGATTTAGGTGGAGATCCACAAAAGATTAACCCTGAAAAGCCAGTTGATCTAGTTATCGACCACTCTGTACAAGTAGACAGAGCAGGTACGGCTGATGCACTTGCTTACAATATGGATTTGGAATTTGAGCGTAACGCTGAGCGTTATAAATTCTTAAGTTGGGCTAAAAAAGCATTTGATAACTACCGTGCAGTACCACCAGCAACCGGTATCGTTCACCAAGTTAACTTAGAATACTTAGCAGACGTTGTTATCGCTAATGAAGGCGAAAACGGTGAATTTGAAGCTTTCCCAGATTCACTAGTAGGAACTGACTCACATACGACTATGATCAACGGTATCGGTGTATTAGGTTGGGGTGTAGGTGGTATTGAGGCAGAAGCAGGTATGCTTGGTCAACCTTCTTACTTCCCAGTACCGGAAGTTATCGGTGTTAAATTAGTTGGCGAACTTCCTAACGGAACTACTGCTACTGACTTAGCATTAAAGGTAACTCAAGTATTACGTCAAAAAGGTGTAGTTAACAAGTTTGTAGAATTCTTCGGTCCAGGAGTATCTGTACTTCCATTAGCTGACCGTGCAACAATCGCAAACATGGCACCTGAATACGGAGCTACTTGTGGATTCTTCCCAGTTGATAGTGAAGCTCTAGAATACATGCGTCTAACTGGACGTAGTGAAGAGCTTATCAGCTTAGTTGAAGAATATTCAAAAGCAAACGGTTTATTCTTCACTCCTGATAGCGAAGATCCAATCTTCACTGACATTGTGGAAATTGACCTTTCTGAAATTGAAGCGAACCTGTCTGGTCCTAAGCGTCCACAAGACTTAATTCCGCTTTCTAATATGAAGGAGTCTTTCACAAAAGCTCTAACTGCTCCTGCTGGAAACCAAGGATTTGGTTTAAAGCCTGAAGAAGTAAACAAGGAAATCACTGTAAAGTTTAACAACGGCGTAGAAACAACAATGAAAACTGGTAGCGTAGCAATTGCTGCAATTACAAGCTGTACGAACACATCTAACCCATATGTTCTTATTGCAGCTGGTTTAGTTGCAAAGAAGGCTGTTGAAAAAGGACTTACAGTTCCTAAATATGTAAAAACTTCATTAGCTCCTGGTTCAAAGGTTGTTACAGGATACCTTGAGAATTCTGGATTATTAACTTACCTAGAGCAACTTGGATTCAACACAGTAGGTTATGGATGTACAACATGTATCGGTAACTCTGGTCCATTAGCTGACGAAATTGAAAAAGCTGTAGCTGAGAACGATCTTCTTGTAACATCTGTACTTTCTGGTAACCGTAATTTCGAAGGGCGTATCCACCCACTAGTAAAAGGTAACTACCTTGCATCACCACCACTTGTAGTGGCATATGCGCTAGCTGGTACAGTTGATATTGACCTACAAAACGAAGTAATCGGTACTGACAAAGATGGAAATGATGTACGTTTTGCTGATATTTGGCCATCAACTGCTGAAATCAATGAGCTTGTTAAGAGCACAGTTACTCCTGAACTATTCCGTAAAGAATATGAAACTGTATTTGATGATAACGAGCGTTGGAACCAAATTGAAACAACTGATGAAGCTTTATATCAATGGGATGAGGATTCAACATATATCCAAAACCCTCCATTCTTTGAAGGCCTATCTCCAGAACCAGGTGAAGTTGAACCGCTTACTGGACTACGTGTAGTTGGTAAGTTTGGTGATTCCGTAACAACTGACCACATTTCACCTGCAGGATCTATCGGTAAAGATACTCCTGCTGGAAAGTACCTACAAGAAAATGGCGTTTCACCGCGTGATTTTAACTCATACGGATCACGTCGTGGTAATGACCGTGTAATGACAAGAGGTACGTTTGCAAACATTCGTATCAAAAACCAAATCGCTCCAGGTACAGAAGGTGGATATACTACTTACTGGCCAACTGGTGAAGTAATGTCTATCTATGATGCTTGTATGAACTACAAGCAAGATGGTGTGGGTCTTGTTGTTTTAGCTGGTCATGACTATGGAATGGGATCTTCACGTGACTGGGCAGCAAAAGGAACAAACCTTTTAGGAATTAAGACTGTAATCGCTCAAAGCTTTGAACGTATCCACCGTAGTAACCTAGTGTTAATGGGTGTTCTTCCACTTCAATTCAAAGATGGAGAAGGCGCAGAATCTCTAGGATTAACTGGTAAGGAAACAATCGAAGTACACATTAACGAAACTGTTAAACCACGTGATCTTGTTAAAGTTACGGCAACTGACGAAGTTGGAAACAAGAAAGAATTCGAAGTTCTTGTTCGTTTTGACAGTGAAGTAGAAGTTGACTACTACCGTCATGGTGGTATCCTACAAATGGTATTACGTGATAAACTAAAAGAAAACTAAAAATAGTTTGGAGAACTGCACCTTGTGTGCAGTTCTTTTTAGTGTGTTGGAGATTACTTTTGGTGGGTAAGTTAGGGACTTGTATGGTAAAATGAAAGTTGCATTTATTTGATCCATACAACGTGAAAGGATGGAAGTAATGAAAAAGCTCATCGCCATCTTAATTCTAGCAGGCCTTATTGGTTATACAATTTACACACAAATTCAAGCGAAAAATAGTGAACAAATAACTGAAACACCTGGAGAGACCAATCCATATAATCCAGGAGAGAAAGTTGGAGAAGCACTAACAGAAGGACCATTACTACAGAAAGCTGCACCTGATTTTGAATTGTTAACATTAAACGGTGATACAGTTAAATTATCCGATTTTAAAGGGAAGAAGGTCTTCATCAATTTTTGGGCAACGTGGTGTCCTCCATGCCGTGATGAGATGCCAGAAATAGAGGAGTTTTCTCATTCGAATGAAGATGTTGTCGTGCTGGCAATCAACTTACGAAATACAGAACGAAGCGATGAAAATGTGCAAAAGTATATACAAGAAGGCAATTACACATTTAATGTACTGTTAGACAAAAAGGGTGAAGTCGCAAATCAATACAAAGTTTTAACCTTACCGACTACTTTTTTTGTAAACACTAACGGTATTATCCAATATAAATTCGTCGGTCCCTTAACGATTGATAAAATGAACGACATAACAGCAAAATTAAAATAGCTTTAACACATTAAAGGAGTGGGGGACAGGCCCCCACTCCTTTAATGTGTTAAAGTGGAATTGTGTTATATTAAATTTTCAAAAAAATGTCATAATTCCTTCTACTTTTGGGAAAGATAAAGAATACCATGATAGAGAAGGAAGGTGACCTTTAATGAGAAAATTTAAGAAGCGCTCATTTCAGGAGTTAATATTAGAAAATAAACGACAACTTTTGAATGACAAGGAAGCACTTGAAAAAATTGAGGATCGTTTAGTGCAAAAGCATTTAGATAAAGCTGAATAATACATAAGAGGAAGCGGGTAAACCTACCAGCTTCCTTTTTACATAGTAGGAGCACTTGAAGTAAATATTAGCTTTAAAGGGGGGATAGAAATGGGAAACCCAAAAAAGCATAGCCAACACTTTCGTCCTGATCATCCAGGAACACAACCTAGAGGATATGGCGGAAATAAAGGCAAGAAATATCAAGATACATCAGGTGAGCACGCACAAGTTATACAAACTAAAGGTGAGTGAAATAAAGATTTTTCGACAAGTGCCTGGCACTTGTCATTTTTTTTGCCAATTAATTATTCCTACATAATCGTTTTTCAATTTAGAAAAACTAGTTCTGTAAGTGATTACTTCTCAAGGAGGAATGGTTATGGCACAACATCGTTCAAATCCCGATGATCGTAGTGATAATGTAGAGAAGCTTCAGGAAATGATCCATAATACAATCGATAATATGGAGGCAGCTGAGGCGACATTAGAGTTTTCTAATGGTAAGGATCGTGCAGATGTTGAGGCGAAGAATGAGCGCCGTCGTGATGCTCTTGATGCACTTCGTAATGAAGTGAAAGACGAAGCGCAATATAATGGAAGTGGCGAGTAAAGAAAATGACCAAGCTATGCTTGGTCATTTTCTTTCGTTTCTAATTTGAAAAATGCTATGATAGTGATGGTGATATTATGGAAAATAGACAAAAGCAAATCTCAGTTGATTTAAACAATAGAATAACTGAGTGGAAGTTAAGCATTGATACAATTGGATACATAAAAAATGAAGGTGAAGTTATTTCAACGTTGAAGCTGATTCAAAATCAAGATAATCATCTAGAGGCAACATTACTTGGTTTATTAGTACGTTCAAGGCTTCGCCGTATACATACGTTAGATGACTTATCATTAACATGGATAGAAAGAGCTCGGCAGTTAGATTCTCTAAATGAACAATTGGAACACTTAGATGCCTCTATTATTTCAATCTCATTTTCTCGGCTTTTTGAGGGATTAACGTTTCCTGCAATCCGAGAAACAGACAACCGCACTTCAAAAAAGAAGCTTGCTGAAGAGTACATTGAACAGTGCAAAAGATTTCTAGAGCAATTTGATGTAGAACGTGAGAAAGTTGAACGCATAGCACAGACCAAATTAAAGTATAACCCAATAGATTTATTAGATGATCTATATCAAGAAGTAAAGAATTTACTTGTGGCATCTGAAGAATACTCAGAATCCATTAGTGGGGTTTTTCATACTTCGGTGTACTTAGATGATATAAAAAAGGCTTTAGATCGAATCGAAGAGTTAAAAAGAAAGGTATCTTTAGAAGAGAAAACAGTCCAACACGCTGAGACAAACAGCCTTCAAGAGCTAAAAGAAATGATTGGATTAGATGCTGTAAAACAACGTATTCACCGTCATTATCACTACTTGCAATATCAAAATAAGCGAAAAGACTTAGGCTTTGTCATGAAGGATGAACCAAGCTTACATATGATTTTAACGGGCAATCCCGGAACAGGTAAAACAACTCTTGCTAGACTTCTTGCTAAAATTTATTATGAGCTTAACATACTACCGAAAGCAGAAGTAGTAGAAGTAGACCGTTCTCACATCGTTGGTTCATTTATGGGTCAGACTGAAGAAAATATTAAAGGCTTAATAAAGCGGGCAGTTGGTGGAATCTTGTTCATTGACGAAGCTTATAGCCTAAAACGTGAAGGACAAACAGGAAATGATTATGGACAAACGGCAATTGATACGCTTGTCTCTGCCATGACAAGTGGCGAATTTGCCGGGAAGTTTGCTGTCATATTAGCTGGTTACCCTGAAGAAATGAGACAGTTTCTATGGTCAAATCCAGGTCTTAGAAGTCGATTCCCTGAAAGTAATCATATTCAACTACCTGATTACTCAAGTGAAGAATTACTTGAAATTGCAAAAAAGGTTGCTTTAGATAACGATTATGTCATTGCTGATGATGCGCTAATTGAACTTGAAAATCGAATTGAAAAAGAAAAAGTTGATGAGAGCTTTGGAAATGCTAGGACGGTGAAAAATATTATCCTTGATTCTATTTTCCAAAAAGGTGCAACAACCAAGGTAGATCTCGCAGATCCGTTTGACTATACCATCTTGGAAAAGGAAGATTTAATTGTACATGATTCGGAGAAACAAATCTCCTCTGAAGAAAAGCTGGAAGATTTAATCGGGCTAGAAACGATAAAAGAAGAACTACGGAAAATCCAGCATTTTGTTCAAGTACAGCAAGTTCGAAGAGATAAAGGCTTAAAGCCAGTACCAGTTCAATTGCATGCTGTATTTAGTGGCAATCCCGGTACAGGTAAATCAACTGTGGCCCATCTCTATGCGGGGATTTTAAAAGAATGTGGGCTGTTAAAACGTGGACATGTGGTAGTCGCTTCTAGAGCTGATCTAGTCGCGAGCTATGTTGGACAAACCGCGATTAAGACGAAAAAGAAAATCCGTGAAGCACTTGGTGGTGTCTTATTCATAGATGAAGCATATTCCTTATTATCTTCGTCCCAAACCGATTTCGGAAAAGAAGTAATCGATACGCTAGTCGATGAAATGACAAAGCATGAGGATCGGTTAGTAGTGATTCTGGCAGGCTATTCAAACGAAATGAAGCAGTTACTATCAAGCAATCTAGGCTTACGTTCACGATTCAAGAAGTTCTTCCATTTCACCGATTATCACCCAGGGGAAATAGTAGAAATTTTGCAGAAACGTGTGAAACAATATGACTATCAACTCTCAACATCTGCAATTAAATTATTACATGAATATTTAAAAACAAAGACTATAGAAGGTAATGCAAGGTTTGCGGTAAATCTAGTTGATGAAGTCTTACAAGTTCAGGCTGCCAGGATAATGGAGCAAACCGATTTATCTGAAGAAGAGTTTTCACTAATAAATGAACAAGATATAGAAGAAGTGTTGAGAAACGATACGAAATAGGGGATGAGAAAATGATTGTATCTACGAGGGAGATTGAAGTTCGTTATGCAGAAACAGACCAAATGGGTGTGGTGTATCACGCCAATTATTTAGTGTGGATGGAGTTAGGAAGAACTGCACTCATACAAGATTTAGGATTTAAATATGCTCAGCTAGAAAAAGACGGAATAGTATCACCCGTAATCGACTTGCAAATTGCATACAAAAAGCCACTTAGATACGGAGAAACAGGAACGATTAAAACGTGGATAGCAGAGTACGATGGTTTTCGTTCCATTTATGAATACGAAATTACAACTCCAACAGGAGAGGTTGCAGCTACAGGGAAATCAACTCATGTATGTGTTAAGAAGGATTCATTCCGTCCAATTCCTTTTCGAAAAATGTATCCAGACTGGCATGAAGCATATATGAATGCGATGAAAAAGGGAGAAGAGTAGTGGCATTTGGTATTAAAAGAAAAGAGTTAAATGATTGGAAGGAAAAAGTAAAAGAAGGCAACGAGGTTGTCTTTATTACTCATTACTGGCTACATCCGCGGTTTCCGGAAATTAAAACGGTAACAAAAGCGGGATGTGCTAACCACAAGGTGTTGGAACAATGGGGACAAAAATATGGACTCAAGTCAGAGTGGATTCATAAACGCGAACAGTATCCACACTTTGATTTAATTGGGGACATGCAGGTGGAAATTCTTTTAAAAGAAGGAATGCAAGATCAAGTTGAACGGTTTTCACTCCAAAAATAAAGGCTCTTTTCGTAAAGATAGTTGCTACTAATAAAATCCGGGAATCATTAATAGGTCAATTACATGTAAGATTTTTTATTACTTGGACGAAAAGATGACATACCTTAATACTTGTTCGAAAAACAAAAATCTAGTCGATAACAACTAAAATATAAAGCCGCTTGCGAAGCGGCTATTTTTTTACATAATCAAATTCTGGCTCTAAATATTTCTCATTATACTTTACATTTAACTCATGCCCATCGAGATACCACAAGTCTTTTTCTTCAATGTAAAAAGTGACACCGTCTGATTCAGTAACAGCCCCTGGCTCAATCGGTTTTTCATTACTAACACCAAGAGAGAATCCAGACACAATACCAGTTCCTCCATAACGTACAAAAAATCGAACATAATCACCTTGCTTTAAGTTCATTTCATCTATGTACCATTTCGCAGCATTTTCATTTATCGTAAGCTTCATGTTGTTCTCCTTCCGTACGTTCATACTGTTATTATAGTAAATCAAACAACTGTGCACAAATTTTATAAACTAGGAGTTAACGATGCAGATCAATTATACTATTTGCTTTATTAAAAAAAATAACCAACTTCTTATGCTTTATCGAACGAAAAATCCAAATCAACATAAATGGAACGGAGTAGGTGGGAAAATTGAAAAGGGTGAGGATATTAGACTGTCCATTATACGGGAAACGCTGGAAGAAACTGGCCTTTCTATTAGGAACCCAATCTATAAAGGAATTGTAAGCTGGAATCAAAGTGGTGGAATGCATGTCTTTTTTGCCACTCAATTTTCAGGAGAATTGAGCGCTTCTGTTGAAGGTCCTTTAGAGTGGAAAGAAATTAGTTGGGTTAAGAATTCTAATGATGTCGTATCGAATATTCCTATATTTATAGATCATATCCTATCAAGCGATGGACCAGTTGAATACTCTTTTCAATACGATGAAAAAGGTAACATAGTGAGCCATAAAGTTTTGAAATTATATGAAACATTAGCGAACTTATAATTTTTTTATTTTTTTTTGAAGGGTTAATGAAAACTCTGGCGTCTAACTTGTTGTAAGGAAGAAAGGAGGGAGTACATGAGTACCGATGAACAGTTAGTTCGGGAAGTTATAACTGGTAATGCTGAGTGTTTTAGGGAAATTGTCTCCCGTTACGAATCAAAAGTTTTTTCTGTAGCCTTTAAAGTCGCGCGAAACCAAAAAGATGCAGAGGATATTGCTCAAGATGTATTTGTAAAGGTGTATCATTCACTACATCTCTTCAAAGGTGAATCTAGTTTTTCAACTTGGATATACCGAGTGACCATGAATAAATCGCTAGATTGGAAGAGAAAGCAAGAACGTAGTGTCTCAAAAGATGTAGGGATGGTGGATGATCAGCTGAAAGATCACTACGACACACCCGAGCAACAGCTACTAAAACAATATGACAGAGATTTGATAAAACAATCGATAAAACAACTTCCTGAAAAATATCAAATCGTTCTAGAATTATATTATTTTGAAGAGTGTAGCTACAAAGATATTTCTGACCGGTTAGACATCGCTGTTAAGACGGTCGAGACCCGGCTTTATCGTGCGAAGGGATTAGTTAGGGAGCATTTAATGAAAGGAGGAATAGGATGAGACATGTACAAGAGGACGTATTAATTAGTTATTCAATAGGTGATCTTCCATTTTCAAAAATGGAAGAGCTGGAATTACATCTAGAAAATTGTGAAGTGTGCAATAAAAAGTATGAAGAACTGATTGAGTTAACAGCCGAATGGGATGAACCATCTATGATTCCTTCAGAAGACTTCGTACATCATGTGATGGAGCATATCCCATCTGAAATGAAGCAACAGAAAGGATTGCAGAGCCGTCACATTTGGACGAATTACCTGCTTTCAGCAGCAGCAACTTTCCTTTTCGTAAATGCAGGACTGTTTACAGAATTCAAGACAATATCCTATCAATTTATTTACGGTGTTGGCCAGTTTTCAGACCAGCTGGAGACAATGACAACGACTAGTTTAGATTTACTGCAAGGATTGAACGTGGACTATATTTTACAATTATGGAACAAGGAGTGAACAATGTGAACAAATCAAAAGGATTAACGTTTATACTTTCATTTGTCCCGGGACTTGGACATTTTTACTTAGGTCTAATGAATCGTGGCTTGCAATTTATGATTATGTTTTTTGCTTCAACATTTTTAGCAGATAGCTTTTTCTTATTCGGTGTTGCAATACCGATAATCTGGTTCTTTACCTTATTTGATGCTCTTCAACAGCATCGTACAATTAAAGAAAGAAATGAAATCGTAGACGAACCATTGTTTAATTGGGGAGAACTTCAAGAGAAGAAATATATTATTGGATGGGTATTAATTGGTTTAGGTGGATTATTTTTACTAGATCAACTTTCTCCCATTATTGATGATTTTATCAGAATGAGTATAGTTAGAAATACGGTGATAAGTGCAATCTTTATTTATGTCGGGTATAGACTCATTACAGGAAAACCGATTTTACCAACTAACTCTAAAAAAACTTTGCCTCCTGTTTTACAAGAGAAGGAGGAGGTTAAAGAATGAGACAGTGGAAAATAGGTACGATAACAGCGGGGGTACTACTCATTTCGTTAGGAGTATTGTGGTTAGGTAACAACATTTGGGAATTTCCAATCCACACTATAATTGCTAATGCTTGGCCAGTATTATTAATTGTGTTAGGAATTGAAGTGTTAATTCATCAGTTTTTTAAGAAGGAAGAAAGTTTAAAGTTTGATGGATTTAGTATCTTTCTAGTTATTATGCTTGGACTTATTAGTATGGTTATATACGGAGTTCAGTCAACGGGTGTACTGCCAGCCATCTCCAACGTTATAAACGGAGAGAAATATTCAAATGACATTCAATTAACAGAAGATGCTTCAAATGTAGAAGAGTTAGTAGTAGAAATACCAAATGGCGATATTACACTTTCAGGTTCTGATACGAAAGAAGTTTTGGTAGATGGAATTTTAAATGTACGAGCAGAGAACGAAGAAAAGGCAAAAGATCTACTTGAAAAGAGTGTAACCTTGAAAAAGGTAGGGAAGAAGCTAATTCTAAAAGTAGAAATGCCAACTAATCAATCCTTTATTGATTGGATGAATTATGACGGGACATTTAATATTAGTTTGCCGAAGGAACTGTTTGTTAAAATGAATGTTGCAAATGGTGATGTTGAAGCGAATGATTTATTGAGTGGTACTCAAATTGAGCTTATAAATGGTGATCTTCAAATAGAGGATGTAACAGGACTTATAAGAGTTACTAACCAAAATGGATCCATCACTATAAAAGAAATTGATGGGGAATTAATTGCCTCTTTAACAAATGGTGACATTGATGTAGTGACATCTAAAATAACAGGAGCTATTGATATAGAAACTGTTAACGGTGAAGTTACAACTACAATTCCAACAGATGCGGACGTGAAAATGAACGGTGAAACGCAAAATGGAGAAGTTGGAGGAACTGTATCATGGGAGAGATCTGGTAGTGAAGATGATCATTTCTATGATAAAAATGGTAAGCTTACAATGGGAAAAGGGACATATGATGTGGACATCTCAAGTGTAAATGGCGATGTGACAGTTAAAACAAATTAATTAATGAAAGTGGCTCAAGCTTAATTTGCTTGAGCCACTTTTGTATTTGGTAATAGCTTATACATATGATCGTTAATATCAGTAAACATCTTAGGAGCATTTGCCAAACCGAATTGGGATGCTTTGTCTAACGGAACAATTTTAAAACGATGTGATCTCGAAACATAGGTGGATTGAAAAGTTGGATTTTCAACCTCGATTTTTGTTGCACCGTCCTGTATTTCTTTGTTTACAGTAAGTGTTAAAATTCCACCAATTTCTCGATAAATGGATTTTTGACTTGATAGGAAATTACCTAATGAATAGATAACAAAGCCTTTATGACCGTCTTCCGCTTCAATCCATTCCATTGGTTGAAGAACGTGTGGATGGTGTCCAAGTATAATATCCGCTCCTTGACCAATCACGGTTTTTGCAATATTTCTTTGCTCATCACTCGGCATACGTTGATATTCATTTCCGAAGTGAAGGCTTACAACGACTACATCACTTTGTTCTTTTGCGAGCTTAATGTCTTTTTCAATGATCTTTAAATCAATTAAGTTAACTAAATAAGGCTTGTCCTTTGGCACAGGGATCCCATTCGTTCCATACGTATAAGCAAGAAATGAAAATGTAATACCATTTTTCTTAATGGTACGTATAACGGTTTGGTCTTCAGGTGATGAATAAGCACCGGTATAAGGTAATCCAATCTTATTGTAGTGGTTGATTGCGTTTTGTATCGCTTTTTCACCACGGTCAATTGTGTGATTATTTGCGATTGTTACAATATCCACTCCAGTATCCTTCAAGGCATCTCCTACTTCAAACGGGCTATTAAAGGAAGGGTAAGTCGACAAACCGATTTCATGACCACCAATCATCGTCTCTTGATTTGCAACCGTTATGTCTGCAGTCTCTAACATTGGTTTAACGTCAGAGAACATAGGCTTGAAATCATATCCGTTACTAGTTTTCGCAGCATTGTATACCAGGCTATGAATCAAGATATCACCAACAGCTGTTAGGGTTGCAGAGCTCTTAAAGTCTTTTGCTGAAAGATTTTCAGTCCGCTTGGAGTGTGATTTGACAGTATATACTTCATGATCAGTCGTGTTTACTTGATCTATAAAAACAATTCCGAAAAGTATAATAGTAAGGATTAAAGTAGAATACCCAAATAATCGTGTTCGTTTGCTCATTATAGCTACTCCCTTTTTATCACGTATGTTACTTATCTACTTCTTACTATAATACAAGTTTTGACAAAATGTGCATTTTTTTTGTAAAGAAAAAGAAAGAAAATTCTAAATGGTTACTCGTCTTCGTCTAATTGCTCATTCCACTGCAAAAGTTCATCAAATGTATTGATTTTCTTGTTAGGTCCAAAATGAGCAGCATCTTCAATCATCTCAAAAAGCTCTAGTGCAAACTCTTGGTCTTCATTTGAATCTTTTACTTCTACTTCATACATATAATTTCGATGACGCTTCCTTTTCATGAGGAATCCCCCTAAGTGATAATAATTGTAACTAGTGTATGCCTATTTTATTGAAATAAACCTTTTGAATTACAAATTTTAGGTGAATTAATCACACAACAATCTTGAAGGATATTTCTTCCTTTTCGAGAATAACTAAACAAAATGATTATTTTTGTATTTTTGAAAGAGAGGTTGGTTTTAATGATTGGGAACTTAATTGAAATAAGAGGCAAGAAAATATATATTGAACAATTTGGACTTACCTCTAACCCTCCAATTCTTTATTTACACGGTGGTCCTGGTGAAAGTTGTTATGATTTTACATATCATCAAAAGAGTAGATTAGAAAAGCACTTTAGAGTGATTGCTATCGACCAAAGAGGAGTTTGTCGATCGGAAGTTATTGCAGAAGGAGAAAACTTCTCTTTAGATGACCTCATAAATGATTGCGAGGCTATTAGAGAGTATTTACATATAAGTACATGGTCTGTAATTGGTCACTCGTTTGGTGGATATGTAGCCCTTCTTTATGCATCTACTTATCCTCATTCTATTGATAAACTTGTGTTTGAGTGTCCCACATTTGATTTTGCACTTACTTCAAGATTCCTTCTATTGAAAACTGCATCATTAGCCAAAAAGTATGGAGAAGTAGCTTTAGAAGAAAGATGTATGGATTTTCTAAGTGACCAAGATTTATCACCGCAGGAGCTGACAGAAGGGTACATGAAACTTAGCGATGTACTAGGAGAGAACCGAATGGAAATATACAGATATGTAAAGGACAATCCAACCGACTATTCACGTTATTCGGACGAAGAATGGGATTTATTTTATGACCGTTCAGAAGTATACTATGATCTCTTGAGGTCAGAAGGCAAGATCTTCAATTCGTTACTAGGAAAGATTAAAGAAATTAATACTCCAATGCTTCTACTTACATCTGACTTCGATGCAGCGACTTGTGAGAAACATATTGAAACATTTGTGTCGGATGCAAAGAAAGGGCAGATCTATCATTTCAAGGAGTGCGGACACACTCCACATTATGAAAAGGCAGATGAGTTTGCTCGTATTGTACAAAGCTTTGTTGGTGGAAAGGAATTAGTGTTCTCATAAGGATTCAAATGAGATACCTAGTAAATATAACATGAGCAGAGAACCACATATTCGCTATACAGAAAAATAAGGAGCAGAAATGAGCACACATATATATTTTACAAGACATGGTGAAACAGTTTGGAATACTCAAAAGCTTCTGCAAGGGTGGAAAGATTCTCCTTTAACAGATAGGGGGATAAATCAAGCAAAAAGGCTTTTACATAGGTTGTCAAATATTCCATTAGATGCAATCTACTCTAGTACAAGTAACAGAGCTTATCACACAGCGGAAATCATTAAGGGAGAAAGAAATCTTGAAGTTATCCAATATGAGAGTTTAAGAGAATTGTCCTTTGGGACTTGGGAAGGAAAAACGTTTGAGGAAAATGAAAAGGAAAGCATAGAAGATTGGATATCCTTTTGGGAAACGCCACATCTTTTTGCAAATAAAACAGTCGAGTCATTTGTGAACGTTCAAGAAAGAATGTCAAACACAGTGAAGATGATTGCTAATAATCACCCTGATCAAAATGTGTTGATTGTTACTCACTCCATTGCACTCAAACTTTTAATCGATTACTTTGAAGAAAATGAACTTAAAGATCTTTGGGCTACACCTGCTATTCCTTCGACAAGCCTAACTTTGGTGAAGTTTAATGATGATCAACCAGAAGTAGTGTATAAGTATGATATTGAACATTTGATAGAGGCAAATAGAGAATAACATTATTCTATTATAATAGTAGTAGAGAAAATGATATAATGACAGAAAAGTTTGAATTCACGCTTGGGGGAATAGATTGTGAGATTAGAGGGAAAAACAGCGATTGTTACAGGTGGAGCAAACGGCATTGGTTTAGAGACAGTTAAATTATTTGCGAGTGAAGGGGCAAATGTCGCTTTAGTAGATTTCAATGAAGAGGCTGGTAGGCGCCAAGAAATAGAACTTCAGGAAAAGTGGAGCACCATAAAGTTTTTCCAAGCAGATGTTTCGAATCGTGAAAGTGTCAACAAAATGGTTGAAGAAGTTGTGACTCACTTTGGTGGAATCGATATATTGGTAAATAATGCTGGTATTACAAAAGATAAAACCTTGAAGAAGTTAAGCTTAGAAGAATTTCAAGCGGTCATAGATGTTAATTTAACTGGTGTATTTAATTGTACTCAAGCGGTTTTACCTTATTTACTAGAGAAAGAGAAAGGTAAAATTGTAAACTCATCATCTGTTGCAGGAGTGGCTGGGAACATTGGTCAAACGAATTATTCAGCATCCAAAGCGGGTGTTGTTGGCTTAACGAAAACATGGGCAAAGGAACTTGGTAGAAAGGGCATTAATGTCAATGCAGTTGCACCTGGATTTATCGAGACTGATATGACTGCAGCAATACCAGACCATATTGTGATGCAAACTAGAATGATTACAGCTAGTCCTCGTCTAGGAAGACCAGCAGACGTTGCTAACGCCTATCTTTTCTTAGCTTCGGAGGAGTCTGACTTTGTAAACGGGCATATCCTAAATGTCGATGGCGGGATGCTGAAGTAAAGGCTACTAAAAAGCAAATGGAGTTGGTGTTTATTTTGAAGGTTATTTTATTAGGTGTCTCAATTGTAGTGATGATCACAGTGCTAAGGTTATTTCCAACACTAGAAAACAAACATCACTCTATGAAAAATCAAATCAAACAAAATACATATTTACTACTATTAGGTGTATTAATAGTTGGTTGTATCCTATACATTCCATATCAAATTTGGAGAGTAACAGGTTCACCCACTGACTGGGATGGAATGTACATTTTAGGTGGATCGTTAGTAGGAACTTTTGTTTTATGTTTCTTTATATACGCTACTTCTAAACAACAATTTTTGAAAAGAAAAGTAGGTTCCTGTTTAGTAATCGAGGGTTGCGTACAGGATACGGAGCCATAACCGTATATATCGAGTTAACTGAAGTGGGGATCCAACTAAGAGGAAGTGCCGTACATATACCTGAAAAGTGCATCCAGCAATTTGGTCTCTCAAAAGAAAAATATGTGGATTTACAAAGAAAAATAATCAGATTATGACAAGTCTTCAAAAAGTAACGAAAATAACGGATGAGGTGAAGTAAATGGATGCGATTCTCGAGCAGCCTTTTCATGGAGAGAAATCATTTAAAGTACTGATTCAAAACAAGAGAAGTTTAGTCGTTTTTCTAAGACACCCTGGCTGACCAGTTTGTAGAGAAATGCTTACGCAGTTGCGTGAGAGATATGAGGAATTAACACAATATGGGTTCCAAGTTATCGTCATCACACCATCAATTGGTGCTTTTTTAGAACCATTTCAAAAAGCTTTTGGTCCTTTTCCATTTCCAATCTATGGTGATCCAAAACGAGAGTTATACCGTAGCCTAGGGCATATTACGATGAATAAGTGGAAGTTACTATATAAGGCATTGAAGTTGTTTTTTACGGGTGGGTCTAAATCATTTTTACCTAAAAATGTGGAGCAAAGGAAGCTTGTTCAAAAAGCAATGAAAACACATGATGTATTTATCCAAGGTGGAACATGGCTTTTTAATGAGCATGGGAAGACATTATGGAAACATGTGGACTCTTCGCCTGAGGACCATGCAACAATCGATAAGATACTTGAAGAAATGAAATGTCATTCGAAATAACCGTAAGCACGTGTATGGACAGACACGTGCCTTTTTTAACTAAATTAGTATCAAGAATTTATTGTTGTATTCAGCTAAATGTCAAACCTATCTCTTTAACTAGGGTCATTCTCATCTAATGATAACGTTGTTACCTCTGTATAATCTCCGTGATTGATTTCTTCTTGTGTGGCGTCACGATTTAATTCATCCTCCGTATTCATACCTTCTGCAATAGACGGCTTTTCATTTTTTTCCTTCATCCAATCACTCCTTTTTGCTAATAAAGTACCCTAACATCATGAATTCATGCATTACTTTTCATTTACGAACGGCTCTATTATGACATATTATGGATATATATAGACGACATAAACGGGGGATTTAGATGAGTATCATTACAATTCAATCGATTAATAAGGGAAATTGGGAAGAAGCAATCCAGTTATCTGTGAAGGAGGAGCAGAAGTCATTTGTTGCTTCAAACCTTTATTCGATTGCAGAGGTTCAATTTTTAGAAAATTTCTATGCAAAAGGAATTTATTTGGATAATATAATGGTCGGTTTTGCGATGTACGGTATTGACCCAGACGATCAAAATTTTTGGATTTCTCGATTGATGGTGGATGAAGTATACCAAGGGAAGGGAATTGGTATGGAAGCAATTAAGCTTATCATTGATGATATAAAAAGTATTAATAGATACGAGATTCCATATATTATGATCGGTTATAACCAGAGTAATGAATATGCTAGAAATGCTTATAAAAAAGCAGGGTTTGTTGAATCCGAGATAGCACCGTGGGGAGAACAATTAGCACGTTATAAGCTATAAAAAAGCAAGCAACTCGGTTTAAGAGTGCTTGCCTTTACTTTTTAGTAAATGTACCTTAGGCTCTGTTTTATCAATAATTCGTTTAATGTTCGCCCTGTGACGATAGAAAATAAAAATAACTAATACGGAAATGACAATAATTAACGGTAGGTCTCCAGTAAAGATACTGTATATTAACGCATATAGACCAGTAAGCATGGAGGATAAAGACACATATTTTGTAATTAAAATACATAGTAGAAACAGAGCAAGCATCGTGATGAACATCAATGGACTATAAAGTAGTAAAACTCCACCTGAAGTTGCAACGGCTTTTCCACCTTTGAAGTTTGCAAAAATTGGATACATATGCCCGATTACCGCAAATGTCCCGACTAGAAGTGGATGAAATTCTTCTGGACTTAGACCGAAGAAAAAAGGTAATGCGGTAGCAAGGGTTCCTTTCAAAATATCAGCAATGGTTACGATAAAACCAGCTTTCTTACCTAACGTACGAAATGTATTTGTACCTCCGAGATTTCCGCTTCCGTGTTCTCTTATATCAATGCCATAGCCTATTTTTCCAACTAATAATCCAGAAGGAATCGAACCGATTAAATAGGCAAGGATAATTACGATTGCTTCGAGCATGTTCAGTTCTCCTTTTATTCAAATTGTAACTTCTTCCATTTTCTTCAATAGAGAGATTCATCAACAAAAATTGAAAAATTCTTCTAATTATTGAATACCTATTTAATTTTAACGAAGTTTTCAGTAGGATGGAAGAGGGAGGTGCAATAAAATGCCTAGAATAGAAACATACAAGAAGAAATCTCTACCGAAAAAGTACATGATTCTAGGAATAATCGCATCTTTGCTCATTGTTTCTAGTAGTCTAGTCTTTTTATTATTTCCTTTTCCATCTACGGAGAAAGTATCGTATTTAACTGGGAAACACCAGATTATTTATAATGGGAAAATCCACGAAGAGGCGATTGTTTCAAACGATGTAATCTATTTGCCCTTAGCCTTTATTCAAAAAGAGATGGACCCAAGTGTGACATTAGATAAGGAAACGAATGCCATCATCATAACGACAAAGGATAAGGTTATTCAAATGCCTTCTGAATCACTTACTTCATTTGTGAATGGCGCAGGAGTAAACATTGAAGTTCCAGCAATGATAACGAAAGATAATATTGCTTATGTATCGTATTCGACTATTCAAAAGTATTATCCTTTTGAAGTATCTGTTTTACAAGAAACAGAGGCAATACATGTGATTCAAAATGGTGATACTCGTATTCTAGGAGAGGTCATTCCTTCAAAGAACGAGCATGAACATCGTATTCGAAAAAATCCAACGCTCACTTCACCTTATTTTGACACTGTAAAATCAGAAGAAATCGTAACCATTGAGAAAGAAGAAAATGAGTTCTACTTCGTCCGCAAACAAAATGGTATTGCAGGTTTTATTCATAAAGACAATGTAAAGGTTCAAAAAACAGAAACAGTTGTGATTAATAGAGAAGAGACACCGAGATTTTCGCCAACAGTAAAGTGGCCCATTAACTTAACGTGGGAAGCGGTTTATACGAAAAATCCAGATACAAATAAGTTGCCGGCTTTACCAGGTGTCAATGTTGTCTCTCCTACTTGGTTTTCCATTAAAAATGAAGCGGGTGATATAGCTAACCTTGGTTCAATGGAATATATGAACTGGGCGAAGTCAAAAAATATTCAAGTATGGGGATTGTTTTCCAATGATTTCAATCCTGAATTAACCCATAACGTTCTAGCAAATTTTGAAACAAGACAAGCTATGATTAGGCAGTTACTTCAATATAGTGAAATGTATAAGTTAAACGGAATAAACGTAGATTTTGAGAATGTTAATTTGGAAGATGGCAAGCTTCTTACTCAGTTTATGCGAGAATTAACACCATATATGCATGAAGCAGGACTAACTGTTTCAATGGATATCACATTTATCTCTACAAGTGAGAATTGGTCAATGTTCTATGAAAGAGACCAGCTTGCTAGTATAGTAGATTATTTAATTGTCATGGCGTACGACGAGCACTGGGGAACATCTCCTGTGGCAGGGAGTGTTGCTAGTTTTCCATGGGTAGAACAAAACCTGAAGTCTTTATTAGAAGTGGTCCCTCATGACCAAGTCATTCTCGGTTTGCCAACATATTCAAGAATATGGAAGGAACAAGATACAGAAGGTGGTAACATTGAGGTTTCTTCAAAGGCCTATTCAATGAATGACATTGGGGCGTGGATAAAGGAAAAACAAGTAACACCTGTACATGATGAAAAGTCAGGTCAAATGTATGCAGTGTACCAGGATGAGAATGAGAAGGCTATCTACAAAGTATGGATTGAAGATCGTGATTCCCTTGCAAGAAGAAGTCAAATGGTACATCACTACAATCTGGCAGGAGTTGCAACATGGAATCGATATTTTGCCAGCGATGATGCATGGAGTGCGATTGATGAGTCTTTAAAGAGGAGAAAGTAATGGCAAAACATGTAGTTGATTGATGTATAATAGAATAATTGTTCATATAAAGAAAAACAGGGTGTTTGTCATTCTGTTTTTCTTTGTGAAGAAAATGCTATACCATTAACACTTTGAGTTTGCTATAAGACTTTAATTTTACTACTTAGAGACTTTTTTCTTTCATGACATAACCATTTCACCTCATGGTATAATGTAGATATCTTATCCACGGGTAATCCTCTATTAAATTCTACGAAAAGACTACCAATCTAGTCAGTACAATTCAAGGAGTTCGATCATGAAAGTAATTATCGCAGAGAAACCAGATCAAGGAAGTACGCTTGCTTCACCGTTTAAGTCAAAGAAATATCAAGGTTATATTGAAATTTACCCAAACTCTACATTTCCAGATGGGGCATATGTGACTTGGGCAATTGGACATTTGTGTCAATTAGTGGCACCTGAAAAATATAAGCCAGAATGGAAGAGATGGTCGGTCCAAAATTTACCGATCATTCCAGATAAGTTTCAATATGAAGTCGAAAAATCAAAATTCAAGCAATACCAAGTTGTGAAAACCTTGCTTTCTAAAAAAGAGGTATCCGAGATTATTCATGCAGGAGATGCCGGGCGAGAAGGGGAGCTGATTGTTCGCAATATCATCAACCATGCTGGTGTGAAAAAACCAATGAAACGATTGTGGATCTCTTCTCTAACAAAAAAGGCCATTACAGATGGCTTTGAGAAGCTTCTTCAAGAACAGGACACACGTAGTCTTTTTTATGAGGCATACACAAGGGCATGTGCCGACTGGGTGATTGGCATGAATGCATCTCGAATTTACAGCCTTTTGTTAAAACAAAAAGGAATTGAAGATGTCTTTTCAGCAGGACGTGTACAAACACCAACACTTGCGTTAATTGTAAAGCGAGAATTGGAGATTGAACAGTTTAAGGCAGAGCCATTCTGGGAAGTCCTTGCAACTTTTAATATGAATGGAAAGAAATACGAGGGAAAATGGCAAAAAGATAATGAATCACGTATTAATGAAGAAGGAATGGCACAAAAAATCGCGGCATTTTGTCAGAAGAAACCGGCTAGAGTAGAAGAAATGGATACAGAGCGGAAGGAATATCAGCCGCCGATGTTATTCAATTTATCAGCCCTACAGGCTACAGCAAATAAAAAGTATAAGCTCTCGCCCAAAAAAACACTTGATACATTGCAGCAGTTGTACCAAAAGGGGATTGTTTCCTATCCTCGTTCTGATTCAGCATTCGTAACACCTGGAGAAGCAGAAACCTTTCCTGATATATTAGGTAAGATTAGTAGTTTAGAGTCCTATAAAGAATTTTTTCCGTTACCGATAGAATCAATTAAGGACAATAAACGTTATGTTAACGAAAAGAAGGTTACAGATCACTATGCGATTATACCAACAGAGCAAGTTGTTGATCCTTCTAAACTATCAGGCGATGAGCAAAAAATTTATGACTTAGTTATTCGCCAGTTATTAGCTGCTCATCATGAAAAAGCTATTTTTGATTACACAACGATTACGACTCTCGTCGACGAAAGAGCGCAGTTTATTTCAAAAGGTAAACAGCAAATTCAAGAGGGCTGGAGAAAGGTGATTTTCCAGGATGAACAAGATAAAGAAACGATCCTTCCAATAGTAGAAAAAAATGAAGAAGGTACCGTTTCAAATGTGAAGGTGAAGGAAGGAAAAACCCAGGCTCCAAAGCGCTATACAGAAGGTCAGCTAATTACGTTAATGAAAACAGCCGGTAAACATCTCGAAGATGGTGAACTTGAAAAGGTATTGATGAAAACGGAAGGCTTGGGAACAGAAGCAACAAGAGCGGGAATCATTACGATGCTGAAGGATCGTAAATATATCGATGTTAAGAAGAACCAAGTGTTTGCAACAGATAAGGGGAAAGTTCTAATCCGTGCAATAGGTGATAAAATCTTGGCATCACCTGAAATGACAGCTAAATGGGAGCAACGCTTATCTGAGATTGGAACAGGAAAAGCATCACCTGCTGTTTTTATGGAACAAATTAAGAAACTGTCCGAGAAAATCATACAAGATGCGATTTCTACTTCAAAGTCATGGGATTTTGAAGGGTTAAACGTAACATCTATCCAGAGAAAAAAATCCTCGAAAACATTTTCTAATGAAACAGTAGGAAAGTGTAAATTGTGCGAGGGACAAGTCGTCGATAAAGGTTCATTTTATGGTTGTTCAAATTATTCAAAAACAAAATGTACATTTACATTATCAAAACAGATTCTAGGGAAAAAGATTTCGTCTACACAAATAAAGAAACTACTCGAAACAGGAAGTACCGATGTTATTAAAGGATTTAAAAAAGGGGACAAGCCGTTTGATGCTGCATTAAAGCTGACGGAAGATAATTTTAAAGTTACTTTTATGATTAACGAGCCTCCATTAGTTGAACAGACATAAATTTGGATACAATAATAGAAGAGTTTTTATAAACGAAAGAAGTGAAGAATTTGCAGGACTTTATACAATTAGGCATATCAAATGAAAGACAGGAGATACTCCGCACAAACGGAATTGCGATACCAACACCTGTGCAACAGGAGGCAATTCCACATTTATTAGCAGGAAAAGATGTGATCACACAGGCCCAAACAGGTACTGGTAAGACAATTTCGTTTATTTTACCAATTCTCGAAAAAATTAATCCATCTGAAAAGGCGATACAAGCTCTAGTTATTACACCAACAAGAGAACTTGCACTTCAAATTACAAATGAGTTTCAAAAGCTGAAATCAGAGGACACGAACGTACTTGCTGTATATGGGGGACAGGATGTTGATAGGCAATTAAAAAGCTTACTTGGTGCTGTTCATGTTGTTGTAGGTACACCAGGAAGATTGTTGGACCATATTCGTCGTGAAACAATTAACTTAGAAGATGTCTCAATGTTAGTGCTTGATGAAGCGGATCAAATGCTTCATATTGGCTTTATTCATGAAGTGGAGACCATTATTCAGGAAGTGAATACAAGTCGTCAAACGATGTTATTTTCAGCAACACTTTCAGCTGATGTAATTCAACTAGCAAAAAAATATACGTCTAACCCAGTTACGATTAAGATTAACGAAGACCGTAAAACGTTAGATGAAATTAAACAATTTGTATATGAAACAACAGATCGAGCAAAACAAGCTACGTTAGTTGAAATATTAAAGCAGCATAGACCCTATTTAGCGGTTATTTTTTGCCGAACAAAGCGAAGAGTTTCAAAGCTAAACGAAGAATTAAAGGCAAAGGGAATTAATTGTGATGAACTTCATGGAGATTTATCACAAGCAAAGCGAGAACGAGTGCTGAAAAGTTTTAGACAAGCTGACATTCAATATTTAATTGCAACAGATGTCGCAGCGCGAGGGTTAGATGTTGAAGGTGTGACTCATGTATTCAACTATGACATTCCTGAAGACGTGGATAGCTATATCCATCGTATCGGCCGAACGGGACGAGCGGGTGGTCATGGAATTGCCATTACAACAGTTGCGCCAAAAGACTTAAGTCAATTGCAAGCGATTGAAAAGGGTATTGGTATGAAAATAACCCGTAAAAAGATCGAAGTGGATCCAAGTTTGTATCGAGAAGAAGATGCGCGTAAATCTCGTGAGAAAAATAATAAGACTGCTAGTAATAGACAAAACAGAGGTCGCAGCGACCAAAGAAGTAGTAGAGAGCATCGCGAACAACGCGAAAAGAAAAGAAATAATGAACAAAGCGCTGGGCAATCAAGTCGCTCAAAACGTAATAGCTCTGAACATATAGGTAATTCCCCTAGAGGTACAGGAAGACAAAGTGTTGGCAGGCCAGCTGCTCTAAAAGCTAGTCGTAATTCGAATAAGAGATAATAGAGTAAAATCCCCCTCAGCTGAGCAGATGGGGGATTTGTGCATTAATCATGTATAAGCAACGAACCATCTTCTTTATTTTCGCTTAGAAGTAGCGACCCCGCCTGAAAGTACAAACTTCATGGCATCCTCGGGTTGTACATCGAGAAACTGCACATCATTTTTATGTATTAAAAAGGTAAAGCCTGCAACTTGAAACGTTTGGGGGATGTATACAGCGATATGATCTTTTAGCTTTGAGTTAAACGATTCAACTTCTTCAGATGTTACAAATCCGATAACTTTCATTTCGGAATTCGGCATCGTAACGAGCGCTACTTTTGAAAAGGATTTTTTCTCACCAAGGAATGATTCGAATGTATCCTTAATCACTGAATATAGTGTTTTTACTAATGGGATTCTTTCCAACAATCGATCCATCAGTACAATAAGTTTTCCAGTTAAGAACTTCGTTGATAACCAGCCAAACAACGTGATGAGCGCTAATGTAATTAAAATTCCGATACCTGGTATGTAGTCTTCTTTCATATATGGTTTCAGAGCATTTCCTAAAATGCTATCTAGAAAATTAAAAACCTTTACAATAATGTAAATCACAAGAATAATCGGAACTATGGATAATAAACCTTTTGCAAAGTTGCGTAATAAAAACTTCAATGAAATCTCCTCTTCCTTTTACCATTCATGTCATAAGTATATGAGACTACTATATGTAAAATCAATCAAAATGAAAATCGCGAAAAAAAGTTAGGAATAGCAAGATCCCCTTAACAATACACGAAATTAGAATTTCCTACGACAACTTCGAAATCTCATTGTCATAAATACTTCAGCTTTGCTCAAACTAAGAAAAAATGACCTTTAAAGGAGATTACATACATGATTTTTTATGCGTGTGTTAAGTATGATGAAGTGCATCCAGAGACGTATAAAGGAATTGAAGTGACGACAATAGGTAATTCGAGTGACGTAGTAGCAAAGTTTGAATCCTATGATCCTGTGCAGGATTTTCATAATTTTGTTAGCTGGTCTGAAGGTGTAGGAGAAGATAATGTTGGATTTTGTGACAGTCTGAAGCATTTTGCGCAAGATTACGAAGAGGTTTCAAGTGAACATTCTCATGAGATGTTAGCTATGATCTACGGAGAACATGCAGATTGTGATAATCAATATTCTTGAACGACATTCTTAAATAGGGCATAGTGTATGGTATGATAAGGGAGAGTGACTGAATTATGACAATAAACAATCCAAGTCGTGAAGAAATTGGAAAAATATTAAAAAAAGCGAAACGAATTGCAGTCGTAGGACTGTCAAATAATCCTGATCGTACTTCGTATATGGTCAGTGAAGCGATGCAAAAAGCAGGTTATGAAATTATTCCAGTTAATCCACAGATAACAGAAGCTTTAGGGGTAAATGCTGTACCGACTTTAAAGGATATTGAAGGTCATGTTGATATCGTAAATGTTTTTCGCCGTTCAGAATATATACTTGATATTGCGAAAGAATTTCTTGAAATTGATGCAGATATATTTTGGGCACAGCTCGGCGTTAAAGACGAAGAGGCGTTCCAGTTATTAACAGAAAATGGTTATATTACCATAATGGATCGCTGTATTAAGGTAGAGCACGCACTGACAAAATAAAAAATCCTGTGAAAATCCTTGTCATATCAAGGGTTTTTTTCATCTTTTTTAAAAAAGGGTGTTTGCGAAATCGAAAACAACAAGTAAAATAAGGCATAGACATGCGTTTTTTCATAAAAAAGTAGAGAGACTATCAATAAGCATTACTTTCCTCTTAACGCATAAGAAATGGTTAGTACGTATAAGAGCGTAGAGATAGAATGGGACTAACCAAGTTTTTCAATCACGAAAGGGGACGAACTCTTTGGTAAGGCAACAACAACAATTCGATTATAATGATGAGGCCATTCAGGTACTTGAAGGTCTTGAGGCAGTTAGAAAAAGACCTGGTATGTACATTGGAAGCACAGACTCAAGAGGTCTTCATCATCTAGTATATGAAATACTCGATAACTCTGTAGATGAAGCGCTTGCAGGGTATGGTGATACTATTATCGTAAAGATACATAAAGACAATAGTATTTCCGTACAAGATAAAGGACGCGGGATGCCAACAGGAATGCACAAAATGGGGAAGCCAACTCCTGAAATTATCTTTACTGTTCTTCATGCAGGTGGGAAATTTGGACAAGGTGGATACAAAACAAGTGGTGGATTACACGGTGTTGGTGCATCAGTCGTAAATGCTCTATCTGAATGGTTAGAAGTAACGATTAAAAGAGATGGATTTGTATATAAGCAACGATTCGAAGATGGTGGAAAGCCTGTAACAACTCTCGAGAAAACCGGGACAACGAAGCAAACAGGTACGCATATACATTTCAAGCCTGACCCAACGATTTTTAGTGCAACCGTGTATTCATTTGACACGTTAAGTGAGCGCTTAAGAGAATCAGCCTTTTTATTAAAAGGTTTAAAAATAGAATTAATTGACGAACGTCATGAACAACATGATATTTATCATTATGAAAACGGCATTTCAGCATTCGTTGAATATTTAAACGAAGAAAAGGACGCACTTCATCAAGTAGTGTTTATGGAAGGTGAAGTGAACGATATTGAAGTAGAGTTTGCATTTCAATTTAACGATGCATACTCCGAAACGGTACTTTCCTTTGTTAACAACGTTCGTACAAAAGATGGTGGAACACATGAGGCGGGGGCGAAGTCTGCTTTAACTCGTGTCTTTAACGAATATGCGAGAAAGGTTAGTTTGTTAAAGGAAAAAGACAAAAACCTTGAAGGTGCCGATATTCGTGAAGGATTAGCAGCGATTGTTTCAGTTAGAATACCTGAAGCAGTTCTTCAATTTGAAGGGCAAACAAAAGGGAAATTAGGTACAAGCGAAGCTCGTTCTGCCGTAGATGCGGTAGTATCTGAAAAACTGGCGTATTTCCTTGAAGAAAACCCTGACATTAGTTCATTACTCATTAAGAAGGCGATTAAGGCTTTCCAAGCTCGTGAAGCAGCGAGAAAAGCACGAGAGGATGCTCGTAGCGGGAAAAAGAAAAAACGCTCAGAGGCCGTTTTAAGTGGAAAGTTGACACCTGCACAATCACGTAATCCTCAAAAGAATGAACTATACCTTGTAGAGGGTGACTCTGCCGGTGGTTCTGCGAAGCAAGGTCGTGATCGTCGTTTTCAAGCCATTCTTCCACTTCGAGGAAAAGTAATCAACACAGAAAAGGCGAAGCTAGCCGATATATTCAAAAATGAAGAAATCAATACGATCATTCACGCCATTGGTGGTGGAGTGGGTACTGATTTCTCTGTAGAAGATATTAACTATGACAAAGTTGTCATTATGACCGATGCCGATACAGACGGAGCGCATATTCAAGTTTTATTACTAACGTTTTTCTATCGCTACATGAAGCCTTTAATTGAAGCAGGTAAAGTGTATATTGCACTTCCACCACTCTATAAAGTAAGTAAAGGAACTGGAAAAAAAGAAGTTATTGAATATTCTTGGTCTGATGATACATTGAAAGATGCGATTAAAAAGATTGGGAAAGGCTATACGCTTCAGCGCTATAAGGGTCTAGGTGAAATGAATGCTGACCAATTATGGGATACAACGATGAATCCTGAGACAAGAACGTTAATTCGCGTTCGAATTGATGATGCAGCGAGAGCAGAGCGTCGTGTTACAACATTGATGGGTGACAAGGTTGAACCTCGTCGTAAGTGGATCGAATCAAATGTTGATTTCGGTATGGAAGAGGAATCGAATCTACCAAATGCAAAAATTTCGACCCTCGAGGAGGTTTAATATAAATGACACAAGAATTATTTAAAGATTTACCACTTGAAGAAGTTTTAGGTGACCGATTTGGTCGATACAGTAAATATATTATTCAAGACCGTGCCCTTCCAGATGCGCGCGATGGTTTAAAACCTGTACAGCGTCGTATTTTATATGCGATGTATGCAGAAGGAAATACACATGAAAAAGGTTTCCGGAAATCTGCGAAAACCGTTGGTAACGTAATTGGTAACTATCATCCTCATGGAGACTCATCGGTGTATGAGGCAATGGTACGTATGAGCCAAGATTGGAAAATGCGTAAATATTTAGTTGAAATGCACGGAAATAACGGGAGTATGGATGGTGACCCTGCTGCTGCGATGCGTTATACAGAAGCAAGACTTTCTGCCATTGCAACAGAGCTATTGCGTGATATTGACAAAAAGACTGTAGAATTCATTTCAAACTTTGATGATACGAGTATGGAACCTACTGTGTTACCAGCCATGTTCCCTAATCTGCTAGTAAACGGTTCTACTGGTATTTCAGCAGGTTACGCAACAGACATTCCACCTCATAATCTTGCAGAAGCTATCGATGCGGTCATTATGAGAATGGACAAGCCTAGTGCGACAGTTGAAGACCTTATGACTGTTTTGAAAGGGCCTGATTTTCCAACTGGTGGAATCATCCAAGGCGTTGATGGTATTAAAAAAGCTTATGAAACGGGTAAAGGAAAGATCATTATCCGTGGTAAGGCTTCAATTGAGGATGTCAAAGGTAGCAAGCAGCAAATCGTCATTACAGAAATTCCATTTGAATTGAATAAAGCAAACTTAGTGAAGAAAATGGACGAGCTGCGCCTTGATAAAAAGGTTGAAGGGATTTCAGAGGTTCGTGATGAAACTGACCGTACCGGATTACGTATCGTTGTTGAATTGAAGAAGGATGCCGATGCAAACGGCGTATTAAATTATTTATATAAGAATACAGACTTACAAGTTCCTTATAACTTTAATATGGTTGCGATTTCCAATCGTCGTCCACGTTTGATGAGTTTACCAGCTTTATTGGATGCGTATATCGAGCATCAAAAGGAAGTTGTGACAAATCGCTCTAAATACGAACTTAGAAAAGCTCAAGAGAGACAACACGTTGTAGAAGGTCTAATGAAGGCGTTATCGATATTAGATCAAGTAATCGCAACAATCCGAGCATCTAAAGATAAAAAGGATGCGAAAGAAAACTTGATGAAGGAATATGACTTCACAGAGCCACAAAGTGAGGCAATCGTTTCCTTACAACTATATCGTTTAACAAACACAGACATAACTCAGTTAATGAAGGAATCCGAGGAATTAACGGCTAAGATTGAAGAATTAACACAAATTTTAAATAGCGAAGCAAAGCTTGCTTCAGTTATTAAAACTGACCTAAAACGAGTGAAAAAATCATATGCTGATGTTAGACGTACTCGTATTGAGGCAGAAATTGAAGAAATCAAGATCAATCTAGAAGTTATGGTACCTTCAGAAGATGTCATCGTAACTGTTACGAAGGATGGCTATGTCAAGCGTACAAGTCAACGGTCTTACGCCGCATCCAATGGCCAAGATTTTGGTATGAAGGATACAGACAGAATATTAAGGAAACTGGATATTAATACAACGGAAACACTGTTGTTGTTTACGAACAAAGGAAACTATTTATACCTTCCAGTTCACGAAATTCCGGATATTCGCTGGAAAGATCTTGGCCAGCATGTTGCCAACATCGTACCGATTGATAAAAATGAATCAATTATAGAAGCACTTCAAATAAAAGATTTCGAAGCTCCATACTATTTATTATTTACAACGAAAAACGGTATGGTGAAAAAGACAGAATTGAACCAGTATAAAGCATCACGATATTCAAAGGCGTTAGTAGCAATCAACTTAAAGGATGACGACCAAGTTGTAGAAGTTCACTTAACTGACGGTACACAGGATGTGTTCCTTGCTACTAGTGTTGGTTATGCCCTTTGGTTTAGTGAAGAAGAAGTAAATCCAACTGGTGCAAGGTCAGCAGGGGTAAAAGGTATTAACTTAAAGGATGGCGACTTTGTCGTAACAGGTGCAGTCATCATTCCAGACAAGAAAGTGAATTTAGTTCTTGTCACACATCGTGGATCAACGAAGAAAATGGGATTATCAGAATTTGAAAAAGCAACGAGAGCAAAACGTGGTGTTGTTACATTACGTGAATTAAAATCAAATCCACATCGAATTGTTAAGATAATTCCAGTTGTAGATTCTGAAGATTTAGTGGTAGTACAAACTGCAAAAAATGTTACCGAAACGGTAGACCCGGTTAACCTACGTCCAAATGACAGATACAGCAATGGGTCATTTGTTGTAGATATAGATGATGCAGGTGTCGTAACTGAGGTTTGGAAGCTGGCTAAAGAGGTAGAGTAAGATTTAGAGCATATCCAAGAGGATATGCTCTTTTTCTATCGTTTTGGTTCATATATCAGGATTTCGATGCAAAAATATATATTTTGATGCATATATTAAAATTTTGAAACAAATATCAATATTTTGACGCATATGCACAATATAGGCAGATTTACCATTTTATAAAAAAATATCCAATTGTGTATTTACAAGGTAAAGTGTTTATACTATACTTATCTTAAATAACTGATCGAAAGCGAGGGATGTAATATGGAAAAATTAATTGTTGTAAACGCATATAACTTCATAGCACAGCCCTCGGTATATTTGTAAATTCATTTTCTACTATGTGAACGGATGATAAAACCATGGGCTGTGAATGCACTCATGGTTTTTCTTTTGTCTTGGAAGTATTCCAGCTAATGTTAGCTGGGTACCTCTATCCTTTAAGACCGTGAGAACGGTCTTTTTTTATTTGAAAAAAACAAAAAATGAAACGTTCCGTAGGAGGAAACAAATTTGAATTTAACTCAATTAGGTTGGAATACACAATTACAAAATGAAATGGATGCAATAACAAATACAGAATGGATTGCAGGAAGAGTAACGTTAGAGCATAAGCGAATTTATCGTGTAATGACAGAGTCAGGTGAATTGATGGCTGAAATTACAGGTAAAATGCGATTCCTGGCAGGAGGTAGAGAAGATTATCCTGCTGTTGGGGATTGGGTACTTCTTTCAGCAAGGCTAAATGAAGGTAAAGCAACGATTCATAGCATATTACCACGATTCAGTAAGTTTTCACGAAAAGTTGCAGGTGAAACAACAGAAGAACAAATTGTTGCGACAAATGTTAATACAGTTTTTCTTGTAGCAGCCTTAAATCAAGATTTTAACATTCGTCGATTAGAACGGTATTTACTTTTAACTTGGGAAAGTGGAGCAAATCCGGTCATTGTTTTAACAAAGGCTGACCTTTGTGAAGATTCAGAGCCATTTATACAAGATGTTGAAGGTGTTGCGTTCGGAGTGCCAATCCATGTGACAAGTGCGAAAGATTTAACGGGGCTTGAGCCATTACAGTCATACCTGGGTGAAGGTCAGACAGTTGCATTACTTGGATCTTCTGGTGCCGGTAAATCTACATTAACGAACTACTTACTAGGAGAAGAAAAGCAGCTTGTTCAAGATATTAGAGATGAGGACGGAAAAGGACGACATACAACAACACATAGAGAACTAGTCGTACTTCCATCAGGTGGAATGATTATTGATACTCCAGGTATGAGGGAATTACAGCTTTGGGAAGCGGACGGTGGCATGAGTCAAAGCTTTTCAGATGTTGAAGATTTAGCTGAACAATGTTATTTCAGAGATTGTAAGCACGAAAAAGAACGCGAATGTGCGGTGCGAGAGGCAATTGAATCAGGAGCACTTGATGAGAAACGATTCCAAAGCTATATCAAACTACAACGAGAACTAGCATACCTAGATAGAAAAAATGACAAAAGAGCCCAGCTAGCAGAAAAAGAAAAATGGAAAAAGCTTGCTGGTGACCGTACGAGAGTTTATAGAAAATAATGCTTCCGTTTCGGTGTAGAAGTCTACAAATAAAAAGAAATTAACTGACCAAATCTCTTAGTGATTTGGTCTCTCTTTTGCCAATTTATATCAACCAATTAATAAATTACATTGAACGCATGAAATCAAATTGCCATTCGTATCCAACTGGAGTATACAGCTTTGAGGAAAATGGAAATTACCTCGCACTTTAAAGTTAAGTGGTGCATTTAACTAAGGAACGGTAACGCCGGCTTTGTTGACCTTGATTCAAAATAAAGGTTACAGTGAATTTGAGAGGATATGTTTATAAAGGTTGGTTTAAACCTTTAAAATTAATCGGCTTTGCTCAACTAATGGATGAAGTATAAGTATGAAAAATATCTAGATAAGAGGCTAATAATGAAAAAACATTGTTGTGATGATATGGGTTATCATTCGAATTACAAATGTGACATACATGATAATCCATTTGAATGTCCAGATAAAATAATAATATTTAGTGAAAAAGATCATGACTATGGCTTAATAATTCATGATGGAGGTTCTTCAAGTATCGGAATCTCATTTTGTCCGTGGTGTGGTTCTAAACTTTGATTACCAAGGAGTGCATTCTATTTAAGCAGGATTAATGCACTCTCTTTTTGTATTAATGGAAAAGTTTAGTTCACACAATAGCAATTTATTATGTATTAGACTCATATTCGCAGCAAATAAAGCGAGATTTGGAATAACCTAGTGAGTATTAAGTTGGATATTTATGTTAAATTATTATTACAACCAAGGTGCAAAAAGTGAATTGAAGAGAAAGCAGGATAAAATTGAGGAGGTCAGTATATGGATGTTTCAAGTATTGTTGAAAGAATTAATGATCTTTTTAATGTAACAAGTAAGGAAATCTATTCTAGTGAATCTGGGATTACATACTATGCAGAAAAAAATGTTAAAAAATTAGGATACTGTGTAAACCTAACGCTTGAAACTATAGAGGAAGCAAGAATTCATGGTGTTGATATGTTGGTGACACACCACGATGCATGGGATGAAATATATGGATTAAAAGAGGCATGCATAGAAAAACTAGAAGAGTATGGTATAAGTCACTATTATAATCACTTGCCACTTGATGACTGTAACTTTGGAACAAATGATAGTTTATTAAAAAGATTGAATATTGAAATTGTTAAAAGAACACATGAATGGGAAGGGTTATATTTTGGTAGAATCGCAGAATATGATAAAGAGATTGAATTCAATGAATTAGTAAAGAATCTTGAAAATCTACTTGAAGAACCAGTAAGATCTTGGCGGTTTAATGACAAAAAAAGTGAAGCGAGTGGGTTTAGTTTGTGGTAATGGAGGGCCAACAACTTGCCTTAAGGAAGCAATTGAAAATAATTGTGATGTTTACATTACAGGGGAATGTAATTTGTATACGATTCAATATGCTAAGTTTAAAGGGATAAATCTTATAATTGGGAGTCATACTTTCACAGAATTCTTTGGAATTCAAAGTTTAGCATTGAAATTGAATGAGACCATAAAGGAACTTGAAGTAGTGAAACTTAATGAAGAGCATTATGAAGCGAATTTAAAATAAGACATAATAACAGAAAAAGTATCACAATTAAATTATAGACTTCATTGATTTATGTAGTCTATGTATAAAGATAGTAAAATAATTCGTTCAAGGTTCGGAATTGTGTATTGATCAAAAAAAGGATTAGTGTACTTTTTTGTTGAAGTAAACTTAATTGAATAAATAATCATTGTCCTCCAAAAGGAAGGTGATCTGGCATGATATTAAAGAATAAAAGAGTGTTGAACTCTTTAACTGCTATAATCTTAATTGGAGTATTTACTCTCTATTTAACAGATATTATGAATAGGCCATATGGTAACGATAAGAAGTCTATAGTAAAAGTTATAAACACAATTGATGGATACGAAAATGGAAAAATAGAAATTTTGGAAATTAAGGATATAAACGATGATAGAGTAGTAGGATTTTTATTTAATAATCATCCTGCATACATTCAATTTACTAAAGATAAAAAAGGAAACTATAGATGGACGCACATAGAGAAAAGAGAGGGGGAATCATTTGTTCCTTTCTTAATTAACATATTTGCTAGTGAATCACCTATATTAAAATTTATGATTATTACTAATAAAGAAAATGAAATTTCTAAAATGGAATTGGATGTTGATGGTAAAGTTATCGAACAGGATTATAGTGTTAATCAGCAGTCTATTAGTTGGATTGATGTACCCCAAGGTAAATCTCATGAATTTAAATATAAGTATTTTGATAAATACGGTAACCCTATAGGAGGAAACTAACTCATCGAACGAGTTGGTGTAAACACGTAAATATTCATCTAAAGGGGAAGGTTTGTTGAAGAAAATAAGAAGGGGATAGACTTAATGGACGATAGTATTGAACATAAAAATATTCCAGTATGGGCATTTGAAGCAATTGAGATAAAAAAGCCAGACCCTATGTGGAAGGACAAAGGTATTCAGGAGAGAGAAGAACTATACAATATACTTTCTGCTTTTGGTGTTAAGCAAGTGAAACATATAGGCAGTACAGCAATCCCTAATTTGCCAGCTAAACCAATAATCGACTTAATGGCTTCTATTCAATCATTTGAACTTATCAACAAAATAGTGGAAAACCTATCTTTATACGATTGGCATTATGTACCTCCCGAATTAGACGGACAGCTTTGGAGAAGATTTTTTGTTAAAGTGAAGAACGATAAACGAGTAGCTCATTTACATCTAATGCAAGAAGGAGAAGAACGTTGGGAAAAACAACTTAAATTTCGAAATAAACTAAGAACTAATGCACAACTTGTAGAGGAATACGCTACAATTAAGAGCCAATTAGCACAAGAATTTAATAATGACCGTGAGGGATATACAGAAGCAAAAACAGAATTTATAAATAAGGTACTATTTAACTAAAGGTTGGTTATTTAGTGTTCTTTTTCTATTTTCAGTATTTGTATCAATTCAAGGTTTTTTATTAAATTAAGGGGATCGTTAATTCAAGAATAGTAACACTATTTTGTCGAAGATCTTATTGAACTATCAGGGAAGAATAGTAAAATCAAGCAGAAAAAACTTAGATATTCTAAATCTTTTCTGATTTTCTAATTACTAGAATCGATTTTCATGAAATATCATAAAAATGAGGAGGTATCATGTATTCTACTTGGATAATAAACTTTTATGTTCTACCTTTGGTAATACTAGCTATATTAATTTTTATTCTAGCCAGATATAAATCTAGATTTGTATATCTCCCAGCTTTAGCCCCATTACTATATATATTATATTTAGTTTATCATGCACTCGTTGAGAATGTTGGAGATCGCATGGGAGGAGTAGTATTCATATTTTCTATTTTTTATCTGATAATGGTATCTATTTTGTTGATATGGGCGTTTATTTGCAAGAATAAAATATATAAAATTAATAGTAATTTGAGGTAATGATAATTTTCATTCTTACTGAACTATTGGGAAGGTTACTTCAATAAGAAACACGAAGAAGAAGGTGGTGTAACTAACAATGGACGATGTTGTAAGGTGTCCTGAATGTAGTAACGAGTTGAAGCAAGGATATATTTTCTCTCCTCGAAGAATTTGCTGGTCAGACTCTCCTGATTCAATCTTTGCTGATTTTGGAAGTGAAACATTAATAGGTGATGCATTGTTAAAAGTTAAAAAAACTCCAGCATTAAGGTGTGAAGAGTGTAATTTAGTTATTTTCAAACATAAGAAAAATAACGATATAAAATAACAGTAGTCTTGAACATAAGTTATTTAACAAACGGGTGCTTTAAGAAGGAGATTAACTCCTTTTTATTGAAGTAAAGGGGAAGTTTAGTTAAAGAAGGAAATGTACCAATTAACAGAGAACATATAAAAAAAGAGTTAATATAATTGGAAGGAACAATCAATATGTGGAGAATACCATTAAATTTTATAGTTATTATTATAGTATCTTACCTTTTATTTAATTTCATTGCGTACATACTTCCAGATAATCCAACAGCAACGGATGTATTAATGTTATTAATCTTTATACAAATTTCTTTCATTATTTCACTGCAAGTATATTCTCTACAGAGAAGAAAAAAGTAATGGTTATTATGTGAAGAGTTGTACTTAAACTATTGGGGAAGAATAGTTTAATAAGAGAATTTTTTCTGAGCATTGATCAAGAAAGGATTAATGCTTTTTTAATGGAATATTAATAGTTACCAAACGATATAGTTTAGTGAATTAGATAAGGGTGATATAGTGAGTAAAAAAAATATATTATTATTTAGCGGCATTTTAATTTTTATTATTGTGGTCTCGCTAATGTATCTAAAAATAACGGACGATACTTACGAAGGAATGTCAATAATTCCAGAGCAACACAAAGATATTCCTCTATTTGACGGATTAAAGCCTACTAATCATCAATATGTAATGAAGGGCAATCATTGGGAGGATATTTATGAATTCTACATGGAAAAACTACCTACCCTTGGTTGGAAAGTTGAATACCAACAGTCAGCCTTAGATGATACGGATACTGAAAATGATTGGTCAGGTTTTCATTCGAGTTGGAGAAAAGAGGGTTTTGACGGAGAGTTATGGATAGGTGCGAGCTATAATCAATATGAAGAAAAAACAGAAGTCATCTTTGATAAAAATCCAATATATACATCAACTCCTTGGATAGAGGAAATACCAGAGCGGATTTGTGTATATGAGGTTGTTAATAGCAAAAATTGCCTCGAAATAAATGATAAATCTAATATCAATGAACTAATGGTACTAATAAATTCATCAAATGATTGGGATGAAGAGGAGATACCTAAACGGGAAAAAACAAGTGTCATTGATTTTGGAATCATAGATATAAAGGTCTTTTATGGAGATGATGAAGAAATATATTTTCAATCAGATAAAGGAATTAAAATAATGAAACCCGAAGGGGAATTCTTTCAACTAACTAAGCTAACACAATAGTTTTTGATATGGTTCTTATTAAGCTAATGGGGAAGAATAGTTCAACAACAAAATATTATTTAGGAGAGATGTTAACTGAAACTATATATATTTATATTTTTATTAAGTATGAGTTTTCTACTATATGGATGCCAAATTGTTGAACCAGAATATACTATAAATGATTCTGCGATAGCAGAATTAACCGTATCCTATAAAAATTTTAAGCAACTTAAAAAGGATGCTACTATTATTGCTGAGGTTGAAGTCATAGGACAAAAAACGATAATACATTCAGATATGCCATTTACCATATCTAAAGTTAAAATCTTATCCACAAAGAAAGGTAATGTTAGCCATGAAGAAACCATTAATATAATTGAAACGGGAGGAGAATATAAACCTTTGGGGAAAGAAAACGAGGAATTACCAGAGGTTAAAATGTCCCTAAACGGAGTTAGACCTATGATAGTAGGAGAGCATTTATTTTTGTTTTTAGAACCGTTTGTTGGTCCACAGATTGAAGGTGCGTATATTCCATTAGGTGCATATCAAGGTAAGTTTCAGTTAAAAGATAATAAAGTAAAACAACTATCAAGTGAGGAGTATTTCTTACCTGAATTTGCAGGAGATAAAGAGGTCCCTCTTGAGGACTTTAATAAGATGTTGATGGATTAGATAGAATAGTTTTTCCTGGTGGAAAAAATAAATTGAGTTAACAAAAGACAGAACATTAAGTTTTTGACTAAACCAGCCAATAGTTTGTCAACATTTTTCAATGAAAACTTAAAATCTATCATGATATAATAAAAATATGCATGCCAAATAAACCTCATGTATCCAAAATTTGGGGGGTTTTCATTGTTTAGATAAGTCTAGGTACTATGCAATATCTTGGAAAGTGGTTCTGTTCTTCAATAGGGCGAATATCCATTGTAAAAGTTTATTTGCACAAGCAATTACAGCTACTTTAAAAAGCTTACCTTCACTACGTTTCTTATCGTAAAACTCTCTTAATCTCTTGTTTCTCGGGATTATTTCTTCAGTAGTTTTCTTTTTACGTGAGTCACGTATTCCAGACCGAACTGCCATGTATAGGGCATGCCTTAATCTGCTTGAGCCACGTTTAGTAATTCGAACTAGGGTAGCTTTAAACTTTCCGGATTCAAATACCTCAGGATCTATACCTGCAAATGCAACAAGTTGTTTAGGGTTGTTAAACCGATCTATTTCACCAATTTCGGAAATAATCGTGGCGGCGATTTTCTCTCCGATGCCAGGAATAGATTGGATTATATTATATTCTTCAATATCTTTTGCGAGAGTGTCTATCTCTGCTTCTAACTTTGATAGATGCTCTTTGTATTGAAGAAGCATGTTAATATACATATCCATGCTTAATAGATGGCTTTGGTATAAGTTCTTTTGAAATGGATTACGAGCTGCCGCAGCTTTAAGAAGTTGGACTTTTTCATTAATCCATTTCTTAGATCCCTTTTTATATAATTCCTTTAATCTAGTGGCTAATTCATCTTCACTAGATATTAAGATATCTTCTGATGAAGGATACTCCTGAAGAATAATTAAAGAAGCCAGAGAATATAAGTCACCAAAAACTCCTCTATATTCAGGAAATACTTGATCTAAAACTGCTTGAAATTGTAACTTTGTTTGTACATACATATCGGTTATATTTGAGTGCTGCCTTGTGAGATTACGTAGATTTAAGAGCCTTATTCCTCGTTTTTTATAAGGCTCTAGTTCCTCTTTATAGTAAAGCTCACACAGACGATATGCATCAACTGCATCTGTCTTTACTTTTCGTAAGCTAGAGCTTTTTGCCTTATGAGAAATAAGTGGATTAACAATAATTAATAAATAGTGACGCTCATCTAAATACTGAACAACTGGTTTATGATAATGTCCTGTAGATTCTAATACAACCGGAGGTTGTTGACCGGTTAATTCTTTGATTTCTTTTAGAAAATCTAATAACTTACCTAAAGTTGCTTAGACTCAAAATTAAACCACCTTACGTATTAGTCGGTCATTCTTATGGTGGTCTTTCAATGCGGTTGTTTGCTAGCATGTATCCAGATTAAGTAGTAGGAGTATTAGAGGATGCTGCACATGAAAATTACTATGTGATGTCAAAAGAAAATAAGAACAGAATTCAAAAACTCAAAAAGCTTGCTTTGTTACAGTTGGTTATGTGACCTCGTTGATGGGTTTACCAAGACTATTAAGGCAGAAAATTGGTCGGAAATTCTTAAGTCCTGAATATAATGATGCACTAAAATATATCGGATATAAATTAGGTGCATTTCAAGCAGCGTATCGTGAATATATGGATTGCTCACTTTCTGCTAAACAGCTATTCGAGTCTAAGCCTTTAAATAAAGAGTTGCCTGTTGTTGTCATCAGTGCGAAAAATGAGTCAAAACAATGGCAAGAACATCAACGATTACTGGCAAAATTAACAAAGCGAACAGAGCATATACATGCAAATACAGGGCACTCTGTTCATTTGGAAGATCCAGAACTTATGATTAAGGCAATTTTAAAATTAACAAATACTACTCAAAAGACAAATAGCTTATAGGAGGTTGTAATGAAAGGTTTTAATGAAGTATGGGAATGGATAAAACCGTTATCTATCGCTATTATTTTGGTTATCATAATACGAAATTTCATATTTGCTCCAATTGTAGTTGATGGTGATTCAATGATGCCTACGTTACATGATCGTGAACGAATGGTTGTGAGCAAAATTGGTGAGCCGGAAAGATTTGATATCGTAGTATTTCATGCAACAGAAGAGAAAGACTATATTAAGAGAGTAATAGGTTTACCAGGTGATCGCATTGAATATAAGGATGATGTATTATACATAAACGGAAAAGCACAGGAGGAGCCCTATTTGCAAACATATAAGGAACAACTACAAGAAACAGCGTTTGAAGGTCAGTTAACGGAAGATTTCAGTTTAATGGAAATCATCGGTCAAGACACTGTCCCAGAAGGAACTTTGTTTGTAATGGGAGACAACAGATCTAATAGCATTGATAGTAGAAATCCAAGTTTAGGTGTTGTACCAATGGAAGAAATGATAGGCAAAACAAACCTAGTTTATTGGCCGTTGAATGATATAAAGGTTGTAGAGTAATGATATCACAAGGCTTTATCATGAAAATTAACGAAGTTCTCATGGTGAAACAATATGTCGAGCGTGGAGATATTGTTTGGAACTTCCCGGGAGGCAGTATTGAAGAAGGAGAAACGCCACAGGAAGCTTGTGTGAGAGAAGTTAAAGAAGAAACTGGTTTTGATGTAGAGATTAATGAACTTTTGTATAAAGGAAAAAGCAAATATACTTATACAGTAAAAATTGTTTCAGGTCTACTAGAATTAAATAAGGAACTAAAGGATAATAACGGCATCATTGACGTACAATGGATTTCCATTTTCGATAAGGAAAAATGGGATGACTATACTCTACCGATCCTACAAAGATTCCAAGAGAAAGATGATGTGTAATGGAATATGCATACTGTCCACGTTGTGGAATGAAGTTAATGAAAAGTGAAACGGGTGCCCCAATGTGTCCCACTGAGCACTATACACAAAATCAAGCTGGTGCTGTTGCGGGAATCATTTTACAGAATGATTCCATTTTATTAGAACAGCGTGCAGGCGCAACTCATTTTGGAAAATGGGCATTGCCTGGTGGGATTGCTGAATTAGGTGAGACACCGGAAGACGCGCTGGTCCGAGAAGTATTGGAAGAGACTGGATTGGTTGTGAGTTGTGGGCAATTAATTGGTGCAAAGGGGACACCGGATTCCATTATCGTCTTTTTTGAAGCAATAATTTTAGATGGTGAACTAAACACATCCTCCGAGTCTTTGCAGGTGAGATGGTTTCCAATTGGCGAGCTGCCCTGGGAAGAACTAGCATTTTCAAGACAAGAAGAACTGTTAAAAGAATATTTTCATAGAAAAGGAGATTTATAATGCAACCACCAAAACATATTGTATCAGCAGCAGCAATTGTACTAAATGAAAAGAATGAACTTTTATTAATCAAAGGACCTCGTCGTGGATGGGAAATGCCGGGGGGGCAAGTTGAAGAAGGAGAATCTTTAAGAGACGCAGCAGTCAGAGAAACAAAAGAAGAATCAGGTATAGATATTGAAGTGACAAAGTTTTGCGGGATATTTCAAAATGTAAATAGAAGTATATGTAACACGTTATTTTTAGCAAGAGCTGTAGGGGGAGAATTAACGACAACACCAGAGAGTTTAGAGGTTGGATTTTTCCCAATTGAAGAAGCATTAGAAATGGTTACTCATACGAATTTTAGACAGAGAATTGAACTTTGCTTAAAGGAAGATACACATCCTTTTTTAGTTGAATTTTAAGGGAGTGTTTAGAATGGAAACGTTTCTCCTACAAGACTTGCAAACTCTAGAAACGAAGCGTCTTATATTACGAAAATTGAGAAAAGACGATATCCAAGATATGTTTGAATATGGATCTAATGATGAAGTAACGAAGTATGTGAGCTGGTACACCTATCAATCGATAACCGATGCACAATTGTTCTTGGATCATATATTACAACAATATGAAGACGGTAGTGGTGCCTTTTGGGGAATTGAGGATAAGGAAACAAACAAACTTATCGGGACAATTGATTTTGTTGCGTGGAATCGTAAACATAGAAAAGCTGAAATTGGATATATTCTATCACAGGATTACTGGGGTAAGGGACTGATGACGGAAGCTGCACAGGCAGTGATTCAGTTTGGCTTTGAAAAAATGAATCTAGTTAGAATTGAAGCCAGGTGCCTACTTGAAAACATAGGTTCAGAGAAAGTTATGCAAAAAGCTGGTATGCAGTATGAAGGAACTTTAAGGAAATCAATGCTTTTGAAAGAAAAACACCGTGATATTAAGCTTTATTCGATTTTAAAGGATGATATTTTGTAAAAATGGATCAAACATGATGGTACTAGGAAAAAAGCAGGAGTGTGATTTAGTATATGTGTGGGATTTGGAACTAAATTCGAAACGAGAGATAAAAACCTTCCATTAGAACGAAGAAAACTAATGCATGTAATGGAGAGAGATTTAATAAATGACAGAGGTAAAATTGGATTTTTTTACGGTGGCTCTATTGCAGAAAATAGAGAAGATTGGTATTCGGATATTGATTTGAGGATTGTTGTAAAGGACACTTTATTCGAGACATATCGATCGAACAAAAAGGAACGAGGAAAGAGTTGGGGAGATGTTCTTTTTTACGAAGATATTCCTTGGGCAACTCATTCAGTTATCCATTATAAATCGTTTATCAAAGCTGATGTATTTTATTACACAATACATGACCTAAAACCTTCTATCTATTTAATAGATATTAAAATTGTGTATGATCCAAAACATGTATTATGTGAATTGAAACAGCTTTCTCATGGAATTAGGTACGTTTTAACCATTGAAGAGTTTGAGGTGTGGCGAGGAAAAGTATTTGCTTATATTCATGAGGTTTACCGGAGAATCATGAGAAACGAATATAAATACGTATTCACAATGATAAACGGACTATCGATGCTAGTAGCTAACGGGTGGTATATGGAAAAAGGTATACAGCCAAACACGCTTGGTAACTGGTCAAAAATTGAAGGTCAGCAAAGTGTATTAAGCGAAGAACAACTTTCCAAATTAATGTGCTGGGATACCTGTAAAAGAGACGATGAAACCATAATGAAAACAATGAACTCGGTCATTTTTGAATTTAAATACGTACACACGAAGCTTTGTGCAGAGTTAGGAGTAACTGAAGACTCACAATGGATAGAGGAGATATTTAGTTATGTAAAATAAAATGTTTTAGGAGTATTGCACATGAAAAAATGGTACGGTTCAGCGGGTGTTTGCATCAATAATTGTTCTGAAGTTTTAATGGTTTTACAAGGTAGAGAAAATGAATTGAAGAAGTGGACGATTCCTTCTGGGGGAAGAGAAGAAGGAGAGTCGTTTGAAGAGTGTTGTATTAGAGAGCTTAAAGAAGAGACAGGGTATGATGTTGAGGTTATTCAGACTTTACATACGAAGACTGGCTATTATAAAGAGTATGAAATAGAATTTGAAGTACAATATTTTCTTTTAAATGTAGTTTCAGGAGAGAAAAAAATCCAAGACCCTGACAATCTTATTTACGATATCAGTTGGAAGTCAATTGAGGAAATTGACTTGCTAGATTTATCATATCCAGAGGATAAAGAGTTTATAAGGAAGTTAGTTGAGATAGGGGAATTATGAGAGAAACTGTGATTCTACATACTGAAATACATAATAGGTGAAGGAAACAAAATAAAGTTGACGGTGCAAACGAACAAAAAATACTCAATACACATTAATACACGTAGCTGTCATACCTTTTTGTTTCACATTTAGTGCATGTGACCCACTTGAAGATTTTATTGATCGACATAAATAAAATATGGAGCATGTTATAACATGCTCCAAGCGTGCTATTAGGGTTTTGGAGTGGAAAGTGAACGTACAGAAAACTATCTTACATAAGCTGAGCCAACGATGATCAATAAAATAAACAACACAACGAGTAACGCAAAGCTATTATTCTGATATCCCATTATACCACCTCCTCATGAAGGGGTATTATATAGTATGAAAATCATTAAGAGTGGTAAGGGACAAGAATGGATTTGAATTACTTATTTTATTGGTACGTCAAAATACCAAATCATAAATACTGCAATGATAACTGATAAACCATATGTTAATAGTGGCTTTGATTGATGCAATCTTATCATACTATACATTAAACTATAAAAGATTACTTCCATCCAATACTCATAACCGTTTAGAAGCAATAACCTGTCAAATTTGTATATAGGGTATTCTACGATCAACGAACCGATCACCCAAATAACTATATATTGGAACTGCTTCGAAAAAGGTGTGTTATTCGGATAATGAGTTAAATAAACAAGTGTAATAGCAGGTAAACAGAAAAAAGAATATAATAAATCAGTCAATGAATGAGAATGCAGTAGAAAATCGGGCTCATATCTCCATAGATAATAATCTTGGCAAATTACGTTATATAGTAAATTACAAATGATTACATACATAATGGTCGTGGAGTATTTTTGCCAATCTCTCCAATTTCCTTTTAAGAAAGCTAATAGTATTAATAACAAAGTAATGATAATATGCATGATTTCTTGCTCCAATCAAAATAGTTAAATGAATCTTATACTACTATTTCCAATTTATTGGAAAGTATGTGTGTGAGTTCTATTAAAACTCATTAACTTTAAAACGATAAACAAGAGTGATACGTTTATAAGGAGTCTAATAACTAGTTATTACATTTACATATGTAACTATAGACGAGGTATACTTGATGAACTTAAATGAATTATTAGATAAAAGTAGAGATCTAAATGGCCAGCGATTTATCCTTGGAGTTGATGGTTTAAGTCGTTCAGGTAAAACAACGTTTGTAAAGGAGATTGGTCATTATTTAAAGGAAAATGATCGCCCGTTTCACATATTTCATATTGATGACTATATCGTGAAACGGAGTAACCGCTACAATACTGGACATGAAGAGTGGTTTGAGTACTATCAACTTCAGTGGGATACACAATGGTTGGTTGACAACTTTTTTCGTAGTCTAAAAGCTTCAAACACAGTTGTTTTACCTTATTATTGTGGTGAAACAGATACACATACGCACAAGAGAGTTATGTTACCTAATAACGGAGTGATAATTGTTGAAGGGGTTTTTTTGCAAAGGGACGAGTGGAGAGAATATTTTGATTTTGTTTTGTATTTAGATTGTGCCAGGGAGGTTCGTTTCAAGAGAGAAAGTTTAAAAACACAAGAAAATGTGAAAAAGTTTGAAGAACGATATTGGAAGGCTGAAGATTATTATCTACAAAATATTCAACCTTTAAAGAGCGCAGACCTTGTGGTGCGATCAAAATAGTAGTTGTAGGAAAACCTTAGAGGGAATCCTACAACTATTTTTTTACTTCAATTGCAGTAATGTGGAAAAATTGACATTTGACAAATAAAACTATTTTAAAAGGTAACATGACAGATTCAGACATTTCGTGTTGAATAACATCGAGAAAAAAAGACGAGTTACTTTTAAAAATAGTAGAGATATTCTGTATAATGAAAAAGAAGATAGAAAAAGGAGACTTCACATGAACTACTATATCGTTACAGGTGCATCGAAAGGACTTGGACAATCCATTGTCAACCTTCTATTTAAAAAGGGGAATACTGTCTTTGCTGTGTCACGTTCTATTAATCACGAATTAGTAAAGAAAGCGAAAGATTTAGAAGTGACGCTACATTGGCATACAGTTAACGTTGGACATATAGACGAGACTGAAAGTGTATTCAATACAATTTTTGAAAGAGTTAATATTGATGAGATTGATTCGATTACACTTATTAATAATGCTGGAGTTATTGAGCCGATCAATACCGTTGGAAGTATGGAATCTAACGAAATTAAAATGAATGTGGAAACAAATTTATTAGCCCCAATGGTGTGGACAAACTTATTTCTAGAAAACACACAAGCTCTTAACACATCCAAGAGAGTTGTTAATGTATCGAGTGGTGCTGCGAACAATCCATATTCTGGTTGGAGTGTTTATTGCTCGACAAAAGCAGGCTTGGATATGTTTACGAAAACGGTAGGACTTGAACAAGGGAAAGAGCAGTATCCTGCGACTGTCATTTCTTTTTCACCAGGAATCATGGATACGACTATGCAGACGACAATTCGTTCTAAATCAAAGGAACAATTTGAGACTATTGATATTTTCAAAAGTTATAAAGAAGAAGGTATGCTCCGAACAACAGATTATGTTGGTTCAGTCTTACTAAACTTACTGGACTCTTCTGAAATTGAAAATGGAAAGGTGTACGATATCAAACAATTGATTTAAAGGAGGAAGAACATGAAGGTACTAAAAGGCAAGATCATTAGTGGAATAGGAGAATTTGCTCAATGGATGGAAAGTCTTGAAAGCTATTATTCCTATAAAACGGGGATGAAGCTCTTTCCTAAAACAATACAAGTATATCTAGAGGAACCATTCAGCTGTCAGGAGCCAATTGCTTGTTATATCAATGGTGCGGAAGGAATCATAATGGCCATTAATGAAGTTGGAGTTGCTCAAATTAGTCCTTCCTGTGATGGTGTAGAATTAACGAATCATGATGGTGAAGAAGTAGAAATCGTCATTCCTGTTTTAGAAAATGTCGTGATGTAAGAAGCGGAGGTCTCCGCTTCTATTATTTTTTTATAGGAGAAAAAAATGGTCATACCAGAAAAATTAAAAACAACTTTAATAGCTATTCATCATGAAAAAGGAAAACAATGGCTACAAGAGTTACCGCAGTTATTGAAACGTATTGAAAAGAAATATGCAATTACGTTCACGGCATCATCTCCTTTTAAGTTGTCGTATAATTTTGTGGTACCTGCAGTCAATGTAGAAGGAAAAAGAGTAGTAGTGAAAATGTCCGTGCCGAACAAAGAGTTAGAAAGGGAGGCGAACTGGTTAACTCACTACCAGAACGGACAAATTGTAACCCTATTAGAATACGATCATGAAGACGGGTTTTTAATAATGGAACACTTGCAACCGGGAGTACCGTTAAGCCATATAATGGATGATACTTTAGCGGTAGAGGTTACGGCTAAATTAATGGAGTCCATTTGGCAAGAACCGAAAGTAGGGCATTCATTTCCATCAATTGTAGATTGGACACAAGGATTAAACAGAATAAGAGAGAAATTCAATGGTAAAACAGGACCTTTCGATCAAAAATTAGTAGATTTAGCAGAAGAGAGATTTCGTTATTTATTCCACACGATGAAACTTCCAGTATTATTACATGGAGACTTGCATCAAGATAATATTTTGTCATCAGATAAAGGCTGGAAAATTATAGACCCAAAAGGGGTTATAGGAGAGAGAGAAGTTGATATCATCCCTTTTCTTCGGAATTATTTATGGACACATGATTCCCCAAGAGAAGTACTAGAAAAACGAGTCAATCAATTTAGCGATTTATTAGATTTAAATAAAGAAAGAATATTACTGTGGGGTTATTCACTTTCCATTTTATCAGCATGGTGGCTTATAGAAGACGGTCAATCTCAAGAATCATTTGATCAAACGTTAAATCTAGCACTACTATTTCATGAATTATTGAGTAACTAAGTTCTATTTCAAACTCTACCAGAATATTGTTTTAATAGATTCTGTGATAGAGGTGATTACGATGGTATTTTTAATAAATGATAAAGAAGAAAAACTAAAAACTCATATGCAATTTTTATTTACACGTGGAGGGGGGATATTTACCATTATTTATTCCCCATATGAGGAAGAGAAATATCCATACCATTTAGTAAGCTTATTAAATCATGAAATTATTGAAAGCTATGATGACTTACCAACTATTGAACAATTGACAGATGAGATTGGGGAGTTTGACTCGTGTCACACAGATAAAGTAACGGTTGAAGGGAAGTTTAAGAAAATGAAGTAATTAAATTTTATAAACATTTGCCTATACATGCACCAAGTTTCCATTATTTTAATATAACAATAGAGATGTTATGAAATAAGGGAGGAATACATGTGTTTTATCACATAAAAGAGCTTCAATATCAGGCAAAGCCTTCAAAGCCAGATCCGATATATGCGAAAAAACTTCAAGAAGTACTAGGTGGCCAATTTGGTGAAATTTCGGTTATGATGCAATACTTATTTCAAGGATTTAACTGTCGTGCTGAGGAGAAGTATCGTGATTTATTATTAGATATCGGTACAGAAGAAATCGCACACGTTGAAATGCTTGCAACAATGATCTCACGTTTATTAGATAATGCTCCTATTGGAGACCAAGAAGCAGCGTATGCCAGTAATCCGGCATTAGCTGCAATTATGGGTGGTATGAATCCACAACATGCGATTGTAAGTGGTCTAGGGGCAATGCCAGCTGATTCTGTTGGAAATAGATGGACGGCTGATTACATCATCGGGAGCGGTAACTTAATTGCAGATTTTAGAGCGAATTTAAATGCTGAATCACAAGGAAGACTGCAAGTTGCGCGTTTGTATAATATGACAGATGATCCTAGTGTAAGAGATATGCTTGCATTCTTACTAGCTCGTGATACAGCTCATCAAAATCAATGGATTGCAGCAATTGCAGAATTGGAAGCAGCTGAAGGAGATGTTGTCGTTCCGACTACCTTCCCACGTGAGCTGGAAAAGCAAGCTGTATCGTATGATTTATATAATTTTTCACGAGGTGAAGAGAGCAGCAAAGGCAGATGGGCACAAGGTCCAGCTCCTGATGGACGTGGAACATTTAAATATGTATCGCAACCAGTTCCATATGCATCAAAGCCGAAGTTGATGCCTGCACCGCCTTATATTTTTAATACACCGCCAATGATGAAATAAGGTTTTTATTGTGGTGAATTTTGCAAAAACTAACGCTTGGGGCATATACCCAGGCGTTTCCATATTCATAATAAAAGTATGATAAACTAGTAGAGTACTAACAAAAGAAAGCGTGATGAAAGTTGAATAGTTTTTCCAAAATAGCTACATCTGTATTTGTCGGACTTATTGGCGGTATGGTGTTTACACTTTTACATTTACCGTTAGCATGGTTACTAGGTTCTCTTTTTGCGATTGTGATATGGAAACTTGTATTGAAGAAGGAAGCTCAGATTCATCCTTCAATGAGGAACGGTAGCTTGGTTATTATCGGCTATATGCTTGGGATTTCATTTACATACGATACGTTAATCCAAATGACAAAAATGCTTCCTGCGATGTTAATGAGCACACTACTTTTGATTGGTTTTTCAATCTTTATCTCAATCTTCTTAGCGAGATTCACGGGGATTAGTTTTAAAACTGCGATAATTGGTATGATGCCAGGTGGTTTTTCACAAATGGTTATCCTTGGTGAGGAGATTGAGGATGTAGATGTAACAAGCGTCACGTTATTTCAGCTCATACGGTTATTGTCTGTGATTTATTTAGTACCAGCTATCGTAAGAATTGATTGGTTTTCTCATATTGGTAGCTCGACTACTTTTGAACTAGGTCAAATTGTAGAGGCCAATAACATTGAGATTCTGTTATTTGTGGTAGTCACCATTATTTCTACTTGGTTAGCGGTAAGGTTTAGGTTTCCAACTCCGTATTTGCTCGGGCCATTGTTAGGAAGTGCAATTTTTGTTATATCAGGATTTACTCCATTCCAACTTCCGAATTGGATCATTGTTGTCTCTCAATTGTTCTTAGGGATTCATGTTGGAATCATGGTAGATCCTAACAAGTTGAAAAATTGGAAGCGATTTGGAGTAGGGGCAATTGTTTCGAGTGTTGCCTTGCTTGTTTCAACTGTTAGTATTGCATTTTTTTTAGTGTGGCTATACCCGGTATCACTTGGTACATCCTTCTTAAGTTCAGCTCCAGGCGGAATTGCTGAAATGGGACTTACAGCTGTAGCAATCGGTGCAGATATGTCAATCGTAACAGGATTTCAAATGTTTCGAGTGTTTTTTGTGCTACTAGTTGTACCTCCTTTACTTTTATGGATTTTTAAAAGAGATCGAATTCGTTTGAAAAGAAGTTCATAATTGGCAATATTGTTCCTCTATCTCCGTGCCCTAAATCGTGCTACGATTGTAGTTGTTATTGCTATGGAGGAGAGACACATGACAGTCATCGACTTTACACAAGCCCTTGAGATAAAAGAAAAGGCAATTAATAAAATAAAAGATAATGAGATTTGTATACAACTTCCTGTCCCAGCATGTGAGATTCCGTTTTGGACACAATTCCTCATGCATAGCGCTCATTCTGCCGGTTATTTTTCACAAATGGAAACAAATGAACGCACGATGAAGATACTTACAAGGGAGTACGTTATTTTATCTGATTTGCAGGTAAAAGCACTCATGATTTCTGACATTGAGGAATCAGAGATTCATATATCTCTTACGTATGAAGAAGTGATTGTTCTTGAGAGCTTTTTGGAAAAGTATATAGAGGAATGTAGAGTGTTTGAGGATATTGAGTATATGAATATCACGAGTAAGTATCTTAACATGATAGTTAATGTAATCGAATTAAACGCAGATGAATTTGACTATATGACAAAATATATGTTAAAGAACATTTTACAGGAAAAGTGAGAACTAAGTTTCTCGCTTTTTTTATTTCATATTATTATGGAAAAAGCGATTGGATTGTTATAATGATAAGCAAATAATAACAAACATGAAGGTGGTATAAAAATGACAAGCAATTTGCAACTTGCAACATTCGCTGGTGGATGTTTTTGGTGTATGGTGAAGCCTTTTGATGAGCAACCTGGTATTCATAAAGTCGTTTCCGGCTACACAGGAGGTCATAAAGAAAACCCTACATATGAAGAAGTGTGCACAAACCAAACTGGACATTATGAAGCTGTCCAAATTACGTTTGATCCAGACGTATTTCCATACGAAAAATTGTTATCATTATTTTGGCAGCAAATTGATCCAACTGATGAAGGTGGCCAGTTCGGGGATCGTGGACAGTCTTACCAAACAGCGGTTTTTTATCATAATGATGAACAACATATGCTAGCTGAGAAATCCAAGCATGAATTACAGGAAAGTGGCAGGTTTACTAAACCGATTGCAACAAAAATTCTACCTGCTCAGGATTTTTATGTGGCAGAGGAATACCATCAAGATTATTACAAGAAAAATCCAATACGATATAAGTTATATCATACTGGTTCTGGGCGAGAGAAATTTATAAAAGAAGCGTGGAAGAATCCGAACAAAGATCTTGAATTGAAAAAGAAGTTAACACCTATTCAATATGAAGTGACTCAAAAAAATGGCACTGAACCGGCGTTTAGAAACGAATTTTGGGATCATAAAGAAGATGGTATTTATGTTGACATTGTTTCGGGCGAGCCGTTATTCAGCTCACTGGATAAATATGATTCAGGCTGTGGATGGCCGAGCTTTACTAAGCCGTTACAAAAAGAAACGGTGAAGGAGGAACTTGATGTTTCATATAACATGGTTCGAACAGAAATTAGAAGTAAAGAAGGAGACTCCCATTTAGGTCATGTATTTGAAGATGGTCCTATGGAACACGGTGGATTGCGGTATTGTATTAACTCTGCAGCGCTTCGCTTTATTTCAAAAGAAGACCTTGAAAAAGAAGGGTACGCGGAGTTTCAGAAGTTATTTGATTAAAGCAAAAACAGGAGCAAATTCGCTCCTGTTTTATATTTTTGATTGATGTAAGGCAGGTAACTGTATATAAAAAGTAGTTCCTTTATGACTACTTCTAACTGTTAAGATGCCTCCATGGTTTTCGACGATTTTACGTGAGACTGAGAGGCCAAGTCCAGTTCCTTCATCTTTTGTTGTAAAGAATGGATCAAATAAATGCTCCAGTGCCTTCGGGCTTATGCCGGTTCCGTTGTCTATAAATGCGATTTGGACATGTTTTTCAAGTAAACTAGTCTCAAGTTTAATATGTAGCCGGTCAGTGCCTTTTGCTTCAAATGAATTACGAAACAGGTTAATAAAAACTTGAAGCATCTCAGATGAATTAATTGATACGAGAACGTCATCAACTTGTTTATCGCACTCAAATTCTACGTCTACATCATAAAGAAATGCTTCACTTTTTAGAAACTTACCGACGTTTTCACAAATGTAGTTATTTGCATTGAATAATTCAAATTTAGTGTCAGATGGCTTTGCAAGTGCAAGAAAGTCAGTAATAATTTTATTTGCACGATCAAGCTCCGGTATTAATAAGGAAGATACAAGACTAGAAATATCCGGACTAAATTTATCACTTAAAAATTGCAAATAGCCGCGAACGGTTGTTAATGGATTGCGTATTTCGTGAGCAATACCTGCTGCAATCCTGCCTGCTACTGCTTGCTTCTCTGAATCCTTAACTTTGTTTAAGAACTGAAAAGCCCCAAGAACTCGTATAATTTTTCCTGTGGAATCACGGAATATCCGAGTGTTATTAATGCCATAATTTGAATCTAACACTTCGCGGTTTATAATTGGTTGTCCTGTATGTAACGTTTCCAGTAACAAAATTAAATTGTCTGGAATACTAAGTAGCTCTCGAATATGCTTTCCAATTAGTGAATCACGGTCTTTATTAAAATCGGTCGCTGCCTTTTCATTGCATAGTGTGATGTGCCCATTTTCGTCAATCATCACGATGTGGTGTGGCACTGTATCAAAAATAGGTGATAGGATCTTTTCTATCTCATCAAATGCAACATCCTTTTCAAGTGAAAAGTCAGTCGTGAAAGTAGGGGAAGCATGCTCCTCGATAACAGTTCGTTCTGTCATCGGAAGCTGTTTTCCACGTTCTTTCGTAATCTTAAGACCACGATTATTATCGGTATAAGAAAACGAAAATGGCAAATGAGCAAGAAGTTCGCGATATACTTGAAGTTCTTGCTCTAATTGAGCCGTTTTCGAATCTACGTTAATGTATGTCTCTTTCATTCAAGATCGCCTCAAGTTCTAATTAACTAAAACTAACAGTTTCTTCTAAATATATAAATACACTATATCATAAGCAAGTCGGAACTTGTAGAAAAAATTAGAATATTCCGGGCTACATAAAAAAAGACTAAGAGTGTTCTCTTAGCCTTTGCCGTATTGTGCTCTTTTGACAAATGAATTTTCCTCTTCTACTAATCCGCAAACACCACATTGAATTCTTCGTTCTGGACCGCGATATGGTAAATGGAAAGGATCTAATTGATCACTATCATATTGCTGTGTAACTTCTCCTGTTTGCGGGTCCATTTTAACTGATGTTGACACTTGTTCAATGATATTAAAGCGTGAACGATTCGTCTTACAGTTTGGGCATAAATATGGTTGGGCCATGTAAGATACACCTCCTACAGGAATTATTTCCAACTAGGAGTGGATTTATGTAAAACGGAATTGTCTGCGTTATTCTGCATGAACAAATTCATCGGTATTCTCATCATATAAAACGATTGTTCCGTTCGAAAACTGTACTTTCCAAATTCTATCTACTTCATTCTGGAAAACCTCTTGAACTTCAGTCGATTCCGAAAGATTTGCAAATTCTTGAGCATTCTTCACAATTGTATCAAGATCGTTCATTAATAACGTTTCTGTATCCTCTACAGGAACTTTAGAGTTATCCTTTTGAATAAATGTACATGCTGTCAGGAAAATAAGCACTAATACAATCAATAATCCTTTCTTTTTCATCATGACACCTCCTACTCGTACAAGCAGTCTTCTGTTAACACGATATTCAGTTAAAGGTGAAAGTATGACACATAAAGGAGTGGGAGTGGAATGGTTTAACAATGTATCAAAAGGTTCATAAAGCGCAATAGTACTGTCTAAAACAAAAATGAATATTTATAACTATTTCGCATTGCTAAATAAAATAGCCCTTTATCATTATCAACTCGTACATATTACATATAGAACATTATGAATAGTGATGAAATGTGTAGAGATGCGTCGATTTAATAGTTAAATATAAATATTGTACATAATCACGCTAAATTTTATAGTATGGTCACGGGATTAGAAAAAAATCCCAAATATACATATAGGAGGTTGGAGAATGAAAAAGAGTAATAAGTTAGTACAGGCTGCATTGGTTGGTACGCTTGCGTTCTCACTAAACATACCTTTTGCTTCAGCTCATGACGAATTAGGGGACGTAAATCTTGAAAAAGGGGAACGTACAAACTATGAATCAATTAATGTCATGACCATTGAAGGTAGTAAAAATCTTAAGTTTTTAAAGGAAGTTGCAACCCCAGAAATGAAGATTGTAAGGCCGGATGGAAAGGCAAATAGCTTCGGAGATGTATATGCACATAAAGGATTTGCTTATATTGGTACACATACAAAAAACGGAGGGAATGGCGGAATCCGTGTTTTTGATCTAAAAGATCCTTCTAACCCAGTAGAAGTTGCAGTGTTTGGAAACGAAATTCCTGGTACTTGGCAAGAAAAAGTCATTGTGAAAACAGTGAACACACCACACTTTAAAGGTGATTTAGCAGTCGTGAGTGTACAGCAGTTGAATTCATCAAACCCAGCAAGTAAGGGTGGTTTCTTGCTTTATGATGTAACGGAGCCTAATACACCCAAAAAGCTAGGATTCTGGGAAGTTTATAAAGGTACAAGAGGAACACACGAACTGTATTTAACTACACAAGGTAATAAAACCGTTGTTTTAGCAGCAAATCCATATGCAGATTATTATAGTCATGGAAATGAAAAAGATTTTCAAATTGTCGATGTAACAGATCCATCGAATCCAACTACAATTTATCAGTTTGATCCACGGACGTTAAAAGAGGTGGAAGATGATTTTAATGGTTATCACTGGCAATCTCCAGATCAAAAGACAAGACCAGTCTTCAACCATAGTACAATGGTTGATGGAAAATATGCTTATGTATCAATGTGGGATTTAGGAACTGTTATTTTCGATATACAAGATCCTATGAATCCCCAATATTTAGGCAGAACCGATTTTGCTTCAGACCAACAAGGCTCTGCTCATTCTGCAACTGTTGCTCAAGGTGGAAATATTTTAATTGAAACGAGAGAAGTGTATGATCCAGTCAAAGAGGGATACGAAGTTGCATACGGATACACTAGAATCTTTGATATAAAAGATAAATCAAATCCAAAGCTATTAAGTGAATTTAAGACAGAATTAACAACAGATGTGCCCCAAGAGGAAAATAACCAAGTAACATTCAGTAAGACTGTACATGATCCAAAGGTCCAAGGTAATACACTATATTTATCTTACTACGGTGGGGGAGTAGTAGCCGTTGATATTACGAATCCATCTAATCCAAAAGAAGTTGGTCAATACCAACCGGAGAATTCGGATGTATGGGGTGTGTTCATAGATCGTAACTATATACTTGCTTCAGATATTGGCAGTGGACTAAAGGTCTTGCAAAAGAATAATAGCAGTTTGGGTGGACCTGTAAGACAATAAAGAAAAGTAGAGACTAGTTTTTGGACTATGTCTCTACTTTTTTTATTGGAAAATAAAAAAGGACACAAAAATGTCCTTTAAAATACATATTGTAAGTAGATGGAAAACATGATAATATAAGTATTGGTCACTACGAAATAGTTATGAATAAATATATAAATAACCTAATAATATCATAACATATCTAAAGTTGTGGTGTCAACGAATTTGAATAAATTTTTTTTAGGAGTGGTGCTAATGAGTTTATCGCCTCAAGAATGGGAAAAGGAACAACATCGTGTCAATGAGGTAGTTGTAGAAGTAGATAAAAAGATAAATTCGATGAAGTACCACTTGGATTCATTAAAGACAGACATTGTTGATATTCGAAAAGACTTCTGGGAGGATGTCAGAGTAAATACTGATGAACCACACGATTTGATTGAAACCTTTGTTTCTATCAAACAACAGGCGGAATTTTTATCTGAACGTGAAAGAAGTCATGGACATTCTCATTACTTAATTTCAAAGCTAAAACGATTAAAAAGGTCTCCATATTTTGGGAGAATTAATTATCGTTTTGAAGGTGAGCAGGAAGAAAATCCGATTTATTTAGGGATCGCTTCTTTCCTTAATGAAGACGATGAATTTCTCGTTTATGATTGGCGTGCACCAATCTCGAGCCTGTATTATGATTCGTTGCCAGGTAAAGCTGAATATCGAACACCTGAAGGGAACGTGAAAGGCGATTTAACACTAAAAAGGCAATATATCATTAAAAATAGTGAAATTAAAGGCATGTTTGATACAGGTCTGGCAATTGGTGATGAGTTATTGCAAGAGGTGCTTGGTCAAAATTCAGACTCTCAGATGAAGACGATCGTTGCGACAATTCAAAAGGAACAAAATGATATCATTCGTAATGAAACGAGTAAGTATCTTGTAGTCCAAGGAGCTGCAGGAAGCGGGAAAACTTCGGCTGCTCTTCAACGAGTTGCATATTTACTATACCGTTATCGAGAAACGTTAGAAGCTGAACACATTTTGTTGTTTTCACCTAACTCTTTATTTAACGACTATATTTCTACTGTTTTACCGGAACTTGGTGAAAAGAACATGCAGCAAACGACGTTTCAAGACTTTGTAGAACGTACGTTAGAGCTTGACTTAAATATTGAAGATCCATTTACCCAAATGGAATATACATTGAGTCAAGAAAAGAAACCTGGCTATGAAGCGAGAATGAAAGGTATTGAATTTAAAACATCAAAGGACTTTATGGAGCTCTTAGATCAGTATTTACAAAGATTATCAGAAACTGGTCTGCTTTTTCATGATATTGAGTTCAGTGGTAGAACGATTTTTACTGCTGAAGTAGTCAACAAATGGTTCCTTGAACTAGACTCATCCTCTTCGATTCCCAATCGGCTGCAGCTTCTAACTGACCAACTTCTAAGAGAGTTGAAAAGATTTGCGAGAAAAGAGCGAAAAGCGGAGTGGGTAGAAGAGGAAATTCAATACTTAGACAAAGAGACGTATTTAAAAGCTTACAGAAAACTACAGCAAAAACATAAAAAGCAATTTTCTGAAGATGCATTCAAAGACTTAGCGCTTGAGCAAGATTTCCTATCAAAAGTTGTTGTAAATTCTTACTTGAAACCAATTCGGAAATATATAAGAGACATGAAATATGTGGATTTTTTAGGAATGTATGAAGACGTTTTTAAGGGGAGCAGTTGTGACAACTCAAACTTGTGGCAAGAGCTTTGTAATCAAACCCTACAATCCATTGAGGAAGGGACGTTGTTTTATGAAGATGCAGCTCCTTTATTATATTTGAAGGAGAAGCTTCTCGGACTGTATAAAAATACTTCTGTAAAACATGTGTTCATAGATGAGGCTCAAGACTATTCCGAATTACAGCTTGCGCTATTATCTATACTGTTTCCTATGAGTCATATGACGTTGTTAGGTGATTTTAATCAAGCGATTTTCGCACACTCTGTAAACGGATATGCTGCGTTAAATGAGGATGTTCATATAGAAAAAGAAACGATCACATTAACGAGAAGCTATCGTTCAACGAAACAAATTGTTGAGTTTACTAAACAATTAGTTCTTAATGGAAACGAAATCGAGCCATTTAATCGTAATGGAGAAAAACCGCATGTGACTATTGTGGATTATCATACAAAATTATCTCCTCTAACAATAATAACGATTCAATCTTTACAAAATAAAGGGGTACATCATATTGCAGTTATTTGTAAAACGGCTGAAGAAAGTGTGGAAGTATATAACCAATTAAGAGAAGAAGTCCAAGTAAAACTCGTCCAAAAGGAATCTTCCACATTTGATAATGGATTGGTTGTCATTCCTTCATATTTAGCAAAGGGTATCGAATTTGATGCGGTTATTCTTTATAATGCTTCTACTGATGTTTATGGTAGGGAGTACGAAAGGAAGTTGTTTTATACGGCATGTACTAGAGCAATGCATGAGCTTTTTATCAATGTCTGTGGGGAAATGAATCCGTTTTTAAGAGAGGTTGACCCGAAGCTACTAGATTTGCAAATCATTGATTAATTTTATATACAAAACGGTTTAGTACACTAAAGACTATACTAATAAGGGGATATTTTGTTCAATATACGAACAAGTATCCTCTCTTTTTATTCAAATTATTTGTCTTTCCTTCTTGATAACTATTCTTACTTAGTCATTGTTATCTAGAAGGATTCTAGTGATTAAATAGAATCTCTTTAGGAATGGCTCTTTTCGTAAACTTTGTTGCTATTAATCAAATTCGGGTATCTTTAATAGGTCAATACAAATGTTCATTACTTTGACGAAAAGATGCCACGAAACCTTAATATTTACGTGTTTCTCGACTAATTTGAAAAACAACACTCTTTGCGAAAACGCCTTTAGAATAAAGGGATAATCGAATGATCTATAGAATTATTAATATTACAATATTGTTACAATATTTTGAAAAAGGAAGTGGAACTGAAAAATGATAAAAGGTCTTATCCAACAAACGATCGTTCCATTCATAATAGCTGTTGCAGGTATATTTTTAATGGGATCAATCCCTTATCTTCTATTTGACATGGAACATATATTAGAGATTCAAGCATTACTAGATTCGGGAAGGTTAGAAAATACATTATTCTTATACCAACCTGTTCAATTTGATTATGAATTATATTGGCAATCCATTATGAATACTGCGAAAGGGTTAATTCATGTAAAAGATTGGACTTATTTAAATGAGGTTAGTTGGGAGAAGCCACTTTTCCCGATATTCCAAGAGGTTTATTTGAACACATTGTTATATCTAGGGATTGCTTTATTAGCAAGTTTCATTTTCGCGATTTTTAATACGTATTTAATCATGTTACTAAGTAGCCGCATTAGAAGAAAGGTAAAATTTATTTTCTTTGTTATCGAATCATTACCCGATCTTTTTATCATCATCTCATTACAGATGTTCGTCATATGGTTTTTCAAAAAAACAGATATATTATTATTTAATATAGTGAGTTCATTTGGGGAAGAAGCATTTTTACTCCCTTTAATCGTGTTGAGTTTTTTACCAACAATCTATATGACTCGGTACTTATTACTTTCGTTTGAGGATGAATATCAATCTTTATATGTTGAGCTGGCAAGAGGGAAGGGTTTAACAAAAACTGCTATTTTGTTTGTTCATATATTTCGAAATGCTTATGCTTCGTTTGTTTATCATTACAAAACGATATTTTGGTTTACTCTCTCTAATCTAGTAATAATAGAAATCGTATTAAATGTTAATGGTTTATTAAGATTTATTTGGACCAATTGTGCGAGGAATCCTGAATTATTAACACTAAGTTTGTTATGCATTTTTGTGCCGTTCTTCCTAGTATTAAAGATTATGGAATTATTTGCGAAGAAAAATTCTATCCAAGGAGTTGTTGAGTGATTTGTATATAAAGCAATTATTCAGGAATAAGTTTTTCTTGATCGGTTCCATAACGATATTATTGTTTATGTTGATAAGTATTCTCTATACATGGATATTGAAAGATAATGTACCAGCTCCATCCCGTTATTTACATGATAAAAACGGAATTGTAATCGATAAAGCACCATTTCCGCCATCTCTCAGTTATCCACTTGGATCTGATAAAATGGGAAACAATTTATTTCTAATGTTAATTGATGGAGCTAAGTACACAATAACTCTCTCAATTATAGTTGGAGTATTAAGGTTGTTCTTCGGTATGATCTTAGGATTTATTTTGTTACTGTTTCCCGCCAAATTTAAATCTTTTATAAGGAGTTTGTTTGAAGGGTTACACTATTTTCCGCTATCGTTATTTTCTTATATGTTAGCGGCACCTATATTTGTGTTTACATGGAGTTTTGGTGAATACTCTTCGATCATTGGACCGTTATTCATCATTATTCTATTATCCACTCCAATTATCGGAGTATTTATTTCAAAAGAAGTTGAACGTATCTATACTAAAGAATTCATACTCAATGCTAAAGTCATGGGGGGAAGTTGGTTTCATATCTTTAAAACACATGTAAGGCCATTCTTTTTACCCCAATTGTTTATTGTTTTAGTACAACAAATTGTTCAGGCTTTATTGATTTTTGCTCACTTAGGGGTACTAGGAGTGTTTCTTGGAGGAGGGAAAAGAGAAGAAATTGATGCTGATATTCTACATGGAACACCAACTCTTGAGGTTTTCTCTGCTTCCAATGAATGGGGTGGTCTCATTGCGAAATACTTTTCTGAATTTCTTCTCTCACCAAATTTAATACTAGGTCCAGTTTTCTGTTTTGCCATAATCGTTCTGGCATTGAATTTTATTGTTGAGGGTTTAAAGAATGTTTTTATAGAAGACAACATGGAAATAATAAATAATGAAAACGAGATAACAACAGAAGATATTAATGTTAAATCAAAACATAACAATCCGTATAGTTTACTAAAAATCGAACGATAGTATAAATATACAGACTTTGTAACAGATATTTATTAAAATCGCATATAAAACACTTAAATTAAAGTACCCAACAGTATTATCTTTGACTACTATGTTGGGTACTTTTTTCTCTGTTTGTGTTCTTATAGTTCCCACAAGTGAAAGGGGAACTGAACTTCCTAGGTCATTTTCTTTCCTTACCCTTACTCTTATATTTTTCTATTTCTTTAATGTTCTCATTGAAAGACACATTTTTTAAACCTAAAAAAAAGGATCGTCAGTCCGAAAAGACAACTGGCTAGGCATCAGTCCCAATGATTTAGTAATCGTGCATTCGAAGACAGGGTTTCAAATCAGAGTACCTTTTTACTCTGATTCTAATTTATGGAGAGCTTCTCGTATTTCTTCAATTGGAAGATTCTCACCAATGAACACAAGATTTGTTGGGATTTTTACAAGCTCTTTCATGTAAATCGGCATTCCGTAAGAGTATTGAAATAAGAATAAAGAATCAGAATGTGTAAAGCGTAAGTAACCCTTTATTCTAAAGATGTTATCAGGCATTACTCGAAGCCAGTCTTCAAATTGATCTAAATCGACAGGGCGCGTAAACTTATATACAAATGTTTTTAGATGAAGCTTTTGATGGACATGCGCGTCTTCGTGTACTTCACGAGTTTTTCTCTCAAATACTTGAATATCGTCAATATTTATCTTCGCAAAAGTGGTAAATAGTAGTTTTCCATAAGGGTTCAGTTGTTGAATCTCAAACGCCAGCTGACCTTGTTTTGCTTCGGATATATCATCTACTTTATTTAATAGAATGACATCTGCATGCTTCACTTGCTCAATTAATAATGATTGTAGCTGAGGGCTTAGTTCTTTTCGGTTCTTCCATCGTTTGGCATCTACTAAACTAATAACTCCTTCAACATTTACATGTTCTACTAATATTGGAGACATACAGGCATCTACAACTTCGATCGGATGAGCAACCCCTGTCGCTTCTATATAAATGACATCTAATGAGTGTAAGTGAATTAATTCTTGTAACTGGGATTCTAGTTGACCTTGAATCGTGCAGCATACGCAGCCATTTAATAATTCCTTAAGTGGTGTTTCCTCATCAACTGCATGTGAATCAATAGAGACCTCTCCAAGCTCGTTCATAAGAACGGCTACCTTCCGTCCTTTTTCTTTTTCCTGCTCTAGAATATTACGAAGTAATGTCGTTTTTCCTGCTCCTAAAAAACCGGACAATATATAAATTGGTGTCTTCATATTCGTTCTCCTTAATAATGTGACTCTACTTATAGTATGAAAAATTGAAAATGATAGCAAGATGATAAAATAGTAACTTTCATTATGAGAGCAATAATGGTAGCATACAATCATTCGAAGTTTCAACTTTCGTGGAGGAATTATGAGAGAAAAAGCCATGTTCAAGCAAATATTTTATCAATCTAGTGTGCCGCAATTAATTGGCTCTATTGATTTTAAAAGAATAGAGATGAATGATGCCTTTTATGAGTATATCGGATATTCTAAAGAGGAATTTTCCAATATGACCATTCCCGAAATTTCGTATCCTGAAGATTTATTATTAGATCAACAATTGTTTTCGGAACTGATTAATCGACAACGAAAAAAATATCAAATGGAAAAAAGATATATTCATAAATCTGGTGAAATTATTTGGGGAATGCTTCATGTTAGCCTAATTGATGTTGAAGATGTTTCATTTGTACATGGACAAATTATGGATATTACAGAAAAGAAGTTAATCGAAGATACATATCGGATCAATGAAAAAAAGTACCGTATTCTTGCGGAGAATTCTTCAGACATGATCATCATGCATGATGTAGATGGTACGTATTTATATGTTTCACCATCAGTAGAAAGCATACTAGGATATGAACCTGATCAAATTATTGGCCTTTCTCCTTATATGTTTATGCATCAAGATGACATTAGAAAGATAAAAGAACAACACATGCAAGCCTCTCAAAAAAAAGAAACCGTTATTATGACATACAGGGCTCGAACGAAATCAGGTAACTATATATGGATTGAGTCTGCGGTAAAACCAGTGCTTCATGAAATAACAGGAGAAATGACAGAACTAATTTCTGTCTCAAGGAATATTCAACAACGACTTGAAACTGATTCCTTAATAAGGAAATCCGAAAAATTGGCAGTTGCTGGTCAACTAGCTGCAGCGGTTGCTCATGAAATTCGAAATCCTTTAACCTCTATAAAGGGCTTTATTCAACTGTTTCATGCCTCAAATGAATCTTGTTCACCGGAGTATACGGGTCTAGTACTTGATGAGTTAAAGCGGGTCGAAGAGATCATTTCTGAGTTTCTTACAATGGCAAAACCCCATCAAGAGGTAATGAAGCAGATCAATATTAGTGCAGTTGTCACACAAGTTGTTCAACTATTGAAAACACAAGCATTGCTTGATAATAAGGAAATCATACTTGAGATTTATGATCGACTCCCACTTGTAATAGGAGATTCTAGCCTCCTGAAGCAAGTATTTATTAATATCATACAAAATGCATTAGAAGCTTCAAAAGCAGATGGTTATGTCCAAGTACTTGTTCATTCACATGACGATGAAATTGCCATCATCATTCGTGATCAAGGGATTGGGATATCAAAAGAAAGACTACTGAAACTTGGTGAACCGTTTTATTCTACAAAGGAAAAAGGAACCGGTTTAGGTCTTATGACATGCTATCGAATTATCGAACAACATAACGGGAAAATAAAGATACAGAGTGAAGAAGGGGAAGGGACGACCGTAACCATTTTCCTTCCTATGAATAAGTAAAAGAAGGAGAAAAAGATTTACTTCTTTTTTAATTGTTTAAAACATACTTTTGTGATAAGTTTACTTGTGTTTAAATCCTTAATAGAGAGGAAATGTTTGATGAAAAAAATATATATCATTCATGAGAATAGCGATTGGACTATACACTTAACGAACCGTTTAACTGAACTGGGACTTCCGTTTGAAGAATTACACATGGCTGAAGGATTAATCAACTTATCTTCAGTACCACCCACGGGTGTTTATTATAATCGAATGAGTGCATCTTCTCATACTCGGGGACACCGATATGCACCAGAACTAACATCTGGACTACTTGCTTGGTTATCACGACATAATCAACCTGTTTTCAATGGATGTCGTGCACTACAATTAGAATTAAGTAAAGTATTGCAATATTTGGAGTTAAATAAGTTCGGTATACAAACACCGAAAACAATTGCGGCAACAGGAAAAGCGCAAATTGTAAGTGCTGCAGAGAAGTTTGGTGTAACAAGAATGATTACGAAGCATAACCGTGCTGGAAAAGGACTAGGTGTGCAGTTATTTAACGATTTTGATAGTTTACAAAACTATGTATATAGTGATCAATTTGAAGAACCAATTGATGGTATTACATTAATACAAGAATATATTGAATCTCCTGATGCATCGATTACTCGCTGTGAATTTGTTGGAGGGAAATTTGTATATGCAGTTCGTGTTGATACATCGGAAGGCTTTGAACTATGTCCTGCCGATGCATGTCAAATAGGTGACTTATTTTGCCCAGTAGGTGAAGAAGTAGAGGAAAAGCCTAAATTTGAAATCATTGAAAACTTTGATGACCCGATTATTGATTTATATGAAGCATTTCTGGAAGCAAACGATATCCATGTAGCGGGTATAGAGTTTATTCGAAATAAAGAAGGCGTCATCTATACGTATGATGTTAATACAAATACGAATTATAACAGTGATGCTGAAGAAAAGGCTGGAAAGTATGGAATGCTAGAATTAGCGAAGTTTCTAGGGAAAGAGCTACAGAAAGTTAGGGACTAACCTTTGAGGTTGGTCTTTTTGTAGTTTTTGAAGTAGCTTTACCAATTAAAATTAATAATCGTTTCACAAACTTTCAACAATTACTCGCAATTTGATATACTAGAAAATATGTTCGTATTATAAGGAGTGAAATGCACGTGAGTAGGTGTGGTTGGGTGAATGAAGATCCGCTTTACATGGATTATCATGACAATGAATGGGGAGTTCCAGTTTATGATGATCAAAAATTGTTTGAGCTTTTAAATTTAGAGGGAGCACAAGCTGGCTTGAGTTGGTATACCATCTTAAAAAAACGAGATCATTACCGTGTGGCATTTGATCATTTTGATCCGATAAAAATCTCGAACTACAATGATGAAAAAGTAGAAGAGTTACTTCAAAATGCAGGTATTGTTCGAAATAAACTAAAAATTAATGCAGTCATTACAAATGCGAAAGCATACTTGAAAATTGTTGAGGAATACGGTTCTTTTCGTGATTATATTTGGTCGTTTGTAGGTGGAATGCCTATTCAAAACCATTTTAATGATTTGTCTGAAGTGCCGGCAACATCAGAGATTAGTGACAAGATGAGCAAGGATCTAAAAAAAAGGGGATTTAAGTTTGTTGGTAGTACGATTTGTTACGCTTATATGCAAGCAACTGGAATGGTGAATGACCATATTACGACATGCTTTTGCTACAATAAAAAATAAACATGACGATTCTCCGTGTTAAGCTAACACGGTGTTTTTTTTATGGTTACGTCATTTCATTTTTGGCAAGTATGTATAGTATAAGGACTTTTGGGCACTATCAGCCGGTGGAAAGGGGCACATACTTGAATCGAAAAATACTATTTTTACTAAGCAATATGGTGCTTTCATGGATCTCTCTTCTTTTTATTGGGAAAAAAGGAATAAGTAAATATGGAATTGCAAGTTTGCTTCTTACGATTATGATGCAAGCTCAATTTGCAGTTGCTACTAAGAACCACTGGTTGTGGTTTTATAAAACCAGGTTTCTTGAAGGGAGCATTCCCTTTCATATAGGCCCGTATTTAGCGAGTTGTTTATGGATGTTAAAACTTACATTTGGAAAGGTAAAATCCTTTCTACTTGTGAATTCAGTTGTGAATTTCGTACTTGCTTACCCAGGAGTGTGGTTGTTCCAAAAGCTACGCATTGCAGAATTAGGGAAAATGAAGAGGAGTCAATATTTCACTTTCATGATGATAAATGGTTTATTATTATATTTTATTCAGTATGTACTTGAACGAATAAAGTGCTCTAAACGGCTTAGAAATGTGAAATGGTAGAATCTCCGTCGTTATTCCATTTTTAATTGACCAGTTAAACAATAGTTGATTTCCGTTACAATCAACTATTGTTTCAAAATCAACATAGATAGTAAGCACAGCCTTTTAATGATAAAATTCTAATCAATTTCTAATCTTTCTTTCAGTTTATTTTAAGGATATCGAAGTACTATATGATTAACAGAGTTGTAAAAAAGGAGTTTGAAGCAAAATGGGTTATTATGATGAACATACACAGTTACGTCTTGGACGAAAGAGAAAGTTTCCAACAACGTTTGTCTCAAGTTTAGCAGCTGCTTGCATTGGATCAGCCGTTACACTTGCGGTTGTATCTCCAAACAGTTTAGAGAATAAGATTTCAGATACAAAAAGTCAGGCGGATGTTCCAGCAATGACGAATTCGATTGAAACGGTAAGTATGAATTTTGAAACGCAAATTACAAAAGCAATAGAAAAAGCAAGTGGTGCCGTAGTAGGAGTCATTAATATTCAAAATAATCGTATGCTACAGCCAGACCAAGAGGCAGGAACTGGATCTGGTGTTATTTATAAGAAAGAAGATGGAAAGGCTTACGTTGTAACGAATAGTCATGTTGTTAACGGAGCAAGTAAAATTGAAATTAGTTTAGAAGATGGAAAGCGCGTATCAGGTAAACTGCTAGGTGAGGATATATATATGGACCTAGCTGTAATTGAAATTGATGCTGCTGAAGTTAAGCATGTTGCAACATTTGCATCCTCAGATAATATTAAACTAGGTGAACCTGTTCTTGCGATTGGTAATCCACTAGGTCTTGAGTTTTCTGGTTCGGTGACGCAAGGGATCATCAGTGGGTTAGACCGTTCTATACCCGTTGACTACAATCAAGACGGCTCAGCTGATTGGGAAGCGGATGTCTTGCAGACTGATGCTGCGATTAACCCTGGTAACAGTGGAGGTGCACTTGTTAACGCAAATGGAGATGTAATCGGAATTAACTCGATGAAGATTAATCAAACATCTGTTGAAGGTATTGGATTTTCCATTCCCATTTCAATTGCCATTCCAATCATTGAAAGTCTAGAGGTTCATGGCAAAGTAATTCGTCCATACTTAGGAGTAGCAACTCGTTCGTTAGCAGATGTAGCAAGCTATCACTGGCAGCATACATTCAAATTGCCAAGTGATGTAACGGAAGGAGTGTTTATCGAACAAGTAGGACCTAACTCACCTGCTGCTAAAGCTGGGTTACAAGAGCTGGATGTTATTGTGAAGTTAGACGGTGAAAAAATCGAATCCATGGTCCAGCTGAGAAAATATTTATACCAAAAGAAAAAGGTAGGAGATACGATCTCAATTTCCTATTATCGAAATGGTGAATTAACTGAAACGAAAATGACACTTGAATCTATACCTGGAGAATCATAAGTGAAAATTGAAGCTATCATCAATAGGTGATAGCTCTTTTTATAATGGCTCTTTTCGTAACATTGGTTACATGAAAATCTATAATCGTTTGAGATTCTCATTGCTTTGACGAAAAGATGCCTCCGAAACCTTTCTCAATACTTATATCCAGACTTGTTCAAAAACCAGCAATCTATGCGAAAACAGTCTTTATAACAAAAGCCGATAGTACCACAGCCTTAACAAAAAGATATATAATAAAAAGCAAAGAACTAAAGTGAGCGTGACAAGAATGAAACGAATTTTAATTATAGAAGATGAGAAGAATATCACTCGCTTTCTTGAACTTGAGCTGATGTATGAAGGCTATGAAGTGGAGACGGCAGACAATGGTCGAACTGGATTAGCGAAGGCTCTTGATACAGAGTGGGATTGTATTTTACTAGATTTGATGCTTCCTGAGTTAAACGGGGTGGAAGTGTGCAGAAGAATTCGGAGTGTCAAAACAACACCTATTATTATGATCACAGCACGAGATAGTGTGATGGATAAAGTGTCTGGTCTAGATAGCGGAGCTGATGACTATATTGCAAAACCATTTGCGATTGAAGAGTTGCTTGCTAGATTACGAGCGTTATTACGACGAACACAACCTAATAGTCAAACAACGAATGAAGAAATGGTAACGTATCGAAACTTAACGCTTGAAGTACAAGCAAGGCAAGTAAAAAAGGATGGAGAGATTATCGAGTTAACGAAGAGAGAGTACGAACTATTATATGTACTAATGATCAACAAAAATATTGTGATGTCACGTGAAACGCTCTTAAATAAAGTCTGGGGTTATGAATCAGAAGTGGAGACAAATGTTGTAGATGTGTATATTCGTTACCTGCGTCATAAGCTCGATTCAAATGAAGCTGAAAGCTTTATTCAAACGGTACGTGGTACTGGCTACGTGATGCGATCATGAAAAAGCTGATCCGTTATTTTCGAAATGTTCCGTTAAGGTGGAGACTTACTTTTTCGTCTTCGGTCTTAATGTTTATTACATTCTTAGTATTTAGCTTTGTACAATATGAGCTTCTATATAATTGGCTTCTATCACAGGAAAAAGAAGCAGTAATAAAAACGAAAGAAGAAGTAGCGGCCTATTATGAACAAGCAAACCGACCGTTCCAAGAAATTAATCGTAACGATATGGAAACGCTACTGCTGAAACTAAACGATCGCCACCAACTCATTCGCATTTTGGATATGAATCAAGACTTAATGATCTCTGTTTCCAATGAATTTCCGAAAAAGCTATCAATTGCCAATTACCCATCACGAGAGGGAATTGAGGAAATCCGAGTCGAAGGTGAGCATTATATTGTCACATGGGTGCATATTCAAACTCGTTCGTTTCAAGGGACTGTTGAAGTCGTTCGGAACTTAACTACGTTTCATGAAGTGACAAAAATTATTTTATGGATTACGATAGGCTTTGCCATTGCAACGATGATCATTAGTATACTTAGCGGTATATTAATTTCAAGGCAATACATTACACCATTAAAAGAGTTAAACCATGCAATGATTAAAATAAAAGATGAAGGGTTCCAGACGCGAGTGAAAGAAACTCAACTTCATGATGAAGTAACAGAACTCACTCGTATTTTTAACGGAATGATGGATACAGTCGAAGATACTATTAATCAGCAAAAACAATTTATTGAGGATGCTTCCCATGAGCTACGTACACCGATTGCTGTTTTAGAAGGACATTTATCTATGCTGAATCGTTGGGGGAAGAACGATTCTGAAGTATTAGATGAGTCGTTGCAGGCGAGTATGCAAGAGGTAACGAGACTCCGTAAACTTGTGCTTGAGTTATTAGAGTTAACTCGTTCAGAAGCAATTCTTCCATCTGATATTGAACCCATCGAGGTATCTGAGATTATTGAGCAATTAACGAAAAACGTAGCTGTGTTACATCCTGATTTTCACATTACCTTTGAAGATGTCACAACTGGAATGCTAAAAGTGAGTATATCGAGGCATCATCTTGAACAGATTATTATGATCTTGCTAGATAATGCAGTGAAATACTCTGCTGACGCAAAATATATCCAAGTTCTAGTATCGAATAAGGATGAAAATGTCATCATTGAAGTTAAAGATGCGGGTATTGGTATCCCAAGTGAAGACCTAGGTAAAGTGTTTAACCGTTTTTATCGAGTAGATAAGGCGAGGAGTCGAGAAGGCGGAGGTACGGGACTTGGATTGGCCATAGCGAAACGCCTTGTCGAGAAGTATAACGGTGAGATTATGGTGACAAGTCAAGAACAACAAGGTACGACCTTTACAATCATATTGAAGAAATAGTGCAACATAAAAAGCATTGGTCCTGGGTCAATGCTTTTTATGTTGATTTACTAGTTATTACATAGATAGTGCTTTATGAGCCAACGTTACATCGTGTTCAAGAAGTGTTTTAAGGTCATAGGAAGGATACAAACCTTCTTTGTACATGAACATAAAAATCTGCTCGTGTAGTTTAATCATTATATTAAGCTGCTTGGTTAAGACGTCACGCAGCTGCGGAGTAGCTGTTTCAGTTATGGCAACTGCATAGTTACGGACACCTGACTTCGTGAAAGCCAGCAAATCTCCGGCAAAGAAACCAACGTCATTGCGATATTCACTCGAATGACCAGGCTTAGGAGCATAAGGGTAAAACTGCATAAGCTCTTTTATACTAGTTTCTAGTGCCTCAATCGACTTCGTATAAATCCCTTTTAATTCTGTATCTTCAATTTCTTCTATTCCTTTTTTCAACTTCATCAATCCAATTGAGTTATAAGCTGTAATTTCATGTAATTCCAATGTTTCATGCCATGCTAACGTTTTTTGTTCCATTCCATTCACTTACCTCTCCCTTAATGTTCTTTACAAAGCTAACCTATGAGAATTGGTGATCTCTTGTAGCTTATTCTATTAAAAATGGGCGTTTAAAGGTTCCTGATTGCGGGTAAATAAATTGATATTCTAATCTAATTTGGTTTTGAAAGTCTAAAAGACTATGCTTATTGTCCGCCTTGGATACTGGAGTGCAAAAGCTATTTTACAATATCATGACGAAATGATTACAATGGTCGGTTTACAGTCAAACTCTTCGAAACTTATAGAGACAAGGCAGTTTCAATCAAACAAAATTGCACTAACAAGTTGTCTACAAGACGTATGTGGAGGTCACCATGAATAAAAGAGACGCTTATTATGATAATGCAAAATTTTTATTAATCTTTTTGGTTGTATTTGGACATTTTATCCAATCTTATGTAAACGATAATAAAATTGTATTAACGTTATATAACACCATCTATTTGTTTCACATGCCAGCGTTTATTCTCATATCTGGCTATTTTGCAAAAGGGTTTAAAAAAGAAGGTTACTTGAAAAGTGTCGCGAAAAAGTTGATATTGCCGTATTTAGTTTTTCAAGGTATCTACTCATTTTTTTACTACTTTATTCAAGGGAGAGAAGTCTCTTCCGTTAATCCATTGGATCCACATTGGTCGTTATGGTTTTTGATTAGTTTGTTTTTCTGGAATGTTATGCTGTATGGCTATACGAAGTTAAAGCCTGGTTATGCAATATTTATAGCTATCACACTAGGTGTATTAGTTGGATATGTAAACGAAGTGAATTCATTTTTAAGTCTTTCCCGAACTTTCGTATTCTTTCCATTGTTTTTAGTCGGATACTTTTTAAATAGAGAGCAATTCAAAAAAATACGAGAAACAAAGATTAAGATTTTTTCTGTTAGTGTTCTAGTGGTTACGTTTATTTGCTTCTATTTTTACACAGGGTTTGAGCATCAATGGTTATTTGGTTCAAAACCATACGTAGTACTCGATGCATATGGTTTAACAGGTGCTTTAACTAGACTAGGAGTGTACGCACTTTCGTTTTTAACAACGATGAGTTTTTTAGCGTTAGTACCTTCTAGGGAGATGTTCTTTACGAAGTGGGGAACAAGAACACTTTATGTGTATCTACTACATGGCTTTTTCATTAAGTCGTTTAGAAACAGTAGCTTAGTAAATGTCTTAAATGAATCAGAGCAGATTATTGTCATGTCCATTGTTTCGCTTATTTTGACCATCCTTCTCTCAAGTGACTTTATCAGAACAACGACGCAACCTTTTATTGAGATGAAGATATCGGCTTTAAAAAGATGGGCCGAACGAGTGCAAGGGGATCATGGACGGTTACAAAATCGATAGTATGAACGGGATCATGTACAGTGATCCTGTTTTTTTTATTTTGAATGGAATGAATGTGTTTTTTTTTTCGACAAAATTCGGGTGGTGCCTGGCACCGCCCAAATTTTTTTATGCATGAAAAGTGAAACGGACGTGGATTTATGCTAAATTAACTAATATTAGATTTTTTTGAGGTGACCTTATGGTTGAAATTAGAAAACCGATTTCTGTAGGAGAAGCGGTTCATCGTGTTATAAATTTTGCGAAGCAGGGAGAAAGTGAGTTAGTTCCTATATATAATGCTTATCATCGTTATTTAGCTGAAGATTTAGTTGCGACACATCATGTGCCACCATTTGATCGATCTCCTTATGATGGTTTTGCTATTCGTGCTGAAGATAGTACACTTGCAAATATAGATAATTCAGTGGAATTTGAAGTGATAGAGGAGATTGGGGCTGGGGCTGTTGCAGGAAAGGTAGTATTACCTTTCCAAGCAGTTCGTATTATGACAGGTGCACAAATGCCGAAAGAATGTAATGCAGTTGTCATGCTTGAATTAGCAAAGGAAACGGAACGTGATGGTAAGAAATATATATCAATAAAGCGTGCGTATAAACCAGGTGATAATATTTCCTTTGAAGGTGAAGATACCCAAAAAGGAACAGTGCTAGTAGAAAAGGGTACTAAAATTAATCCTGGTATACAAGCGCTCTTGGCAACCTTTGGATATGCAGAGGTGAAGGTAGCCAAGAAACCGAAGATCGGTGTTTTTGCGACGGGTACAGAGTTATTGGATGTAGCGGATACTCTTGAACCAGGGAAAATTCGAAACAGTAATTCATACATGGTATGTGCCCAAATCGAAAGAAGAGGTGCAGACGCGAGTTATCTTGGGATGCTGCCAGATGATTTTGAGTATTGCTATGACAAGGTTGCGAACGCTCTTCAAGAAGTAGACATGCTCATCACAACAGGTGGAGTTTCGGTTGGTGATTATGATTATTTGCCCGATATTTATGAAAGGCTGGGTGCTAACGTCTTATTTAATAAGGTTGCAATGAGACCTGGTAGTGTAACGACGGTAGCAGAGTTGAATGGAAAATTACTATTTGGATTATCTGGTAATCCTTCTGCCTGCTATGTAGGGTTTGAACTTTTTACTAGACCTGTTATTCAAACGTATTTATTCAATACAAAGCCACATTTACAAAAGGTACAAGCTATGTTGAACGCAAATTATCCGAAGCCTAATCCGTTTACTCGTTTCGTTCGTAGTCGTCTTGACTTTACGAATGGACAGCTATCAGTGGCTCCGAGCGGGTTTGATAAATCGAATGCTGTATCGTCTTTAGCAACAGCAAATGCCTTAATGATGCTGCCCGGTGGAACTCGGGGATTTGAAAAAGGAAGACAGGTAGATGTACTTTTATTAGAAGTAGATGAAGGAAGTGAATGGCCTTGGGGATAAAGGTCCTGCAAGTAGTAGGCTTTCAAAACAGCGGGAAAACAACGCTCGTCACAAAGCTCATTCATAAGCTAACAGAAGAAGGCATTAAGGTCGGAACAATTAAGCACCACGGTCATGGTGGAAAACCAGCGATAGGTGACCAAGGAAAGGATACAGGCCTACATCGTAAAGCGGGAGCTTCTGTTGTTGCAGTAGAAGGAGAAGGCACGATTCACCTTACTGCTGATGCTTCTTTGACGTTAGACAATATGCTAGCTCTTTATGAAATGTTGTTTGTGGATATTGTGCTTGTTGAAGGGTATAAAAATGAACGTTATCCGAAGGTCGTGTTGCTTCGAGACAAAGAAGATCTGAAGTTGATTAAAGACTTATCCAATATTGAGGCAGTCATTTCAGTTGAATCACTTGGAGAATTGAAATATCCGTATTTTACGAGAAAAGAAGAAGCAGCATACTTAACTTATTTAATGAATGCTGTGAGAGGACAATGAACTTGGAACTAAAACGTTTTGAAGTGATAAATGAACCAATTCAAACACAATTAATAATTGATAAAGTAGTAGACCGAAATGCAGGGGCGATCACAACGTTTATCGGGACAGTTCGGGAATTAACTAAAGGAAAGAAAACTCTTTACTTACAATATGAATCATACGTACCGATGGCAGAGAAAAAGCTTGAGCAAATTGGAACTGAGATTCAAGAGAAATGGCCAGAAGCAAAGGTTGCGATTACACACCGAATTGGTCGATTAGATATTTCCGATATTGCCGTTGTAATTGCCGTTTCCACACCACATCGCAAAGATGCGTATGAGGCAAATGAATACGCAATTGAACGAATTAAAGAAATTGTACCGATATGGAAAAAGGAACATTGGGAAGATGGAGAGATGTGGATTGGCGATCAACGTGAGACGATAGCTTATCCAAAAGGGCACCCAGAGGAGGAAGACATCATTGATTAATGTGTTATTATTTGCGCACTTAAAAGATCAAGTTGGCACAGACCGACTAACATTAGACCAAGAACAAATGACAGTTAAAGAACTGCTTGAATTGTTAATGGACAAGCACTCGTTAACAAATGTAGAAAATGTCATGGTTGCAATAAACGAAGAATATTCAGTTGAAGAAGATATCATCAAAGCTGGTGATACAGTTGCACTTATTCCGCCAGTGAGTGGTGGGTGATTGATGAGCACTTATTTAAGTGCTTTTTTCTGTTTTACTACCTGTTTTCTTATGTTACGATGTAAGAAATTGGTTAAGTGGGGTAGGGAAATATGAAGTTAGAACAATTTAAAGAAACAATAGAAAACCTCTTTGGAACAGAGCTTTTACAACAGTTTCATGATGACTTCGGTTATACAAATACATCGAATACAACGATTTCAAAAGTTGGCTATTCAACCAATCTTTCTCTCGAGGTGATCGAGAGAGCAGCAGTAGAAAAGGTGGATTTGTTGGTTACACATCATGATGCTTGGGATTTTATATATGGCTTACAAGAAGCTTGTGTTAAAAAGCTTGAGGAATATAATATCAGTCACTTCTGGATTCATGGTCCTTTGGATTACATTGACTTTGGTACATCTACTGCCTTAATGAATGAATTACGTGTAGATACCGTCATTCGTCATTCCATGTATATAGAGGGGGATATCCCAGGCATTGGGAAGTTTACAGACCCCATCGAATTTGACAAACTTGTAGAACGAATGACTACTGCGTTAGACGAGCCAGTTCGCGCTTGGAAAAACAATCAAAAGAAAGTTAAAAAAATTGGTATTCTCACAGGTGCTGGACATTCTACAGATAACATACGAAAAGCGTTCGAAGAGGGTTGTGATACATACATAACAGGTGAAGCAACTCTATACACGATACAGTACGCACAGTTCATAGGTATAAATCTATTAGTTGGTAGTCATACGTTCACAGAAATCTTTGGAGTTGAAAGTTTAGTGAAGAAACTTCAAGAGAATCATCTAGATTTAACAATTGTACGTATAGAAGAAGAACACTTTGAGCTGACTCGAAGCTAACATCCATAAGGTTGTTGATTTTTATCGGCGAAAAGTTACCTTAATCGGCGAAAGAGTTTTATTTCGGCGATTTTTTACTGTTTTTCGGCGGAAACTACAAGCTTATCGGCGATTTTGAAAGATTTATCGGCGAAAATAAACAAGGTTTCGACGATTTAAATATATACCAGCGAAACAATATATATATCAGCGAAAACCACAAATCGAGGTGAAAACATGATTACTATCCGAAAACTATCACAAAACGAAGAACGACCTATAGACTTACTATTACTTGCAGATCCTTCAGAACATATTGTAAAAAGTTACTTGCCAAGAGGGATTTGCTATGTGGCTGAAGTCAATCAAGAAGTAGTAGGTGTCTATGTATTGTTACCAACACGACCTGAAACAATTGAGTTAGTTAACATAGCAGTTTCTGAAGGACATCAGGGATTAGGAATTGGCAAAGATTTAATTTTACACGCTATCCAAACTGCTAAAGAAGAAGGCTATAAAACAATGGAAGTGGGAACAGGGAACTCAAGTATTGGACAGCTAGCACTGTATCAAAAATGTGGGTTTCGAATAACGAGTATAGAGACTGATTTCTTTATACGTCATTACCCGGAAGAAATCATTGAAAATGGTATTATGTGCCGAGATATGATTCGATTGGCTATTTGTTTTGAATAATGGGAAAATTCTAATATTAAGATTTTGTAAAGATTTTATTAATTAATTGTAACTGTAAAGGATTCATTGTATTATTTCGTTTGTACACTTTGATCTTTATTAAGTAGAGTAGATAGTGTACACAGAAGAGATACACATAATAGCAAAGATACATATGTCGATGAAGATACTAATCGCATTGACACGGGCGTAAAAGGAGTGTAGGTATGGACTTAAATGTTCAGGAAATGTTATTTGGATTTTTTGGAGGCTTAGGGATATTTTTATTCGGTCTCAAATTTATGGGCGAAGGTCTTCAAGAGGCAGCTGGAGATCGTCTAAGAAGTATTTTGGATCGGTTCACAACGAACCCTTTCATGGGAGTTTTAGCTGGTATTTTTATCACAATTTTAATTCAATCCAGTTCTGGAACAACCGCTCTTACTGTGGCTTTAGTTAGTGCAGGATTTATGACACTGAGACAAGCAATTGGTGTTATTATGGGGGCGAATATTGGTACTACGGTTACAGCTTTTATCATTGGTATTGATATTGGTGAGTATGCACTTCCAATTATTGCTGTAGGTACGTTTTTACTTTACTTCTTCCGTAATAAGCAAATAAACGCAGCAGGACAGATTATTTTTGGTTTTGGTGCTTTGTTCCTCGGATTAGAATTAATGAGTGCAGGAATGAAACCACTTCGATCATTAGAAGAATTTAGACAACTAACGCTAACGATGAGTAATAATGCTTTACTAGGTGTAACTGTAGGAACAGTATTTACACTTATCGTTCAAAGCTCGAGTGCAACAATCGGGATTTTACAGGAGTTGTTTGCTCAAGGAGCAATTAACCTTAAAGCAGCATTACCAGTATTATTTGGAGACAACATTGGTACGACAATTACGGCTGTCTTGGCTGCTATTGGTGCATCTATATCAGCACGAAGAGCAGCTTTAGTCCACGTCCTATTTAATATTATTGGAACAATTATATTTATGATTATTTTAGGTCTCTATACAAAATTTATTGGATACTTACAAAGTGCATTGGATTTAAATCCAGAAATGACCATAGCCTTTGCTCACGGTATTTTTAACGTATCAAATACAATCATTCAGTTCCCGTTCATTGCAGTACTTGCATGGCTTGTTACAAAAATCATTCCTGGTGAGGATGTCTATGTAGATGTTACAACAAAACATTTGAACCCGGCTATCATCGAACAATCACCATCCATAGCATTAGGACAAGCTAAAGAGGAAATCAAAAGAATGGGTGAGTATGCAGGTAACGCAGTTTCCGAATCGATTCACTTCTTCAATACAAAAGATAGTAAACATGCTAAATTGGTTTATCAATATGAAGAAGCGATTAACAACTTTGACCGTAAAATTACAGATTATTTAGTTGAAATTTCAACGAGATCTTTAACCGGAATCGATTCAGAAGAGCATAATGCCTTATTAAATACTATTAGAGATATTGAACGCGTAGGTGATCATGCGGAAAATATCATTGAATTACTTGAAATGCGTGTAGACAAAAAGGTTAAGCTTTCCGAAGAAGCAATCGGTGAACTAAACGAAATGTTCCAGCTTACTCTTGAAACGTTCAAGCTATCATTACAATCATTAGAACAGAATGATGTGGAGTTAGCGAAGGAAGTGTTAGTGAAAGAAAGAAGTATTGACGAAATGGAACGTAAATTACGTAAGGCACATATTAATCGTCTTAACGAAAAGGTGTGTACTGGAGATGCGGGTGTATTCTTCGTTGACATCGCGAGTAACTTAGAACGAATTGGTGACCATTCAGTTAATATTGCACAAGTAGTATTAGGTGACACTACTGCATAATATAATGAAGAAGATCAACGTTTATGCGTTGGTCTTTTTTTTTGGCTCTTTTCGTAAAAATTGTAGTAGTAAGGAATCATCTACATTTGAAATGAATTTTTTTGATCCCTAATTTGAAGGGATTTTTTTGTTATTATAATGAAATTTAAATAAGGTATTTAAATGGATAAAAATCCCATATATAATATGGTTATCTAAAAAAGGGAAAAGGGATTATGCTATGAAAAAACTTAGAGAGACATTATTAAAATTTTCACTCTCATTTGTGGGAATTATTGTTGTGGGGGGAATTCCTTCACTTTTCAAGGTTTCAGATGGTCAGTATATTAACTTAAATGGTTTTTTAGATGCCATTAAAGTAATATTAAATAGTTTTCTTCATTTAGAGGACTTAACATATATTCCTACACCGAATGTAGAATATCCGTTGTTTCCACATATCTTTCATCCAATTGCATATTCACTCATACTATTATTTTCTTCCTTGGCTATCGCTTATGCTGTTTCGATTCTTTTAACGATTGGTACGTTGTTATTACCTAGTAAGCTTGTAAGAAGGACGAAGGTTAGCCTATCGATGCTAGATTCGATTCCAGACTTACTATTAATCTATTCATTTCAACTTTTTATAATTTTTCTATATAAGAAAACAGGTATGATTTTCTTTAATTTTGCTGCATTACCTGGTGAAAAAATCTATTTCTTACCCATTGTATGTTTATCTATTTATCCAGCGGTTTTTTTATTTCGATTAACGATTACATTATTTGAGGAAGAGTTTACTAGAAACTATATTACCCTGGCAAAAGGTAAAGGAATCGGAATGATGACCATTATGTATAAACATATTTTACCAAACATTACGGTCAGTTTAGTCAACAACTCTAAGAATGTAATGTGGTTTATGCTAACGAATTTATTAATCTTGGAGAGAATGTTTAACATACCGGGAATAACAACTTTTATCTTTCAATATATTAGCCCAGAAGTATTCGTGATTGGCTTGCTATTACTCTTTATTCCGACATTTATCCTAAATACTGCATGTGAATTAGCTGTAGAAAAAAATAAGAAGGTGATGTAGTATTCGACATTTATTTAAACAACCACTATTCATAATTGGATTATCTTTTTTTGTAATTATATTAATTAGTAGTTTTTATGTGGAAATAGCTCATAATGGGGAATTTAGACAAATCCGAATTTTATATGATGATAAAGGTAATGTGATTGATTCGGCTCCAATCGCTCCACATTGGTGGTTGCCTCTTGGGACTGATTTGTTAGGTTTCGATTTACTTATGAAGTCGATAGATGGGGCAAAACACACAATTATTATAGCGTTCATTATTGCTCTCTTAAGAATTGTTTTTTCACTAATTATTGGGTTATCGATAGGTGTATACTCACAACGATTACAAAAGTACCTTAATGCATTTTCAGAGTCATTTCATTATATCCCATTAACATTGTTAGCTGTATATGTATTAGAACCAATTCTATGGGAGCAATATCCAGGCGTATTTTATTATTCGTATATTGAAAGGCTAGTACTGCAGGTTTTGTTATTAACATTGCTTACACTTCCGATGCTTTCTTCTTTAATAAGTAATGAAGTAGAATTAATACTTAGGAGGGAATTCATACAAAGTTCAAAAATATTAGGTGCAACTAGGTTTTTTCTAATTTGGAAGCACATTCTTCCGCATCTAAAAGAAAGAATTGTGATCCTATTTGGACAGCAAATGATACAAGTGTTAATCATTCTAGCACACTTAGGGATCTTCAAGCTGTTTTTAGGAGGAACGCATGTTACATATGATCGATTTGTGAATGACCCACCAAGTTCAATAACAAATGAATGGTCGGGATTAATTGGCGATGGGTTTTATTCCTTTGTGTCAGCGCCATGGGTTTTCTTAGCGCCTATCGGATTTTTCACGATAACAATCATCGCGATTAACTTTATGATGGAGAGCTATAAACATGTAACGTCGATTAATGTAGAAATAGGTAAGAAGAAAATAGGAAAAAAGCGTGAGCAGAAAATGGATACTCAACTTGTTAAGAAAGATCTATTTGTACCTCTTAACCGAAGTTGAACAATTAGAGGGTTTATCGACTTCTTGTTGAAACTAACTAATACGAAACTTTTATGTGTTTAACTCGTAGAATAGAAAAATAAAACAAGAAGGTGTAAGCATGAAATCAGATAAATTTATAACCGATGAACATGTAAAGACAAGAACGTTGTTTAGATTTTTAGGACCCGTTGTTTTTATAGGTGGTCTCCTCTGTATGATAATTGCATTCATTGACTTTTTTTCGCTGCAACCGTTTGAAGAGCCGGAAAAGTTTTGGTTATTCTTTGTAGGTATGCCTGTTTCGTTTGTTGGATTTATTTTAACTGGCTTTGGATATGGCAGCACTGTTGCAAAATATCAAGCACGAGAATATGCACCAGTAGCGAAAGATACATTCAATTATTTAGCAAAGGAAACTTCAGAAGGTCTATCTGTAATCTCTAAATCGGTAAAGCAAGATCCATCGCTGCAACAGCACGTTACTTGTCCACGATGTCAAAATCAAAATGCAGCAACTAGTAATTTCTGCGACGAATGTGGAACGAGCCTCGTACAGGCTTGTAAATCATGTAATCATGTCAATGATCATGATGCGAGATTTTGTACTAATTGTGGTACTAAATTATAAAGAGAGGTGTGTGAAGTATGTGTTCACGCACCTTTTATAAAGGGTGAAAATATGGAATTTAGTATTATTGGAGTAGATACAAACATAACAATCGATGTAGTTAGAAGAAGTCATCCTGAAACTAAAAATTACTGGGATATTAACTGGATTACTTCAAGAATTCAAATAAAGATTCCAGGATACTCTGTTGACTTTGAAGCCTATTTAAGAACAGATGAAATTTTGAGGTTTTTGAATGGATTGAAGTCGATGAACAAAGATTTAAAAGGAAATGCTATACTCGTTAACTTAGACAGTTTTATAGAAATGGAATGTAAAATGAGTCACTTTGGGAAACTATTATGGTCTTTTGAAACCTGCTATCCAAATGGAGACGGCGCAGTGTTAACCTCTGAATTTGAATCGGATCAGTCCTATTTACCAAAACTTATCAAAGAATTAGAAATGATTTTAAATGCATTCCCAGTGATCGGAAAACCATAACGGTTCACAGTAGGGCTTCCTGTATTTTGTATAGTAGTGTTGAGGTGAAAATGATGAAGCAAGCAAAAACGAATGCGATGAGATTATTAGATAGTAAAAAAATCTCTTATGAGTTAATGACATATGATTCTAATGATGGAAAAATAGACGGTGTTTCAGTTGCGGAGAAACTTGGCCGAGACACAAAATTCGTATACAAGACACTTGTGACACAAGGAGTTAGTAAGCAACTATATGTATGCATTATTCCCGTTGAAAAAGAACTTAACTTAAAAAAAGCAGCACAGCTTGCAGATGAGAAAAAGCTCGAGATGATTGCGGTGAAAGATATTCAAAAATGGACGGGTTATATTCGAGGTGGATGCTCCCCAGTGGGTATGAAAAAGCTGTATCCGACAATGATTGATGAAAGTGCATCTTACCTTGAAAATATTGTTGTGAGCGGCGGCAAAATTGGTGTGCAAATGGGGCTGAAGGTTGAAGACTTAGTAACTGTGACGGCAGCTAAGTTAGGCGGGATAACTGATTAAGAAAATAGGGGTGTGAAATGGTTACTAAGACTAATAAGGTAATTTTCAGCTTTATCACACTTTTATTTCTTTTTATATTTTTTATTTATACTTTTCCAATTTTCACTGAGACGTATGGAAACGACACAGAATCGATTAAGAAAGTGATTACTTCGATTGAAGGATATGAAAGTGATTCTATTGAAATTTTGGATATAAAGGATATGAATGACAATAGAATAGTAGGTTTCTTAATCGATAACCACCCCGCATATATTCAATTTTACAAAAACAAGAAAGGTAATTATAAGTGGTATCATATTCAAAAAAGTGAAAATCAATCGTTTGTGCCATACTTAATCACGATGATTGGTGAAGGCTCTCCTTCAGTACTATTCATAATTGTAACAACAAAAGAAAATGAAATATCCAAACTAGAATTAGGAGTAAACAACCATATTATCGAACAAGATTTTATTTTAAGGGAAAACGCTGTTTCATGGATTGAGCTACCTCAATCAGATAGTAATGAATTTAGCTATACATGGAAGTATTTTGATGAAAACGGTATTGAAATTAAATAGGGGGGATTTGTGTGAAAAGAAACATTGTAAGAATACTAATGATGGCTAGTATAAGTGGATTTTTACTTTTAATTGGATATATTTTTGATATTAGAATTTTAATGTTTAGTTATTATGTAGAAACTACTGAATCGATTGAAGCTGGAGGTTCTCTCATTCCTTTTGTAATAGGATTTCTTTGTACGTATCTAATAGATAAGATGTATGATAGGAAACAACAAACAAATTGAAATTATATAATTGTTAATGGAAAGGGAGGCGTATAGAATGGAAGTATTATTTGATATTCTTAAGTTAGCCGGATTAATAGCTTTAGTAGTTTATTCTTTTCATACATACAAGAAAAATAAAAGTGTAGATAAATCGTAGTTCAGAAGGTGCATTGAATTTAACAGTCTGTATATTTGTCATACTATTTTTATTGAAAGGCCTGGTTGCATAACCAAGCCTTTTTGTCTACTCTTCTACCAATTTCGCTTGTAAAATATACCTTTCAGGTGCAGAGCCGATGTAGTTGAATGGATAGCACGTTACAAGGGTTAAAATCGCTTCTTCATGTGGTACGATGATGGTTCGATCGTCTTGGTCAACGATAAGTTGTTTATAGATTTTATACGTATAAACTTCTTCTCCTAGCTCCACGATTAATACATCATCTATTTTAACGTCACCTAACTTCCGAAAGACACCGTCCCGGTGACCGGCAAGGACTGAGTTATCTTGTCTTCCGGGTAGGACACTTTGGATATAATGTCCGACACTATTTTCAAGTTGTTCGTCGTCGGTTCCTTCGGTAATTGGGTATTCTTCTTTGATAGCAGGGATGATAAGTTTCCCAATTACGTCACCTTTTTTAGGATAAGGCTTCTTTTCTTCTTCTGTGCTTTGTTCATTACTTTCATTGGCAGTCTTTTCTACAATCTTCTTTACAACCTTTTCGCGTTTTTCTTGTGCTTCAAGAGTTTTTTCTAAATTCTCCTTTGAATTCACGATTTTAATGGTGGAGAAAATCGCAATAGAAAGTGAAAGGATAAATAAAGAAATCATAATGAGTGTCACAAGGCGTCTCATTTACATCAACTATGCTTTATGACACGATACAGAACAAAAGCTGTAATTAAAAGAGTTAGGCTACTTGCAAACAAGATGTTATACCATGGAGAAGATGTTTCAGGAAGTTTTCCTCCAGAAATGGTCTTTGTTACTTCAGTAGCAGGCTCTTCTTCATCACTTGATGAATCTTCCCCTTGTTTGCCTGTATTTGTGTCCTCGTTATTTTTGTCATCAGTTGAGTCTTTCTCTGAATTGGAATCATCTTCTTTAACAGGATCTGCTGTTGTCTCTTCACTAGCTATTACTTCTATCCAGTAATTAATCGTACCTTTTCCCTCTTCGCCAGCATAGTTAATAGCAGGTGAGTATTCAATAACTGTACCATCTTTTAAGGTAACGAATATATGTGTTACATCTGGCTTCACGATTTCTGCTGGTTTTTTTACACTATATAGCTTCGCGCTTTTTGCCTCTAATGCAATCTTGTCACCTTTATGAATAACTGATACACCAACGACTTGAGCAACATCTCCCCTTAAGTGAACATGAATACTTGTATTTTTAGCTAACGCCTCTGATTGAAAGAAGAAAATCCCTATAAAACTAAATATAAACGTAGTAATAAGTGTAATCATTTTTCGTTTGAACAATCGTTTTCCCTCCAAATTGTAAGTTGTATCTACCTTACTTTATGAGAGAGAAGAGGAATGATTGCTTGTAATTCCTGTAATTACGACATTCGAAGTAACAAAATACGCCAAAAGTTTTATAGAATTTGAAACGAATGAAGGCTTGTATGTATTGGCAGAGAATGTAGAAAGAAGTATATCTTAGAAAAACCAAACTTTTAAACGAAGTGCTACGTCAAAATAGTACGTCAAAAGCAAGGCAGGGGATGTAAATGGGGATTAAACAAGTACCTTATCCTAGAGGTCAGCTACTAGAAGAAGTTATGAATCAATATGGGAACGATGTATTATATTTGGCTTTTTCATACGTGAAAAATTACGAAATGGCTGAGGATTTAGCACAGGATGTGTTTATTCGGTTTTATGAAAAAATCGATACGTTTCGAGGAGAAGCCAGTTATCGAACATGGTTATATCGTATTACTGTAAATCGTTGTAAGGATTATCTACGTAGTTGGAACTACAATAAGACATTCCTAAATGACAAGATTGTTGATTTTGTGAAGGGTAATGCTTCTTCACCAGAGCAAATTGTGGTCAGTAATGATGAAAATGAAGAACTAACTATGCACGTGCTTTCATTACCAGTCAAATATCGTGAAGTAATCTATTTATACTATTTTCAAGAAATGAGTCTTCAAGAATTATCGGACTGTCTAATTATAAATATTAGTACTGTCAAAACAAGATTAACACGTGCAAAAGAGCTTCTGAGAGAGAAATATCCAGAGGGGGTGCTCTTAGATGGAGAATAAATTAAACAACTTAAAAGATAGTATGATGAAAACCGTATACAGTGATTTTTCCTTTGACGAGAACAATAAGAAGGATGTCTATAAAAATCTAAGAAAACGTAAAAGAATCTTTCATTTTACATTGAAATCTTATGTAAGCGCTGCGGCATTATCTTTGCTGATAGTAGGTCTTATTGGAAGTATATTATTTCAAACAGGAGTTGTATCCTCGAATTTATTTTATGAATTCCCAGGAGAAGAGCAACTTGAAAATAATAAGTTGTTACAAACCTATCATTTGCCAATTAAGTTGCCTACTTATTTGCCGTTTGAACTTAATGATGTAAAAGTTGAGACAATGTACGTTGGTGAAATTGACCTGACAAAAGATCCTCCAGAGACTCAGTTGGATGATCCAAAGGCGAATCTTAGAAAGATTGTATATGAGTCAACAGATAATAAAAAGCCTAAGACACTTGAAATATTAATTCATGATGCGGCTACAACAACATTTGTTGGTGCTGGTGTGAATAATGAAAAACTAGAAGACGGAAGTGAAGCAAAATATAGTGCAAATGAGAATCTTGAAGGATTACTTTGGGAGAATGAGGGAATTATTTATGAAATAACCTTACATCATGGTTTTCCTAAAGAGCAAGAAGGTCTACTAACAAAAAATGAATTGATAGAAATTGCTAATTCCTTTGAACGTTTTAGGCCATAATAAATAATATGAATGAATTTGCTTGAATTAGCTTTCTATATAAATAAAATTAGTAACACTTTCTAAAGTACTTGGAGCTGCTCCAAGTACTTTTTTATATACGTAACTGTATGATTACGGTGCTTTGTTACATCCTAATTAGGTAGTCAATTAGTAATTGAAAGGAAGAATATCATGTCTAGAGTTCGTATTAATAGAGTAGCCTTAATTGGAACTGGATTTGTTGGATCGAGCTATGCTTTTGCGTTAATGAATCAAGGAATTGCGGATGAGTTAATTATGATTGATGTTAATAAAAATAAAGCGATGGGAGATGTGATGGATCTCAACCATGGAAAGGTGTTTGCTCCACATCCATTACATATCCGTTATGGAGAATATAAAGATTGTGGCAATGTAGATATTGTTGTCATTTGTGCAGGGGCGAATCAAAAGCCAGGTGAAACAAGATTGGATTTAGTAGAGAAAAATTTAAAGATATTTAATGAAGTAGTAGATAATGTTATGGCTAGTGGCTTCGAAGGTATTTTTTTAGTTGCGACAAATCCAGTCGATATTTTGACGTATGCAACGTGGCATTATAGTGGATTACCAAAGGGTCGTGTGATTGGTTCGGGAACGATACTGGATACAGCTCGCTTCCGTTATTTATTAGGTGAGTATTTCAAAATCAATCCACAAAATGTACATGCCTATATCATCGGAGAGCATGGTGATAGTGAACTTCCCGTTTACAGTTCTGCCGATGTAGGTGGAATACCAGTGTCGAAATTAATTGACCGAAATGAAAAGTATAAAAAAGAAGATTTAGATGAGATTTTTACGAACGTACGTGATGCAGCGTACAAGATCATTGAAGGAAAAGGTGCAACATATTATGGCATTGCAATGGGACTAGTTCGAATTACAAAAGCCATTCTACATAATGAAAATAGTCTACTAACTGTTTCAGCTCACTTAGATGGACAGTATGGTCAAAGACACGTTTACATTGGAGTACCAGCCATTATTAGTAGATCAGGAATACGAGAAATTGTTGAGTTAGATTTAAATGATGATGAAAAACAGAAATTCCATCAAAGTTCAAAAATTTTAAAAGATATCTTACGACCGTATTTTGAAGAAGTGAATTTATAAGCAAAATAGAGGATAGGGGAGAGAATGGAAACGAACGCATTGTCAGAAGTAGAAAAACTAGCGCTTAAAAAACAGAAGATTTATGAAACTAATCCGCTTCATTATATACTGCGTTCAGCGTTAGCGAGTATGTTCATTGGGTTCGGTGTAATTGTTGCATTCAAAAGTGGTGGTTTTTTCTACAACGAGCATTCGCCTTTTGCCTATCCAATTGCAGCTATCACTTTTGGCTCAGCTATCATTTTAATCGCATACGGTGGTGGAGATTTATTTACTGGCAACACGTTTTACATGTCTTTTGCTGCGTTTCGAAAGAAAATGAAATGGTCATCGGTATCTAAATTACTTATTTTGAGCTATATCGGCAATATTATCGGTGCTATAGTATTTGCCTTTTTAATTTATACAACAGGTTTGTTTAGTTCGTCGTCTGTTAATAGTTTTTTGTTAACTGTTGTGGAAAAAATGATGAACACACCGATCATGGAATTGTTTTTCCGAGGAATTCTCTGTAACTGGTTAGTTTGTTTAGCATTTTTTATTCCGATGAGTATGAAAAGTGATGGTCCGAAGCTTTTCGTGATGATGCTGTTTGTGTTTTGCTTTTTCATTTCAGGCTATGAGCACAGTATTGCGAATATGTGTACGTTTGCGATTGCCCTTGTTTTAAACCATTCAGGAACAATTTCCTTTAATGGTGTGGATGTATTATGTTGTGAATAAATCTTATTTTGATAAAGAGCATTAAAAAGTTATTACTACCCTCTGGAATAATAGATGGTATATATTAGAAAAAGGAGTATTCATAGGGGGCATGAGATGAAAGCACCAAACGAAATTTTATCGGTATGGAATCAATTTAATTCGTTTCCAATGGAAACATTAACAAAAGTGTGGTACTTCGAGAAAGGGGGTAGTCAAAAACAACGTGATGTATCGTTAATGAAAGAACATTATGAACAGTTTGGAATAACAGGTAATTGTTTTGATTTAGCGATTTGGTTATTAGATGAGTTTAAGCAAGCAGGCGTAAAGGCATATTCAATTGGTCACGATCTTCATACACCAGAAGCCCATGTAGGAGTAATTGCCGTTTGCGAGAAGGGGAATCGCTACTTATGTGATTTAGGTGATCAATGGATACAACCGATCTTAATAGACTGTGAGGATGAAAACTTCAGAAATGATAGAATGACAGGGTACTTTCCAGCAGCGGATGTGCAGATAGAACAGAGAGAGAAGGATATCCTTGTTCACTACTATAGACCAAATGGAAAGGTTTCAAGGCAAACTTATGATACAACACCTATTGAATCTAACATTTTGCTACAAGCAGCTGAATTCTCACAAAATCATATTAAACAACACCCCTTATTAGAATGTAGAATTCCTTACAAAAACGAGATTGCTCATTTTGAATTTTACAATTTTGAAAGCTTCTTAAGTACAAGTGAAGGAAAGTTTTATGATGAGCCACTACATACAATAGAAGAGTGGGCAACGAGGATATCTGAGAAAACTGGTTATGATGCTGGGTTTGTACTAGAGGCATTATCTATTTATCAAAAGTTAAGGTGAGGAAATGATGAGAATACTACTAACCTCAAAAGGATTTTCTAATCAATGTATTCAATCTGCTTTCTTAAATCTACTAACTTTGAAGATTGAACATGTTAAAGTAGCCATTATTACAACTGCAGCAGTAGAGTTAAAGGAAAAGCATCCTAGAGTAATAGAAGCGAAGAAGCAATTTCAATCGATGGGAATTTGTTATGTTGATTTTGTTGACGTTGAGTTGGATGAGCCGTCAAAATTGGAACAATACGATGTCATTTATTTAACTGGTGGAAATCCTTTTTATCTTTTAGAACAAATGAAAAAGACAGGTGCTGACATCATTATCAAGAGAAAAGCGGAGGAAGGGACGATACTAATTGGTGTCAGTGCAGGTTCGTTAGTATTAGGACCGCACCTTCAGATCGTTAAACATTTCACACCTCAGTTAATAGAGAATGTAAAATTATGCTCCTTAAATGCTATAAATTTATATAAGTTTCCAATCATGCCTCATTATGACCGAGAAGATGTTTTTCCAGGAGATCTTACTATTGAAGATAGAATTGTGAAGTATGAAGAACAGTCAGGCGAGGATGTTGTTCGATTAAAGGATGAGGAAGCCCTGTTACTTACAATTGATGAAGTAAAGCTTATAAGTTTACCTAATGACCGACAATAACGATTTCATCATAGCTGAAATGATGTAAAGATTTTACAATAAATCTATCGAAAAGTAGATAGGGGAATGAGCATGAAAGCAATTGTCGTAACAGAATATGGCGGACCAGAAGTAATGAAATACAAAGATGTTGAAGTGCCAATCATTCAACCAGACCAAGTGTTAATAAAGGTTGATGCAACGAGTGTGAATTTTGCCGATATAAAATCCCGTTATGGAATAAAAGGAGCAGGGAAGCTCCCATTTATACCAGGTTTGGACGCTGTAGGTGTTATTTCACAAGTAGGTGAAAACGTACAAGGATTACAAGTTGGTCAAAGAGTAATTGCTTTTCCAGCAAGTGGATCCTATGCAGAGTACATAGTAGCAAACGAAGCACTTACATTTACTATTCCTGACGAAATTGGTGTTGAAACAGCTGCGGCATGTCCGATTGTTTCCTTTCTATCGTATAAGTTATTAGCTGATATTGCCCGAATAGAAAAAGGTGAAACTGTCTTAATTCATGCTGCTGCAGGCGGAGTTGGGACGACAGCGATACAGTTAGCGAAACTACTTGGAGCGGGAAGAGTAATAGGAACAGTTGGTAGTGAAGAGAAAAAGCAGGTTGCACTTCAATCAGGTGCTGATCATGTAATTTCCTACACAACAGAAGACTTCGCTAAAGTAGTCAACCAACTAACAGATGGAGACGGAGTCAACGTTATTTTAGATTCGATTGCAGGTGAAGTATCTGAGCAAAGTATGAAATGTTTAGCTCCATATGGAAGACTTGTTCACTTTGGTAACTCAAGTGGAAAAGTAGGAAAGTTTCAAACGGCAGAGCTTCACGCAAGTTGCCGGTCAGTACTGGGTTTTAGCTTAGGATCAACGAGAAGTAAACGTCTACACCTTTTAAAAGAAACAGCTAAAGAAGTGATACCTTTAATCGCTGAAGGGAAATTAACATTCCATATTGGAGGTCAGTTCGACTTAAAGGAAGCAAAGCAAGCACATGAACTTGTTGAATGTAGAAAAAGTACAGGTAAAGTTTTACTAAAAGTTACCTAAATTGTTTATATTAAAGTGGAGAATGAACAATTGAGGGTGATGAATTGAAAGAAAAAGAACCAATGTTCCAAAGTGGTGAGCTAACAGAAAATGAGAAAAAAGGCTATTATGGGATGGATCCAGAACAAAGTTTACTGTCTGTTAATTTTGCAACAACGGAGAATGCCTATCTTAATGAACATTATCAGGAAGATTCCAAAGAGGAATAATGAATGTAGCTGGAAGTCTTTTATCTTGGATAAAGGACTTTTTTATTTAGATTTAAGGTGTCTTTCATGATAATTGCAGTTGAAGATGATAAAATTATAGTAGGTACTTATTGAGCGGTTACTTGGGTAGTTACATAAAAGGTAGATAGGAGGTATGCTATGATCATTGAACACTTTGATACCGATTACCTAATATTATTGTTTTCAATCCTGCTTATTCTTGGAGTTGTCACAACAAAGCTGTCTTCAAGACTTGGTGTTCCGTCACTTGTATTGTTTATACTAGTCGGGATTGTTATGGGCAGTGATGTTTTAGGTATTATTTATTTTGATAATGCGAATGTAGCTCAATTAATAGGCGTTTTAGCACTTATCATCATTTTATTTGAAGGTGGTCTACAGACAAAATGGAAGGCTGTTAAACGAGTAATGGCCCCTTCACTTACATTGGCTACAATCGGAGTATTATTAACAACTGCAATTGTAGCTGTAGGGGTAAAGCTTGTATTGGGCATAGATTGGCTTGGTGCCTTTTTAGTAGGAGCAATTGTTGGTTCAACAGATGCTGCAGCTGTATTTTCCATTCTATCGGGACAAAATGTAAAGGGAAAGATATCTTCCACACTTGAAGCTGAATCTGGTACGAATGACCCGATGGCAGTCTTTCTAACGTTATCTTTTATTGAACTGCTAACGACAGATAATGGAAATGTATTTTTGTTCATCGGGTCTTTTGTTTGGCAAATGGGTATTGGTTTACTCATTGGACTTCTGTTAGGAAGACTCTCCTCTAATTCCATTAATAAAATCTCCCTTGATTCCAGTGGATTATACCCTGTTTTCGCACTTGCTTTTGCAGTTTTTACATATAGTATAACGGCAATGGTTAATGCTAGTGGATTACTTGCTGTGTATGTGGCAGCGATTATAATTGGAAACCGTGATTTGGTGTATAGGCACTCAATCTTACGTTTTAATGAAGGTTTTGCCTGGATGATGCAAATTTTAATGTTTATTATACTAGGTTTATTAGTATTCCCATCAGAACTAATGGATTTTGGATTAATTTGGAGAGGGTTGCTTATATCCTTTATCCTTCTATTTATTGCGAGACCTATTGCTGTCTTTATATCCATTCATTTCTTTGACTTTGATTTAAAGGAGAAGATTTTCTTATCGTGGGCAGGTTTGCGTGGTGCAGTACCAATCGTATTGGCTACCTTTCCACTGATTGCAGGAGTTGAAAACAGTCAACTTATATTTAATGTTGTTTTCTTCGTCGTGTTAACTTCTGCATTAATTCAAGGTACAACCATACAGTTTTTTGTAAAAAAACTTTCTCTCTCTGGACCAGTTAAGGCAGAAACATCGCATTCATTAGAAATTGTTTCCATTGGTCATGCAAATGCTGAGATGATCGAGTACCATATTGGAGAGAATAACGAACTAATTGGTAAAACACTAAAAGATGTACAATTTCCAAATAAGGTACTTATTAATGCAATTGTAAGAGATAAGCAGCTTGAGACTCCAACAGGAGATACAACATTACAACAAAATGATATTTTATATATTTTAGTTGATAAGAATAGTTTGAAACATTTAAATGAGTTTTTAGAAAGACAAATCACCACTAGAGATTTTGTCGGATAAGCAAGGTGATTTTGAGGAGAGAAGAGAATGTTGAAAAAGTGGAAAACAATCGCTTCAAATTACATTTATAAAACTCCATACGGAAATCTGCGAGCTGACACGTGCCAATTACCAAATGGATTTACGATCGATCAATATTATGTTCATGAATATGCGGATTGGGTAAATGCATTTGTACTGACAAAAGACAATCAAGTTATATTGGTAGAGCAATACCGCCATCCTTCGGAACAGTTTATGTTAGAAATTCCTGCTGGAAAGCTTGAAGAAGGCGAGTCGTTCGAAGAAGGAATCATTCGGGAAGTTCGTGAAGAAACTGGATACACTAGTGATGAAAGTCCAATTTTCTTAGGAGAGTTCTGGGTTAATCCTGCTACTCAAACGAATAAAGTAATTAATTTCTTAATTGTACAAGCAGAGAAGACGGATAAACAGAACTTTGATGTATCAGAGGAAATCATGATCCATTTAGTTGATTTTGAAGAGATGGAAAAGTGGATAAAGGAACGAAGAATTAATCATTATTTTACTGTTAGTTCTTACTATATGGTTAGAAGTTATCTTGAAAAAAGCAGAAACCAAAGTTAATGTACTGCACCCCAAAAGTTAGAGTGAAATCTAATTTTCGGGGTGTATTTTTATGGCTAAATACAGTGAAAAATTTAAGTTAAACCTAGTCAAAGAGTATCAAAAGGGGAAATTGGGATATAACCTTTTGGCTAAAAAGTATGGTATGAAGGACAGTACACCAATTTTGAGATGGGTAAAAATATACGAGAGATTTGGTGTGGAAGGCTTAATGAAGAAGAAAAATAAGGAAACATATTCTGTTCAATTTAAGCTAGATGTATTAAGCTTTATGCAGAGAACAGGTTCTTCAGAAACTGAAACAGCCCTTAAATTTGGGCTAACAAACACTCCTATGATAGCCTCTTGGAAGAAGGCATTTCTCGAGGGGGGTCCTGAAGCCCTGGATAGACCGAAAGGACGGCCATCCATGTCTGATAAAGCTAAGAATAGAAAAAATAAACACACCGAAGAAAAAGAAATGACATACGAACAAAAATTGGAACGGGAAAACGAGCTTCTTCGTTTAGAGGTAGAATACTTAAAAAAGTTACGAGCTTTTCAGATGGATCCGGAAAACTATCTCGAAAAGCACAAGCAGCGCTATCACTCGAACTCAAAGAAACCTTCAAACTAAAAGATGTTTTACAAATAGTTGGCATTCCCGAGTCCTCCTATCATTATCATATTAAAATGATGAAGAAGGAAAACCCAGACCAGGGGCTGGAGGAAAGTATTCAATCCATTTTTGACGAAAATAATGGCAATTATGGGTACCGTCGTATCAAACTAGAATTGAAGAATCGCGGGGTTAAGGTCAATCATAAAAAAGTTCAACGAATCATGGATGAACTTGGACTCAAAGCAGATAAGTTTGGGCGAAAATCACGTAAGTATAGTTCGTACAGAGGAACCACTGGAAATGTTGCCAAAAACCTTATCAATCGTCGTTTTTACACAAATGTTTATCATCAAAAGTTAACCACTGATATCACAGAATTCAAGTGTTCAGACAATGTAAAACTATATCTAAATCCAATTATGGATATGTTCAACGGTGAAGTTCTTTCATATGGGATAAGTATGCGTCCAACCTTAGAATTAGTGCTCAGACCTCTCGGGGAAGCACTAGAAATAGTTAAAGATTCAAAGTTCAGAACTACTATACATTCTGATCAAGGATGGCAGTATCAACATATTCAATGGGTAAGTACCCTCAAGGAATACAAGGTGTTCCAGAGTATGTCTCGAAAGGGAAACTGTTTAGATAATTCACCTATGGAAAATTTTTTCGGGTTAATGAAACAGGAAATGTATTATGGAGAAGCACTGTGCTCATTTGAGGAATTAAAAAAGAGAATTGAAGACTATATCTATTATTATAATAACAAGCGTATAAAGCAAAAATTGGCAGGC